>NZ_JARGZA010000004.1 GCF_030973515.1 Jannaschia maritima
CAATCGTGCCAATGTTCACATGCGGCTTGTTACGCTCGAACTTCGCCTTCGCCATCTCGGTGACCCCATAAGTCGCAAAGGGGCCGCGCGCGGCCCCGGTCCTGATTCCGCGCGCCGTCTAGCGGGGGTGCCGTTGGAGCGCAAGCGCTCAGGTGGACAGGCCCAGGGCCTCCGGGTTGCGCCGCATCCAGCCCTGCACCTTGCGGGCCATGTTCCGGGCCAGCGTGCGCATCTGCGCGTCACCGTCCTTCATCAGCCCCGATCCGATGAACAGCCCGTCCGCCCCCTCGAAGGTGGTCAGCTGCTCGGGTCCGGCGACCTTCTCCTGCGGATCGGCGGTCCAAAGGTTCGCGGTGACGACCAGGATCGACTTGGGCGACAGGACGACGGGGATCCCCGGCGGCGCCAGCGAATAGCCGTCGAGGTTGAGCGCGATGTAGTAGTCGGTGCCGCCGCGATAGCGTCCGAACCGGCGGGACAGCTCCTCCTCCATCACGGCCTGCCATTGGTCCAAATCGCCGTCGCGGCTGGGCGGGACCTTCTGGGCGTTCCGCGTGACGACGATTGGTGCGACCAGCTGGAACCGGCCCAGGTCCACCGCCTCCTCGGTCAGGGGATCGGGCGCGGCGCAGGCGGCCAGCCCCCCGAGGGCCAGCGGCCCCATCGCGCGGCGGGTCAGGGTCTTCATGCGGCGCCTCCCGATGATCGGCCCGTGTTCATCGGGGCCATGTCGCCGGGCCGGTCCCCGGGGCGCAAGCCGGAACGGACGGGATCCGATCAATCACCCGACAGCAGTGTCCGGATCGCCGCGGCCATGGCGCCCCCGGTGAACGGCTTGGCGATCACCGGAGCGCCCGCGAGCGCGTCGGGCCGGACCATCCCGTCGCCATAGCCGGACACGAACAGGAGCGGGACGCCCGCGGCGGCCAGCCGTTCGGCAACCGGGATCGACGTCTCGGCGCCCAGGTTCACGTCGAGGACGGCGCAGTCCGGCGCGGCCGCGTCGATGGCCGCCATCGCGCCGGCGACCGAGGACGCGACGTCCACGACCCCCGCGCCCATCGCGGTCATCATGTCCTCGATGTCCATCGCGATGAGCAGGTTGTCCTCGACCACCAGAACGCGGTCCGGGAACGCGGGCCGGGACACGGCCGCCATCGTCGCGGGCATCGCCCCGGCCCCGTCCATGTCGTCACGCATGCCGACGACCATCGACACCTTGCGCCCCGGCCAGCGCGATCCGCCGGCGGATGTCCGATCCGTATCCTTCCGCCCCAAGCGGTCCCATCGCTTCACCCCCCATCGATAGGCGATGTGTGACCCGGCGGCGTCCCGATTTCAATGCCTTACGCGATATTCGGTGAACGGGCCCGCGACCGGCGCGTCAGACGCCGGTGTCGAAGCGGTTGTCGCGGGGAAAGCCCCTGGGCGCCATGCGTCCGGCGGAGGCGCGCGCGCCCTGCCAGTCGGAGAGATCCGCCTGGTGGCGCACCCGTCCGGCCGGATCGCGCCAGCGCAGGCCATCAGCGAGCGTCACGACGCGCAGGTCCGACAGGCCGCCATCCTTGAACCGCTGGAGGCGCACCCCCTTGCCGCGCGGCATCTCCGGCAGGTCGGACAGGGGGAAGACCAGCATCTTGCGGTTGTCGCCGACGCAGGCCAGGTGGTCGCCGTCGGCGACCACGGGCGGCAGGGCCGCGACGTCGCCGCGGACGTTGAGGACCTGCTTGCCGGCGCGGCGGTTCGCGATCAGCTCGTCCTCCGCGACCACGAAGCCGTCGCCGGCCGCCGATGCGACCACCAGCCTGCGGCCGGGCGCGTGGACGAACAGGTCCACGATCTCGGCCTCCTGCGGCAGGTCCACCATCAGGCGCAGGGGTTCGCCCATCCCGCGCCCGCCCGGCAGGTCGCTGGCGCGGATCGTATAGGCCCGTCCGTTGGACGCCCAGGCGATCAGCCGGTCCGTGGTCTCGGCGTGGAACACGAAGGCGCGGGCGTCGCCGTCCTTGTACTTGAGGTCCTTGTCGAGCGCCTGGTGCCCGGACAGGGCGCGGATCCACCCCATGCGGGAGCAGACCACCGTCACCGGCTCCCGCTCGATCATGGCTTCCAGGGGCACCTCCGCCACGTCGCCGGGCAGATCGAAGCCGGTGCGCCGCGCGCCCAGTTCGGTGCCCTTGCCGAATGCCTTGCGCACGGCGCGCAGCTCGGCGGCGATGGCCTTCCATTGCAGCGCGTCGTCGTCCAGCAGGTCGGCCAGGCCCGCGCGTTCGGCCATCAGGGCGTCGCGCTCGCGGATCAGGGCCATCTCCTCCAGCCGGCGCAGGGCGCGCAGGCGCATGTTGAGGATCGCCTCCGCCTGGACGTCGGACAAGGTGGGATCCCCCTTCGCCGGCAGGGGGGAGACGTAGGCCCCCTCGTCCGCCGCCCGCGCGTAGGGCTCGCCCCACGGGCTGTGCATCAACGCCTGCTTGGGCGCGTCGTCGTAGCGGATGACGTCGATCACGCGGTCGAGGTTCAGATAGGCGAGGATGAAGCCTTCCAGCACCTCCAGCCGGTGGTCGATCTTGCCAATGCGGTGGCGGGACCGGCGGCGCAGGACGTCCTGGCGGTGGTCCAGGAAGGCGCGCAGCACCTCGCGCAGCGAGCAGACCTTCGGCGTGACGCCGTCGATCAGGACGTTCATGTTCAGGCTGAACCGCGTTTCCAGATCGGACAGGCGGAACAGGGTCGCCATCATCGTGGCGGGATCGACGTTGCGGGACCGCGGTTCCAGCACGATGCGGATGTCGTCCGCGCTCTCGTCGCGGATGTCGGCGAGGATGGGGACCTTCCGGGAATGGATCAGCTCGGCCAGCTTCTCGATCAGGCGGGACTTGGGGACTTGGTAGGGGATCTCGGTTACGACGACCTGCCACTGGCCCTTGCCCAGATCCTCGATCACCCAACGGGCGCGCAGGCGGAAGGCGCCGCGCCCCGTGCGGTAGGCTTCGGCGATGTTCTCGGGCGGCTCGACCACGACGCCGCCGGTGGGGAAGTCGGGACCCGGCACGTGTTCGAGCAAGGTGTCGTCGCGGGCATTCGGCGACTTGATGAGGTGCAGGCAGGCGGCGATCAGCTCGTCGAGGTTGTGGGGCGGGATGTTGGTCGCCATCCCCACCGCGATGCCGGCGGCCCCGTTGGCCAGGAGGTTCGGAAAGGCGGCGGGCAGGACGACCGGTTCGCGCAGGGTCCCGTCGTAGTTGTCGCGGTAGTCCACCGCGTCGGCGTCCAATCCGTCCAGCAGCGCTTCGGCAGCTGCCGTCAGGCGGGCCTCGGTGTAGCGGGCGGCGGCGGGGTTGTCGCCGTCGACGTTGCCGAAGTTCCCCTGCCCGTCCACCAAGGGGTATCGGATGGTGAAGTCCTGCGCCAATCGCGCCATGGCGTCGTAGATCGCGCCGTCGCCGTGGGGGTGGTAGTTGCCCATCACGTCGCCGGAGATCTTCGCGGACTTTCGGAACGCGCCGGTGGGCCGCAGCCCCAGCTCGCGCATCGCGTAGAGGATGCGGCGGTGCACGGGCTTCAGCCCGTCGCGCGCGTCGGGCAGCGCGCGGTGCATGATGGTGCTGAGCGCGTAGGTCAGGTAGCGCGCGCCGATGGCGCGACGCAGCGGCTCGGCCACGATGGCGGCGTCGGGGTCGATGGGCGTGTCGGTCATCGCAACGGTGTATTCACGTATTCTTAGGCGGACAAGCAGGCGGAGGGTTCTGCTAGGGGTGGAGTGTGATACCTCCCCGACATCCGGGGGAACCGACGGCCCCGTTCGGTGCGTTGGTGATTCGATGCGTGACGAGTTGCCGTCAGGAGAGAATTGATATGCTGCGATTGACCTTCACCCTCGCCGCCGCCCTTTTCGCGGGACTGTCGATCTGGGGCGAGCCGGAGGAGGCCGTCCTGGTGGCGGAGGCGCCGTCCCAGGCGCCGGCCATCATGGCGGCCAACGCCGCCGAATACGACCGTCCCGTCATCCTGGACACGCAGGCCAGCACGCGCGGCGTCGTGACGCGCGACGCGGTTGCCGGCGGTTCCGGCATCGCGGTGCCCGATGCGGCGGTCATCGCGGCCTCCACCCCCGATCCGGGCGCGACCTATACGGTGCGCGCACCGATCGGCGAGCCGGTCCGCATCTCGTTGATCGCGGAGCCCGCGGCGGACACGGCGCTGGACCCGGCCATCGGCCTGGATGCTCAGGCATCCGGGGGCGCGGCGGACATGCTGGTCGTCACGGGCAGCCGGGTGAACCTGCGCGCGGGGCCGTCGACGCAGAACCGCGTCGTGGGATCCCTGACCGAGGGCACGCGCGTCGAGCGGATCGCTGACGACCCGTCGGGCTGGGTCGAGTTGCGCGATCCCGCGACGGGGCAGACCGGCTTCATGTCGGGCCGCTTCCTGGCGCCCGCATAAGACCCCGCGCCCGACCCCGCCCATGGCGCGGTCCATCCTCGTCACCGGCTGCTCGTCGGGCATCGGGCGCGATGCCGCGTTGCATCTGCACGCGCTGGGCTGGCGGGTGTTCGCCGCCTGCCGCAAGCCCGCGGATTGCGACGCCCTGCGCGCGCTGGGGTTTGCGGCGCCGCTGATCGACTACGAACGCCCGGACACGATCGCGAGCGGTCTGGACGCTGTGCTGGACGCCACCGGCGGGACGCTGGACGCGCTGTTCAACAACGGCGCCTATGCGATCCCCGGCCTGGTGGAGGATCTGCCCGGCCCCGCGCTTTCCGCCATCCTGCAGGCCAACGTCGTCGGCTGGCACGACCTTACGCGGCGCGCGCTGCCCGTCATGCGGGCGCGGGGCCAGGGGCGGATCGTGCAGTGCAGCAGCGTGCTGGGCTTCGTGGCCGCGCCATGGCGGGGGGCGTACGTCGCGAGCAAGTTCGCGCTGGAAGGGCTGACGGACACGCTGCGGCTGGAGTTGCGTGGCAGCGGGATCCACGTCTCGCTGATCCAGCCCGGGCCGGTGCGCACCGCCTTCCGCAGGAACGCGCGGGCGCAGTTCGAGCGGTGGATCGACTGGCGGGCGTCGCCCAACGCCGACCGCTACGGCGCGCTGCTGGAGCGGTTCGGGTCGGAGGCCCCCGACCGGTTCGAGGTGCCCCCCCGCGCCGTCACGGACGCGCTGTTGCGCGCGCTGACCGACCGCCGCCCGCGGGCGCGCTATCGCGTGACGGCGCCGACGCGGGTGGCCACAATCGCGCGCCGCGCCCTTTCCACGAGGATGCTCGACACCATCTTGTCGCGCAACTGAGCGACCGGCCGAAGGATCCCGCATGCGCGACGACCCCCTTTTCTACGTCATCGTCCTGGCATGCCTCGTGGTGCTGGGGATCCTGATCCTGGGGATCGGGGGCTTCGCCAAGGGTGGCGAGTTCAACAAGAAGCACGCGAACAAGATCATGCGGTGGCGCGTCGGGATGCAGTTCCTCGCGGTGCTCCTGCTGGTGGGCTTCGTATGGCTCCGGTCCACGGGGGCGAACTGATGGTGGTGCTGTCGAAGATCTACACCCGCACGGGCGATGCGGGCACGACCGCGCTGGGCGACGGGACCCGGGTGCCCAAGACCGACCACAGGGTCGACGCCTACGGCACGGTGGATGAAGCCAACGCCACGATCGGCATGGCCCGCCTGCATGCACGGGGCGACATGGACGCGGCGTTGTCGCGCATCCAGAACGATCTGTTCGACCTGGGCGCCGACCTGTGCCGCCCCGACCCGTCGAAGGACGCGGAGGCCGAATACCCGCCCCTGCGCATGGTGCCCGCCCAGGTGGACCGCCTGGAGGCGGAGATCGACGCGATGAACGACGCGCTGGAGCCCCTGCGTTCCTTCGTGTTGCCGGGCGGATCGCCCCTGGCCGCGCACCTGCACCTGTGCCGGACCGTCACGCGGCGGGCCGAGCGCCTGACGATGGGGCTGTCCCAGGACGCGGAGGTGACGGAGGCGGCGGTCAAGTACCTCAACCGCCTGTCCGACTGGTTCTTCGTGGCATCGCGCATCGCGAACGACGACGGCAAAGCGGACGTGCTGTGGGTTCCGGGCGCGAACCGCTGATGCCGTCGGCGTCTGAGCCGTCGGCGGCTGGAAGGATCGATCCGGGAATTCGAAATCGGATGTGAACGGCAGTCGACGTCGAAGCGCGGCCGGTCGGTCCGATCTTGTGACGTGAACGTCAGAACGTTGCGTCGGTGGGGGCCGGTGCGTCGTTTTTCGCCTGTCGTCGGGTCGTCCGGTCCGCTATCCCTCCCGCCAAACCTGCCGGAGGAACAGCCATGAAAGTCCTCGTGCCCGTGAAGCGGGTGATCGACTACAACGTGAAGGTGCGCGTGAAGGCCGACGGGTCGGGCGTGGACCTGGCCAACGTCAAGATGTCCATGAACCCCTTCGACGAGATCGCGGTCGAGGAGGCCATCCGCTTGAAGGAGAAGGGCACCGCGACCGAGGTGGTCGCCGTGTCCATCGGCACGCCCAAGAACCAGGAAACGCTGCGCACGGCGCTGGCGATGGGCGCGGACCGCGCCATCCTGGTCCAGGCGACCGAGGACGTGAACGAGGACGTGGAGCCCCTGGCCGTCGCCAAGCTGCTGAAGGCCATCGTCGACGAGGAGCAGCCGCAGCTGGTCCTGGCGGGCAAGCAGGCGATCGACAACGACATGAACGCCACCGGCCAGATGCTGGCCGCGCTGACGGGTTGGGCGCAGGCCACCTTCGCGTCCGAACTGTCGGTGGACGGCGAAACCGCCACCGTGACGCGGGAGGTCGATGGCGGCCTGCAGACCATAAAGGTCAAGCTGCCCGCGATCGTCACCGTGGACCTTCGCCTGAACGAGCCGCGCTATGCGTCGCTGCCCAACATCATGAAGGCTAAGAAGAAGCCTCTGGACACTAAGACGCCGGCGGATCTGGGCGTGGACACCACGCCCCGGCTGTCCGTGGTCAAGACCTCCGAGCCGGAGCTGCGCAAGGCGGGCGAGATGGTCGCGTCGGTGGACGAGCTGGTCGAGAAACTGAAAGAAGCGGGAGCCGTCTGAATGTCCGTCCTTCTGATCGCCGAAGTCACCGACGGCCAACTGGCCGTGGATGCCACCGCCAAGGCGCTGACCGCCGCGGCCCAGCTGGGCGACGTGCATATCCTGTGCGCGGGCGCCCAGGCGTCGGCCGCCGCCGAGACGGCCGCCACGCTGCAGGGCGCGTCGAAGGTCCTGGTGGCCGAGGACGCGACCCTCGGCCACCGCCTAGCCGAACCCACCGCGGCGCTGATCGCGGGGATGGCGGAGGGCTACACGCACATCGTCGCCCCGTCGACCACCGACGCGAAGAACGTGATGCCCCGCGTCGCGGCCCTGCTGGACGTGATGGTCCTGTCGGACGTCAGCGGCATCGTGGACGGCGACACGTTCCTGCGCCCGATCTATGCGGGCAACGCGATCCAGACGGTGAAGTCGTCCGACCCGGTCAAGGTGATGACGATCCGCACCGCGGGCTTCGACCTGGCGGGCGACGGCGCGTCCACCCCGATCGAGACCGTGTCCGTGTCGGACGACCCCGGCCTGTCCGAATGGCTGGAGGACAAGGTCGCCGCGAGCGACCGACCCGAACTGACCAGTGCAGGCCGCGTCGTGTCGGGCGGGCGCGGCATCGGGTCCGAGGACGGGTTCGAGATCGTGGAGAAGCTGGCCGACAAGCTGGGCGCCGCGGTGGGCGCGTCGCGCGCGGCAGTCGATTCCGGCTATGCCCCCAACGACTGGCAGGTGGGGCAGACCGGCAAGGTCGTGGCGCCCGAGCTCTATGTCGCGGTCGGCATCTCCGGCGCGATCCAGCACCTGGCCGGCATGAAGGACAGCAAGGTGATCGTCGCGATCAACAAGGACGAGGAGGCGCCTATCTTCCAGATCGCCGATTACGGCCTCGTCGCTGACCTGTTCACCGCCGTGCCGGAGCTGACCGAAAAGCTGTAGGCCCGTGCCGACACACCGGTCCCGGCCTAATATCGGCCGGGGCCTGTTGTGCCCTTCCCTACCCCTGTGATCCGCATCACAGACCCGCCGCCGCCCCGGCGTTAGCCGTCCCCATCGGACGGATGAGCGGGGGGCGACGATGGACGAGGTGATGGCGGCGATGGTCGATCCGATCGGTTGGCTGGTGCTGATCGGTGCCGGTCTGCACGCGATCGGCGGCGCGTTCCGCGACCAGATCGTGTTGCGGACCATCCTGCTGGCCGGATCGTTCCACTACCTCGCCTATTACTTCGCCGTGACGGACGATCCGCTCTGGCCCGCGATCCTGGGGACGGGAGCGACGATGTGCGGGAACACGGTCGGGCTGGTCCGCGTGATCCTCGCCCGCCGGCGCGACCGCCGGGTCCCCGCCTAGGACGCGTCCGCCAGGGCCGCCAGATCGGGGATCCACAGGACGCCCCCGTCCATCGCGACGAGGCCGTCCGCCGTCAGGGCGGCCAATTGCTTGTTCGTCGCCTCGCGCGTGACGCCCAGCATGGCGGCGAGTTCGGCCTGGCCGAACCGACGGCGGAACCGTGCGCCCGGACCATGAGCCGTGGCGTGCGATTGCGCGAGGTCGTGCAGCAGACCGGCCACCCGCGCGCGCAGCGTCAGCAGCGTGGCGGCCCCGAACCGTCCGGTCAGGGCGCGCAGGCGGGCGCAGACGACGCCGATCAGATGGGTCCGCAGATCCGGGAATGCGTCGAAGGCGGCCCGGAACGCCACGCGGGGAAGGAACAGGATCGTGGCGGGCTCCATCGCCGTCGCACCCGCGCTGCGGGGCGCGCCGTCGAGCAGCGCGATCTCCCCCAGGAGATCGCCCGGTTCGGCCAGGGCCACCGTCACCTCCCGCCCCGCGGGCGTGCCGATCCAGACCCTTATCAGGCCGTCCAGCACCACACGGAGGCCATCCGCCGGATCGCCCGCGTCGAACAGTGTCTGGCCGCGATCCAGACGTTGCAGCGTGCAGGCCCGGGCCAGGGCATGGAGGGCCGGGACGTCCAGCCCATCGAACAGGCCGGTGTCGTGCAGGATCGCCACCCGGTCCGTCATTCCGGTCGCCCGCCGTCGCCCCACAGGTGGACATGTCCGTCACGCCCGCGGAGTTCGTGAAGCCCGATGTCCCGCAGCCCCAGTGCCGCGGTGCGCGCCGCGGGATCGCCGTCCTGCTGCAGCAGGGCGTCCGACAGCACGACCGCGTGGCCCTGGTCCTTCGCGACCCCCTGGAGGCGGCTGGCGGTGTTCACCACGTCTCCGGCGATTGTCACGTGGCGGTGCCGCGCGGCGCCCGCCACCGTCGCGCGCACCCTGCCCCAATGCGCACCGATCCGCACCGGCGCGATGCCGGTCGTCGTCGCGCGGATGTCGCCCACGAAGTCGAGCGCCGCCGCCGCATCGCCGGGGCGCGGTTCGGGCAGGCCGAAGATCACCATGGCGCCGTCGCCCGCGAAGCCCTCGACCACCCCCCGGTGGCGGGCGGCGCATTCTGCGACGGCGTCGTGGAACCGGCGCAGCAGGGCCACGGCGCCGTCCGGGCCCGCGCGTTGCGCCAGGGCGGTGTAACCCGCCAGGTCGACGAAGACCGCCGCGGCCTGCTGCGCGCGGCCGTCGAAACCGGGTCGCGCGGCGTCGGCCAGGGCGTCGACCATCAGGGGCGATTGATAGCGGCCCAGGTTCGCGGCGCGGCGGGTTCCACGGATCGTGCGAACCGCCATACCCGTCCCGGTCCCCAGGGTCAGGGCCGCCAGCGCCGTCGCCCCGTCGAGCCACAGGCCGGACACGAAGGCCCATTGCAGCCCACCCGCGGCCGCCCCCCAAACCCCCGCCGCCAGGAGCGGACCCGTCACGGGCGGGGCCAGCCCCGCCGCCAGCACCGTCAGCACGGCCAGGACCGGTGCGATGGTCAGGTCGATCGCCCAGGTCGCGGGGTCGCGGCGGAGATGCCGTCCGTCCAAAAGGTTCGCCGCCAGCGTGGCCTGCGCCTCGACCCCCGGCAGCATCGGATCGAAGGGGGTGGCGTGACGGTCACCCGCACCGGCGACGTCGATCCCGAGGAACACCACCCGCCCCGCCAGGTCCGCCACGGCCACGTCGCGCAGTGGCCATGTGGGCACGGTGCCACGCGGGCCGTGATAGACCAGCGGCACCGCGCCGAACCGGTCCAGGGGTATCGCGGCGGCGGGCGTCTGCACCGCGCTGCCAGGCGCACCATCGGCCCCCCGGCCGCGCAGGATCAGCGGCGCGAACCGTTCGGGCACGGCCTGCCGGACGGCAGATAGGGCCAGGGCCGGAACCCAGGTTTCCCCGTCCTCCCCCATCAGACGTCGGCCCGCGGGGATGCGGCGCAACGCGCCGTCTGGTTCCAGCACGACGTTCGCGTGCCCCATGACGGATGCCGCCGCGAGGGACGCGACCGGCGCGCGGGGGACGGCCGCGAAGAGATCGGGCATGTCCACCAGCACGTCGAACCCGCTGCGCGTCAGATCGGGAGCGGCGGCGGGGGGTGCGCCATCCGGACCATCGCCCCGCGCGACCGCCAGGACGGGGGTCGGGACGATGCCGGCCAGCGCGGCCGCCAGGGCCGGGTCGCCGTCGCGCGGACCGAGCAACAGCAGGTCCAGCGCGATCCCGGCCGCGCCGCGCGCGTCGATCGCGCGGACGGCGTCGGCCAGGGCGGCGCGCGGTGGCGGGAACTCACCCAACGCCGCGATGTCGCGGTCGTCGATCAGAACGACGGCCACTCCGTCCGGCGACGCCAAGGGCCCCCGCAAGGCGAAGCGCAGGTCCAGCGACCATCCCTCGACCGCCCGCCCGAATCCGGTGGACGCACCCGGCTGCAACGCCCCAAGCAGCAGTCCCGTCAGGGCGGCGAAGGCCACGAGGGGCCAGGCGCGACGGATGGACGTCACCGTGCCGTCCAGTCACCCCCGAGCCTTCGGGCGAACCCTTCGATCCGTTCAGCACCCCAGGATTTCGGCGGCCCGATCACGCCGTCGGCCGTGACGTCGACCCCCTCGCCCGCGTCCAACGCGACGGCGCCACCGCGACCGGCCACCAGCACCCGGCCCTTCGACACGAACGCTGCGGTGGCACGATCCTCGACGGCGACGGCCCACGTGGTGGACCGAACGGCCGCGACGGCGGACGGCGTGCGGACCTCGAACCCACCCGGGCGGCCGCGGTCGAGGAAGAACCCGGCTATGCCCCGGAACAGGTCCACGCCCGGGCGTTCGCGACCCGGGGCCATGATGCGTTCGAGCGCGATCAAGGTCCCAGGGCCGATCGTCATCTCGAGCCCCGTGTTGCAGCGCAACGTGGCACGCCCCGAGGGACCGGTTCCGATCCGGTCGGCGCGGGCCAGGACGTGTCCCGGAACGGCCGCGACCGAGCGACCGCCCCGCTCCAGCACCACGGCATCGGTGACGCGGACGACCTGACATACCTCGACCGTCTGTGCGTCCGCGGGTGTCACGAGGACCAGGACGGCGCAGGATGCGGCGGCGAGTCGTGATCGTATCGGCATGAACTTCCCCCGGTCGGCCTGTCCTTACGGCAAGCCATGCGCCGATCGGGGCGCCACGTCCAGGGCGCGGCGAGGATCCGGGGGCGCCCTGTTGGAAGCCGGGACGTCAGGCGGCGGTCGCGTCGCCCTCTTCGTTCGTGCCGGGCGTTCGATCGGCCGGGGCCGGATCGACCTCCCTCGCCGGATCGGCACGCGAAAGCAGGTCCTTCAGGACCGGCGCCAGCCGGTCGGCCAGCGTGGCGTGCGAGGACGGGGCCATCGTCAGGCGCGCGCTTTCCACCTCGGACGGATCGAAGTCCAGGTCGTCGAACTCGCCCGCCGCGTCGGCGGTGCGCATGTCGGCGCGGAGGACGACGTCCACGTCGTCGCGCAAGTCGTCGACCATCGCGTCGGTGACGAAGAGCGGCGGTCGGCCAAGGTCGCCCGGCGCCGCGTCCCCGTCCAGCCACAACAGCACCTTGGGACAAGCGAAGCCGTCCAGGAGCGTGGTCATCCGGGCCGTCCAGGCCTCCCGCAGCTCGGCGACCACGCGCTCGAACCGCGCCGGGTCCCGGTCGCGCAGGTCGCACAGCATGTGGCCGGTGAAGACGAAGTCGCTGAAGTCGACCTCCGGGAACAGCTTGGTCATCTTCTTGGAATGGCGCAGGAACCGGTCGTTCCGCCGCGGATGGACGGTGTAGAGCCGGTTGGACAGGTTCTGCGCGCCCATCACCTGCACCACGGCCAGGTCCGCCCCCGCCGCGTGCGCCAGGAGCGCCTCGTCCTTCGCGAACACGTCGACGCCGCCGTTCTGCACGCCGAGGTTCGCGACCGGGCGGTCCAGGGCGCGGGCCAGGCGGTCGGTCAGGGGGTCGGGGACGTAGCGTCCGTGCACCTCCGACGAGCCGATCACCACGACGTGGGGCGCCGCGGGATCGACGGCGGGTCCGCGGAAGGCCAGCTTGCTGTCGCCGTACCGGCAGGGGGCGTGGTCGGACCCGGGGGGGCTGCGCTCGAAGCTCATGTCACATGCTCGATTCGTCACGTCTCCCGTGGGTTGTGGGGGCCAAGCCTTACCGAAGGGTCAAGGCGCGGATACGTGTCGAATGCGACCGATGCCGCCGCCCCGTTCTTGTGCGCGGCAAGGGCATCGCTATGGTCCCGGCGAAGCCGCGGGCCAGGGGATCGGACTTATGGAGATATCGACCATCGGCGTCGTGGGCGCGGGTCAGATGGGCAACGGCATCGCGCATGTCTGCGCGCAGGCGGGCTATGGCGTGATGCTGACCGACGTGGGGCAGGACGCGCTGGACCGCGCGCAGGCCACGATCCGCCGCAACATGGACCGGCAGGTCGAACGCGGCAAGACGACGGAAGCGGAGCGCGACGACGCCCTGGGGCGCATCGGCACGACGCTGACACTTGCCAACCTGGGCGCCGCCGACCTGATCATCGAGGCCGCGACGGAGCGCGAGAGCGTGAAGCAGGCCATCTTCGAGGACCTGTTGCCGCATCTGCGCCCCGACACGATCCTGACGTCGAACACGTCCAGCATCTCGATCACCCGGCTGGCCAGCCGCACCGACCGGCCCGAGAAGTTCATGGGGTTCCACTTCATGAACCCCGTCCCCGTGATGCAGCTGGTCGAGCTGATCCGCGGCATCGCCACGGACGAGGACACGTACCGCGCCTGCCTGGGGGTGGTGGAGCGCCTGGACAAGCAGGCCGCCGTAGCGGAGGACTTCCCCGCCTTCATGGTCAACCGCATCCTGATCCCGATGATCAACGAGGCGGTCTATACCCTCTATGAAGGGGTGGGGACGGTGACGTCGATCGACACGGCGCTGAAGCTGGGCGCGAACCACCCGATGGGTCCGCTGGCCCTGGCGGACTTCATCGGCTTGGATACTTGCCTGGCGATCATGAACGTCCTGCACGACGGATTGGCGGACACCAAGTACCGCCCCTGCCCGCTTCTGGTGAAGTACGTCGAGGCAGGGTGGCTGGGGCGCAAGACGAAGCGGGGGTTCTACGACTATCGGGGGGACGGGGAGCCTGTGCCGACGCGGTAGGGGGCGACCCCATCGTTGGCATAGCATATCCCGGTCGGCGAAAGTTAATTTCGCTATTCGTCATTGCATGACGATTTGCACGCGAATACGCATTGGGATTATCGAGATACGAGATATTACGGACCTAAGCGATGATGTACCCCGCGAGCTAACAGCATTTCTGCCGCAGCCCGAAGTTCTAGGCCCTACCAATCTGTGGCCCTGAACATGATACGGCGACGCATGTCTTAATAATTGGAACAACGCGCGAAAAAGATGTATCAATGCGATCAAAAGCAGTCACTCTCTTTCGTGCGTTAGCCTGCATCTTTTCGTTGATCACTTTGGCACCTGCGGCGATGCCAGACACAGCAAACATATCTCCCGATATCGACAAGCATACCTGTTGGACTAGCGAGAGAACAATCACAAATGGTCAAAGATCGTTCCAGAGACTCTTGGAGCGCGTTCTTGACTTTGAAGTCATGGGGCGGGTCGATGACGCTTATCGCTGTCTTGATGAGGAAATAGAACATGAGACGGGCGGGGTAGCCGCGTCGAGAAGTCGAATGCTGACTTTCTTCTTACTTGGTATGGATATTGCCAGACGGGAAGAGAATCGTAGCAAGGCTATATCATACGGCTTTACGGCCCTTAAGTGGCTTGCGCAAGAACACCGTGTCGATAATCAAATTTCACGTCCTTTTTCATTATCGATCAAAGAGAAATCCGACGAAATCGTTATGACTGTGTCCGCGATAGCTGACATTTATTATCATATGGGGGATCATAAGACTGCCGATCTATATGAAGGTCTTATTGCACACCGCTCATGCAACCCGATGGTTCTCTCTACTGAGATAGTATGGATGCAGCGTCTGAAGGAAGCGAGGCGCTGGAGGCTGGAACAACATGATGCGCTGCCTCCTGTGGCGTGCCCCTCGGCAGATGCGTTTCTCAGAATATTGATGCCGTAATTCTGAGGGCTCTTGATAGACGCAGCCGTACCATCAGTATCGAAAACACTGGACGGTTGCATGATGCGACGGACGGCGCCACTACATCCCCTCCCCGAACTTGTCCGCAACGAGGACCCCCAGCGCCGCCAACAGCGCGTCCGCGTCCGGACCCGTCGTCTCCACCTCGATCGTCGTGCCGCGGCTGGCGGCCAGCATCAGCAGGCCCATGAGGGAATCGCCGGTCGCGTCCAGCCCGTCGCGGGACACGATCGCGGTAGCGTCGTGCGCCTCCACCACCTCCACGAACTTGGCCGAGGCGCGGGCGTGGAGCCCCTTCTCGTTGACGATCTCGAACGTGTCGCGCGGCATGGGGCCCCCTGACCAAACGATGCGTGGTCAGGCGCCCGGCCCCTCCACCACGTCCATGTAGCGGGTTCCCGCGGCCTTGGCCAAGGCGACCGCCTCGCCCACGGGCTTGCGCCGGGACCGGGCCAGCTTGATGAGGCTGGGGAGGTTCGCACCGTAGAAGATGACGCGGTCGCGCTTCACGCAGGCGGGCATCGACAGATTGCTGGGCGAACCCCCGAACATGTCGGTGACCACGACCACGCCGTCGCCCTGGTCGACGTCGTCGGCGGCGCGGCAGATCTCATCCTGCTTGCTGGCGCGGTCGCAGCTGGCCCCGACGGAGATGGCGTGCAGCGCGTCCTGTGGCCCGATCACGTGCTCGATGGCGCGGCGATACTCCTCCGCCAGGCCACCATGCGCCACGATGACGATGCCGATCATACGCTACCCCCGGCGGCCCCGCGCGCGACGCGGTCAAGCTCACGGTGGCGAATAGACACCCGCCACCCGGCCTCCGCAAGGGAGGCGGCGAGCTTTTCCGTAACGGCAACCGAGCGGTGGCGCCCGCCCGTGCAGCCGAACCCGACGGTCAGGTGGGCGCGCCCCTCCGCCTGGAAGGCGGGCAGCAGGTCGAGCACCAGATCGAGGACGCGACCGAAGAACGGATCGTGCCGCGGATCGGCCGCCACGTGGTCGGCCACGCGCGCGTCGAGGCCCGTGAGGGGGCGCAGGTCGGGGTTCCAATGCGGATTGGACAGGAAGCGCACGTCGAACACCATGTCCAGCCCCCGCGGCAGCCCCCGCTTGTAGCTGAACGACTGCACCGACAGAGCAAGCGCCCGACCGTCGCCCGACAGGTGGCGCCGCACCTCCGCCTTCAGGTCGTGGACGGTCAGGTTCGTGGTGTCGATCACCACGTCGGCCCGGTCCACGAGCGGGGCCAGGATCTCCAACTCCTGCGCCACGCCCGCCTCGACGTCGCCGTGGGGGTTCATCGGGTGCCGGCGCCGGGTCTCGGAGAAGCGGGCGACCAGCCGGTCGGCGGAGCAGTCCAGGTACAGCAGGCGCATGGTTCGGGCGGGGTCGCGGCGCAGGTGCTCGGCCAGGGACAGGGTCGCGTCGACGCCGAAGTCGCGGTTGCGCACGTCCACGCCCAGGGCCAAGCGGCCGGGCAGCGCGCCCTCGAACAGGCGGGGCATCAGCGACAGGGGCATGTTGTCGATCGCCTCGTAGCCCGCATCCTCCAACGCGTGGATCGCCGTGCTGCGGCCGGCGCCCGACGGCCCGGTCACCAGCACGACGTCCGGCGCATCGACGGCCTGCGGGCTCGGGGCGGGGGGACGCTGGGTCATGGTCGGATCACAGATGGCCACGGGAACCGCCGCCACAAGCCCCCGTGCCGCTGCGTCGCGGCATCGTGTTCCGCAGCCACAGGATCAGCTTCGCCGCCGTGTCGGGCCGCACCGCCTGGCGCAGCACGGGGAGGCGCAGGCCCAGCACGTCCAGGTCCTCCGGTGCCGGAATGCGTGGGGGGTCGCCCCCGAGCAGGACGACCGCGACCGGTTCGGCCTGCGCCACGACCGGAACCCCCACGACCCCCAACCCGCGCAAGTCCATCGCCGCGGGGCCGCCGTCCGGACGCGAAACGCGCAGCCCCCCGCCGTCCCGCGTCAGCAGGCACAGGTCGTCCGCCACCAGCGCCGCCCCCGCCACCATCATCTGCGCCGCCATGCCGGACTTGCCGATGCCCGGGGGCCCGCACAGGCACAGCGCCCGGCCGTCCACCGCCACCGCCGTCGCATGCATCGACACGGCGTCCGCCCGCCCGCCCACGGGCCGGAGGCGGGGCAGATCGGTCATCGCGTCACGTCGGCAACCCCACGACGAACCGCGCGCCCAGCGGATCGGACGTCGCGTCCGCTTCCGTCGGGCGGATGTTCTCCGCCCAGATCACGCCGCCATGCGCCTCCACGATCTGCTTGGAGATCGCGAGGCCGAGGCCGGAATGGTTGCCGAACTGATGCTCCGGCCGCTCCGAGTAGAAGCGCGCGAACACCTTCGACAGCGCCGCCTCCGGTATGCCGGGGCCCGTGTCCTCGACCACGACCAGCACGCGGTTGTGCCGCTGCCGCATCCAGACGCGCACGGCATCGCCTTCCTCGCAGAAGGACAGCGCGTTGGTGATGAGGTTCACGATGACCTGCGCCAAGCGGTCCTCCAGCCCGGTGATGCGGATGGGGGCGGCGGGCAGGTCGGCGATGAAGTCGATCTCCTCCGTTTCGGCCAGCGTGGCGTGGTACTCCGTCAGGCGGCGCACCATCCGCACCAGGTCGAACTCCGCCTCGTCTTCCTTCACCAGCTCGCTGTCCAGCCGGGACGCGTTCGAGATGTCGCTGACAAGTCGGTCCAGGCGGCGGACGTCGTGCTCGATCACCTCCAACAGGCGGGCCCGCTGCAGGTCGGTCCGGGCGACGGCCATCGTCCCGATCGCGGACCGCAGGGACGCGAGGGGGTTCTTGATCTCGTGCGCCACGTCCGCGGCGAACTGCTCGTTCGACTCGATCCTGTCGTAGAGCGCACTGATGAGGCCGCGGAGCGCGCCCGACAGGCGCCCGATCTCGTCGGGCCGCGCGGTCAGGTCGGGTATGCGCACCCGCTCCGGCGTGGTCAGCCCGCCGCGCCGCGCGGCACTGCGGTCCTTGCCCAGTTCGGCGGCGGCGGCCAGGTCGGACAGGGGGTTCGCGATGGTCGACGCCAGCACCAGGCTGAGGCCGATGGACACCATCAGTGCCAGAACGAACATCTGCAGCAGCTTCTCGCGCTCGACCCGGACGAGGCGCTCGATCTCGCCGGTGCCCGTGGTCATCGCCAGCGTGCCGACCACCGTGCCGCGATGCCGGATCGGCGTCGTCACGGTGTAGCGTTCGCCCGCCGCGTCGTCATGCGCGTGGATGACCGTCTCGCCGGGGCGGGCCCCGTCCAGCATGGCGCGCGCCACGTCGATCTCGGACCGGGGTGGCGCGACCTGCGGACCGCGCATCGCGGCCAGGCGCGACCAGACCGCGTTCAGGAACCCGGTGATCAGCGTCGTGCGCTCGTCGGCGTCCGACAGTCCCACCACGTCCGCCGCCGCGCCCCCCCCTTCCGCCTGGGCGACGAGGACGCCCGCGGAATCGAAGACGTGGACAGTGACGCCGGGCGGCAGGGCGGCGCCGTCCAGCACGGTCCGCGCCGCGTCGCCCCCATCCGCGGCCAGATTGACCGGCTCGCCCGCGGGCAGCGAGGCTTCGAACACGTTCGTGGCCAGGCGGGCCTCGTTGACCAGTCCGCGTTCGCGCTGCGTCGTCAGGGATTCGTCGCCCGGATCCAGGAACAGCACGCCGGAGACCAGGACGCCGATGGCGATCAGGTTGAACAGGATGATCTTGCGCGCCAGCGGCGACCGGTCGAGCGCGATCAGACCCCGGCGGCGCGGCCTGGGGGACGGGACCTGCGCGGCGGGGGCCGCCACGTCGGGGGCATGGTCCGGGACCGGGACACCCGGCAGGTCGTCGCGTCGCCGCCCACCGCCCGCGGGGATGTCGGCCGCGACGGCCACGCCCCCGCCCTCAGACCTCGTTGTAGCGATAGCCGATGCCGTACAGCGTCTCGATCGCCGTGAAGTCGGCATCGACGCTTCGCATCTTCTTGCGCAGGCGCTTGATGTGGCTGTCGATCGTTCGGTCGTCCACGAACACCTGGTCGTCGTAGGCCACGTCCATCAACTGGTCCCGCGACTTCACGAAGCCGGGCCGTTGCGCCAGCGCCTGAAGCAGCAGGAACTCGGTCACGGTCAACGTGACGCCCTGCCCCTTCCACGTCACGGCGTGGCGCAGGGGGTCCATCGTCAGGTCGCCGCGGGTCATCACCTGGGCGTCGTCGGCGGCCTCGGGCGCATGGCCCGACACGGCCTCGTTGCGCCGGAGGATCGCGCGAATGCGCTCGACCAGCAGGCGCTGGCTGAACGGCTTCCGGACGTAGTCGTCCGCCCCCATCCGCAGACCCAGCACCTCGTCGATCTCGTCGTCCTTCGACGTCAGGAAGATGACGGGCACGGCCGATTTCTGACGCAGGCGCTGAAGCAGGTCCATGCCGTCCATACGGGGCATCTTGATGTCCAGCACGGCCAGCTCCGGCATGTTGCGGTTGAACGCGTCCAGCGCGGACTGCCCGTCGTTGAAGGTCTCGACCTCGAAGCCCTCGGCCTCCAAGGTCATGGAAACGGACGTCAGGATGTTCCTGTCGTCGTCCACAAGCGCGATGCGCGACATGGTCGATGTCCTCGTGTTGCCTGCCTTGCTGCCGTCGTTTTCCGTCCACCTTCGGGGGTGGGGACGGCGGGATCAATCTCCGGGCGCGAATCACCGCCCTTCCGCTACCGGGTGTGGCCCCATCGCACTTAAGGCGGAGTTAAGCGCCACGCCGGGGCCACGTGCCTGCCTGAATGTTTGCGCCAACGGGCCGCATGGTTGCGCTAACGTCGGCTGCCGCCGGAACGCGGGCGTGATATACCTCGTTGACAGACGACCCTTCGGAAATGTCCGAGACGCCGGCGGGTCGGGCAATTTCGTTTCGTCGCCTCGGCGGCGGTAGAGGAGGATACGATGACCGACCCCGTCCGCACAGAACCGCGCGCGAACCCCGACCACACCCTGGCCCATCAGGGGATCGATGGCCTGGGACAGGTCCATTACAACCTGACGGAGCCCGCCCTGATGCAGCACGCCCTTCAGCGGGGTGAGGGCACGCTGGGGCGGGGCGGGGCGCTCTATGTCTCGACGGGCAAGCATACGGGGCGCAGTCCGAAGGATAAGTTCATCGTTCGCACGCCCGGCGTCGCCGACGACATCTGGTGGGACAGCAACGCCGCCATGTCGCCCGACCGGTTCGACGCGCTGCACGCCGACATGCTGGCCCACATGAGGGGACGCGATCATTACGTGCAGGACCTGTTCGGCGGCGCGGACCCGGCGCATCGCCTGGACGTCCGCGTCGTGACGGAGCTGGCGTGGCATTCGCTGTTCATCCGTCACCTCCTGCGCCGTCCCGACGCCGCGGATCTGACTGGCTTCGTGCCGGAGTTCACGATCCTCAATTGCCCGTCCTTCAAGGCCGACCCCGATCGCCACGGCACCCGGTCCGACGTGGCCATCGCCCTGAACTTCGACGCCAAGCTGATCCTGATCTGCGGCACCGAATACGCGGGCGAGAACAAGAAGTCCGTCTTCACGCTTCTGAACCACATCTTGCCCGAGCGCGGCGTCATGCCGATGCACTGCTCGGCCAACCACGCCATCGGCAAGCCGACCGAAACGGCCGTGTTCTTCGGCCTGTCGGGCACGGGCAAGACGACCCTTTCGGCCGCCCCCGACCGAACGCTGATCGGCGACGACGAACACGGCTGGTCCGGCACGGGGACGTTCAACTTCGAGGGCGGCTGCTACGCCAAGACGATCAACCTGTCCGCGGACGCGGAGCCGGAGATCTTCGCCACGACCACCAAGTTCGCCACTGTGGTCGAGAACATGGTCTTCGACCCAGACACGCTGGAGCTGGACTTCGAGGACGACAGCATCAGCGCGAACATGCGCTGCGCCTATCCGCTGGACTACATCTCGAACGCGTCCGCGACGGCGCTGGGCGGGCATCCGAAGAACGTCGTGATGCTGACCTGCGACGCCTATGGCGTCCTGCCTCCGATCGCCCGGCTGACGCCCGCGCAGGCGATGTATCACTTCCTGTCGGGCTTCACGTCCAAGGTCGCGGGCACCGAACGGGGCGTGACGGAACCGCAGCCGACCTTCTCCACCTGCTTCGGGGCGCCGTTCCTGCCTCGCCGGCCGGAGGTGTACGGCAACCTGCTGCGCGACAAGATCGCCAAGCACGGCTCCGATTGCTGGCTCGTCAACACCGGCTGGACCGGCGGCGCCCACGGCACCGGCTCGCGCATGCCGATCAAGGCGACGCGCGCCCTGCTGTCAGCCGCGCTGTCCGGAAGGCTGGCGAAGGGGCCCTTCCGCCGCGATCCCAATTTCGGCTTCGACGTGCCCGTGACCTGCGACGGCGTGCCCGACATCCTGCTCGATCCGCGCCGGACATGGGCGGACAAGGACGCATACGATGCGCAGGCAAAGAAGCTTGTGGACATGTTCGCCGAAAACTTCGGACAGTACGTCGACCATATCGGCGACGACGTGAAGGCATGCGCGATCGGCTGACCCCCGTTCTGACCCTGGCCGCCCTGCTTTGCGGGGCGGTTCCCGCTGGCGCGGGCATCGTCCTGGTGGATGCGGGCGTCGTCTGCCCGGCGATCCGCGAGACCGTGGATCGCGTACCCGCTCCCGACACCGAAGCGGGGCACGTCGATCTGATCGGGGGCGACCTGACCTTCGACCTTCAGACCGGCGCGGTGCCCTTGATGCGTCACCTGTCCTTCGGCCTTCGCGTGCGCAACGAGGGCGACGCGCCCGTGGAGGCGGTCGTCGTGGTCGTGCACCCGCCCTTCGGCGCCCGTCGGGTGGCGCGCGAATCTTGGGCTCACGACGTCCCAGCGGGCGACACGGCACTGAACCTGTTCACCTTCGACCACCCGTACGAGATGGTGCCGGGCCGTTGGACCTTCTCGTTCGAGGTCGGGGGCGAGACGGCGCTAACGGTGCCCTTCGACGTAGGCGCGCCGGGCGCGGAGGCGGCGGTCGATGCCGTGTGTTTGGGCGCGCTCGCAGTCTGAGCCGGCGGCAGCAACGGACGGATTCGCGAAAAGTTTCAGGGGGCCGGACCGAGGCCGCGTTTGCGCCGGTGACAGGTGTTCATCGGTTAACCGACCGTTAACCTAATGCCCGCGCGTCGCGAACCGGCGCGCGCGTAACCGGGAAGGAACACCGATCCATGACGAACCGTACCTTATACTATGCCCTTGGCTTGTCCGCCGCCATGGCGACATCCGCCGCTGCGCAGACCGCCTTTATCCTCGGCGACAACGGCAACGACCTGCTCGGCTTCGACGTCGCGGGTGGCGGCACGTCCTCGGTGATGTTGTCGACCGGGTCCTCGCCCCTGTCGCTGGACGCATTGACCTATCGTCCGCAGACGAACCAGCTCTATGGCTACGAAGGATCCGCGGGCACGCTCTATACCGTGGACGTCGCGAGCGGCGTGGCGACGCAGGTGTTCCAGGATTCCGGCCTGCCCGGCGGGATCGTGCAGTTCGACACGAATCCGAACCTGGACGCGTTCCGCTTCATCAACCAGTCGGGCGCGAACGTCGTGTACTTCCCCGACGATTCCGCCGATACGAACGGCCGGGCCGGCACCTTGCTGACCGATCCGGGCACCGTGAAGCCGCTGGTGTATGCCGACGGCTACGAGAACGACCCCGACGCGGCGGGCGATCCGTTCCTGGTCGGCAACGGGTACACGAACCAGTTGCCGCTGGCCGACGCGCAAGCGCAGCCCGACGCGCTGCTGCAATACGTCCTGGATGACAAGACCGGCACGCTGGGTATCCTGGACAACAATGACGGCACCGTGGACTTCGTGGCCGACATCGCGATCGACTTCGACAACATCGGCGGGTTCGACGTCTTCACGGACGGCGACACCGACATCGGCTATGCCGCGCTCGACGTGAACGGGGTGGGCTCGCTCTATCAGATCGACTTGACCACCGGTGCCGTGACGGAGATCCTGGGCTTCGGTGCGAACACCGACCCCACCACGCTCGCCGTCTTCGATGCCGACATGACGGTCATTCCCGTGCCGGCTGCAGGACTGCTGCTGCTGTCGGGCCTGGGCGGCCTGGTCCTGGCGCGCCGCAAGAAGACCGCCTGACGCCATCCATAGCGGGCATCCCGGTCCCCGGGGTGTCCGTCGCGACGACCCCCGGGGGCGGGGTGGCCCTAGCCGCTGAGCAGACCCCGCCGGATCAGGTTCAGCCCCGCGACGACCAGCACGATCAAAGTGATGCGCCGGACCCGGTCCGCGTCCAGCCGGTCCCGCAGCGCCAGCCCGATCAGCAGCCCGACGAGGGAGGCGGGCAGCATCGACGCGCTGAAGAGGGCCGTCTCGGCGTTCAGGATGCCCGACCGCAGGTGCCCCAGGACCAGGGGGATGGACCCCAGCCCATAGATCACGCCCTGCACCACCATCTGGCGATCCTTCGGCGTCCCGATCGCCAGCAGGTACAGCACGGTGGGCGGCCCCCAGGTTCCCGCCAGCCCACCCAGCGCACCGGCCAGGGTCCCAAGGCCCCATTCGGCCGCGTTGCGTCGCCGGGGCGGCACGGTTGGCCGCCAGCCGATCAGTTGGATCGCAGACAGGATCACGACCGGCACGCCCAGCACCAGCAGGAACGCCTGGCGCGGGATGGACGTCACGAACTGGGCCGCCACGAAGATCGCGACCATCACGGTCACGACGTAGCGCCAGTGCAGCCGCACCGCCTGCCCCGCCGGCGCCAGCCCGGTCCGGAAGACCTGCACCGCGTTGGTCGCCACCACGGGCAGGATCAGGCCCGCGAGTGCCAGGCGCGGATCCATGATGGTCGACAGGCCGGAGATCATGACCAGCGGCAGGGCGAACCCCACCGCGCCCTTCACCATCCCGCCCGTCAGCGCGACCGTCATCGCAAGGGTCCAGATCAGGGGGGTGAACGCGTCCATGACCTCGGTTACGCCTTCGCCGCAGGACATGTCACGTGGTTCGATGGGGTCTCCACCAATCCGCGCCGATCCGGTGTCCGGCAAGCAGGCTACGCCGCGACCGCACGTCTGCCGGAAGGGATCCATGCTTGCGATACGCTGCTCGACCCCGGCGACCTATGGATCGATGCCATGGCTCGCGACGCGCGGCCCGGCGTCGACTGCGACGCGGGGGTAACGACGACCGCCCCGTCGTGGACGAAGGACTTTCGGAGGGCGCGATCGACATCCCGGAACACCGCGTCGTGCGAGAATACGCGCGCTCCTTCGAAGGCTTCCGTGTCGAAGGCGCGAACCTCCCGGGCGGGGCGGATGGCCGCAGTTCGAAGGATTCAATATGCACCGCCGGAACCGCCCGCATCCGGACCCCCTCGCGTGGCACGGGCAGCGATGGATCGCGCCCGGGACCATGCCGAGGGGCACGAGCAACTCAGCGAGCCGCTGGCCGCGTTTCCCAATATGGGCGAGACGCCGGTGATGCCGTGCGCCAGGGTCGCCGTCGCTCGGGGAATCTCTTGTTTCTCCCCCCAAACCGGAGGGACGAAGGCATGCGCCGCGACCCGAAGGCGGGGATGGCGGAGCCGTTGGCCGCCCGCGTCGCCCGGACCTGCGCGGACGATGCGGTGCAGGTCCACGGGGGCGACGGCTTCGCGCGTGAATACGATGCTGACCGCCTGCGTCTCCGATGCGCGGATCCTGTCCATCGTCGAACGGGCCGCCTAGATACGGGGCCGGGTCATCGCGCTGCCGCGACGACGGGGATTGCCCGCCGGACTTCGACATGCCGTAACGCGGTTCCATGCGCCCCTTCCTCGTCCTCCCCCTGCTTCTGGGCTTCTGCCAGCCCGACGAGACGATCTCGGGCCATTCGGACCGCGGCGCCGTATGGCACCTGGTGGAACTGAACGGCGAGCCCTTCGACGCCCCCGCCACCCTGTCCTTCCCCGAGGAAGGGATCGCCCGGGGCCAGGGCCCCTGCAACACGTTCCGCGCCACCCAGGCTGCCCCCTATCCGTGGATCGAGATCCGCGGCATCGCCGCCACCCGCATGGCCTGTTCCGATTTGGACGCAGAAACCGCCTATTTCGCGGCTCTGCGCGAGGCGACCTTGGTGGAGGCGTCGCCTCGCATACTGCTCCTGACTACCGAGGACGGGATGGAGGCGGTGTTCACGAACGGCCCCCCGGCAGACTGAGCGCGGGATCGAACGCGTCCGGCAGGGCCAGAGGACCGCCCGCGATCGCATCGGCCAGCCGTTCCGCCGCCAGGGGGGCCACAGCGAAGCCGATCTTGAACCCGCCATTCGCGATCCAGTGCCGGTCCCGCCCAGGCCAGCGCCCCACCATCGGGGACCGCGTCCGGGCCCGCGGCCGCAGCCCGGCCCAGCGCTCCACCACCGGGGCGTGGGCCAGGTCGGGCACCGCCGCGCGCGCACGCGCTACGACATCGTCGAGCAGCGCATCCGTTCCCGGATGCCCGAACGACCGCTCGGAGGTCGATCCGACCCCGACCGTCCCATCCGCGTGCGGCACGACATGCAGTCCGTCTACGTACAGTTGCGGCAGATCGCGGCGGTCCAGGCGGAGGGTCGCCGCCTGTCCCTTGATCGGCGTGCCCGACCCGGTGGCGTCCAGTCCCGCCCAGCCCGTCGCGTGGACCACCTGCCCGCCGTCGGGCGCATCCGGTTCCACCGTGCCGTCCAGCGCGCGGACGGCATCGGCCAGCGCTCGGCAGGCGCGCCGGGGGTGCAGGCGGGCGGACAACGTGTCGTGGACGACCTTCGGCGTCGCGGGGGACCAGCCGCCGGGGGCGTCCACGACCGCCCAGGTCGCCGCGCCCTGCCATAGGCCGTGCGCGGCCTCGGCCCGCTCCACCGCCCGGGCCATCGCGGCCTCGTCGGGGATGGGCTGCAACCGTCCCGTCCGGGCATATCCCGGATCGCCGCCGCCGACCTGCGCCACCGCGGCCCACCAATCGGACGCAATGAGTAGGGCATCGCGCTGGAACGCCTTCGTTTCCGTCCAACGCTCG
This sequence comes from Jannaschia maritima, assembly GCF_030973515.1. Taxonomy (GTDB): domain Bacteria; phylum Pseudomonadota; class Alphaproteobacteria; order Rhodobacterales; family Rhodobacteraceae; genus Jannaschia; species Jannaschia maritima. The sequence goes on from NZ_JARGZA010000004.1 coordinate 25,664, forward strand.
GGCGCATGGGGGGCCAGGGCGCCCACGATCCCGCCCGACGCGCCCGCCGCGACGCCGTGGGGATCCACAACCGCCACCCGCATCCCGCGGCACGCGCAGGCATAGGCGACCGAAAGGCCGGCCACGCCCGCGCCACGCACTGTCACGTCCGGCATTGCCATCGCATCCCCCCTGCCCCATCGCTGCACCGGGGAGATGTGCGATGGACGTCGAGCGGCGCAACCCGTCCCTGGACTGGAAGGACGGCGTCCCCGTGGCGTCGGCCTTCGGCGATCCGTACTACTCCCTGCAGGACGGCGTGGCCGAGACGCGGCACGTCTTCCTGTCGGGCAACGACCTGCCCGCCCGGTTCCGGGACGGGTTCCACGTCGCCGAGCTGGGGTTCGGGACGGGCCTGAACTTCGCGGTCACCATCCAGGCGTTCCGCGCCGCCGCCCCGGGGCGGCGCCTGCGCTATACCGCGTTCGAAGCGTTCCCCCTGCATCCCGGGGACCGGGCCCGGGCGCTCGGGGCGTTCCCCGACCTGCCGGACCCCCTGCCGCCGGGTTGGGACGGCATCGCGCCGGTCGCGAAACCTGACTTCGACCTGATGATCGTGCCGGGCCATGCGGACGCGACCCTGCCCGACTGGGACGGATGGGCGGATGCCTGGTTCCTCGACGGCTTCGCGCCGGCACGGAACCCCGACCTGTGGACGCCCGCCCTGATGGCGGACGTCGCCGCGCATACGGCGCCGGGCGGCACCTTCGCCACCTATACCGCGGCAGGGCATGTCCGCCGGGCCCTGGCGGCGGGCGGCTTCGCGGTCGAGCGGATCCCGGGCTTTGGTCGCAAGCGCCACATGACGCGCGGCCGGCTCCGATGACCCGCAGCGACGACCGGCTGGGCATCGCGATGATGTCGGCGACCATGCTGCTGCTGGCCGTGCAGGACGGGTTCAGCCGTCACCTCGCGGGGGAGTACAACGTCTGGATGGTCGTCACGATCCGGTACTGGTTCTTCGCCATCCTGGCGCTGGGTCTCGCCGCGCGGCGCCCCGGGGGGCTTCGACGGGCCTGGGGCACGCCGCGTCCGATCCTGCAGGCGTGCCGTGGCGTGCTGCTGGTCTTCGAGATCTGCGGCCTGGTCGCCGCCTTCACCGTCCTCGGCCTGACCGAGAGCCACGCGATCTTCGCACTGTGCCCCTTGCTCATCGCTGCACTGTCGGTGCCACTCCTTGGGGAACGGGTGGGTCTGTGGCGATGGCTGGCCATCGGCGTTGGCTTCGTGGGCGTTCTGGTCATCCTGGACCCCGGTGCCGGCGTCGTATCCCCCTTCGCCGTCCTGGCACTGGCATGCGCCTTCGCCTTCGCGCTCTATTCCGTGCTGACGCGGCTGGTCGCGCGGACGGACGATGCCCTGACCAGCTTCGTTTGGACGGGCGTGGCCGGTGCCATCGCCATCACGCCCCTCGGGCTATGGGCATGGGAGCCGATGGCCCCGGCCGACTGGGGGTGGATGACGGGCCTGTGCGCCGTCGCCGCCCTGTCGATGTTCATGCTGATCAAGACCTACGAGACGGCGGAGGCCAGCGTCGTCCAGCCCTTCGCCTATCTGCAACTGGTCTTCGTGACGATCATCGGCGTCACCGTCTTCGACGAGGTCGTCAGGCGGGAGGTGCTGATCGGAGGTGGCATCGTCATCGGGGCCGGGCTGTTCACGTTGTGGCGGGCGCGGCGGACGGGTGCCCGCGGCCCCCAGCACGGCCACCCCCGGGCCTGACGGGTCGTCGCCCCCCCGCCGCCGCGCCCCCCGCTACCCCCCGATATCGGCGCGCGCGATGGCGGTGGCCTTCACGATGGCCCAGGCCGGCATCCCCTCCACCAGGCCGAGCCGATTCAGCGATGCCTGGGTGATCCGCGACAGCAGATGGGCCTTTCCCGCCCGCAGGCGCAGCATCGCCCCCGGACCCTCGCCCGGATGGATGGCAGCGACCTCGACCGGCAGGACGTTCATCGCCGACAGGCCCGCCGGCCGGACGGTCGCGAGCATGACGTCGGTCGCCGGAATGCGCACGCGAACGACCCCGCCGGGCACCGCGCCATCGACCGGCAGCGACAGGACGCCCGCCCCCGTCTCGATCCGCGCGATGCCGCCCATGGCCGACAGGACGCGACCGTCCAGCACGGCGCCCGCCGCGCGCGGCCCGATCACGGCGGCCAGCGCGGGATCGGACAACAGCGCCGCCACCGGCCCCGCACGCACCACGCGGCCGCCCCGCATCAGCACGAGCGTGTCGGCGAGGCGCGCGACCTCCTCCATAGCATGGGTGATGTAGAGGACGGGGACCCCGCCCGCGCGCAATCCTTCGAAATGGGGCAGGATCCGGTCCCGCAGGCGGTGATCCAGGGCGGCCAGGGGCTCGTCGCAGATCAGCAGGCGCGGGCGGCGCAGCAACGCACGGCCCAGCGACACGCGGGCGGCCTCCCCCCCCGACAGGTGGATGGGCTTGCGGTCCAGCAGGTGCAGCAGATCCAGGCGGGCGGGGATGTCCGCCAGGTCGTCCGACGGCGCACCGAAGAGCAGGTTCCGCCGGACGTCCAGATGCGGCATCAGCCGCGGCTCCTGGAACACGTATCCGATGCCGCGACGGTGGGGCGGCAAGACGGACAGGTCCCGTCCATCCAGGGCGACGCGCGCACGCGCGGGTCGGTCCAGACCGGCGACGACGCGTGCCACGCTGGTCTTGCCCGCCCCGCTGGGGCCGAACAGGGCGGTCACGCCCGCCCCCAGGGACAGGTCGACATCGAGTTCGAATCCGCCGCGGATCAGCCGCACGGCGATGTCCAGCGTCACGCGGGGTCCCGCAGCCGCGTGGCCATGCGGCGGGCGACGACGTCGGACAGGACTACCGCCGCCAACGACACGGCGACGGCGACCGCGACGAGGCCACGGACGGACGCCTCGCCCCCGGGGACCTGCAGGAAGGCATAGATCGCGGCGGGCAGGGTCCGCGTCTCGCCGGGGATGGACGCGGCGAAGGTGATGGTGGCCCCGAACTCTCCGAACGCCTTCGCGAAACCCAGCGTCACGCCCGCGAGCAGGCCAGGGGCCATCAATGGCAAGGTCACGCCCCGCCACACCGCCCAGGGGGACCGGCCCAGCGTGGCGGCGGCCTCCTCCAGCCCGGGGTCGACGGCTTCGATGGACAGGCGCATGGGGCGGACCATCAGCGGCAACGCCATGACGCCCGCCGCCAGCGCCGCGCCGGTCCAGCGGAAGGCGAGCGGCAGGCCCATCGCTTGCAACGCCGCGCCGAGGGGGGCCGAGGGCGCGAAGAGCAACAGGAGCGCATAGCCCGTGACGACGGGGGGCAGCACCAGGGGCAGATGGATCGCGGCGGCCAGAAGGTCGCGGCCCCGGAAGCGGCCCCGGGCCAGGAGATGCGCGAGTGCCAGGGCCAGGGGGGCGGTGAGGACGGTGGCGGTCAGGGACACGCGAAGCGACAGGGCCAGCGCCTGGACGGCCTCCGGCGGAAGGTCGATCATGCGGGGGTGAAACCATGCGCGGCGAAGACGTCGCCCGCGCGGGTCAGGTCGTCGATCAGGGCATGGGCCGGGGCGCCAGCCCCCGCCGTGACCGCGGCGAGGTACTCGATGGGATCGTGCGCGTCCGGGGGGACCTCCGCGACCGCGTCCACCCCGGCCCCCAGGTCGGAGCGATAGACGACCCCCAGCGGCACGTCCCCCCGCGCCACGTAGGCCAGCGCCGCGCGCACGTTCTCCGCCACGATCAGGCGATCGACCACGGCGTCCCACAGGCCCAACGACACCAGGGCCTGTCGGGCATACCGTCCGGCGGGCACGGACAGCGGATCGCCCATCGCCAGGCGCCCGTCGCCCAGGCGGTCCAGGACGGCGTCGGACGTCAGGGGAAGGGGCGCGCCCCCCGCCCGCGCGGCGAAGACCAGGACGTTGCCCGCGACCACGTGCGCGCGCCCCACGGCCCCCTGCCCGATCAGCCAGTCCATCCAGTCCCGCGCTGCCAGGATCACCACGTCCGCCGGCGCGCCGTGGGCGATCTGCCGCGCCAGGGTGCCCGATCCGGCATAGGTCAGCCGCGTCCCCGGCAGTGCCCATCCGTCCAGCACGGTCTTGAGCGAGGCGGCCGCGAAGACGGTCAGTACGTCCTCCGCGCCCGCCGCCCCGGCGACGCAGTACGCGGCCCCGCCCGCCAGGACGGCGCGGCGATCAGAACGGAATGGCGATGCCATCGTGATCCAGGAATGCGCCCGTGGCGTCCAGGTCCAATTTTTCGAACCGGTCCCACAGGCCCCGGGCGCTGTCCCGCGGGGCGACGGCGGCGCTCGCGCCGCCCATGTCCGTGCGGACCCAGCCGGGGTGGTATATCCCCACCGCGATGCCCTGCCCCTTCAGGTCGATCGCCAGGTTGCGCCCCAGATTGACCGCCGCGGCCTTCGACGCGCGATAGGCATAGGACCCACCAGAAGCCCGCGCCTGCGACCCCATGACCGATGCCACGATCGCGATGCGCCCGCCCCGCGACAGGTTGCGCCGCTGCGCCTGCACGGTCAGCAGCACGCCGGTCACGTTCGCCGCGAAGGTTCCGGTCAGGTCGTCCGTGGTCAGGGTCGCCAGGTCCCTGCCCTTATCGAGATAGACGCCCGCGTTGCAGACCAGCAGGTCCAGCGCGCCGATCCGTTCCGCCAGCGCGGCCTGCTGTGCCGTGTCGGTCACGTCCAGCGGATGGTCCCCGTCCCGGGTGGTGCCCGTCACGTCGTGGCCCCGGGCGCGCCCTTCGGCGACCAGTGCCGCGCCGATGCCGCGGGACGTGCCGGTGATCAGCGCGCGCATCAGTTCGACTTCGCCTTGGGCCGGAACGGCAGGGGCGCGATGGGCACCCCGTCCTCCAGCAGGGACTTCGCCTGCGGCGCGGTCGCCTCGCCATAGATCGCGCGGGCGGGCTTGTCGCCCAGATGCTGCGCCCGCGCCTCCGCGGCGAATCCGTCCCCGACATAGGTCGCTTCCGATTCGACCTTGCGGCGGATCGCGGCGAGGGCGTCGGCCATCCCCGCCGGCACGTCCGTCGATACCTTGGGCGCCATCAAGCCCTTGCGCACGCCGCCGCCGCCGCAGACGGCGCAGGTCAGGTGCCCCTTCGACACAAGGGTGTCGTAGGCGTCGGCGTTCGCGAACCACGACTCGAAGTCGTGTCCGTCCTCGCAGCGAAGGGCATAGCGGATCATGGCGGCACCGGTCTGACGTGGACCGGTCACGTAAGCAAGCCCGCGTCCCATGCAAGCGCGCGCGGCGTTGGACCGAGGCCACGCCGGGCCTATCTATCCGCTATGCGCGTGCCATTCCTCCTGCTGCTCACCGCCCTGCCCGCCACGGCCTTCGAGTTCGAGGCGATCGAGGGGGGGATCATCGACCTGGACGCCCTGTCCGATCGCGCCGTGCTGGTCGTCAACACGGCTTCCCTGTGCGGATTCACCGACCAGTACGCCGAGTTGCAGGAGCTGCACGAGCGGTACGGGGACGCGGGCCTGACCGTCCTGGGGGTGCCGTCCGACGACTTCCGGCAGGAACTGTCCGACGACGCGGCGGTGGCCGCGTTCTGCGAGGTCAACTATGGGCTGACGATCCCGCTGACGACGATCACGCCGGTGCGCGGGTCCGACGCGCATCCGTTCTATCGCTGGCTGGCCGACACGCATGGGAAGGCGCCGCGCTGGAACTTCAACAAGGCGCTGCTGGCGCCCGGCGGCGACCTGGCGGCGTTCGAGGGGGCGGGCGTGCGCCCGACCTCCCCGCGCATGATCCGCGCCATCGAGGGCGTGCTGCCGCGGTGAGCCCGCCCCCGGTCATGCTGGGGCACGACATCTATCGGGGGTCGTCCTATGGGCCCTGGCACCCCCTGCGGGTGCCGCGCGTGTCCACGGTGATGGACCTGTCCCGCGCCCTGGGCTGGCTGCCGCGGGATCGGTTCGTCCGCTCCCCCCGCGCCAAGCCGGATGCGCTGCGCGTCTGGCACACCGCGACCTATGTCGGGGCCTTGCGGGACGCGGAAACCGCGGGGGAGGTCACGGACGCGGTCCGTGACCGGCACGGCCTGGGGACCACCGCCTGTCCCGTGTTCCCGGAGGTGTGGCGCAGGCCCGCGACCTCGGCGGGCGCGTCGTTCCTGGCCGGCGACCTGGTTGCGCGGGGGGGCGTCGTGCACCATCCGGGCGGGGGCACGCATCACGCGATGCCGGACCGCGCATCGGGCTTCTGCTATCTGAACGATCCCGTGCTGACGATCCTGTCGGTCCGCCGGGCGGGGGCGCGGCGGGTGGCGTATGTGGACATCGACGCGCATCACATGGACGGCGTGGAGCATGCGTTCCGCGACGATCCCGAAACGCTGCTGATCTCGTACCACGAGGAACGGCGCTGGCCCTTCACCGGGCATCTGTCGGACGGGGGGATCGGGCAGGTGTTCAACCTGCCCGTCCCGCGCGGTCTGAACGACACGGAGGCGGGCGCGATCCGCGACGCGCTGATCGTGCCCCTGCTGGAGCGGATGGCCCCGGATGCCATCGTGATCCAATGCGGCGCCGACTGCCTGGAGGAGGATCCCCTGTCCCGCCTGGCGCTGTCGAACCGCCTCTATGCCGACACGATGCGCGCGGTCCTGCCGCTGGCGCCGCGCGTCGTGGTGCTGGGGGGTGGCGGCTATAACCCGTGGTCGGTGGGGCGGTGCTGGACGTTGCTGTGGGGCGTGATCGCAGGGCGGGACGTGCCGGACCGCCTGCCGGCCGAGGCGGAGGACGTCTTGCGGGGGCTGGAGTTCCGCGGCAACAGCCGGGGCCGGAACCCGCCGGACCACTGGTTCACCACCCTTCAGGACGAGGGGCGACCCGGGCCGGTGCGGGCGGAGGTGACGGATCGCATCGAGGCGTTGCGGACGCGCGACGACGTCCTGATCCCGTGAGGGCGTCATGCTGCGGTGCGGCGAACAGCCTTCGGTCCGGGGCGCGATGGGCGGATCGCGATGCCATCAGTGTGACCGGGAGCGTCGTGGGGTGCAACCGGGCGCCGCCCCCTTGCACGCAAGGGTTTCGCCGGGGCGAGGCGGCGCCCGGCGCGCATCCCGGCGGGCGATGGGGACGGGTCGGCGCCTGTCTGCTTTGCGTCTGCGTTCCGTCTGCCCGGCGTCGGACGGGTTTCCCGATTCGGGGGTGACGGTCGGGCGCGCGGCCAGCGGGACCGCCGCGCGAGCGGGGGGCGTGTCGCGCCGGATCCTCAGCCCACGGCCTTGCCGAACCGGGGCACGCGGGATCGCTTCATCAGGGCGCGGACGTCCATGTCGTGGCCCATCGCCGCGGCGCGGTCCCGGACCCCCGCCGCGATCTGGCCGACCGCCCACGCGTCCCGCCCCCACAGATCCAGTAGGAACCCGTCCGGATCCCACAGCGCCACCCCTTCGGCCGCGACCTCCGCCTTCGGGAAGTCCTTGCGGTTGAACGTCACCAGCCGGTCCGCGGACCCGTCGATCGCAGAGGCCAGGACGTGGACGTCGTCCGGGTCGGGCAGCCAGAGGCGCGCCGTCGTCCGGTCCGTGGCGGAAACCTCCGCGTCGGGCCAGGCGTCCCGCAGGAGCGCGATCTCGGCGCGCGCCTGCTCCTCCGCGCCCGGGCCCAGCTTGGGCGTGGCGCGGGCCCATTCCTCCAGGATGCGGGCGGACCAGAGGGGACGGTAGAGGCCGGCGGCGGCGCAGCCCAGCAGCACCTCGCGCAGGACGGTGGGGAACAGGACGTTCGCGTCCAGGAGGACCTTCACCCGGTCAGTCCAACCGGAAGGTCAGGCATTTAAGGTATCCGCTTTCGGCCAGTTGCGGATGCACGGGGTGGTCGGGACCCGCGAAGCCGGTGCGGACCAACTGCGCGCGGCGGCCCGCGCGTCCGATCCCGCGGATGCTGGCGGCGCGGAACTTGTCCAGATCGGCGGCGTGCGAACACGAGCAGAGCGTCAGGACCCCCCCGCCCGCCACGAGGGCGGCGGACAGGCGCGCCGTGCGTTCGTAGGCGCGCAGCCCCTTCTCCAACGCGGGCTTGGCGGGGGCGAAGGCGGGGGGGTCGGCCACCACGACGTCGAACGTCTCGCCCGCCAACGCTTCCATCGCGGCGAAGGCGTCGGCCTTGCGCATGTCCAGGCGGTCGGCGACGCCCATCGCCTCCGCCCCCCCGCGGGCCAGGTCGAGCGCGGGGGCGGACCCGTCGACGGCCAGAGCGGAAGCGGCGCCCTGCGCCAGCGCGGCCAAGCCGAAGCCCCCGACATGGCTGAACACGTCCAGGACGCGCTTGCCCCGGGCCAGCCGCGCCACGAAGGCGTGGTTGGCTCGCTGGTCGTAGAACAGCCCCGTCTTCTGCCCGCCGAGCAGGTCCGCCAGATAGATCGCGCCGTTCATCGGCACGCGGACGGGTTCGGACACGGTTCCCAGCAGCACCGCCGACGCGTCGTCCAGCCCTTCGGCGGCGCGGGCCCGCCCGGTGGCGGACTTCACGACGGCCCGGGCGCCCATCGCGACCAGGACGTCGACGAACAGGTCCATCCGGGCGTCGGCCCAGGCGGCGTTGGGCTGCACGACGAAGGTGTCGCCGAACCGATCGATCACGACGCCGGGCAGGCCGTCCGCTTCCGCGTGGACGAGGCGATAGAAGGGCGCGTCGAACAGCGCTTCGCGCAGCGACAGCGCGGTGGCCAGGCGATCCGCCAGCCAGTCGCGGTCGACGATCGCGGCCGGATCGCGGTCCAGCACGCGGACGGGGATGCGGCTGTCGGGGGTGACGGCGGCGCAGGCCAGCGGGGTGCGGTTCGCGTCCTCCAGCACCGCGACGGTGCCGGGGGCCAGCGCCCGTGTGCGGCGGTCCAGCACCACCTCGTCGGCGAAGGCCCAGGGGTGGCCCCAGCGGATGCGGCGGGCGTCCACCTTCGGGCGCAGGCGGATCGTCGGGCGGGGGGGTGCGTCGGAATCGTCGTCCATCGCCCGCGCCTTATCGGCTGCGGGCGGCGGACGGAAGCGTCGATCAGGCGGTGCGGGCCTTCGCGGGATGCCCGACGCCGGACAGGCCGCGCAGGCTGGCGACGAGGCGGCGCGCGCCGCGGCGCAGGGCTTCGGCGCGCATGTGGCGGGCCCGACGCTCGATGGCGATCAGGTCGACGGTGTTCACGGTATTCATGGTCTTCTCCTTCGCGGGACCGGCGTCACGTCGCCGGACCCATCGTTTCGGTGCGTTCCTCCCCCGACACCCGACCTAGGGGGCGAGGCGGCCGACCACCAATGCCGGGCGCGAAACCCCGCCATGCGCCGCACGCATCCGCGCGGCGGGTCAGAGCGCGGGGAGGTCCGGCAGGTCGTCGAGATCGGGCAGGTCGGGCAAGTCCGGGAGATCGGGCAGGTCCGCCGCCGCGGGCATCGGCGCTGCAGGCGTCCGGTGGGCGGAATCGGGAAGGGCCGGGGCTTTCGGCGCCTGGGCGGGCACGGTGCCGGCGGCACCCGTCAGGACCGGCAGGGTCGCGGTTTCCTCCGACGGATCCGCCCCGTCGACAGAGGCCTCCCCCCCGTCGCCGACCTTCACCGCACGCAAGCCGTTCTTCTGGCCCAAACGGCCCGGGATCGTGCCCGCGCTCCGGCGCGGACCGGGCCGGCCGCCGCCGAGGGTCCCGCCGCACAGGGTGAGGCGGGACAGCGCGCCCGCGGGCAGCGGGATCGTGTCGCCGACCTTCAGGCCGACCAGCTGCGACAACGGCAGGGTGATCGGCGGCAGCATCGCTTCCAACCGCACGCGTCCGTTCGACAGCACGTCCTCCGGGGTGCGCGCGGGGGGCGGGGCCGCGGGGGGCGGGGCCTTCGCCGCCGCCGCGGGCTCGGCCGCAGGCGCGGGCAGGCCCGGGCGCAGCGAGGCGGGCAACAGCAGGATGACCGTCACGTCGCGGGCGCCCATGCCGACCGTCAGCGATGCCGTGCAGCGGATCACCGTTTCGGCCCGGACGTCCAGCGCGAGCGATCGGCCGCTCGTCAGGTGCCGGGCGGGATCCAGCTTGGCGATGCGGGTCACGCCGAGGGCTTCCGCCAGTTCCCCGAGCAGGGCCGCGGCGAAGGGACGCGACAGCGCCGCGTCGATGCGCGTGGGCTTGCGGGCCGCCCGGCCCGGACCGTCCACGCGACCCAGGGTCTGCACCTCGACCAAGGCGTCCACCAGGGCGCAGTCGATGGCTATGGCCCCGACGGGGGCGCCGTCCGCCGCCGTCAGCGGCAGCACCATCGTCGGATCCGGCAGGGCCTCGAAGGCCGGCCCCGCATCCGGCCTGTCGGTGTCGCAGGCCGTCACCTCGACGTCCAGGCCGGCCATGCGCGCCCCGGTCCGGTTCAGGGCGTCGCGCGTCATGGCGACGAGCCCGGGCACGGCCTCCGCCGCCCCGTCGGTCGCGGCGGGAGCGATCAGCCTTGCCATGCGCCGGAGCGCGGGATTGAACGAATCGGCGGACATGAGACCCGTGCCTGAGAACGCCCCGGTCATGCATTCAACTGGTTAACATATGCTTCTGACGGCCCGGCCGCGCCGGCATCCCCGCGGCGGGCGGGTTCCCCGCGCCTCACTGGGCGGCGATGGCCCGGCCTGCGGCCCGGGGGATCCGCACGCGGAACGCGCCCCCGTCCCGTCCCGGCAGATAGGCGATCGAACCGCCCAGCCGGTCCATTACCTCGCGGCAGATCGCCAGGCCCAGGCCCGCGCCCCCGGCATGGGCGTCGTCCGTCAGGCGGGCGAACTTCTCGAACGCGAGCGCGCGATCTTCGGGCGCGATGCCCGATCCGTTGTCCACGAAATCGACCGCGACGACCGCGCCGCCGGGTTCCGCGCGGATGGTCAGGCGGGGGGCTTCGGCGTCGCAATACTTGGCCGCGTTGGCGATCAGGTTGATGAACACCTGCAGGAGCCTGTCGGGATCGGTCGTCACGCGCACGGCCTCGCCCGCGGGGTCGCGGTCGATTGCCAGCGCCCCCGGCCCGTCCGGCGCCGCGGCCAGGACGGCGCGGTCGAGGACGTCCGCGAGGGTGACGTCCTGCAATGACAGGACGACCTGGCCGCTTTCGAGGACGCCCAGGTCCAGCAGGTCGTCCAGCAGACGGGTGAGGCGGCGGCTTTCCTCCCCCACGATCGCGGCATAGCGCGCCCGCTCGGGCGGCGGCAGATCCTCGACCGCCAGGATCTCGGCGAAGGCGCGGATCGAGGTCATCGGGGTCCGAAGCTCGTGGCTGACCTGGGACAGGAAGGCGTCCTTCTGGGCCGAGATCCGGGTCAGCTTCGCGTTGGCCTGGCGCAGCTCCGCGGCGGTGCGTTCCAGTTCGCGCGACTGGGCCTGGAGGCGGGCGGACTGCTCCAACGCTTCCGCGGTCTCGTCGGCGGCGTTCATCAGATCCTCCACCGAAACGGGGCGGCGTCCGCTGATGTCGGCCACCATCGCGTGCGCGGTGGCCGCGCCGACCGATCCGGCCAGCCTGCGCTCGACGGCGTCCATCAGGTCCGCGGTCGGCAGCGGGGTGTCGCCGTCGCGGCCCTGCGCGCGCGCCTGGCCCGCGAACAGGGCGCGCGCCTCGCGGTAGCCGAGGATGCGCTGGGCCATCAGCATCAGATCCTCCGCCCCCGCGAGGCCGCCCCGCGCGGCGGGACGGGCGGCATCGCCCGTGGCGTGGTCGAAGCGCGCCGCCTGCAGGCGTTCCAGGTCCGTGGGCTCGGTCAGGAGCGACACGACCGCCAGGAGTACGACGTTCGCGCCGAGCGACAGGACCAGCGCGGTGACGAGCGGGTCGCCCTGCAGGCCGAACATCGCCTGCGGCCGCAGCCAGGCCAGGCCGAACGGCCCGTCCGCCATCAGGCCCGACAGGACCGGACCGTCGAAGACCGGCAGCAGCATCGTCCACAGCCAGACGAGGAACCCCGCGCCGATCCCGACCGCGGCGCCCGCGCGCGTGGCGTCGCGCCAGAACAGGCCCGCCAGCAGGGCCGGCAGGATCTGCGCCAGCCCCACGAAGCTGACCAGCCCGATCGCGGCCAGGGCCGCCGTGCCGCCCGTCACGCGGTAGTAGGCCCAGCCCATCGCCACCACGAGGACGATGGCCGCCCGCCGCGCGCGCAGCGCCACCGCCCGCATGTCGCCCGACATCGTGGCCCCCGCCATCCCGCGCCGCGCCAGCCAGAGCGGCATGACCACGTGGTTCGACAGCATCGTGGCCAGCGCCACGGCGGTCACGATCACCATGGACGTGGCCGAGGAGAAGCCGCCGAGGAACGCCAGCATCGCCAGGTCCCCCTGCCCCGCGGCCAGGGGCAGCGTCAGGACGAAGAGGTCGGGGTTGCCGTCGGGCAGGCGCGCCAGCCCCGTCGCGGCGATGGGCACGACGAACAGGCACATCGCCATCAGATAGGCCGGGAACGCCCAGGACGCGGTGAACAGGTGCGCGGGGTCCGAGTTCTCGACCACGGTGATGTGGAACATGCGCGGCAAGCAGATCACGGCGGCGGCGGACACGAAGATCAGCCCGGCCCAGCGCCCCGATGCCGCCTGCCAGTCGGACAGGGGCGAGGCGGCGACCACGTCCCAGGTCGCCCGGATGCCGTCGTTCAGGTGCCACACCACGAAGGCCCCCACCGACAGGAGCGCGATCAGCTTGACCACGGCCTCCACCGCGATGGCGGACACGATGCCGTCGTGCCGTTCGCCCGCGTCCAGGCGGCGCGTGCCGAACAGGATGGTGAACAGCGCCAGCCCCCCCGCGACGGACAGGCCGAGCCAGACGGGATCCGCCGCGACCGGCCCCTGCGCGAAGGCCCGCACGCTGAGGGTGACGGATTGCAGTTGCAGGGCGATGTAGGGCGTGGCGCCCACGACGCAGAGCAGCGTGACGAGGGCCGCCAGGGCGGGCGACTTGCCGAACCGGGCCGACAGGAGGTCGGCGATGGAGGTGATCCGCTCCGCCCGCCCGATGGCCACCAGCCGGCGCAGGATCCACCACCAGCCGACGAAGACCAGCGTCGGGCCCAGGTAGATGGTCATGAACTCCAACCCCGACCGCGCGGCGTAGCCCACCGCGCCGTAGAAGGTCCAGGCGGTGCAATAGACCGACAGCGACAGGGTATAGACGAGCGGCCCGCGCAGGAGGCGGTTGCCGGGCCGGCGTTCCGCCACGAAGGCGATCGTGAACAGGAAGGCGACATAGGCCAGGCAGGCCAGCGCCAGCCGTTCGGCGGTCATGCCGGCGTCACCGGGCGTGGCGGGACAGCCACCAGGCCAGCGCGATCAGCACGGTCCAGGCGGCGAACAGATAGGCCATCCAGGGCGCGGTCGCCCCTGCCGCGCCGGGCGTGCCCGACAGCATCAGGTCCGGCAAGAGGAACAGCCCGACCCCCAGGAGCGGCAGGAGCCGCACAGCGTCGGTCCCGCGCGGCGCCTTCACGCGACCCGTCCGCGCGCGGCGAGCCGGGCGACGCGCTCGACCAGCTCGGCGTTCGAGAAGGGTTTGGTCATGAAGGCAGTCACGCCCAGCGCCTCCGCCCGTTCGCGGTCCTTAGCCTGCCCCTTGGCGGTCAGCATCAGGACGGGCAGCCGGGCCAGCGGCCCTTCGCGGACCGCCGCGAGGATGTCGAACCCCGAGCGGCCCGGCAGCATGACGTCGAGCACCACGACGTCGGGGCGGTGCCGTTCGACCGCCGCGACCGCGCTGGTGCCGTCCGAATGGGTCGAGACGTGCCACCCCGCCCGGCCCAGGAGGAAGGCGATGGCGGTGGCGATGTTGGGCTCGTCCTCGATCAGCAGGACATGGCCGGGGGTCCCTCCGTTCGGGGCGGCCACCTCGGCGGACGTTCGGCCTGGATGCGTCATGGCCGGCCTCCCCTCCGTCCACGTCTGTTCGACACACTCACCCACCGGCCCCGTCCTGTCCAGCCCCGGTCAGGGACGGCTCGCGCCGCGCGGGGCAGCCGGTGCGGGGGCAGACCCGGCAGCCGGGTCCCACGGGCAGGGGCGTCGCATCCGCGCGTCCCGCCGCCCGCGTCACCATCATGGTCGCTTCCAGCACGGGACCGTGGGTGGTGCCGGCCGCGACCTCCACCGCCGCGTCGGCGATCCAGACCGCGTCGTCCGGCGTCGCGAGATAGGTGCGGATCGGATGCATCGGCCGGGCGAAAGCGGCATGGACGGGCCAGAGCGCGCAGCCCGAGCCGGCGGAGGGCAGGACGAAGCCCGCCACGTCGCGCCGTCGCAGCACGGCGCCCGCCGCGTCGCAGACCACCAGCCCCCGGGCGGGATCGAGCGCCGCGATCCGCCGCAGGACCAGGGGCACCGGGACGCCCGCGGCGGCGGCCAGGTCCGCCGGGATCGCGGCGGGGTCCGGTCGCGGCAGGGCCGCCGCATCGGCGCGGTCGCGTTCGAGGGCGGCGGAGGCCAGGCCGCGCGCATCGGGCGGCAGGTCCGCCACCAGGGCCCGGACATCCGCGGGCGCACCCCCCGGCTCCGGGCGCGGCCGCGCGGACAGGAACGCCTGCGCGACCTCCGCCGGGGTGCCGTGCTCCGCCCGCTCCCCCTGGGCGTCGAAGAACCCGGTCATCCCCTCCGCCGCCCGTGCCAGCCGGCGCGATTCCACGTCGAGGTTGTCGTGGAACCGCCGCAGCCAGGCGGCGTCCAGCGTCGGCGACTGGGCCAGGATCGACGCGGTGGCGCGCACGGAGCTGACGGTCGACAGGATCTCGTGCATCGCGTCGGCCAGGGCGGGGTCGTTCGCCAGGCGATCCGACAGCGCGGCGATGCGGGCGCGGTCCCGTTCGGCGCGACCGACCAGTTCCGCCACCAGACGGGCCCAGTCGGGAAAGCGCCTGACGAGTTCCGGCGCGTCGCCCACCACCCCGTCGCCGAGCCCGGATTGCCGGGCCGCGACGCGCAGCGCATCCAAAAGCTCCGGCTCCCCGTCGCCAAGCAACTGCGCCCGGTCCACGCCGAGCACCTCCGCCAGCCGTCCCAGGAGGGCCCCGGCGACGGGGCGGCGGTCGTGCTCGATCAGGTTGAGGTAGGACGGCGAGATGCCTGCCGCCGCGGCGGTCTGCCCTTGACGCAGACCCAGCGTCAGCCGCCGTTCGCGGATGCGCGCACCCGTCGGCGTGGCCCGTTCCCCCATGTACACCCCCCTCGCCGCGGTGCCGCATGTTTTCGCCGCACCCGCGCGTGGAGGTTTTTACAACGATACGACGGACACGGTAAGTATCTTCACAGAATTACCGCAGGTTCGATACGGGGCGTTGCCAGATGACCCCTCAATCGGGATACAAGCCGCGTGCGTCCATTCGATGGACACGCGCCTTCGGTCGATGGGAGCGATCGACGGGCGAACTTCACAGGGAGGGTCTTCATGACCAAAGGCAACTTCACACGTCGCGGCGTGCTGCGCACCGGCGCGGCGGCGGGTACCGGCCTCGCGGCGCCGACGATCTTCACCGGCGCGGTTTGGGCCGACGCCCATACCGGCTTCACCAACGCGCCCCAGGGCGACACCGTCACGCTGGGCTTCAACGTGCCCCAGTCCGGCCCCTATGCCGACGAGGGCGCCGACGAGCTGCGCGCCTTCGAGCTGGCGGTCGAACACCTGAACGGCGAAGGCG
Organism: Jannaschia maritima; assembly: GCF_030973515.1. GTDB lineage: Bacteria > Pseudomonadota > Alphaproteobacteria > Rhodobacterales > Rhodobacteraceae > Jannaschia > Jannaschia maritima. The sequence continues at coordinate 41,358 of NZ_JARGZA010000004.1, forward strand.
ACGGCGGGATGCTGTCCACCTTCTCCGAGCAGAACCTCGACGGCACCGGCATCATGGGCAAGCGGGTCGAGTTCGTGACCGGCGACACCCAGACCAAGTCCGACGCCGCCCGCGCCTCCGCCCGCTCGATGATCGAGCGCGACGGCGCGATCATGGTTTCCGGCGGCTCGTCCTCGGGCGTGGCCGTGGCCGTGCAGGCGCTGTGCCAGGAAGCGGGCATCATCTTCATGGCGGGCCTGACGCACGCCAACGACACGACCGGCAAGGACAAGCGGGCGAACGGCTTCCGCCACTTCTTCAACAGCTACATGTCCGGTGCCGCGCTGGCCCCGATCCTGGCCGCGCAATACGGGAACGACCGCAAGGCGTACCACCTGACGGCGGACTACAACTGGGGCTACACGACCGAGCAGGCGGTGCGCGAGTCGACCGAAGCCCTGGGCTGGGAAACGGTGAACACCGTCCTGACACCCCTGACCCAGACGGACTTCAGCTCCTACATCACGCCCGTCCTGCAGTCGGACGCCGACATCCTGGTGCTGAACCATTACGGCGGCAACATGGTCAACTCGCTGACCAACGCCGTGCAGTTCGGCCTGCGGGATCGTCAGGTCAACGGCAAGCAGTTCGAGATCGTCGTTCCGCTGTATTCCGAGCTGATGGCGCGGGGCGCGGGTCAGAACATCGCGGGCATCCTGGGGTCCCAGAACTGGGACTGGAAGCTCGAGAACCAGCTGGGCGACCGGTATTCCGGCACGAACGCGTTCGTGCAGTCCTTCGGCACGAAGTACGGCTTCCCGCCGTCCCAGGCCGCGCATACCTGCTACGTGCAGACGCTGCTCTATGCCGACGCCGTGCAGCGCGCGGGCAGCTTCAACCCCTGCGCGGTGGTCGAGGCGCTGGAAGGCTTCGAGTTCGACGGCCTGGGCAACGGCCCCACGCTGTATCGCGCCGAGGATCACCAGTGCTTCAAGGACGTCGTCGTGGTGCGCGGCAAGGAGAACCCGGAGAACGAGTTCGACCTGGTCGAGATCGTCGAGGTCACGCCGGTCGACCAGGTGACCTATGCCCCCGACCACCCGCAGTTCGCGGGCGGCTCGCTGGGCGAGTGCAACCCGGGCGCCTGACGCCCGCCCGGCCCCCGGCTCGACCGGGGGACCCGTCCGACCCGGTAGGACGCCCTCGAACACGGCGCGCGGCCCCCATCCGGGCCGCCGCCCACCCCACACGACACCCCATCCCCTTCCCCCACGCACGAGGACCGGACCGATGGACGCCATCATCCTTCAGATCCTGAACGGGCTCGACAAGGGCAGCGCCTATGCCCTGATCGCCCTGGGATTGACGCTGATCTTCGGCACGCTGGGGGTCGTCAACTTCGCCCACGGCGCCCTGTTCATGCTGGGCGCGTTCTGCGCCGTGACGCTGTCGCGCCTCCTGCAGCTCAGCCACGAGGTCGTGGACGACACGCGCACGGACTTCCTGGGCAACCCGCTGACGGTCGACGTGCCCTACGTCTACGACATCTTCGGCGAATCGGCGGGCGCGGCGATCATCGACTGGGCCGTGCCGCTGGCGATCCTGTTCGCCATCCCGATCATGATCCTCATCGGCGTGGTCATGGAACGCGGCCTCATCAAGCACTTCTACAAGCGTCCCCACGCGGACCAGATCCTCGTCACGTTCGGGCTGGCCATCGTCCTGCAGGAGGTCATCAAGTACTTCTACGGCGCCAACCCGATCCCCACGCCCGCGCCGTCCGCCTTCGTCGGCAGCTTCGACTTCGGGGCGGTCCTGGGATTCGATCCGGGCAGCATCGTGTATCCCTACTGGCGCCTGATCTACTTCTTCTTCGCCGCGATCGTCATCGCCGCCGTCTTCGCCTTCCTGCAGTTCACCACCTTCGGCATGGTCGTCCGCGCGGGCATGGCCGACCGGGAAACGGTGACGCTGCTGGGCATCGACATCGACAAGCGGTTCACGATCATGTTCGGCCTGGCCGCGGCCGTCGCGGGACTGGCGGGGGTGATGTACACGCCGATCAACAGCCCCAACTATCACATGGGGATGGACTTCCTGGTCCTGTCCTTCGTGGTGGTCGTAGTCGGCGGCATGGGCAGCCTGCCCGGCGCCGTGCTGGCCGGCTTCCTGCTAGGCATCATCGAGGCCTTCGCCTCCATGTCCGAGGTGCTGGAGATCCTGCCCGGCATCAACCAGATCGTGATCTACCTCGTGGCGATCATCGTGCTGCTCACCCGTCCCCGCGGCCTGATGGGCCGCAAGGGCGTGATGGAGGACTGACCCCATGACCGATCAAGTCACCAACGCCTCCGGCGCCCCGATCCCCGCCGCCCAAACCCGACGCGACGCGCGCGACCGGGTCCTGGGACTGGGCAAGAAGGATTTCGGCCTGTTCCTGCTGGTCATCGCGCTGACGATGCTGGCGCCCTTCATCCTGAACCCCTTCCCGGAAGGGTCGGCGCTGTCGCAGTTCAACGCGGGCTATCCGGACCTGATGCAGCGGTTCGTGATCTTCGGCATCTTCGCGATCGGCTTCAACATCCTGTTCGGCCTGACGGGCTATCTGTCGTTCGGCCACGCGGCCTTCCTGGGGGTCGGCAGCTATGCGGGCATCTGGGCGATGAAGCTGCTGACGCTGAACGTCATCCCCTCGATCGTCACGTCCATCGTCGTCGCGGGCCTGTTCGCCGCGATCGTGGGCTTCATCTCGTTGCGCCGGTCGGGGATCTACTTCTCGATCCTGACGCTGGCCTTCGCGATGATGTCCTTCGCGCTGGCCTATTCGGTGCTGACCCCCATCACGGGCGGCGAGACGGGAATGCAGCTGCAGTACTTCGACCCCCGCATCCTCGACGGGCCGTTGGAACCGGGGACCACGCCGCGCGCCAACCTCTTCGGGCTGGAGATGGCGGCGTCCTATCAGTTGGAGGTCGGGGCCTGGCTGTTCACCTTCAACGCGGGCTACTACATCGCCGCGATCGTCATGCTGATCGCCTTCTACCTGGCCATCCGCATCTTCCGGTCGCCCTTCGGCATGATGCTGCGCGCGATCAAGTCGAACCAGCAGCGGATGAACTACACCGGCCTGAACTCCAAGCCCTATACGCTGGCCGCCTTCATCATCTCCGGCATGTATGCCGGGCTGGCGGGCGGGCTTCTGGTGGCGATGGACACGCAGGTCGGCGCGGAACGGATGTTCTGGACCGCGAGCGGAGAGGTCGTGCTGATGACGATCCTGGGCGGCGCGGGCACCCTGATCGGCCCCGTCCTGGGCGCCGGCTTCATCAAGTACTTCGAGAACATCGTCTCGAAGATCAACGAATCCACGCTGGAGGCCTGGTTCGCCTTCCTGCCCGGCGGGCTGTCGGACGCCGCGGTGGCGGTCGTCTATCCCTTCGTGGGCAAGGGCTGGCACCTGACCCTGGGCCTGCTGTTCATGGCGGTCGTCATCTTTCTGCCCGGCGGCCTGGTGCAGGGCGGCAGCAAGCTGGCCACCGTGTTCCGGCGCGACAGGAACGCGGGTCCGGTCGAAGGCGCGGCGGCCGAGAAGCGCCAAGCGGCGGAGGATTGAGCATGGGCATCCTCGAGGTACGCGACGTCTCGAAGCGGTTCGGCGGCCTGCAGGCCCTGGGCGACGTCAACCTGTCGGTGGCCGAACGGTCGGTCCACGCGATCATCGGGCCGAACGGCGCGGGCAAGTCGACGCTGCTGAACTGCCTGGTCGGCAAGCTGATCCCCGACACCGGGTCCGTCAGCTTCGAGGGCCAGTCGGTGCTGGGCCGCAAGCCGCACGAGATCAACCAGATGGGGATCTCGCGCGTGTTCCAGACGCCGGAGATCTTCGGCGACCTGACCGTGCTGGAGAACATGCTGATCCCCTGCTTCGCGCACCGGGACGGCGCGTTCGACCTGAGCGCCTATGCCAACATGATGTCCGACACCGAGATCGTGGACCGCGCGGAGCATGCGTTGTCGGACATGCGCATGGCCGACAAGCGACACATGCACGCCGCCAGCCTGTCGCGGGGCGACAAGCGCCGGTTGGAGATCGGGATGTGCCTGGCGCAGGAGCCACGCCTGCTACTGCTGGACGAGCCCACCGCCGGCATGGCGCGGGCCGACACGAACAACACGATCGACCTGCTGCGCGAAATCAAGGAAACCCGCCCCATCACCATCTGCATCATCGAGCATGACATGCACGTCGTGTTCAGCCTGGCGGAACGCATAACCGTGCTGGCGCAGGGCACGCCCCTGGTCGAGGACACCCCCGACAGGATCAAGGGCCACCCGAAGGTGCGCGAGGCCTATCTGGGCGAAAGCTCCGGCCATTGACCGGGATGGCGGGGTGAACCCCGCCCTGCCCAAACCGTAGGGCGGGGTCCGCCCCGCCACCCACCGGAGGACACCGACATGAACGTCAAGCCCGACTTCACCCGCAGCGCCAACCAGGCCGCGACGGCGCCAGCCTACTTCTCGGTCCACGACGTCCACGCGTATTACGGCGAAAGCTATATCGTCCAAGGCGTCAGCTTCAACGTGCACGAGGGTGAGATCCTGGCCCTGCTGGGGCGCAACGGGGCCGGCAAGACCTCCACGCTGCGGGCCTGCGCCCGCCTGGGCAACCCGGAGGTCCGCAAGGGCGAGATCTGGCTGGACCACCAGCCGCTGCACACCATGTCCGCGCACCAGGCCTCCGCCGCGGGGCTGGGGCTGGTGCCGGAGGACCGCCGCATCATCCCCGGCCTGACCGTCGAGGAGAACCTGAAGCTGGCGCAGATCGCGCCGCCGATCGGCTGGTCGCTCGACCGCGTCTACGACCTGTTCCCCAAGCTGCGGGAACGCCGCCGGCAGGAGGGCGTGACCCTGTCGGGCGGCGAGCAGCAGATGCTGTCCATCGGCCGGGCGCTGACCCGCGACATCAAGGTCCTGCTGCTCGACGAACCCTACGAAGGCTTGGCCCCCGTCATCGTCGACAAGATCGAGGAGGCCCTGATCGAGATCAAGAAGCTGGGCATCACCACGATCCTGGTCGAGCAGAACGCCGTGCGCGCCCTGACGCTGGCCGACCGCGCGGTCATCCTCGACACCGGCGGCGTGGTCTTCGACGGCACCGCGGAAGAGGTCCTGAACGACGCCGCGTTGCGTTCCGAGTATCTGGCGATCTGAGACCGATCCGCTACACCGGTCGACACGCACGAACCCGCCCCCCGGCGGGACCAGAGGGAGTGACGCTATGCCCGACGATCCGATCTTTCCGCCTTCCGATGACATGGCGGCCCGGTCCCATGCGGACCGCGCGACCTATGACCGGATGTACGCCGAGAGCATCGACGACCCGGTCGCCTTCTGGGCGGAGCATGGCAAGCGAATCGACTGGATCGAACCCTATACGCAGGTGAAGGACACCTCCTTCGCGCCGGGGAACGTGTCGATCGAATGGTTCCGCGACGGGGTCCTGAACGTCGCGGCCAACTGCATCGACCGGCATCTGGCGACGCGGGGGAACGAGACGGCCATCATCTTCGAGCCCGACGACCCGTCCGTCGTCGAGGGCGGCGGCGCGCAGCACATTACGTACCAGCAGCTGCACGCGCATGTCTGCAAGTTCGCCAACGTCCTGAGGGGGATGGGCGTCGGTCGCGGCGACCGCGTCGTGATCTACCTGCCGATGATCCCGCAGGCCGCGTACGCGATGCTGGCCTGCGCCCGGATCGGGGCCATCCATTCCGTCGTCTTCGCGGGCTTCTCGTCCGACGCGCTGGCCGCCCGCATCGACGGGTCGGAGGCCAAGGTGGTGGTCACCGCGGACGAGGCCCCGCGCGGGGGCCGGGCCACGCCCCTGAAGACCAACGCCGACGCCGCCTTCGACAAGGCCCGCACGACGCCGAAGATGCTGGTGGTCAAGCGGACGGGCGCGGACGTCCCCATGACGGAGGGTCGCGACGTCTGGCTGCACGAGGCGGAGGACGGGGTCGACAACGATTGCCCGCCCGAACCGGTGAACGCGGAGGATCCGCTCTTCATCCTCTACACCTCCGGTTCGACGGGGCAGCCGAAGGGCGTGGTCCACACGTCGGGCGGCTATCTGGTCTATGCGTCGATGACGCATCAATACACGTTCGACTATCACGACGGGGACGTGTTCTGGTGCACCGCCGACGTGGGCTGGGTCACGGGGCACAGCTACATCGTCTATGGCCCGCTGGCGAACGGCGCAACGACCCTGATGTTCGAGGGCGTGCCGACCTTTCCCGATGCCGGCCGCTTCTGGGAGGTCTGCGCCAAGCATCGCGTCACGCAGTTCTATACCGCCCCCACGGCGATCCGCGCGCTGATGGGCAAGGGTGACGAGCACGTGACGAAGCACGACCTGTCGTCCCTGCGCCTGCTGGGCACCGTGGGAGAGCCGATCAACCCCGAGGCCTGGATGTGGTACCACCGCGTCGTGGGCGGCGGACGATGCCCCATCGTGGACACGTGGTGGCAGACCGAGACAGGCGGTCACCTGCTGACCCCCCTGCCCGGCGCGATCCCCACCAAGCCCGGCAGCGCGACCTTGCCCTTCTTCGGCGTGAAGCCGGTGATACTGGAGCCGACGACGGGCGAGGCGATCCACGACAGTCCCGCAGAGGGCGTGCTGTGCATCGCCGACAGTTGGCCCGCGCAGATGCGGACCGTGTGGGGCGACCACGAGCGGTTCGAGAAGACGTATTTCGGGGATTACGCGGGGTACTACTTCACCGGCGACGGATGCCGGCGCGACGCGGACGGATACTATTGGATCACGGGCCGCGTGGACGACGTCATCAACGTGTCCGGCCATCGCATGGGCACCGCGGAGGTCGAGTCGGCCCTGGTCGCCCACCCGAAGGTCGCCGAGGCCGCCGTCGTCGGATACCCCCACGAGGTCAAGGGACAGGGCATCTATGCCTATGTCACGCTGATGGGCGGTCAGGACTACACCGACGACCTGCGGGCGGAGCTGTCGAACTGGGTCCGCAAGGAGATCGGCCCCATCGCCAAGCCGGACCTCCTGCAATGGGCGCCCGGCCTGCCCAAGACCCGGTCCGGCAAGATCATGCGCCGCATCCTGCGCAAGATCGCGGAGAACGATCCCGGCTCGCTGGGGGACACGTCCACGCTGGCGGACCCGTCCGTGGTGGACGACCTGGTCGAGAACCGCATGAACCGCTGACGACCGCGCCGGGCGGTGAGGATCCGTTCACCACCGCCCCACCATCCGTTAACCACCCTTACCGAAACCTTTCCCCGCAGGCCTGGAATTAAGGTCTGCGAAAGGTTTGGCGGCGACTCTCCCTATCGTGGACCAAGCAATGGAATCGCCGGAATCGTCCGGCCTCTTGCAGGAAGGAGCCGCAACATGACAAGCATCGTCGGCTTGCTCGGGGGCGGGCAGAACAATCAGCCCCCCAGGAACGACCCCCCCGCGAACAACGGGAACGGAAACGAGCCGCCCCCCGACCAGAAGCCCGTGGACCAGTCCGGCGGAAGCCAGGGCGCCAGCAACGACGGCAATACCGGCGGTTCGGGATCGAACGGCGGCCAAGCCGGCGGTAGCGGACAGGGATCGGGCGGAACGAACGGCACCCCGCCGCCCGCGACCAAGACCACGGCGCAGCCGAAGGGGGCGACCCCCTATGTCGCCTTGCCGGCCGTCAGCCCGGAGAAAGTGGCCGAGGCCGCGCAGGCCGTCCGCGAGGAGGCGGCCGCCATCGCCGCGGAGGCCGAAGCGGCCGCGGCACAGAGCAAGGCCCGTTTGGAACGAGCCTTTGCACCAGACACGGACCAGGACCGCGCCCGCACCTTCGCGCTGGCCGCGCAGGACCGGCAGGCGAACGAGGCGCTGATCGCCGCGATCACGCCCCCCCCGGAACGTGCGCCGTCGCTGCGGGAGAGTGCGGAAACGGTGCGCAGCTTCGGCCCCCCCGCCCCCAAGGCGGAGACGCAGGCCGCTTGACGACCGCCCGACCGGACATCCGAACGGCCCCGCCCAATGGCGGGGCCGTCTTCGTTGGGTCAGGACCGCCGCCTTTGTTTCAGAACTGGTCCCAATGGGTAAGGATCAGCACGATCGGCGCGAGGAAGGCGAACCACAGGCAGAACAGCCCGGCCCAATAACCACCCTTCACCCACAGCCGCTGCATGTCGTCGAATTGGCCCGTCTCCGGGGCACGGACGCCCGCCTCCCGCGCCGCTTCGGTGCGTTCGGCCACGGCCTGCCGGGCGGATCGCACACGGCGCTGCAGGTCCGCGCGATAGTAATCGGTCATGTTCTCCGGGCGCATCGTCGTCTCCAGCGTGCTTTGACATCCGATGTGGCGCGGGGACCGCGTTCGTCCAGCCGCGCGCGAACGATTTCCCGCGCGGCCCGGATCGCGTACCACCCCGCGCAGCGGTGCCATACCGGAAAGGGCGCTCGGAGCGTTCGATCGTCAGAAGGGGATGGCGCGCTGGGGAGGATTCGAACCCCCGACCCCTTGATTCGTAGTCAAGTACTCTATCCAACTGAGCTACCAGCGCGTCGGGAAGGCAGATAGAACGGTGTGGCCCCCGGCGCAAGCGGGAACGACCGCCTCTCAGTCGTTCAGGCCACCCTTCGGGATCCGGATCGCGAAGACGGTCCCATCCGTGTCGCTGCGCTCCAGGTCCAGCGAACCGCCATGGCCGCGCACCAGCTCGGCGGCGATGGCTAGGCCCAGACCGGTTCCCCCCTTGCGCGCGTTGCCCTGAAACGCCTGGAACAGGTTCTCACGCGCGCGGGGCGGCAGGCCGGGCCCGGTGTCGGCGACGGTGATCGTCCAGCCGTCCGCGTCCTCCCTCGCCTGCATCGCGATCTCGCCCGGGCGGCCCGTCGCCTCGATCGCTTGGCGCGCGTTGCGGACCAGGTTGCTCAGCACGCGGAACATCTGCTCCGCGTCCATGCGCACGCGCATCCCCGGGGGGATGTCGGTCGTCAGCGTGATCGGCCCGTCGTCGCCGATGGCTAGGCGCGCCGCTTCGACGATGTCGGCGGCCACGTCCTCCAAGGGGGCCATCTGCAGGGCGGGCGGGGCCTCCTCCGCGCGACCGAAGGCCAACGTGCTCTCGGTCAGGTTCACCGCGCGGGTCAGCGACGCGACGAGCTTGGGACCCACGCGCTTGACGGTCGGATCCTCGACCGATCCCAAGCGGTCGCCCAGCAGGGTGGCGGTGGTCAGGATGTTGCGCAGGTCGTGGCTGATCTTGGCGACCGCCGTGCCCAACTGCGCCAGGCGGTCCTTCTGTCTAAGCAGCTGGCTAAGCTGCGTTTCGAGGTCGCGCAGGGTCGTTTCCGCGGTGCGCAGCTCGGTGATCTTCGAGCGCGGCTCGACGATGCGGCTGGCATCCTCGGGGGCGGCGGCGAAACGGTTCATCTGATCCACCAGCGCGCGGATCGGGCGCACCAGGAGGCGGCGCACGGCCAGGAAAAGCAGGAGCGCGGTGATGACGCTGATGACGGCGGAGAGCCAGAGGATGTTGAGGCCGTAGTCGATCATGGCGGCGCGGAGGGGCTTGGTGTCGACCGCCGCCTCGATCTGGATGCCGCCGCCGTTCGCGGGCTCGCCGATGACGCGGATCACCTCCGGGTCGGCCATGACGTAGCGGACGAGCGCGTCGCGCATCAGCGCCAGGGCGGAGGGGTCGCGCAGGTCCACCGTGCGGGCGACGGGGCCGCCGACATCGGAGGACAGCATCAGCTGGCGCAGGTCGTCGCGGCGCAGGACGACGTTCAGGACGCCAGCGTTTTCAAGGAGTTCCGCCTCCACGTCCGGGTCGATCATCCCGTCGTTCGCCAGGAGCGCCAGCGACGCGATCTGGGCGCGTTCCATCCGTTCGGTCAGGTAGTCGAGGCGGTAGCGGGCGATGGAGGGGACGAAGATCAGGACCTCCGCCAGCATGACGAACAGGATCGTCAGTACCAGGAAACGGCCGGAAAGGGAGGTCAACATGGCGGTTTATTCCGACCCCCGGATACGCGAAAATGGACGTACACCCCCCGTACACCCCCCGTACACCCCCCGTGCATACGATCGGGCGTACCGCCGGGCGTGGAGCGCCCCCCTTGCCCCGGGGGCCCGCTCCGTGTGTCGGGGCGGATTCGGGGTCCGGGACGACGGCGCGGCGGGCGGGCCCGCGGGCCCGCCGGACCCCGTCAGGGCAGCCAGCGCTGCACCGCGCGGACGACGCGCTTGACGGTGTCGTTCTCGAACAGGCGGGGCGCGTAGTACTGTCCCGCCGCGCGCTTCGAGATCTCGCCCAGCGTCGGGTACGGCGCGACCATGGCAGCCACGGCGCCGATCTTCAGCTTGTTGGCCAGAACCAGCGCCCATAGCCCGATCAACTCGCCGGCCTGCGCGCCCGCGATGGAGGCCCCCACGGGGCGGCCCTTCACGATCATCACCTTGATGAGCCCTTCGGTCTTGCCTTCGGCGATGGCGCGGTCGTTCTCGTGATACGGGAAGCGCAGGACCTCCACCGCGTCGCCATGCTTCTCCCTGGCCTGCGCCTCCGTCAGGCCGACCTGCGCCAGCTCCGGGTCGGTGTAGGTGGCCCAGGGGATGTGATCGGTCCGCGCCCTGGCGGGCAAGCCGAACAGGATCGGGCGGATGATCGTGGCCCCGTGATAGCCCGCGACGTGGGTGAACTGGAACCCGCCCGCCGCGTCGCCGATGGCATAGACGCGCCTGTTCGTGGTCCGCAGATCCGCGCCGACGGTGACCGCGCGGTCGTAGTCGATGCCGGCCGCGTCCAGGTTCAGGGACTCCACGTTGGCCTTGCGGCCCACCGCCATCAGCAGGTGGCTGCCCGTGACGGCGCCCGATGCGGTGTGGACCGTGATGCCGTCCTCGCCCTGCGACACGCGCTCGGCGCGCGCACCCGACAGGATCTCGACGCCCTCCTCCTTCAGCCGCGCCAGGACTATGGCCGCGAGCTCCGGATCGTCCTTGGCAAGCGGCGCGCCCCCCTCCACCACCGTGACGGGGATGCCCAGGCGGCGGTGCGCCTGCGCCATCTCCAGCCCAATGGGGCCGCCGCCGACCACGATCAGGTGGTCGGGCGCCTCCATCAGGTCGAAGATCGTCTCGTTGGTGTAGTAGGGCACGTCCGCGAGGCCGGGAATCGGCGGCACGAACGGGCTGGACCCGGTCGCTATGACGATCCGGCGCGCGCGGATGCGGTAGGGGCCGGCTTCCACGGTCCTGTCGTCGACGAAGCGGCCGTATTCGCGGATGACGCGGACGCCCAGGCCCTCGAACCGCTCCTGGCTGTCGACGGGGGCGATGGTGGCGATGGCCCCGTGCACGTGCCGCTTGGCCTCGGCGTAGTCGATCTTCGGGTCCACCGGCGTCACGCCGAAGGGTGCGCCGGTCGTCATGGCATGGGCGTGCTTGGCCGCCGCGATCAGGGCCTTGGACGGCACGCAGCCGAAGTTCAGGCAGTCGCCGCCCATCCTGTGCCCTTCCAGGAGGGTCACGTCCGCACCCATCTGGCTGGCGCCGTAGGCGACCGACAGGCCGCCCGATCCGGCCCCGATGACCAGCACGTCGGTCTTGATATCCTGCGGCGTGTCGGTCGGCCTGGCGGTGCGGTCCTTCGTGAAGATGTCCTTCGTGGTGTCGATGGCGTTCATTGAGCCGTCCCCCGAACCTTCTTGATGACGATGGGCAGCAGGGCCAGCGCGGCCAGGCCCAGGATGGGGCCGATGATCTGCGGCTCGAAGATGATGCCGAAGTCGGGCGTCTCGCCCCGGGCGAAGACCTCGCCCAGACCGGCGCCGACCCAGGTGTAGACGGCCGTTCCGGGCAGGATGCCCAAGAAGGTCGTAACGACGTATTTCAACAGGCCCACGCCCACGAAGGCGGGGATCAGGTTCGCCACGAAGAACGGCACCGCCGGCACGAGGCGCATGACGAAGAGGTAGCTGGTCTCGTCCGCGCGGATGCCGTCCTTGATCTTCTTCACCGCGCCCCCGCGGCCGTCGATCCTGGCGGCCAGGCGGTCGCCTAACCCGTGCTTGGCGGCGAGGAAGATGGCGGTCGCGCCGATCGTGGCGCCGACCGCGTTGAACAGGACGCCGGGGAACAGGCCGAACAGGAACCCGCCCGTCAGCGTCGCGATGGCGGCGCCGGGCAGCGAGAAGGCGACGATCAGGACATAGAGCCCGACGAAGGCCAGGGCCGTGAGGGCGTAGTTCGCGTCGCGGAAGCCGATCAGAGCCTCGCGGTTGTCGGCCAGGGCCTGGAACGACAGCCAGTCGCGCAGGAACACGAAGCCCAGCACCGCAGCGGTCAGGATCGCCGCCAAGGGCAGCAGCCGCTTCGCACGGTCGAGGCTGGTGGGTTTCGTCATCGTCGTGTCAGCCATGATGGGACCTCCCATGGGGCAACTAGGGCGACGGGATGAACCGTCCGTTCACGGGCTACCTGACGCGGGGGCGGCGTCGGGGATACCCACCCTCACGCGGGCGTGTCGGGACGTGACGGTGACGGGGCGGAACGGGGGGATTGTTTCGGCCCCGGCCTGCGAGGGGCGACGGTTGTTACGGGGACGACCACCCGCCGACCCCGGGGCCTTTCCCCGTATGACGATCCGTCATACATGGGGCCATGGAGTTCGAGTGGGACGAGGCGAAGGCGCGTGCGAACTACGACAAGCATGGAGTTCGCCTCGACGTCGGTCTCGCCGTGTTCCTCGACCCCGACCGTATCGAATGGCGGGACGACCGGCATGATTATGGCGAGAGCCGGACGATCATACTGGGATTGATCGACGACCGCCTCCATTGCGTCGTCGTCACGTCGCGCGATGATGGCCGCACCATGAGGCTGATTTCAGTTTGCAAGGCCGACAAGAGGGAGATACGACGCTATGGGCAGAATCGTCCGCACGACGCTTGATCCGAACGACCCCCCCCGCATGAGCGATGCCGAGAAGGTCCGCTTCGACGCGATCCGGGACGAGGACATCGACTATTCCGACATACCGGAACTGGACGACGCGTGGTTCGCGCGTGCCACGCGCCCCGGTCGGGAGGGCCCGCGCGAGGCGGTGACGATGCGCCTGCCGCCGCGGGTGGTCGCGTTCTACAAGGGCCAGTCGCCGCAGGGCTATACCAGCCGCATGGCCGACGTGCTCGAAGCCTATGCCAAGGCGCACGCACGGGACGACGGCTGACGCGCCCGGGGCCCGTTGACGCGACCGCATCCCCGGTCTATCCGCCGGGCTTCCATTCCACCGGGCCACGGAGCAGCGACGTTCCGGCCCCCGATCCGGGAGCACGGCGATGAAGCGCACGTTCCAGCCGTCCAACCTCGTCCGCAAGCGCCGCCACGGGTTCCGCGCGCGCATGGCCACGAAGGCCGGGCGCAAGATCCTGAACGCCCGCCGCGCGCGCGGCCGCAAGTCGCTGTCCGCCTGACGGGCACAGCCGACACCGTCCGCCCGACGGACACGATCGGCCCCACCGACGCCGCACCGGACATCATTGCGCCGGGGGTCCCGCCCCCGGCGTCCTTGCGCGTGCTGCGGTCCCGGCCCCAATTCCTGCGCGCGGCACGGGGGCGGCGGGCGCCTTCGGGGTCGTTCCTGCTGCAGGCGCTGGATCGGAACGACGGCGACCCGGCCATCGGCGTGGGCTTCACCTGTTCCAAGAAGGTCGGCAACGCGGTGGCCCGGAACCGGGCCAAGCGCCGCCTGCGCGAGGTCGCGCGCCTGATCCTGCCGGAGGCGGGGCGGCCGGGATGGGACTATGTCCTGGTGGGACGGCGGGACGAGACCGCCACACGCGACCGGCCCGGACTGCAGGCGGACCTGCGCGCCGCCCTGGCGCGGGTGCACCGGTGACGGGCGGCGCGGGTCCGGACGGTCCGAACCCGAGCGCCGCAGGCGCGTGCCGCTGTCGTGGAACGGCCCAACGGGGTGACGCGCCCGGCCCCGTCGCGGGCATCCTGCGGGGCGGGGTCCGGGCCTATCAATTGATCCTGTCGCCTTGGCTGGGGACCAACTGCCGGTTTCAGCCGACCTGCTCCGCCTATGCGATGGAAGCGTTGGAGCGACACGGCGCGCTGCGCGGCGCCTGGTTGGCGGCCCGACGGATCGCGCGCTGCCGTCCCTGGGGCGGATCGGGCTACGACCCGGTGCCCTAACGGGGCGGAGGCTGCAATCGGTCGACGGCCGCGTCCGTCAGGTGGGACTGGCCGATGCAAGGGACGGCGCCCCCTGCCCCGCCGCGGGCGGCATCACCCCCCGCCGCCGTGCGCCCCGGCCGCCAGGTCCGCCACGTAGCGCAGCACGTCGTCCACGGATTCGCCCCGCCCGATGCGTTCCACGATGGCTGATCCCACGACGCACCCGTCCGCGACGGCGGCGATGTCGCGCGCCGCATCCGGGGTCTTGATGCCGAACCCCACGACCACCGGCAGGTCAGTCCGGGCCTTGATGCGCGCGACCTCGGGCGCGACGTCTTCGGCGGCCGCCGCGCCGGCCCCCGTGATCCCGTTGATCGACACGTAGTAGACGAAGCCCGACGTGTTGCGCAGCACGGCGGGCAGGCGCGCGTCGTCCGTCGTGGGCGTCGCGAGGCGGATGAAGTCGATCCCCGCCGCCTGCGCGGGGAGGCACAGCTCCGCGTCCTCCTCCGGCGGCAGGTCGACGACGATCAGGCCGTCGACGCCCGCGTCCTTCGCGTCGGCGAGGAAGCGGTCCACCCCGCGCGAGAAGATCGGGTTGTAGTACCCCATCAACACGATCGGGGTCGTGTCGTCGCCTTCGCGGAACGCCCGGATGGTGTCGAGCGTGCCGGCCAGCGTCATCCCGCCCGCGAGCGCCCGCTGCCCGGCCAGCTGGATCGTCGGGCCGTCCGCCATCGGATCGGTGAAGGGGAGGCCGACCTCGATGATGTCCACGCCCGCGCCCGGAAGCCCCGCGATGACGGCGCCCGCCGTCGCGGCGTCGGGATCGCCCGCCATGACGTAGGACACGAAGGCGGGGCGGCCCTGCGCGCGGAGGCGGTCGAAGGTGGCGCTGATACGGCTCATGGTCGTGGTCCCCCGGCGATGGCCGCGCGGGGGTATCGCGCCGGGCCGCACGGCGCAACGTCATGCGTCGACGTAGATCATCCAATCGGTGCCGAACCGGTCCGTCACCTGCCCGAAGCCGGGCGCGAAGAAGGTCGGGCCGAACGGCATCGCCACGGTCCCGCCATCCGCCAGGCCGTCGCAGAGCGCCCGCCCCGCCGCCATGTCGGCCACGACGTGCATGATGGACGCGCCCTTCGGGGCCGTCTGGCCGGTGGCCACGTCGTCGCCCATCACCGCCCATCCGTCGCCGCGCAGCTCCGCGTGCATGATGCGGTCCTCGTCCGCGGGGCCGGCGCCGGGTACGGGTTCGGGGGCGTCGCCGTAGCGCATGAGGGTCAGCGCGCCGTTGAATAGGCCGTCGTAGAAGCGGAACGCGTCGGCGCAGGTTCCGTCGAAGTGCAGATAGGGGGTCATCGCGATTCTCCGCCTGGGGTTCTGGCATGATAACGGATCGCCCCTATCTGTCGGCCATGAATTACCTGCTCGCACTCCTGCTGCCGCCCCTGTCGATCTTCCTGGCGGGACGCCCGATCCTGGGAATCGTGGTGTTCTTCATCTGGATTCCCGCGCTGCTGTTCTCCGGCGGGCTGACGCATCCGATGTTCATCATCCTGGCCTGGCTGGTGATCTTCGAGGCCCGCAACCGGCAGACCCGGCTGTAGGGGCACGCCTTGCGGCCCCGACGGCGCGCGCCTATCTGGGCCGCGCTTTCGGGAAAGGGGACATCGTCATGGGCTTCCGCATGGGAATCGTCGGGCTGCCGAACGTCGGCAAGTCCACCTTGTTCAACGCCCTGACGAAGACGGCGGCCGCGCAGGCCGCGAACTTCCCGTTCTGCACCATCGAGCCGAACGTGGGCGACGTGGCGGTGCCCGACGCGCGCCTGCACACGCTGGCCGGGATGGCGAAGTCCAAGCAGACGATCCCCGCGCGCATGACGTTCGTGGACATCGCAGGGCTGGTGAAGGGCGCGTCCAAGGGCGAGGGGCTGGGCAACCAGTTCCTGGCCAACATCCGCGAGACCGACGCCATCGCCCACGTGCTGCGCTGCTTCGAGGACGGGGACGTGACGCATGTGGACGGCCGCGTGGACCCGGTCGCCGACGCGGAGGTGATCGAGACCGAACTGATGATCGCCGACATGGAGAGCATCGAGAAGCGGCTGCAGGGCCTGTCGCGCAAGGTGCGCGGCGGCGACAAGGAGGCGGTGCAGCAGGAACGCCTTTTGCGGGACGCGTTGGCCGTGCTGGAAGACGGGCGCCCCGCGCGGGCGGTGGACGTGGCGGACGAGGACCGCCGGGCCTGGGGGATGCTGCAGCTGCTGACGGCGAAGCCAATCCTGTATGTCTGCAACGTCGACGAAGGGTCGGCGGCCGAGGGCAACGCCCATTCGCGGGCGGTGGCGGACATGGCGGCGGCGCAGGGCGCGGCGCATGTCGTGATCTCCGCCGCGATCGAGGAGGAGATCGCGCAGCTGCCCGACGACGAGGCGGCCGAGTTCCTGGAGGAGATGGGCCTGGCGGAGCCGGGCCTGGACCGGCTGATTCGCGCGGGATACGACCTGCTGGCCCTGGAGACGTACTTCACCGTGGGTCCCAAGGAGGCGCGCGCCTGGACGATCCGGCGCGGCACCACGGCGCCGAAGGCCGCGGGCGTGATCCATGGCGACTTCGAGAAGGGGTTCATCCGGGCGGAGACGATATCCTACGACGACTTCGTGACGCTGGGGGGCGAGGCGCAGGCCAAGGAGGCGGGCCGGATGCGCGCGGAAGGCAAGGGATATACGGTGAAGGACGGCGACGTGCTGCACTTCCTGTTCAACACCTGAAGGCTTCCTTCACACCCATGTGTTTCCCTAGGCGGAACGGATGGGGTATCCCCGCGTAGGACCGGTACCGCGCAGATCGCCGCGCGAACGACGACATTGGATGACGACCATGGACAGACGCACATTCCTGGCCTCCTTCGCGGGGGCCTCCTTCTTCGCCTTCGACGCGGCGCGCGCGCAATCGACGCGGGGGCCGCAATTCGACCCCGTGATCGTGCGCACCCGCGAGGGGGTGGCCCCGAACGAGCTGCACGTGATCCCCGACAGCTTCATGCTGTACTGGACGATGCCGGGCGGCCAGGCGATCCGCTACCGCTGCGGGATCGGGCGTCCGGGGCTGTACGAATCGGGCCAGTTCTACGTGGGCGCGAAGAAGGAATGGCCGTCCTGGACCCCCACGCCCGAGATGATCGAGCGCGACCCCGACAGCTACGAGCAGTTCGCGGACGGGATGCCGGGCGGACCGGACAACCCCTTGGGCGCCCGCGCGCTGTACCTGTTCGAGCCGGGACGCGGCGACACGTTCCTGCGGATCCACGGCACCAACGCCCCCCGCACCATCGGGACGGCCGTGTCGAACGGCTGCGCACGTCTGATCAACTCCGAGATCATCGACCTGTATCCGCGCGTGCCGATGCGATCCCGCGTGGTGCTGTACCCCCAGGGCATCTGAACGCCGCGATCCGATATCGCCTTGCCACCCCTCCGCCCTGCCCCTAGACGGGTCGGCGGAGACGTGGCCGAGTGGTCGAAGGCGCTCCCCTGCTAAGGGAGTAGGCGGGAAACCGTCTCGAGGGTTCGAATCCCTTCGTCTCCGCCACCCCCATCCCTTTGCGATGCCGATGCCTGCCGGGAGGCGCACGATGACCACGCTCTACGACGTCGCGGGTGGGCGCGAGGGCCTGCTGGCGATGACGCGGCTGTTCTACGACCGCGCGGTCCGGGACGACCTGATCGGCGCGATGTTCTCCGCGGCGGCGGCGGAGCATGCGGAATACCTGGCCGGTTGGCTGTCGGCCTCGTTCGGGGGACCGCGGGACTATCTGGCGACGCGGGGCGACCTGTCGTTCGTGATCTGGAAGCATGCCGGGCTGGACATAACGGAAGCGCAACGCCGGCGGTGGGCCGACCTGATGATGCAGGCCGCCCGCGACACCGGCAAGCCGGACGCCTTCCTGGCCCCCTACGGGCGTTTCGTGGAGGCGATCACGGGCAGCGTGCGGCAGCATTCGCGGATGCCCCTGCCCGAGATGCGCGCGATGCTGGGCCTGCCGCCGGGCGGTGCGATCCGACCCTTGCGGGACGACGACGCCCCGGCCCCCTAGGCCGCGGCGTCCAGGCCTGACAGGACGTCGGCGACGGCGCGACCCAGCGCCAGATGCCCTTCCGCCGTCAGGTGGACGCCGTCGACGGGATCCACCGCGGCGTGGCGTCCGGCATCCAGGAAGGGCCATTGCAGACGCGCGGCCTCCGCTTCCAGGGCCGGTGCGACGGCACGGGCACGGGCACGGCCGCCCTGGAACGCCTCGGCCAGGATGCCTGTCTCCTCCAACGGGACGGGGGCGATCAGCAGCAGCCCGGGCGGACGGCCCTGCGGACCCGCATCCGACGCCCGCACGAGGTGGGCCAGACGGACGGCGCCCGCGGCGATGTCCCAGCCGCGCAGGCCGAACCGGGCCTTGCAGTCGTTCGTTCCCAGCATGATGACGACGCGGTCGATGGGCCTGTGCGTTTCCAGAAGCGCGGGCAGGACGCGCAGGCCGTTCTTGTGCGCGCCGTCGATCGGATCGTCGTGGACGGTGGTGCGGCCCGGCTGCCCTTCGACCACGACGTCGAGGCCCGTCAGCCTGGCCGCCACGTCCGGCCAGCGCGACCCCGGCGGAAGTCGGTCCAGTTGGCCAGGGCGCGACAGCGCGACCGTGCCGTGGGTGTTGCTGTCCCCGAACGCCAGGATCGTCATGCCGGTCCGTCCCCTTCCCCGTCTGCCCCCGCAGCCTAGGGGGGCGACCGGGGCTTGTCACGGTTGACGCGCGCGGACGCCCCCCCTAGCCCGTCGGACCGGAGGATCGCGATGACGAAGCCCGATGCCGACGCCGCCGCGATGCGGCTGCTGCACCACCGGACCGCGGCGCTGGCCGTGGGCGATCCGGTGGCGGAACCGCTGGTCGCCACCTCGACCTTTCGACTGGGGGACGGGGATCCGGCGCCGGACGCGATCTATGGCCGCTATGCCACGGCCAACGTCGAGGCGGCGGAGGGGCGGTTGGCCCATGTCGAGGGCGCGCCCTGCATCCTGTTCCCCGCGGGGATGGGGGCCATCGGCGCGACGATGCTGGCCTGCGCCGGGGCGGGGGACCGGGTCGTGGTGCCGTCGGACGGATACATGCACAGCCGCGTCGTCCTGCGCGACATCCTGGCCCCCCTGGGGGTGGAGGGGGTCGAGGTGCCCACCCTCGACCTGCCGGACGCGGATCTGGACGGCGTGGCGCTGGTCCTGGCGGAAACGCCGTCGAATCCCGGGCTGGACGTGATCGACGTGGCCGCCCTGGCCGAACGCTGCCGCGCGGCGGGGACGCGTTTAGCGGTGGACAACACGTTCTGCACCGGCTTCCTGCAGCGTCCGCTGGACCTGGGCGCGGACGTCGTCGTGTCCGCCGACACGAAGGCGGCGGGGGGCCATTCCGACCTGATCCTGGGACACGCCGCCACGCGGGACGCCGCGCTGGGGGACCGTCTGCGCGCCATCCGCAAGTTCATGGGCATGATCCCCGGTCCGTTCGAGGCCTGGATGCTGTCGCGTTCGCTGGAAACGCTGGAGGTGCGGCTGGACCGGATGTGCGCCAACGCGGCGGCCGTGGTGGCGTCGATGGCGGAGGCCGGTCTGCCGGTGTCGTGGCCCGGCCTGCCGTCCCATCCGCAGCATGCGCTGGCGATGAGGCAGATGCGCGATCCGGGTTACGTGTTCGGCGTCACCCTGCCCGACCGCGCGACCGCGATGCGGTTCCTCGACCGCTCGGGCATCCTGTCTGCGACGTCGTTCGGGGGCACGCATACCAGCGCGGACCGGCGCGGTCGGTGGGGCGACGCGGTGCCGGAAGGGTACCTGCGGATCTCCGCCGGGATCGAGCCGACCGGGCCGCTGCTCGATGCCGTGCGGCGCGGAATGGCCGCCCTCTGACGCGACCGCGAGGTCGCATCGCCCGGCGATACGCTCCCCGCAGGAGCGTGGTCCCGGGGACGTCCTATTCCGCGGCGGCGTTCATCGACCCGCGCTGCCCCGTCATCCATTCGTCCAGCCTGGCGACCTGCGCGTCCGTCATGCGCAGGCCCAGCTTCGTGCGGCGCCACAGGACGTCCGCGGCCTCGCGGGCCCATTCGACCTGCATCTGCCAACGGACCTCCGCCTCGGTCAGGGTGTTGCCGAAATCCTCGCCCAGGTCGGAAGCCTGCTTGGCGGTGCCCAGGACGTCGGGGGCCTGGGTGCCATAGGCCCGGACGAGGCGCAGCGCCCAGTGATCGGTCAGGAACGGATAGGCCGCCCGCAGCATGCGCACCTGGGCCGACACGCCATCGACGGGAAAGTCCCCGCCCGGCAGGGGGGCGTCGGCGGTCCAGGGCTCGCCGACCGTCAGGTGATCGCCGATCTTCTCGAGCGCGCTTTCGGCCAGGCGGCGGAAGGTCGTGATCTTGCCGCCGAACACGTTGAGCACCGGCGCGCCGCCCCCGGCGTCCACCTTCAGGACGTAGTCGCGGGTCGCCGCCGTCGCGGACTTCGCCCCGTCGTCGTAGAGCGGACGCACGCCCGAATAGGTCCACACGACGTCGTCGGCGGTCAGCTCCCGCTCGAAGTAGCCGTTGGCGAAGCGCAGCAGATAGTCGCGTTCCTCCGGCGTGCAGACGGGCTTCTCGTCGGGGTCCGTATGCTCGGCATCCGTGGTGCCGATGAGGGTGTAGTCGTATTCGTAGGGAATGGCGAAGATGATCCTCCCATCGGGTCCCTGGAAGAAGTAGCACTTGTCGTGTTCGTAGATCCGCCTGGTCACGATGTGGCTGCCGCGCACCAGGCGCACGCCCTCCTTCGCGTTGGACCGGACGACGCCGCGGATGACGTCGCCCACCCAGGGACCGGCAGCGTTCACGAGCATCCGGGCGCGGACGGTGCCGGTCCGCTCGCCCTTCAAGGTGACGACCCATTCGTCGCCATCGCGTTCCGCGCTGACGACGCGCGTGCGGACCGACACGTCGGCGCCGCGATCCGCCGCGTCTCGGGCGTTCAAAGCGACCAGGCGCGAATCCTCAACCCAGCAATCGGAATACTCGAACGCCTTGCGGAAGCGATCCTCCAACGGGGCGCCTTCGGGCGTGCCGTCCAGGGATATCGTCGACGTGCCGCGCAGCAGCTTCGAACGGCCAAGGGTATCGTAGAGCAGCAGACCCGTGCGGATCAGCCAGTCGGGGCGCGATCCCTTCAGCCACGGCATGACCGCGCCCAGGAGTTTCGAGGTCGGCGTGCCGCCCTCGAAGCGCATGTCGGGCGACAGGGGCAGCACGAAGCGCATGGGCCAGCTTATATGGGGCATGTTCCGCAGGAGCACGTCTCGTTCCATCAACGCCTCGCGCACCAGCCGGGCCTCCCAGTATTCCAGGTATCGCAGGCCGCCGTGGAACAGCTTCGTCGAGGCCGAGGACGTGGCCGACGCGAGGTCGTTCATCTCGGCCAAACCGACGGACAGGCCCCGCCCGGCCGCGTCGCGCGCGATGCCGCAGCCGTTGATCCCGCCCCCGATCACGAAGAGGTCGTAGGTGTCGCGCATGGCGGTCGCTCCCGCGTTGGTCGTCCATTGGGGCCGTTCGGACCCTAGCCCATCCGGATACGGCACGACAACGCGGGCCGTCGCCGCATGGGTCCGTCAGCTGCCCCGGTAGGTCGAGTACCCGAAGGGCGACAAGAGCAGGGGCACGTGGTAATGCGCGTCCTGCGTCATGGCGAAGCGGATGGGGACGCGATCGAGGAACGCATCGTCCGCGCCGAGCGCGCGCAGGTAGTCGCCCGCGTGGAACGTCAACTCGTAGGTGCCGTGCGCGAAGGCGTCCCCCGGCAGGATGGGGCCGTCGGTGCGTCCGTCCGCGTTGGTGACGGCGGTCGTCACGTGGCGGGAGGCGTCGCCGTCGAGCGCGTGGAGCTCGATGCGCAGCCCCGCGGCGGGCCGTCCCCGCGCGGTATCCAGCACATGGGTGGTCAGGAAGCCCGTCATCGTTCGTCCCCCGGGATCAGCGGCACGTGCCGGTTCACGTCCTTGTAAAGCAGGTACCGGAAGGGGCCCGGGCCCGCCGCATAGCAGGCCTGCGGGCAGAAGGCGCGCAGGATGGCGGTGTCGCCGGCCTCCATCTCGATCCAGTCGCGGTCCAGCTTGTAGACGGCCTTGCCCTCCAGCACGTGGATGGAATGCTCCATCACGTGCGTTTCCTCGAAGGGGATGGTCGCGCCGGGCTGAAAGGCGACCACGTTGACGTGCATGTCGTGGGCCATGTCGGCGGGGTCGACGAAGCGGGTCGTGGCCCAGCGCCCGTCGGTGCCGGGCATGGCGGTGGTGGTGGCGTCCGCCGTGGCGGTGACGAAGCCGGGGGGCGGGACCACGCCGTCCGCAGGCCGCCACCGCTTGCGGTACCAATGCACCGTCGCGCCGCCATCGCGCGCTTGCAGCCCCCAGGGGACGCCCGGCGGCAGGTACGCGCAGTCCCCCGGCCCGAGGTCGTGATCGGCGCCCCCCACGGTCAGCACGGCCGATCCGGCCACGGCATAGAGGATTCCCTGCGCGGCCGGGTCGGGTTCGGCCCGGTCGCACCCGCCGTCGGCGGCGACGTCCAGCAGGTAATGGGCGAACGTCTCGGCCAGGCCGGTCGTGGGACGGGCCAGGATCCACATCCGCATGCCGGTCCAGCCGGGCAGGTGCGACGTGGTGATGTCGGACAGGCAGGCCCGCGGGATCAGCGCATAGGCCGGGGTCAGGGCCGCGCGCTGCGTCATCAGCGCCGTTTGGGGCGGCAGGCCGCCGGGGAAGTCGGATGTGGTCATGGCCCCGTCCCTGCCGCATGGTGGCGGCGGGGTAAAGGAAGGGAGGAGCCATGGTCGGCCTGCGCGCGGATGCGGTGATCTTCGACCTGGACGGCACGCTGGTCGACAGCCTGCTCGCGATCCGCGCGGCGATCCTGGAGGTCTGCGACGCGATGGGCCTGCCGCTGCCCGAACCGGCGGCCGTGCGCACCTTCGTCGGCAGCGGCGTGCCGGTCGGGATGCGACGCCTGCTGGCATGGGCCGGGGCCGACGCCGCGCGGCACGACGAGGCGGTGGA
Organism: Jannaschia maritima; assembly: GCF_030973515.1. Taxonomy (GTDB): domain Bacteria; phylum Pseudomonadota; class Alphaproteobacteria; order Rhodobacterales; family Rhodobacteraceae; genus Jannaschia; species Jannaschia maritima. Next base: position 64,682 of record NZ_JARGZA010000004.1, read on the forward strand.
GCGGATGGGCGCGGCATACCTGCGCGTGCCCGCGGAGGCGAACACGGTCTATCCGGGCGTCCGGAACATGCTGGCGGCCCTGCGAGATCGGGGGTTGGCCCTGGCGGTCTGCACGAACAAGCCGATGGCGCCGACCGCGAAGGTCCTGGACGGCTTGGCCCTCGGCCCGTTCGATGCGGTCGTGGGCGGGGACACCCTGCCCGTGCGCAAGCCGGACCCCGCCCCCCTGCGGCACGCCGCGTCCCTGCTGGGGGTGCCGGTCGCGCGTGCGCTGTACGTCGGCGACAGCGAGGTGGACCACGCGACGGCCGCCGCGGCCGGGATGCGCTTCGCCTTCGTGGAAGGGGGGTATCCGAACGGGCCGATGGGGGACCCCGCCCCCGCCCTGCACCTCGCCGCGCTGGCCGACCTTCCCCGCGCCATCGTCTGACCCTGCGACGTCGCGGAACCTTCGTTTGCAGGATCCGCGCCCCTATGTCATGGAGCGATCCCACCCGCGTCGCGGGGCTTCGGAGCGGATCGGTGTCGAGGAACGGAATCATGCAACGGACGCGTCGTCAGGTCGCGGCCCTTCCGCTTCGGTGGAAGGGACGGAAGGTCCAGGTGCTGATGATCACCTCCCGCGACACGGGCCGGTGGATCGTGCCGAAGGGCTGGACGATGAAGTCGGTGAAGCCTTGGGCCGCCGCCGCGATCGAGGCGCTGGAGGAGGCGGGCGCGAAGGGTCACATCGGGCAGGAGCCGGTCGGGAGCTATGGCTACGACAAGCTGCTGGACAACGGCCAGGCGGTGCCCTGTCGGGTCAAGGTCTATCCGATGATCGTCGACAAGCTGAAGTCCGACTGGAAGGAGAAGGCCGAGCGGCGGCGTCGGTGGTTCGACGCGGGCGAGGCCGCCGAACTGGTGGACGAGGATGAGTTGGCCGGGCTGCTGCGCGATCTGGCGCGCAAGCCGAAGGCTCTGCCCGTCGCGGGACCGATGCTGCGGAAGGCGACGGGCTGACCCGCGGGGTCAGCGCCGCGGGCGGCGGGGATCGTCGCGGACGGGCACGGGAATGGGGTCGTGCTGCGGGGACAGCGCACCGCTCAGCGCATCCTTCAGCGCATCAAGGAACTTCTCGATCGGTCCACGGCGTCCGGCCATCTCGCATCTCCCTGTCTCGGAGCCAGAGGTGGGGCGGCAAGGGGGCGGGTTCAAGGATTAATTCTGTCGCACCCGCCTGATCGCGCTTCAGATTTCCGCCAGAAGCGCGTCCTTCAGGTCCGTCCGCTCCCACCCGAATCCCCCGTCCGCATCGGGGGCCCGACCGAAATGCCCATAGGACGCGGTGCGCGCATAGATCGGTCGGTTCAACCCCAGGTGGTGACGGATTCCGCGGGGCGTCAGGTCCATGGCCCGCCCCACCGCATGCTCGATCCGCTCCTCCGGCACGTCGCCGGTTCCGTGGGCATCGACATGGATCGACAGCGGCTTGGCGACGCCGATCGCATAGCTCAACTGCAACGTGCACCTGGTCGCCAAGCCCGCCGCGACGACGTTCTTCGCGAGGTAGCGCGCCGCATAGGCGGCCGAGCGGTCCACCTTGGTCGGATCCTTGCCGGAGAACGCCCCCCCCCCGTGCGGCGCCGCGCCGCCATAGGTGTCGACCACGATCTTGCGCCCGGTCAGGCCGGCATCCCCGTCCGGTCCGCCGATCACGAAGGTGCCGGTGGGGTTCACCCACCAGGTGGTCGCATCCGTCAGCCAGCCGTCCGGCAGGACCTGCCGGACATAGGGCTCGACGATCCCGCGCACGTCCGCAGACGTGAGGTCCGGATCGAGATGCTGGGTCGACAGTACGATGGAATCGACGCCGACGGGGCGCCCCCCCTCGTAGCGGACGGTCAGTTGCGATTTCGCGTCCGGTCCCAGTTGGGGCGCGTCGCCCGACTTCCGCGCCTCCGCGAGGCGGCGCAGGACGGCGTGGGCGTACAGGATTGGGGCGGGCATCAGCTCGGGCGTTTCGTTTACGGCATACCCGAACATGATGCCCTGGTCGCCCGCGCCCTCCTCCTTGCCGTCGGCGGCATCGACGCCCTGCGCGATGTGCGACGATTGCCGATGCAGGAGGTTCGTGACCTTGCAGGTCGCGTGGTGGAACTTCTCCTGCTCGTAGCCGATGTCGCGGATGCACTCGCGCGCGATCCCCTCGATCCGGTCCATCGTCCGGGTCAAGGCGTCCGGATCCTTCAATCCGATCTCGCCTCCCACGATGACGCGGTCGGTCGTGGCGAAGGTCTCGCAGGCGACGCGCGCCTCCGGCTCCTCGGCGATCAAAGCATCGAGCACCGCGTCCGAGATTCGATCGCACACCTTGTCGGGATGCCCCTCGGACACGGATTCCGAGGTGAAGGTGTAGTCTTGCCGCAGGCTCATGGAGTGCTCCGATGTTCGATCCGCCGCCCCGTCAGGAAGCCGTTGGGACGCTGATTCGAACGGCTATGTGCGAACACGCGCGCATGCAATGATCCCCGTGGCCAGCAGCGCGACCATGGCCGCCAGCGCGGGCCAGTCCCCCAGACGTCCGTACGCCGTCGCATCCGCCGCGGGCGGCAGGGCGGAATCCAACGCCCCCGCCACGCCGAGGGGCAGCGCATCGCGCAGCCCGCCGCGCGCGTCGATCACCGCCGACACGCCGGTATTGGCCGCGCGCAGGACGGGCAGGCCGCTTTCGGCGGCGCGCAGGCGGGCCAGCGCAAGATGCTGCGCAGGTCCCGCGAAGGTGCCGAACCAAGCATCGTTCGTCAGGTGCAGGATCGCGCGGGGCCGGTCGGGAAGACGCCACAGATCCTGCGGGAAGATCGCCTCGTAGCAGATCAGAGGCAGGACGGGACCGATCCCGGGCAGGTCGATCGTTCGCGGTCCGGGTCCCGCCGCGAAGGTGCCCGCGAGCTGCGCGGCCAGCGGTGCCAGACCCACGCGCGCGACCAGCGCCGGAAACGGCAGGTATTCCCCGAAGGGGACCAGCCGGTGCTTGTCGTAGATCGCCCCGACCACGCCCCGTGGTCCCGTCAGCAGCGCGGCGGCGTTGCGGGGGCTGCCCTGCGGTCCGTACCGCTGCACGCCGATCAGGACGGGTGCGACGGCCGCGCGCGCCAGCATGGGACGCACGTCGTCGGATCGGTCCAGCAACACGGGCATCGCCGTTTCCGGCCACACCACCACGTCCACGTCGCCCGCCCGCGCGGTCAGCTCCAGGCCGCGCGAGAAGAAGATGCCGATCCATTCCGGGTCCCATTTGAGATGCTGCGGCGCGTTCGGTTGGATCAGACGCACGACCGGGGCGTCCGCATCGGGGGTCGGCGCGTCCGGGACGGCCAGCCCCGCGCCCAGGGGCAGCATCCAGACCACGACACCCGCCGCGGCGGACGGGACGCGCCCCATCGCCACAAGGGCCGCGCCCAGCAGGACGGCCAGGCCCAGTCCGTGCGCGCCCCCCCAGGCCGCCGCCGGCAGGGCGGGGCTTTCGATCAGGACATGGCCCGGCAAGGCCCAGGGAAAGCCCGTCAGCACATAGGATCGCATCAGCTCCGCCAGCCCCAGGCCGGCCGCGGCGCCCAGCGCCCCCCCGACGCGGGCGCCCAGGGTCAGACCCGCCCACCAGAAGATCGCCATTCCCAGCGCCATCCCGATCAGGGCGATCGGTGCCAGGAATCCCGTGGCGGCGGCATCGACCAGGAAGGGCTCGGTGATCCAGTGCAGCACCAGCGCGAAGTGCCCCAGCCCGGCGGCCAGCGCGCACCAGCCGGGGCGGCGGGCGCGGACCATCAAGGCCAGAAGGCCCGCATAGCCGGCGAGCGCCACGGGCCACAGCGACCAGGGGGCCTGTCCCAGCCCCGCCATCGCGCCGGAGGCCAGGGCCAGCGCAGGTGCCAGGAACGCGCGCAGCCGCGCCGGGGGCGTCCCCGCCAGTCGTCAGATCCCCTGTACGGCGGCGGGCGGGTTCAATCGCACCCGCAAGCGCTTGATGCGACGGGGATCGGCATCGACGACCTCGATCTCGGGTCCGTCGGGATGGGGCACGACCTCGCCCCGGGCGGGAACCCGGCCGGCCAGCATGAAGACGAGGCCGCCCAAGGTGTCGATCTCCTCCTCCTCGCCCTCGGGGGCCAGCTTGCGCCCGATCTCCGCCTCGAAATCCTCCAGGGGCGTGCGGGCCAAGGCGAGGTAGCACCCGGACTTCTCCTGCCGCCAGAACTGCCCCTCCTCCTGATCGTGCTCGTCCTCGATCTCGCCGATGACCTGCTCGATCAGGTCCTCCAGCGTGACCAGGCCGTCGACGCCACCATACTCGTCGATGACGAGCGCCATGTGGATGCGCTGGGTCTGCATCTTGGTCAGCAGCACGCCGATGGGCATGGAGGGCGGAGCATAGATCAGCGGACGCAACAGGGGCTTCAGGTCTAGCGCCTTGTCGCGGTCCCCGTTGAAGCCGTGATGCAGGGCCAGGTCCTTCAAGTGGATCATGCCCAAGGGCTCGTCCGGCGTCGTCTCGAAGACGGGTATCCGGGTGAAGCCCGATTCGCGGAACTTGGCCACCAACTCGTGCAGGGGGATGTCCAGGGGCACAGCCACGACCTCCGCGCGGGGGACCAGCACGTCGTCCAAACGCTTGAGGCGCAGGTTCATGAGGCCCGTCACGGGACCGACCGGCGCTTCGGCTTCGGCCTTGGGGTCGCGTTCGGGGGTGGTGGTCCCGAACAGGCGCGACAGGAATCCCGGGCGCGCGTGCGCCGCCGCAGATCCGTCGTCTTCCGCGGGGTCGTTCGCCCCGGACGATCCGTCCATATCAACCGCCCCGCTTCGGGGCCCTTCCGCATGGCGCCGCGATCGAGCGGCGCACTCTAGGATATACCGTCCTCGTACGGATCGGGAAGGCCCAGTTTGGCTAGGATGCGACGTTCCGCCTGTTCCATCGCCTCCGCCTCGGCGTCGACCTCGTGGTCGTGGCCCAGCAGATGGAGGACCGCGTGGACGATCAGATGAGTGACGTGGGCCTCGAACGGCTTGCCCTGCATGGCCGCTTCCCGCGCGCAGGTGTCGAACGATATGGCGATGTCGCCCAGTTCCGCATCGCCCGGCGGAACGCCGGGGGTCCGTCGCTCCGACGGCCAGGACAGGACGTTCGTAGGCTGCTCCTTGCCGCGGAACTGCGCGTTCAGAGCAGCGATGCGGTCGTCGTCGCAGGCCAGCAGCGCGACCTCGTAGGCATCGGGATCGAGGCCGGCATGGGCCAGGGCGGCGTCGCAGGCGCGCTGGGCCATCGCGTCGAGGGGGACGCTCGTCCAGCGCCCGCCCTCCTCCACCACCTCGATCACGGACGGTCGGGGGCGTCCCGATGGACGTTGCGCGCCGCTTCCCGCTTGGCGTCGTCCGCGTCGTAGGCGTCGATGATGCGCGCGACCAGGGGATGGCGCACGACGTCCTGCGCCGTGAAGTAGTTGAACCCGACGCCTTCGACGCCCCGTAAGATCCCTTCGGCGTCGCGCAGGCCGGACTGCACGCCGCGGGGCAGGTCCACCTGGCTGCGGTCGCCGGTGATGGCCATGACGCTGCCCTGCCCCAGTCGGGTCAGAAACATCTTCATCTGCATGGTCGTCGTGTTCTGCGCCTCGTCCAGGATGACGAAGGCGTTCGACAGGGTGCGGCCCCGCATGAAGGCCAGGGGCGCTATCTCGACGCGCTTGTCCTCGCGCAGCTTCTGCAGTTGCTTGCCCGGCAGGAAGTCGTTCAGCGCGTCGTAGAGCGGCTGCATGTAGGGGTCGACCTTCTCGTCCTGTGTGCCGGGCAGGAAGCCCAGCTTCTCGCCCGCCTCCACCGCCGGGCGGGTCAGAATGATGCGGTCGACCTCGCCCGAGATGAACTTCGACACGGCCACGGCCACCGCGATGTAGGTCTTGCCCGTTCCCGCGGGGCCGATCCCGAAGGTCAGCTCGTGCGACAGGAGGCTTCGCACATAGGCGCGCTGGGCTTCCGTCCGCGGTTCCATGGTCTTCTTGCGGGTGCGGATCTCCAACGATTCGGGGGGAAACATCTCGGCTTGGTCGCCGGGCCGGACCTCGCCGTCGTCGCCGCGCAGGCGGATCAGGCCGTCGATGGCCCCCATGTCCACGCCCCGGCCCGCTTCCAGCCGTTCGTACAGGGCGCGCAGAACGTCGTGAGCGGCATCCGCGGCCTCGCCGGTGATGGTGAACTCGTTGCCGCGATGGGCGATGCGCACGCCCATCAGCTGTTCGACCTGCGCGAGGTGGGCGCCGTGGGCGCCGACCAACTGCGCGGCCAGGCGGTTGTCGGGAAGGGTCAGGCGGGTTCCGGTCGCTGCGGTGGTGGCCAAGCCGTTCGATCCTCTCGCAAATCGGGGCGTCTGTGGGAGAGTCTAGACCAATTCCGCCGCAAGGGAATTGGGGGCCGCCGCGGTGACCCGGGCGCGCACGATCCGGCCACCCCACCCCGCCGCGTCCGCCACGTGGACGGCGTGGAGGTGCTGGGACTTGCCGACCATCTGCCCCGGCAGGCGGCCCGGCTTTTCCAGCAAGACGTCGACGATCCCGCCCACCATCGCTTCCTGGGCCGCCCGCTGCTGAGCCGTCAGGAGGGACTGCAGGCGATGCAGGCGCTCCGCGGCGACCGCGGCCGGAACGCCGGCGCGTTCGGCGGCCGGCGTGCCGGGGCGGGCGGAGTACTTGAAGCTGTAGGCCTGCGCATAACCGACGCGCTCGACCAACCGCAGCGTGTCCTCGAAGTCGGCATCCGTTTCGCCGGGAAAGCCCACGATGAAGTCGCCCGACAGCGCGAGGTCCGGTCGCGCAGCGCGCAGCCTGTCGACGATGTCGACGTATCGGGCCGCCGTGTGCTTGCGGTTCATCGCCTTCAGCACGCGGTCGCTGCCGGACTGCACGGGCAGGTGCAGATAGGGCATCAACTCGGGGCATTCGCCGTGGGCGGCGATCAGGTCGTCGGTCATGTCGTTGGGATGGGACGTGGTGAAGCGGATCCGTTCCAACCCGTCGATGTCCGCCATCGCCCAGACGAGGTCGGCCAGCGACCACGTCCGGCCGTCGGGCCCCTCGCCGTGGTAGGCGTTCACGTTCTGACCGAGCAGCGTGACCTCCCGGACGCCCCGGTCGGCCAGGGCGCGCGCCTCGTCCAGCAGGCGGCGGACGGGGCGGCTGGCTTCGGCGCCGCGGGTGTAGGGGACGACGCAGAAGGCACAGAACTTGTCGCAGCCTTCCTGCACCGTCAGGAACGCCGTGGGGCGCGCGGCGGGGGTCCTAAGCTGCGGAAGATGCTCGAACTTGTCCTCGTCGGGCATGTCGGTGTCGATCGCCCGCTCGCCGCGGTTCGCGCGCGCCACGAGGTCGGGCAGGCGGTGGTAGGATTGCGGCCCGACGATCAGGTCCACGGCGGGCTGTCGCGCCGCGATCTCGGCCCCTTCGGCCTGCGCCACGCAGCCCGCGACGCCGATGCGCAGATCGGGGTTCCGGGCCTTCAGGGGCTTCAGTCGGCCAAGCTCGGAATAGACCTTCTCCGCCGCCTTTTCCCTTATGTGACAGGTGTTCAGCAGGATGAGGTCGGCGTCGTCCGGCGTGTCCGTGGCGACGTAGCCCTGCGCCGCCATCGCCTCCGCCATGCGTTCGGAATCGTAGACGTTCATCTGGCAGCCATAGGTCTTGACGTGCAGCTTCTTGGGCGCGGTCATGGCGACGTCCTGCGGTTGGATGGGACCGGATAGCGCGCGCCGCCAGGGGCCGCAATCGGGCGTGCACCCCCCGTACACCCCCCGTACACCCCCCGTGCATACGCAGGAGCACCGTTTCGGGCTGACGCTGCGCGACACAGGACCATTCCGACATAGGGGGCGGTGTCCGGCGGTCCGGTCGGCGTCGCCCGCAAACGTGATCGGCGCGGTAAGGGACCCTTAAGATCCGCGGCCCATCACCTCCCGCATCGAAATTCCACGCGGAAGGACCCGGGCATGGACGCGGACGACACGACGGAGGTCACGACCGGACAGGCGATCGCCTTGTGCGCGCTGCGCGCATCGCTGGGGATGCTGCTGGTCTGGTGGGGGCTGGCAAAGGTCGTGACGCCGGGCACCGGGATCGGGATCCAGAAGCAATTCTACGGCGACGTGTTCGGCTTCGGGGCGCAAGACCTGCAGCAGATGTTCGGCCTGATGCAGGCCGCGATCGGCTTGTGCGTCGTGCTTGGGTTCCTTCGGATCGTATCGCTTCCCCTGCTCCTGGCCATCACGGGGTTCAGCGCGGTGATGATCTGGTCCGCGCTTCTGGACCCGTTCGGCCTGTGGCTGCCGGTCGAGAGGATCAGCGGGATCCAGCATCTGTTCTATCCCAGCGTCATCATCCTGTGCGGAGCTGCCCTGATGCTGTGCTTCAAAGCCCAGGACCGCCTGAGCCTGGACGCGTGGTTGTTCGGAGGGATGGAGGCGGAGGACGAGGAGGATTGGGTTCTGGATTGACCGCTGCACCCTGCCACCCAAGGGGTCATCGGTCCGTCGTCACGGTGGACCGCCGATCCGATCGACCCCGCCGTGGAACGCGAAAGGGGCACGCCCCGAATGGGACGCGCCCCCTGTCCGGGCCCGATGGTGGAGTGGATCAGGCCTCGACGGTCTCGGTCGCCTCGGCCTCAATGGCCTGAGCCTGCGACGTGTCGCCCGCGATGGCGATGCGACGCGGCTTGAGGGCCTCGGGGACCTGACGCTCCAGCTCGATGTGGAGCATGCCGTTCTCGTGGCGGGCGCCCGTCACCTGGACGTGGTCGGCCAACTGGAACGTCCGCTCGAAGGCGCGGGTCGCGATGCCGCGGTGGAGGTAGGTGCGCTTCGTCCCGTCGTCGGCCTTCTTGGCCGCGACGACCAGGGCGTTCTGGCGGGCCTCGACGGTCAGCTCGTCACCGGTGAACCCGGCCACGGCGATGGAGATGCGGTACGCATCCTCGTCCGTCTTCTCGATGTTGTAGGGGGGGTAGCCGGCACCGGCGTCGTTCGTCGCGACACGGTCGAGCAGGTCGGCCATGCGGTCGAAGCCGACGGTGGCACGGTAGAGCGGAGTGAAGTCGTAGGTACGCATGTTGCATCCTTTCGCAAGCGATACATGGGCGGCCCCCTTCGATGTCGAACGGAGGCCTGTCTTGGTCGTGACCGGACCCTATGGCGGCATCCGGTAGGGATGATCTGGGGAGGGCGTGGGGCGGGTTCAAGAGGGTCCGCGCAGCGGTCCTTCGCGTTACCGGATAGCTTACCTCCGACGGCCACACGATGTAGTCACGTTTCGACATCTGGCCGGGAGGCGGGAATGCAAACGATCACGAGCCGCAAGTTCGACCAGGATGCCAGCGGCGCGAAGCGCGCCGCCGCCTCGGGCCCGGTCTTCATCACGGATCGAGGCCGCCCTGCCCACGTCCTGCTGACCATCGAAGCCTATCACGCCCTGGCCGGGCGGCACCGTCCGGAGGGGGCGACGATCGTGGACATGCTGTCGGACCCCGCGGCGGCGGGCATCCCGTTCGAGCCGGAGCCGGTCCGCGTATCGCCGCGGGACGTCGATCTGGGTTGACGTTCGTCCTGGACACCAATGTCGTCTCCGAACTGCGCCCAGCGCGAACGGGTCGTGCCGATCCCGACCTGGTCGCCTGGGCCGAAAGCGTCACCCCGTCCGCGCTGTTCCTTTCCGTCATGACGGTGCTGGAGCTGGAGGTCGGCATCCAGCGGGTGGCGCGGCGGGATCCCGCGCAGGCCGAGAGCTTGCGGGCGTGGATGGAGAACGGCGTGCGGACGGCCTTCGCCGGGCGGGTGCTGCCGTTCGGAGAGAATACGGCCATCCTGTGCGCGGGACTGCACGTGCCGGACGACCGCCCCGACCGGGACGCCATGATCGCCGCGACAGCGATGCAACACGCCTCCACGGTCGTCACCCGGAACGTGTCGGACTACGCGCCCACGAGCGTCCCGATCCTGAACCCATGGGATACCCTTCGATGACCACGGCCTTCCTGCACGACGAGCGCACGTTCTGGCACGGCGGCGGCAACTATGCCCAGATGGCGCCCGTGGGCGGGCTGGTGCAGCCCATCGCGGGCGGCGGGGGCCTGCCGGAAGATCCGGAAACGAAGCGTCGGCTGGTCAACCTGATGCGGGTGACGGGGCTGATGGGGGAGCTGGACGACGGCACCGCCGCGCCCCTGACGCGCGAGGACCTGTTGCGGGTCCATCCGGCGGCGTACCTGGACGCGTTCGAGGCGGCGTCGGACGCGGGCGGGGGCGAGTTGGGGCCGCGCGCGCCGTTCGGGCCGGGCGGATACGGGATCGCGGCCCTGTCGGCGGGGCTGGTGGCCGAGGCGGTGGAGCGGGTGGCGACGGGGGCCGCGCGCAACGCCTATGCGCTGTCCCGTCCGCCGGGGCACCATTGCCTGCCGGATCGGCCCAACGGGTTCTGCCTGCTGGCGAACATCCCCCTGGCGGTGGAACGGGCCCGCGCCCGGGGGCTGGTGGGGCGCGTGGCGGTGCTGGACTGGGACGTCCATCACGGCAACGGGACCGAGGCCATCCATGGGGACGACCCGGACATCCTGACGATCAGCGTGCACCAGGCGGCGAACTATCCGGTGGATACGGGCGGGTTCGACATGCGCGGCGCGGCCGGGACGAACCTGAACGTCCCCCTGCCCCCGGGATGCGGCCACGCCACGTACCTATTGGCGATGGACCGGCTGGTGCTGCCCGCGATCCGGGACTTCGCGCCCGATCTGATCGTGGTGGCCTGCGGGCTGGACGCGGCGATCAACGACCCGCTGGGACGCATGATGGCGACGGCCGCGACCTTCGACGCGATGACGACGCAAGTGATGGATCTGGCGAACGACATCTGCGGCGGGCGCTTGGTCATGGCGCACGAGGGCGGCTATTCAGAAGTGTACGTGCCATTCTGCGCCCATGCCGTGATCGCGCGGATGGCGGGCAGCGGGGCCGTGGCGCCCGACCCGTTCGCCGACGTGTTCGCGCGGCGGCAGCCGGATGCGGGGTTCGAAGGCTATGCGGCCGGCGTGATCGACGCGATGGCGGCGGCGCTGGGTTAGGGCGCGGCACGGTCGCGCCCGGGCCCAGGCTCGGGGCCGGGTCGCACGGGGGCGGGCTCGGCCCGCCCCCGTGCGAATTGACTTCGCAGACCCCCTGTTTCAGAACCGGAAAGCGCGACCGGGGGGACAGATGCAGAAGATATACGACGACGCCGCATCGGCGCTGGACGGGTTGCTGTTCGACGGCATGTTCATCGCGGCGGGCGGCTTCGGGCTGTGCGGCATCCCCGAACTGGCGCTTCAGGCGATCAAGGACGCGGGCACGAAGGATCTGACCTTCGCGTCCAACAACGCGGGCGTGGACGATTTCGGCATCGGCATCCTTCTGCAGACGCGGCAGGTGCGCAAGATGATCAGCAGCTACGTGGGCGAGAACGCGGAGTTCATGCGCCAGTACCTGTCCGGCGAGCTGGAGTTGGAGTTCAACCCGCAGGGCACCCTGGCCGAGCGCATGCGCGCGGGCGGCGCGGGGATCCCCGGCTTCTATACCAAGACGGGCGTGGGCACGGTCGTGGCCGAGGGCAAGGAGCTGAAGGAGTTCGACGGCGAACCCTATGTCCTGGAGCGGGGCATGGTCGCCGACCTGTCCATCGTGAAGGCCTGGAAGGCGGACCGCACGGGCAACGCGGTGTTCCGCAAGACGGCGCGCAACTTCAACGTGCCCGCCGCGACCTGCGGGCGCGTCTGCGTCCTGGAGGTGGAGGAGATCGTCGAGACGGGGTCCCTGGACCCCGACGCGATCCACCTGCCGGGCATCTACGTCCACCGCATCGTGCAGGGCGCGCACGAGAAGCGGATCGAGCAGCGCACGACGCGGCCGCGCCCGGACGCGGCCTGACGCCATGAGCGGGGGGATGGCGGCCACGGGGGACTTGACGAGGCGCCGATTGGCGACCGTCGTGGACGAGCAGACCGCGCTCGATGGGTTCAGCCGGGTCCGCGTCGCCATGGTGCTGACCGACCCCCGCGCCGACGACAACCCCATCGTGTACGTCAACGCCGCCTTCGAGCGGACCACCGGATACGAGCGCAGCGCGGTGATCGGGCGCAACTGCCGCTTCCTGCAGGGCGATCGGACCGAAAAGGCCGACGTGGACGCCCTTCGCGGGGCGATCGCGGCGTCGGAGGACGTGACGGTCGATATCGTGAACTATCGCGCCGACGGCGAGCCGTTCACCAATCGCCTGATCGTGGCCCCGATCCACGACGCGCGCGGCGAGGTCATATACTTCCTGGGCATCCAGAAGGAGCTGCACCCTTCCGAGCGGGAGCGCGACGAGCTGGGCGACCTGCTGCGCAAGATCCGCGGCCGCGTCGCGGGCGACCTGTCGGAGGTGCTGGACGGGCTGGACGACGGGCTGGACGACCCCGACCCGGCCCACCGATACGGCCAGCTGCACCGCCGCCTGGGCTGCCTGCAGCAGGTGTACGAGGCGATGCGCCTGGCGGACGACCAGCGCCCCGCCGCGGCCCGCGCCCGCATCGACCTGGGCGCGCTGCTGTCGCGCATCGCCACCGGCATCGCCCACGAGGACAGCCAGCCGGGCATCCGCTACGTCCAGGCGATCGAGCGGATCGACGCGGGCGCGGATGCCGCCGTCCGGGTGTCGCTGCTGCTGTCGGAGGTCCTGTCGAACGCCTTCGCCCACGCCTTCGACCGCATGGACGAGGGGCTGGTGGAATGCCGCGTCACGCAGCTGGCGGCGGGCGGCCTGCGCGTCACGGTGACCGACGACGGCGTGGGGCTGCCGGCGGGTGCGCTCTATCCCGACCCCGGCACGATGGGCGGACGCCTGATCGCGCGCCTGCTGGCCGGCCTGGACGCGACGCTGTCGCCCGTGCGCGGCGCCGCGGGCACGGTCGTGGTGATCGACGTGCCGGTGGACGCGGTCACGAACTGACGCGCCCCCGCGGCGCCCCAACCACGGATTGGACCGACGACATGCCTTGGGATCGCAACCAGATGGCCGCGCGCGCCGCGGAGGAGTTGGAAGACGGGATGTACGTGAACCTCGGGATCGGGATCCCGACGCTGGTCGCGAACTACGTCGGCGACAAGGAGATCACGCTGCAATCCGAGAACGGCATGCTGGGCATGGGCCCCTTCCCGCTGGAAGGGGAGGAGGACCCCGACCTGATCAACGCGGGCAAGCAGACCATCACCGAGCTGCGGCGCACGGCGTACTTCGATTCGGCCACGTCCTTCGCGATGATCCGCGGCGGCAAGATCGCCTGCGCGATCCTGGGCGCCATGGAGGTCGCGGAGAACGGCGACCTGGCCAACTGGATGATCCCGGGCAAGCTGGTGAAGGGCATGGGCGGGGCCATGGATCTGGTCGCGGGCGTGGGCCGGGTGGTGGTGGTGATGGACCACGCCAACAAGCACGGCCAGTCGAAGCTGTTGCGGGAATGCACGCTGCCGTTGACGGGAACGGGCGTGGTGGACCGGATCATCACGAACCTGGGCGTGCTGGACGTGGTCGAGGGCGGGCTGCGGATCGTGGAGCTGGCGGACGGCGTGACGGAGGACGAGCTGCGTTCGCTGACCGAAGCGACGCTGGTGGCGTGATGGGGGAGGCGATCGAGCACGTGGCGGAGGCGTCCGACGGGCGGTGGGTCCTGTCCCGCGACGGGGCGGAGGCGGTGACGACCTATTCGCGCCTGTCGCCGACGAAGATCATCGTCGACGGGACGGAGGTGCCGACCGCGCTGCGCGGCACGGGCGCGGGCAAGGCCCTGTTCGATCACGTCGTGGCGCAGGCCCGGGCGGACGGGTTCAAGATCGTGCCCCTGTGCCCGTTCTTCATGGGGCAGTCCCGCAAGCACCCCGACACGGCGGACGTGTTCGAGATGTGACCGACGCGCGCGCGGGGGACGCGGCGATGCCCCGTCACCGCGCGGCGAAGTTCCGCGGCACCAGCGTCGCGTCGAACAGGCAGGCGTCACCGGGCAGTTCGGGGGGCTGGGCGCAGAGCAGGCGGGCGGTGGCCCAGGCGGCCATGACCTTCGGGACGTAGGCGCGCGTTTCGCGGTACGGGGGGACGCCGCCATGGTCGCGCACGGCGCCTTCGCCCGCGTTGTAGCCCGCCAGCGCGAGCACCGCGTCGCCGTCGAAGTGGTCGATCAGCCAGTCGAGGTACGCGACGCCGCCCCGGACGTTCTGGTCCGGGTCGTTCCGGTCGGTCACGCCGAACCGGTCCGCGGTGGCGGGGATCAGCTGCATCAGGCCGGACGCGCCGGCGGAGGACAGCGCGTCGATCCGGCCCGACGATTCGACCGCGATGACGGCGAGGACGAGGGCGGGCGACACGCGGCTGCCTGCCGAATGGCGCAGGATCGCGGCGCCGTGCGCTTGCGCGATGCGGCGCATGGTCGACAGCGACGGGGCCGTCACGCCGCTGCCAGGGGGCGCGTCCGCGACCCGGCGGGCGGCCAGGCCGAACCGTCCGGGCACGGCGCCCGCCCCCGGGGGAACGGCGGTCCAGAACCAGTCGTGCCCCGCGCCCGTGGCCCGCGGGGCCGATGGGGCCGCGCCCTCCGGCGCCGCGGCGGGCGGCGGGGCCGGTGCCGCGACGGGGGCGGGGTCGATGCGGATGTCGATGCGGGGCGCCGTGCTGCCGGGTGCGGGCGGGCGGACGCGCTTGAATATCACCTCCGCCGCCGCGGTGGCGGGGATCGCGGCGGACAGGGTCAGGATGAGAATCGGGACGCGCATCCCCCCAGCCTGACGTGCGGCGGCCCTGCGGTCAGCCCGGCGTGGGCGGATCGGGCGGGTCCGTGGCTCGGGCGCCGCGGTTCCGGGGCGGGCGGGCGGCTTTCCGCCCGGGCCCCCTGTCGGCCCCCCCGTCGCCCCATTCTCGCCCCATTCGCGGGACAGGTTGGTTAACACGCCGACCGAGGGGTTCGGCGAAACCGCACCGGGTCAACCCGGGCACAGGCAGGCCCCGAGCAGTCGCCGCAACCGTCCCGCCTCTCCCCGGGACCGCGCGGCCCAACCGGATCAGCATGCCGCATCGACGGGTACGCCCGACGAGGGACGGACAGGCGGGGTTGCGTGGAACCGAGACGCAGCCCCGCCACCGTGCATCCGACGCCCCCACGAAAACACCGCGCCCCCGGCGCGCCGCTTCCCCATTCGCGCCAAGATTGGACGGCATACCCGTTCCCATCGACGCGGGCCGTTCGCCCCGTCATCCAGTTCCGAGTGGAGAGATCACCATGACCACCTTCTTCAAGACCTTCCTTTCCGACGAATCCGGCGCCGTCACGGTGGACTGGGTCGTCCTGACCGCGGCCCTCGTGGGCCTGGGCCTGGCCGCGATGGGGGTCGTGCGCTCCGGCGTGGCGAACCTGTCCGACGAGATCGGGTCGCAGTTGGCGAACACCGATCCGTCGGACAACACCTTCACGGCGGCGGAGCGGACGGCCGGGACGGCGCTCGAGACGGAGTGACGTCTGGACTACGTTCCGACCGTTCCAATCCTGCCGGGGGCGCCGCGGATCGCGGCGCCCCCGCCTCGTTCCGGCCCCCTGCCGGTGACGATATCTTAAGCCTCCGCCCCTAGGGGTGGCGGCGAGTCCCGGAGGGTCCCGTCCATGCGTATCGTCTTCGTCCTCGTCCTCCTTGCCGGTCTCGGCCTCGCCGGTTTCGCCGTGATGCAGGCGCAGGGCCGGTTCGCGGCCTATCAGGACGCCCTGGACGAGACGGCGGGCCGGGTCGTGGACGTCACCGACGTCTACGTGGTCAAGCGCAGCCTGACCTATGGCGACGTGCTGACCCCGGACGACGTCGCATCCGTGGCCTGGCCGACCGCCGCCCTGCCCGATGGGGCCTTCGCGTCCCTGGACCAGATCTTTCCCGAAGGCGGCGAAGGCCCCCGCACGGTGCTGCGGTCCATCGAACGCGGCGAGCCGCTGCTCGGCGTCAAGGTCACCGCGCCGGGCGCCAGCGCGGGGGTGGCCGCCAGTCTGACGCCGGGCATGCGCGCCTTCGCGCTGCAGGTGGACGTGACCTCGGGCGTGTCAGGCTTTCTGCGTCCGGGCGACCGCGTCGACGTGTACTGGACCGGATCGGACGAGCATGGCGGCCTGACCCGCCTGATTCATCCGAGCCTGCCCCTGATCGCCATCGACCAGATCACGGACGGCCAGCGCGGCGCGCCCACGATCGCGCGCACGGTCACGGTCGAGGCCCCCGCGGCGGTCGTGGCCAAGCTGGCCCAGGCGCAGGCCACGGGACGGCTGACCATGGCCCTGGTGGGCGTCCAGGACGAGACGACGTCCGAGAACGTGGAAGCGACCCTGTCCGAGATCCTGGGCCCGCGCGAGGTCGCGGCGGCGGCCCCCGCGCCCGAAGTCGCCCCCGCGCCGAAGGTCTGCACCATCCGCACCCGCCGCGGCGACGCGGTGGAGGTCATCCCCGTCCCCTGCGCCCCGTGATTCGACCGCCCGTCCGTGTGACATAAGACACACGGCCCGCCGCCTTAACGTCGCCGTCCAAGATCCCCACGGTGGACGGCCCCCCCCTGCCCGGCGCAACGTGACCGGGACGCGCGCCCCACGCGTGTCCCGCACGAAAGGAAGGCGTCAGACCTTCCGCGGATCGGGCAGTCAGGCGAAAGGCAGGCACGATGTCGACATATGGATTCTTGCGCGCGGCCGCGGTCGCGCTGCTGTCCCTTGGCGTCGTCGCGCCTGCCGCCACCCAGGCCCAGACCCTGCGGCTGGCCGAGGGGGGGCTGCAACAGGCGCTCCGGGTGCCGTTGAACCGCGCCATCGTGCTGGAAAGCGACGCCCCCTTCGCGGAGCTGTCGATCGCCAACCCCGCCATCGCGGACATCGCCACCCTGTCGGAGCGCACCGTGTACGTGCTGGGCAAGGCGCCGGGACGCACGACCCTGACGATCCTGGGCCAGAACGGCAGCCTGATCGCCAATGTGGAGGTCCAGGTCACCCCCGACATCGCCGAGTTCAAGGAACGCCTGCGCGAGATCCTGCCGGGCGAGCACGTCGAGGTGCGGACCGCAAACGACGGCATCGTGCTGTCGGGCACCGTGTCGTCCGCGCAGAAGGTCGAGCACGCGATGGAGATCGCAGAACGCTATGCCCCCGACCGGGTGCTGAACCTGATGGTCGTGGGCGGCACGCAGCAGGTCATGCTGAAGGTCCGCTTCGCCGAGATGCGGCGCAACGTGGCGAAGAACCTGGGCGCGCAGCTGTCGGCCGCGGGCACGGACGTCACCGCCAGCGGCGGCGGCACGGTCACGAACCCCGCCGGCATGTTCAACGTCAGCTTCGGCATCGACGATCTGAGCTTCCAGCTGATGCTGCAGGCGTTGGAAACGAAGGGCCTGGTCCGCACGCTGGCGGAGCCGAACCTGACCGCCCTGTCCGGCCAGCCCGCGCAGTTCCTGGCCGGCGGCGAGGTCCCCATCCCCGAGATCGACGACGAGGGCAACGTGGGCGTCGCCTATCGCCCGTTCGGGGTGGAGCTGACCTTCACGCCGACGGTCGTGGACGGCGACATCATCAACCTGAAGCTGGACGCCTCCGTCAGCGACGTGTCGGAGGACGCGACCGTGCCGATCGGCAACGGGGCGCAGGCCTTCACCTTCACCCGCCGCCAGACCGCCACCACGGTCGAGTTGCGCGACGGGCAGTCCTTCGCCGTGGGCGGGCTGCTGCAGGACGACTTCAGCGACACGGTCAACCAGGTTCCCTGGCTGGGCGACCTGCCCGTGATCGGCGCCCTGTTCCGGTCCGCGGGCTATCGGCGCGAGCAGACGGAGCTGGTCATCATGATCACCGCCTATCTGGTGTCCCCCACCCGGGGCGAGGCGATCGCCACGCCGCTGGACACGATCCGGCCCCCGTCCGAGAACGAGCTGTTCACCCGTGGCCGCATCTCCGGCGAGGGGACGCGCACGACGGCACGCTCCACGCGCGGCTCCGTGCCCCTGGGACAGGATCTGGGCGGCAACTACGGCTACGTTTTGGAGTGATCGCGATGCGGCATCCCCTGGTCCTGGCCGCGGGCGCGGCGCTCCTGGCGGCCTGCACGGTCGTCGACCCCGACGCGCCCGCCGGGTCGCACGCGATCGGCCCCACCTTCGGCGTCGCGACGCGGGCCAACCAGGCCGTGCATTCGGGCGAGGTCACGGCGTTGAGCCATCTGGGCACGCGCTTCGCGGACACCGTGCCCACGACCCTGACCTTCGCGTTCAACTCCGCCGCGCTGGACGCGACGGCCCGATCGGTCCTGGATCAGCAGGCCGGGTTCATGCAGCAGTTCCCCGAGGTGCGGTTCAGCGTGTTCGGCCATACCGACCTGGTAGGCAGCAACGGATACAACCTGGCGCTGGGGCGCAGGCGCGCGGAAGCGGCCGTGCGCTATCTTGCGGCGCGGGGCGTGTCCCCCACCCGGCTGGAGGCGCTGGTCTCCGAAGGGGAATCGCAGCCGGTGGTCCCCGTTCCGGGTCCCGAGCGGGCCAACCGGCGCACGGTGACGCGCGTCAGCGGCTTCCTGCAGGAACACCCGATGGTGCTGGACGGCAAGTACGCGCAGATCGTGTACCGCCGCTACGTCGCCAGTTCCGGCCAACCGGCGACCGGCTCCGGCGGGGCGACGTCCACCGCGGGCGCATCGGCCCCCGCAGGCGGGTGACCACCCCCGACCCGGGCGGCGCGCCGGTGGGGCCGACCCCGTTTCGGTGACGACGGCCCCGCGACGTGCGCGACGGCATACGATCCGATAGCGAAGGCCGATACCGCCATCACGGACCAGGCAACGTCGCGGTCGCGAGGGTTCCGTGACGGTGCGGATGCCCGTCCGGCCCGACCCATCGAACGGGCCTGCCGCATTTTAAGCGAATGTGGCGATTGATCTTACCGTCATTTTCACGATCCCCGCTGCATCGTCGCGGCTGCGGGTCGCCCCTTGGCCCCGCCGGGCGATTCGCGCCCGTACCGGATGAACGGACCCGCCCCCGACCGGGCGCGCGTCGCCTGCAAGGACGAGACACGCCGCCATGAGCGCAAGCCCCGCCCTCGACACGGATCCGGCGCCCCTGGAGGCGATCACCATCTCGCGCGACGTGCAGGAGTTCGACCTGCTGATCGACGACATGGATGCCGAGGTCGGCGAGGGCTGGGGCGACCTGACCCTGGCGGAGGCGGCGACGTTCCTGACCCAACAGGACGCAGCGGACCTGAAGTTCGTGGTGGTCGCCGTCGACGAGGCCGACGAGGGCGAGCTGCCCGCCATCACCGCCGTCGTGCGGCAGGCGAAGAAGCTGGGGCTGCAGGTCGTGCTGGTGGCCGACGGCCTTGGCCCCCTGGTGATGCACGAGCTCCTGCGCGCGGGCACGGACGATTTCGCCCCCTATCCCCTGCCCGAAGGCGCGCTGGCGGAGGCCGTGGCCCGCGTTCGCGCGCCGCGCACGGACAAGGCTGCCGAGCTTCGCGCCGCGGCGCAGGAGGCTGCCCCCGCCCCGGCCCCGATCCCGGCGGCGGCCCCCGCCACGGGGGGCGGCGCGGACGGGGCGCCCCTGATCCTGGCCTTCCAGAGCATCGCGGGCGGCGCGGGCGCGTCCACGATCGCCACGAACGTCGCGCACGAGATCGCGGAGGCCACGGGCACGGACGGCCCGTCGATCTGCGTGCTGGACCTGGGCCTGCAATTCGGATCGGTCGCGACCTACATGGACCTGCCGCGCCGCGAGAGCATCATCGAGATCCTCGCCGACACGGCGGCCATAGACGAGCAGGCGTTCCGCCAGGCCCTGCAGACGGTGGACGACCGCATCCACGTCTTCACCGCCCCCGACGAGCTGCTGCCCCTGGACATGATCGGGCCGGACGACGTGTCCGCCCTGATCGACCTGGCCGGGCAGTGCTTCGACGTGGTGATCGTGGACATGCCCGGTACGCTGACGCAATGGACCGACACGGTGATCGACGCGGCGCGCCACTTCCACGTGGTGCTGACGCCGGAGGTGCGGGCCGCGCAGAACGCCCTGCGCCTCGTCCGCCTGATGCAGGCGGAGGAGCTGTCGCTGGACCGGATCACCTGGGTCGCCAACCGCGTCGTCGGACGTGCCGAGCTGGCGGGCAAAGGTCGGATCGAGCGCATGGCCGAGAGCCTGGGCATCGCCATAGACGTGGTCCTGCCCGACGGGGGCGCGCATGTCACGGATGCGAACGACCAGGCCGTTCCCGTCGCGGGGGTCGCCGCGCGCAACCCCTTCCGCCGCGAGGTCGCGGCCTTCGCCGCGCGCCTGCTGAAGGACGCGCCGGCGGCGAAGGAATCGAAGCCCAAGCGCCGGGGCTTCGCGTTCCTCGGCCTCAAGTTCGGTTAGACGACCGGGGGATCCAGCCATGTTCCAACGCTACAAGAAGCCCGCGGGCGCCAAGCCCGTCGCTGCCCGGCCCGCCCCGGCGGAGGCCCCGACCGACGAGCCTGCCGCCGAGCCCGCGGCGGCGGCGGCGGCCGCGCCCATGCGCCGGACGGCCGCCCCGGAGCGGCCGCCCCGCGGGCGGTCGGCCAAGGTCGCGGCGGAGGCCACGCCGGAGGACGGGCGCCTGAAGCGGCGCGAACGGATCGAGCATCTGAAGACCGAGATGCATCACCGCCTGCTGGACAACCTGAACCTGGGCGCCATCGAGAAGGCCGACCCCGCCGCCCTTCGCGCCGAGATCGTGGCCATCACGTCCGACGAGCTGGCCGAGATGGGCGTGATCCTGGGCAAAGAGGACCGCCAGACCCTGAACGCCGAACTGTTCGACGAGGTCATGGGCCTGGGACCGCTGGAGCCGCTGCTGAAGGACGAGACGGTCAACGACATCCTGGTGAACGGTCCGCACAACATCTTCATCGAGCGGGCGGGCAAGCTGGAGAAGTCGGAGATCCGGTTCAAGGACGAGCGTCACCTCCTGCGGATCATCGACAAGATCGTGTCCGCCGTTGGCCGCCGCGTGGACGAATCCAACCCCTATGTCGACGCGCGCCTGAAGGACGGAAGCCGGTTCAACGCGATGGTGCCGCCCGTCGCCGTCGACGGCAGTCTGGTGTCGATCCGGAAGTTCAAGAAGGAGAAGCTGGGCGTCGACGACCTGGTCACCTTCGGCGCCTTCACCGAGGCGATGGCGGCCTACCTGCAGGCCGCGGTCGCGTGCCGGCTGAACGTCGTCGTGTCGGGGGGCACGGGATCGGGGAAGACGACGACGCTGAACGCGCTGTCGTCCTTCATCGGCCGCAAGGAGCGCGTGCTGACCATCGAGGACACGGCCGAGCTGCAGCTGCAGCAGGACCATGTCGGCCGCATGGAGAGCCGCCCCCCCAACGTCGAGGGCAAGGGCGCGGTCACGCAGCGCGACTGCCTGAAGAACGCGCTGCGGATGCGTCCCGACCGCATCATCGTGGGCGAGACCCGCGGCGAGGAGGTGATCGACATGCTCCAGGCGATGAACACGGGCCATGACGGGTCGATGACCACGATCCACGCCAACAACGCCCGCGACGCGGTCAGCCGGCTGGAGAACATGATCGCCATGGCGGGCATCGAGATGCCGCTGAAGGCCACGCGCAACCAGATCGCGTCCGCCGTGAACCTGATCGTGCAGGCCAGCCGCCTGCAGGACGGATCGCGCCGCATGACGTCCATCACGGAGGTCACGGGCATGGAGGGCGAGGTCATCACCCTGCAGGAGGTGTTCCGCTACGAGCGCACGGGCCTGGAAACGGACGGCACGATCATCGGCCACTTCACCGCGACCGGCGTGCGCAGTCATTACGCGGACCGGTTCAAGGCGTGGGGCTACGACCTGCCGTCCTCGATCTACGACCCGACGACGGGGGGCTGAGCGATGCAGCTTTCGATCGAACCGCTGATCTATCTGGGCATCTTCGCCGGGATTTATCTGATGATCGGCGGCATCTACATGCTGGTCTTCGGGCAGTCGATCAAGCTGAACAAGCGCGTCAACCGGCGCCTGGGCCTGATCGAGAAGGGCGGCAGCCGCGACGAGGTGATGGCGCAGCTCCGCAAGGAGATGTCGCAGCACGAGGGCGGACGCAGCGTGCCCCTGTTCGCGGCGCTGGCCGACAAGGCGCAGAAGGCGAACCTGGCCTTCACGCCCGGCATGCTGATCGGCCTGATGGCCGGCCTGACGGCGGTGACCTTCGCGGCCCTGACCGTGCTGTCCAGCGCGGGCCTGCCGCTGCGGATCGCCGTGTCGATCGCGTTCGGCATCGGCGCGGTCTTCTTCTGGGTGAACGGGGCGGCCAAGAAGCGCCTGGCCCTGCTGGAGGAGCAGCTGCCCGACGCGATCGAGCTGATCGTCCGGTCGCTGCGTGTCGGGCACCCCCTGTCGTCGTCCATCGGCATCGTCGCCAAGGAGATCGCCGACCCGCTGGGATCGGAGATGGGATTCATCGCCGACGAGGCGGCCTATGGGCGCGACGTGTCCGACAGCCTGCGGTCGCTGGCCGAACGCACGGGGCTGCAGGACCTGCGCTTTCTGGCGGTGGCCGTGGGCATCCAGCAGAAGTCGGGCGGCAACCTGGCCGAGATCCTCGAAGGCCTGAGCAAGGTGGTGCGCGCCCGGTTCAAGCTGTTCCGCAAGGTCAAGGCCATCACGGCGGAAGCGCGCTGGTCCGGCCTGTTCCTTTCGGCCTTCCCCGTCCTGGCGCTGGTCGGCATCAACGTGATGGAGCCGGACTACTATTCGGACGTGAAGGACAGCGCGTTCTTCCTGCCCGCCGCGGGGGTGGTGTTCGTGTTCCTTGTCGTGAACGTCGTGTTCATGCGCATAATGGTCAACATCAAGGTCTGAGGGGGACGTCGATGGACGCCGTGCTGTCGCTGATCGAAGCGTATCTGGGCCCCGACGGCCTGATCTGGGTCGCGGGGGGCGCGGGCGCGCTGCTGGTCGTGCTGGCGCTGCCGATGCTGCTGCGCAAGCCCGCCGACCCGATGGCGCGGGTCCGGGCGGAGCGGGCCAAGACGTCCGGCGGCGCTGCGGCGGGCCTGGAGCGCCTGTCCCGCCACGGCGCCACCAACGCCTTGCTGGAGAAGTACGCCGCCATCCTGGAGCCCGAGGACGAGGCGGCCCTGTCCTCCACCCGCGCAATGCTGCTGCGGGCGGGCTACGCGCATCGCGACGCGGTCCGCACCCTGACCGCCGCGCAGCTGATCCTCGGGCTGGGGCTGCTGGCGCTGGGCGTGCTCTACGTCCTCGTGCTAGGCACGGAGCTGAGCCCGGAGATGATGGGCCTTTATGCCGTGGGCCCCGGCGTGGCGGGATACTATGCGCCGAAATACTGGTTGAAGAAGCGCGTCGCCGCCCGGCAGGAGGAGATCCAGGACGGGTTTCCGGACGCGCTCGACCTGCTTTTGGTCTGCGTGGAGGCGGGGCAGTCGCTGGACCAGGCGATCGTGCGCATGGCCCGCGAGATCGAGCCGTCCTATCCCGCACTGGCGCAGGAGTTCCTGTTGGTCAGCCAGGAGATGAAGGCTGGTAAGGACAAGGGCGACGTCCTGCGCGCGATGGCGGACCGCTGCGACCTGCAGGACATCACGTCCTTCGTCACCGTGCTGATCCAGTCCCAGGCCTTCGGCACCTCCGTGGCCGAGGCCCTGCGGATCTATGCCGCCGAGATGCGCGACAAGCGCGTCATGCGCGCGGAGGAGAAGGCCAACGTCCTGCCCACGAAGCTGACCGTGGGGACCATGATGTTCTGCGTGCCCCCCCTGCTGATCATTTTGATCGGACCGTCCATACACGGCATCGCGACGTCGTTGGGCGGATCGGGGGCCTTCTGACGGTGCGGCCCGGGGGGATCGCCGTCGCCGTCGCCGTCCTTCTCTGCGCCTGCGCGGGCGACGGGGGGGATCCCGGCGGGGACCCGCTGCGGGCGCCCGGCCCGGCGGACGGGTCGTCCGTCGATCCCTTGATTGTGGGCGACCGCCTGCTGGCCGCGGGCGAGGCGGAGGCCGCGATGGAAAGCTATGTCCGGGCAGCCGCCCTGCGCGGTCCCACGCCGGAGGTGCGCCGCGCCATCGCGGGCGCGAACCTGCGTCTGGGCCGCCTCGGCCTGGCCGAGCGCGACCTGCGCGCGCTGGTTCGCGCGGATCCGGACGACCCGCGGGCCTGGAACGATCTGGGCGTCGTGCAGATGGAACGGGGCGAGATCCCGCAGGCGCGACAGTCGTTCCGCCGCGCCTTCGCGCTTGACCCCCGCGACGACCCGTTCGGCGACAACCTGCGCCTTTCGCTGTCCCGGCTGGATCGCCTGCGCTATGACGGGGATCAAAGGGACGCCTTCACCCTGACCCGGCGCGATGACGGCACGTTCCGCATCGCGCCCCGGTCGGTCGAATGAAGAGGGCGCGGGCAGTGAAGGAAGGATGTCGGGTCATGCGCCAATCGGTGTTGTCGGGCGTGGCGCTGGTCGTGGCCCTGTCGCTGGCGGGCTGCGACCGGGGGGGATCCTCCGTTGCGGACGATCCCGCGCTGCAGGATATGCTGCTGGCGAACGCGCCGCCCGAACGCGCCGTGCGGACGTTCCGCGAGCGCGTCGCCGCCTCCCCCGAGGCGCTGGAGCCGCGCCGCGGCCTGGCGCAGTCGCTGATCCGCGCGGGCCGCACGCCCGAAGCCCTGCTGGCCTGGGAGGACGTGGTGGAGCACCCCGACTCCACGGATGCCGACCGCGTCGAGTATGCCGGGGCCCTGGTGCGCGAAGCGCGGTGGGCGGACGCGAAGGCCACGCTGGACGCGATCCCGCCGACGCATCGCACCTTCGACCGCTATCGGCTGGAAGCGATCGTGGCCGACAGCAGCCAGGACTGGGACCGCGCCGACAGCTTCTACGACACGGCGCTGGGGCTGACGACGGAACCCGCGGGCGTGCTGAACAACTGGGGCTTCTCGAAGCTGACGCGCGGCGACGTGGAGGCGGCGGAGCGGCTGTTCACCCGCGCCATCACCGAGGACGACGACCTGTTCACGGCGAAGAACAACCTCGTCCTGGCCCGCGCGACGCGGCGCAACTACGCCCTGCCCGGCCTGCGGGCCAGCGCGGAGGAACGCGCGCAACTGATGCACACGGCCGCCCTGGCCGCGATCCGGCAAGGCGACGTCGACATCGCGCGCAACCTGCTGGAACAGGCGATCGATACCCATCCCCGCCACTTCGAGCCGGCCGTCCGCACCCTGCGGTCGCTGCGGGGCTGACATGGATCTGGCGCTGCCACCGGTGCAGGGGCTGGTCTTCGGGCTGGCCAGCCTGCCAATCTGCCTGTGGGTCGCCTGGACCGACCTGTCGGCGCTGAAGATCCGCAACTCCGCCGTGCTGTCCTTGTTGGCCGTGTTCGCGGCGGGGGGGCTGGTCCTGATCGGGCCGAACGCGGATCTGGCCTGGCGGATCGTCCCGTTCGCCGCCGTCCTGGTGATCGGGTTCGCGCTGACGGCGGGGGGCGTCATGGGGGCGGGCGACGCCAAGTTCGCCGCCGCGATGGCCCCTTTCGTGGCCCCCGGCGATGCGGGCGCAATGGTCGCGATCCTGTGCGTCTGGCTGGTCGCGTCCTTCGCCGTCCATCGGGCCGCGCGCGCGGTGCCGGCCGTGCGGGGCCTGGCGTCCGGATGGGACAGCTTCGCCCCCGGCCCCGCCTTTCCCATGGGCGTGCCGCTGGCGGGCGCGCACGTCACCTATCTGCTGCTGGCGGCCGGTAACGGAATCTGAAGGCCCGGGCGGCCAGATGGCTCCACCCGATGGAGCCCCGCCCATGAACGTCCGCGCCGATCCCAGCCTGTCCGAGCGCGTCGCGCCCCCCGCGCCGCCCCGGACGCTGGAGGATACCGGCCTGTCCCCCGTGATCCTGCGGGAGGTCATGCTGAAGACCATGTTCCGCAAGTCCGTCGAAACGGTGCGCGAAGTCGGGGGCGCCATCCACCTGCCCATCCCCCTGACGCAGGAGCTGATCGACCAGTGCCGCGGGCAGGGCCTGGTCCAGGCCACCGGCACGCTGCACGCCGGATCGTCCGGCGAGATGGGGTTCGAACTGACCGAGGCGGGCACCGCGCGCGCCACCGCAGCCCTGGGCCAGTCGGAATACTACGGCGCGATGCCCGTCCCGCTGGAAGCCTACAAGCTGCAGGTCAAGTCGCAGTCGATCCGCGATATCACCATCACCCGCGACCGGCTGACCCGCGCCATGGGCCACCTGATCCTGCCCCCCGACCTGCTGGGGCAGCTGGGACCCGCCGTCAGCAGCGGGCGGTCGATCCTGATGTACGGTCCGCCGGGCAACGGCAAGTCGTCCATCGCGGAAGGCATCCGTGCCGCCCTGGGCGACCACATCTGGATCCCCCGCGCGGTCGAGTATGCGGGCCAGGTCATCACCGTGTACGACCCCATCGTCCACCAGGCGATCCCCCGGCGAGACGACGACGGCGGCCTGCGCCGCGGCGGCATCCGCGTGGACGAACGCTATATCCTGTGCCGCCGGCCCACGGTGATGACGGGGGGCGAGTTGACGCTTTCGATGCTGGACCTGAACTACAACGCGGTCGCCCGGACCTATCAGGCGTCGTTGCAGCTGAAGTCGACCGGCGGCGTCTTCATCGTCGACGACCTGGGCCGTCAGGAGGAGGCGCCTCAGAAGCTGATCAACCGCTGGATCGTCCCAATGGAGATGGGCTACGACATCCTGTCCCTGCAATCGGGCGAGAAGTTCGAGGTGCCCTTCGACACGCTGGTCGTGTTCTCGACCAACTTCCATCCGAACGCGATCTTCGACGTGGCCGCGTTGCGGCGGATCTTCTTCAAGGTGCTGATCGACGGCCCGTCGCAGGCGGACTTCCTAAAGATCTTCGCGCTAATCGCCAAGAAGAAGAAGGTCAAGCTGAACGAGCGTGCGCTGATCCACCTGGTCAAGCGTAAGTACCCGACGATCGAGAACGTCTATTCCTCCTATCACGCGCCGTTCCTCCTCGATCAGATAACCGCGATCTGCGACTTCGAACAGCTTCCCTACGAACTGACGCCCGAACTGATCGACAGGGCCTGGGCGAACCTGTTCGTGAAGGAGGCCGACTTCGATCACTGACCGACGTCCCCGTGTGACGCAGGCGCCGCACTCGCCCGGCCTCCCGCCCGCCGCGCCCCATTCCTGCCACATTCCGCGGAGAGTCCTGATCGCAATCAAAAAGACGAGCAGGCAGATATGGACAGGCAATCGACGCGGTCTCGGACCGCGCTTCTATCCTTGTTGGCGGGCAGCGTGAGCCTAGCGGTCTGGGCAAGTGTGGCCCTGGCGGACCGGCTGGAACGGGTCACGGTCAGCGCCGATGCACTGATGGAACAGACGGCGCGCGGAGAGTTGCGGGAAGCCCTCGAGGGCGCGTGCGCCGTGACCGGGTGCGACGCGCGGGCCCTGACGGCGATCCATACCGCAGGCATCGCCGCGATGTCGAACACGGAACTACGGTCGGCGACCGAGGCCGCATCGGACATCGCAGCAAACAGCGCGGAGACCCTGCGCGCCTATCTTCGCGCCGTCACGAACGGCAATGTCCCCGCCCCGGGGGTCCACCGCCGCCTGTCGGCGCAAGCCGCAGCCGACGCGGCGTTGGCACGGTTCCACAGATCCGAACTGGCTGCGCGCGGGCGGGAGAGCTGAACTCGCCCGCGGCCGGAGCGGCGCTAGCTGGCGGGGCATGGAATTGCCCCCCGCCCTGGCGAACTGGCTGGCGCGTCGCCACTGGTCCCTGCACCCCCATCAGGCCGAGATGCTGGAGCGCGCGGGCGAGCCGTCGCTCCTGCTGATCGCGCCGACGGGGGGCGGCAAGACCCTGGCGGGCTTTCTGCCGACGCTGACCGACATAACCGAGAACGGGCACGAAGGGCTGCACACGCTCTACATCAGCCCGCTCAAGGCACTCGCGAACGACATCAAGCGCAACCTGTCCACCCCCATCGAGGAGGCGGGCCTGCCCATCCGGGTGGACGACCGCACGGGCGATACGTCGCAGACCCGGCGCAAGCGGCAGCGCGCGGACCCGCCCCATATCCTGCTGACGACGCCAGAAAGCCTGGCGTTGATGATCAGCTATCCGGACGCGGCGCGGACGTTCCGGGGCCTGCGACGGGTGGTGGTGGACGAGATCCACGCCCTGGCCGAGAACAAGCGCGGCGATCAGCTGATGCTGGCCTTGTCGCGGCTGCAGACCCTCGCCCCCGACCTGCGCCGGGTGGGTCTGTCGGCCACCGTGGACGACCCGGCGGTGATCGCGCACTACCTGGCCCGACATCCCGATCCCTGCCCCATCCTGCATGCCGATCCCGGACCCGCCCCCGACATCGCCATGCTGCCCACCCGCGACCCGCCGCCCTGGGCGGGTGCGGGCGGGCGATACGCCATCCCCGACGTGCTGGACCAGGTGCGCCGCCACAAGACCACGCTGATCTTCCACAACACCCGCGCCCAGGCGGAGATCTTCTTCCACAACCTGTGGCTCGCCAACGAGGACGACCTGCCCATCGGCATCCACCACGGGGCCCTGTCGCGCGAGGCGCGGCTGCGGGTGGAACAGGCGATGGTCGCGGGCGAACTGAAGGCCATCGTCGCCACCGGGTCGCTGGATCTGGGCATCGACTGGGGCGACGTGGACCTGGTGATCCAGGTCGGCGCGCCCAAGAAGGTGAAGCAGCTCGTCCAGCGGATCGGGCGCGCGAACCACCGGTACAACGCGCCTTCGAAGGCCCGGCTGATCCCGGCCAACCGGTTCGAGGTCGTGGAATGCGTGGCGGCGTTGGAGGCCGTGGCGGCGGGCGAACTGGACGGCGATCTGCGCCTGGACGGCCCCCGCGACGTCCTGTGCCAGCACATCGCCATATGCGCCTGCGCGGCCGACTTCTCCGCCGACGACCTGTACGCGGAGGTAAAGACCGTCGGTCCCTATTCCGCCCTGACGCGGCCGCAGTTCGACGAATGTCTGACCTTCGTGGCGACGGGGGGCTATGCCCTTCGCGCCTACGACCGCTATCAGCGGCTGAAGGAGCGGTCCCCGGGCATCTGGGGTCTGCGCGATCCCCGATCGGCGCGGCAGATCCGCATGAACCTGGGCACGATCATCGACACCGACACGCTGAAGGTCCGGTTCAAGGGACGGGGCGGCTTTCCGTTGGGCGAGATCGAGGAGGGGTTCGCCAACACCCTGGTCAGCGGCGACACGTTCCTGATGGGCGGCCAGGTCGTGCGGTTCGAGAACATGCGCGAGATGACCGTGGAGGTCAGCCCCAACCCCAACAAGGAACCGCGCATCGCCACCTTCATCGGCTACAAGTGGACGACGTCCGTGCAGTTGGCGGACCGCATCCAGCGCATCCTGCACGAGGGCGACTTCAGCGCGTTCCCGGCCCATACGCGCGACTGGCTAGACCTGCAGAACCGGTACAGCCGCATGCCCGAGCCCGGCCGCCTGCTGATCGAGCAGTTCCCGCGCGACGGGCGCAACCACATCGCCATCTACGGCTTCGCGGGGCGCAATGCGCACCAGACCCTGTCATTGCTGATCACCAAGCGGATGGAGGAGGCGGGCCTGGACCCCCTGACCTTCGTATGCACCGACTACGCCGCGCTCATCACGGGGCTCCGGCGCGTGCCCGACGTGGCCGCCTTCATGCAGCACGACGGGGTCCACGCCGCGCTGGAATCCTGGCTGGCAGGTAACGCGGTGATGAAGCGGACCTTCCGCTCGGCCGCGATCATCGCCGGGCTGATCGAGCGCAACTTCCCCGGCAAGCGGTCGTCCGGCCGCCAGGCGACGTTCAGCAGCGACATCCTCTACGACACGCTGCACCGCTACGACCCGGACCACTTGATGTTGAAGATCACGGAGGAGGAGGCGATGCGCGGGCATATCGACTTCGGCCGGGTCGAACTGCTTCTGGAAACGGTGGGCGACCGCATCGATCAGCTCGACCTCGACCGCGTCACGCCCCTGGCCGCGCCCCTGTTCCTGGAACGTGGGATCGTACCGATCAAGGGCCGCGCGGAGAGCCGGCTGATCGAGGAGGAGGCGGCGAAGCTTCTGGCCGAGGCGGGGCTGGAGCCCGGGTGACGTTGCCGCCCCCCGACCGAGCGCCCTTGCACAGCGTAAGGACCCGTGATTCTGAATCGGTCATGGGAACGCGGATCACGTTCGAGTTTGCGGGTCAGGTGCTGACGGCGATGCCGTCGGGCGCGCTGTGGTGGCCGGATCGGAGCCTGCTATGCGTGTCCGACATGCACCTGGGCAAGTCGGAGCGCATCGCGCGGCGCGGCGGGACGCTTCTGCCGCCCTACGAGGTCGTGGACACGCTGACCCGGTTGCAGGACGACATCGCGCTGACGGATCCCGCCCGCGTCGTCAGTCTGGGTGACACGTTCGACGACATGGACGCCGCCGAGGCCCTGGCGCCGGGGTTCCGTGACTGGATTGCGCGATTGATGGGCGGGCGCGACTGGACCTGGATCACGGGCAATCACGACCCTGCCCCCACCGGATTGGGCGGCCACGCGGCCGACGGATTGGAATGCGGACCGCTGCGCTTCCGTCACATCGCCACGCCGGACGGCATCGGCGAGGTGTCGGGCCACTACCATCCGAAGGCCGCCCTGCGCGTCCGAGGTCGCGCGATCTCCCGGCCCTGCTTCCTGCGCGACGGGAGGCGGCTGATCCTGCCGGCCTACGGCACCTATACCGGCGGTCTCCGATCGCGGGACCGCACCCTGGCCGAGTTGATGGCGCCTGGCGCGCGCGCGGTCCTGACGGGCAGTCCGATGGTCGAGATACCGATGCCTCGATGAGGGCCGGCGCCGTTCTGCTGATCCTCGCGCTCCTGTCGGGATGCGCGAAGGTCGCCGCCCCCTTCCTGCCCGCCTATCGCGACACGTCCGTCCCCATCGCGTCGAAAGCGGACTTCGACCTGGGGCGCTTCGCGGGCCGCTGGCACGAGGTGGCGAAGTTTCCCGTGCCGTTCCAGACCGGCTGCGCGGGCGCGGTCGCCGACTACTCCCCCGCCGGGCCCGGCCAGGTCGCCGTGCGCAACACGTGCCTGGATCCGGATGGTCGGGCCCTGCGGGCGATCACGGGCCGCGCGCGCGTGACGGGGCCGGGACGCCTGGACGTGGCGCTGTCGGGCGTCCCGGGGGCCGCGCCGCTCTGGGTGTTGTGGACGGACGCGGATTATCGCGTCGCGGTGCTGGGCCAGCCGGACGGTCGCGCCGGCTGGATCGTGTCGCGCGATCCGACCCTGCGTCCCGATCTGATGGAGGCGGCACGCGAGGTGCTGGCCTTCAACGGCTATGACATCGCCCGTCTCGTCCGATCTGGCAAAAAGTAAGTTTCGTGTCGTTCGAACGGGTTAATGACCTCTTCACGATCTGTTCCGCGACGTTCCGAAATCCGGGTTTGACCTGCGAATCACCGACCTGCTAGTAACGGGCAACGGCGCGGATTGAGCCGTTAAAACCGATAAAAAACAACACGGTAGCAGGCAGGCGAATATGCGTGGCCGCGTCATTTCCGATGCGTCGCGCAGCAGGCATTCGGGCGGCGGAACGCGGTTCCTCCGCCCGATCCGTGGTTTTGGCGCCCCCCTCCCGCGCATCGCTTGACACGTCCCCGCGCCGTCCTTATCCGGCCCGCTCACATTGGTGTTGGCGGCCCCCGCGAGGGGATGCCTGTCGGCCCCGGATCGCATCCGGGGCAAAGGACAACGCCCTTCACGCGCCCTCCGGGGTGCCGTCATCGAAGGAGAACAGCGGTGAGCAAACGCACCTCTGCCAAGTACAAGATCGACCGCCGGATGGGCGAGAACATCTGGGGCCGTCCGAAGTCCCCGGTGAACCGCCGCGAGTACGGCCCCGGCCAGCATGGGCAGCGCCGCAAGGGCAAGATGTCCGACTTCGGGCTGCAGCTGCGCGCCAAGCAGAAGCTGAAGGGCTATTACGGCGACCTGACCGAGAAGCAGTTCCGCCGCATCTATGCCGAAGCGGTCCGCCTGCGCGGCGATACCGGCGAGCAGCTGATCGGATTGCTGGAGCGTCGGCTCGACGCGGTCGTGTACCGCGCCAAGTTCGTGGCGACGATCTTCGCGGCCCGGCAATTCGTGAACCACGGCCACGTGACGGTGAACGGCAAGCCGGTGAACATTCCGTCCTATCGGGTAAAGGAAGGCGACGTCATCGCCGTGCGCGACAAGTCCAAGCAGCTCGCGGTGGTCATGGAGGCCAGTCAGCTGGCCGAACGCGACGTCCCCGACTACGTCGAGGTGGACCACGGCAAGATGACCGCCTCGTTCGTGCGCACGCCGGGCCTGTCCGACGTCCCCTATGCCGTGATGATGGAGCCGAACCTCGTCATCGAATACTACGCGCAGAACTGATCGCCGCCGTCGCGCGGGGATGCGGGGCCGTCCTTCGGGGCGGCCCCGTCGCGTTCGTGGCCCTCTCAGCGGCGCGGCTCGACGAGGCGGCCCAACCGTTGCAGCAGGGCACTTACCCCGGACGGCGCGGCATCGCGGGGCGCGGGCTGCGCCGCGGCGGCTGCCGCCGGGCGGCCCGCCACCCACACTTCGACCAGTCCCGTCCGCGGCGAGGGGCGATAATCCGTGAAGTCGCGCAGGGGAACGTCCAGGGCCGCCGCGGCGGCGGCGGCACCTGGCCTGTCCGCCGCATGGTAGAACCGCATGTGCGTGTCCCGGATCCGGAATTCGACCGCGACGGGGTCCGCGGCAGCCCATCCCGCCGCACGCAGCGCGTCGGCCACCTCGTTCCGCGCCGCGCGGGGAACGCCGGACGGGACGTGGACGACCAGGTCCACGGACAGCCGCAGCATCAGGTCGGGCGCGGGAGGCGGCCCGTACACCTCCGGCGGCCCGATGAATGCATCCCCTCCGGACATGCGCGCCGTCGGGGGAACGGGGGGCCCGGTGGGCGGGGCGATGTCGGCCGGGACCGCAGGGGCCGCGGCGATGTCGATCGGGGCGATGGGACCGCCAGCCGGGGCCGATGCGGCGACGGGGGCCGGTATCGCCGGGGGCGCGGAAAGGATCGCCGGCGCCGGCGGCGCCAGCAGCGTCACGACGGCCACCGGCTCGACCTCCCCGTCGACCCATTCGGAAAGGACGACGCCGATCGCGATCCCGGTGCCGACCAATGCAATGGCCGCCACGCCGCCTGCGACCCAAGGCCATGCGGCCCGGGCCGACCGGTGGTCCGAGGCGGCCGCGGACGGGCCCGCCGGTCCCACGGCCCGGATCGGCGTCACCGACCCAGGCTCCGATCGGCGGGTTTCCGCCCGCTGGGCCAGGACCTTCGCACGCTGCACGCGGGCCGCGGCCAAACGCCGTTCCCAAGCCGCTTCGTCGTAGGGCAGCGATCGGTCGGTCCCGTGTTCGATGGAACGCTTCACGTCCGTCAAGGCAACCCACCCCCCGATAGGGCCGAACCATGCCCCGACATCCCCAAGCGGCCGGAACCGAGGTCGGGATTCCCTGACTTCCCCGACGATGGCAGCGTGCATATGCCGGAGGGTACAGGGATCGCAGGGGATTTTCCACGATGATGCACGATGTGCCGCGCCGCCGCCTGCGCCGTCGTCTCGCCCAGGCCCGTCCACCGGAACAAGGCGCGGCGGCGGGCCCTTCGATCCCGGGGGCGATGATGCGCTTGGCCGAGAACCGCCTCGACCTGATGGTCGATCCGATCCAGTGCCGGTCGTTCGATGACGGGACCGTGACCGCATGCCGGGCCATCGATCGCCGCGGCGACCTGCTGTGGGTCGTCTGGCACCCGGATCACCCGCATGGATATCCGTCGCGGCGCGAACATGCCGCCAGCGCGGTGGCGGAGGCGACGCAGGCCTGGAAGCGCCGGCGCGCGATCCGTCACGACTGGACGCACGTGAAAGCCCTGGCCCGCGACCTGCGCTGGGGTCGAACGGCCTTCGACGTCACGCGGGAGGACGCGGCCGAAGCGCCCTTGGCCGACGCGGGGATCGACGCCTTCCTGGCGCACCTGGGTCTGGGCGGCGCACGGCGAGTGCCAGGCTGGTTCTTGGCGTGGTTGATGCCGTTCGAGCCACGCATCGGGTATGTCCTCCATACGGCGGAGCGGCGCACGGCCACGGCCGGGGAACCCGATCCGACCCCCGTCTAACGGTTCGCCGCGGGTGTGACGGCGTCGGGCAGGCCCATCTCGGACGTATCGAGCACGTAGTGATACGCCCATTCGCGGATGCGGCTTACCAAGTCGCGCCGCTCCCCGTCGGGCAGATAGGGCAGGTCCTCCAGGATGGTGGCCGTTGCGGTCCATACCGATCCACCGCGTGCCTGCGCGGCCCGGGCATGGCGAAGCACGGCCACGGGGGTCTGCCGATCGGCGCGGGGCGCCCCGTACCACAACGCCAGGGGGGCCGCGTGCAGGCCCGCGACCAGTTCCGCCAACCGGTCCCGCGCTTCGCCCGGCGGGGCGGCGCCCACCTCGGACAGCACCGCGAAGGTACGGCCCTGCTGCACCGTCTGACGCACCGACAGCAGGAAGCTGACGGACATGGTCAACACGACCATCCCGTTCACCCCCACCAACGTATCGACGATGCCCCACCCCGCGGTGGCAGGCGTGGTGCGCGCGCCACCCAGCGTCGACAACAGATGCCCGGCATGGGACGCGTGATCGGCGACCGTCGGCTCCGCGCCGGGGTCGGACAGGTCGATCGACGGGTCCCCCGAAGCGAAGACCAGCGTCCAGCCCAGCCACGTCCCAAGGATCCAGTAGAGCGCCACGGCCGACATCACCGCGACGCCGGACGCCCGCGTCAGCACCCGCGCGGCCCCCATCCCGGGGATCAGCTTCAACAAGCCGAAGGTGCAGCGCCCCATCCAATAGGTCGGCGTGCGCAGTGCCGTCGCCGCGACCGTGGTCACGAGCAGGTCGACCGTGACGACGATCAGAACGGCGGTCCCGCAGAGCAGAAGAACGATGTCCATGGGGTTCCGTCCGGGTGACGACGGCGACGCTGCCATCCCCGGGGTAACGCCTGGGCGATTCGCCGAGTTCCGCGTCGGACCGCGTCGCACCC
Organism: Jannaschia maritima; assembly: GCF_030973515.1. Classification (GTDB taxonomy): domain Bacteria; phylum Pseudomonadota; class Alphaproteobacteria; order Rhodobacterales; family Rhodobacteraceae; genus Jannaschia; species Jannaschia maritima. The sequence goes on from NZ_JARGZA010000004.1 coordinate 99,944, forward strand.
CGGGCCCGCGGCCCCGATCGGCGGCGCGCGGGCGGTGGACATGCCCCCCACCCGGGCGTAGCCGACGACCATGCGCATCGTGCCCCTGTCCGACGCGAAGCACCTGCCCGTCTGGCAGCGCCCCGCCGCCCTGCTGATGCTGATGGCCTTCGCGATGCCGATGGCCTTCGCGACCTGGTCGGCGCTCCTGAACAACTTCACCGTGGAGGTGGCCGGCTTCGACGGCAGCGATATCGGCTGGCTCCATTCGGTGCGCGAGGTGCCTGGCTTCCTGGCCGTCGGCGTCATCGCCATCATCGTGTTCGTGCGCGAACAGGTTCTGGCGCTGTCGAACCTGATCCTGCTTGGCGTGGCGACGGCGCTGACCGCGCAGTTCCCGTCGCTCGCGGGTCTGCTGACCGTCACCGTCCTGTCGTCCATCGGCTTCCACTACTACGAGACGGTGAACCAGTCGCTGCAACTGCAATGGCTGCCCAAGGACCGGGCCCCCGCGATGCTGGGCATCCTGCTGGCCGTGGGCTCGGGGGCGACGCTGCTGGCCTACGGTGCGGTGGTGGCGACGTGGCGGGCGTTCGACCTGTCCTACGACACGGTCTATTGGGCGGCGGGCGGCTTCACTGCATTCGTCGCCGTCTTCGCGCTGCTGGCCTATCCGCAGTTCGAAAGCCCCCATCCGCAGATCAAGAGGATGGTGCTGCGGCGGCGGTACTGGCTGTATTACGCGCTGCAGTTCATGTCGGGCGCGCGGCGGCAGATCTTCGTCGTGTTCGCGGCCTTCATGATGGTCGAACGCTATGGCCTGCGGGTGGACCAAGTCACGGCGCTGTTCATGGTGACCCTGGCCATCAACATGGTCGCGGCCCCCCTGATCGGCCGTGCCGTGGGGCGGTTCGGCGAACGCGCCGCGCTGGTGGTGGAGTATTCCGGCCTGCTGGGCGTGTTCGTGTTGTATGCCGGCCTGTACGCCTTCGATTGGGGCGTTTGGACGGCCTGCATCCTCTATGTCGCGAACCACCTGTTCTTCAGCCTGGCGCTGGCGATCAAGACCTACTTCCAGAAGATCGCCGATCCGGGCGACATCGCCCCCACGGCGGCGGTGGCGTTCACGATCAACCACATCGCGGCCGTGTTCCTGCCCGCCACGCTGGGATACCTGTGGCTGTCCTCGCCCGCGACCGTGTTCGCCCTGGCTGCCTGCATGGCCGGCGTGTCGCTTGGCCTGTCGCTCCTGGTGCCGCGCCTCCCCCGGCCGGGCGCGGAGACGGTGATGGCCCGCCCCTCCCCAACCGCGCCGGGCGACCCCATATCCGTGGCGACGCGATAGCAGCCCAATCCGGAGGACGCCCCATGTTCCTGTTCCAGCGCAAGAAGGCCGAGATGGTGTCGAAGGACGACGCCCTGCCCGGCCGCGACGCCCCCATCCCCACCGCGGAGACGCACCACGTCTTCGGGCACCCTCTGTCGAACGAAGTGCCCGACGGCATGGCGGAAGCGATGTTCGGCATGGGCTGCTTCTGGGGCGTGGAACGCATGTTCTGGAAGCTGCCTGGCGTCCACATGACGCTGGTGGGCTATGCGGGGGGTTACACGCCCAACCCCACCTACGAGGAGGTCTGCTCCGGCCGGACGGGCCATAACGAGGTCGTGCGCGTCATCCACGACCCGGACGTCGTGTCCTACGACGACCTGCTCAAGGTGTTCTGGGAAGGCCACGACCCCACGCAGGGGATGCGGCAGGGCAACGATGTGGGCACGCAGTACCGCAGCGGGATCTACACGTACTCCCCCGAGCAGCGCGCCGCCGCGGAGCGGACCAAGGCCGCGTTCGAGAAGCGGCTGCGGTCGGCGGGCTTCGGCGCGGTGACGACCGAGATCGTCGACGCGCCCGCATTCTATCACGCGGAAGGGTATCATCAGCAGTACCTGTCCAAGAACCCGGGCGGCTATTGCGGCATCGGCGGGACCGGCGTGACCTGTCCCGTGGGGGTGGACGCCTGATCGCTGGTGCGATGGACGCGGCGGCGGTCGAACGGCTGTTCACCCGCACGGACGGCACCTTCCTGTGCGCGCGGTGGGGTCGGCCCATCGCGCCCGTGGCCTTCGGGGTGGTCGATCGCACCGTCGCCGTGCTGAAGGGCGCGGTGGAGGCGCTGTGCCTTCTGACGAACCACCAGGTGACCGAGACGGACCCCGAACTCGGCGCGAACCTGATGTTCTTCTTCGTGCGATCCTGGGACGAGTTGGCGGACGTGCCGAACCTGGACCGACTGATCCCCGACATGGCGACGCTGCTGGTACGCTTGAAGGACACGGGCGCGAACCAGTACCGTGTCTTTCGCTTCGACGAGGGGGGCGCAATCCGCGCCTGCTTCGCCTTCGTGCGGATGGACGACGTCCTGTCCGACGTTCCCGCCGAGACGCTGGCCTTGAACCAGATGGTCCAGGCTATGCTGGTCTGGTCGGATGCCGCCTTCACCGACGCCTCGCCGCTTGCGATGGCCAACGGCGTGGCGGTGTTGCGGCCCGACGTCGCGGACGTGATGCGGGCGACCTACGACCCCGTGCTGCCCCCGATGTCGCAGGACCCCGCCCATGCCCTGCGCATCGCCGCGCGGCTGGGGCGCGTGCAGTGACACCCCATCGCTGGCCGCTCCGGGTCTATTACGAGGACGTGGACCTGGCGGGGATCGTCTATTACGCGAACTATCTGCGCTTCGTTGAGCGAGCTCGGTCCGAGATGATCCGGGAGGTTGGAATCGATCAAGCCGCGATGCGCCGGGACGGTTCGGTCTTCGCCGTCCGGCGGGTGGAGGCCGATTACCTGCGGCCCGCCCGCTACGATGACGAACTGGTGGTGGAGACGGCGCTGGCGGACGTCATGGGGGCGCGGTTCATGCTGGACCAGACGGTGCTGCGCGACGGCGAACGGCTGTTCGCGGCCCGCGTCCAGATCGTCTGCATCGGGTTGGACGGCCGACCGCGGCGCCTGCCGGATGCGATCACGAGGATGGCGGTGCTGTCTTCTCCATGACTCATCGTGGAGCAATCTAGTGCATCAGGTCCAGTACAGGACCCGCGCCCCCGACAGGTGTGCGTCGATCAACCCCTCCAGCGTCGTGCGCATGTCGCGCATCAGGGCCGCGGGATAGACGTACTTCACGTTCCCGAACTTGCCGAACTTCCGGACGCGCACGGCCTCGTCCATCTCCAGCGTGGTGGCGGGATACCAGCCGGTCAGGATCTCCTTCGATCCGGGCGTGAAGCGATGCGTGATCAACTCGACCGTCAGGTCGGCCCCGTCCGGCAGAGCGGCAGCGGCCTGCGCGAACAGTGCGGCATAGGCCTCCTCCCAGTCCTCCACGGGCATGATGGGCGCGACGGTCAGCCCGACGGGATAGCCCGCCGCGGCCATGCGTCCCAGGGCCGACAGCCGCGCCGCCACGGGCGCGGTCCCGCCCTCCCACCGGCGGGCGACGATGTCCGCGTTGACCGATGCCCGCATCCGGGTGCGGCCGTTGTGGGGCAGGTCCAGCAGGTCGTCCACGTGGTCGTACTTGGTCGTGAACCGCAGGCCCATGTCGCCCTGGGTGCCGAACCGTTCGATCAGCGTCGCGAGGCCGCCGGTCAGATGCTCGATCGCCAGGGGGTCGGTATAGCAGGACGCCTCGAAGGTCGTGCCCTCGTCCGCGCGAGCGTCGGTGGCGGAGGTGATCGTCCCCTGTCCCCGATGGTCCAGCGCGGCCTGCCAGATGGCATTCAGGTTGCTGAAGGCCCGCGTGACGGGTGGCCCCGTCAGCGACCCGGCGAGATAGCAGTACTGGCAATGCGCGGGACATCCCGTCGCCAAATCCAGCCGGAAGTCGGCGGAGGGCGGGATGGGCTGCAGCCGCAGGCTGGAGGGCGGCGCGGTCGTGATCGCGAGCGTGGACTTCGCGCTGCGGTACGTCTGGCGCTCGTCCCCGCCCTTCAATCCCGTCAAACGGGCCGCATGCACGACCTCCGCCCCCAGTTCCGCGCCGACGCGGGCCGCGCGTTCGGCCACGGGGCTTCCGGCGGCCGCCTTCAATATGACGACGCGGCGGGGCCGCCAGAACCGGGCGCGGCGATTCACGGGGGCGTCGGGCTGCGGGTCGGCGCGGCCCGGATCGGTGCGGGGGTCGAGGTGGGGGGACAGATCCATGGGACGCCAACACCGGACCCCCCGGGGGCGCGTTCCCATCGCACGGACAGGGAACGACCGATTCGCGCGGGGCGTTGCCGGTCCGTTAGGAGCTCGACATGCCCAGAGATACCAGCGCCATGGCCGACCCGGAGGAGGCACACGACTATGCGCCGCCCCAATCCCCGGAGGAGGATCATCCGCTGTGGCTGGCGATCAAGATCGGGACCGCGATGTTCCTGGCGGATCTCGTGTGCTCGAACCTGATTGGGTTCTCGTCGCCGACATGGTCGATCATCCTGGCGGCGTACCTGTCCGTGCAGCCCCCGATCGCCGGGCGGGCCAGTGCGGGGCGGCGGCTGCTGGCCATGCTACTGGGCCTGTCGCTCGGGGTGGCGGGGGCCTATGCGAACCAGTTCGTCCCAAACGGCGCGTCCGCCGCGACCTTCGCGGTCATCGGGCTCGTCGGCGGGTACATGGCGTCCAAGGGGGCCGACTACCTGTTCGCCGCGGTCGTGGCGACGGTCATCACCTTCGTCGGCCAGTCCGGCGAGGAGACGGTCTTCGTCGAGGCGATGCAGGCCGGTATCATGATCCTAGTCGGCTGCATCGTCGGGCCGGGCACCGCCTGGACCGTGGAACGGCTGCGGGGCTGGCTGCACGACCGCGGCAGCGGCGTGCCGGGAACCTAGACGGGTCTGGACGGGCCTCGCACGCGACATCCGCGCGCGATGCCCGACACCCCCTCGCCCCCCCCGATTCGATCTGCTAACCTGGCCCGAACAAGACCGGAAAACCGGTCGTCATAGGGCGGGCAGTCCAATGGAAACGGTTGCGTTGACCGGCGTCACGGACGCCGACTTCAGCATGTGGTCGCTGTTCTGGCGAGCCACGATCGTGGTCAAGCTGGTGATGGTCGCGCTGTTCGCGGCGTCGGTGATGGTGTGGGCCGTCTGGCTTCAAAAGGTCGTGCAGTTCCGCGCCGCGCGTCAGCGGGCGGCGAAGTTCGACCGCGCCTTCTGGTCGGGCGACCCCCTGGACGAGCTGTACGACCGGATCGGCGACAAGCCCCGCAGCGCGTCCGAGCGCATCTTCACCGCCGCGATGGGCGAATGGTCGCGCAGCCACCGCGACGACGGCGCGCTGATCGCGGGCACGCAGGCGCGCATCGACCGCACCATGGACGTGGCCATCGCGAAGGAACGCGACCGTCTGACCAGCGGGCTGACCTTCCTCGCGACCGTGGGGTCGGTCGGCCCCTTCGTCGGCCTCTTCGGCACGGTTTGGGGCATCATGCACGCCTTCCAGCAGATCGCCGTATCGCAGAACACGTCGCTCGAAGTCGTGGCGCCGGGCATCGCGGAAGCGCTGCTCGCGACAGGCATCGGCTTGTTCGCGGCCATTCCGGCGGTCGTCTTCTACAACAAGCTGACCCGCGACGCGGGCCGGATCGTCGGCAACTACGAGGCCTTCGCCGACGAGTTCGCCACCATCCTGTCGCGCCAGCTCGACGCGGACGCGGCCTGACCGATGGCTGCGGGCGTCCAACCCCAGGGCGGCGACGCCCCCCGGCGCAGGCGGCGGTCCCAGGCCGGCGGCGCGCCGATGGCCGAGATCAACGTGACCCCCTTCGTGGACGTCATGCTGGTCCTTCTGATCATCTTCATGGTCGCGGCGCCCCTGCTGACCGCGGGCGTGCCCATCCAGTTGCCCGAAACCGCCGCCGCCGCCCTGCCTCAGGAACAGGAGGAGCCGCTCGCCGTCACGGTGGCCGCCGACGGGCGCGTCCTGATCGGCAGCACGGAGGTGCCGCGCGACGAACTCGTGACGCGGTTGGCGGGGATCGCCACCGAACGCAGCAGCGGCAAGGTCTTCCTGCGGGCCGATGGCGGCGTGCCCTACGCGGAGGTGATGGTCGTGATGGGCGCGCTGAACGCGGGCGGGTTCCGCGACATAGGCCTCGTCACGGATCCCGGCGGGCCGCGGCTCGACGACGGTTCCGCGTCCGAGGCGCGGTAGCGATGGAGTTGCGCCGGGCGGTCGCCGTGTCCGGCACGGCGCACGGCGCGGTGGTGCTGTGGGCGCTGGTCGGCGGTTGGTTCGCCGACCCGCCCAACGACGACAACCTGTCCGTGGCGGAAGTCTCGCTCGTGACCCCGGCGGAGTTCGACGCCCTCATCTCGGCCGAACCCGCACCGGTCGAGACGCCGCCCGCCCCGGAACCGCCCGAGGTGGTACCCGATCCCGCCACCCCGCCGGAAGCGGAAGCGCCGCCACCCCGCACGACGCAGCCCCCCGCCCCGGCGGAGGTCGCCAGCGACACGTCGCCCGACCTGTCCGCCGCGACGCCGACGCCCGTGGCGCCACCAGACGACACGCCGCCCGAAGCGCCCACGGCCCCGGCGGAAGCGCCCGACGCCGCCCCGTCCGACACGCCCGCCCCGCGCGAGGCGCCGCGCGTCGCGTCCCAGCCCGCACCCGCCCCGCCCCCCGCGACCGAAGCCGCGCCGCAGGTCCAGGCCCCCGCGGCGCCCTCGCCGGTGGACGACCCCGTGCTCGAGGCGGACATCGCCGCCGCCCCGGAGGAGGCCGCCCCCGTCATCGTCACCGAAGCCGACCGGCCCGCGGCCGCGCCGGAACGCTCCGCCCGCCCCCAGCGCCGCCCGCAGCGCGTCGCGGCGGCCGTGTCCCGCCCCGATCCGGAGCCGGACCCCGAACCGGCGCCCCCGCCCGACCCCGCACCGGCGGAGCCTTCCCCCGCACCGGAGCCGGAGGTCCCGTCCGATCCCTTGGCGGATGCCATCGCGGGGGCGGTGGCCGACGCCATCGCCCAGCCCGACCCCGCACCCGCATCCCCCGCCGGGCCGCCCCTGACGCAGGGGGAGCGCGACGGCCTGCGCATCGCTGTGCAGAATTGCTGGAACGTCGGCGCCATGAGCACGGAGGCCCTGCGCACCCGCGTCACGATCTACATGGAGATGACGCGCGAAGGGCTGCCCCGCAGCGACACCCTGCGCCTGATCGGCTTCGACGGCGGGTCGGAGGCGGCGGCCCAGCAGGCCTACGAGTTCGGGCGCCGCGCGATCCTTCAATGCGGGCGCACGGGCTTCGACCTGCCGCCGGAGAAGTACGACCATTGGCGCGAGATCGAGATGACGTTCGACCCCTCGCAGATGCGGGCGCGGTGACGATGCGTGTTGAGGTTGCCACCATCCGGCGTGATAATGCGCGCCGAAGCGACGCCCCGAGGGGGGCGACTGGGGGAAAGATGCGACGGTTCCTGGCGGCGTGTGCTGCATGCCTTGCGATGTGGGGGGGGCAGGACGCGGCCCTCGCGCAGTCCCCCGGCCCCCTGCGGATCGAGATCACGGACGGGGTCATCGAACCCCTGCCCTTCGCGGTCCCCCCCTTCATCGCGCGCAACGACGCCGCCGCAGGCCTCGCGGTCGACCTGACCCGCGTGGTCGCCGCCGATCTGGCGAACACCGGGCTGTTCCGCGAGATCCCGCAGGACGCCCACGTCGCGCGGATCACCAGCTTCGACGCGCCGGTGGGCTATGCCGACTGGAAGGCGATCGGGGCGCAGGCGCTGATCACCGGGTCGGTGCTGGTCGAACCCGATGGCCGCCTCGTCGTGCAGTTCCGCCTGTTCGACGTCTTCGCCGACGCCCCCCTGGGCGAGGGGCTGCAGTTCGTGGGCACGGCGGAGGGCTGGCGCCGCATGGCGCACAAGGTCGCCGACGCCGCCTACAGCCGCATCACGGGCGAGGATCCGTACTTCGACAGCCGCGTCGTCTTCGTGGCGGAGACGGGGCCGAAGGACGCACGCCTCAAGCGCTTGGCCGTCATGGATTACGACGGGGCGAACGTGCGCTATCTGACGTCGTCGGACGCGCTGGTCTTGGCCCCGCGGTTCAGTCCGGACGGGCAGCGCATCATCTATACCGGCTACGAATCCGGCTTCCCGCGCGTGACGGTGCTGAACGTGGCGGACCTGGCGCGCCGCACCATCGGCACGGACCTGGAGAACATGAGCTTCGCGCCCCGCTTCAGCCCCGACGGGATGCGCGTCGTGTATTCGGCGGAAGTGGCGGGCAACACCGACCTCTACGCGCTGGACCTTTCCACGGGGGGCACGACGCGCCTGACCTCCGCACCGTCGATCGAGACGGCACCGTCCTTCAGCCCCGACGGCACCCGCATCGTGTTCGAAAGCGACCGTTCGGGCGCGCCGCAGCTCTACGTCATGTCGGCCTCGGGCGGGGACGGGCAGCGGATCAGCTTCGGCGAGGGCCGCTACGGCACGCCCGTCTGGTCCCCCAAGGGCGACTACATCGCGTTCACCAAGCAGAACGCTGGCCGGTTCCACATCGGCGTCATGCGCGCGGACGGGGCCGAGGAACGCCTCCTGACCGGCGCCTTCCTGGACGAGGGGCCGACCTGGGCGCCCAACGGCCGGGTGGTCATGTTCACCCGTGAAACGCCGGGCGCCGCGGGCGCGCCCGCGCTCTATTCCGTCGACATCACCGGGCGCAACCTCCAGCGCGCGCCCACCCCCGCCGCCGCATCCGATCCCAATTGGGGTCCCCTGTTGCCGTAAGAGGTTCCGACCATGAAGACGAACGCCTTGATCCTGTGCGCCGCCCTGGCGCTGACCGCCTGCGCGCAGCCGCAGTTCGACCGCGATGGCGGCGTGGGCGCCGACGCCTTCGGTTCCGGCGCGCTGGGCGGGGCCGGCGCCGTCGTGCCGGGCTCCGCGAACGATCCCACCTCCGCGGCCTACTTCCAATCGCAGATCGGCGACCGCGTGCTGTTCGCGGTGGACGAATCCACCCTGTCCCCCGACGCGCGCGCCGTGCTGGACGGGCAGGCGCAGTGGCTGGCGGCCAACCCCGCCTATACGGCCCTGATCGAAGGCCACGCCGACGAGCAGGGGACGCGCCAGTACAACCTGGCCCTGGGCGGGCGACGGGCGAACGCGGCGCGCGACTACCTGATCACGCGCGGCGTGCCGGCCGGCCGCCTGCGGACCATCAGCTACGGCAAGGAACGCCCGTTGGAGGTGTGCTCGGTGGAGGCGTGCTATGCGCAGAACCGGCGTGCGGTGACCGTGCTGGCCGTGGGCGCGGGCGTGTGATGCGCGCGGCCGCGATCCTGGCTATTATGGTCCTGGCCACCGCGCCTGTCCCGCCCGCCGCGGCGCAGGACGGGCGCGCACAGACCTTAGCCGACATCCGTCAGCAGCTGGCGGTCCTACGCGTCGAACTGCAGGGCCTGACGCGCGAGTTGAGCACGACCGGCGCCCCGGCCCTGGGCATCGCCGGCACCAGTTTTCCCGACCGCGTGATCGCGCTCGAATCGTTGCTGCAGGACCTATCGGCACAGACCGAGCAGCTGTCCTTCCGCATCGACAGCGTCGCGCGGGACGGGGGCACCCGGTTGGAGGATCTGCGCTTCCGGTTGTGCGAGCTCACCCCCGATTGCGACATCGCCACGCTCCCCGCGCCCATCCCGCTGGGCGGCGAGGCCGCGGCGACGGGGAGCGTCGCGCCCACCACCCCGGCCGCGCCTGCGACGGACGCGCCGCAGCTGGCCGTGGGCGAGCAGGCCGATTTCGACGCTGCGATGGCCGCCCTGGACGACGGCCGGGCGGAGGAGGCGGCGGACCGGCTGGACGCCTTCGTGTCCGCCTATCCCACCGGTCCCCTGACCGACCGGGCCCGCGTCGCGCGCGGCCGGGCTCTGGCGCAGGCGGGTCGGACGCAGGCGGCTGCGCGGGCCTACCTTGACGCGTTCTCCGGCGCGCCCGATGGACCGCAGGCCCCCGCCGCGCTGATGGGCCTGGGTCGCAGCCTGGGCGATCTGGGCCAGACCGACGAGGCCTGCCTGACCCTGGACGAGGTCGCGGTCCGCTTCCCCGCCGCCCCGGAGGTCGCCCAGGCGCAGTCCACGCGGGCGGAGCTTGGCTGCTCCTGACGGCGAACGGGACGCGATCCGGGCGGTCGCCGACCGGATCGTCACTCTGCTGCGCCCCGGCGACGATCGCCAGCCGATGGGCCGCGTCGGCGTGGCGGTGTCGGGCGGCAGCGATTCCACGGCGCTGCTTCTGGCCGCCGTCCAGGTCGCGCGGATCCATGGCGGAACGATTCATGCGGTGACGGTGGATCACGGCCTGCGACCAAGCGCCCGAAGCGAGATTCGGCAGGTCGCCGCCCTGTGCGACCGGCTCGGCGTGGCCCATCACGTCGTCCCCATCTCCCTGGCACGGGGCGCGAACCTTCAGGCCCGGGCGCGGGAGGCGCGATACGACGGCTTGGCGTCCCTTCGCTGGGCGCCCCCCCTTCTGCACCGCATGCTGCTGGGCCACACCGCCGACGACGCGGCCGAAACGCTGGTGATGCGCCTGTCCCGCGCGGCCGGCATCGACGGGTTGGCGCGCATGGCGGAACGGCGCTTCGACCGCGACGTGGAATGGCTGCGCCCGGCCCTGGACGTCACGCGGTCCGATCTGCGCGCGGCCCTGGCCCGTCGGGACGTGCCCTGGTCCGACGATCCATCGAACGAAGACCCCGCCTTCGCTCGCGTCGCGGCGCGGCAGGCCATCGCGGCGTTGGACCTGGACGTCCACGCGCTCGCGGCGTCCGCCGGCGCACTGGAAAATGCGCGCGCCAGCCTGGTCGCGCGGGCCTGCGACATCGCCGACGGGGCGGTGACGGAGGATCGGGGCGACCTCCTGATCGACCGGATCGCCCTGCGCCGCGTCCCGGATCCCGACCCCGCGCCCCGCATCCTGCTGGCGGCCCTGCGGCACGTGGGCGGCCGCGCCTACGGACCCCGCCGGGCGGAACGCAACCGCTTGGTCGCAGACGCCATGAACGGTCGCCCCCTGACGCTGGCGGGCTGCACGCTGCGGAACGAGGCCGGCATCCTGCGCGTCGCCCGCGAAGCGACGCGTGCCGCCCCCCCCGTTCCGTTCGAGCCCTCGGTTCCATGGGACGGTCGCTGGCACCTGACGCCGCCGGCCGAAACGGCGGGCGACTTGACCGTGGGCGCACTCGGGGAGGACGTGACGCGGACGCCGTGGCGCGACACGGGCCTGCCGCGGTCGTCCCTCGTGGCCAGTCCCGCGGTGCGCGACGGCGCGCGCCTGATCGCCGCACCCGTGGCGGGTCTGGCCAATGGATGGACGGCACGCACCCGCGCGACGTTCACCCAAACCCTGCAGCGGCGTTGAACCCGCCGCGCGGATCCTTACATCTGGCCCAAACGCATGCGCGGGCGGGATCCGCGCCCTTCCGGAGGAAGCCCATTGGGAAATGCCCGTAACATCGCCTTCTGGGTGGTCCTGTTCGTTCTCGTGATGGCGCTGTTCCAGCTCTTCTCGGGTGGCAACGGCTCGATGTCGTCGCGGGAGGTGCCGTATTCGGACTTCGTCGCGCAGGTCGAGAACGGTGGCGTCAACGAGGTGCGGCTCGACGGCGAACGCATCTTCTTCCGCGGGGCCGGCGGCGCCAACCAGGTGACGATCAAGCCCGCCGACGTCGACGTGACCGAAACGCTCCTGAACAACGACGTCGTGATCGAGGCGGAACCGCAGGAACAATCGGGCTTCCTGTCGGCCCTGTCGCTTTGGCTGCCTGTGCTGGTGCTGATCGGCATCTGGATCTTCTTCATGAACCGGATGCAGGGCGGCGGGCGCGGCGGCGCGATGGGCTTCGGCAAGTCGAAGGCCAAGCTGCTGACCGAGAAGCACGGTCGCGTCACCTTCGACGAGGTCGCGGGCATCGACGAAGCGAAGGAGGAGCTGGAGGAGATCGTCGAGTTCCTGCGCAACCCGCAGAAGTTCTCGCGCCTGGGCGGCAAAATTCCCAAGGGCGCGCTGCTGGTGGGCCCTCCGGGCACCGGTAAGACCCTCCTGGCCCGTGCCATCGCGGGCGAGGCGGGCGTGCCGTTCTTCACCATCTCGGGCTCCGACTTCGTCGAGATGTTCGTGGGCGTGGGTGCCTCCCGCGTGCGCGACATGTTCGAGCAGGCCAAGAAGAACGCGCCCTGCATCGTCTTCATCGACGAGATCGACGCCGTGGGCCGGTCCCGCGGCGCGGGCTATGGCGGCGGCAACGACGAGCGCGAGCAGACGCTCAACCAGCTGCTCGTCGAGATGGACGGCTTCGAGGCGAACGAGGGCATCATCATCGTCGCGGCCACCAACCGCCCCGACGTGCTGGACCCCGCGCTTCTGCGCCCCGGTCGCTTCGACCGTCAGGTCCAGGTGCCTAACCCCGACATCAAGGGGCGCGAGAAGATCCTGGGCGTCCACGCCCGCAAGGTGCCGCTGGGCGCCGACGTGGACCTGCGCATCATCGCGCGCGGCACGCCCGGCTTTTCCGGCGCGGATCTGGCCAACCTGGTGAACGAGGCCGCGCTGATGGCCGCGCGCATCGGCCGCCGCGTCGTGACGATGGAGGATTTCGAATCCGCCAAGGACAAGGTGATGATGGGGGCCGAGCGACGGTCCATGGTCATGACGGAGGACGAGAAGAAGCTGACCGCCTATCACGAGGCTGGGCACGCCATCGTCGGCTTGAACGTCCCCCAGCACGATCCCATCCACAAGGCGACGATCATCCCCCGCGGCCGTGCCCTGGGACTGGTCCTGTCGCTGCCCGAACGCGACCAGCTTTCGGTCAGCTTGCAGAAGTACAAGTCCAAGATCGCCATGGCGATGGGCGGCCGCGTCGCCGAGGAGTTGGTCTTCGGCGAGGAACAGGTGACGTCCGGCGCCGCATCCGACATCCAGCAGGTGACGCGCATCGCGCGCGCCATGGTCACGCAGTTCGGGTATGCCGAGGAATTGGGCATGGTCGACTATGCCAACGAGCAGCAATCCTATCTCGGCAACTATCAGGGTGGCGGCAACGTCAGCCCCGACACGCAGCGCAAGATCGACGAGAAGGTCAAGGAGCTGGTCGAGGAAGGCTATGACCGGGCCAAGCAGATCCTGACCGACAAGCGCGATGACCTGGAACGCCTGGCGCAGGGTCTGCTGGAATACGAGACCCTGACCGGTCCCGAGATCATGAAGGTCATCAACGGCGAGCCGTTGAACCGGGACGACGACGATGCCGGCGCCCCGTCGGGTCCCAGCGTCACGGCGATCCCGAAGACCAAGCCGCGGCCCAAGGCGCCCGATATCGGTCCCGCGCCGGAACCCACCTGACGGAATCGCCACGATGCCCCGGATGTCACGTCCGGGGCATCTTCGCATCGGGCCCGTTTACGAGAACGACGACCCGCCCTAGGCACCCGCCATGCACGATCCGCTTCCCACGCCCGCGCGCGTTGCCTCCATCACCGTGGCCTTCGCCGTCGGGCTCGCCGCCTACGACCCTGCCGCCGGTTTCACGAAGGAAGGCGGGGCGGCCGAGACCGCCACCATCGTCCTGCTGGCCCTGGCGGCGATGCGCCTGCTGCTTGCGGGTGCGGGTTGGCCCGCGATGCTGGCGACGCTTCTGACGTTCCGCGAACTCGATTGGGACAAGGCGTTCCTGTCGGACGGCATCCTCAAGTCCAACTTCTATCGCGGCAATGCCCCGCTCGACGAGAAGCTGATCGGCGGAGCGGTCGTGCTGTTCGCACTGATCGTGATCTTCGCCAACCTCCGGCTCGGCTGGCGGCCGGTCCTGAACGGCCTCCGCCGCGGCACCGGCTGGGTCTGGTTGCTGATCGTGGGCGTGGCGATGGTGGTCGTCGCGAAGAGCATCGACGGTCTGGGTCGCAAGTTGGAGCCCCTGGGGATCGAGCTGTCCCCCGCCGTGGCCACGGGCGTCGTCCACGCGGAGGAGGTCTTGGAGCTCGCCTTTGCCTTCTGCATCTGCGTCGCCGCGCATGCGGTCGAACGCCGTCGCGGGGCATTGGTCTGATGCCCGCCCTCGTCGCCACGGAACACACCTGCACGATCGAGTGGCTGGGTCACGTTCCCGACCGCGCCGCTGCGCTGGCTTCCACGCCGCAGGACCGGATGGTGCTGACGTTCGACGGACCGGAGGGGGAGGATCACGGCGGCCGCGAACGTCCGTCCTGCAGCCGGGTCATCGATCTCTATGACAGGGAAACGCCGATCCGGAACGCCCGCCAGCTATCGGTCGTGTCGCGCGAGGAGATGGACCTCATCGCCGGTCGAATGGGTGTCGACGCACTGGATCCCGCCTGGCTCGGTGCGACGCTGGTCCTGTCGGGCCTGCCCGATCTGTCGCACCTGCCGCCTTCGTCGCGCATCCAGTTCGCAGGTCGCGGCGGCCCGACCCTGACGGTGGACATGGAGAACCGGCCCTGCAACCTGCCCGGGCCGATCATCGACGCGGCCTTGCCCGGCAAGGGACGCCTGTTCAAGCGGGCGGCGGGGGGTCTGCGCGGCATCACCGCATGGGTGGAACGCGAAGGCGTCGTCGTTCGTGGTCAGGTCGGCCGCCTGTTCGTTCCGGATCAACCGGTCTGGGCAGGGTCCTAGCCCAAACCCACGACCGTGATCAGGGCGAGCGCGATGCCGGTCAGAAGGCCGGCATGGATCGTCAGGCTGGTCGTGGACATGATCGTTACTCCCGTTACGCAATCGGCACCCCACGGGCGCCATCATGACGGATCAACGAATCATTGCCACCCTCGTTCCCGGCCCATCGGGGGAACGCTGCGTCACCCGTCCAGAAACGATGCGACCGCGGCTACGAACTCCTGCGGTTTCTCGGCGTGCAACCAATGGCCTGCACCCTCGATCACCTGCATCGTGGCATCTGGGAAGGCACGGCGGATCCGATCGTGATGCGCTTCGCGAAGGTAGTCGCTGCGCCCGCCCGTCAGGAACAGCGTCGGCCCGTCGAACCGCCCCGACACGTCCGGAAAACCCATGATCGCGTCCATGTTCGCCCGTAGCGCGTCCAGGTTCAGCGTCCAGCGTCCGCCCTCGACGTCCAGCGATTGCAGCAGGAACGCCCGCGTCCCGTCGTCGGGCACGTCCCCCAGCTGCGCCGCCGCCTCCGATCGGCGGGTGACGCCCGACAGGTCGACCGCCTGCATCGCTTCGATCAACGGGGCTTGGGTATGGGCATAGCGGACGGGCGCGATGTCGGCCACGATCAGGCGCCGCACCGCGTCCGGTCGGGTCAGCGCCAGCACCATCGCGGCCTTGCCCCCCATCGAATGCCCCAGGACGTCGTGCGGCCGGCCGTCCATCACCTCCGCCAGATCCGCCGCCATCGCCGGATAGTCGTGGACGGGGTCGTGGAACGACGCCCCGTGGTTGCGCATGTCCACGACGACCACCTCGCGCGTGCGAGCCAGCCGCTTGGCGATGGCGCCCCAGTTGCGGGCCGACCCGAACAGGCCGTGGGCGATCAGCAGGGGCGGGGCATCGGCACGCGACGCGCCGTATCGGACGTGATGCAGCATGGTCCCGCCCTATCGCAGGCCGCGCGCCGCCGCCAGCGATTGCCCCGGTCCCCCCGCCTTGCTACCGCGCCCGTCATGGCCGATCCCATCCACGTCATGCACGCCTCGCCCGTCCGCCGGACGATGGCGCTGGGGATCCAGGTCGTCCTCGGCGCGCTTCTGCTGTGGGTCGCCCTCGCCCAACCGCCGGAGGCGCTGGCCTGGCGCGTGTTCCTGCTGGTCCTCGGCGCGGGCGCGCTGTGGCTGGGCGTGCGCGGCTGGCGCGACAGCACCGGCACGATCGAACTGCACGACGACGGTCTGCGCGGCGGCGACGGCACCGTGATCGCGCCGCTGGAGGCCATCGCCTCGATCGACCGCGGCCTGTTCGCGTTCAAGCCGTCCAACGGGTTCATCCTGCGCTTGAACCGCTCGATGCCCCGCGCTTGGTCCCCCGGCCTGTGGTGGCGCGTCGGTCGTCGCGTGGGCGTGGGCGGCGTCACCTCCAGCGTCGATGCCCGCATCGTGGCGGACGCCCTGTCGGCGATGGTGGCGCGACGCTGAGGGGTCGCGCCGACCCCCGGCCGTTCAGCCCCCCGCCACGCCGGCCTCCGCGAAGGTCGCCATGCCGGAATGGCAGGCGACCGCGCCGTGCAGCACCTGGATCGCCAGGGCCGCACCGGACCCTTCGCCAAGCCGCAGGTCCAGGGACAGCAGCGGCGTCTTGCCCATCGCGTCCAGCATCCGGCCATGCGCCCCTTCGGCCGAAAGGTGACCGGCCACGCAATGGTCCAGCAGGCCGGCGTCCTCCGCATGAAGGCACAGGGCGGCGGCGCAGCAGATGAACCCGTCCAGGATCACGGGCACGCGCGCCGCCCGCGCGCCCGCGATGGCGCCCGCCATCGCGGCCAGCTCGCGCCCGCCCAGGGCCGTCAGGACCCCCAATCCCGTCCGGTCCGGGTTCGCGGCCAGGCCGTCCGCGACGGCCGCCTCCTTGCGGGCCAGCCCTTCGTCGTCCACCCCGGTCCCGCGCCCGGCCCAGCCCTCGCCCCCCAGCAGGGCGGTGGCGATGGCCGCGGCGGCGGTCGTGTTGCCGATCCCCATCTCGCCCGCCACCAGGACCCCCGCCGCCGGATCGACCGCGTTCCAGCCCGCCGCGAAGGCCGCCGCCATCTCCCCCTCCGTCATGGCCGGACCCCGCGTGAAGTCCGCCGTGGGCCGGTCCAGGTCCAGCGCGTGGACGTCCAGCCGCGCGCCGGCCAGATCGGCCAGCCGGTTGATCGCCGCCCCGCCCGCCCGGAAGTTGGCGACCATCTGGGCCGTCACCTCCGCCGGAAAGGCGCTGACGCCCCGCGCCGCCACCCCGTGGTTTCCCGCGAAGACCAGAACCTGCGGCCGGTCCACCACCGGCGCCGCGTCCCCCCGCCATCCGGCGTACCAGACGGCCAACTCCTCCAACCGACCCAGCGAACCCGGGGGCTTCGTCAGCTGCCCGTTCCGGTCGCGGGCCGCGGCCCGCGCGTCCGCGTCGGGCGGGGGCATGTCGGCCAGGGCCGCGCGAATGGCTGCGATGCTGGACAGGTCGGTCATGGGTCCTCCGGACGGGTCGCCGGGGCCTTTCCCCGGTCACGGCCGGGGGCTATGCCGCCCGCGACCCGTTGACCATCCCAGGGGCGACATGCGCGACCTCGTCTCCGCCGTCATGCTGCTGACGCGCATCCCCGTGCGCGGCAGCCCCACCCAGCCGGCGGCGCGCGCCGTCTGGGCTTGGCCCGTCGTGGGTCTGGGGGTGGGGGCCGCGATGGGGGCCGTCCTGGCGCTGGGCCAGGCCCTGGGCGCCGTGCCGATCCTGTCGGCGGCGCTGGCCGTGGCGCTGGGCTGCGCCCTGACCGGCGCCCTGCACGAGGACGGGCTGGCCGACGTCGCCGACGGATTCTGGGGCGGACGCGACCGCGACCGACGCCTGGCCATCATGCGCGACAGCCGCCTGGGCAGCTATGGGGCGGTCGCCCTGACCCTGACGCTGCTGGCCCGCGTGGCGCTTCTGGCGGCGGCGGCGGAACAGGGGCAGGCCTGGGCGGTCCCCATCGCCGCCGCGATGGCGTCCCGCGCGGCGATGCCCGCCGTGATGCGCGTCCTGCCGCCGGCCCGCGCGGGCGGCCTGTCCCACGGCGCGGGGCGTCCCACGGCGAGGGGCGCGACGCTGGCCACCCTGATCGGCGCCCTGCCTCTGGCGTGGTTCGGCTGGCCCGGCCTGGGGGCCGCATCGGCCGCCGCCCTGGCCGTCGCGGGCCTGGCCCTGGTCGCGCGCGCCAAGATCGGCGGCCAGACGGGCGACGTCTGCGGGGCCGCGCAGCAGGTGGCCGAACTGGCGGTCCTCGCCGTCCTGACGCTGCGCTGACACCCCGGGCGGGGCACGGCGCCGCGACCCGCGGGCACCTTCCCCACCCCGCCCCCTGGCCCTACACTGACGCCCATGTCGCTCTGGTCCCGCATCCTCGACGCGCTGTCGCGCCTCGCCCCGGGCGAGATGCTGTCCGTGCTGTTCGACCGCCTGTCCGGCCCGCCGGAACGGTCGGTGGCCTTCACCATCGCCGTGATCGCGCTGGGCGCGAAGATGGCCAAGGCCGACGGGCAGGTGACCCGCGACGAGGTCGCAGCCTTCCGCGAGGTGTTCCACATCCCCCGCGCCGAGGAGGCCAACGCCGCCCGCGTCTTCGACCTCGCCCGCACCGACGTCGCGGGGTTCGAGCACTATGCCGCGCGCATAAAGGCGATGTTCGACGACGACGCCCCCACCTTGCGCGACCTGATGGAAGGGTTGTTCCACATCGCCATGGCCGACGGCACCTATCACCCGGCGGAGGACGACTTCCTGTCCTGCGTGGCCGACATCTTCAACCTGCCGGAGCGTGAGTTCCGCAGCCTGCGCGCGCGCTTCGCCCCGGGGGAGGAGCCGGATCCCTACGACGTCCTGGCCGTCGATCCGGGCACGCCGCTGGAGGAGGTGCGCCGCGTCTGGCGCGCCCGCGTCCGCGACACGCATCCCGACGCCCTGATGGCGCGCGGCCTGCCGGAGGAGGCGGTCAAGCTCGGCGAACGCCGCCTCATCGCGATCAACCGCGCGTGGGAGCGGATCCAGGCGGAGGCGGCTTGAGGGGCCATCGCAGCCCCTCGCCCACGGGTCCACCCCGCCTCACAGCAGGCCGTCCGGCATCCGCTGCTCCGCCGCCAGGTTCGCCCGGCGGAACAGCAGCGTGACGCCCGCCGATACCAGCACGATGAACAGCGAATACAGGACCGGCACCGCCATCACGGCCTGCGCCTCGTCCGCGGGCCAGGTGAAGGCGACGATGGCGATGGCCAGCGGCCCGTTCTGGATCCCCGTCTCCAGCGCCACGGTGCGCGCGTTGCGGGGGTGCAGGCGCAGGGCTCGGGCGAAGGCGTACCCGACGGCGATGCCGACCAGCCCCAGACCCAGCGCCGCGGCATAGGTCGCCCAGCCCGTCGACAGCAGGAACCCCCAGTTGCGCGGGATCCACGACACCACCAGGAACACGATGAAGAACAGCGCCAGGGCCGAGCCGCCGAACTCCACCACCGCGCCCGTGTTGGCGTTGACCCGCCGCAGGACCATGCCGACCCCCACGGGCACCAGAAGCAGCAGCAGCGTGGCGACGATGTTCTCGCGCGGGATCTCCACGTCCAGGGCGCCCGCGTACAGGATCAGCAGCAGGGGGATCAGCACCACGCCGAACACCGTCGACGTCACCGTCATCAGAAGCGACAGCGCCAGGTTCCCCTTCGAGAAATAGGTGAACATGTTCGACGTCGTGCCCCCCGGCATGCACGACATGATCAGGATGCCGATCGCGATGACCTCCGGCACGGGCAGGGTCAGGGCCAGCACGAACCCGATCAGCGGCATGAACCCGTATTGCGACACCACCCCCACCATCAGGCCATAGGGGCGGCGGAAGGCCAGCACGAAGTCCCGCGGCGTCAGCGACGCCCCCATCCCCAGCATGATGACGAAGATCATCGCGGCCAGAAGGGCCTGCTCCAGCGGTCCGACCATGGCTCAGCCCCGTCCCGACAGGGCGGCCAGGGCGTCCGCGCGCACGTCCTTGCGCAGGATCTTCCCCACGTTCGACTTCGGCAGCGCGTCGCGGACCACCACCCGCTTGGGCACCTTGTAGGGCGTCAGGTGCGCCTTGCAGTGGGCCCGCAGGTCGGCCTCCGTCAGCGCGCGGTCGCGCAGGACGACGTGGGCCTCGACCGCCTCGCCCGTGGCGCCGTCGGGCACCCCGATCACCGCGGCCTCCTCCACCCCGGGATGGGACGCCAGGCAATCCTCGACCTCGTTGGGATACACGTTGAAGCCCGACACGATCACCATGTCCTTGATGCGGTCCACGATCCGGAAGTACCCATCCGCGTCGCGCACGCCCACGTCGCCCGTGCGGAACCAGCCATCCGTCAACACCTCCGCCGTGGCCTCCGGACGGCGCCAGTACCCGGCCATGACCTGCGGCCCCCGGGCCGCGATCTCGCCCGCCTCGCCCAGCGGGGCCTCCGCCCCGTCGGGCCCCAGGCAGCGCAGGTCCGTGCCCGGCACGGGGATCCCGATCGACCCCGCGCGGACGCGGCCCAGGGGGTTGAACGTCAGGACGGGCGCCGTCTCGGTCAGGCCGTACCCTTCCAGCACCGGCACGCCCGTCACCGCGCGCCAGCGATCCGCCACCGCGCCCTGCAGCGCCATGCCGCCCGCGGACGCGAACTTCAGGTGCCGGGGCGGCGTCTCGCGGAACCACAATTCGTTCGTCAGGCCGTTGAACAGGGTGTTCACCCCGCTCATCCAGGTGATGCGGTAGTTCTCGAACGCGCGCTTCAGGCTGGACAGCGGCCGGGGGTTGGGGATCAGGACGTTGCGCGCGCCCAGCCACCAGAAGCCCAGCAGGTTCACGGTGAAGGCGAACACGTGGTACAGCGGCAGGGCCGTCAGCGCGACCTCCTCGCCCGGGGCGACGCCCTCGATCATCTCCATCGTCTGTTCCATGTTCACCAGAAGGTTCGCATGGGTCAGCATCGCGCCCTTCGCGGCCCCCGTCGTGCCCCCGGTGTATTGCAGCACGGCCACGTCCTCGGGCGCCACCCCGGCGCGGTACTCCTCCACCGCGACGCCCGCCGCCGCCGCGCGCCCGGCGGCCAGCGCGGCGGGCAGGCGGATGTGCGGGAAGTCCACGGGCGGCAGCGAGCGGTCCCAGTACCGCTGCACCAGGCGCACGATGCCGCGCGGCAGGACCGGCAGGAACTCCGCGACCTGGGTGACGATGACGTTGGGGATCGCCCGGCCCTTCGTGGCCGCGCGCACCTTGTCGGCGAACAGGTCCACGACGATCAGGGCCGCGGGCTCCGCGTCCTCGAACTGCCGGCGCATCTCGTCGGCGGTGTACAGCGGGTTGACGTTCACCAGGACGCAGCCCGCCTTGAACACCCCGAAGGCGGCCACGGGGAAGGCCAGGCCGTTGGGCACCTGCAACGCCACCCGGTCCCCCTGCGCCAGCCCGCACACCTCGCGCAGATAGACGGCCAGCGCATCCGACATCGCGTCCGCCTCCGCGAAGGTCAGCGTCCCGTTCATGCCGTTGGGCAGGCAGCAGGTGAAGGCAGGCTTCCTGCCGTACCGATGCGCCGTCGCGGCCACCATGTCGCCCAACGTGCGATACCGCGGCACGTCGATGTCCCTGCGCACGTCCGGCCCATAGAACGCCGTCCATGGGCGCGCGTCGTCGGTCATGATCCTCCCCCCGGCCCGGCGCCATCCCCGGCGGACCCGCCCGATATTATAGGACGCCCGCAGGCGCGGCGCCATGCGCGACGTGACGTCGGAGGGGGTTGGGGGGGTCGGCTGACCGTTCTAAGTTCGGTTAAGATATACTCGCGGAACGTCGCCGCTCGTTACGGTCCGCCAAACCGTTGCAACGCTCTTCTGAAGGCATGCCCCGCCGTATATCCCACCTCGCTGGCCGCTTCCTCGCGCGTCCACCCCGCTGCGAGGAGCGCCCGGGCATGCTCCACCCGGCGGGCGGTGACGAACGCGTGCGGCGTCAATCCGGTCGCGCGGCGGAACGCTTCGTGGAAATGGCTCGTGCTCATGGAGGCGCTCGCGGCGAGGTCGGACACCGACAGGCGGCCGCCCATGTGGGCATCGACGTGCTCGACCACCCGGTTCAGCCGGCGCCCATCCAGCGGACGCGCGTTCTGGCGCGATGGTCGGCCACCGTAGTGCTCGCATGCGACGTGTGTCATCGCGGCCCGCAGAAGTTCGTCCCCTTCCAGATCGCCTAAAGCGCGCGCACCGGTGGCGTGCTGGCGCAGCCGGATCGAGGCGGCCCAGAAGACGGGGTCGGGGTCGAGCACGAAGCTGCCGACCGCCTTGTCGAGCGCCACCCCGGTCGTGTCCGCGATCTCGGCGTTCAGCCTGTCCGAAATGACGAACTCCACGCCCTCGTAGGGCTCCGCCACGTGGATCCAGTCGAAGGGCTCCTCGCAGGTCACGAAGAGTGAGTTCGGTCGGACCTCCATCCGGTCCCGCCGTCCCGAAGGACGCTCGACCACCGCATCGCGATGACCGGTGAACGACACGCCGATCGTGTTGGCCTGCGTGGTGGAACGGTGCGGATCCTGGGTGGTGGCGGGCATGCGGAACCAGACGGCGCGCGCGCCGTCGAGATCGACCGCTACCGACGTGTCCACCCTCTCCATGTCCTGGAACATAGCTGTTCCAAGGCCGCCGCGCCGTCCCGATCCTCTGGTGTTTGACCGGCATCGTCCCGATCCTCCGGAGTTCGGAAACCTTCTCCCGCCTCGCCGACCTGTTCCCTCGACCGCCGCGCGCCACGCGGCCGGACCGGAGGATGGCCATGCCGGACGACAGCTCGACGATCCCACAGGCGGATGCTGGCGATCGGCGCGGCTGGTCCTTCAGGGGGCGGACCGTCGCGGTCACCGGCGCGACCGGAGGCATCGCGGGGGCCATCCTCGACGCCGTCGCGGGGGAGGACGTCACGCTCGTCGTTCATGGCCGCGACGAGGACGCTCTCGACGCCGTGGCGGACCGGGCGAAGGCACGGGGCGCGCGGGTCCATAGCGTCGTGGGCGATCTCGCCGACGAGCCCGTGGACATCGCGCAGATCATCGCGGACGTCGGCCCCGTCGACGTGCTGTTCAACGTCGCGGGCATCTACACGCCCGGCGGCCTGCTGCGGACCGATATCGAGACCATCTGCCAGGACTTCGACGTCAACGCCATCGCTGCCATCGCGACGATGCAGGCTATCTTGCCCGGCATGAACGGGCGCGGCCGGGGTCGGGTGGTCAACGTGTCGTCGGGCGGCGGCTCCTTCGGCGAGGGGCTGGCCACGGGACACGCCGCCTACGCCATCTCGAAGGCCGCGTTGAACGCCGCCACCGTCTGCGCCGCCGCCGCGACACGCGGCGACGTTAAGGTCAACGCCATGTGCCCCGGTTGGGTCCGCACCCGCATGGGCGGGTCGTCCGCCAGCCGCTCGCCCGACGAGGGGGCGGACACCGCGCTCTGGCTCGCGACCCTGCCGAAGGACGGCCCCTCGGGCGGGTTCTTCCGCGACCGCAAGGCGATCCCGTGGTGACGCCCGCTCCATCCGATCCCGAACCACAAGCACGGAGACACCCCATGAAGACCCTCCTCGCGGCCACGGCCGCCTCCTTCGCCCTGACCGGAGCCGCCATGAGCCAAGAGAGCGACGCCCAAGCCAACATCCAGGTGATCCAGGACTACTACGCCGCCTACGGCACCGGCGATCCCGAGGCGGTGCGCCCGTTCCTGCACGAGGACGTGGTCTGGAACATCCCCGGTCACCACCCGATGGCCGGCACCAAGCGCGGCCCGGACGAGGTGATCGCCTTCTTCGAGGGGCTGGCCGCCGGCAACTTCGGGGCCGAGCCGATCTTCTTCCAAGCGCAGAACGACATGGTCGTCGATATCCACCGCGGCTTCTCGCAGGTCGGCGAGGGGCCGGAGGTGGACCAGCTCTACGCCCTGATGTTCCGCATCCGCGACGGGCAGATCGTCGAGGCACAGAACTTCCTGACGGACATGTACGAGTCCGACCGCTTCTTCTGGGCGCACTTCCCGCTCGGGCCGTTGCCGGACCGCCTCGGCGATGCCGCGACGGCGAGCCGGTCGGGCAACGCGCCCGGCTCGGGCGGCGAGTGAGCCGCACCACCCCCGCCCGCCGGGGGTGGCCGTCCGGCCGCCCCCGCATGACCCCACAGGAGGCCCGCGCCGCGTGACCGCCGTGACCCACACCCACCGCCCCGCCGCGCCTGCGCTGCTCGCGCCGTTGCTGGCGACCTACCTGATCTTCGGCGCGGGCTACGTCGCGGCTAAGATAGCGGTGGAGGGCGGCTTGCCGCCTCTGATGCTCGGAGCGCGCTTCGCCGTGATTGGGGCCATCCTCGTCGCGATCCGCGTCGCCATGGGACATTCCGACGGTCTGGCCCGCGCCGCCGCATGGGGCGGGGCGACGGCGGCCGGGTTGGGCATGCTGCTCGGCGGACAAGGCCTTGCGGTGCTGGCCATCGCGGACCTGCCCGCGGGCACCGTGGCGCTGCTGATGGCCTCGACCCCACTCTTCGCGGCGCTCATCGGGCACGTCGCGGGCTTCGCCCCCGTCGCGCCCGCGGGCTTCGCCGCCATCGCCCTCGGCATGGCCGGGGTCGGCGTCCTGGGGGCGGCGTCGCTGGGCCTCGGCGGGGTCGTGCCCATCGTCCTCGTGCTCGGGGCCGCGCTGGCGTGGGCCTTCGGCTCGACCTTGGGAGAGCGGCTGCCGCAGGCTCCCGATCCGATCCTCGCGAGCGGCATGCAGATGGTCGTAGGCGGAGCGGCGCTGGCGGCGGCCTCGTGGACGGCGGGCGAGTTCGCGCGCCTCGATCCCGCGGCCATCACCGGGGACGCCTGGGCAGCGCTCGCCTTCATGGCGCTGGCGGTGTCGCTCGTCGGGTTCCCGCTTTTCGTGCGCCTGACCGCGATCGCCCCGCCCGCCATCGCCAACTCCTTCGCCTACGTCGCTCCCGCAATCTCGGCGCTCCTGGCCTTCGTCCTGCTGGGCGAGAGGTTCGGCGTGCTCCAAGCGGCGGGCTGCGCGGCGATCCTTGCCTCCGTCGTGCTCCTCCTGCGCTTCGGCCACCCCGACACGCCCGTCGACCGCGCCCGCCGCGGCCGTCCGACCCGCTGATCCCGAGGAAGATCCGAATGACCGAGATCGTCACCGAACCCGTCCGCTTCGCTTCCGGGAAGGAAGAGCTGGTAGGTGTGCTGCACCGCCCCGCCGACGCGTCCGACGGGCCCGCGCCCGCCCTCGTGGTCACGGGGGCATGGATGACCGTCAAGGAGCAGATGCCCACCTGTTACGCCCGCGAGATGGCCGCGCGGGGCTGGACGGCGCTCGTGTTCGACTTCGCGGGCTGGGGCGCGAGCGGCGGCCTGCGGCGGCAATACGAGGATCCGCAGCGCAAAATCGCCGGCGTGCTGGCGGCGGTCGACTACCTCGCCGCGCGCGACGACGTGGACGCGCGCCGGGTCGGGGCCTTGGGCATCTGCGCGTCCTCCGGCTACGTCGTCCACGCCGCCGACAGGAGCGACACGATCCGCTCGGTGGCGCTGGTGGCCCCATGGCTGCACGACGCGGAGATCGTCGAGGACATCTACGGCGGAGCTGACGCGGTGGCGGACCTCAAATCCACCGGCGACGATGCGGCGGCCTCCTACGCGGACGGCACGCCCCGCCTCGTGCCCGCCGCGAGCCTCTCCGACGATCGCGCCGTGATGTTCGAGGCCCCTTACTACACGGAGACCGATCGCGGCCTGATCCCCACGTGGCGCAATGAGGCAGATCTCGCCTTCTGGCGCGGCTGGCTGGAGTTCGACGCGATCGCGGCCGCGCCCGCCTTCGACAAGCCGCTGCTGATGGTCGAGTCCGACGCCGCCGCAGCCCCCCAAGGCGCGCGCAAGTTCGCGACCGCCATGGGCGGGCGGGCGCGCGAGGTCTGGCTCGACGACGTGACCCAGTTCGACTTCTACGACCAGGATGCGGTCGTGACCCGCTCCGCCGACGAGGCGGCCGAGCACTTCGCCGACACCCTGACCTGACACCCCCGACGGGGGCCGTTCGCGGCCCCGGTCCTCCCTTCGACCCCTAGACCGGAGACGATCCATGACCGACGACATCACCCCCACCGGCCCCTCGCGCCGTGGCCTGCTGACCGGTGCCGCCGTGGCCACCGCCGCCGTCGCGGCTGGCGGCCTGAGCCTCGCGCCGACCCGAGCCCGCGCGCAGTCGAGCCTCCCCGCCGACCGCCGGATGCTCGGCGGGCTGGAGGTCTCGGCCCTTGGGCTCGGCGTGCAGAACCAGCACCGGACCTTCACCACGCTCGTCCCCGACCGTAACGACATGATCGCGCTGATCCGCACCGCCTATGACGAGGGGGTGACGTTCTTCGACTGCGCCGAGGTCTACGGCCCCTACCTGTGCGAGGAGATTCTCGGCGAGGCCGTCGCGCCGTTCCGCGACGAGGTGCAGATCACCACCAAGTTCGGCTTCGACCTCGATCCCGACACCGGCGCGTTCGTCGGCGTGACCTCGCGCCCCGAGCGCATCCGCGCGGCCGTCGAGGGCTCGCTCCAGCGGCTCGGCATGGACCACGTGGAATTGCTCTACCAGCACCGCGTCGATCCCGAGGTGCCCATCGAGGAGGTCGCGGGCGTGGTCCAGGACCTCATGGACGAGGGCAAGGCGCTGCACTGGGGCCTGTCGGAGTGCGGTCCCCAAACGCTGCGCCGCGCCCACGCCGCGCTGCCCTTGGCCGCCGTGCAGTCGGAATACTCGATGCTCTACCGTGGGCGCGAGGCCGATATCCTGCCGATCACGCGCGAACTGGGCATGGGCTTCGTGCCCTTCGCACCGCTGGCCTATGGTTTCCTCACGGGCGCCATCGACATGGCCACCACCTTCGCGCCGTCGGACTTCCGCGCGCTGACCTCGCGCATGGATACCGACGGCGAGGGCGGCGGCCCGCGCGCGGCCAACATGGCCGTGGTGGACCTCGCCCGCGAATGGGCGGGCCGCAAGGAGGCCGAGCCCGAGCAGGTCGCGCTGGCGTGGCTGATGGCGCAGGGCGACGACGTGGTGCCGATCCCCGGGACCACCAACGTCACCCATCTGCGCGACAACATCGGCGCGGCCGCAGTGACCTTCACCGGGGACGAGCTGGCGGAGCTGACCGCCGCGCTCGACGCCATCGAGGTGCAGGGCGAGCGCGCGCCGGCCGCCGTGCAGGCGTGGAACGGGGCCGAGGCACCGGAAGCCTGAACTCGATAGACCGGGGCGGCCCCTCGGGGCCGCCCCGCCACATGCACAGGGAGGGAAGATGCCATGTCCGCCGACCATTACGACGGACCGCGGGGCTTGAGCCGCCGCGGGTTCCTGCAAACCGGGGGCGCCGTCGGTGCCGCCGCGGCCGCGCTGGCCGTGCCCGAGGGGGCCGAGGCGCAGTCCTGGGCCCCTACGGGCGGTTCGCTGACGGGCACGCGCTTCACGCTCAACGGCTCGGAGCGGTCGGTCACCCACGAGGCGCGCGTGACGCTGCTGGACCTGCTGCGCGAGCAGATGGGCGTGACCGGCACCAAGAAGGGCTGCGCCGAGGGGGCCTGCGGGGCCTGCACGGTGATGCTCGACGGCGAGCGGGTGAACGCCTGCATGGTGCTCGCCGCCGCCGTCGATGGGCGCGAGGTCACCACCGTCGAGGGGCTGGCCGAGGCGGACGGCACGCTGCACGCCGTGCAGCAGGCCTTCGTCGATCAGGACGCGCTGCAATGCGGATACTGCACGCCGGGCCAGATCGTCTCGGCCGTGGCCTGCATCCGCGAGGGGCACGCGGGCTCGGAGGCCGAGATCGCCGAGTGGATGTCGGGCAACATCTGCCGCTGCGCCGCCTACCCGCAGATCGTCGCGGCCGTGCAGCAGGCGGCCGAGACGCTCGGCACGCCGCAGGGGGGCGCCTCGGGCGCCGTCCAGTTCACCGCGCCCGCCGCCGCGCGCGCCTGAGGGAGGGACCCATGGATAACTTCACCTACGACCGCGCGGGCAGCGTCGAAGACGCCGCGCGCGCGGGCGCCGGGGGCGCGGCCATCGCCGCCGGCACCACCGAGCTGATCAACTGGATGCGGCTGGGCATCGCCGCGCCCGAGGCCGTCGTCGACATCTCGGGGCTCGACCTGCGCGGCATCGCGCGCGACGGCGACGTGCTGCTGGTGGGCGCGCTGGCCACGCTCAACGAGGTCGGCACCTCCGACCTGGTGCGCGCGGACGCGCCGGTCCTGGCGCAGGCCGCGCTCAAGGCCGCGTCCGCGCAGCTGCGCAACCGCGCGACCCTCGGCGGCAACGTGCTGCAGCGCACTCGCTGCCCCTACTTCCGCGTCGAGGCCGCCAACGAGGCCCGCGTGCCCTGGCCCTGCAACAAGCGCGTCGCGGGCACCGGCTGCGCGGCGCTCGACCAGCCCTTCTCGCGCGCGGCCATCCTCGGCTGGACGCAGGATTGCGTCGCCACCCAGCCCTCGGACCCGGTGGTGGCGCTGGCCGCGCTGGACGCGGTGGCCGAGGTGCAGGGTCCCGACGGCGCACGCGAGATCGCCATGACGGAGTTCCACCTGTCCCAGGAGGAGGGCGGCCTGGACGAGGAGACCCGCCTCGCCCCGGGCGAGGTGATCCTGGGCTACCGCATCCCGGTCGACGCCGCGTCGCGCGGGTCGGCCTACCTCAAGGTGCGCGAGCGTGAGAGCTACGAATACGCGATGGTCTCGGCTGCCGTGTGCCTCGACCACGCCGACGGCGCGATCCGCTCGGCGCGCGTGGCCCTCGGATCCGTGGCGCAGAAGCCGTGGCGTCTGTCGCGGGCCGAGGCCGCTTTGGAAGGCGCCGCGCTCGACGAGGCGACCGTGCAGGCCGCGATGGACGCCGCCATGGAAGAGGCCCGCCCCCTGCCGGGGCAGGAGTGGAAGCCGCGCCTTGCGGCGAACGCCGCCGCGCGCGCGGTGATGATGGCCGGAGGAGCGATCTGATGACCGTGGAAGCGAAGGTCCGGGACGTCCACCACGTCGACGTCGGGGTGAACCGCCTGATCGTGACGCCCGATGGCGCGGCGGTCGATCTACCTGCCACCGGCATCGGCTCGACCGAGCGCCGCCACGACGGCGATGACAAGGTCACCGGCGCTGCCAAGTATGCCGGCGAGGAGCTGCCCTCGGGCACGCTCCATGGGGTCATGGTGACCTCGCCGGTGGCGCGGGGCAGCATCGCCTCGATCGATACGGCCGCTGCGCTGGCCGCGCCGGGCGTCGTCCGCGTGATCACGCCCGACGACATGCCGGACTTGGGCGCGGCCTCCGTGCCGCCCGCCGCGCAGTCCTACATGCCGATGGCCGACCTTACGGTGCGCTACGAGGGCCAGCCGGTGGCGATCGTCCTCGCCGAGACGCTGGAGCAGGCCGAGGCGGGAGCGGCACTCGTGGACGTCCGCATCGACGCCCGCGACCCGGTGGTCTTCGAGACCGCCGAGACCGTCGTGCCCGAGACCGAGGGCAACGGCTACGTGCTGGGCGCGCTGGACCCCGCGCGCGGTGACTTCGAGGCGGGCTTCGCCGGGGCCGCGGCTACCGTCGACCAAGTCTATGTCGCGCCTACGCGCCATCACAACATGATGGAGCCCTCCGCGACCCTGGCCGAGTGGCGCGGGGGCGAGCTGCACATGCACGACAGCACCCAGTGGACCTACGGGGTGCGCTACGCCCTATCGGGGATGCTGGGGATGGAGCCGGGGCAGATCCACGTGCGCTGTCCCTTCACAGGCGGCGGCTTCGGGGCCAAAGGCTACGTCTGGCCGCATCAGGTGCTGGCGGCGGTGGCGGCGCGCGACGTCCGCCGGCCCGTCAAGATCGCTCTGACCCGCGCGCAGTGCTACACCGACACCGGCTACCAGCCCGTCGTGCGCAGCCGCGTGGCGCTCGGCGCCGACGCGGATGGCAAGCTGGTCGCGGTGGCCCACGACACCGAGAGCGTGTCTTCGCAATTCGACGACTACATCGAGTTCGGCAACGCGGGCACGCGCAGCCTCTACCCGACGCCGAACCTCGCGCTGACCACGCGCATCCGCAAGGCCGACGTCGGCACGCCCACGGCCATGCGCGCGCCCCACGAGGGGCCGGGCATGTTCGCGCTGGAATCGGCGATGGACGAGCTGTCCTACGAACTGGGCATGGACCCGCTGGAGTTGCGCCTGGCCAATTATGCCGAGGTGGATCCGGCGAACGAGAAGCCGTTCTCGTCGAACCGCCTGCGCGAGGCCTATGCCGAGGGCGCGCGGCGCATCGGCTGGGCGGATCGCCCGATGGAGGTGCGCGCGCGGCGTGAGGGATCGCGCCTGATCGGCACCGGCATGGCCTCGGCCATCATGTCCACCTTTCGCTTCGCCGCCGCCGCGCGGGTCTGCCTTACGGCGGACGGCGCGGTGCGCGTCGAGGCCGGCACGCAGGAGATCGGCACCGGCACCCGCACGATCTTTCCGCAGATCGCCGCCGAGCGGCTGGGTATCGACGCCGAGGGCATCGAGATGGTGCTGGGCCGCACCGGCCTGCCCGAGACGGGGGGCACCTTCGGGTCGTCGTCGACCATCTCGGTCGGCTCGGCCGTGGCGGGCGCCGCCGACACCCTCCGTAACAGGATCGCGGGATTGGCGGGCGGGACCGTGCCGCCGCGCGACCAATGGCCGGACCTGCTGCGCCGCAACGGCGTATCGGAACTGGTGGGCGAAGGCGGGTTCCAGTTGCCCGGCGACGCGCCCTTCGACGCCCATGGCTGCGCGGGCGACCACTCCATGCACACATGGGGCGCTGTCTTCGTCGAAATGGAGGTGGACGAGGCATTGGGCCTCGCCCGGATGCGCCGCTGCGTCGCCTGCTACTCGGCGGGCCGCATCCTCAACCCGGTCACGGCGCGCAGCCAGATGATCGGCGGCATCATCTGGGGCTATGGCCGCGTGATGCTGGAGGAGAGCGCGATGGACCCCCGCTACGGCCGCTACCTGAGCCAGAACCTGTCGGGCGTCCACCTGCCGGTGAACGCGGACATTCCGCAGGACATCGACGTCGCCTTCATCGAGGAGCACGACCCTTACGCCTCGGCGATCGGGGTGCGGGGCATCGGCGAGCTGGGGGAGGTCGGCGTCGCTGCGGCGATCGCGAACGGCATCCATCACGCCACCGGTCGTCGCGCGCGTGAATTGCCGATCAAGTTCGAGGCGCTGATGAGTTGACCCCCTCCTGTTCGCAGCCCTGCGGGGCCGCGATCGTCTCGCGCCGCACCTGTCCCGTGGCGCGAGGCCGAGGCCCCCTTCCCCCTGGGGCATCGGCACCCACCCCCGCAGGCCGCGCTGCGCGGGTGGGGCACCCTCGCCCGGTGGCTCTGCCGCCACTCCCAAGGAGACACCTCATGACCCGATCCCTCCATCTTTCGCTCGTGGCGGGCCATATCCTCACCGCATGTGCGCCGACCGGCATGCGCACCTCCTCCGCCGGTTCGGACGGGGTAAACTTGTCCTGTCTCGACCGGGCCACACAGGTTGCCATCCGCATCGAGAACGGGAGCCGCGACACGAACCGCCTGCGGCCCTGCGGATGAGCGGCGGGGCGACGTCCCGCCGCGCGCTGCTGCTCGGCGGCGGCGCCGTGGCAGCTGTCGCGGCGGGGGCCTTCGCGTGGACCCGCCTCGGGGCGGGTCGGCCTGAGGGCTTGTTCGCGATCGAGCTGTCGGATGCCGAATGGCGCGCGCGCCTGACCGAGGCCGAGTACGCCGTCCTGCGCCAGAGCGGGACCGAGCAGCCCTTCTCCTCGCCGCTCAACGACGAGACGCGCCCGGGCGCCTACGCCTGCGCGGGGTGCGGCAACGTGGTCTACGACGCCGCGCACAAGTTCGACAGCGGCACGGGCTGGCCCTCGTTCTGGCAAGCCACTGCGGGCGACGTGGTGGGCCAGCGGCCCGACCCGGCGATCCTGGGGCTGGCCATCGAGGCCTACTGCGCCCGCTGCGGCGGGCATCTGGGCCATGTTTTCGACGACGGCCCGGAGCCCACGGGCCTGCGCCACTGCATCAACGGCATCGCGCTCGACTTCACGCCGGCCTGACCGGCCACAGGGAGAAAGGATCCGCACATGACCCCCCTTCGAACCACCCTTCGCCTTGGCCTCGCCGCCTTGGCCTGCGGGGCGCTGCCGATCGGCGCGGGCGCGCAGGAGACGGCCTCCGCCGCGACTGGCCCGAACGTCTCCCAGATCAGCACCCATATGGGCGAGATGGCCATGTCGCTGGAGGCGGCGCAGGCGGCCGGCATGGAGCGCGAGGTGCGCGACCGGCTGCGCTTCGAGCCCTACCAGCAGCTCGGGCCCATCTTCACCCGCGGCGACCTCGTCTTCCTCATGCGCCACGGCCCGACCGACTGGTCGAAGCTCGACGAGCCGAACGTGGCGCCCGACGACTGCGCCAACCAGCGGGTCATGTCGCCCGAGGGCATGGACAACATGCGCGATCTCGGCGCGCTCTTCGCGTCCAACGGCATCCTGCCCGCGCGGATCGTCGTCTCGGAATGGTGCCGCAACCAGCAGACCGTGGACGCGATGCTGGAGGGGATCGCCGAGATCGACGCAGGCGCGGCGGAGGCCATGCCGGTCGAGACGACGTCGGACCTCAACCTGCTGCTCAGCCTCCAAGGAAGCCCCGACGTGACCCCGCTGGAGGCGCGCATCTCGGCGTGGGACGGTGACGAGAACCGCTCCGGCCCTCTGCTCATCGTGTCCCACTACACCAACATCGAGGAGCTGACGCAATTTCGCGTGTTCGAAGGCGAGATCCTCGTGCTGGACCCCAAGCGCGACAACCTCGTGCTGGGCTACCTGCGGTTGCGCTCCGCCGCCCCGGACGTGGGCCATTTCGCCGACGCGCTCGCCTCGCCGCTGCTGAACGAGCGACAGGCCCTCGACATGGTCGAGCGTTACTACGAGGCGCTCAACGCCCGCGACGATGCGCTCTTCCAAGACCTCGTCGACGAGGAGTGGTTCGTCCACGGCGAGAGCCCCTCGCGGCCCACACGCGACGTCGAGGGCTATCTCGCCGAGATCGACGTCTACAAGGAGGGCATCCCCGACATCCAGTTCGCGATCGACAGCTTGCACTATGCGGACGACGTGGTGACGGTGATCGGCACGCTCACCGGCACGCACACGGGCGAGGTCTTCGGCTACCCGGCCACGGGCCGCGCGGTCGAGTTCTCGGCCATCGCCGTCCACCGCATCGAGGACGGCGGCATCGTCGAGAGCTGGCAGATGCCCGACCGGCTGACGCTGGTCGAGCAGATCCGCTGAGACCTGCACAGGAGCCCTCCATGGCCACCGATCTCCGCCGCATCGACCCGCCCACCCTGCCGGACGCCGCCTCGCAAGGCTACGCGCAGGTCGTGACCTGCGCTCCGGGGCGAATGGTGTTCGTGTCGGGGCAGGTGGCCATGGACGCCGAAGGCTCGCCCGCCCCCGCGGGCCACGGCGCGCAGGCAGAACGGGTCGCGCGGAACCTGCGGATCGCCCTGGAGGCGGCGGGGGCCACGCCCGCGGACGTGGTCTCGCTGCGCGCCTTCGTCGTGGGCCTCACGCCGGAGCGGCTGGCCGAGGTGATGCCGCCCTTCGCAGCGCTCTTCGGCGGACCGCTGCCCGCGGTGACCGGCGTGGGGATCGAGGCGTTGGCCGCGCCCGACCTGCTCGTGGAGGTGGAGGCCATCGCGGTTGTCTGAGGGCGGAGCTTGACGGTCAGTCGTTGTCCACGTCCGCAAGGATGCGCCACCGCCCGTCGGTCCCGCGCAGGTAGGTCAGCGCCACACGACCACCGACCTCTAGCGCGTCGCCCCCGCCCTTGGGAGTCATCTCCACCGTGTAGCGGCCGACGACGACGCCGGTGTCGCCGTGGACGACCAACGCCTCCTCCTCCCAGCCGGAGCGGATGTCGAAGCCCGCGATCCGCGGTGCGTAGCGCTCGCGCATCACGGCGATCCCTCTCGCCGTGGGCGCACCGCCGTTGGCCATGACGATGTCGTCGTGGCAGCAGTCTAGCACGCCGTCGAGGTCGCCCCCGTCCAGCGCACCCATCCACGCGGCCACGGCGACGCGAAGGGCGGCGGCGTCGGTATTGGTGTCGATGCTCATTCCGTCTCCTCTTCGGTCACGTCGGTGAAATGCTGGCCCACGATCATCTCCTCGATCTGCCCGAGGAGGGCCCGCGTCTCCGCCATCTCCGAGAAGCGCGCCCCCGCCGCACGCGCTCGGGGCGCATCGGCGAAGGTGAAGGTCTCGACGAAGAGCGTCGGGCGGTCGGGGTCCGTCGAGCGGTGCGTGCGCCAGTCCTCCACCCCCGGTAGAGCGAGGAAGGCGGCGCGCGCGCGGGCGCGGATGGGGGCCGCGGCGGCCTCGTCCTTGAGGCGGACGACGAAGTGTTCGTGGATGCGGGACATGGGGCCTCCGGTGATGGTCGGCCCTTGGATACCGACCACGGAGCTATAGGATAACCGGACAATCACGGGACGGTGCGTGCGGCATGTCGAACGATCTTAGCTTGGACGACCTGCGGGTTCTGCGCGCCGTGGCCACGGCGGGCGGCTTCCGCGCGGGCGCGGCGCGCCACGGCCTGTCGCCCAGCCGCGTCTCCGAGATCGTACGGCGCTGCGAGGACCGGATCGGGGCGCGGCTCTTCGAGCGCACCAGCCGCAGCGTCCGCCCAAGCGATCTGATGACCCGCCTGCTGCGCGACGCCGAGAGGCCACTTGCGGAGCTGGAGGATCTCATCGCGTCGCTGGGGTCCGACGACGACCCGGCCGGCACGCTGAGGATCGGGGCCCCCGTCGCTGCGGGGCCGCTCTTCCTGACGGCGTTGGCGGCGGACTATCTCGCGCGATACCCCGCCGTGGCGCTCGACCTGCGCTTTGAGGATGCGCCCGTCGACGGGGTGGCGGAGGGATTGGACCTCGTAGTTCGCAGCGAAGTCCTCCTCGACGCCGACCACCATGCCCTTCCCATCGGTCCCGAGGTCCAGACCGCCCTAGTCGCCGCGCCCGCCTATGTCGCGCGCAGGGGGCTTCCCGCGAGCCCGGACGAAGTGCCGGATCATGACGGGATCTGCTTCCGCATCCGCGGCACGAACCGGCTGGCACCGTGGAGCTTCGCCTTGGACAGCGCCGGACGGGTCGTGCGGATGCCCAAGCTCCGCGCGGTGGTGGACAGCCAGCCCGACGTCGCAGCCCTCGCGGGAGCGGGCGCCGGGCTGGCGCTTGCATACAGGGGCGCGGTGGCTGGCATGATCGCTGCGGGGGCGTTGATCGACGTACTGCCGGAACGGACCGCCCCGCTGCCGCGCTTCCATCTCGCCTACCGCACGAGGCGTCACATGGCTCCGAGCGTGCGCACGTTCATCGATATGGCGAAGCGGTGGCGGCCCGTCGGGACTGGGTGAGGGTGCCGGCGAACGCGGAGTCACTGCTCGGCCCCGTCGATCCCGACGGCGTCAAGAGGGCGGCCAGCCCGAACCTGCCATGATCGATACCGCCTCGGGCGCCGGGATCGGGCGCCCGTACCCCAAGCCCGGCGGGGAGTACCAGGTGGAGGAAAGCGTGTCCCTTGACACTAAGCTCAATCCTAGGGCGACGTGACCGTCCCGATCCTACGCAGTTCCGCGTAGGCTCGGCTCCATCTGGAACCCGCTTCCTTCCCGGAACGCTCCTTCGATGTCCAGATCATCCGAGGAGACGACCGATGAAGCCCTACGCCCTGACCGCCGCTGCCCTCATGCTCGGCAGCACCGCCATGGCCGAGATCACCACCGAGACCTTCACGTTCGAGAACGACGGCGCGACGTTGGCGGGCACGCTCTACTACCCCGACGGTTGGGATGGCGCGGCGACGGATGCGGTGATCGTGACCGGCGCGTGGACCTCCGTCGAGGAGCAGATGCCTTCGCTCTACGCCCGCGAGATGGCCGAGCGCGGCCTGATCGGCGTGACCTTCGACTTCCGCGGCTGGGGCAAGTCGGGCGATCTGCCCGACACCGGGGCGGGCGGTCGCTTCATCGAGGACCCGGCTGCCAAGACCGCCGACATCCGCGCCGCGATCGACCACGTCGCGGGGCTTGCCCAAGTCGGCGAGATCCACGGGCTCGGCATCTGCGCATCGGCTGGCTATATGGTGGACGCGACGCGCGGGGATGACCGGATCGCGTCCGTGGGCCTCGTGGCGCCGTGGCTGCAGGACCGCGCCCTCGTCGAAGCCGTCTACGGCGGCTCCGAAGGCGTCGAAGGCTTGATGCAGGTCGCCGCGACCGCCGAGGCCGAAGGCGGACAGCTCATCCCCGCCGCCGGACCCGAAGGGGCCGAAGGCGTGCTGATGCCGGTGGGGGGCTATTACTACGAGGCCGACCGCGGCGCCGTGCCGGCCTACGACAATCGGTGGAACAACGCCGGCTGGGACGACTGGCTGTCCTACCACCCTGTCGA
Organism: Jannaschia maritima; assembly: GCF_030973515.1. Lineage (GTDB taxonomy): Bacteria > Pseudomonadota > Alphaproteobacteria > Rhodobacterales > Rhodobacteraceae > Jannaschia > Jannaschia maritima. The sequence goes on from NZ_JARGZA010000004.1 coordinate 136,203, forward strand.
CGGCGCGGCCTCCTTCGACCGCCCGCTGGCCATCGTCCACTCGGACGCGGCGGCGATCCCCGACGGGGTGCGCGCCTTTGTGGCCGCCCTGCCCGGCGAGGCGACCGAGCGATGGCTGTCCGAGGTAACGCAGTTCGACTTCTACGACCGCCCGGACGCGGTCGAGGAAGCGGCGGACACAGTGGCGGCGCACTTTGCCGCGCACTGAGCGCTCCGACTGGCTCAGATCGCCGCATGGCGGTCTGGGCCACCTGCCGAAGGACCCGTCGATGACCGACTTCCGATCCGCCCGCCGTCCCGCGATCGCTCTGGCCGTGGCAATCGCCGTGGTCACCGGAATCACGGCGCAGCGCGCTGCCATGGCGGAGCCGCGCGATGGGCCGACGGAACGCGTCGGACCCGAGTTCCGCGAGGCCATGCATCGCTATGCGATCGTGGATCGCGGCGACGGGAAGGTCTACGATCTCTATGTCGATCCGCGCACGCTGGAGGTCTGGCGATCGCAGCGTCGTCTTCCAGATGGGGCCATCTTCGCCATCGAGTCCTTCGCCCCGCACGCGGACGGCCTACGCGAGGCTTCTGGTCATCTCGTCCGCGGAGCCTCAGAGAACGATGTCCACGTCGCGGTCAAGTCGACGGGTTGGGGCAGGGAGGACGTGCCAACCTCGACCGGCCTGCTGTTCGGCCAGCCGACGGAGGACGGCCGCTGGAGGATGGACGGGTTCGACCCACGCACAGGTGCTCGAACACCGGATCTGGACATCGCGGAATGCCACGCGTGCCACCTCGACCGACGGGCGGAGGACTTCATCCTGTCGCGCGGTCTGCTCGACCGCTTCGCGCGGACCGGCGCGCCTGCTCGGATCACATTCGACTGCTTGGGAAGAGAGATATGCTTCTGACCCCACTTCGCGCTGCCATCTGCGCCGGCTGTTTGATCCCCGGCGCCGCATCGGCTGACCGCGCCGCGCTGGAGGCCTATGTCGGTGCTTTCGAGGCGGGCGACATCGCCGCCTGCGAGGCCACCTTCGCCCCGGGCGCCCGCTTCATCGACCTCGGGCGGGATCTGAGCGACCGAATCCCTTGGTTCTGCGACGCGGTGATCGCGAGTGGCGGGGGCTACGTCGTCTCGGGCGTGGCGACGCAGAGCAGGACAACGACCGCTGCCTTCGTTTACGAAGCTGGAACCTACCGCGCGAGCGGCATGATCACCCTTCAGGGAGAGGATGGTCTGATCCGTTCGCTCGTCATCGAGTGAAGGGAGATGGCCACGCAAAGCCATGCCCGTTTAGATGTTCAGCGATCCTGTTCCCCGAACGCGCCGGCACCGAAGAGCATCCACGCCATCGACAGCACGAGAAGCAGCGCCATCGCGCCGTTGAACCACGCGATGCGATTGCCGGCCGCCAGCACGCGGGTCAGCGAGGCTCCTGCCACCACCCATGCCGACATGGCAGGCACGTTCACGACAAAGAACAGCGCGATCAGGACAGCGAGGCTCACGAGGTAGGCGTCCGGCACGATGTAGGTCACCGGCAGGATCAGGGCGACAGCCCACGCCTTCGGGTTCACGAGCTGGAACGTCGCCGCCTGCACAAAGCTGACCGGCGCGCCGACCGCTCGCCCTCCGCCGGACGGGATCGCGCGGCTGCGGGCAATCTTGGAGGCGAGGTGGAGGACGTAGGCCGCGCAGGCGACCTTTAGGGCGGTGACGATGCTCGGATGGGCTCGCAGCACCTGCCCGAAGCCCAGCCCGATCACGGCGACCATCGACAGGAAGCCGAGCGAGATCCCCAGCACGAGCGGCACGGAGCGCCGGAAGCCGAAGGTCGCACCCGAGGACAGCAAGAGGAAGTTGCCCGGCCCCGGCGAGATCGACATGACGAAGGCGAAGCCCATCAGGGCGATGGCGGTCTCGAGGGGCAACCCGGTCTCCGACGGTCGATGGAACGGTCTTCGTCTTCGTTCGACCGGCCCGTCCGCGCACGGCCCGACCGTCCGTCATTCCCGCCCACCCGTCCGGCACGCGGGACAGGGCGACCGCCGGGGGCATATGCTCCGGCCATGCGTCACGACCTCCTCGGCGACATCTTCGAGACCCTACGCCTGCGCGGCCGCCTTTCCTTCGTCGCCGAGCTGCGGGCGGAGGATGCCGTGGCCGTTCCGGCCGAGCGGCAGGTCGTGCGCGTCCACCTCGTCCGGCACGGGGCCTGCACCGTCGCCGTTCCCGGACACGATCCCGTCGCCCTCGCGCAGGGCGATCTCGCGCTGATCCCCCACGGGGCGGCGCAGGTCCTGCGCGGCGGAGACGCCATCGGCGAGCCCATGCCGCTGGTCGCTCTGTTGGACGCGGGCGCGCTGATCGACGGCGTGCTGCGGACCGGCGACGGCTTGGTCGGCGCGTCGCTCCTGTGCGGCTACTGCGAGGCGGACGGCGGGCATCCGATCCTCGAAGCGTTGCCCCCGGCGATGGTGCTGCAAGAGCGCGATCTCGGGGGCGATCCTTGGGCGGCAGCCGCCCTCCGGCTCCTGACCCTGGAGGCGGGCCGCATGGGGAACGGCGCGGGCGCGATCCTGACACGGACCATCGAGGTGCTGCTGATCCAGGCCGTCCGGCGCGCGGCGACCGGCCACGAGACCTCGACCGCCTTCCTTGTCGCCCTCGCGGACCGGCCCCTCGCGCGCGCGCTCGCCGCGATCCACCGCGATCCCGCCGCGCCGTGGACCCTGCCGCTCCTAGCCCGTGAGGCGGGCCTGTCCCGGACGGTCTTCGCCGCGCGCTTTGCCAAGCTCGTCGGTCAGCCCCCGGCGACCTACCTCGCATCCTGGCGCCTGACGCTCGCCGCAGCCCATCTCCGGCGCAGGGACATGGCCGTCGAGGAGATCGCCGAGCGGGTGGGCTACGCCTCCCCCGCCGCCTTCGCGCGGCGCTTCAAGGCCGCGCACGGCCTCGGCCCCGGCGCTTGGCGGAAGATCAATTCTCAGTAGAAACGGTGCGCGATCGATATGTCGGGTAAGAACATCTAGCTTTGCAGTATAGCCGGTGGAACGTTTCGAAAGCTCAGGGAGCCTCCGCGGCTTGCATCGCCCGGTGCCTGCTTCCGAAGGCGATGACGGCGAGCGCGAGGGTCGCGATCCCTGCGCCAACGAGGATCGCCGTTCGGAAGTCGGCGGCCTGGGCGATCAGCCCCGCGGCGGGCCCGGCGAGGACGCTCGTCGTCATCGTGGCGTTCCAGTAGACCGCCATCGCCTGGGCCGGGCGGTCCGGGGCGAGGGACTGCACCCAGCCGATGGCGAGGGTGGAGAAGAGGCCGTAATAGAGCCCTTCGAACGCGGCGCCGACGAGCATCTGCCCGTAGGTCTGGATCGAGGCGAGGAAGAGGATCGCCCCCACCGCCAGGACCGCCGTCGCTGTGAGCGACCGGCGTAGGCCGAAGCGGGCGATCAGAAACGGCGTGCAGGCGATGGCGACGATCTCGACGGCTGTCTTCACCGAGAAGGCGTTGCCAGGGGCGTAGCCCGGAAGGCCGACTTCGCGCACGAAGAAGAGCGGCAGCGCGGTGAAGGTGAGGAAGTGCGCGGCCGCGAGGCAGCCGACGAAGGCTCCCGCGATCCAGAGGGCCGTGTCGGGCGTGCGCTGTCCGGGTGACATCGACGTCTCGTTCCCTCCGGTGGCTGAGCCAGCGTGCCTCGCTGCCGCCTCGCGCGGCGTGACAGCCAACCAGAGGACAATCCACACGAGAACTACGGCCGCGACGACATCGAACACGACGGTCGGACCGAAACGATCCGCGATCACGAAGGAGGCGGCCGGCCCGATCATCCACGCCGTCGAGGTGGTCGCACGCATGAAAGCGTTGAACGTAGTGCCTTCGATGCCGCTTCGGGCTGCCACGAGCGTGCCGAGCGAGAACATCGTGGAGAGCGCGCTCGACCCTGCGCCGAAGCCTGCGATGCCCAAGGTCAGCATGACGGGTAGGATCGGCGCGAGAGCGAGCGACCCGGCCGCGACCAACGAGCCGACCGCCGCGACGCCGACCATTCGGAAGGCCGGCACCCCGGCGTCCATCGCTCGCGCGAAACGCTTGTTGAGCACCACCACGATCACTGCGACCGCGCCAGCATAGACGCTGATGACCCACGGATCGCGCTCCAGCCCCTCCACGAGAAAGAAGCCCATGAACGGCACGATCATCGAGATCGAGAGCGTGCCCACGAAGAGCAGTGCGAGAAAGGGGGCGTAGCGCGTCATGTCGGTTCCGTCTGGTTGCCCCGAGGATACTCGCCCCGCATGGTTCGCTGAACGGACGGCGACGAACGGATCAGTTCATGGGTGAATCGAAGGGCACAACGAGCAAGCCCTGCCCAAGTGAGGCCAACTCAGCGTCTTGGGACGATCTTGCGGCCTTCCTCGCCGTCGCGCGCGCCGGCGGCCTCGCGGGCGCTGCGCGGGGCCTGGGCGTCAGCGGTCCTACCCTTGGCCGGCGAATGCGCGCGCTGGAACAGGCGCTCGGGCGCGACCTCTTTCGCCGCCGCACCCACGGTTACGACCTGACCGAGGACGGGCAGCGTCTGCTCGACGACCTTGCCGGGATCGAGGCGGGCATCCTACGCGTCACCCGGCCTAGCCCGGGCGAGGCCCTGCCCCTCGTGAGGATCACGGCGGGAACCTACACGATGATGGCGCTCGCGCCCCTCGCCGGCGCCCTGACCGGCGATCCGCCCGACCTGCGCCTGCGGCTCCTCGCGGGCGAGGCCGTCCTGTCTATCGCCCGGCGCGAGGCCGACATCGGCTTTCGCGCACGCCGACCCATCGAGGCGGGCCTCGCAGGTCGCAAGCTGCGCGACGTGGCCTTCGCGCCCTACGCCGCCCCCGACGCGCCGGATCGGTGGATCGTCGTGGCCGCGGACACGCCGTCCGCTCGGTGGGTCGCCGAACGCGCAAGCCGAGACGCGGCGATCCAGACCGATACCCCGCGCGTCGCGCTCGACCTCGCGCTCGCCGGGCTCGGGCGGCTGATGCTGCCGGACTTCCTCGGGGACGCGCGAGCCGAGTTGGAGCGAGTCGGCAACGCCGTCCCCGAACTCACCCACGAGCAGTGGATTGTCACCCATGCCGACCGGCGGGCGCAGCCGGAGGTGCGGCGCACACTAGACCGGATCGAAGAGATGTTCGCCTAGCGTGCAATCCAAAGAGACAGCCCGCCGGAACGGTCGGGCCGTTCCGTTGGGGTCCGTTCGGAGATCCAAGACGCCGCCGGGTGCGGGTCCAGGGGCCAGTGGGACACGCGGGGCGGGGCCGGGGCCATGCGATGCGTTCGCGGGTCGAGGCCGGTGTCCCGACGATGCCCCCGCCTTGACCCCCACCGCGCCCGCACCATCATCGTCCCCATGCGACGCGCCATCCTGTCCCTCGCCGCCTGTCTGCTGACCCTGCCCGCCGCCGCGCAGGACGAGCCGTCCAGCCTGATGGAACGGGGCATGCGCCTGTTCATGGATGGCCTCATCCAGGAGATGGAGCCCGCGTTGCGGGACCTCGAAGACCTGTCCCGCGAGGCCCTGCCCCTCCTGAAGCAGTTGGAGGAGCAGATGCGCGCCACCCTGGGCGACCTCGACGACCTGTCCGCCTATGCCGCGCCCGAGATGCTGCCCAACGGCGACATCATCCTGCGCCGCAAGGAACCCCTTCCCCCGCCCGAACCGATGCCCAAGCCGAACCCCGACGGTTCCGTCGACCTCTAGGCCGATCGGCACACGGCCCGTCTCCACCGCCATGCACGCGGCCGGTTCCGAACCCGGGGGTCCGCTTCGTCCGCGCGCGCCCATCCGCGTCGCGCCCCCTCGGTCGCCGGGATGCGGGGGCAGCGGAACGGCGGACGACCTCCGATGCGATACGCGATCCTGTCCGACGCCCCGCAGACGCAGCGCAGACGCGACGCAGACACGCGTCGTACACCCCGCAGGACCGCCGCATCCCGGCCACCGGCGCACCCGCGACCGGCGCCCAACCCCCGCATTTCCTGACCGAACGCCCCGGCTTGCACGCCCCCCGCGCTCTCGGTCAGACTGATACCAAGAAACGGTCTCGAACCGGCCCGATCCGGAAAACTTATGCCGCAGCGCAGCGAAGCGCGATCCGAGTTGCCCGACCCGCGTCAGCGGCGCAGGAGCTGTCCCTCGCCCGGCAGGCGGGGGCGGTGGACATGGGCCGATTGCACCAGCCCGAACGCCACCATCAGCACCAAGAGCGCCGATCCGCCATAGCTGACCAGCGGCAGCGGCACCCCCACGACGGGGGCCAGGCCCATCACCATCGCCATGTTCACCGCGAAGAACAGGAAGAACGTCACCCCCACCCCCAGCGACACGATGGACGCGAACCGGTCCTTCGTCTTCAGCGCGGTCCACACGCAGAACGCCACGATCAGCACGTACAGCGCCAGCAGCGACAGGGACCCCGCGAAGCCGAAATCCTCTGCCAGGGTGGTGAATATGAAGTCCGTGTGCTTCTCGGGCAGGAAGTTCAGCCGCGCCTGCGTGCCCTGCATGAACCCCCGCCCCGTCAGCCCGCCCGAGCCCAGCGCGATCTTGGACTGCGTGATGTGGTATCCCGCGCCCAGGGGGTCGTTCTCCGGGTTCAGGAACGTGTCGATCCTGCGATACTGGTAGTCCTGGAGGATCTGCCAGTCCGTCCCCTTCGACTTCAGCACGGCGGTCACCAGGCCGACCCCCGCCGCCACGACGGTCGCGAAGTACGCCCAATGCACGCCCGCGATGAACATCACCGCACCGCCGCCCATCAGCAGCAGCAACGACGTGCCCAGGTCGGGCTGCTGCACGACCAGCGCGACTGGCAGCAGGATCAGAAGGACCGGCACCAGCACCCATTGCGGGCGGCTGACCTTCGACGGCGGCAGCCAGTCGTAATAGGCCGCCAGCATCATCACCAGTGTGACCTTCATCAGCTCCGACGGCTGCAGGCGCATGAAGCCCAGGTCGATCCACCGTTGCGCGCCGCCCCCGCTCGACCCTATCACCTCGACCAGGACCAGCAGAATCAGCCCCAGCGCGTAGAACAACGCGGACACGTTCCGCCAGAACCAGATCGGAATCATCGCCACCGCGAACATCGCGGCCAGCCCCAGGGCGAAGCGCTGCATCTGCGCCTCCGCCCAGGGCCGCATCGAGCCGCCCGCGACCGAATAAAGCACGAGCAGCCCCAGCGCGGCCACAGCGGCGACGGTGATCGTCAGCGCCCAGTTCATCGCCAGGACCTTGCGCAGGCCCGACGGCGTGCGCGCGACGTTGTATTCCAGATAGCTCATGCGCGCGTACGCCCCCCGCCCGCGGGCGCCACGGGGGCCAGGCGCAGCGCACCCAGGCGTTCCTCCGCCTCGCCGCGCTGACCGGACGGATAGGCCTCCAGGGGCGGCACGCCGCCGTGCAGGGCATAGAGCATGATGTCGCGCGCCACCGGGGCCGCGGCCTTCGATCCGCCGCCGCCATGCTCGACCACGACCGACACGGCGTACCGGGGATCGTCGTGCGGGGCATAGCCCACGAACAGCGCGTGGTCGCGCCGGTCCCAGGGCAGGTCCTCGTTGCGGAACACGCCGCGGGCCCGTTCGGCGGCGGTGATGTTGCGGACCTGGCTGGTGCCCGTCTTGCCGGACCATTTGACGCCGGAAAGGTCGAACTTCGACCGCCCCGCCGTGCCCCGCGGGCTGTTGACGACGTCGTACATCGCCCGGCGGACCAAGTCCAAATGCGAGCGTGGTATGTCCAGCGTGCCCTGCACGCCCGATGGCTGCGCCGCCCCGTCGATCGACCGCACGAGGCGCGGGCTGACGTTCAGGCCCGACGACAGGCGCGCCGTCATCACCGCCAGTTGCAGCGGCGAGGCCAGGACGAAGCCCTGCCCGATGGACGCGTTCAGGCTGTCGCCGACGACCCATTCCTCCGACCGCCGCTTGCGCTTCCAGGCACGGTCGGGGATCAGCCCCTCGGACACCGACGTCATCTCCAGGTCGTGACGGATGCCCAGGCCCAGCTTGCGGGCCATCGCGGCCATCCGCTCGATGCCCGTCCGCTGCGCCAGCTCGTAGTAGTAGACGTCGCAGCTTTCGCGGAGGGACTCGTTCAGGGCCACGTGCCCATGGCCGCCCCGCTTCCAGCAGTGGAATCGGCGGCCGGAGACGCGGGTGGACCCACCGCACCACACGGTCTCGTTCGGCGTGATCTCGCCCGCCGCCAGGGCGGCCAGCAGCGTGACCATCTTGAAGGTGGAGCCCGGCGGATACAGGCCCTGGACGATCTTGTTGTGCAACGGCCGGTGGTCGTTCTCGCGCAGCACGTCGTAGTCCGGCTGGCTGATGCCCTGCACGAACAGGTTCGGATCGAAGCTGGGCGCCGACACGGCCGCCATGACGTCGCCGTTGCGGCAATCGATCACCACCGCGGAGGCGGACTCGGACCCCAGCCGCGCCTGGGTGAAGTTCTGCAGGCCCGCGTCGATCGACATCACCACGTCGCGCCCGCTGATGCCCGGTTCGCGGTCCAGCTCGCGCATGATGCGGCCCGCGGCGTTGACCTCGATCCGCTTGCTGCCGGCACGGCCGCGCAGGCTGGCCTCCATCGCCTGCTCGGTGCCGGTCTTGCCGATCTGGAACTGCGGGACCCGCAGCAGCGGGTCGTCGGTCGTGTCACGCTCCAGATCCCGGTCCGACACCCGCCCGACATAGCCCACCACGTGGGCGAAGTCGTCGTGGCGCGGATAGACCCGGCTTAGGCCCACCTCCGGGGTGATCCCGGGAAGCGCGGGCGCGTTCAACGCGACGGCCGACAGCTCCTCCCAGGTCAGGCGCTCGGCCAGGGTCACGGCCACGAAGGACGGGCTGCGCGCCATCTCGCGCCGCGCCTTGGCGAGACGATCCTCGTCCAGGCGGATCAGGCCGCGGAGCTGCGCGATCACCGCCTCCACGTCGCCCGCATCGTCCGGGATGACCGACACGCGGTAGATCTGCTCGTTGCCCGCGATCTCGACGCCGTTGCGATCCACGATCAGGCCGCGGGCGGGCGCGATCAGGCGGACGTTGATGCGGTTCTCCTCCGCCAGGAGGCGGAACTCCTGCCCCCCGTCCAGCTGCAGCTTGGCCAGCCGCGCGGTCAACAGGCCCGCCACGCCCAGCTGCAACCCGCCCAGCACGGCGGCCCGGCGGCTGATGCCGCGCGCGGATAGCAGGGCCTCCTGCGGGTTGCGCTTCATGCCCGGGCCCCCATCGTGTCCAACTCGCCCGGCGCCAGACGGCGGACGCCCAGAAGCCGCGAGACGATGGCCACCGGCCAATAGAACAGCATCGTGGCGACGGCGTGGATCGCCTGCCCACCCAGGGGCGGCGGTGCAGGGACCAGGAGGAGCGACAGGGCCAGTTGGTTCGCGGCGAAGGCCACGGCGATGCAACCGACGGCCAGCGCCGTTTCCGTGCTCCATGGCAGCGCCTCGCCGTGATCGACCCTGCGGCGCAGCCATTCCGTCACGAGGACGACGGTCAGCGTCCACAGCCCCAGGGGGCGCATCAATAACGCGTCGTCCAGCAACAGCAGCGGCAGGAGCAGCCACAAAGGCACGTAGTCGGGACGCCGCAACACCCAGGCGATCACCAGGCACAGCATCAGGTCCGGACCGGGGATCCCCCCCTCGCCCGGCCCGAAGGGCAACAAGGCGAAGAACAGGATCGCGGTCGCGAGCGCGCCGAACAGCGCGCGGAACGCCCAGACGGTGCGTGGGGCCATCACAAGGCGCCCCCTTCGGCCAGGGCTGCGGTGCCGGGCGGCGGGGGCGGCCCCTGGATGGGTGCGGCGGGCGGCTCGATCAGGGCGCCGGTGCCGGCGATCGGTGACGCCGCGCGCGTGCGCAGGACCCGCAGGTATTCCAGCCGCTGCGTGTCGGCGGCCAGCCGGACGCGCAGGCGGCGGCTCCGGTCCAGGAACACCTCGCCCACAAGCAGGTCGGCGGGAAACACGCGCGCATCGCCCGACGTCACCACGCGGTCGCCGGGCTTCACGTCCTCCGGCACCTCGATGAAGTCGAGCGTCGGCGCCGCCGTCGTGTCGCCCGACAGGATCGCGCGCAGACCGGACGGCTTGACGGTCACGGGGATCCGGCTGTTGCCGTCCGTCAGCAGGAGCACGCGGGCCGTGCGGTCGCCCACGCCCGCGATGCGGCCCACGAGGCCGAGCCCGTCCATCGCGGCCCATCCGTCGCGGATGCCGTCCTGCGCGCCCACGTTCAGCAGGACGGACCGCCGGAAGGGCGACCCGCTGTCGGTCAGCACGACCCCGGTCACGAAGGTCAGGTCGGGCGACAGGCGGACGTTGTTCAGATCCAGCAGGCGGGCATTCTCCTGCTCCAACTGAATGGCGGCCTCCTGCCAGGCCTTCATGCGCTGCAGTTCGCGCCGCAGCTCGCGGTTCTGTTCGTACACGCGGGCATAGCCTTGGAAGTCGGCGATCAGGTGGCCCGTCCAGGTCAACGGCGCCAGGGCCCATTCGACGTTGGGCACCACGCGGTCCACCAGGGCCGCGCGGATACGTTCGGCCCGCGCGTTGTCGATGCGCCACAACAGCACGAGCCCCACCAGCGCCACGCAGAGCAGCGCGACGATCAGCCGGCGGACCGGCTTGCCGTAGATCTCGTGACTGGACCGCGTGCGGGCCATGTCGCCCCTCCGCCGGGTTCGGGCCGCCGTCAGCTCTCGTAGTCGATGACGTGGCTCAACTGCCGTTCGTATTCCAATGCCTTGCCGGTGCCCAGGGCCACGCAGTTCAGGCTCTCGTCCGCGACGCTGATGGACAGGCCGGTCTGCTCGCGCAGTGCCAGGTCCAACTCGCCCAGGAGCGCGCCGCCACCGGTCAGCATGACGCCCCGGTCCACGATGTCCGCCGCCAGGTCGGGCGGGGTGGATTCCAACGCGGTCATCACGGCCTCGCAAATGGCCTGCACGGGTTCGGCCAGGGCTTCGGCGACCTGGGCCTGGCTGACCTCGGTCTCCTTGGGGACCCCATTCAAGAGGTCGCGACCCCGGATGGTCAGCACCTCGCCGCGCCCGTCCTCGGGCATGCGGGCGATGCCGATCTCCTTCTTGATGCGCTCCGCCGTGGCCTCGCCGACCAGCAGGTTCTGGTGGCGACGCAGATAGGAGATCAGCGCCTCGTCCATGCGGTCGCCGCCGACGCGGACCGACCGGGCATAGACGATGTCGGCCAGCGACAGGACCGCGACCTCCGTGGTGCCGCCGCCGATGTCCACGACCATGCTGCCGGTGGGATCGGTGATGGGCATGCCCGCCCCGATGGCCGCGGCGATGGGTTCCGCGATCAGCCCGGCCTTGCGGGCGCCCGCGCCCAGGACCGATTGCCGGATCGCGCGCTTCTCGACCGGGGTGGCGCCATGGGGGACGCAGACGATGATCTTGGGCTTCGTGAAGGTGGACCGACGATGGACCTTGCGGATGAAGTGCTTGATCATCTCCTCCGCGGTGTCGAAGTCGGCGATGACCCCTTCGCGCATGGGGCGGATCGCCTCGATGCTGCCGGGCGTGCGGCCCAGCATCAGCTTGGCGTCCTCGCCCACCGCGAGGACCTCCTTGCGGCCGTTCTTCATGTGATAGGCGACCACCGAGGGTTCGTTCAGGACGATGCCCTTGCCCTTGACGTAGACCAGCGTGTTCGCCGTGCCCAGGTCGATGGCCATGTCCGAACTGAACAGGCTGCTGAAGATGCCCATGCTACCCCTCGTCCCACTCCGGGTCGGTCCGACCTCGGTGGATCGGATCTCGTTGCCCCCGTCCTAATCGCAGCCGCCGTCATGCGAAAGGCGGGGCGTCGCATTTCGGCCACATTTTGTGGATGTGACGCGCGACCGCATCCGCAGGCCGCGCGGCGGGTTCTCAGTCGTCCAGACAGGACGCGTCGGGGACCGCATCGTCCACCCAGTCGCACAGGACGGTGACGGGCAGCGGATCGTCGCCGTCGACCAACGGAACGCCCAACAGCGCCCCGCCGGCATAGGTGCCGCCGTTCATCGCGCGATCGTCCATCAGCACCAGCAGGTCGCCCCCGGCCAGGCCCAGCGGCGTCAGGCCCATGGCCCATCCGTCCCCCATCAAGGCCACGCCCGCGCAGAGCGGCAGGACGACGGGCAGGAACATCTCCGACGGCACGGCACGCTGACCGGCCTCCAACCGGGGACCGCGGGAGTTGGGGAAGCTGGACAGGTCCATGCGGTCCACCAGCGTCCCGACGGCGCCGCAGGGATCCAGGATCGGCTGGACGTCGAGGCGGAACGCGGCTTCGGCGGCCAGGCATTGCAGCGGCGTTCCCGGACAATCCGTGGTTTGCGCCCAGGCCGGTACGGCCGTCCATGCCAGGACGAGGAACGCGGGGGCGGCGCGGATCACGGCGTCTTCGCCTTCGCGGTCCTCTTGGGCACCAGCGGCGTCAGGTAGTCGGCCTCCTTGCCGCGGCGGGTGCGGTACCCGTCGCCGAAGTTCCGCAACTCCGTTTCGACGGTCGCCCAATCCTGCGCGACGGCGGCCCGGAAGAACTTGGGCGCGGCCTTCTTCAGGTCGGCGCCGTACTGGAAGGCCACGGACGCGATCACGGTCTGCGCCTCCCGCGCGAGGGCGCGGAAGCGCACCAGCTTGGGATCGGCCTTCGCGGCCACCGCGGCGTCGTAGCTCGCGGCGATCTGGTTGGCGGCCCGCGTTTTGACCGTCGTGTAGATCAACGTCGACTGCGCTTGCGTGATCGTCAGCGGCGTCTTTGCCAGGGCGGCCACGGCCTGCGTCCGCTTCAAGCCCGCATAGGGCTTGAGCAGCGCCGCCAGCGCGGGATCGGTCTTGCCGAAGAAGTCGTCGATCTGGATGGCCGAATGCTGGCCCACGTCGAAGCCGGTCGAGACTGTGACCCCCGACTGGCCCAGGACGGCGCCCGCCGCGTCCAGCGGGACATAGCCCGTCAGCCTGTCGGCCCCCTCGAGCCCCGCGATGAACTTCCAGTCGATGTTGAACGTCATTGCAATGCTCCGAAGGACCGCGGTCACGGGCGGCGCTACGGGGAACGCGCCCCCGCCGCAACGCCGAGCGCGACGGAAGGGCGGGACACCGCCGACGGGCGCCGTCTCAGCCCGCGTCCTTATAGCTGACCTCCGGCAGATCCCCCGACACCTTGCCGCGCCGCATCATCAACCTGTTCAGCGCGTTGACATAGGCCTTCACGCTGGCGACGACGGTGTCGGTGTCGGCGGACTGGCCGGTGACGATGCGGCCCGCCTCCTCCATGCGCACGGTCACCGTGGCCTGCGCGTCGGTCCCCTCGGTCACGGCGGACACCTGATACAGTTGCAAGCGCGCGCCGTGGTCCACCAGCGCCTTCACCGCGTTGAACGCGGCGTCCACGGGGCCATCGCCGGTGGCGTCGGCCGATGCGTCCTGCCCGTCGATGGACAGGGTCAGCGACGCCTGCTGCGGGCCTTCGGTGCCGCACACGACCCGCAGCGAGCCGACCTTGATCCGATCCTCGGCGGTCCGCTCCTCGACCTGCATCAGGGCGATGAGGTCGTCGTCGTAGACCTCCTTCTTGCGATCGGCCAGCGCCTTGAACCGCACGAACACGTCGGCCAGTTGGTTGTCCGCCACCTCGAAGCCCAGATCCGACAGCTTGGACCGCAGGGCCGCGCGCCCCGAATGCTTGCCCATGGTCAGGGTGGTCGCAGACAGGCCCACGTCCTCGGGGCGCATGATCTCGAAGTTCTCGGGGTTCTTCAGCATCCCGTCCTGATGGATGCCGCTCTCGTGGGCGAAGGCGTTCTTGCCGACGATCGCCTTGTTGAACTGCACGGGAAAGCCCGACACGGCGGCGACGCGCCGGCTGATGGCCATGATCTTGCGGGTGTCCACGCCGGTGGCGAACGGCAGGATGTCCCCGCGGACCTTCAGGGCCATCACGACCTCCTCCAACGCGGTGTTGCCCGCCCGTTCGCCCAGGCCGTTGATGGTGCATTCGATCTGCCGCGCCCCGCCCTCGACGGCGGCCAGCGCGTTGGCAGTCGCCATGCCCAGGTCGTTATGACAGTGCGTCGCGAAGACGACGTCGCCCGCGCCCGGCACCTCCGCGATCAGGCGGCGGATCAGGTCGGCGGATTCGACGGGCGCGGTGTAGCCGACCGTATCGGGGATGTTGATCGTGGTGGCGCCCGCCCGGATCGCGATCTCGACCACGCGCGCCAGGTAATCCCATTCCGTCCGCGTGGCGTCCATCGGCGACCATTGCACGTCCTCGCACAGGTCGCGCGCGTGGGTGACCGTGTCGTGGATGCGGTCGGCCATCTCGTCCGTCGTCAGGTTGGGGATGGCCCGGTGCAGGGGCGAGGTGCCGATGAAGGTGTGGATGCGCGGATGCCGCGCATGGCGCACGGCCTCCCAGCACCGGTCGATGTCACGGACGTTGGCGCGGGCCAGGCCGCAGATCGTGGCCCGTTCGGTCTGTTCCGCGATGGCCTTTACGGCCGCGAAGTCCCCTTCGGACGCGATGGGGAAGCCGGCCTCGATGACGTCGACCCCCATCTCGTCGAGCATGGAGGCGATCTCCAGCTTCTCGTCGTGGGTCATCGTCGCGCCAGGGGATTGCTCGCCGTCACGCAGGGTGGTGTCGAAGATCTTGATGCGGGCTTTGTCGGGCTGGGTCATGGGCGGGATCCTGTGTACCTGGGTGTCTTCTTGGCCGGCGCTGAAACCCTCCCGAGCGGTCGCGCCGATGGGCACGCTCAGGAGCGGCTAAGAAGAAGGTCCAGGAACAGGGTCGTGGTCATGACAGCCAGGATACGGAAACGGATGCGGATGTGAAGCCCCGTCTTGCCTGGACCGGGGCGATGCGTCCTCTAGGTCGCGGATCATGGAGAACGCACTCGTCATCGGCGCCTCGGGCGGGATCGGGGCGGCGCTGGCGGATGCGTTGGCGGCGACCTATCACGTGGCCCGCCTGTCGCGGTCCCACGACGGTCTGGACGTCGCCGACCCTGCCTCCGTCGCGGCGCATCTGGACCCGCTGGCGGGACCCTTCGCCCGTCTGATGATCGCCACAGGCATACTGGCGCCCGACGGGCACACGCCGGAGAAGTCGCTGGACGCCATCGACGCCGATGCGATGGCGCGGACCTTCGCGGTCAACGCGATCGGTCCCGCGCTGGCGTTGCAAGCGGTCGCGGGCAAGTTGACGGACGACGCGAAGGTCGGCGTACTGACGGCGCGGGTGGGCAGCATCGGCGACAACCGGATGGGGGGGTGGTACTCCTATCGCGCGTCGAAGGCCGCCGCGAACCAGATCGTCCACGGCGCGGCCATCGAGATCGGGCGCAGGCGCAAGGGCGCCGTCGTGGTGGCCCTGCACCCCGGCACCGTCGAGACGCCGTTCACCGAAGGGTACACCGCGAAGAAGCTGGCCCCCGCGGACAGCGCGGCCAGGCTGCTCGACGTGCTGGATGGGCTGACGCCCCGGCAATCGGGCGGGTTCTTCGACTATGCCGGAGAAGCGATCGAATGGTAGGGCGGCTGATCCTCGTGCTGGGGGACCAACTGTCCGACGATCTGTCCGCCCTGCGGGAGGGATCGAAGGACACCGACACCGTCGTCATGGCCGAGGTGCGCGCCGAGACGGACTACGTCGCCCACCACCCGCGCAAGATCGCGTTCCTGTTCGCGGCCATGCGCAAGCATGCCGATCACCTGCGGCGCGAAGGCTGGACCGTCCGTTACACGACGCTGGACGATCCGGAGAACACGCATTCCATCCCGGGCGAATTGCTGCGCGCCGCCCATGCCACGGGCGCCACGGAGGCCATCGGGACCGAACCGGGCGAGTTCCGCCTGATCTCCGCGCTGGAGGACGGGCCCCTGCCCGTCCACCTGTTCCCCGACGACCGCTTCCTGTGCGACCACACCACGTTCGAGGCCTGGGCCGGAGGGCGCAAGGAGTTGCGGATGGAATGGTTCTATCGCGACATGCGCCGCCGGACCGGCCTGATGATGGATGCGGACGGCAGGCCCGCGGGCGACAAGTGGAACTACGACCACGACAACCGCAAGCCCGCCCCCGACGACGTGTCCGACGCCGACGGCCCCCTGAAGTTCGAGCCCGACGAGACGACGCAGGCCGTGCTGGATCTGGTCCGCACCACCTTCGGCAACCGATATGGCAGCCTGGACGGGTTCTGGTTCGCCACGGACCGTCCGGGCGCGCTGAAGGCGCTGGACCATTTCGTGGCGCGGTCCCTGCCCAAGTTCGGCGACTTCCAGGACGCGATGGTGACCGGCGCCCCGTTCCTGTACCACGCGATCCTGTCGGTCTATCTGAATGCGGGCCTGCTGGGCTGGCGCGAGGTCTGCGAGGCGGCCGAGCGGGCGTGGAAGGACGGCAACGTCCCGATCAACGCGGCCGAAGGCTTCATCCGACAGATCATCGGATGGCGGGAATACATCCGCGGGGTCTATTTCCTCGAAGGGCCCGACTATCCGCAGCGCAACGAGCTGGGCCATTCACGCGACCTGCCCGACTTCTATTGGACCGCCGAGACGGACATGCACTGCGTGGCCGAATGCGTCACCGCGACGATGGAGGAGGCGTATGCCCACCACATCCAGCGGCTGATGGTCACGGGCAACTTCGGATTGCTGGCCGGACTGGACCCGCAGCAGGTCAGCGAGTGGTACCTGATCGTGTATGCCGACGCCTACGAATGGGTCGAGAGCCCCAACGTGATCGGGATGTCGCAGTTCGCCGACGGGGGCGTGGTCGGGTCGAAGCCCTACGTTTCGGGCGGCAACTACATCAACAGGATGTCGGACTACTGCAAGCATTGCAGCTATTCGGTCACGAAGAAGACGGGCGACGGCGCATGCCCGTTCAACCTGCTCTACTGGCACTTCCTGGACCGCCATCGCGACCGGTTCCAGTCGAACCCCCGCATGGCGCAGATGTACCGGACCTGGGACCGCATGGACGAGGACCGCCGCCGGACGGTCATCGCAGACGGCGACAGGATCCTGGCCAGGCTGGACGCGGGCGAACGGGTCTGATCCGGCGCCCGAGGGCCATCGCGGGCGAGGCGACGGCCCCCGGCCCCGATGGGATGCGGCGCCGCGGACATGCCCGCAGCATCACCGACGTTTCGCCCCAATTCGGCCCCGCCCGACGGCGATGACCGGGCGTGACGGCGTCCAGCGCGGAAGGCGAGGCCATGCAGATCGAACGCATCGACGCGGAGGCGGCCGCCAAGATGGCGACGCCGGTCGCCGCCCCCCGCAAGCCGCAGGGCACGGGATCGGGATCGTGGGAGGACGGGTGGGGTCACGGCCTGCCCGACGAGGCGGTCATGAAGGCGGTGATCGCCGAAGGCCGGCGCAAGGCCCGCGCCCGCCGCGACGCGACGTCGGAGGTCGCCCCGGAACTGAAGCGCCTGCCCCTTGGGACGCGGATCGCCACGGACGTGACGAACCGCCTGCGCGCCCTGATCGGACGCCTGCGGCCCCGCCCCTGGCCCCAGGACGCCGGTGCGGAGGCCGCGACCGCTCCCGCCGCGGCGAAGGCCGCCGCGCGGGTGGAGGGAACGCTGACCCTGCACCCGATGCTGCCGGCCCGGTCCCTGATGGTCCATGCGCTGATCGCCGACCGCTTGGAGGTCGAGGCCCCGACCTGCACCCTGCACGCCCGCGTGGCCCTGTCCGCGATCCTTCGCGGCGCCCCGCTGGACGGCATCGTGGCCGAGATGGTGGTCGCCGACGGTGGCGGCCGTCCCCGCGTGGCCCTGCTGCGCGACCAACCGATGGACCGCGCCCTGGAGGACGCGCTGAAGCGGGCCGGCCTGCCCGTGGTCGACGTGAGCGACGACCCCAAGGCGGAGGAGGTGTGGAAACGGATCCGGGGGTGGCTGCCGGGGGCATGAACGCCAGGCCGTGGCCGATCCCGTCCGCCGCCGCCGATGCTGCATGGGCGGGACACGGCGACGTGACCGTGCGGCGCGACGGCGACCAGCACCTTACCGTCGATTGGCGCGTGCAACCATCCGCCGCAACTGCGGGAGCGTCCGTTCGAACGCGGCGGCGAAGGGCAGGCAGAGCGCTATCGGCAGAACGACGAAGAGCGCGGCCTTTCCCGGCACGTCCTCCGGCAGGCCCGCATCCATGAGGTGCATGACCGGATAGTGCATGACGTAGATCGAGAAGCTCGCCCCTGCCCACCAGCGGATCGCGCGGATCGCGGCCCCACCGAGGGACGGCGCGACGCGGGCCATGCCCAGCAGGTGCAGCGCCAGGGCGAGGGCGATCAAGCCGTTCCATAGGACCTCCTGCCCGAAGTCGAAGACGTGGACGTGCCGTATAGGGCCCAGCCAGTCCGGGGTCGCCCGCAGCAGCGCCTCGTCGACATGGGAAAGCTTGGCCGCGACGAGTGCGGCGATCGGAAGGATCGCGAGCGGGAGGGCGACCGCGCGCCGTCGCGGCACGCGTCCGCTGCGGATCGCATGCCACACGCCGAGCCCGGCGAGCCATGTCGGCAGCAGCAGCAGGATGGACAGGCCGAACAGCCACCCGAGCGCCGCGAGCGCCGCGACGCGGACCCAGCCCGACAGGAACAGGGCGGTGCCGAGCAGGACGTAGTAGGCCGCCTCGAAGCTTAGCGACCAGAGGGGCGCGTTCGACCCAAGTTGCACCGGCGCCCCCGCACCGCGCCATTGCTGCAAGAAGGTGAGGCCGCGGACGAGGAACTCCACGATCGGGAGCGCCGTGTAGTGACGCGGCGGGTAGGCGCCCGGGTCGATCGCGCGGCCCACGGCGTCCAGCAGGAGGGTCAGCAGCAGCGCGGGCGCGACGACGCCGAGCAGCCGGGTCAGGCGGTTGAAGGCGTACGTGCCCCACGTCCGATCACGCGCAGCGGCCCGGCCGATCACCAGGCCCGATACCACGAAGAAGACCACCACCGCATCGGGGGCGAGGGTCCAGGACCGGACCCAGCCGAGGTCGCCATCGGTGAATCGCAGGTTGCCCGCATGGCCCAGGACGACCACGAGCGCGGCGAGGGTCCGCAGGAGGTCGAGCCAGACCGACAGCTCGGAGGACAGGTCTCCAGCCTCGGACGTGCGGGCATGCGGATGGACGGCCGAACGCGGGCCATCCGCGGCATCGGATCGAACGGGTCGGCCATGGGGATGATGAGCGTCGGTCACGCGAAACCCATAGGCGCCGCAGCGGATCACGTCCGAGAATATAACGAGATAGGGTCAAGGCCATCCGGAACCCGCCGACACCCCGTGTCGATCGACCCCGGCCTATCGCGGCACGGGCGGCGGCTTTCCCAAAGCGTGGTAGCGCAAGGTCCCGTGGGCGCATCGACCCGTGGAATGGACGTGGAGGGCGCGCCCCGAACCGTGCATGGCGACCGGCCCCGAACGGCCCGCGATGCGGGTCCGGTTCTTTCGGCGCAGCCGTGTTCGGTGCGAACGGCCCCTATTCGACCACGGACCCGTCCAGCACGAAGTCGCCGCCCTGCCATTCGCCGTCCTCGACCTGGCCGGTGGCATAGCGCATGGTGCCGGGACCCTCGCGGCGGCCGGCGACGAAAGATCCCTCGTAGACGTCGCCGTTCGGATAGGTCGCGGTGCCGGTGCCGTCGATCTCGCCGTCCGACCAGCCGCCTTCGTAGACGAAGCCGTCCGCCATCTCGATGCGACCCGTCCCGTCGCGTTCGCCGTCCACGAAGGTGCCTTCGTACACGGTGCCGTCCGCATAGGTGGCGGTGCCCTGCCCATGGCGTAGACCGTCGCGCCACTCCCCGTCGTAGCGGTACCCGTCCGGCGCGGTCATCACGCCCCGGCCGTGGTTGCGCGCTTCCCGAAAGCCGCCTTCGTAGACGAGGCCGTTTGGATACTCCGCCCGCCCCTGACCGTCGATCAGGCCGCCCGACCATTCCCCCTCGTAGGTCGATCCGTCGGCATACACGATCCGCCCCTGCCCGTCCGCCACGTCGTCGGCGAACGACCCTTCGTAGACAGACCCGTCGGCATAGGTCGCGCGCCCCTCGCCCGCGATGCGCCCGTCCGCCCATTCGCCGACATAGACGTATCCGTCCGTCCCGGTGAACGTGCCCTGACCGTGGCGGCGGTCGTCCTCGAACCGGCCCTCGTACACGTCGCCGTTGGCATAGGTCACGGTCCCGTCGCCCTGCCGGCGGCCGTCCACCAGCTCACCGACATAGACGTCGCCGTTGGGCTGGGTCAGCGTCCCCCGCCCTTCGATCCGGCCCTGCACCCATTCGCCGTCGTAGGTCAGCCCGTCCGGCGTGGTCAGGACGCCCGTGCCGGAGCGCAGGTTGTCCTCCATCCCGCCGACATAGGTGGAGCCGTCGGAATAGGTGATCGACCCCTCGCCCTGCTTGACGCCCTGCGACCAGCCCCCGTCGTAGCGATAGCCGTCCTCCCCCTCCAGCACGCCCTGGCCGTGATGGACCGCATCGAGGAACCCGCCGACATAGACGGACCCGTTGGCATAGCGGGCGGTGCCCTGCCCTTCGATCCGGCCATCGACCCAGTCCCCGTCGTAGGTGCCGCCATCGGCGAAGGTGATCCGCCCCCGCCCTTCCGGCTTGCCGGCGGCGAACTGCCCTTCGTAGACGGACCCGTCGGGGAACGTCGCGCGCCCGTCGCCGCGGATCTCTCCGTCGACCCAATCGCCCGTGTACTCGTAGCCCGACGGCAGGGTGTAGGTCCCCGTGCCGTGCTGCAGGCCGTCCCGGAACGTCCCCTCGTAGACGCCGCCACCGGCGTACTGCTTGGTCACCACCTCCTGCGCGGCGGCGGGCGCCGTGGCCAGGATGGCCCCCAGGACGACGATACGGAACATGGCACACCCTCGGTCTTTCCCATCCGCGGGCACGCTAGGTCAGGGGGGGACCGGGGGCAACCGGGCAGGCCGTTCCGCCGCAGCCCGCGCCGCCTTCCCCCCCGCCCTCCGGCGGGCTAGGTCGCGGGCCATGACCGATGCACCACGCACCTTCCGCCTGTCGCTGGCGCAACTGAACCCCGTGATGGGCGACCTGTCCGGCAACGCCGGCCGCATCCGCGAGGCCTGGGCCGCGGCGCGCGACGCGGGCGCCGACATGGTCGCGTGCCCGGAGATGGCGTTGACGGGCTATCAGCCGATGGACCTGATCCGGAAGCCCGCCTTCGTGGCCGACGCCACCGCGCATCTGGACCGGCTGGTGACCGATTGCGCCGACGGGCCCGCGCTGGGCGTGGGCCTGGCCGTCTGGCCGCCGGGCAGCGTGAAGCCCTTCAACGCGTGGATCGTGGCGCACCGGGGCAAGGTCGTGGCGGAGGTGCTGAAGCACCACTTGCCCAACTACAAGGTGTTCGACGAGAAGCGATACTTCCATTCGGGCGACATCGCGGGACCCTATGCGGTGAACGGCGTGCGCATCGGCACCCCTATCTGCGAGGATGCCTGGTTCGACGACGTCGCCGAGACGCTGGCCGAGACAGGGGCCGAGATCCTGGTCGTGCCCAACGGGTCGCCGTACTTCCGCGGCAAGCAGGACGTGCGGTATTCGCACATGGTCGCCCGCACGGTCGAGACGGGGCTGCCGCTGGCCTATCTGAACCTGGTGGGCGGGCAGGACGACCAGATCTTCGACGGGGCCAGCTTCGTGCTGAACCCCGGCGGGCAGTTGACCCATCACCTGCCGTCCTTCGAGACGGCGCAGGAGACGGTCACCTTCCGGGACACGGCGGAGGGTTGGCGGGCCGAGGACGGGCGCAAGGCGCCGCAGCCCGACGGGGTCGGCGCGGACTATCAGGCGATGGTGCTGGCGACGCGCGACTACATGCGCAAGGCGGGGTTCGACCGCGCGCTCCTGGGCCTGTCGGGCGGCGTGGACAGTGCCATCGTGGCCGCGGTCGCGGCCGACGCGCTGGGCCCCGCGAACGTGCATTGCGTGATGCTGCCCAGCGAGTACACCTCGCAGCACAGCCTGGAGGACGCGGAGGGCGTGGCCCGCGCGCTGGGGACCAAGCTGGACACCCTGCCGATCTCGGGGCCGAGGGCGGCGGTGACCGAAGCGTTGGCGGAGTTGTTCGCCGGCACGGAGCCGGATCTGGCGGAGGAGAACATCCAGTCCCGCCTGCGCGGCCTGCTGCTGATGGCGCTGTCGAACAAGTTCGGTGCGATGCTGCTGACCACGGGCAACAAGTCCGAGGTCGCGGTGGGCTATGCCACGATCTACGGGGACATGTCGGGCGGCTACAACCCGGTGAAGGACCTCTACAAGATGCAGGTCTTCGCGGCCTGCCGGTGGCGCAACCAGAACCACGTGGACTGGTTCGAAGGGCCGCCCGGCACTGTCATCCCGCCCCGCGTGATCGAGAAGCCGCCCAGCGCGGAGTTGCGCGAGGATCAGAAGGACGAGGATTCGCTGCCGCCCTATCCGGTGCTGGACGACATCCTGGAACGCCTGATCGACGGCGAGCAGTCCGTGGGCGAGGTGGTGGAGGCGGGGCACGATCGGGCAATCGTCAAGAAGATCGAATCGCTGATCTATGCCAGCGAATACAAGCGGTTCCAGTCCGCGCCCGGCGCGCGTCTGACGCAACGGGCGTTCTGGCTTGATCGACGTTACCCGATCGTCAACCGATGGCGGGATCCGAGTTGATACGGGCGTGTCCCGGACTCGACCCGGGACCGTTTGCGATCTGCCGGACCGTCCGACCAGGTCGATCGAGGACCCGGGTCAAGCCCGGGATGGGCACCGAGACCCCTTCGCGGTCTCAGTGCCCGAACATGAACAGAAGCACGCTGATGACGATCAGGCCCAGAAGCAGCTTCATTCCGTCGTTCATTCCACCAGCCCTTCCAGCACCGCGTCCAGTTCCTCGTCCAGGCCTATCACGTCCAGCGCCGCCGTTAGGTCGAGGTCGGGATCGAACGCCCCCCGCCGCAGGTAGCGCAAGGTCTGCGCGATGACGACCGGGTTGTTCATCATGAAGGTGTGGCTGACGGGCAGGACGACGTGGTCCTCCATCCCGTCCAGCCGGGTGGAGGCGACGGACACCTTGCCGTCGTCGGGACCCGGCAGGATCGCGGAATAGATCGCCGACAGGCTGCTGTCGCCCGCGATGACCGCCACGCCGGGCCAAGCGCCGGGCAGGTCCTCCACGATCCCGTCGGTGCCCAGCTGCCCCCCCGCCGGTCCGTTCAGCCAATCGAAGGGCGGCCAGTCCGACAGGGCGTCGACCAGTTCGGATCCCCCGTTGGGCGGAGCCAGCATCACCGTGCGGCCCGGCGGCATCGGGTTCGCCTGCGCATGGACGCGCAGGAGGATCCCACCCATCGAATGGGTCACGAAATGGATGCGCGCGGTATCCCCACAGGCCGCGATGGCGGCGGGCACGGCGCTGGACGCGAGCGTGCGGACGTCCGCTTCGCCCGACGCGTAGTCGCTGTTGATCACGGCGAAGCCCGCCAGCTCCAACGCCTCCTCCATCACGATCAGGGAGGCGTCGCTTCGGGCCAGACCGTGCAGCAGGACCACGCAGTCGGGCCCATGGGGCAGCACCTTCGATTGTGCGGGTGCGGCGAGAAAAAATATCAGGACGAGGGCGGTGAGACGGGTCATGCGCGTGTCCATCTGACTGTCGCGAGCGCGATGCCCGCGAGGACGATCAGACCCGCGGAAAGGGATCGGATGGTGGGAAGTTCCTGCAACAATGCCGCCCCCAGGATCATGGCGATGACGGGCACGGACAGTTGGGCGACGCCCGCCATCGCCAGCCCGATTCGGGGCAGGATCGTATAGAGCAGCGCATATCCCAAGCCCGACGCCACGGCGCCCGACGCGACGGCGAGCGCGATGCCGGACGGGGTCCACGCCCCGCCCCACCAGACCGGCAGCAAGGCCGCGAAGAACGCGGCGGCGAGGGCGAAGTTTCCCGCGTTGCCCGCCAAAGGCCGCGGTTCGTACTTGCCGGCGTAGCTGTAGGCGGCCCAACCCAGTCCGGCGGCGATCATCAGGGCCGCATCGACAGGGGCGGCACCGGCGATGCCGGTGCCCGTGGGCCATAGCAACAAGGCCAGTCCGGCCAACGCAAGCGTCATGCCCGCCAGGCGCACGGGCCCCAACGGCTCCGCCCGCAGTGCGCCTGCGGCCAGCAGGCCCAGCTGCACGGTAGCGAACAGGATCAGCGCGCCCAGGCCCGCGTCGAGCGTGCGATAGGCCAGCGAGAATCCAAGGAGATACACGACGAGTGCGGCGGCCGCCGACCAGCGCGCGCGCCCCGCCACGGGCACCGCGCCGCGCACCAGGATCGCCAGGGTCGCGGCACCCGCGGCCACGCGGATCGCGGCGAAGGTCAGGGGGTCGGTGCCGGCCAAGACGCCCGCCCGGGTCAGAAGCGAATTGGACGCCATCAGCGTCATCGTCAGACCGGCGAGGAGGATCAGGCGCATGGCCCATCGCTATGGCGCAGGGAACACATGCGCGCATCCGAAATCATCGTGAAGGCCCGAAAGGGACCGTTCGGTGCGTGTCTGCCCTACGTCTGCTCCGCGTCGGATATCCGTCCGACACCTTATCCGCAATCCCGCCCTTGCAGAAACCCGCGGTCGCGCCCGGTCGCGCCCTCACCCGCCTCGGTCAGGGCATAGGTTCCGACCGAGACCTTGCGGAACCAACCGTAATGATCGTCGCGCATCATGGTCGTCGCCCGCGCCACGCCGGTCGCCGCCGCGACGTCGCGGCCCCGACTCGGTCCATGCGCGCGCAGGTGACCCGCGATGGCGATGCAGTCCTGCCGGTAGGCCGTGACGAGGCCGTCGCGCGTCGCGCCGCCGGGCGTGGGGTCGCCGCGACGGGCCGCGAACTCGCGCAGCAGGCGCTGCGCGGGCTTGGTCATCAGGCGGGGGCGGAACGGGCCGGGGTCGAGGCGCGGCGTGACGTGGCCGTCGGCCCCGCGCACGGTCAGCACGCCCAGCGACAACCGGCGGGCGAGCTTCAGGTTTGCCTTCAGCGCGGACCAGCCCCGGCGTCCGGCCGGGTCGGGCACGCCGAGATAGACGTGCGGCGTGACCGCCTGGCGGGCGATGCCCTGCTGCAGCAGCGTCAGCGAGAACGCGGCCTTCAACTCGACCACGACGGGGGGCTCGGCACCGCGGACGCCCACGACGTCGGCCGGCCCGACCTCGCCCTTCACGGCGTAGCCCTGGGCTTCGAGGAAGGCCTTCACCGGCGGATAGAGGGCGGTTTCAGGCAGCCGGGCCATGCGCGTGACATCCTGCGGGGCGGTTGCTAGGGGGACGGCGCCATTCCTCCCCCGACGTTTGATGGGACCGCTACGATGACCACCCTCGTCCTCGGGCACAAGTCGCCCGACACCGATTCCACCGGCAGCCCCATCGTCTGGGCCTGGTACCTGAACCAGACCGGCACCGACGCCGAACCCGTGCTGCTGGGCGAGCCCAACACGGAGGCCGCGTTCATGCTGGACCGCTTCGGGCTGGAGCATCCGCGCATCGTGGACCACCTGGAGGACGGCCAGCCGGTCGTGGTCGTGGACACCAACAACCCGGCCGAATTGCCCCCGGGCATCGACCGGGCGGACATCCGGCAGATCATCGATCACCACAAGCTGGTCGGCGGGCTGGAAACGGCGGGGCCCATCGACATCACGATCCGGCCCCTGGCCTGCACGGCGACGATCATGGCCGACCTGATGGGCGGCACGCTGGACACCGCGCCCGACGGGATCAAGGGCGCGATCCTGACCTGCATCCTGTCCGATACGCTGGCGTTCCGCTCGCCCACGACGACCGATCACGACCGCGCGGTGGCCGAACGGCTGGCGGACGACCTGGGCGTGGACATGGGCGAGTTGTCGGACGCCATGTTCGCCGCGAAGTCCGACGTCAGCCGGTTCAGCGACGCGGAGCTCCTGCGGATGGACAGCAAGGAATACGCCGTGGGCGACACGACGTTCCGCGTGTCCGTTCTGGAAACGACCGCGCCGGACGCGATCCTGTCGCGCAAGGCCAGCCTGATGGAGAGCATGGCCTCCGTCGCGGTCGAGGACGGGGTGAACCAGGTGCTGCTGTTCGTGGTCGACATCCTGGCGGAGGAGGCGACGCTGCTCGTCCCGAACCCGCTGGTGGCGTCCGTCGCCAAGGCCAGCTTCGGCGTGGAGCCCGAAGGCGACACCGTGGTCCTGCCCGGCGTCCTGAGCCGCAAGAAGCAGATCATCCCCGTTCTGAAGACATGAGGCCCCTGCCATGAGGATCGTCGCCTCGCTGGAGGAGATATCGGCCCAATACGACGCGCTGTTCGTGGACGTGTGGGGCTGCGTGCACGACGGCATCCACCCCATCGCCGGCGCGCCGGAAGCGCTGGCGGCCTATCGCGCGCGGGGGGGTCGGGTGATCCTGGTGACGAACGCGCCCCGGCCCCGCCATTCGGTGGCCGAGCAACTGGACCGCATCGGCGTGACGCGCGATGCCTGGGACGACATCGCCACGTCCGGCGACAGCGCGCGCGTGGCGATGTTCACCGGCGCCATCGGGACGCGCGTGTGGCATCTGGGGCACCCGCAGGTGGACGCGTCGTTCTTCGTGCCCCCGTCGGTCCTGGACGACCCCGTGGCCATCGAGCGGGTGGAGCTGGAACTGGCGGAGGGCATCGCCTGCACCGGCCCGTTCGACCCCCTGGCCGACCCGGAGGTCCTGCGCCCGCAACTGCTGTCCGCGAAGGTCCACGGGCTGAAGCTGCTCTGCGCCAACCCGGACATCGTGGTGGACCGTGGTGACGTGCGCGAATGGTGCGCGGGCGCGGTGGCGCGGCTCTACACGCAGATGGGGGGCGAATCGCTCTATTTCGGGAAGCCCTATCCCCCGATCTACGACCTGGCGCGGCGGCGGCTGGCGCAGGTGGCCGACGTGGCGGACGGCAACATCCTGTGCGTGGGCGACGGCGTGCTGACCGACGCGCGCGGGGCGATGGGCGAGGATCTGGACCTACTGTTCGTGTCCGGCGGCCTGGCCGCCGCGGAGACGGGCACCGTCCACGGCGGCGACCCGGAGCCGGAGATGCTGGCGGCCTTCGCGGCGGCGGAAGGGATCGCCCCGCAATACGTGATCGGCACGCTTCGGTAACGATCGTACGCCCGGGAGCGGACCCGCGACGCGGTGTCGGCGGTGATCGGCATCCACCGAAGTTTCGTCCGCCCGGGCGCATGGTGCAGCATGGCGGGCGCGCGGTGCAGCGCGGCGGGTGAACGGGTGCCGGTGGGCGGCGCGGCCATGCCGGCCCCGTCGAAGACGTTCCGCCGATCGCTCGGACCTGGAGCCGACGGGGCGCTTCGGGAATGGCGGGCGGCGGTGCCACACCGGACGCGGCCCGTGCCGCGTTAACCTATCCTTAAGCGCGTTCGTTCGACCCTGTGGCTTCAGGACCAGACGGAGGGGAACGGATGACCGACCATGACGACCGCATGCAGACCAGGCGCCGCGAGGCCGCCATCGCGCAGTTCGAGCTGGAGGCGCGGATCATGCTGGACGACGTCCAGCACTTCACGATGCCCGCGCTGCCGCACGCGCCGCGCCATCCGCTGATCGCGGCGGGCGCGGTCGCGCTGGCCCTCGTGGCCTGGGCGCTTCCGTGGCGCGGCCCCGCGGCCTGACGCGCGGACCCCGGCGGGGGCGAACGGCAGGGCGCCCCTACTTGGCGCCCATCGCGGGATGCTCGATGGCGTCCATGTCCACCAGGTCCGGCGCCAAGCCCGCCTGGCGATAGATGCGCTTCCCCCGGCGGGGATAGTCGCCGACGTCGTGGGGCAGGCGCTGCCCCATCACCAGGAGGCGCAGGGTCGCGGTCCCGGTGTTGCGGATCGTGTGCGCCAGCCCGCCTGCGCGGTAGCCCACGAAGTCGCCCGGCCCGATCGGGTGGTCCTCGTCCCCCGTCGTGGCGGTGGCGGTGCCGGACAGGACGAAGACGGCCTCGTCCTCGTGGTGGTGGCGGTGATACTCGGTCGTCTCGTGCCCGGGCTCGACCTCGATCAGATGGATGCCCAGGCCGGTCAGTCCGGTGGCGTCGCCCAGCGACCTGTTCCGGCGCCGGGCGTCGGGGTTCAGGAAATGGGTCTTGTCCCGCCCCGCCATCGCTTCGATGTCGGCGGCGCGCAGCAGATAGGTGTCGGTGGTCATGGGCTCGTCCCCCTTCGGTCGGCAGGCTAGCACCGCCCGCGCGCCCCGTTGAACCCCCCTGCCCGCGCCGCTAAGGGACGGGCCGAACCGGAACGGGGGTGCCCATGTCCATCGACCGCGAAACCGCGCGTAAGGTCGCCTCGCTGGCCCGCATCCGGGTGCCGGACGACCGGCTGGACGCCCTGGCGGGCGAGTTCAACGCGATCCTGTCCTTCGTGGAACAGCTGCGCGAGGTCGACGTGGACGGCGTGGCGCCGATGACGTCGGTGACGCCCATGCGCCTGCCCCGCCGCGACGACGTCGTGACGGAGGGCGGTCAGGCCGACGCGGTGCTGGCGAACGCCCCCGAAGCGCGGGAGGGCTTCTTCGCCGTCCCCAAGGTGGTGGAGTAGGCTGCGATGTCCGACCTGACCGACCTGTCCCTTGCGGGGGCGCGCGACGCCCTGCGCCGCGGCGACGTCACTGCCGCCGGCCTGGCGCAGGCCTATCTGGACGCGGCCGAGGCGGGGGCCGTGCTGAACGCCGTGGTCACGCCCACGCCGGACCTGGCGCTGCAGCAGGCGGCGGCGGCGGACGAGCGGCTGGCGGGGGGCGACGCGCCCGACCTGTGCGGGATCCCCATCGGGGTGAAGGACCTGTTCTGCACGAAGGGCGTGCGGTCGCAGGCGGGATCGAAGATCCTGGACGGGTTCCGCCCGGAATACGAGTCCACCGTCACGGACCGGCTGTTCGCCGACGGCGCGGTGATGACCGGCAAGCTGAACATGGACGAGTTCGC
The DNA here is from genome assembly GCF_030973515.1 of Jannaschia maritima. Classification (GTDB taxonomy): domain Bacteria; phylum Pseudomonadota; class Alphaproteobacteria; order Rhodobacterales; family Rhodobacteraceae; genus Jannaschia; species Jannaschia maritima. Next base: position 165,267 of record NZ_JARGZA010000004.1, read on the forward strand.
CATGGGCAGCAGCAACGAGACGTCGACCTATGGCCCCGTCGTGAACCCCTGGCGGGCGAAGGGGTCGAACGCGGACCTGACGCCCGGCGGGTCGTCGGGCGGATCGGCAGCCGCGGTGGCCGCGGGCCTGTGCCTGGCCGCCCTGGGGACCGACACGGGCGGGTCGATCCGGCAGCCGGCGGCGTTCACGGGGATCGTGGGCATCAAGCCGACCTATGGCCGGGTCAGCCGGTGGGGGATCGTGGCCTTCGCGTCCAGCCTGGACCAGGCCGGCCCGATGACGCGCGACGTGCGCGACGCGGCGATCCTGCTGCGCGCGATGTGCGGCCACGACCCGAAGGACAGCACCTCCGCCCCGCGCGGCGTTCCCGACTTCGAGGCGATGCTGGAGGACGGCGTCGCGGGCCGGGTCATCGGCGTGCCGCGGGAATACCGCATGGACGGGATGCCCGACGAGATCGAGGCGCTGTGGCGGCGGGGCATGGACATGCTGCGCGACGCGGGCGCCACGATGCGCGACATCAGCCTGCCGCACACGAAGTACGCACTGCCCGCGTATTACGTCATCGCGCCGGCGGAGGCGTCGTCCAACCTGGCGCGTTACGACGGGGTGCGGTTCGGGCACCGGGCGGCGTTGAGCCAGGGCGACGGCATCACGGATCTGTACGAGAAGACGCGCGCCGAAGGGTTCGGCCCGGAGGTGCAGCGCCGCGTGATGGTCGGCACCTACGTGCTGTCGGCGGGGTTCTACGACGCGTACTACAACCGCGCGCGCAAGGTCCGGGCCCTGATCAAGCGGGACTTCGAGCAGGTGTTCGAGGACGGGGTGGATGCGATCCTGACGCCCACCACGCCGTCGGCGGCCTTTCCCCTGGGCGCGATGGCGGATGCCGATCCGATCCGGATGTACCTGAACGACGTGTTCACGGTCACGGTGAACCTGGCCGGGCTGCCGGGCATCAGCGTGCCCGCCGGGCTGGACGCCGCGGGCCTGCCGCTGGGCCTGCAGCTGATCGGCAAGCCCTGGGAGGAAGGGGCGCTGCTGTCCGCCGCCCATGCGCTGGAAGCCCGGGCCGGGTTCGCCGCCAGGCCGGACCGGTGGTGGTGACCTGATCCGGGAGGTTCCCACGCCCAACCACGGCGAACGCCGCGGCGGCGTGGTCCCATCGCTGATCGTCCTGCACTATACCGCGATGGCGGGCCTCGACCCGGTGGTGCGGTGGTTCGGGGACCCCGCGACCGAATTGTCCGCCCATTACGTCGTGGGCGGGGACGGCACGGTGGTCGTCATGGTGCCGGAGGACCGGCGCGCCTGGCACGCGGGCGCGGGGTCCTGGATGGGATGCGCGGACGTCAACTCCGCGTCCGTCGGGATCGAGCTGTGCAACAGGGGCGACCACCCCTTCGCGGCGGCGCAGATGGCCGCCCTTCGCGGGCTCCTGCGGGGGATCATGGACCGGCACGGCATCGGGCCCGCGGGCGTGATCGGGCATTCCGACCTGGCGCCCGGACGCAAGATCGACCCGGGCGCGCGGTTCGACTGGCGCGGGCTGGCGCGAAGTGGGCTGGCGGTGTGGCCCCGCGCCGCGCCGCGCGAGGCGCCGGACCCCGCCCGGTTCCGCGACCGCGCCCGGCGCTTCGGCTATACGGCAGGGGTCCCCGACGCGGCGCTGCTGGCGGCCGTGCGCCTGCGGTTCCGCCCCGGCGCCGGGGGACCGCTGGACGGGGACGACATGGCGGTGGCGGCCGGGCTGATTGACGCGGCGCCCCTGCTGGGCTAGCGCGCTGGCCGTGCGGGGGGCCGGGCGGCCGCGGGTTTCGATCCGAGGAAAGTCCGGACTCCACGAAGCGACGGTGCCGGGTAACGCCCGGGCGGCGATCGTCGGGGGAACCCGACGGGAAGCCGACGGATAGCGCCACAGAGAACAGACCGCCGTCCCGCGGGGCGGCAAGGGTGAAACGGTGGGGTAAGGGCCCACCGGGGGCGCGGCGACGGGCCCCGCATGGCAAGCCCCACCGGGAGCAATGCCGAATAGGGACCGCACGCCGCGTGCGGCAGGGGTGCTTCGCCCCCGCGGTCCGGGTTGGCAGCTTCAGGCCCGCAGCGATGCGCGGTCGAGATGAATGGTCGCCGCCCCCCCCGGGGGACACAGAATCCGGCTTACAGGCCCCCCGCATGATGCCTTTCGACCGCAGGTTGAGCATCCATTAACCCTCGTCGTTGCCAAATGGGTTGCGCGACGCATGTTTACGCAAAGGCAGGGGCGGGGGCCCCGCCGCCGGAGGACGGATGACCGATGCACAGATGGCCTTCGCCGCAGCCCCGCGGCCACGCCCCCGTCGCGAGGGCGGCGCGCTGGATGCGGTCCGGCGGTCGCGCGCGTGCCTGGGCCTGTTGCGACAGGACGGAACGATCGCCGTCGTCAACGCGGCCGCCCTGGACGCCCTGGGCTTCGCCCCGGAGGACGACCTGACCGGCCTGTCGCTATCGTCCTTCTGGCCCGCCCATTCCCGCGCGGGCATCCGCGCCGCCCTGCAGCAGGCCCGGTCCGGCCACGCGGTGCGGATCGCGCTGGACCTGGAGACGCTGCGCCCTGGTGGCGGATGCGTGACCCTGTCCCTGTCCCCGTGCGCGATGGGATTGGTGCTGCTGGCGCTGGACCCCGGCTGACCGGGCCATCCGCTTGACAGGGGGTCGCGGGCTGGTAAGGGGACGCTTCCAGATTTCGGCGCGGGGCCGCGTGACCCGACCGCGCCCCCTTGCAGGAGACGCGCCATGGCCAAGCCGACCACCATCAAGATCCGCCTGAACTCCTCCGCCGGGACGGGGCATTTCTACGTCACGAAGAAGAACGCCCGCACCATGACCGAGAAGATGTCGGTGCGGAAGTACGACCCCGTCGCGCGCAAGCATGTCGAGTACAAGGAAGGCAAGATCAAGTAAGATCCTGCCCATCCGGTATCCGAAGGGGTCGCCCGGCACGTGCCGCGCGGCCCCTTCCTCGTTTCGGGGACCCCGCCCGTGGAACCACGCATCGCCACGCCCGCCGACCTGCCCGCCATCGACGCGCTGCTGGCCCGCAGCTATCCGGCGCTGCTGAAGGCGGACTATCCGCCCTCGGTCCTGGTCACGGCCCTGCCATTGATATCCCGCGCGCAGCCGGCGTTGCTGGCATCGGGCACCCATTGGGTGACGACCGACGGGAGCCGCGCCGTGGCCTGCGGCGGCTGGACCGCCGCCCCGCCCCGCGGCCGGACCGCGCCGCGCGGATGGGGCAGCGTGCGCCATCTGGCGGTGGACCCGGCCCGCACGCGGCGGGGGCTGGCGCGCGCGCTGATGGAGGCGGCCCTGGGTCAGGCGCGCGGCGCGGGCGTCCGCGCGATGCAGTGCCTGTCGACCCGGACCGCCGTGCCGTTCTATGCCTCGCTGGGCTTCGAGGTCGTGGGGCCCGTGGACGTGGCCCTGCGGAACGGGATCGTCTTCCCGTCGATCGAGATGCGGGCCCGCCTGTAACGCACGAATCCTGTGCACGGGCGCGGGTTGGATGGGGGCGCGGCCATCCCGACCTATCTGCCGACACGAGAACAGGAGGGGGCGCCCCATGTCCGATCACAGCATCACCGGCCTGCACCACGTCACCGCGATCAGCGGTCCGCCACAGGCCAACGTCGACTTCTTCACGAAGGTCATGGATCAGCGGTTGGTCAAGAAGACCGTGAACTTCGACGATCCCGGCACCTATCACCTGTATTACGGCAACCGGACGGCGGAGCCGGGGACCATCCTGACCTTCTTCCCCTTCGCGCACGCCGCCCCCGGCCGGCCCGGTTCGGGCGAGGCGTCGGCCTACGGCTATTCGATCGGGGACCGCGTCGCGGACGATTGGCTGCGCGAGGTCGCGGCCAGGGGGGCCGAGGTGTCGGACCCCGTCGAACGGTTCGGCCAGCCGGTCTTCACCGTCGCTGACCCCGACGGGAAGCGGGTCGAGCTGGTGACGGAACCCGGCGACCACGATCCCGCGGCGGGCGGCTTCCACGGCGTGACGCTTTGGCTGGACGACCTGGGGCCCACCCGCGACCTGCTGGTCGATCGCATGGGATACGCGGAGGCCGGGCACGAGGCGGCGGACGGCGCCGAACGGTTGCGGCTGATCGCCCCGGGCGAGGCGCGCGGCCGGGTCGTGGACCTGTTCCGGCAGGACGGCGCCCCCCGTGCGCGGCCCGGTGCCGGATCCATCCACCATGTCGCGTTCCGGGCGAAGGACGACGCGGAGCAACTGGCGTGGCGCGACCGGATGCTGACGGCGGGCATGCAGGTCACGCCCGTGATCGACCGGCAGTACTTCAACGCGATCTACTTCCGCGAACCCGGCGGCGTCCTGTTCGAGATCGCCACCGACCCGCCGGGCTTCACGGCGGACGAATCGCTGGATCATCTGGGCGAGGCGTTGAAGCTGCCCGCCCAGCACGAACCCCTGCGCGACCGGATCGAGGCGGTCCTGCCGGAGATCCGGACATGATGCGCGGCGGTCCGGACGGCGCCGCGACCGGGCTGGTCCTGCTTCACGGGCGGGGCGGGTCGGCCGTGGACATGGCGGGGCTGGTGGCGCCCCTGGACGCCACCGGCTTCGCCTTGGTCGCGCCGGAGGCGGAGGGACGGTCCTGGTGGCCGACCTCGTTCCTGGCGCCCAGCGCGCAGATGGAACCGCATGTCGCACGCGGACTGGACGCGGTGGACGCCGCGGTGGCGGCGCTGGCCCTGCCCCGCGACCGGATCGCCGTCCTGGGCTTCAGCCAGGGCGCCTGCCTGGGGCTGGAATGGGCGGCCCGGCGGGGGGCGGGCGTCGGGGCCGTCATCGCGTTCTCCGGCGGGCTGGTGGGCACGTCGGACGTGGGCGGCCCGGACGATGCCCTCCATGGTCATGCGGGCAAGGCGTTCGACTACCCCACCGACCTGGCCGGCACGGCGGCGGTCGTGACCTGTCACGAACGCGACCCGCACATCCCCCTGGCCCGCGCCCGCGCCTCCGCCGAGGTGCTGGACGGGCTGGGCGCGGACGCGCGGATGCTGACCCATCCCGGCCCGGGGCATCAGCCCATGCCGGACGGCATCGCCGCCGCGCGCGACCTGCTGGCCCGCCTGGCCTGACGCGGCCTTGACGCCACCCCGGGCGGATCCGCATATCGCCGCGGATCCGCCCGGGGGACGACATCATGCATCGCGAACGCCTGCGCCGGTGGCTGGACACGCCACGGGTGCGCAACGCCATCATCGCCGTCATCCTGTTCAACGCCGTCCTGCTGGGGATGGAGACGTCGCCCGCGTTGATGGACCGGGCCGGGCCGTTGATCGTCACGTTGGACCGCGTCTGCCTGGGCATCTTCGTGGTGGAGCTGCTGCTGAAGCTCTATGCCTTCGGGGGGCGGTTCTTCCGGTCGGGGTGGAACCTGTTCGACGCCGTCATCGTGGGCATCAGCTTGGTCCCCGGCGCGCAGACGCTGTCGGTGCTGCGGGCCCTGCGGATCCTGCGCCTGCTGCGGGTGATATCGGTGATGCCGCGCCTGCGCCGCGTGGTGGAGGGCTTCGTCAGCGCCCTGCCCGGCATGGCCAGCGTGTTCGTCCTGATGGGGCTGGTCTTCTACATCGGGGCGGTCATGGCGACGAAGCTGTTCGGCGCGTCGTTCGGCGAATGGTTCGGGTCCCTGCCCCGGTCGGCCTATTCGCTGTTCCAGATCATGACGCTGGAATCGTGGTCCATGGGCATCGTCCGCCCGGTGATGGAGGTCTATCCGCTGGCCTGGGCGTTCTTCGTGCCCTTCATCCTGCTGACGACCTTTGCGGTGGTGAACCTGCTGGTCGGCCTGATCGTCAACTCGATGCAGGACGCCCATGCGGAGGAAAGCAACGCCGCGACCGACGCCTATCGCGACGAGGTGCTGGACCGGCTGCGCCAGATCGAGGCGCGGCTGGAGCAGACGGACACCGCGCGCGACCGGACCTGACGCCGACGATCCGCCAACGAAAAAGGGCCGCCCCGAAGGACGGCCCCGACCTCGTCATGTCGCTGCGATCACTCGCGGTTGCCGAACAGCGACAGCAGCATCATGAACATGTTGATGAAGTTCAGGTACAGGCTCAGCGCGCCCATGATGGCGGCCTTGCCCAGCCATTCCCCGTCGCCGTGGGCCGCGTGGGCCACGTACTCGGTCTTGATGCGCTGCGTATCGTAGGCGGTCAGGCCCGCGAAGATCAGCACGCCGATCGCGGACACCGCGAAGGCCAGCGCGGAGGACGCCAGGAAGATGTTGACCACCGACGCCACGATCAGGCCGATCACGCCCATGATCAGGAACGTGCCCCAGCCGCTGATATCCTTCTTCGTGGTATAGCCCCAGAGCGACAGGGCCGCGAAGGCGATGGCGGTGACCAGGAACACCTGCGCGATGCTCTCGCCCGTGAAGACCAGGAAGATCGAGCTGATCGACACGCCCATCACGGCGGCGAACACGTAGAACAGCAACTGCGCCGCCGCGGCGGACAGCTTGTTGATGCCCATGGACAGGCCGAACACGAAGATCAGCGGCGCGAACATCACCACCCACCGCAGGGGCGAGGTGTAGAGCGCGGCGCCCAGCGCCGTCAGTTGCCCGTCCACGACCGCCATGCCGGAGATGGCCCAGGCGGCGGCGAAGGTGATCAGCATGCCCACGGCCATCGTGCCGTAGACCTTGTTCATATGGGCGCGGAGGCCCTGATCGATCTCCGCGGCGCGGGCACCGGATACGCCGGGACCGGTGCGGAGGGTGTCGAATTGAGCCATGGAACTCCTCCAGGGGGTGAATGGATGCGGGACGCGGGTCCCTCGGGTACGGATATCGGACGGATCCGGGCCGGTTTCAAGATGCAGCGCGGGCGGGAACGGGCCGTTTCGATTGATTGTCTCTATCGCCACTGTGGCGTTCTCCGCGTGTGGGTCATCACGTCTTCGAATGACGGTCATTCGATCATTCCGTTTCACCATGCGCGCCCCACCCGCTAGGGTCCGGGGGACCGTGCCTCCACCGATGAGTCAAGCCATGCCCCGCAACCTCGACCTGACCGCCCTGCGCGCCTTCGCCACCGTGGCGCAGGCGGGCGGCGTGACGCGTGCCGCGGCGCTGCTGCACCTGACGCAGTCCGCCGTGTCCATGCAGTTGAAGCGCCTGGAGGAGGCGTTGGACCAGCGCCTGCTGGAGCGCGACCCCCGCGGCGTCCGCCTGACCCAGCAGGGGGAAGCCGCGCTGGTCCTGGCCCGGCGGATGCTGGCGCTGAACGACGAGATGATCGAGCGGATGCGCCAGCAGGAGCCGGAGGGCGAGATCCGGCTGGGCGTGCCCCACGACATCGTGCCGCATGCCGTGCCCGCCATCCTGCGCGCCTTCGCCGCCGAGTACCCCCGCATCCGTCTGACCCTGACCTCGTCGGTGACGATGAAGCTGCACGACATGTTCGTCCGCGGCGAATGCGACGTCATCCTGGGCACCGAGACGCGAGCCGGCCCCGGCGGCGAGGAGGTCGTCCGCCTGCCCCTGGTCTGGGTCGGCGCGGTGGACGGCGTCGCGTTCGCCCAGCGGCCCCTGCGCCTGGCCTTCGAGGAGGCCTGCCTGTTCCGCAGCGCGGCGCAGGCCGCCCTGGAGGATGCCGGTATACCCTGGGAGGTTGCAATCACGGCCTGCAACTCGCGCGCCATCGACGCCAGCGTCAGCGCGGACCTGGCCTGCCACATCCTGCTAGCCGGGTTCGACACCGGGGAGCTGCGTCCCGTGCCCGCGGGCGCGCTGCCCGACGTGGGCGACGTGGCGATCACGCTCTATTGGACGTCCACGGGGGCGGACGCGCCTCGGGACAGGTTGCTGGAGATCATCCGCGACGTCTATCGCGCGTCCGCGCGGCGGGGCGAGGCGCCGCTGTCGTCGGTCGCCTGATCCGTCGTCCCCCGATCTCGCCCGTCGTGCGCCGGTGCGGCGCGGATCCGGGTCTTCGGCGGCGCGATCCGGCGGCAGGACGTCGCCGATGCGGGGGCGTCGAGATGCGCCTTCGCACCGTCGACAAGCCCTTCGCGCCACAGGAAAATAGCTTGGAAGGCGTTCGCGGACCTCCCCCGATGGGCGGTAAAGGTGGACGCGCCTTTGCATTCGTGGGCGCAGGTTTGCGTTGCCCTGCGGCCACTGCAGCGACTACGTTCCCTCCAGGCGGGCCGCACACGCATGGCGTGAACATTCCGGTCCAGCGCTGCGTGTTCCCGTAACCGCGCAGCCGCTCGAAAGGAGCGAACCATGAAGCATCCCGTGGACATCCACGTGGGCAAACGCGTGAGGCATCGTCGCTGGATGGTGGGCATGACCCAGCAGCAGCTGGCCGAGAAGGTCGGCATCAAGTTCCAGCAGATCCAGAAGTACGAGACCGGGATGAACCGTGTCTCCGCCTCCCGCCTGTACGAGATCGCGAACACGCTGGGCGTGCCCGTCGGCCACTTCTTCGAAGGGCTGGAGGACGGCGTCGCGCAGCACGCGGAACAGGATTTCCTGTCCGACAAGGAAGCGATGGAGCTGATCCGGTCCTATTACGCCATACCGGAGAACCAGCGTCGCCGCCTGTTCGACCTGGCCCGCGTCCTGAGCGAGAGCGCCGCCTGAGGGTGGCGCCCGCGCCTTGACCTTTCGGTCGGCACCGTTCAGCGGCGTGCCGAACCGGAGGGGACGGATTGTCCGATCACGTCGATATGTCTACGATCCGAAGGGCGGCACGGGATGCGGCCGATGCGGCCGCGCGGATCACGCTCTCGCAGTTCAGGACCGGGCTTTCGGTCGACACGAAGGGCGATGCCTTCGATCCCGTGACGCAGGCGGACCGTCAGGCGGAACACGCCATGCGTCAAGTCCTGTCCGATGCGTTCCCGAACGATGCGATCCTGGGCGAGGAACACGCCGCCCGCGCCGGGACCAGCGGACGGACCTGGGTCCTGGACCCGATCGACGGGACACGGGGGTTTATCAGCGGGACGCCCACATGGGGGACGCTGATCGGACTGCGCGACGGTGACCGCATCGCCTATGGCCTGATCGACCAGCCCTTCACCGGCGAACGGTTCGAGGGGTGGGCCGGCGGCGCGACCTGGACCCGCGGCGCGGACGTCCGGCCCCTGCGCACGCGGGGCACGACCGGCCTTGGCGAAGCGACGATCCTGTCCACGTTCCCGGAGGTCGGCACGCCGAGCGAGCGGGCCGCGTTCGAACGCTTGGCGGGGGCCTGCCGCCTGACGCGGTACGGTCTGGACTGCTATGGCTATGCCCTCGTGGCGTTGGGCTGCGTGGATCTGGTGGTCGAAGCGGGGCTGCACCCTTATGACGTCGCGGGACCGATCGGGGTGGTCGAGGGGGCGGGCGGCATCGTGACCGCCTGGGACGGCGGGCCGGCCCTGGACGGCGGACGCGTGGTGGCCGCCGCGAATGCGGAGATCCACGCCGCGGCGCTGGCGTATCTCGCGGGCTAGCCGGCCCCCTCAGTCGCCGCCGCGCGGTTCGCGATCGCCGATCGCTTCGCGGAAGTGGCGGCGGCACAGGCTGACGTACCGGTCGTCGCCGCCCACCTCCACCTGCGGGCCTTCGGTCACGGCGCGACCGTCGGCATCGCGGCGCACGACCATCGTGGCGTTGCGCCCGCAATGGCAGACGGTTCGAACCTCCCGCAACACGTCGGCCAGGGCCAGGAGCGCGGCAGAGCCGGGGAACAACTCGCCCCGGAAGTCCACGCGCAGACCATAGGCCATGACCGGCACTGCCAGGTCGTCCACGATGCGGGCGAGTTGCCAGACCTGATCGCGCGACAGCCATTGGGCTTCGTCCACGAGGAGGCAGTCGCAGGGGTGGCCGTCCCTGTGCCGCTGCATCGCAGCGAACAAATCTGTGTCCGGGCCATAGGTTTCGGCGGGCGCTTCGATCCCGATGCGGCTGGCGATGGTGCCGATGCGGCCCGCGCGGTCGTCGAACGCGGCGGTCATCAGGTGGGCGTGCATCCCCCTTTCGCGGTAGTTGTAGGCGGCCTGCAGGAGCAGCGTGCTCTTGCCCGCGTTCATCGTGGAGTAGTGGAAGAACAGCTTCGCCATGGTCCGTCACCCCGAGCGCGGGTGGAAATCAAGCACTATCGCTTCGTCAGGAGGACGGAGCCCACGGAATAGCCCGCCCCGAACGAGCAGATCAGGCCCCTGTCCCCCGCCGCCAGGTCGTCCGAATGCTTGGCGAAGGCGATGATGGATCCGGCCGACGATGTGTTGGCGTAGTCCTGCAGGATGTTGGGCTGCTCGTGCGGTTCGGGGATGCGCCCCAGGACCTTGCGGCCGATGTAGTCGTTCATCGCCTTGTTGGCCTGGTGCAGCCAGAGCCGCTTGAGGTCCGCGGCCCGCACGCCCGCATCGGCCAGGTGGTCGGCGATGTGGGTCGACACCAGGGGCAGCACCTCCTTGAAGACCTTGCGGCCTTCCTGGACGAACTGCATGTCGCGGCGGTCGTCCATGGCGTCGCGCGTGCGGCGCAGGAAGCCGTCGTTGTTGCGGATGTTGTTGGAGAACTGCGTGGCCAGGCGGGTGGATTCCACCGTGAATCCGGGGGCTTGCGCGAGGTCGGCGCGTTCCAGCACCACCGCCGTCGCGACGTCGCCGAAGATGAAGTGGCAGTCCCGGTCGCGCCATTCGAGATGGCCCGAACAGATCTCCGGGTTGACCACGATCGCCCGATCGATCGAGCCCGCGCGGATCATGTCGGCGGCGGTCTGGATGCCGAAGGTAGCGGAGCTGCACGCGACGTTCATGTCGAACGCAAACCCTTGGGATCCCAGCAGATCCTGTATCTCGACCGCGATGGCGGGATAGGCGCGTTCGTGGTTGGACGCGGCGCACAGGACCGCGTCGACCTGCCCCGCCCCGATGCCCGCCCGGGACAGGGCCCGGTCGCAGGCGTCCACGCCCATCTGGGCCATCAGCGAGGGGGCGTCGTCGGGCCGCTCGGGCAGGCGCGGGAACATGCGGTCGGGATCCAGGATCCCATCCTTGTCCATCACGTAGCGGTTCCCTATCCCACTGGCGGACATGATGAATTCGGCGGAGGAATGGGGCACCGGCGGGTCCGCGCCTTCCGCGTTGCGGCGGTCGGCATAGGCGTTGAACGCGGCCACCAGCTCGTCGTTCGTGATCGTGTGGGGCGGGGTGAAGACGCCCGATCCCGTGATGGCGACGTCGTGCATGGCGGCCCCCGTGATGCGGTCCGGACGGGATGGCGCGCGGGGGGGCGCGGGTCAAGGGCGGCGGGTCGGACCGGTGTCTGCACCGCGTCTGCGCGGCGTCTGCCCTGCGTCTGCCCCGCGACCGTGCGGTCGGACCGATGCGCCCACGATCCGTTAACCGCTCCACCGGAGGGTGCCGCCCGAAAAGGATGGAGCCCGCGATGGATCAGATACGCAGGAAGCCCGGCACGCGGCAGCGCGAGCACCGGGAGGAGTACGCCGCCCTCGTGGCCGCCTTCGACGCGGACATGGTGGTCCATGCGGCGGAGCAGGGCGAGGTCCCAGACGAATGGGAGGGGATCTGGCGCGACCGAACCAAGCGCACCGTCAAGATGACGATCCGCGTGGACGAGGACGTCGCCAAGTTCTTTCAGTCGATGGGCCCCGGCTATGGCCCCCGGATGAACCGGGTCCTGCGGGCATTCGTGCTGTCACGGCTGGGCGGGTTCCTGCATGGCGGCGCGATGCCCGAGAAGTTCAGGAAGGACTGGATGACGTGGCATCACGGGGGCGACGGCGACATCGTGATGTCGCGTGAGTTGGTGAGCGAGATGAACAAGGTGATCGAACTTCAGGGGCGGTTGGTGACGGAGATGGCGCGGAAGGAGGAGCGGTTACGGGAGAGGTTGGAGGCGAGCGGGATTCAGCCTTCCGCGGAGGGACATGAGCGCGTGAACAACCTCGACCATCATCAGTCTGAGAACGCCGGTTGAAACTCAGATTTGCTTGAAACGCGCTTTCGGCCCCAACGTCGCCGGCAACATCAGCAAGCCACCCGCGCGGGTCTGACGCTCGATCAGGATCGCCTCCCAGTGCCACAGCATGGCGGCTGCCTGCTTGATGGGAGGTAGCCGCTCAATGGAAGGGGGCATGAAGAGGCCTAGAACCCCGCTAGCCAACAGGGCTTAACGCTCCGCCTTCCTACGGGTCTGCCTTCGATCAATCGTTACGAGAACATGGCGGCCCGCTGGGATCATACGGGCGAACAGATCGATATCCGAGATGTCGCTCGGATATCGGTCGCACAGGGCTACGGCCTCGTTGCCGACGTTGGCAAGGTGCGGATGAAGACTACGCGGCACCAGTGGCGACACGTTGTGGTCGAAGACGACCGTTATCGTCACGCCGCGAGCGCCTCCTCGTAGGCTATGGCAGCACGGACATCTGCGACGGGGACCTCGTAGTATCGTGCCGTCCTCTCCACTCCATGCAGATCGACGGCGCGTACAAGGGTTTCCGTAGGAACGCCCGTCGCATCGATCACGGATCGTCCGAAGGCGCGGTTTGGGTCAAGAACGACCCGTTCATGATGCTCAGGCCGCCAACGGCGCGCCCTTCCTTCTTCGTACTCCAGATCGACCAGGGTTGGTGCAACGATCTCCGCAAAGACCCGCTGAGCCGGATTCTTATGCGAAAGGCTATAGATCGCCTTTTCACCCACGAGAATGAATATGTCCCGGCCATCCGTCTTGAACCGGCTCGATGCAAACGGGCGTTCCTGACCGAACCGATCCCGGGCCAATCCCATTGCGTGTCGGATGGCTTGAAGCGGTATACCGGCTTTGCGCAATGCATTGACGACGCGGGCTTCCACGAGATCCGCGAAGCTCAGCTCGCTTGTGTCATACACACGATAGCGAGCTCCGAAGAGGGGTTCCACCTTCCTCGTGCCCCTCGTCCAGCGGCGCAGCTTGGCTTGCGACGTGCCGATCAACGTGGCCGCACGAGCGATGGGATAGACCCCCTGGCCGATTATCGAAGGCGCAACGCCGTCAGTCATACGCCGAAACTAGTCCAACCCCATGCGATTTGCGACCCCTCCCTCCGAATGTCGAGGGTGCGAAGTCGCCCCCCCTACTGCAACGTCCGCACCTCGATCTCGCCCTCCCGTCGCGCCCGCATCGCCAGGGCGGCGGCGTGGGAGCCGGCTAGGGTGGTGTAGTAGGGGATGCGGTCCATCAGGGCGACGTTGCGCATGGAGCGGCTGTCCTCGACGGCCTGGGCGCCTTCGGTGGTGTTCATCACCAGGGCCACGCCGCCGTCCTTCATGACGTCGACGACCGTGCGGCCGCCTTCGTAGGCCTTGGCGACGGTCGTGGATTCGACCCCGTGCGCGGCGAGGTAGCGGGCGGTGCCGGACGTGGCGAGCAGGTCCAGGCCCAGGTCGCGCAGGAGGGTCGCGGTCTCGACCAGCTGGGGGCTCTTGTCGTCGTCCTTGATGCTGACGAAGACGGTGCCCGCCTCCGGCAGCTGGGTCCCCGCCCCCATCTGCGCCTTGAGGAAGGCGCGGGCGAAGGACCGGTCCCAGCCCATGACCTCGCCCGTCGAGCGCATCTCCGGTCCCAGCAGGGTGTCCACGCCGGGGAAGCGGGCGAAGGGGAGGACGGCCTCCTTCACGGAGAACCAGGGCGTTTCGGGATGGGCCAGCGTCATGGGGTCGCCGATGGGCAGGTGGTCGGGACCGGCATCGGCGGGGTACGGGTCGCGCAGGGGAAAATCGGACAGCTTCTCGCCCGCCATCAGGCGCGCGGCGATGGACGCGATCGCCGAATCGACGGCCTTGGCGACGAAGGGGACGGTGCGCGACGCGCGGGGGTTCACCTCGATCAGATAGACGTCGCCGTCCTTCACGGCGAACTGGACGTTCATCAGGCCGACCACGTTCAGGGCACGGGCCAACTCGACGGTCTGGCGGCGGATCTCGGCCACGATGTCGGCGGGCAGGGTGTGGGGCGGCAGGCAGCAGGCGCTGTCGCCCGAATGGACGCCCGCCTCCTCGATGTGCTGCATGATGCCCGCGACGTGGACCTGCGCGCCGTCCGACAGGGCGTCGACGTCGACCTCGATCGCGCCCGAAAGATAGCCGTCGAGCAGGACGGGGCTGTCGCCCGACACGACCACGGCGTCGCGGATGTAGCGGTCGAGCTGGGCCCCATCCCTCACGATCTCCATGGCGCGGCCGCCCAGGACGTAGGAGGGGCGGATCACCAGGGGGAAGCCCAGCTCGGCGGCGGCGGCCTTCGCGCCCTCGTCCGTCGTGGCGATGGCGTTGCGCGGCTGCTTCAGGCCCAGGCGTCGGACCAGGCCCTGGAAGCGTTCGCGGTCCTCCGCCAGGTCGATGGCGTCGGGCGAGGTGCCGAGGATGGGGATGCCGGCCTCGTGCAGCGCGTTGGCGAGCTTCAGGGGCGTCTGGCCGCCGAACTGGACGATCACGCCGTGGAGCGTGCCGTTCTCCCGCTCCACCCGCAGGATCTCCAGCACGTGCTCCAGCGTCAACGGCTCGAAGTAGAGGCGGTCGGAGGTGTCGTAGTCGGTGGAGACCGTCTCCGGGTTGCAGTTGACCATGATCGTCTCGTAGCCCGCCGCCGACAGCGCATAGCAGGCGTGGCAGCAGCAATAGTCGAACTCGATCCCCTGCCCGATCCGGTTGGGGCCGCCGCCCAGGATGACGACCTTCTTCGCGTCGGTCGGGCGGGCCTCGCATTCCGCGTCGCCCATCACCGGCGTCTCGTAGGTGGAATACATGTAGGGGGTCTGGGCCTCGAACTCCGCGGCGCAGGTGTCGATGCGCTTGAAGGTGGCGACGATGTTCTGGGCCTGGCGCGTGGCGCGGATGTCGGCCTCCGTCCGCCCGGTCAGGATCGCGAGGCGCGCATCGGTGAAGCCCATCTGCTTGAGGCGGCGCAGGGCACCCGCGTCGGTGGGCAGGCCGTCCGCGCGGACCCGGGCTTCGGCGTCCACGATCTCGCGGATGCGGGCGAGGAACCAGGGGTCGAACTTGGTGACGGCGTTGACGTCGTCGTCCGACAGGCCGAGGCGCATGGCCTGGGCGATCGTCCGCAGGCGGTCGGGGGTCTGGCGGGACAGGGCGGCGGTGATGGCGGCGCGGTCGGGTTCGGTGATAGCCGTTCCATCCGGATCATCGGGGCCCCGGCTCAAGGCCGGGGTGCCATTCCCGGCGAGGCCGGGAATGGCAATCTCGTCGAAGCCGGTCAGGCCGGTTTCCAGGGATGCCAGCGCCTTCTGCAACGATTCGTGGATCGTGCGGCCGATGGCCATGGCCTCGCCCACGGACTTCATGGCGGTGGTCAGGTCGGGCTGGGCGCCGGGGAACTTCTCGAACGCGAAGCGGGGGATCTTGGTGACGACGTAGTCGATGGTCGGCTCGAACGAGGCGGGCGTGACCTTCGTGATGTCGTTGTCCAATTCGTCCAGCGTGTAGCCCACGGCCAGCTTGGCCGCGATCTTGGCGATGGGGAAGCCCGTGGCCTTGGACGCCAAGGCGGAGGACCGGGACACGCGGGGATTCATCTCGATCACGACCATGCGGCCGTCGGCGGGGTTCACGGCCCATTGGACGTTGGAGCCCCCCGTCTCGACCCCGATCTCGCGCAGGACCTGGATGGAGGCGGTGCGCATCCGCTGGTATTCCTTGTCGGTCAGCGTCAGCGCGGGCGCCACGGTGATGCTGTCGCCCGTGTGGACGCCCATCGGGTCCACGTTCTCGATCGAGCAGACGATGATGGCGTTGTCGGCGTGGTCGCGCACGACCTCCATCTCGTATTCCTTCCAGCCCAGGAGGGACTGGTCCACAAGGATCTGGGCCACGGGGCTGGCTTCCAGGCCGGAGCGGCAGATCGCTTCGTAGTCGGCGCGGTTGTAGGCCACGCCGCCGCCCGTGCCGCCCATGGTGAAGGCGGGGCGGATGATGGCGGGCAGGCCCACGTGTTCGAGCTGGGCCATCGCGTCCTCCATGCCCGCGCGGATGTCGCGCTTGCCGTCGGGCCGCTTCGGTGCGGCGACGATCACGGCCTTGGGGTTCTCGATCCCCAGCCGGTCCATCGCCTCGCGGAAGAGCTTGCGATCCTCCGCCATCTCGATCGCCTCGCGCCGGGCGCCGATCAGCTCCACCCCGTGTTCCGCGAGGACGCCCATGTCGTCGAGCGCCAGCGCGGTGTTCAGGCCGGTCTGGCCGCCCATGGTGGGCAGCAGCGCGTCGGGCTTCTCCTGCGCGATGATGCGGGCCACGACGTCGGGCGTGATGGGTTCGATGTAGGTGGCGTCGGCCATGCCGGGATCGGTCATGATCGTGGCGGGGTTCGAGTTGACCAGGATGACGCGGTAGCCTTCCTCCCGCAGGGCCTTGCAGGCCTGGGCGCCGGAATAGTCGAACTCGCAGGCCTGCCCGATGACGATGGGGCCGGCGCCGATGATCATGATGGATTGGATGTCCGTCCGCTTCGGCATTGGCCCGTCCCCGTTCGCAGGATGCCGGCGCAGCCGCCATCGCGACCGGAGGACCGGCAAATCGTCGCGCTTATAGGCGGGGGGCGGGGGGGCGCAAGCGGCGGTGGCGCCAGTCCGGGGCCTGAGATCGGGCGGCGAGATCGGTGCAAACGAAATCAGGGGGTTGCCTTGAAGCGGGAAACCGGTGCTACATCTTGCGGTTGCATGCGTGCGCCGAAGGGGAGGGACGACGCCTTGGCCGAACCGACCGCCCTGTTCCTGGGATCCCTCGCCGCGTTGGCCGAAACGGGCGATTTGGAGCGACGCGCCCACAACCGCGCCTTCGCCGATTTCGATCTGGAGTGGATCTGGGACCCCGACGCGTTCGTCCACCTGTCGCGGGGCCCCACCGGTCCGCGCCGGATCGCGCATTATGCGCTGGATGCGGGCTGTCGGGTCGACGCGCGCGCGGTCCATGCGGCGGCGATGGGGCATCTGGCCGATCTGGTCGGACGGCAGGGCCTGGCCCCGCGGCCCGGCGTGCTGGACACGGTGCGCGCCGCGAAGGACCGGGGCCTGGCCGTGGTGCTGGCCACCACCGCGGAGCCGGACAAGGTGGACGTCGTCCTGGACGCGCTGGACCGCGTGATCGACCCGGAGGCGTTCGCCTGGATCGGCGACGCCACGCGCGCGGCGCGGCCCAAGCCGATGCCCGACATCTATTTCGCGGCGATGGGGCGGCTGGACCTGGCCCCCCATCAGGTCCTGGCCGTCGAGACCAGCCCGGAGGACGCCGCCGCAGCCCTGGACGCGGGTTGCGCGGTGCTGGCCTTTCCCGACGCGGTCCACGTGGAGCGGGACTTCCAGGCCGGCGTGTTGACGACCGACCGCCTGCGGCCCTGCCTGCTGGAGATGGGGGTCGAGCGATCGGTCCGCGCCCGCACGGCCGCGGAGTGACCCGCCGCGCCGGTTGACAGCCCCGCCCGTCCCGTGTCGAAGGGCGCGCGCCATCGGACAGGGGTTATCGTCATGCACGTCTATCGCACGCATACCTGCGCGGGGCTGCGCGAAGGGGATGTCGGCCAGGACGTGCGGCTGGCGGGCTGGGTCCACCGGATCCGCGACCACGGCGGCGTGCTGTTCATCGACCTGCGCGACCATTACGGCGTCACCCAGCTTTTGGCCGACGAGGACAGCCCCGTCTTCGCGCAGTTGGAGCGGTTGAGGGCCGAGACCTGCATCCGCATCGACGGCAGCGTGAAGGCGCGCGACCCCGCGCTGGTCAACGACGCGATCCCCACGGGCCGGGTGGAGGTGTTCGTCCGCGACCTGGAGGTCCTGGGCGGCGTCGACGGCGACCTGCCCCTGCCCGTGTTCGGCGACCAGGACTATCCGGAGGAGACGCGCCTGCGCTACCGGTTCCTGGACCTGCGGCGCGACAGCATGCAGCGCAACATGACGCTGCGCTCCGACGTGGTGCGCGACATCCGGGAACGGATGTGGGGCCTGGGGTTCCGCGAGCACCAGACGCCGATCATCACCGCGTCCAGCCCCGAAGGGGCGCGGGACTTCATCGTGCCCAGCCGCCTGCATCCGGGCAAGGTGTACGCGCTGCCGCAGGCGCCGCAGCAGTTCAAGCAGCTGCTGATGGTGTCGGGCTTCGACAAGTACTTCCAGATCGCGCCCTGCTTCCGGGACGAGGATCCGCGCGCCGACCGGTCGCCCACCGACTTCTATCAGCTGGACCTAGAGATGTCGTTCGTCACGCAGGACGACGTGTTCGACACCGTGGCCCCCGTGGTCGCGGGCGTGTTCGAACGGTTCGGCGGGGGGAAAGCGGTAGACGCGCCGGGGGACTGGCCGCGGATCCCCTATGCGGAGGCGTTGCAGAAGTACGGGACCGACAAGCCCGACCTGCGCAACCCGATCGCCATGCAGGACGTCAGCGAGCATTTCCGCGGCTCCGGCTTCGCAATCTTCGCGTCGCTGCTGGAGAAGGCGGGCACGGAGGTGCGCGCCATCCCCGCGCCGACGGGCGGGTCGCGCAAGTTCTGCGACCGGATGAACAAGTACGCCCAGGGCGAGGGGCTGCCTGGGATGGGCTACATCTTCTGGCGCGACGGCGACGACGGGCTGGAGGCCGCAGGACCGCTGGCGAAGAACATCGGGCCGGAGCGGACGGAGGCGATCCGGCAGCAGCTGGGTTTGGCGTCCGGCGATGCGGCGTTCTTCCTGGGGGGCCGAGCCGCCGACTTCGAAGGCGTCGCGGGGCGGGCGCGCACGGTGATCGGGACCGAGCTGGGGCTGGTGGACGCGGACCGCTTCGCCTTTGCCTGGATCGTGGACTTCCCGATGTTCGAGCGCGACGACGCGGGCAAGGTCGATTTCAGCCACAACCCGTTCTCCATGCCGCAGGGCGGGATGGACGCGCTGGCGGGCGACCCCGAAGGGGTGCTGGGTTTCCAGTACGACCTGGCCTGCAACGGGTACGAGCTGATCTCCGGCGCGATCCGGAACCACAGGCTGGACGTCATGTACCGCGCGTTCGAGATCGCGGGATACGGGCGGGACGAGGTCGAGAAGCGGTTCGGCGGGATGGTGAAGGCGTTCCGCTACGGCGCCCCGCCCCACGGCGGCTGCGCGGCGGGCATCGACCGCATCGTGATGCTGCTGGCCGGCGAGGAGAACATCCGCGAGGTCATGCTGTTCCCGATGAACCAGCGGGCGGAGGATCTGATGATGGGCGCCCCCAGCGACCCCCTGCCCGGCCAGTTGATGGAGCTGGGCCTGCGCGCGCTGCCACGCGACGGCTGAGGCACACGTCCGGACGCCCGCCCCTTCAACGCCAGTCGAAGAACCCCGCAGGCGCGCGGCCCAGCAGGTCGCGGCCCATCGCGGCGCCCAGGGCGTCGGCGTCCGCCGCGGCGCCTTCGCCCGACACCTCCAACGCGTCCGATCCGTCGGGGCGCAACACCTCGCCCCGGAAGGACAGCGTGCCGTCCGACAGGTCGGCCAGGCCCGCGATGGGCGTTTCGCAGGACCCGTCGAGGACGCGCAGGAAGGCGCGTTCGCAGGCGATGCGCGTGCCGGTCGGCGCATCGTGGATGGGGGCCAGCAGGGCGGCCACGCGGTCGTCGCCGCGCCGCCGCTCGATCCCGATGGCGCCCTGCGCCACGGCGGGCAGCATGTCGGCGGGGTCGATGGCGGTGTGGGGCACGTCGGTCATGGACAGGCGGTTCAGGCCCGCCCGTGCCAGGAAGGTCGCCGCCGCCACGCGGTCGCGCAGCTTGCCCATGCGGGTCTGCACGTTGCCCCGGAACTCGACCAGGTGCAGGTCGGGTCGCCGCCGGGCCAGTTGCGCGCGCCGCCGCAGGGACGAGGTGCCGACGGTCGCGCCCCGGGGCAGGTCGGCCAGACGAAGGCCGTCGAGGGACACGAAGGCGTCGCGCACGTCCTCGCGCGGGAGGAACACGTCGAGGACTAGGCCGTCGGGTTGCAGCGTGGGCATGTCCTTCGTGGAATGGACCGCCAGGTCGATGTCGCCCGCGAGCAACTGTTCCTCGATCTCGCGGGTGAACAGGCCCTTGCCCCCGATCTCCTTCAGGGGGCGGTCGACGATGCGGTCGCCGGTGGTCTTGATGACCACCACGGCGAAGCAGTCGTCGTCCAGACCGTGCGCCGTCCTCAGCCGGTCCCGCGTCTCGTGCGCCTGCGCCAGGGCCAGCGGGGAGCCGCGCGTGCCGATGCGCAGGGGGTTCGACGGGTCGGGCAGATCGGCGGGCATGGTCGGGTCCGTCAGGTTCGGTTGACACTGTGTTCCCGTCTGGACAGGGGTTGTCCAGACGTTTCGCCCGGGGGATCCGATGTCCAGCACCAAGCCCATCCTGCGCGCCCTGGCGGGCGAGGTCCTGTCCACGCCCCCGGCCTGGATGATGCGGCAGGCCGGGCGCTATCTGCCGGAATACCGGGCCACCCGCGCGAAGGCGGGGGACTTCCTGTCGCTGTGCTACGACCCGGATCTGGCGACCGAAGTGACGTTGCAGCCGATCCGCCGCTACGACTTCGACGCGGCCATCCTGTTCGCCGACATCCTGTTGGTGCCCCAGGCGCTGGGCGCGGATCTGTGGTTCGTCACGGGCGAGGGGCCGCGCCTGTCCACGATCACCGACCGCGCGGGCGTCGACGCGCTGCGTCCCACGGACGCGATCCACGAGACGCTGGCCCCCATCTATCAGACGGTGCGCAACCTGGCGGGGGCGTTGCCGGGCCACGTGGCGCTGATCGGGTTCGCGGGCGCGCCCTGGACGGTCGCGACCTATATGATCGCGGGGCGGGGCACGCCGGACCAGGCGCCCGCGCATGCGTTGAAGGACGGGGACCGCGCGACGTTCGCGGCGCTGATCGACCGCATCACGGACGCCACGGTGGAATACCTGTCCGCCCAGATCGACGCGGGCGCGGAGGTGGTGAAGATCTTCGATTCGTGGGCCGGTTCGCTCAAGGGCCGCGACCTGGACGACTTCGCCATCGAACCCGCGCGCCGGATCACCGCCGCCCTGAAGGCGCGCCACCCCGGCATCCCGGTCATCGCCTTCCCGCGCGGCGCGGGCACGCGCAACGAAGGGATGCACGCGGCCACGGGCGCGGACTGCATCGCGCTGGACGACGACGTGGACGTGGGCTGGGCCGCGGCGCACGTGCAGAGCGGCGGCTGCGTGCAGGGCAACCTGAAGTCGTCGCACATGGTCACCGGCGGCGACGCCCTGGTGGCGGAGGTGCGGCGCATCCGCGACGGGTTCCGGGGCGGGCCGCACATCTTCAACCTGGGCCACGGCATCACGCCGGACGCGGATCCCGACAACGTCGCCCTGATGCTGGACACCCTGCGCGAGGATGCGCGTGCGACGGCCTGAAGGGGCCGTACCCCCGCGCCATCCGCCCCGGGCGTCCCGGCCATGACCGCCACATCGGACTTCGTCGTGATCGGCGCTGGCATGATGGGCGCGCCCTGCGCGCGCCACCTGGCGGAGGCCGGACATTCCGTGGCCCTGATCGCCGCGCCCGAAACGCGGCAGGGTCCCGGCCCGCGCGCGAGCCACTGGGACGCGGGGCGCATCACCCGCCGCGTCGCGTCCGACCCCGACTGGTCCCTCCTGTCCCGACGCTCCATCGCCCGGTATCGGGATCTGGAGGCGCGGTCGGGCGAGCGGTTCTTCGGCGAGGTCGGGGCCGTGATGGCGGGGCTGCGCGAAGGCCCGCTGACGGGCTTCACCGACGGGTTGCTGACCGTCGCGGAAGGGCTGGACGACCCCCGCCCCTCCATCGGTCCGGACGGTCACGGCTGGACGCTGCCGCCCGGCTCCGTCGCCAGCCACGAGCGTCGCCTGGGCGGCTGGATCGACCCCCGCGCCGCCGCCCGCGCGCAGATCGCCTGCGCGCGCGACGCGGGATGCGTGGTCCACCACGGCCATGCGGTCGCGCGCGACGGCGCCGCGGTCACACTGGCGGACGGCACGCGCCTGTCCGGGGGCCACGTCGTCGTCGCGACCGGCCCCCACGCCGCCAGCGACGGCCTGCTGCCCGGGCGGCCCAGGCTGACCGTGTGGGGCCGCACGGTCGCCTTCGTGCGCGTGTCCGAAGCGGAAGCCGCGCGCCTGGCGGACCTGCCGACCTGCATCTGGGTGCCGGGGCCGGACTGGGATCACGACCTCTATGCCCTGCCGCCGATCCGGTATCCGGACGGGCGGCACTACCTGAAGATCGGGGGCGAGGTGGTCAGCCCGGTGCTGCACGACGCGGAGGCCATCCGCGCCTGGTACGCCACGCCCGGCGACGCGGCCGTGGGCGAGCGCCTGCTGGCGGCTTTGCGCCTCGCCCTGCCCGGCCTGGCGGAAGCGGGGACGCACACCGAATCCTGTGCCGTGGTGTGGTCGGACACGGGATACCCCTATGTCGACGCGGCGGGGCCGGGCGTCACCGTGCTGTGCGGCGGCAACGGGGCGGCCGCGAAGTCGGGGGACGAGATCGGGCGGCTGGGCGCCGTCGTCGCGTCGGGCGGGTCGCTGGACGGCGAAGGCTACGCGGCGGACTTCCGGGCGGTGTGGGACTAGGGGGACGCGCGCTCGACGCGGGCGGGGGCATCCCGTCGCGCGCCTGGGTTCAATGCCACTTCGCCAGGGGCGGCATGGACATCAGCACGGCGTCGACGTTGTGCCCCGTTTCCAACCCGAACTTGGTGCCGCGGTCCCAGACGAGGTTGTATTCGGCGTAGAGGCCGCGGTGGCGCAGCTGCGCGTCGCGGTCGTCGTCCGTCCAGGGGGCGTCGCGGCGCTTCTCGACCAACGGCACCCATGCGGGCAGGAAGCGGCGCCCGACCTCCCGGGTGAAGGCGAAGTCGTCCTCCCAGTCGCCGGTGTCCAGGTCGTCGTAGAAGATCCCGCCCACGCCCCGCGCCCGGCCCCGGTGTGGGACGAAGAAGTACTCGTCCGCCCAGGCCTTCAGCCGGTCGTAGCGCCCAGGCTCGAACGCGTCGCAGGCGGCGCGCATCTCGGCGTGGAAATGCGTGGTGTCGTCGTCGTAGGGCAAGGCGGGGTTCAGGTCGGACCCGCCCCCGAACCAGCCGCCATGCGGGGTCCAGAACATCCGCGTGTTCATGTGGACCGCCGGCACGTGCGGGTTGCGCATGTGCGCCACGAGCGACACGCCCGACGCCCAGAAGCGCGGGTCGTCGGCCATGCCGGGCAGGTCCTTGCGCGCCGCCATCGCCGCCACCGCGCGGGGCGCCAGGGTGCCGAACACCTCCGACACGTTGACGCCGACCTTCTCGAACACCCGGCCCCCACGCATCACCGACATCAGGCCCCCGCCCGCGTCGCCCCCGTCGTCGGAGGCCCGGGTCGTCGGCGTCACCTCGAAGGCCGCGGGGGGGCGGTCGTCGGTGGCGGTGCCCGCGTCCTCCAACGTCTGGAAGGCGTCCACGATGGTGTCCCGCAGCGCGCGGAACCAGGCGGCGGCGCGGGCCTTGCGCGCGGCGGCGATGTCGTCGTCGGTCACAGGGTCGGTCATGGCCCGTTCCCTGCCACGGGGGCGCGGCGGGGGCCAGATGCGGGGTCGGGTTTCCCGCACTGACCGCCGCGCGGGCGGGGTGCTAGGCTGACCCCATCCTGATCCGAGGGGAGGACCCCATGGCACGCCCGTTCCGCATCGGCACCTATAACGTGCAGAACCTGTTCGACCGGTTCGACGACCCCTATTCGGTGGGCGACGACACCTATGGGATGTACCGCACCCGGCCCAAGTCGCGGGCGCACGCCTTCGACGTGGCCAGCCGCATCCGCCGCAACGGGGTCGGACGGCGGTCCGTGGACGTCGTGGGTCTGCAGGAGCTGGAAAGCTTCGGGGCGCTGCTGGACTTCGTGCAGGGCTCGGTCGGGCCGCATTACGGGCCCCGGACCGGCGTGGTCAGCCTGCCGTCGAACGACCCGCGCGGCATCGACCTGGGCCTGATCTGCACGGACCGCTTCCGCATCGGGCGGATCGTCAGCCACCGGTTCGAGAAGTTCCGCCGCGCCGACGGCGTGCTGTACCAGTTCGGGCGCGACTGCCTGCAGGTGGAGTTGCTGGACGCGGACCGCGAATCGCTGGTCCTGACCGCCTTCGTCTGCCACCTGAAGTCGAAGTACACCGGCATCGATCCGTTCGAGGACCCGGGCGGATACGCCCGCGCGCAGGCGCTGAACACCGTGAAGCGCCGGGCGGAGGCCGAGCACGTGGTCGACGTGGTGCGCCGCGCCGTCGACCCCGCGACGGACCGCTTCGTGGTGATGGGCGACCTGAACGACACGCCCGACAGCGAGGCGCTGGCCCCCCTGGTGGCCCCGGCGAATCCCCTCGGCCTCGCCGACGCCGCGACCCTGATCGATCAGGCCGACGACGCGCCCACCTCGGCCGTGCGCCGCGCGCGCGACACCCATGTCTGGGACCGGCCCCAAGCGGACGGCACCCGCCGGGCGGAGTGGGCGCAGATCGACTACCTCCTGTGCTCGCCCGCGCTGTGGGCCCTGCGGACGGGGGTGGCGGACGTCGTCAACTCGCCCAAGGAGCAGGGGTCGGACCATTACCTGCACTGGGCGGAGTTCGCGATGCCCTGAGGGGGCGGGTCCCTTAACGGATCGGTAACCGATTGCGGCAATATCTGGGCACCGTCATCCATTGGTGGATTTCCGGAGCCGTCCATGCATATGGTGACCCAAACCAATTCGGACCCGGGCAAACCGGGCCGGCAGGCAGAGCAGGCAGTGACATGATCAGACTTATGCGGGCGATCGGCGTCGCCGCACTCGTCGTGGCGTTGATGGCAGGTGCCGTCCGCGCCGCGCCCTACGCCGAATTCCTGATGGACGCCCGCAACGGGGAGGTGCTGCGGTCGCGCAACGCCGACGCCCGCCTGCACCCGGCGTCGCTGACGAAGATGATGACCCTCTACATCGCGTTCGAGGCCGTGGGCCGGGGCGAGATCACCCTGGACACGCCCGTCCGGATCAGCGCCAAGGCCGCCGCCACCCCGTACGCGATCGGGTTCCGGCAGGGCAGCCACGTCAAGCTGCGCTATCTGCTGCGCGCCGCCGCCGTGCGGTCGTCGAACGACGGCGCCACCGCCATCGCGGAGGCCATATCGGGATCGGTCGAGGCGTTCGCGGGGCGGATGAACCGCACCGCCCGCGCGCTGGGGATGACGCAGTCGAACTTCAAGAACCCCCACGGCCTGACCCAAAGGGGCCACCTGTCCACCGCGCGGGACATGAGCTTGCTGGGGCGGCGGCTGTTCTACGACTATCCGCAATACTACAACCTGTTCTCGCGCCGCACGACGAACATCGGCCACGGCACCGTACGCAACACCAACCGCAAGGTCCTGGCGGCCTACAACGGGGCGGACGGGATCAAGACGGGCTTCACGAACGCCGCCGGATTCAACCTGGTGGCCAGCGCCAAGCGCGGGAACGTGCGGGTCATCGCCACCGTGTTCGGCGGCACCAGCTCGGCCGCGCGCAACAAGCGGATCATGCAGCTGTTCGACATGGGCTTCCAGCGCGCCAAGCGCGGCGTGGCCGAGCTGCGCCCCGCGCTGCCGGCCTATGGCGGGGCGGGCGGCTTCGGCCTGCTGGCCCGGTCGGCCCGTCCGCCGATGCGGCCCCGCACGGCGACGGCGTCCCTGTCGGCGGCCATCGATTCGACCGTGGGGCAGCTGGTCACCCGGTCGTCCAGCTCGGGCGGGCAGATCTATGGCATCGCCCTGCCGCGCCAGACGTCCCGCTACGAGGCGGACCGCCTCCTGCTGCGGACCGCCCTGCAGGAACTGGAGGTTCTGGACACCGCCCTGCGCCAGGTCCGCCCCGTGTCGGGCGGCTTCCAGCCCGCCTTCGTGGGCCTGAGCCAGCGGGACGCGCAACGCGCCTGCTCGCGCATCCAGAGCAGGCAGGTCGCCTGCGACGTGGTCGCGGGGGGCTGAGCCCCCCGCCCGCGGGACGACCCCCTAGCGCAGCACCGCCGCCAAGGTCACCGCGTGGATCGCGGCGATGCCCAGATTGGCCACGGCGACGGGGTGTCCCGCCCCGAGCAGGAACGGCGTCATCGGCTCGTAGGCCACCTGCACCGCCAGCAGTCCGGGCAAGAGCGCCGCACACCCGTGGGGCCAAGCCAGCAGGATCGCGGACACCAGGAGGATGGCGGCATAGACGCAGATCAGAATGCGTCGCGCGGGCGTGTCGGTTCCGAAGGCGGCGTCCTGCGTGCCGACGGCCAGCCCCCAGATCACCGGCACCAGGACGGCGACGTTCACGATGGGCGACACGAACGGCAT
Organism: Jannaschia maritima; assembly: GCF_030973515.1. Lineage (GTDB taxonomy): Bacteria > Pseudomonadota > Alphaproteobacteria > Rhodobacterales > Rhodobacteraceae > Jannaschia > Jannaschia maritima. The sequence goes on from NZ_JARGZA010000004.1 coordinate 191,672, forward strand.
GACGTCCCTCATGCGCCGTGGTTAACACGGACCCCGGGGGAGGTGCACCCATGACCCAGACCATGCGCGCGGTGGAGATATCGGGACCCGGCGGACCGGACGTCCTGCGACTGGTGGACCGGCCCGTCCCCATGCCGGGCCCGGGCGAGATCCGCATCCGCCTGTCCCATGCGGGCGTGAACCGTCCCGACGCGCTTCAACGGGCCGGCGCCTACGACCCGCCGAAGGGGGCCAGCGACCTGCCGGGGCTGGAAGGGGCGGGCCATGTCGACGCGGTGGGCCCGGGCGTGTCGCGCTGGGCTGCCGGCGACGCCGTCTGCGCCCTGCTGCCGGGCGGGGGATACGCCGAATGGGCCACCTGCCCCGCAGACCATGCGCTGCGCGTTCCGGACGGCCTGGACATGGCGCAAGCCGCCGCCCTGCCGGAAACGGCGTTCACGGTCTGGTCGAACGTCTTCGACCGGGGCCGATTGCGGGCGGGGGAACGGCTGCTGGTTCACGGCGGGACGTCGGGGATCGGCACGATGGCGATCCAGATGGCGCGGGCCTTGGGCGCGCGCGTCTTCGCCACCGCCGGAACGGACGAAAAGGTCGCCGTGTGCAAGGGGCTGGGCGCCACCGCGCTGAACTACCGCGAGGTCGACTTCGTGCCCTGGATGCGGGATGCGGGCGGCGCGGACGTGATCCTGGACATGGTGGGCGGGGATTACCTGCCCCGCAACCTGAAGGCCCTGGCCGACGACGGGCGACTGGTGCAGATCGCGTTCCTGCAAGGCCCAAAGGCGGAGGTGAACTTCGCCCCCCTGATGGTCCGGCGGCTGACGATCACCGGCTCGACGCTGCGGCCGCGCACGGACGTCGAGAAGGCGCGGATCGCGGACGCGCTGCGCACGCGGGTCTGGCCCCTGATCGACGCGGGTGCCATCGCACCGGTCATGGACCGCACGTTCCCCCTGGCGGACGCGGCGGCGGCGCATCGCCGGATGGAAGCGGGGGACCACGTGGGCAAGATGGTGCTGGCGGTCGGATAGGCCGCCGCGCGCACCGGTGCGCCGCGCATCGCCCGGGCGCCCGGTGCGGAACCGCCGCCCGTGGCGCCCGTCACGCCTGCGCGTTCATGCTCTCGATATAGGCACGCAGGTCGCTCGATTCCCGGCGGGCCTCGCCCAGCCCTTCCATCGCGGCGCGCAGTTCGGCCTCCGTCTGGGTGAGCTTGCGCTCCAGCTCCGCCTCGCGATGGTGCAGGTAGGCGATGGCCTCGTCGCGCTGCTCCTCCGCGTCGTGGAGCTGCTGGGCCATGGTGTCGAGATCGGTCATCCCGTCCTGCGTGACCCGGCCGAGACGGCCCACCAGCCAGGACGCGAACCAGCCCAGCGCGAAGGCCAGGAACAGGATGACCGCGATGGCGACCACGAATTCGGTGCGGTTCATTCCTGCGCCTCCGTGCCTTCTTCGTCCTGCGCGGCAACCGCGTCTGCAGCGGTCGAATCCGCAGCGTCGGCCCCGGCCCCCGCATCGTCGTCGTCCGGCGCTGGCCCGTCGGGGTCGCGCGGCACGGGCTGTCCGGCCAGCGTGAACACGATCCGGCGGTTCGCCTCCCGCCCCGCTTCGGTGCCGTTGTCGGCGATGGGCTCCGACTCGCCGTAGCCGCGGGCGGTCAGCTGCGAGGGCGACAGGCCGCGTTCGATCAAGGCGGCGCGGACCGCTTCGGCGCGCTCCTGCGACAGTTCCTGGTTCATGACCTCGCGGCCCTGGCTGTCGGTGTGGCCGCCCACCTCGAACACCTCCCGGCGGCAATCGCGCAGGACCGTCACCAGGTCGGCCAGCACGTCCGCCGATTCGGTCGTCAGCACCGCCGCGCCGGGGGCGAAGGACAGCTTGTCCCCCGCCTGCGCCTCCGACAGGCGGGCCACGCATTCCTCCGGCGTGGGGATGTTCAGGGTGGGGTCCAGTTCCTCCGCATAGATTACGTCGATGCGGAAGTCCCCGTCCGCGCCCAGCCGGTCCGACAGCAGGCGCGCGATCTCGGCCTCCGCCGTCTGGCTGCCCGTGCGACCCCGGAGCGAGACCAGATCCTCGCGCACGAGGAGCGAGCCGTCGTTCAACTCGCCCAGCGCGGCCAGACCGGCCAGCACGCGCGCGGGCCATCCCTGCGGCAGCGTGTCGTCGAAGCGGGGCGCCAGCCGCGTGCCGTCCACGCCGAACAGCGCCCGCCCATAGGACGCGACCGCGGCCTCCTGGGTGCGGTCGCGCAGGCGGCCCCCCATTCGCACGGATCCGTTCGGTTCGCGCATGGCGGTGAAGACGGGGATCGTGCCGTCCTCGGCATCCTCGTCCTGCAGGGGGGCGGGGTTCAGGGCCGTCAGGGTGAAGATGCCCGGCAGGTCGGCGTCCAGCTCGGCGGCCAGGGCATCGAACGCGTCCGACGCGGTGCCCTCGGGCGCGACGAGGGTGACGTCGGCGTCCGACAGCGTCACGGCCCCGCCGCCGAGGGCGGCCACCGCCTCGATCGCGCGGGCCACGGCGTCGGGCCAGCTCGCCGACGGGGCGCCCAGGGCGACGGTGCATTCCGTGCTTTCCGGCGCGCCCGCGGCGCGGGCGGCCAGCAGGATGCGCCCCACCCCGCGCGCGCTGCCCGCCGCGCAGGCGTCGAACCGCGCGCCCGCCTCGTCCAGGACGAACCGCGTGGTGAAGGGGGCGATGACCGGACGGGGCGCGGCGATCTCGACGTCCACGCGCAGGCCGTCGGGCACGCCGCGCCGCAGCCCCGCCTCCAACCGTCGGCGTTCCTCGTCGCTGTCGGCGACCGCGGTGATGGCGACGTGGCCCGCGCCGACGCTGATCTTGGCCTGTTCCAGGTCGCGCAGGGCATTCATGGCGTATTCGACCGAACGGGCCCAGCCGGGGGGCACGGCGCGGTCCGCCGTCTCGACCATGTTGGTGACCTCGGCGTATCCGGTCAGCCCCTCCTCCAGGGCGTCGCGGCCGACGCCGCGCTCCGGCACCAGGCCGATCACGGAGATGCCCGCGTCGTTGCGCAGGATCTCCAATCCATAGCGGGGCGGCGGCTGGGGCGCGGCCGCCTCCACGTCCATGCCGTCGACGATGCGGGCGGGATCGACCACGCGCGCGGCCAGGGTGACGGCGCGCAGGCGCGCGGGCTCGTTCGGGGCGGTGCCCGTCAGGATCAGCTGCAGGCCGTCGGCCACGGGCGTGGCCCAGTCCTGGCCGCCGCGATCCAGCGCCTGTCCGACGGTGTCGACGGAATGCGACTCGACCCACAGCACGCCGAGATAGGCCCCCCCGGCGGAGGTGCCGGCGGCCAGCCCGAGGGCCACGATCGTGGCGAAGGTGCGCGTGCGGCTCATGTCCCGTCCCGTTCGATGCGGCGACTGCCTAGCCCGCGGGCCGGGGGGGTGCAATCGCGGGCGGCGGGGGCGCGCCGATCACACCAGCGGCGCCAGCAGGAAGGCCGGCAGGACCAGCAGGCCGGCGTCGCGGTTCGACCGGAACAGGTCCAGGCACGCGGCCGGGTCCCCGATGTCCAGCCGCCGCAGCTGCACGGCCAGGTGGCCCGCGAAGGCCAGGACGCCGACGGCGGGGACCACCGCCGCCAAGCCGTCAAGCGCCACGACCACGGCCAGGGCCATCGACCCGGCGGCGAGCATGGCGAAGCCCGCCAGCCACGGGCCCGGCCGGTCCCCGAACCGCCGCGCGGTGGACCGGACCCCGATCAGGGCGTCGTCCTCCGCGTCCTGATAGGCGTATATCGTATCGTAGAAGAGCGTCCAGGCGATGCCCGCGCCGTAGAGCAGGGCCGGCGCGGCGGACAGCGACCCGGCATAGGCGGCCCAGGCCAGCAGCGCGCCCCAGTTAAACGCGATGCCGAGGAACGCCTGCGGCCACCAGGTGAACCGCTTCGCGAACGGATAGACCGCGACCGGCACCAGCGACAGGACGCCCAGGCCGATCGCCGTCGGGTGGAAGGTCAGCAGGATGGCCAGCGAGACCAGCGCCTGGATCGCTAGCCATGCCAGCGCGCGTCGCACGGTGACCTGGCCCGACGGGATGGGGCGGGACCGGGTGCGCGCGACCCGGGCGTCGATGTCCCGGTCGGTCACGTCGTTCCACGTGCAGCCCGCGCCGCGCATCAGGAACGCGCCCAGGGCGCAGCCCAGGGCGATCCACGCCCCCTCCCACCGCCAGCCGAGTGTGGCGCCGGCCAGGGTCAGCGACCACAGGCAGGGCAGCAGCAAAAGCCATGTCCCGACCGGCCGGTCCGCCCGCGACAGGCGCAGATAAGGGCGGAGCCAGGCGGGCGCCCGGGCGTCCACCCAGTTACCCCGGACCGCATCGGCCACCTGTCCCCCGCCGCCCGCTTCTGTCATGACGCCCCCATGGTTCGCCTGCACCTAGAGCATCCCCTGCATCCGGGGCAATCGGTCCCCCTGACCCCTGCGCAGGCGCATTACCTGGGCAACGTCATGCGCCTGAAACCGGGCGACGCGTTCGAAGGGTTCGACGGCGCGACCGGCGCCCATGCCATGACGGTCGAAGGGCTGGCCAAGCGCGGCGGGACCGCGCGGGTGGGCGAGCGCACCGCCCCCCAGCGGAACCCGCCCGACCTGTGGCTGGTCTTCGCGCCCATCAAGAAGGCCCGCACCGACTTCATCGTCGAGAAGGCCACCGAGCTGGGCGTGGCGCGCATCCTGCCCGTGCAGACGGCGCGCACCAACGCGGACCGCATCCGCCAGGACCGCCTGCAAGCCCACGCGGTGGAGGCGGCGGAGCAATGCGGCGGCACATACGTCCCCGCGGTGGAGGCGCTGCAACCACTCGGCCGGTTGCTGGACGCCTGGCCCCCGGACCGCGCCCTGGTCTTCGCCGACGAGGCCCTGTCGGGCGACCCCGACTGGCGCGGCGAGGGGGAGGCCGCGGCCGCGCTGCCCCCCGCACCGGCCGCCGTGCTGATCGGCCCGGAGGGCGGCTTCGCCCCGGAGGAACGCCTCCGCATCCGCGCGGCGCCCCAGGCCGCGCCCCTGGCTCTGGGGCCCCGCATCCTGCGCGCCGACACCGCCGCGGTGGCCGCCCTGACGCTGTGGCAGGCGGCGCGGGGGGACTGGAGGTGACGGCGCGTGCCGTGCCCGTCCGACCGTTCGCGTCGCCTATCCGTGTCGTGGCGGACGGACGCAACGCGTTTGCCGCCCCGGCGATGTGCCGCCGCAGGAACGTTCCGTGATCCGCCCGGACGCCGCCGCGACCCTCCACCGTTGGCGTGAGGCTGGGCTGGGGGCGTTCGGCGTCGTGCTGGGCCTTTGGCTGTGGGCGACGACGTTCGGCCTGCCCGCCCTTCTGGGCCTGGCGCTGGCGGTGGTGGGTGCCGTCCTGCTGCTGTCCGGCCTGCGCCGGGCTCTGTTCGACACGGGCGCCCGGGCGCCGGGCGTGGTCACGGTGGACGAGGGGCGCATCACATACATGGGGCCGGTGATGGGCGGGACCGTCGCGCTCGACGACCTGACGGAGGTGGCCCATCGCCGCAGCACGTCCGAGGACGCGTTCTGGCGGTTGTCGGCGGACGGGCAGGCGCCGGTCTTCGTCCCCGCGGGCGCCCTGGGCGCGGACGCCCTGCCCGACGCCCTGGCGCCCCTGCCGGGCTTCGACGCCATCGCCATGGTCCGCGTGTCGCGCCGCACGGATCGCGGCACCGTGATCGTGTGGCGCAGGCCGGGTCGCGCGGCCTTGACCTGACCGGTGCGGCGCTTCAGGTGGTCCGGGCCATTCAGGCAGCGGAGGCCGCCATGTCCATTCCCCAATCCGGCGGCGGCCCCATCACGGACCGGTCCCAGCTCGCGGAATACATGGAATCGGGCTGCAAGCCCAAGGCCGATTGGCGCATCGGGACCGAGCACGAGAAGTTCGGCTTCTGCGCTGACAGCCTGGCGCCCCTGCCCTATGACGGGGAACGCTCGATCCACGCGGTGCTGTCCGGCCTGCGCGACCGCTATGGCTGGGCCGAGGTGCGGGAGGGCGGCAAGCTGATCGGCCTGCAGAAGGGCGGCGCGAACGTGTCGCTGGAGCCGGGCGGCGCGCTGGAGCTGTCGGGCGCCCCGGTCGAGACGATCCACCAGACCTGCGACGAGGTGAACGAGCATCTGCGCGAGGTGCGCAGCGTGGCCGACGGGATCGGCGTGCGCTTCATCGGCTTGGGCGCCGCGCCGATCTGGACGCACGACGAGATGCCGTTGATGCCCAAGGGCCGCTACGAGCTGATGGACGCCTACATGGGCAAGGTCGGCACGATGGGGCGCACGATGATGCGGCGAACCTGCACCGTGCAGGTCAACCTGGACTTCGGCAGCGAGGCCGACATGGTCAAGAAGCTGCGCGTCGCCCTGGCGCTGCAACCGGTCGCGACCGCGCTCTTCGCCAACTCGCCGTTCTTCGAGGGCAAGCCCAACGGCCACGTGTCCTGGCGGTCCCGCGTGTGGCGGGATCTGGATGCAGACCGCACGGGGATCCCCGCCTTCGTGTTCGAGGACGGCTTCGGGTTCGAGGCCTGGGTGGACTATGCGCTCGATGTGCCGATGTACTTCGTTTATCGCGACGGGCGCTACATCGACGCGCTGGGGATGTCGTTCCGCGACTTCATGCGGGGCGAGCTGCCCGCCCTGCCGGGCGAGGTCGCGACCCTGTCGGACTGGGCGGATCACCTGACCACCCTGTTCCCCGAGGCGCGCATCAAGAAGTACATGGAGATGCGGGGCGCGGACGGCGGCCCGTGGCGGCGCCTGTGCGCCCTGCCCGCCTTCTGGGTCGGCCTGCTCTATGACGAGGCGGCGCTGGACGCGGCCTGGGATCTGGCGAAGGGCTGGGACCAGGCGACGCGGGACGGTCTGCGCGTCGCCGCCAGCGTCGACGGCCTGCGCGCGACGGTGGGCGACGTCGCCATGCACGACCTGGCGCGGCAGGCGGTGGACATCGCCCATGCGGGCCTTCGCGCCCGCGCCGTGCCGGGCGCCAACGGTCTGATCGTCGACGAGACGCACTTCCTGTCCGCCCTGCGCGAAAGCGTCGAGACGGGCAAGACGCCGGCGGACGAGCTTCTGGACGATTACCACGGCCCTTGGAACGGCGACCTGACGCGCATCTATGCCGAGCGGGCGTACTGACCGGAGGGTCGCCGACGTTCCGCCGTCAGTCGTGCAGGCGCATGCCCGGCGGCGGGTCGCGCCGATAGCGGTCCAGGCGCGTGGCCAGGGTGCCCACGTGGATCTCCAACCGGTGACCGTCCGGGTCCAGGAAATAGAACGACGCCCCTTCGCTGCGGTTCTCGCGCCAGGGCGCCGCATGCATGGCGACGCGGTCGCGCAGGGCTTCGAAGTCCCCCGCCCCGACGTCGAACGCCATGTGGGTATAGTCCGGGTGCGGCCGGTCGCGGGCCGCGTCGTCCACCGAAAGGCACAGCCATAGCGTCCCGGCCTCCAGATAGGCCCCCGTCGGCCAGTCGGCGGCGACGCGAAGGCCCAGCACGTCGCGGTAGAACGCCAGCGACCGGTCCAGGTCGGACACCGCCAGCGTCACGTGATTCAGCCCCCGGATCACGCCTCCGCCACCGTCACGTCGGCGACGAAGCGCGCCACCTTCTCGGCCGGCATCTCGCACGGCTTCAGGCGGGGCCCGGTGGCCAGGCGGTAGAGGTTCAGGCTGACGTAGTCGCCCCCGTCCAGACGGCGGGCGACCAGCTTCTCGGACGCGCCGCCCGCGAACAGCGACCGCGTGGCGATCCAGTCGTGACCCAGCGCGCGGGCGCGGAACGTCCCCAGCGGAAGGGCGTCCAGCCGGTCGGCCACGTCCTGCGCGCGGGTCACGTCCTCGATCGCCCGATGCGCGGCTCGGTCCCGGCCAGGAGGCGGCGGATGTTGGAATGGTGGAACGCGACGATCAGGCCCGCCAGCACGACCGTCAGGACGACCGTGTCGGGGGCCAGCCAAACGGCCAGGACCGGCGCGGCGGCGCAGGCGACCAGGGCCGCGAGCGACGAGATGCGCAGCGCCGCCGCCGTTCCCACCCAGGCCAGCGCCATGCCCAGCGCCATCGGGGGCGACAGGACGGCGAAGATCCCCAGGCCCGTCGCGACCGACTTGCCGCCCCGAAACCGCAGGAAGACCGAGTAGGCATGGCCAAGCAGCGCCGCCAGGGCCGCGACCTGTGCTGCGTCCCGCCCGACGGATGCCTGCGCCAGCAAAACGGCGACGCCGCCCTTGCCCGCGTCGCCCAGCAGCGTCAGGATCGCGGCAAGCTTGTTTCCGGTGCGCAGCACGTTGGTCGCGCCGATGCTGCCCGACCCGATCTTGCGCAGGTCGCCCAGGCCGAACAGACGGGCCATCACGATGCCGAAGGGCACCGATCCCAGCAAGTAGGCCAGCAGCGCCACGATCAGCAGCGTGGCCGGGGCCGCCGCGAGGTCAGGCATGCGCGCGCTCGCGCTCGAAGACGCGCTCGCCCCCGACCCAGGTGGCCAGCACCCGTCCCTGCAGGCGCGCGCCGTCGAACGGCGTGTTCTTCGCCTTCGACCGCAACGCCCAGCGGTCCAGCACGAAGGGCGCGTCGGGGTCGAACAGGACTAGGTCGGCGGGCGCGCCCGGCTCCAAGGTGCCGCCGGGCAGGCCCAGGATGCGGGCGGGGTTCAGCGACAGCGCGCGCCACAGCGACGGCAGGTCCAGGTGCCCCGCATGGACGAGGCGCATGGCGGCGGGCAGCATCGTTTCCAGCCCCACAGCGCCCGGGGCCGCGTCCTGGAACGGCAGGCGCTTCGATTCCTCGTCCTGCGGCGTGTGGAACGAGCCGATCACGTCGATCGTCCCGTCCGCCACCGCGTCCACGGCGGCCAGGCGGTCGTCCTCGTCCCGCAGGGGCGGCGTCAGCTTGAAGAAGGTGCGGAAGTCGGCCACGTCGAGCGCATTGAGCGTCAGGTGGTGGATCGACACCCCCGCCGTGACCGGCAGCCCCCCCGCCTTGGCCCGGCGCAGGGCATCCAGCGCGGTCGCCGTCGTGACCTGATCGGCGTGCCAGCGCGCGCCGGCCTGCTCCACCAGGGCGAGGTCGCGCTCCAAACCCATGCGCTCCGCGATGGCCGGCACCGCGGGCAGGCCGCGCAGGGACGCGAACTTGCCCGCCGTGGCGCAGGCGCCCGCCGACAGGGTCGGCTCCTGCGGGTGGCCGACCACGAGCGCGCCGAGCGAACGGGCATAGGACAGGCAGCGCAGCAAGACGCGCGCGTCGCGCACCACCGCGTCGGCATCGGTGAAGGCCACCGCGCCGCGCGCGGCCAGGAACCCCATCTCGGTCATCTGGCGCCCGCCGCGGGCCTGGGTCAGCGCGGCCATGTGGTGGACGCGGACGCGGGCGGCGGCGGACAGGGCGGTCGCGTGGGCCAGGGCCTCCGGGCCGTCCAGGGCGGGGGCCGTGTCGGGGCGGCAGACCATCGTGGTCACGCCCCCGGCCGCGGCCGCCAGCCCCGCCGTGCGATACGATTCCTTGTGCCGCTCCCCCGGCTCGCCGATCTTGACGCCCCAATCGACGATGCCCGGCGCCAGGCACCGGCCCCGGCATTCCACCACCTGCGCCGCGGGCCCGGGCGAAGCGATCGCCCCGTCCACCACGCGCAGGTCGCCGCGGCGCTCGACCCCCGCGACGGGATCGATCAGGCGGGCGTCGGTGAACAGGGTCGCCATGGGCGCGCCCTAGCGCGCGGTGCGGCGTGGCGCAATCGCGGTCAGGTGGCCAGAAGCACCAGCAGCGCGGCCAGCACCACGGCGCCCAGCACGATCCAGACGATCGTCCTGTTGCCCATCGTCGGCCCGGTGGAGGCGGCGGGCGTGGCCGGCCGCGACGCCGGCTCCGCGGGGGGCAGATCGCGCGGGGCGGCGTCGGGCTGCTCGGGCTGGTACGCGCCGACATGGGTCAGGTGCGGCGCGGGGTCCAGTTCGCGCACCCCCTCCACCGCGCGGGGCGACAGGACGATCACGTCGCCCGACAGGTGGTCCAGCTTGGCCGCGTCCCCCGCCATCGCCTCGCGCGGCACGTCGTGGGCCTGCGCCACGTAGTCCCGCAGCCCCATTCCCGCGATGTCCTTCACGGCGAAGACCTCCGCATGGGTCGTGTCCACCTCCGCGCCCAGGGCGCGGCGGAGGGCCGCGCCGTCGGCCCCCGCCGCGAGAAAGGTCTGGTGCGGGATCGGATCGCCCCCTTCCGACACGGAGAAGACGTGGACGCGGGTGTCGCGGGGGGGCAGTTCGATGGGCATGGGACGGTCCGGGATCTCGTGGTCTGACGATCGACCAACGCGCCGGAACGGGGGGTGGGTCCATCCCCGCCCCCGCCGGTGCGCCGTCACCCCGCCCGCAGATGCCGCGTCAGCAGGTCCATCGCGGCCATGCGGACGGCCACGCCCATCTCCACCTGCTCCTGGATGACGGACCGGTTGATGTCGTCGGCCAGCGTACCGTCGATCTCCACCCCGCGGTTCATCGGTCCCGGATGCATCACGATGGCGTCCGCCTTGGCGCCGGACAGCTTCGCCGCGTCCAGCCCATAGCGGTGGTAGTATTCCCGCTCCGACGGCACGAAGGCGCCGTCCATCCGCTCGCGTTGCAGGCGCAGCATCATCACCACGTCGGCGTCGCGCAATCCGCTCTCCATGTCGTGGCACACCTCCACCCCCCACTCGGCGGCGCCCGCGGGGATCAGGGTGGGCGGCCCGACCAGGCGCAGCCGGTTCTCCATCTTGCCCAGGAGGTGCAGGTTGGACCGCGCCACGCGGCTATGGGCGATGTCGCCGCAGATCGCGACCGTCAGGCGGTGCAGGCGACCCTTCTTGCGGCGGATCGTCAGCGCGTCGAGCAGGGCCTGGGTGGGATGCTCGTGCCGTCCGTCGCCCGCGTTCAGCACGGCGCAATCGACCTTCTGCGCCAACAGGTCCACCGCGCCGGACGCCGGGTGGCGCACGACAAGCAGGTCGGGCCGCATGGCGTTGAGCGTCAGCGCCGTGTCGATCAGCGTCTCGCCCTTGCTGACGCTGGAGGCCTGCATCGCCATGTTCATCACGTCCGCGCCCAGGCGCTTGCCCGCGATCTCGAAGCTGGCCTGCGTGCGGGTCGAGTTCTCGAAGAACATGTTGATCTGCGTCAGCCCATGCAGCGCGTCCCAGTGCTTGCGCCCGCCCCGCATCGCGTCCGCATAGTCCTGCGCCAGATCCAGCAGGGCCACGATCTCGGGCGGGGCCAGGGGGGCGATTCCCAGCAGGTGGCGGTGGCGGAACGTCATGGCGCGGCTTGTGGCGGGCGGGCGGGCCCCTGGCAAGCCGTCTGGCATCCCCCCGCGGGTGACGCTAACCCATCCGTCATGGCGATCGACGTCGACACCCTGGATCCGGCCACCGCCCGCGCCCTGCTGGACTGGCAGCTCGAGATGGGCGTCGATTGCGCGCTGGGCCCCGGCCCGATCGACCGCTTCGCCCTGCCCGACCGGATGCCGCGGGGCGGCACGTCCCAGCAAGCCCCCGTGCCGGCCTCCGACGCCGTGGACCCCGCGACGGAAGCCGTCCGCCTGGCGGCCGCGCCCGCCGACCTGGCCGCCCTGCACGACGCGGTGGCCGCGTATCCCCATTGCGACCTGCGCCGGGGCGCGCCCGCCCCGCTGCTGGGCGATGGGCCGGCACGGGCGCGCGTCATGCTGCTGCGCGGGGCCCCCGACCGGGACGCCGTCCGCGCCGGGCGCGCCTGGGGCGGCACGCAGGGCGCGCTGCTCGACCGGATGCTGGCCGCCATCGGACTGTGCCGCGACTCCGACGCGGGGGCACGGGGGGTCCGCTCCGCCCTCCTGGTGCCGTGGAACCCGCCCGGGGACCGCGACCCCACCCCGGCGGAGGTGGCGATGATGCGGCCCTTCCTCGACCGCCAGATCGCGCTGGTGGATCCCGAAGTCCTGATCCCCACGGACCGCCTGACCTGCGACGTGCTGCTGGGCGACCGCGACGTCCGGTCCCTGCGCGGCGCCTGGGCGGAGGCGGCGGATCGCGCCGTCTTGCCGATGCTGCCGCCGTCCTATCTGTTGCGGCATGCGGACGCGAAGCGTCTGGCCTGGCGCGACCTCCTCGAACTCGATGCGCGCCTGCGCCCGCACACCCCCATTGGAGCATCCTCATGACGTACACCCCCCCGAAGGTCTGGACCTGGGACTCCGACTCGGGCGGCCAGTTCGCCAACATCAACCGTCCGGTCAGCGGCCCGACCAAGGACGTGGACCTGCCGGTGGGCCGGCATCCCTATCAGCTCTATTCCCTCGCCACCCCCAACGGCGTGAAGGTCACGATCCTATTCGAGGAGCTGATCGAGGCGGGCCACCCGGTCGAGTACGACGCCTGGCTGATCGACATCGGCGAGGGCGACCAGTTCGGATCGGGCTTCGTGGACGTGAACCCCAACAGCAAGATCCCCGCCCTGTTCGACCGCACCGACGGGGCGAACGTCCGGGTCTTCGAATCGGGCGCGATCCTGCTGCACCTGGCCGAACGCCACGGCGCGTTCCTGGGCGCCGACCGGCCGGAGATGCTGTCCTGGCTGTTCTGGCAGATGGGCAGCGCGCCCTTCCTGGGCGGGGGCTTCGGGCACTTCTACCACTATGCGCCCGAGAAGCTGGAATACCCGATCAACCGCTACGCGATGGAGGCGAAGCGCCAGTTGGACGTGCTGGACAAGCGGTTGGAGGACGTCGAATGGGTGGCGGGCGGCGACTATACCATCGCCGACATGGCGATCTGGCCCTGGTACGGTCAGGTCGTCCTGGGCCGCCTGTACGGGGACGCCGCGACCTTCCTTTCGGTGGACGACTATCCCCACGTGAAAGCCTGGGCCGAGCGCATCGACGCCCGCCCCGCCGTGCGCCGGGGCCGCATGGTGAACCGCAACTTCGGCGACGACGTAAGCCTGAAGCTGCCCGAACGCCATTCGCGCGACGACTTTGCCTGACCGGACCTTCCTGCCCTGCCGCATCGCGGTGCTGACCGTGTCGGACACGCGGACGGTCGCGGACGACCGGTCGGGCGACGTGCTGTGCGACCGGCTGCGGGAGGCCGGGCACGTCCTGGCCGACCGCGACATCGTGCCCGACGACCGCGTGGCCATCGCCGAGCACCTGACGCGCTGGATCGGGCAGGACGGCGTGGACGTGGTGCTGACCACGGGTGGCACCGGGCTGACGGGGCGCGACGTGACGGTGGAGGCGCACCGCGACGTGTACGAAAAGGAGATCGACGCCTTCGCCACGATGTTCACGATCGTCAGCATGGGCAAGATCGGCACCTCCGCCGTGCAGTCGCGCGCCTGCGCGGGCGTGGCGGGCGGGACGTACCTGTTCGCGCTGCCCGGCTCGCCCGGGGCGTGCCGGGACGCGTGGGACGAGATCCTGGTCCACCAGCTCGATTACCGCCACATGCCCTGCAACTTCGTCGAGATCATGCCCCGCCTGGACGAGCATCTGCGACGGAAGTGACGCCCCCGCGCGGGACGCCGGGGGGACGGCGGCTCGGGTTCGTCCCGGGGACGCGAAGACCGGGGGCACCCGTCCCGCAGGCCATCCATTCACGAAACCGTGCCCGCCCGGTTCGGAATCCCCCGCCCCCGCCTTATCTCTCCCCCATGCGATTCCTGTCCCGCAGCCTGACCGCGCTCTTCCTGGCGGCCCTGACCGTGACCTTGCTGGCCTGGGCGGTGCAGGTCACGCTGTCGGCGCTCGCGGAACGCGGCGGGGACGGCGGCCCCGGCCGCCCCGTCGAGGAACGCAGCTTTCGCGCCGCGGTGGTGGACCTGACCCCGCAGGACGTGACCCCCGTCCTGTCCGCCTTCGGCGAGGTCCGCGCCGCGCGCACGTTGGAGCTGCGCGCGCCTGCGGGCGGCCGCGTGGTCGAACTGTCGGATGCCTGGGCCGACGGGGGCCGGGTCGCGGCGGGCGACGTGCTGCTGCGCCTGGACCCCGCCGACGCGGAGGCCGCAGCCGCCCTGGCCCGGGCCGACCTGTCCGGGGCGCAGGCCGACCTGCGCGTCGCCCGCACCGCCGCCGACCTCGCCCGGCAGGAGCTTGACGGCGCGGAGGCGCAGCGCGACCTCCAGGCGCAGGCGCTCGACCGGGCCCGCGACCTGTCGCAGCGGGGCATCGGCGCGGCGGCCACGGTCGAAGCGGCGGAGCTGGCGCTGCAGGCCGCGCGCCAGACCGTCCTGACCCGTCGGGGCGCGCTGGCCACCGCCGAGGCGCGCATCGACGCCGCCATCCTCGCCGTGGAACGCGCCCGCATCGCCCTGGACCAGGCGGAGCGCGACTTGGCCGACCGGACGCTGACGGCCGCCTTCGACGGCATCCTGTCGGATGTGGGCGTGCGCGTGGGCGGCCTCGTCGCGGTGAACGAAGGTCTCGGCACGCTTCTCGATCCGAGCGCCCTGGAGGTCGCGTTCCGCCTGTCCACGACGCAGTTCGTCCGCCTGGGCGGACCCGATGGCGACGTCACCGGCGCACCCGTCCGCGCCGTGCTGGACGCGCTGGGGCTGGATCTGGACACGACCGGCCGCATCGTGCGCGAGGCCGCTGTCGTGGCCGAGGGCCGCACCGGGCGGGAGGTGTTCGCCCGCCTCGATCCCGCCCCGGGATTCCGCCCCGGCGACTTCGTCCGGGTCGAGATCCGCGAACCCGTCCTGTCGGACGTCTTCGTCGTTCCGGCGACGGCCGTCGCCACCGACGGCACGCTTCTGCTGGTCGGGGACGGGAACAGGCTAAAACGGGCCGGCGCCACCGTGCTGCGACGCCAGGGCGACGACGTGATCGTCGCGGGCGACGGGCTCGCCGGGCGGCAGGCGGTCGCGCTGCGCGGTCCCGCGCTGGGTCCCGGCATCCTGGTCGACCCCATCGCCCCGGGCGCAGGCACCGACCCGCCGCCCCTGCCGGACCTGGTGGAGCTGGACCCCGAACGGCGCGCGCGCTTGATTGCCTTCGTGGAGGGCGGCCGCATGCCCGCCGAGGTCAAGGAGCGTCTGGTCGCCAGCCTGCAGCAGGACCGCGTGCCCGCCGACGTGGTGGCGCGCATCGAAGGGCGGATGGGCGGCTGATGCTGCGGCACTTCACCCGCCACCGCACCCTGGCCAACCTCCTGATGGTGCTGATGATCGCGGCCGGCACGCTGGCGATCCCCAACATGCGGGCGCAGTTCTTCCCCGACGTCGTCAGCGAATCGATCACCATCACCACCCGGTGGGACGGCGCGGGCGCGCAGGACGTGGACCGCGGGATCGTGCAGGTGCTGCTGCCCGGCATCCTCGGCATCGACGGCGTATCCGACGTCTCCGCCACGGCGCAGGAAGGGTCCGCCTCGATCACGGCCGAGTTCGCGCCAGGCCAGGACATGACGCAGGCCGCCGCCGACATGCAGGAGTCGGTCGATTCCGTCACCGACCTGCCGGAGGACGCCGACGACCCCCGCGTGCGCCAGGGCAACTGGTGGGACCGCGTCACCGACGTCGTCATCAGCGGCCCCATCGGGGTGGAGCAGCTGGCCCGCTTCGCGGACGGGTTCAACGAACAGCTGTTCGCGGCCGGCGTGACCCGCACCACCCTGCGGGGCGTGGCCGCGCCCTCCGTCACGGTGGAGGTGCCGTCCGAATTACTGCAGCGCCACGCCCTCGGCTTGGCCGAGATCGCCGCCGCCATCCGCGCCGAGGCCACCGCCGCCCCCGTGGGCGACGTCACCGGCGCGGACGCGCGCGTCCGGGCGGGCGCCAACCGCCGCACCGCGGAGGAGGTCGCCGCGATCGTACTGCGCCGCGACGCGGACGGGGCCACGCTGACCGTGGGCGACGTGGCCGTCGTGCGCACCCGCGGCGCCGACCGCGAGCGGGCCTACTTCGTGGACGGGAACCCGGCGGTCACGATGCGGGTCGACCGCTCCGCCGACGGGGACGCCATCGCGCTGCAGCGCATCGTCGAGCGGGAGGCCGCGGCCGCGCTGGACGGCGCGCCCGACGGCGTGCGCATCGACCTGATCAACACCCGGGCGGAGGCCATCACCGGTCGCATCGGCGTCCTGGTGGACAACGCCGTCACGGGCCTCGCGCTGGTGGTGGCGCTGCTGTTCCTGTTCCTGAACGTGCGCACCGCGTTCTGGGTCGCGGCCGGCATCCCCACCGCCCTGATGGCCGCGCTGGCGCTGATGTGGGCGGCGGGCCTGACGATCAACATGATCAGCCTGTTCGCCCTGATCATCACGCTGGGCATCGTCGTGGACGACGCCATCGTCGTGGGCGAGCACGCCGACTGGCGCGCCCGGCACCTGCGCGAGCCGCCCGTCCAGGCCGCCGAGAACGCGGCGCGGCGCATGTTCACCCCCGTCCTGTCCGCCACGCTGACCACCGTGATCGCCTTCTTCGGGCTGGTCGCGATCGGGGGGCGGTTCGGCAACCTGATCGCCGACATCCCGTTCACCGTGATCGCGGTGCTGATCGCGTCCCTGGTGGAATGCTTCCTGATCCTGCCGCATCACATGGCCGGCGCGCTTCGCCACATGGCGCGCGAGACGTGGTACGACGCCCCGTCGCGCGTGGTGAACCGCGGCTTCGACTGGTTCCGCGACACGCTCTTCCGCCCGCTCGTCCGCCTGTTCGTCACCGCCCGCTATGCCGTGGTCGCGGGTGCCGTCGTCCTGCTGGCCAGCCAGGCCGCCCTGTTCCTGACGGGCGAGGTGCAGTGGCGCTTCTTCAACGCCCCGGAGCGTAGCAGCGTCACCGGCAACTTCGCCATGCGCGACGAGGCCACGCGCGAGGACAGCATGGCGCAGCTGCGCGAGATGCAGCGCGCCGTCGCCGCCATATCCGACCGCTACGCCGACGAGTACGGCGCCGACCCCGTCAGGTTCGTGCTGGGCGAGGTCGGCGGCAATTCGGGCCGCGGGCTGGCCAGCGCGGACGACAAGGACCCCGACCAACTGGGCGGCCTGTCGATCGAACTGATCGACGCCGACCTGCGCCCCTATTCCGCCTTCGCCCTCGTGGCCGACCTGCAGGACGAGGTGCGTCAGCTTCCCCTGACGGAGGAGATCAGCTTCCGCGGATGGCGCGGCGGGCCGGGGGGCGATGCCCTGTCGGTCCGCTTCTCGGGCGCGGACATCCCCGTCCTGAAGGCCGCCGCGGAGGACCTGAAGGCCGCCGTCGCCCGCTTCCCGGAAGTGTCGGGCGTGCAGGACAGCCTGCCCTACGACCGCGACGAGCAGATCCTGACCCTGACCCCGCAGGGCCAGGCCCTGGGCTTCGACATCGCGGCCCTGTCGCGCACGCTGCGCGACCGCCTGTCGGGGATCGAGGCGGCCAGCTTCCCCGTGGGACCCCGCACCGGCACGATCCGGGTCGAGCTGCCCCCGGGCGACGTGCGGGCCGACTTCCTCGATACGCTGCGGCTGACCGCGCCGGGCGGGGCCGACGTGGCCCTGGCCGACATCGTCACCGTCGAGGTGCGGCAGGGCTTCGCCCGCATCCTGCGCGAGGACGGGGTCGCGGTCGTCACCGTCACGGGCGACATGGACCAGGACGACGCCGCGCGCGCCGCCGAGATACGCGACAGCCTGTCGGACGACATCCTGCCCGCCATCGCCGCCACCCACCGGGTCGACTGGTCGCTGGGCGGCCTGGCCGAGCAGGAGCGTGCCTTCCTGACCGACGCCACCGTCGGACTGGTGGCCTGCCTCCTGGGGATATACCTGGTCCTGGCCTGGATCTTCGCGTCCTGGTCGCGCCCCGCCGTCATCATGGCGGTCATCCCCTTCGGGCTGATCGGGGCGATCTGGGGCCATTGGTGGTGGGACGTGCCGCTGTCGATGTTCAGCGTCGTGGGCCTGATCGGCATGACGGGCATCATCATCAACGATTCCATCGTGCTGGTGACGTCCGTGGACGAGCACGGGTGCGACCGGGCGCTGATCCCCGCGATCCAGGCCGCCGTCGCCGACCGCCTGCGCCCGGTCCTGCTGACCACCCTGACCACCGTGCTGGGCCTGACGCCGCTGCTCTACGAGACGTCGGTCCAGGCCCAGTTCCTGCGCCCCACCGTCATCACGCTGGTCTATGGGCTGGGGTTCGGGATGCTCCTGGTGCTGGTGCTGGTGCCCGCCCTCCTGGCCATCGGCGGCGACACCACGCGGGCCTGGCGCGCGCTGGGCCGCGCCGCCCGCCTGCCCCGCCGCCGCCGGGGCCGGGGCGCGGGGCTGGCGGTGATGGGGCTGGCCGCGATCCTCGCCGGCTGGGCCGTCGCCACCCTGGGCTTCGCCGCGGCGAACCGCCCCCTGCCGCTCGGCCTGCCCGCCGACGGCATGGCGGAGGCCGCCGCCCTGTTCCTGAGCGGCACGGCCATCGCGCTGACGCTGGCGTGGATCGCGGGCGCGGCCGTCCTCCTGCGTCGCTCGCGTCCGTCCTAGCGCCTCTCCGCCGACCGCCCGGACGCCGGCGGGCCGGGCTCCAGGCGGGTGGGCTGGGACTGGACCAGGTGGTCGCTGCCCGACGCGCCGCCCCCAGCCACCGGGACTACGTGCTACACCACTTCGAGGATGGACAGGTCGGTTACGTGCCGCAGACTATCCACGACAATGGGCGCGGCTATTCGGGCGCCTCGCATACCGGTGCCAACTCGATAATGGACAACGACCTGTTCTAGACTGGACGAACGCATGAACATTCCCCCCGAAACGTTGGAATGGTGGGCCTCGATGGACGTTCCGCCCGCCACCGAGAAGGAAGTCGCGCGCGTGGAACGTGCAATCGGCCAGCCCCTACCAGCGGATTATGTGAGGTTCCTTCGGCAGCACGGCTTCGTGGAATGGGACATCGATACGCCGGACAGCTTCGACTACAGCGTCCGCGAAGAGGGTCAGGTCGTGACCCACACCGATGGCAGCATCTCGCACCTATGGGATGCGGACCATATCGAACGCATGGCCGCGGACGTCCGCGCGCCGGGTGGCACCCCGCCGCTGCTGTACCCCAACACGCATTTCCCCATCGGCGGCACGCCCGACCAGGACCAGATCCTGATGGAACTGACGCCCAAGGCGGGCCGGATCTGGTACTGGCCCGAACGCGTGGACGAATGGGGCTCAGGCGATAACACCGCCTTGGGATTCGTCGCCGACGACTTCACCACGTTCGTCGAAAACCTGCGTCTAGGTGACTGATGGCGGACCTCTCGCTTTCCGCCGCTACGCTCGCCCTGTGGGCCGCGGCCGGCGTGACCCCGGCCACGCAGGCAGAAGTCGCGCGCATCGCGGCGGCCGCAGGCGCGCCCCTGGCGCCGAACTACGTGACCTTCCTGAAAACCTATGGATTTCCGGCATGGCCCGAGGGATCGGATAGCGGTTTCGTGTCCGATTTGGGTCCCGGCACGATCCTCGCCATGCTCGACCCGGCCTCCGTCGAGCGGTCTCAAGCCTTCGTGCCGGCGGATCATCTTCCCGTCGCGAGCGACTATTCGGGCCATGGCTTCGTCACGCTGCGCCTGCGTGAGCCAGACTCCGGTTCCGTTTGGTATGTCGGGGACGAAGGGGATCCGGGCTGGATCGCGCCCGACTTCGCCTCGTTCCTGACGGGCCTGACACCCGATGCAGAATCGCTTCCAGCCGAACGCGACCGGGGCACGCCCGTGGAGGATACGCAGACCGGCTTCACCCTCGCGCGTGAGACCCGCGATGCCTGGGCCGCCTACGGCACCGGGGCCACGCCCGAACCGCCGGACGAACTGGCCGCCATCGAGGATGCCTTGGGACGCCCCCTGCCGGAGGCTCTGCGGACGTTCCTGACCACTTTTGGCTACGTGACGTTCTTCGGCGATGCGTTTGCGACCTTCGACCTGCCGCCCGGCGCGGGGCAACCCTACGACTTCGTGTCGGTCATCTATTCCACCGCGGTACTGATGCGCAGCCTGCCCGACGCGAAGGGCGCGCCTTTGCCGTTCGCCTCCACCGCCCTGCCGGAAGGAAGCCTTCTGATCGGGATGACCGAGGAGGATGAGGGACGAATCTATTGGCGGGGGACGGATACCGGTGCGCCCGTCCCGGTGTCCCCAGACCTGCGGACCTTTCTGGCCAATTTGTTCACGCTGCGGAATGACGATGGCTGACGACCTCGCTCGTCGCCTGCGGGGGACGGACGTCCTGCAATGGCCCGACCCGGTCCGGGCGCTGGCATGGCAAATGCCTTGGATCTCGCTGCCTCTCGCGCTCGATCCGGAGGGGGGACCGCCGCGCCTCGACGCGGAATGCCCCGACGCCGCACCGGCGGACCTGTTCCCGAAGATCGCGCTGAAGTCCTGGCAGGAGGAAGGGCGGTTGCGCCTTATCCCGGGCGAACAGCCACTCCCGCCCGCCGTTGCGGCCCGCCTTTCGACCCCGACCGGACGCCAGGTGATGGTCCTGGAAGCCTGGCGCGACGCCTCCACTCCTCCATACCTGCACTTGTTCGAATCGCGCGACATGTCCACCGTCTCCGAACTGCGATGCCGATGGGTCGGGGACCGCCGCGTCGCCTCGACGATATGCCATCGCAACCGCGCCGGCGTGCGCGCAGACATATTGGACCGGGCCGAGGACACGGTCCGGTCCGCCATGGGCGCGATGGGCGACGTGACGATGCAATTCGCCGTCGGACGCGACGGACGACCCTGGATACTGGACGTGAACCCCGTGCTCACCCCGGCCGACCTCGAGAGCCTGTCGCGCATCCCCGCCAATACGGGACCAAGGGAAATGCACTGACGCGCTCGGCATCGGTGGGCGCCCGTGGGCGTGGTGCGGACAGACTTAATGCACCGGTCCCACCGCGGGGTCGATCAGCGTCCGTCCCCCGTCCACGGTCAGGATCTGCCCCGTCATGAAGGACGACGCGTCGGAGGCGAGGTAGTGCACCGTTTCGGCCAGCTCGGCGGGGGCGGCGATGCGGCCCATCGGCGTGGCGTCGATGATGGCGCGGCGCAGATCCGGCTCGTCCTTCAGGCGGGCGCGCAGGGCGGCCGACATGACGGACCCGACCGCCACCCCGTTCACCCGGATCCCCCTCGGCGCCAGCGACACGGCGAGGCTGCGCGTCGCCTGGTCCAGCGCCGCCGCGCTGACCGAGAAGCCCAGCAGATCGGGCTGCGTCCGGCGGCTGGCGATGGAGCCCAGGTTCACGATCGACCCGATCGGCCCCGGATCCGCATCGGCCGCCTCCTCCGCCTGGTGGATCATGCGCTTGGCCACGGCCTGCGTCAGGCGCAGCGTCGTCAGCAGGTTCTGGTTCAGCATGGTCATCACGCTGTCGTCGTCCGCGTCCAGCGGATCCGTGTTCGCGACCTGACGGGCCGCGTTCACCAGGATGTCCACCCGGTCGAAGGCGTCGATGGTGGCCGAGAGCAGGTTGGCGACCGTCAGGCGTTCGCGCAGGTCGCCGGCGAAATAGCGCAGGTTGGTGGTGTCGTCGCCCTGCGCGTCGCCCACCTCCTCGTGCAGGCGGTCCTCGTCGCGGTCGGCGAACATGACGTTCGCCCCCGCTTCGGCGAAGTGGCGCGCGATGGCCAGGCCGACGCCGTTGGCCGCGCCCGTGACGATGGCGGTCTTGCCCGCGATGCTCATGGTCATGGGCGCTTCGCCCTCCTTGCCGCGACGACCTTGTATCCGCCCGTCTGCGCGACCGTGTCGATCTGCGCGAAGGCGTCCGCCAGCGCCGCCTCGTAGGGCAGGTGGCGGTTCGCCACCATCCAGAACGTTCCCTTCGGCGCCAGGCCCCGTGCCGCCGCGCGGATGAAGGCGCGGCCCAGTTCGGGGTCGGCCCTGCGCGCCGGGTGGAAGGGCGGGTTGCTGACCACCGCGTCGTAGGGGCCGCCGTCCCAGTCCCGCGCGTCGGCCCAGTGGAACGCGGCTCGCGGATCGGTGACGTTGACGCGGGCGCAGTCCAGCGCCTCGTGATCGGACTCCACCAGATCGAGCGCGGCGACGTCCGCGGAGGCCCCCAGGATGCGCGCCGCCAGATAGCCCCACCCCGCGCCCAGGTCGCAGACCCGCCCCGCCAGCGGCGGCAGCGCATCCGCCAGCATGGCGGAGCCCGGGTCGATCCCGTCGGCGCTGAACACGCCCGGCACGGTCCTGAACCCGTCCACCTGCCGCGGGGCCGCCTGCCAGTCCGCCGGCGCGGGGCCTTCGGCGTGGATCGCGAAGGTCTTGCCGTGCGCCTTGCTGAACGCGTCGCTTACGGGGAACGCCTTGCGGCAGGCCTTCAGGATGGATTCGACCCCGTCGCCCTTGTCACCGTCCACCACCACGGGCGCCCCCCGGGGCACGGCGGCCACGGCGCGCGCGATGCGATCGAGCGTGCGGGCCTTCGACCGGTCAACGACGACCAGCGCGGCATCGAACCCCGGTCCGATCCGCCGGACCGTCTCGATGCCGGAACGGGTCAGAGCCGCGTCGAGCGGGGCGGATTCCGTCATCGCCACGACCCGGGCGACGGGCAGATCTGTCGGACAGGGCGCAGACGCGGAGCAGACGCATAGCAGACGACCGTCGGGCGGCAGGACCACGGCGCCCGAGTCGATGGCCAGCAGCAGGCGGGAGCGGGTCAGACCCTACTCCTCCTTCTCCATGGTGCACTGGAGGGGGTGCTGGTTGCGCCGGGCGAAGTCCATCACCTGCGCGACCTTCGTTTCCGCGATCTCGTGGCTGAAGACCCCCACGACCGCGATGCCCTTCTTGTGGACGGTCAGCATGATCTCCACGGCCTGGCCATGGGTGATGCCGAAGAACCGCTCCAGCACGTGGACCACGAACTCCATGGGCGTATAGTCGTCGTTCAGCAGCAGCACCTTGTAGAGGGGCGGCTTCTGCGTCTTCGGCTTCGTCTTGGTGATCAGCGTCGTGTCGGCGTCGCCGTCGCCCGGACGTTCGGCCATGGCGGTGATCGTGCTATGGAATCGGTCCATGGGGCCACTCGTGCTGCGGATACGGTCTGGCAGGTTCGGTCAGGTCCCTCCATATAGGCGCGGACCCCCTCCTGAAAAGAGGTTCGGATGTCCCGACCCACGGTGATCGGCTTCGATGCGGACGACACGCTGTGGCACAACGAGACGGTGTTCCGGCTGACGCAGGACCGGTTCGCCGACCTGCTGGCCGAACACGTCGAACGGGACCACCTGATGGATCGCCTGCTCGCCGCCGAGACGAGGAACCTGTCGCATTACGGTTTCGGCGTGAAGGGCTTCGTGCTCAGCATGATCGAGACGGCGATCGAGGTGACGGACGGTCGCGTGCCCACTGCGGTCATCGCGGACCTGATGGCAGCCGGGCGCGAGATGCTGGCCCACCCCGTCGAACCGCTGCCCGGCGCGCGCGACGCCGTGACGACCCTGGCGCCGGATCACCGCCTCGTCCTCGTCACGAAGGGCGACCTGCTCGATCAGGAACGCAAGCTGGCCGCCTCCGGCCTGGGGGATCTGTTCGACGACGTCCACATCGTCAGCGACAAGACGCCCGCCACCTACGCCCGGGCCTTCGCCCTCGACGGCCCCGATCGGGCGCTGATGGTCGGCAACTCGCTCAGGTCGGACGTGAACCCCGCCCTGGCGGCGGGCTCGTGGGGCGTGTTCGTCCCGTCGGAAATCGAATGGGCGCTGGAGCGCGATGCGGAACCGGTGGACCATCCCCGATATCGCCGCATCGCCACGCTGGCGGACCTGCCCGCGCTCGTGGCGGCCCTAAGTTGACCCGCCCATCCGCAGGGCCACGTCGATCATGCGGTTCGCGAAGCCCCATTCGTTGTCGTACCAGCCGAACACGCGGATCAGCCCGGCCCCGGCGGCCCTCGTCTGGTGCGGCAAGGCGATCAGGCTTTCGGGCCGGGCCCGCATGTCGGCGCTGACGACGGGCGCGTCCTCCGTCCCGATCACGCCCCCGGCCCCGTGCAGGACCCGGTTGACCCCGTCCACGTCCGCGGCGCGTTCCGGCAGGAAGGTCAGGTCCACCGCCGACACGCTGGCGGTGGGCACGCGCAGGGCCTGGCACGTCACCCGACCCGCCAGGTGGGGCAGGACCTGGTCCACCAGGCGCCCCGCGCTGGTGGACGTGGGCACCATCGAAAGCGCCGCGGCCCGCGACCGGGCCATGTCGCCGCGCGGCATGTCCACCGTGGGCTGGCTGCCGGTATAGCAATGCACCGTCGTCATCGCCCCGCCGGCGACGCCGAAGGCCCGGTCCAGCACGGATAGGAGCGGCGCCACCGCGTTCGTGGTGCACGATGCGTTCGACACGACGCGCTGATCCTCCAAATCCGCGTCGTTCGCCCCCAGCACGACCGTCACGTCCGCCACGGCGGACGGGCCCGACATCAGGACCTTGCCCGCGCCCGCCAGCAATCCGCGTTCCACCTCGCCCCGCGTGTCGGCCCTGCCCGTGCATTCGAGCACCAGGTCGACGCCGTCCAGGGTCAGCGTGCGCAGGTCCGGCGTCCGATGGAACGGGTATCGCGTCCCGTCGATCACCAGCGCGTCGCCGTCGGCCGCGACCGCGCCGCGCCAGGGGCCGAACACGGAATCGAACCGGAACAGATAGGCGCAGGTCTCCAACGGCGCGATGTCGTTGATCCCCACCACCTCGAACCCGCCGCGCCCCGTCAGGTGCGCGCGCAGGATGCTGCGGCCGATGCGGCCGAACCCGTTGAGGAAGACCTTCACGGCGCATGCCTTTCCCGATGACGGTGCGATCAGGACAAGGTTTGGACGCGAAAGGAAAGGCCGCCATTGTACGGGTACATGCCTGCGCCTGGCGGGCCGCGCCCGGATCGTCCGCCCTCCGCCCCACCGCCGAACGGCCAGGGACGCGAACCGGCGGGCCGATCGTCGGTCACCGAACGAAGAAGGCCCGCCTCGGGGGGCGGGCCTGGGCTACGTTCACCGCCGAGCGTTCAAAGGTTCGGCTGCCGCGCGTCCAATCCGATGTGACCGCCCATCGCGACCATGTCCTCGACCAGCTTCACGGCCGCGTCGACGCCGTCCTCCGGCGCCTCCTGCCGCTGACGGTGGGCGTCGGCGACCCAGTCGTCGAAGGTGGCCTGGTCCACGTCGGTCGTGGACAGCGCGCGCTCGGCCAGGACCGTCGTGCCCTCCGGCCCGATCTCGGCGAAGCCGCCGGTCACGGCGAAGGACTCCTCGCCGCCATCCGACTCGATGGTCAGGATGCCCGGGCGCAGCGACGTGATGACGGGGCTGTGCCCCTCCATCGCGGTCAGGTCGCCGTCGGCACCGGGAATGCGGACGGCCCGCACCTCCCGGCTCGCCAGGCGCCGCTCGGGACTGACAAGCTCGAACTGCATCGCCATGATCAGGCGGCCTCGGCGGCGAGCTTCTCGGCCTTGGCCTTCACCTCGTCGATGCCGCCGACCATGTAGAACGCGGCCTCCGGCAGGTGGTCGTACTCGCCCGCCACGACGGCCTTGAAGCTGCTGATCGTGTCGTCCAGCGGCACCTGCTTGCCGTCCGCGCCGGTGAACACCTTCGCCACGTCGAAGGGCTGCGACAAGAAGCGCTGCAGCTTTCGGGCGCGCGCGACGGTCAGCTTGTCCTCCTCCGACAGCTCGTCCATGCCCAGGATCGCGATGATGTCCTGCAGCGACTTGTAGCGCTGCAGGATCCCCTGCACGTCGCGGGCCACCTGGTAATGCTCCTCGCCCACGACGGCGGGGTCCAGGATCCGGCTTGTGGAATCCAGCGGGTCCACCGCCGGATAGATCCCCAGCTCCGAGATCGCCCGCGACAGCACCGTGGTGGCGTCGAGATGCGCGAAGGTCGTGGCGGGCGCGGGGTCCGTCAGGTCGTCGGCAGGCACGTACACGGCCTGGATCGAGGTGATCGACCCCGTCTTGGTGGACGTGATCCGCTCCTGCATCTGGCCCATGTCGGTGGCCAGCGTCGGCTGATAGCCCACGGCCGACGGGATGCGGCCCAGCAGCGCCGACACCTCGGAGCCCGCCTGCGTGAAGCGGAAGATGTTATCCACGAAGAACAGCACGTCCGTGCCCGACTGGTCGCGGAACTGCTCCGCCAGGGTCAGGCCGGTCAGGGCGACGCGCGCGCGCGCGCCCGGCGGCTCGTTCATCTGACCATAGACCAGAGCCACCTGGGATTCCGACAGGTTGTCGGGCTTGATGACGTTCGATTCGATCATCTCGTGGTACAGGTCGTTGCCCTCGCGGGTCCGCTCCCCCACGCCGGCGAAGACGGAGTAGCCCGAGTGCACCTTCGCGATGTTGTTGATCAACTCCATGATCAGCACGGTCTTGCCCACGCCCGCGCCGCCGAACAGGCCGATCTTGCCGCCCTTCGAATACGGGGCCAGGAGGTCGATGACCTTGATGCCCGTCACCAGGATGTCCGAGCTGGTCGCCTGCTCGGCGAATTCGGGGGCGGGCTGGTGGATGGGACGGCGTTCGTCCGCCTGGATCGGCTCGCCCTCGTCGACCGGCTCGCCGATGACGTTCAGGATCCGGCCCAGCGTGCCGTTGCCCACCGGGATCGAGATCGGCGCGCCGGTGTCGGTCACCGCCTGGCCGCGGACCAGCCCTTCGGTCGCGTCCATGGCGATGGTGCGGACCGTGTTCTCACCTAGATGCTGCGCGACCTCCAGCACCAGCCGCTTGCCGTTGTTCTCCGTTTCCAGGGCGTTCAGGATCTCGGGCAGATCGCCGTCGAACTGAACGTCGACGACGGCGCCGATGACCTGCGTTACCTTGCCGTTTGCCATTGGTGTTCTCCTGTCTCGGGCCGTGCCCGTCGTCCTATTCCGCCGCGGTGTCCGTCAGGTCCAGCCTACGCTCGACACGCGACAAGCGTTCGTCGAAACGGTCCATCCGCGAGTTCAGTTGACCGATCCCCGTCTCGATCGCCGACATACGAACCTTCATGTTCTGCATGTCACCCTCGATGCGGTCGAGTTGCGTCTGGATGCGCTTGAGCATCTCGAACGTCATGACCGCGAGGTCGGAGGGATCGTGATCGCTCATCGCTACAGCGCCTCCGCGCCCGAGATGATCTCGATCAATTCGTTGGTGATGACCGCCTGGCGGGACCGGTTGTACTCGACCGTCAGGTCGTCGATCATGTCGCCTGCGTTGCGGGTCGCGTTGTCCATGGCGGACATCCGCGCGCCCTGCTCGGACGCCCCGTTCTCCAGCAGCGCGGCGAAGATGGCGGTGGCCACCCCACGCGGCAGCAGGTCGGCCAGGATCCCCTCCTCCGACGGCTCGTAGTCGTAGAGCGCGCCGGCATCGGCGCCTTCAGGCACCTGGAACGGGATGATCTGCTGCGCCGTCGGCACCTGGCTGATGACGGATTCGAACCGCGAGAAATAGATCGTCGCCACGTCGAACTCGCCGGCGTCGAACCGCTTCAGCACGTCCGCGGCGATGCCGCTGGCGTCGCCGTAGCCCACGCGCTTCACGTCCGTCAGATCGACATGGGCGACGAAGTGGTCGCCATGGGTGCGGCGCAGGGTTTCGCGGCCCTTCTTGCCGACGGTCAGGATCTTGACCGTCTTGCCCTCGCCCATCAACCGGTCGGCGTCCTGGCGCGCGCGCTTCGCGATGTTGCCGTTGAAGCCGCCGCACAGGCCGCGTTCCGCCGTCATGACGACCAGCAGGTGCGTCTTGTCGCTGCCGGTCCCGGCCAGCAGCCGGGGCGCGCTGTCGCTGTCGCCCACGGCGGCGGCCAGCGACGACAGCACGGCATCGAACCGCTCCGCATAGGGGCGGGCCGATTCCGCGGCGTCCTGCGCGCGCCGAAGCTTGGCGGCGGCGACCATCTGCATGGCCTTCGTGATCTTGCGCGTCGATTTGACGGACTCGATCCGGTTCTTCAGGTCCTTGAGGTTGGGCATCGCTCCGGCCCCCTCAGGCGTAGGTCTTGGCGTAGTCGTCGATGGCCGCCTTCAGCTTGTCCTCCGCGTCGCCCTTGATCTTGGGATCCTCGTCCGTGATCCAGTCCAGGACGTCGCGCTTCTGGCCGCGCATGTGCTTTAGGAGGCCTGCCTCCCACTTGCCGACCTCCGACACGGGGACCTTGTCCAGATACCCGTTCGTGCCCGCGTAGATGACGCATACGATCTCGGCGTTGGTCAGGGGCGAGTATTGCGGCTGCTTCATCAACTCGGTCAGGCGCGCGCCCCGGTTCAGCAGGCGCTGCGTGGACGCGTCCAGGTCGGACCCGAACTGCGCGAAGGCGGCCATCTCCCGGTACTGGGCCAAGGACAGCTTCACGGGTCCGGCCACCGACTTCATCGCGTTGGTCTGCGCGGACGACCCCACCCGCGACACCGACAGGCCGGTGTTCACGGCCGGGCGGATGCCTTGGAAGAACAGGTCCGTTTCCAGGAAGATCTGCCCGTCGGTGATCGAGATCACGTTGGTCGGGATGAACGCCGACACGTCGCCGCCCTGCGTCTCGATGATGGGCAGCGCCGTGAGCGAGCCGTTGCCGTAATCGTCGCCCAGCTTGGCCGACCGCTCCAGCAGGCGGGAGTGCAGACAGAACACGTCGCCCGGATAGGCCTCGCGCCCCGGCGGGCGGCGCAGCAGCAGCGACATCTGGCGATAGGCGACCGCCTGCTTCGACAGGTCGTCGTACACGATCAGCGCGTGGCGGCCGTTGTCGCGGAAGTACTCGGCCATGGCCGTCGCGGCATAGGGGGCCAGGAACTGCATCGGCGCGGGGTCGGACGCGGTGGCGGCGACCACGATGGAATAGTCGATGGCCCCCGACTGCTCCAGACGCTGCACCAGCTGCGCCACGGTGGACCGCTTCTGGCCGATGGCGACATAGATGCAATAGAGCTTGTCGCCCTCCTCCTTCGCCGCGTCGTTGTACGTCTTCTGGTTCAGGATCGCGTCCAGGGCCACGGCGGTCTTGCCGGTCTGGCGGTCGCCGATGATCAGCTCGCGCTGGCCCCGGCCGATCGGGATCATCGCGTCGACAGCCTTCAGGCCGGTGGCCATGGGCTCGTGCACGGACTTGCGGGGGATGATGCCCGGCGCCTTGCTATCGGCGACCCGCGTTTCCGTCGTCTCGATCGGGCCCTTGCCGTCCAGCGGCTGACCCAGACCGTCCACGACCCGGCCCAGCAGCGCGTCGCCGGCCGGGACGGCCACGATCGAGTTGGTCCGCTTGACCGTGTCGCCCTCGCCGATGTCGCGGTCCGAGCCGAAGATCACGACGCCCACGTTGTCCGTTTCCAGGTTCAGGGCCATGCCCTGGATGCCGCCCGGGAACTCGACCATCTCGCCGGCCTGGACGTTGTCCAGGCCATAGACGCGGGCGATGCCGTCGCCCACGGACAGGACGCGTCCGACCTCGGCGACCTCGGCCTCCTGGCCGAAGTTCTTGATCTGATCCTTGAGGATGGCGGAAATCTCCGCCGCCTGGATAGCCATTAGCGGACCTCTTTCATCGTGTTCTGCAGCGCGTCGAGCTTCGCGCGAATGGATGTGTCGATCATGCGGGACCCCAGCCGGACCACCAGACCGCCGATCAGGCTGTCGTCCACGGTCACGTCGACCTTGACGTCGCGTCCCGTGGACGCCTTCAGGGCGTCCGCCAGCCGGGCGCGCTGGTCGTCGTCCAGGGGTTGCGCGGCGCGGACCTGCGCCGTCACCTCGCCCCGGTCGTCCGCCAGCATCCCCTCCAGCGCGGTCAGCATCTGGGGCACCACGAACAGGCGCCGCTTGGACGCCATCAGCGCCAGGGTGTTCTTCATCGTGTCCGACAGGCCCAGCTTGTCCGCCACCGCGGCGATCGCGGCGGCCTGCTCCGACCGGGACACCACGGGCGAGGACAGCAGCTCGCGCAGGTCGGGCGACGCCTTCGTCGCCTCGGACAGGGTGTCCGCGTCCTGGGACAGGCGGTCCAGCTGGCCCCCTTCCCGCGACAGGTCGAACACCGCCCGCGCGTAACGCGCCGCGATGCCAGAGGAAATCGAAGCTGGCTCGGACAAGCGGATCCCTTTCGACGTTTCGGGTCGCGCGGCCGATCTCCCCCGGTCGCGCGCGGCATGCGGTCCCGTCCCCAAAGGGCAGGCCCGCGAAATCGCGCTCCCTCTAGCAGAGGGGTCAGGGTGCCGCAACGGGTCGATTGGCCCCCTTCCACCCCCGCGCTGGCGACGGATTCGCGCTTCTTTCCTATAGGTAAGGAAACCCCCACTACCCGGGCGGGGCCGCGGGGCGCTAGGCAGCCGCGACGACCGGCGACGCAGGAAAGGGAGGGGACGGCCATGGGCATCGACGCGTTCACCCCGCTGCAGGTCATAGGTCTTCTCGGCGCCTGCCTTTACATGACGAACTATGCGCTGCTCACGGTGCGTGTCCTGACGGCCGAGCATCGCAGCTATTTCGTCGTGAACCTGCTCGCGGCCGCCATGGTGCTGGCCTCGCTGGCGCAGGCGTTCAACATGGCGACCCTGGCGATCCAGGTGTTCTGGATCGGCGTCAGCGCGTGGGGCCTGGCCAGCCGCCTGCGACGGCGCCCCGCCGCGATGCCACGCGCCGCGCGGGCGTCGGCTCCGGCACGCCTTCCAGCACCCGCAGGGGCCGCCGGACGCGTTCGGCCAGGCCGGTCCGGGGGCGCGCCGGGACCTGCTTGGACGCCTCCAGCAGGATGACGCCGCCGCCGCCCGAATGGCTGATCCGCTGGCCCATCCGTTCCATCATGTCGTGCGTGCGCAGCCAGAAGTTCGTGGCCCGCGGCGGGCCGAACAGCGCGGCGTAATGGCGCTCCGGCACGAAGCCGGCCGCCTTGGCCTGCGTTTCCAACTGACCCAGCGAATACGGCCGCCCGAAGCCGAACGGCGTCGATTCCCGCCGCGCCCACAGGCCGGACCGGTTGGGCACGACCACGACCAGCCGCCCCCCGGGCCCCAGGACGCGCGACGCCTCGTCCAGCAGGCGGGACGGGTTCTCCGATGTTTCCAGCCCGTGCAGCAGGACCAGCCGGTCGACGCTGCCCGTTTCAAGCGGCCAGGACGTCTCCTCGACCAGGGTGGCCACGTTCGCCATGCCCGCGGGCCAGTGCATCACGCCCTGTTGCGCGGGCATCAGGCCGACCACGCGCCGCGCGTCCGCCAGGAAGGGCCGCAGCAGCGGCACGGCGAAGCCGAACCCGACCACGGTCCGCCCCTGTACGTCGGGCCACATCGACACCAACCGCCCCCGGATCGCGCGCTGCGCCGCGCGCCCCAGCCGCGTACGGTAATAGAAGTGGCGCAGGTCGAGGACGTCCAGATGCATCCCCCCGACCTAGGGGCACACCCCCGGCCACGGAAGGTGCCACGCTACAGATCGCGCCGGAACGTGACCCGATCGACCCCATCGCCGTAATAGCCCCGGATCACCGCCTCCCGCTCGTAGCCTCGTTTGGCATAGAGCGCGCGCGCCGGGGCGAAGTCGTCCGCGCCCGCGGTGTCGATCAGAAGGATACGGCCCCCGCCGGAGCGGGCCGCCGCCTCGACCGCGTCCAGCAGCGCGGTGGCGACCCCGGTGCGGCGCGCGGCCATGCGGACGCCGACGAACAGCATGTTCCAGACCGCGTCGGACATCGGCTCGGGATGCAGCAGGGCCGCGCCCGCGCCGCCGTCGTCCATCAGCCAGACGGCATCGCCCGCGCCCGCGGCCCATGCACCGACCTCGCCGCGCATGTAATCCATCTCCTCCGGCCCCATCAGGCCGGAGGCGTCGCAGATCGACAGCAGGGTTCCGGCATCGGCCGCGGTCGCGGGCCGGATCGCGTGGTTCGTCATGTCGGCTATCCTTCGGTCACGTCTGGGGACCCCGCCTGGCGGGGGACGTGCGAAAGACCGAAACCCGGACCCCTGCTAGGATGCCGCGGCCCGCACATCAAGGCTTGCGGCGGGCGGGCGGCTCTGCATCGCTGGGGAACACGCCGAACGAAAGCCCGCACCCCATGCCCATGCCCCCCCATGTCCCCGTCGACGTCGCAGGCACCGCCCTGGACGACCTGGTGGTGATCCCGATGCTGAAGGACCGCTTCCCGGACCTGCTGGACAACTACGGCTACCTCGCCCGGGTGGGCGACCGCGTGATCGCGATCGACTGCGCCCGCGCGCGGCCATATCTGGATGCCGCGGCCGCGATGGGGTGGGCGATCACCGACGTCCTGCTGACCCACCACCACCCCGATCACGTCGCGGGCGTGGACGACCTGCGCCAAGTCACGGGCGCCGCCGTCCGGGGCAACGCCGCCGACGCGAAGCGCCTGCCCCGCCTCGACCGCCCCCTGTCGCCCGGCGACGCGTTCGACCTCGGCGGCGCGACGGTCGCCGTCCGGGACGTGTCCGGCCACACGATCGGGCACGTCGCCTATTTCCTGGACGGCATCGCCTTCACCGGCGACAGCCTGATGGCCGCCGGATGCGGCCGCCTGTTCGAAGGCACGCCGGAACGGATGCACGCCAGCCTGGCCCTCTTCGACGACCTGCCCGACGACCACCTCGTGGCGTCGGGCCACGAATACACGCTGTCCAACCTCGCCTTCGCGCGCTCCCTTGAACCGGACAACGCCGATCTTACGTCACGGGTCGCCCATGTGGAGGGGACGCTGGCAGCAGGGGTGCCGACCGTCCCCTCGTCGCTGGGACTGGAACGTCGTACCAACCCCTTCCTTCGCAGCCACGTGACGGCCGTCAAGCGGGCGACCGGCACCGAAGGCCAACCCGACACCGCGACCTTCGCCGCAGCCCGGCGGATGAAGGACGCCTTCTGACATGCCGTCGCCGCGGCCGCCCGTCCGCGTCCTTTCGCCCGGTCACCAATCCGGGACCGGATCCGAAAAAGGGTTGAAGCCCCGGCGCCGACAACCAAAACTTAAAACAAGCGCGGCTAGGCATTCCGTCGACCGCGACGCATCTGGGAGAACACCATGCCCTCGTTCTCGAACACGCTCGAGCAGGCGATCCACGCCGCCCTCGCCCAGGCGAACACCCGCCGCCATGAGCTTGCGACCCTGGAACACCTGCTGCTGGTCCTGATCGACGAGCCCGACGCCGCCCGCGTCATGCAGGCCTGCGGCGTCGACCTGGACGACCTGCGCCAGACCGTCGAGGAGTTCATCGAGGACGACCTGTCCACGCTGATCACCGATGTCGAAGGGTCGGAGGCCGTGCCGACGGCCGCCTTCCAGCGCGTCATCCAGCGCGCCGCGATCCACGTGCAGTCGTCGGGCCGGCAGGAGGTGACGGGCGCCAACGTCCTCGTCGCCATCTTCGCCGAGCGCGAATCGAACGCGGCCTACTTCCTGCAGGAACAGGACATGACCCGCTACGACGCGGTCAACTTCATCGCCCACGGCGTCGCCAAGGACCCCGAATTCGGGGAGGCCCGGCCCGTCCAGGGCTCCGACGACGACGAGGACGCGGCCGTCGAGCAGGGCGGCCCCTCCCCGCAGGAGAACCGCGAATCCGCGCTGGCCAAGTACTGCGTCGACCTGAACGCAAAGTCGAACAAGGGCGACGTCGATCCCCTGATCGGGCGGGAGGCGGAGGTCGAACGCTCCATCCAGGTCCTGTGCCGGCGGCGCAAGAACAACCCCCTGCTGGTGGGCGACCCCGGCGTGGGCAAGACCGCCATCGCCGAAGGGCTGGCCTACAAGATCGTCCAGGGCGAGGTGCCGGAGGTCCTGGCCGGCGCCACCATCTTCAGCCTGGACATGGGCGCGCTGCTGGCGGGCACCCGCTATCGCGGCGACTTCGAGGAACGCCTGAAGGCCGTCGTCACCGAGTTGGAGGATCATCCCGACGCGGTGCTCTTCATCGACGAGATCCATACCGTGATCGGCGCCGGCGCCACGTCCGGCGGCGCGATGGACGCGTCCAACCTGCTCAAGCCCGCCCTGGCGGGCGGCAAGCTGCGGACCATGGGCTCGACCACCTACAAGGAGTTCCGCCAGCACTTCGAGAAGGACCGCGCCCTGTCGCGCCGGTTCCAGAAGATCGACGTGAACGAGCCCACGGTCGAGGACACGATCAAGATCCTCAAGGGCCTGAAGTCCCGGTTCGAGGATCACCATTCGATCAAGTACACCGCCGACGCCGTGAAGACGGCGGTGGAGCTGTCGGCGCGCTACATCAACGACCGCAAGCTGCCCGACAAGGCCATCGACGTCATCGACGAGGCGGGCGCCGCCCAGGCCCTGGTCACGGAATCGAAGCGCCGCAAGACCATCGGCGTCAAGGAGATCGAGGCCGTGGTCGCCACCATCGCCCGCATCCCGCCCAAGAACGTGTCCAAGGACGACGCGGAGGTGCTGCGCGACCTCGAAGGCAGCCTCAAGCGCGTCGTGTTCGGCCAGGACCCGGCTATCGAGGCGCTGTCCTCGGCCATCAAGCTGGCCCGCGCCGGCCTGCGCGAGCCGGAGAAGCCCATCGGCAACTATCTGTTCGCGGGCCCCACCGGCGTCGGCAAGACGGAGGTGGCCAAGCAGCTGGCCGACACGCTGGGCGTCGAGATGCTGCGCTTCGACATGTCCGAATACATGGAGAAGCACGCCGTCTCGCGCCTGATCGGCGCGCCCCCGGGCTATGTCGGCTTCGACCAGGGCGGCATGCTGACCGACGGCGTGGACCAGCACCCGCATTGCGTCCTGCTTCTGGACGAGATCGAGAAGGCGCATCCGGACGTCTACAACATCCTGTTGCAGGTGATGGACCACGGCAAGCTGACCGACCACAACGGCCGGACGGTGGACTTCCGCAACGTGATCCTGATCATGACGTCGAACGCGGGCGCCTCCGACGCCGCCAAGGCCCCCCTGGGCTTCGGGCGCGACCGGCGCGAGGGCGAGGACACGGCCGCCATCGAGCGGACCTTCACGCCGGAGTTCCGCAACCGCCTGGACGCCGTCATCTCGTTCGCGCCGCTGCCGAAGGACACCATCCTCCAGGTGGTCGAGAAGTTCGTGCTGCAACTCGAAGCGCAGCTCCTGGACCGCAACGTGTCCATCGAGCTGACGCGCGCCGCCGCGGAATGGATCGCGGACAAGGGCTACGACGACAAGATGGGCGCCCGCCCCCTGGCCCGCGTCATCCAGGAGCACGTCAAGAAGCCTCTGGCGGAGGAGCTCCTGTTCGGCAAGCTCGCCAAGGGCGGCCTGGTCAAGGTCGGCGTCAAGAACGGCGAGTTGGACCTGCGCATCGAGGAGGCCGCGGCCCCCAAGATCACCAACAAGCGCCCGCCGTTGCTTACGGCGGAGTGAACGGAGGGGGTTAGACGCGAAAGGCCCCGGCATCGTGATGATGCCGGGGCCTTTTTGTTTGGGCAGGGTTCGTTCGAACGTTGTCGAGTGTTGCGAGAGTTTCCCGCTGCCCTTTGGTGCCGGAAGAATCATAGGTGGCTGAGGGCGGGAAGCGGACGTTCGCTGCGGGTGCGAGTTTAGCACCCTATGAGCGGAACACCGACGAGCGTCACTGAACTTGTTGGCCACGATGACGCCGTTGTGACGGAGCGCCGCAATCAATCTCACTGAACCGATTTGGTCTATTGGGGTAGGTCTGAGGGGCAGAAGCCGGGATGGCTGCGGTCCATTGTCGGCCGGACGGGCAGGAAGGCATGGGCCTATAGGTCCGTCTCCCGTCAGCCAGCCCAAGAAGCTCGACTTCCGCCTGTCATCCTGGACCACTAAGGTGGAAAGAAAGGACAAGGGCAAAGCCTCGCACATGGCCGGAAAATACGACGACCTCTCCCACGCGCAACTTGTCGAACTGCTGGAAAAGCGCGACCGGACCAAGAAGCTGGGGCTGGTGTGGGAGCGGGACGAGATCGAGGCGGACGCGGCGGTGGATGCCAACTTCATCGCCTGCCGGATCGACGAGGCGCTGTCGGACAAGCCTGCGCCGTGGGACAATCTGGTGATCGAGGGCGACAACTTCGACGCGCTGCGATGGCTGCGCATGACCCATGCAGGCCGGGTGAAGTGCATCTACATCGACCCGCCCTACAACACCGGGAACAAGGACTGGGTCTATAACGACAGCTACATGGACAAGGAGGACCGGTTCCGCCAGTCCACATGGCTGGAGTTTCTCTATCGCCGCCTGACGCTAGCGCGGGACTTGCTGGCCGAGGACGGCGTGCTGCTGGTGTCGATCAATGACGACCAGCGGGCGTTGCTGGAACTGTTGATGGACGAGGCGCTGCCGGGTATGCGCGTGGCCTCATTTGCTTGGCGAACACGGACAGGTGGGAACGATGCTAAAGGCGCGTTCATCTCGGAGAACCATGAACATGTATTGATCTACGCCAAGAGTGCTTTTCAGTTTGGTGGCTACGAGAAAACCTACGAGAAATACATCTATTGGGATGATACAAAGCGTGACCATTACCGCCTGAGCGACATTAGCCAACCGAAGGATATGACAGAGAGGATCAACGGCTTTTACGCGATGTATGATCCCGAAACGGATACATACTACCCGTCAAACCCACAAAGAGTTTGGCCATCGCCCTTTCCTAAAGGCTCAAAATATGACGCGGCTCAGCATCCCGATGTCATGCCAGTTTTCCCACCTGATGACGCAACTAAGGGCAAAGTGCCTGCGAAAGACCAGATTGGACGGTGGATAAAGCAAGGGCACATCGTCTTCCCAGACGAACAGCGAGTTGAGGTCTTTGACACGTTGGAGGAACTTCGGACCGCGATTGACAATGCTGACGTTCCAATGGCGCGCAGAACCAGAAAAATCTGGCACGAAATGCCACATTTAGAGTTTTGGGTGGGAAAGCGGATCGGTTACGGCATTCCACAGTGGGTGCGCTACAAGCGCGAACTCAAGAATAGCACGCAACCTGTATCCTCGTGGATCACACCGCTTGCGGAGACGGATACACTTCCCGATGGTGATGACGTTGACCTGAACGCACATCTGGTCAGCGGGACCAATCAAGAAGGCACGACAGAGGTACAGGACATCTTTGGCTCAAAAGCCTTTACCTACGCAAAGCCGGTTTCATTGATCCGCGAAATGGTCCGTCAGTCCACCGGACCGGACGACATCGTGCTCGACTTCTTCGCAGGCTCCGCTACCGCCGCTCAAGCTGTCATGGAACTCAATGCCGAAGACGGTGGCAACCGCCGCTTCATCATGGTCTCGTCCACCGAAGCTACAGAAGACGACCCTGACAAAAACCTGTGCCGCGACGTGACGGCGGAACGCATCCGCCGCCTGAATGCCAGCGATGACGCCAAGTATGCCGACCTCGCCGCAGGCTTTGCCTATCTGCGCACCCATGAGATCGCCTTCGAAGACCTCGACTATGACCTTCAACCCGCCGATGCCTGGGCCGCTCTGGAAGCCATGCACGACCTGCCGCTGACCCTCTATGACGGGCAAGCCGCGTGGAACCTGCACGAAGGCGAGACAACCGCGCTGGTGCTGGTGGACCGTTTCGACCCCGGCCTGCTGCAATGGCTGAAAGGCCGCGACCGGCAGAACCTGTTCGTCTATGCGTGGGCACCGGGCCAGATCGCGCAGCATCTCGACGGAACCCATGTGGACATTCGCCCCGTCCGCGACACGCTGGTGAAGCGGTTCCAGCAATGAGCGAACGCCTATCCCTTGCCGCCTATCAGACCCGCGCGGTGGACGCGCTGTCGGGTGTGATCCGAAAGGTGGCCGAGTTGCACGACCGCGACCCGGCGCACCGGCAGGCCATCGCCCTGAAAAGCGGCGTGACGCTGCTGCAAAGCCCCACGGGATCGGGCAAGACGCTGGTGCTGGGCCGGGTTCTGGAAGGGCTGCGCGGTGCGCTGAGCCGCCCCGTGGTGTGGCTCTGGTTCGCGCCCTACTCAGGGCTGGTGACGCAGACACGCGAGGCTCTGGTGGCGCAATGCGGCGGCTTGCGCGTCCGGGACGTGGCCAAGGACCGGGAACCCAACGGCACCCGCGACGGCGATGTGTTCATCCAGACATGGGCGACGGTCGCCGCCAGCAATAAGGATGCCCGCAAGGTGCGTCGCACGTCCGAGGCGGCGTTGTCCTTCGATGACCTGATCGCATCATGGCGGGACGCGGGGTTTTTCGTGGGCGTGGTGATCGACGAGGCGCATTTGAACTTCGGGGCGTCCGCCAAGGTCGCGGCGGGCTTCTACCTCGACCATATCCAGCCGGATTTCACGATCCTCGCAACCGCCACGCCAAGCGACGAGAAGCTGGAAGCCTTTGAGCGCACCGCCGGGATCGAGGTGGCGAGCCGCGTTGTCGTGCCCCGCGCCGAGGTGGTCGACGCCGGGTTGAACAAGGTAGGCCTCAAGCTGGGCGTGATCCGCTTCCGCGAGGACGACCGCGACCTGATCGACCAGGAGCAGGCGACGTTGCAGGCCGGGTGGACGCAGCATTGCCGGGTGCGCGGACGGCTCAAGGAACACGGGCTGGCCGTGTCGCCCCTGATGCTGGTGCAGGTGGAGGACCAAGCCAAGGGCGCGGAAGACCCGGTAAAGCGGGTGCGGGACAAGTTGGTGGAGATCGGCGTCGATGATGCGGCCATCGCCACGCATACGTCGGGTCAGCCCGACCCGGACTTTCATTCGCTAGCCTACGATCCCGACACACATGTGCTGATCTTCAAGGTAGCCGTGGCCACGGGCTTCGACGCGCCGCGCGCATGGACGCTGGTTTCCGTCCGCCCGAACCGGGGCCGCGACTTCGGTATGCAGATCGTGGGCCGGATCATGCGCGTGCATCCCTCCGTGCGGCCTATCCACGGGAAGGATGCGTTGCTGGACAGCGGCTATGTGCTGTTGACCGACCCGGATATGCAGGCGGGCCTTCAAGCGGCTGTGGACGAGTTGAAGGCGGTGCGCGAAAGCATCGAACTGATAACGGACAATCTGGATGTCTACGAGTTTGGAAACCCGGACGAGCCAACCGGCCTATCCGATGTGCCCAAACCGCTCTTCGCACCGAAGCCGCCGCAAAACGAGGCTGAGCGGCAAGAGCGTCTGGCAAACCTGATCGAACAAGGCGTGGTGCGGGCCGATGTGGGGGACATGCCTGGGACCGAACAGGACCGGGCCATCGTTGCAGGTGAGACTTGGCAACACATGAGCGACACGCCGCTCTTTGGCGACCTGCCGGAAAGCAAGAAGCCTGACACTGACAAGGGGCCGAGCAAACCAAACTTCCGGCCCTATCCGCTGCGCAAGGACCTGGACTTGCCGAAGGCGCTAGTCCGGGAACTGCCACCCGACCCGATGAAGCTGAACGATCTGGTGCAGGACATAGCCCGCGAGTTTTGCCTCTCTGCCGATATGCCCGGTCTGTTACAACGCAAACTGACGAAGGCGCATCTCGACTTGCGCGACCTGTTCGCGTCCGAGCTGCAGGAAACGGTGGACCTGCGCTTGCGCCTGTCCAATGCGCGGGTGGCTGAGAAAGCGCAACTGGCCTTCAACTTCAATGACGCCATCGACCCACGTCTGTTGAAGCGCGCGCTGGTGGAGGAACTGCGCGGTATCGTGGACGACAAGGGCATTGAAGCCGAGGAACGAGACCTGCGCCGCGCCATTGATCTAGCCGGGATGATGGAACCCGAGAAGCTGAAACAGGCCATCAAGACCGCACAGGCCCGCAATGTGCGAACCGACACCAGCGAACCTGTGCCAGAGCAATACTTTGGACCAGACGGGCTGAACGAAGCTGAGAAGTCGGCCTACGGCGTGTTCCCGCATCGTCTGAACAAGGAAGAACGGGACTTCGCGGCGTTTCTGGACGCAGACAAAACCGGGACGGTCAAGTGGTGGATGCGAAACCCCGAGAATGAGACTTGGGCTACTCGCCTGATACTGCCGTCCGGGCACCGGTTCTTCCCAGACTTCCTTGTGGGTGTCAGCGGTCGGACAACGCAAGACGCCATTGCATTGGTCGAGATCAAGGATGACGGTGAAACGGGGCGGCTACAGTCGGACCGGAACGTGGAGAAAATCCGTGTTCAGCATCGCGAGTATCGCAATGTCTTCTGGACCTACCGTTCTGACGGAACCTGGATACGCGCACGCTATGCAGAGGGGCTGCACAAGATCGTCCCCGATGACCGCTTCAACGTGAAGGAACTTGTCTATCTCGGATAGAGAGAGCGTTGAAGCTGCATCGCAGCGCTAGTCAGACTGAGAACGTCCGCTTCGGGCCGTATGCGTCGGTAGACGACGGACCGATCCCTTACAGGACCGATCGATCCGCAGCCCAAAGCACGTCCACCCTCGCGGACCGCCGATCACCCCCCCCGATAGGAACGGCCCACCGTACCCCCCCCACCCCCTCCTACCGCGTCCCGAAGCGCGGCAGGCTCGCCACCGGGAACGGCCCGAACAGCACCAGGTTCTCCTGGATGGCCAGCCGCACGGACCCGCTGCCCGCCCGTCCGTCGACCGGCGCGGCGCGCAGCAGGCCTTCCACGAACGCCCTCTGCCCCGCCGGCACGCCCCGCTCCAGCAGGGGCAGGACGGCGTCCACGTCGGCGATCTCGACCACCACCTCGCCGTCCGCCAGGCCGTCGGTCCCGACCGCCAGCGCGGCTTGCGCCGTCA
This sequence comes from Jannaschia maritima, assembly GCF_030973515.1. GTDB lineage: Bacteria > Pseudomonadota > Alphaproteobacteria > Rhodobacterales > Rhodobacteraceae > Jannaschia > Jannaschia maritima. The sequence continues at coordinate 232,346 of NZ_JARGZA010000004.1, forward strand.
CCTCCACCGCGCCCCAGACCAGGGTGGCGTCCCGCAGGTCCAGCGCCACCAGGTTGGGCTGCGCCCCCAGCGTCCGGTCCAGCGCGCGGTCCAGCGTCACCGTCGCGTCCAGCGTCGCCGCCTCCACCGTGCCGGGCAGGTCCGGCCCCGACCCCTCCGACGCCTCCGACGGGATGACCGCGTCCGACACGGTCACGGCCACGTCGTAAGCGCCCGGCGCCCCCGCCTCCCGGATGGCCACCTGCGCGCCCTCCGCCCCGATCGTCCCCCAGGGGAACGCCAGCCCCAGCCCTTCGGCCACCCAGGTCGCGCGATCCAGGGGCAGGTCCCCTTCGGCCCGCACCGCGGCGGAAAGGCGCATGTCCGCGGCCGTCACGTCGACCCGCCCCAGGGGCCCGTCCACGACCTGCTCGGACGGGAACGCCACGATCACGCGGTTGGGCCGATAGCTCAGCGCGTAGGCCTGCACGTAGGGCGCCTGCCAGACCCACGACCCGTCCGGCGGCGACACCGTCAGGTCGGCGGCGCTCGTGTCGAACCGGTTCGGGAACCCGCTCACGGACAGGTCCGCGTACTCGATCCGCCACCCCGCGTCGCGGCCCCCCTCCACCGCGCGCAGCAGCCCCCGCTCCAGCCCCGTGGACCCGACCCACCAGTACCCGCCCCAAAGCACGGCCAGCACGGCCACCGCGATCGTCAGCCAGCGCATGATGGCTTCCCCTTCCCCAGACGTCCCGGCCCCACTATCCCCCGGGCGGGGGACGCGAAAGGGACGGGCATGCGCGAATTGTGGGTCTTCGGCTACGGCTCGCTGATCTGGAACCCCGGCATCGCCGTGGCCGAAACGCGGCCCGCGACCCTGGGGGGCTTCCGGCGCCGGTTCTGCATGTGGTCGATCCACCACCGCGGCACCGAAGCCGACCCCGGCCTCGTCCTGGCGTTGGAGCCCGCGCCGGGCGAGATCTGCGCGGGCCTGGCCTATCGCGCCGCGGACCCCGACGCCGCCCTGGCCGCGCTGCGCGAGCGGGAGCTGATCTCCGCCGCCTACCGCGAGGAGGAGGTCACCCTCCAGACCCCCACGTGCGACCTTCGGGCGCTGGCCTACGTGATCGACACCGCGCACGTGCAGTACGCCCCCGACCTGTCGCTGGCCGAACAGGCCCGCATCATCGCCGCCGCCCGTGGCGGGCGGGGCCCCAACGCCGAATACCTGCTCAACACCGCCGCCGCCCTGCGCCAGCACGGCATCGCGGACGCGGACATGGACCGCCTGGTCGACATGGTCGTCCCCCCGCGGCGGGGGTGAGGGATTCTTGCAACCCCCCGCGCATCCGTCGCGGGGCCGTCCTTGTTGCCCCGATCCCACACCCCTAGGCTGCCTCCCCTGAACTCCCGCGCAACGAGGGTCATGGCACGCTCCGACATCAAGCCCGGGACCGAATTCTCCCGCCCCATCCGGCAGATCGTCTGGATGGTCGTCGTGCTGACCGCGGTCGGGGCGGGGTGCTATCTGGCCTATCCGCGCGTGGCGCCCATCTTCACCGCGAACCCCTGGCTGAACGGCACCATCGTCGGCGTCTTCGTGCTGGGCGTGCTGGCCTGCTTCGCGCAGGTCTTCCAGCTCTTCAGCGCCGTGACCTGGATCGAACGCTTCGCCGACCGCAAGGACGAAGCCACCCGCCCCCCCGGCCTCCTGGCGCCGCTCGCCACGCTGCTAGGCACGCGCACGAAGCGCAGCGTCATATCGTCCACCGCCGCGCGGTCCATCCTCGATTCGGTCGCGCAGCGCATGGACGAGGCGCGCGACATCACCCGCTACATCGTCAACACGCTGATCTTCCTGGGCCTCCTGGGCACGTTCTGGGGCCTGGCCACCACCGTGCCCGCCGTGGTCGACACGATCCGCAGCCTGAACCCCCAGGGCGACGAATCCAGCACCGCAGTGTTCGGGCGCCTGATCGGCGGGCTGGAAAGCCAGCTGGCCGGCATGGGCACGGCCTTCGCGTCCTCGCTTCTGGGCCTGGCGGGCAGCCTGGTGGTCGGCGTGCTGGAACTCTTCGCGGGCCACGGCCAGAACCGCTTCTACCGCCAGATGGAAGACTGGATGTCGTCGATCACCCGCGTGGGCCTGGTGGGCGACGGCGAGACGATCGACCAGTACTCCCTGGCCGCCGTGCTGGACCACATGAACCACCAGATGGAGCAGTTGCAGGACATGTTCCAGCGGGCGGAGGAAGGGCGCGCCGCCGACGACGGCCGCTTCGCCGCGCTGTCAGACGCGGTGGCCGCCGTGACCCGGGCCGGCGACACGTCCGGCATCACCGAGCAACTGGCCCGCGTGGCCGAGGGCCAGGGCCACATCGTCGACGTCCTGCGCAGCTCGGCGGGCGGGGGCGATGGCGGCCTGGACGCCGAATCGCGGATGCGTCTGCGCTCCATCGACGTCCAGCTCCTGCAGGTCTTCGAGGAGATGAAGACCTCCCGCTCGGACATGGTGGAGGATCTGCGCGCCGACCTGGCCGCCCTGACCCGCGCCATCCGGCAGATGAACCGCGGCGAGGCCCGGGCGCAGGATCGCGGCCTGCCGGGCGTCTGACCGGTGGCGCTGACCCGCCGCTCCGGCCAGCGGTTCACGGCGAACGCCTGGCCCGGCTTCGTGGACGCGATGACCGCGCTCCTGCTGGTGCTGATGTTCGTCCTGTCGATCTTCATGATCGTGCAGTTCATCCTGTCGGAAAGGATCACCGACCAGGACGCGCAGCTGGGCGACCTGTCCGCGCAGGTCGCCAGCCTGGCCGATGCCCTGGGGCTGGAACGCGCGATCACGGCGGACCTGCTGGACGACGTCGACACCGTGTCCGCCCAGCGCGACGCCCAGGCCGCCCTGGTCGCGACCCTGACCCGACAGGCGGACGGGCTGCAGGCCCGCGTGGCCTCGTTCGAGGAACAGGTCGCCACCCTGCTCGCGCGCAACACGGACCTGGCCGCCGCCCTGTCCGACACGCGGGGCGACCTGGACGCCGTCACGGACGAACGCGCCGCGCTGCAAGCCGCGCTCGCGGCGTCGCGGGGGGAGGTGGACGCCGCGGCGGAGGCCGCGCGCCTGGCCGCCGCCCGGCGCGAAGCGCTGGAGGCCCTGGTCGCCGACCTGCGGGCCGAGGGCGCGGACCGGCAGGCGTCGCTGGCTCAGGCCCTGGCCGCCCTGGACGACAGCACCGAACGCGCCGACGGCCTCGCGGCGCAGGTCTCCGAGCTGGAAGGCGACCTGTCCGACGCGGAAGCCGCCCGGCTGGCCGAACGCGCCGCCGCCGCGGCCCTGCGCGACCGGCTGTCCGACACGGAGGACCAGGTGTCGGAAGCGGAGGCGGCGCGCCTGGCCGAAGCCGCGGCGGCCGAAGCCCTGCGCGCCCGGTTGGAGGACGCGGACGCCGAACTGACCGCCATGTCCCTGACCCTGGAGGAGGAGCGCCGCGAGGCGGAGGAGACGCTGACCCTGCTCGCCGCCGCCCGCGCCGCGTCCGACGACCTGGACGCCCGCCTGGCCCTCGCCCTGGCGGAGGCCCAGGCGGCGCAGTCCCGGGCCGACGAGACGGCGGCCACCCTGGCCGCCACCGCGGCGGATCTGGACGCGGCCACGGGCGCGCTGGATGCCGCCGAGACGGACCTCGCCACCACTCGGACCGACCTGGCCGCGGCCGCCGCCGACCTGGCCGCGGCCGCCGCCGACCGGGACGCGACCGCGGCGGCGGTGGACGACCGGGACGCCCGCATCGCATCGCTGGAATCCCAGCTGGCCGACCTGCGGAACGACGCCGATAGTCTGGACGCGCGCCTGGCCTTGGCGCTGGCCGACGCGACTGCCGCGGACGACGACGCCGCCGCCCTTCGCGCCGAACGCGACACGCTCCGAGCCCGCCTGGCCGAACTGCAAGGCGACGCCGACGCCACCGCCCAGGACCGGGACGCCCTGGCCGACCGCCTGGCCGCCGCCCTGACCCGGGTGGAGGAAGCCGAGGGCGAGGCCGCCGCCGTCGGGGCCGAGGCCGCCGACCTGCGCGACCGCCTGACCGCCGCCCTGACGGACAGCATGACGGCCGGGGTGATGATCGAGGACGTCCGCGCCCGCTTGGCCGAGGCCACCGCCGCCCTGGCCGAGCGCGATGCCGCGCTGACCGCCACCGAGGCCGAGACGCAGTCCGAGCTCGACCGGCGCCAGGCCCTGCTGGCGCAGGCCCGCTCCGAGCTGGCTCAGGTCGATCGCGACCGCCTGATCGCCGAGACCCAGGCCGAGGTCCTCAACCAGCAGGTCGCCCAGCTACGCGCGCAATTGGGCGAACTCCAGGCCATCCTCGACGCCTCCGCCGCCCGCGACGCCGACGGCCCCGTGCAGATCGAGAACCTGGGCGCCGAACTCAACGCCGCGCTCGCCCAGGCCGCCGCCGACGCCCGCCGCGCCGAGCGATTAGAACGCGAAGCCCGCGCGCGGGCCGAGGCCGACGCCGCGCGCGCCGAGGCGGAAGCCGAGCGGCTGGAGGGCTTCCAGTCCCGCTTCTTCGCGGCCCTGTCCGACGTGCTCGATGAACGGGACGGCGTGGAGATCGTGGGCGACCGCTTCGTGTTCTCATCCGAGGTGCTGTTCGACCTCGGCGACGTCACCCTGCGCGAGGAGGGGCGCGAGCAGATCGCCGAGGTCGCGCAGATCATCCTGGACGTGGCCGACGACATCCCGCCCGAAGTGGACTGGGTCCTGCGCGTGGACGGCCACACCGACGACCAGGCGTTCACCAGCGACGGCAAGTACGCCAACAACTGGGAGCTGTCCCAGGGCCGCGCCCTGTCCGTCGTGCAGTACATGATCGACGAGTTGGGTGTGCCGCCCTTCCGCCTGGCGGCCACGGGCTTCGGCCAGTACCGCCCCGTCGATCCCAGGAACACCCCCGAAGCCCGCCAACGCAACCGACGCATCGAACTCAAGCTGACCGAACGATGACGCCCGCCTTGCCCTGGACCCGACCCGGGGCCCCCCGGCGATAGGCTCGTCCGGCCTGCCCCGCACATCACGTATCCCGCACCCCGGATCCGACCCGAGGCCGGCCGCTCTCAAACCCGCCCGATCCGCCTCCTGCATCACGCATCCCGCACCCCGGACTCGATCCGAGGCCTCCCGCCGAAAGGCTCGACCGGTCCACTCCGCGCATCGCGGTCCCACGTTGGGTCCGGCAAACGTCACCCATACACCGGTCCACCGCCCCCGCGCGGCCCCCCTGCCCCGCACGACCCCCCGTCTGCCGTTCCGTTTGCCCGGGGGCGGAGGGCGGGTCCCGCAGGGACGGAACGATCCGGGGGATCGTTTCGACGACCGCAGCGCGGACCGCCCGAGCGGTCCGCCGGACCACCCCCCGCACGGAACACCACCGCACGGCACCCCCCCCGCCCCAGGCGACCCCCCGTCTGCCGTTCCGTATGCACGGGGGGTGCACGGGAGGTGTACGGGGGGTGCATGGGACGACGGGCCGCAGGTCGCGATCCGTCGCATTCGACGGACCCACGCAACACCGTTGAGTCCTCAGGGAAAAATCCACATGCCCGCAATTCGAAGCAAAACGCCGGCCCGACGCACCCCGCTCGCCCCTAGAAACCGTATCCCAGGCGCAACGACACGACCGACACAGCCGAATGAACCGAAACTCCCCACGATGGGGGCTCGCGCCCGCCGCCCGACGCCCCTACCAGCGCCCCAGCGCGGCCTCGTCGTCGTCCTTCGCCGCGACCCAGTCCGCCCCATCCTCCCGCACCTCCTTCTTCCAGAAGGGCGCGCGGGACTTGAGGTAATCCATGAGGAAGTCCGCCGCCTCGAAGGCCGCGCGGCGATGGGCGCTGGCGGTGGCGACCATCATGATCCGCGCGCCCGGCGCCAGGGAACCGTATCGGTGGATCACGGTCGCGCCCGTCAGGGACCAGCGCTCGGCGGCCTGGGCGGCGATGCCCTCCAGGGCGGAACGCGTCATCGCGGGATAATGCTCGATCTCCATCCAGCGCAGCCCGCCCGCCACATCGCGCACGATGCCGGTGAAGGTCACGACTGCGCCCGCGCCGGTGCGTTCCAGCGCCGCCGCTTCCGCCGCCAGGTCGAAATCGTCCGCCTGGACCGCGACGCGGATCATCCGCCCGTCATGGGGGGGAAGAACGCCACCTCCCGCACGCCGGCCAGCGGGGCTGTCAGCTCGGTCAGCTCCTGATCGACGGCGACGCGCACCGCGCCCATGTCGGCGAAGGCCAGATCGTACCGCCCTTCGCGCGCGCGAAGCTCGGCCACAAGGTCGGCGACGGTCGCGGCCTCGGTCTCCACCACCTCGCGGCCCAGGCCGATCCGCTCGCGCAGCCATGCGAAGTAGAGCACGTCGAGCGTCACGGCGTCAGCCCCTCGGCGCGTCGCGCAGATGCGGTCGCGCCTTGGTGAAGTAGTCCCACCCCGTGATCGCCGTCAGCGCGGCGGCCACCCACAACAGCAGGGTACCGACCCACCAGGTCAACTCCTCCAGCCGGACCCAATGGTTCAGCCCGACCGTATCCTCCGCCTCGCCGGCCAGGATCGCGGCGACGGTGGCGTCGTCCAGACCCTCGACGCGGTCCAGGAACTCGTGCTGGAACACCCCCGTCGCGAACAGGATGGCGATGGCGACCATCTGCGCGGTGGTCTTCCACTTGGCCAGCTTCGTGACCTTCAGCGTCCCGGCCGCGGCGCCCAGGAACTCGCGCAGGCCGCTCACGAAGGTCTCGCGGAACAGGATGATCGTCGCCGGCAGGAGGATCCAGGGGTTCATGCCCTGGAACCCGGTGATGACCAGAAGCGCGATCACCACCATCGCCTTGTCGGCGATGGGGTCCAGCATCGCGCCGAACCGGGATTCCTGGTTGAACTCCCGCGCGATGTATCCGTCGAACCAGTCGGTCACGGCGGCCACCACGAACAGCACCAGAGCGAACCAGTCGGCCCAGGGCCGCGCGAAGAACAGGAACATGATCGCCACGCCGGGCGCGGCGGCCAGGCGCAGGACCGTCAGGATGTTGGGGATGGTCCAGTTCATTCCGGTCGATGTAGCGCGCCGCCCGGTGGCGCACCAGTGGCGACGTGCCGATCCCCGGCGGACGGCGGACCCGCTCCGGCCCGCGCCGACGTCCATCCGGGCCTCACCCCCGCTCGTGGAAATGGCGGTGGATCGTCTCGGCCATGGCTCCGCTGATGCCGTCCACCGCCTTCAGGTCGGCCAGGGCCGCCCGGCTGACGGCCTTCGCGGACCCGAAATGGGTCAGCAGCGCGCGCTTGCGGCCGGGCCCGATGCCCGGCACCTCGTCGAGCGGGCTGGCGACCAGGGCCTTCGCGCGCTTGGCCCGGTGGGTGCCTATGGCGAAGCGGTGCGCCTCGTCCCGCAGGCGCTGCACGAAATAGAGGACGGGATCGTTGCGCGGCAGGGCGAAGGGGCGCGCGCCCTGACGGTGGAACTCCTCCTTGCCGTGATCGCGGTCGACGCCCTTCGCGACGCCGATCGTGGGTATGTCACCCACGCCCAGATCGGTCAGGATCGAGGTGACCGCAGACACCTGCCCCGCGCCGCCGTCGATCAGCAGCAGGTCCGGCCACGTGCCGCCCTTGCGGTCGGGATCCTCCTTCAGCAGGCGCTTGAAGCGGCGCGTCAGCACCTCCTTCATCATGCCGAAGTCGTCGCCGGGGGTCAGCTCGTCGCCGCGGATGTTGAACTTGCGGTACTGCGACTTCTCGAACCCCTCGGTCCCGGACACGATCATCGCGCCCACCGCATGGCTGCCCTGGATGTGGCTGTTGTCGTAGACCTCGATCCGCCCGGGGGGCGCGGGCAGGTCGAAGGCCTCCGCGATGCCGCGCAGCAGCCGCGCCTGCGTGGCCGATTCCGACATCTTGCGGCCAAGCGATTCCCGCGCGTTGCGGATGGCGGACTGCACCAGATCGGCCTTCTCGCCCCGCTGGGGGACCAGAAGCTGCACCCGGCGCCCGGCCTTGGCCGACAGGGCGTCGGCCATCAGGTCGCCCTCCTCCACGCCGTGCGACAGCAGCAGCAGCCTGGGCGGCTCCCGGTCGTCGTAGAACTGACCCAGAAACGCTTCCATCACCTCGGTGGGGGACATATCGTCCGCGATGCGCGGATAGAAGTCGCGGTTGCCCCAATTCTGGTTGCCGCGCACGAAGAACACCTGGATGCAGGCCTGCCCCCCTTCCATGTGCAGGCCCACGATGTCGGCCTCCGGCACGCCCTGGGGGTTCACGCCCTGGGTGGACTGCACGTTGGTCAGCGCCTTGATGCGGTCGCGCAGGGCGGCGGCGCGCTCGAACTCCATGTCCTCGGCCGCCTCCGCCATGGCGTCGGCCAGCTTCTGCTGGATCTCCGTCGTCTGGCCGCGCAGGAAGCGTTCCGCGTCCCGCACGCTGGCCACATACTCCTCCGGCGTGACGAAGCCCACGCAGGGCGCGCTGCACCGCTTGATCTGATAGTTGAGGCAGGGCCGCGTCCGCCCCTCGAACTGGCTGTCGGTGCAGTTGCGCAGCAGGAAGACCCGCTGCAGCTGGTTCAGCACGCGGTTGACCGCACCCGCACTGGCGAACGGCCCGAAATAGGTATGCCGGTCCCCCTTGCGGCCCCGGTGCTTGCGGATCTGGGGGAAGCGATGGGACGTCGTCACCTCGATGTTGGGGAACGACTTGTCGTCGCGCAGCAGCACGTTGTAGCGCGGCTTCAGCTGCTTGATGAGGTTCTGCTCCAAAAGCAGCGCTTCCAGCTCCGAGTTGGTCGTCAGGACCATCATCGACGCCGTTTCCCCGATCATCCGCCGGATGCGCGCCGAATGGCCCTGCAGGCGGGTATAGCTGCTGACCCGGTTCTTCAGGTTGCGCGCCTTGCCGACGTACAGAATGCGCATGTCCGCATCGAGCATGCGGTACACGCCCGGGCTTCCGTCCAGCGTGCGCAGGACCCGCTTGATGACGTCCGGCCCCGTCCGCTTCGCCGTCGCCCGCTCCGTCCGATCGCCCCCGTCCATCGCCTCCCCCGATTCCGTCCTGCCGCTGCCAAGGTTCCCACCCATCCGCAAGGTGGAACAGCCTGTGAGATAGGTGGGCAGACTTGTGGATAAACCTGGGAGGGGATCCGATACCACCCTGCCCCGCATGGAAAACGATAAGGATGGGGGACGAGGGGGATATCCCGCGCGAATCGACAAACCCCTGTTTTTACTGATTCCCCAGCGAATCGAGCCCGGCGCCGCGACTGACGATCCGCGGCCCCGGCAAGGGAATCTCAGAGATGGGTTCGCGTGAGTAAGTGTCCAGTTGGACCGGGATTCGCCCTTAACGGGAGCTTACTCCACCCCCCGCACGTCCGGGGTCCGCCATCCCAGGTGCTGGCCGCCATCGACGCAGATCAGCTGACCCGTCACCGCCTTCGCACCGACCAGATAGCGCAGGGCGTCCGTCACGTCGTCCACGTCCGCGCCCCGCCCCAGCAGGGTGCCCGCGCGCTGCCCGGCGAAGTGCGCCTCGCTCTGACGATGGCCGCGCAGGGTCGGGCCGGGACCGATCGCGTTGACCCGGATGGCGGGGGCCAGCGCCTGCGCCGCGGTGCGGGTCAACGTCCACAGGCCCGACTTCGCCAGAGTATAGGTCATGAACTCCGGCGTCAGCCTGCGGACGCGCTGATCGATCATGTTGACGACGCAGGCGGTGGCCAGCGGTTCGCCGTCGGACGCCGCCGGCGGGGCCTGGCGGGCGAAGTGCTGGATCAGCGTCAGGGGCGCCCGCAGGTTCGACCCCATGTGGCGGTCCCAGGACCGTCGGTCGGCGGTGGCGATGTCGTCGTGCTCGAAGACGGACGCGTTGTTGACCAGCACGGTCAACGGGCCGCCCAGCGCATCCGCCGCGCGGCCGACCAGCGCTTCGGCGGCGCCGGGCTCCAGCAGGTCGGCCTGCAGGGCGGCCCCGCGCCGTCCGCCCCCGCGGATGGCCGAGACCGTCGCCTCCGCCCCGTCGCGGGAGGTGGCGTAATGCACGGCGACGTCGTGACCCAGTCCCGCCAGCGTCACCGCCATGGCCGCGCCCAGCCGGTCCCCGCCCCCGGTGACGAGCGCGCGGCCGACGGGGCCGCCGCCGCTCATGCCAGCACGGTCGCCATGTACGCCACGTAGAGTCCGAACAGCACCGCCCCCCAAAGGCGCGTGATGTCCCGGCGGAGGAAGACGAAGGGCACGAGCAGCAGCGTCGCCGCCAGCATCACCCACAGGTCGACCTCCAAGAACCCGGCCTCGACCGGGATGGGGCCGACCAGGACCGCGACGCCCATGATCGCCAGCAGGTTGAACAGGTTCGACCCGATGACGTTGCCCAGCGCCACGTCCGCATGGCGTCGGATGGCGGCCATCACGGTCGTGGCCAGTTCGGGCAGGGACGTGCCGATGGCCACCAGGGTCAAGCCGATCACCGCCTCGCTGACGCCGAAGGCCAGCGCGATCTCGGTCGCGCCGCCCACCAGCAGGCCTGCGCCCAGGGGCAGGCCGATCAGGCCCATCACCAGGAACGCCCCGACCTTCCAGCCGGCCATCGCGTCGTCGGCCCCCTCCACCTCCGCGTCCTCCTCGCGGGACGACAGGAAGGTGGACAGCAGGATGGCGGTCAGGACGACCAGAAGGACGATCCCGTGCCACCAGACCAGCACGCCCGTGAAGCACAGGCCGATGAACAGGCTCGTCGCCCCGAGCATCAGCAGATAGTCGCGCCTGACCTCGCACGCGCCGGTGTGCATCGTGGCGATCAGCGCGGGCACGCCAAGCACCAGCAGCACGTTCGCCGTGTTCGATCCCACGACGTTGCCCAGGGCCAGGCCCGGGGCGCCGTCCAGGATGGCCTGCACGCTGACCAGCAGTTCCGGGGCCGACGTGCCGAACGCCACGACCGTCAGGCTGACGACCAAGGCGGGCACGCCCAGTCGCAGGGCCAGGTTGACCGCCCCCTTGACCAGCGCGTCGCCCGCGAAGATCAGCAGGACCAGGCCCAGGCCGACCTCGATCCATTCCATCAGCATCGCCGCTATCCCTTCCCGCAGGGGCAGGCGCCGCGTCCGATGCGCGGCGTCCCGCAGGCGCGGCACTTGGTCCGGGCCAGCGACTTGGGCAGGCGCAGGCGCAGGCGTCCGAACATCGCCAGCACGGCGATGCCGATCAGGAACAGGGTGACGATCTTCAGGATCACGTCAAAGGCCGTAGCGCGCGCGCATCGCGTGTTCCCGAACCACGTGGGACGCGGCCTCCGCCGCCTCCGCGGCGATGCCGGGCATCAGCCGGGCCAGGAGGGGTCGCCGACGCGCGAGCACCCGGAACCGGATGTCCTCGCCGTACAACTCCTTCAGCTTGGGCGCCATGTGCGCGACCCCGTCCACCAGGCCGGCCGCCACGCCCTCGTCGCCCACGAAGATCTCGCCGGTGAACAGGTCGCGGTCCTCGACCAGACGGGCGCCGCGGCGGGTGCGGACCTGATGCTTGAACGCATCGTGGATCTTGGCCTGCAACTGCTTCAGCCGCGCCACGTCCTCCGCGCGCTCTGGACGGAAGGGGTCCAGGATCGACTTGTCCTCCCCCGCCGTGTGAACGCGCCGCTCCACCCCCAGCTTGCCCAGGGCGTCGACGAAGCCGAAGCCGGCGCTGATGACGCCGATGGACCCGGTGATCGAGCTGTCGTCGACCCAGATGTCGTCCGCGGCGGTGGCGATCCAGTATCCCCCCGACGCGGCCACGTCCTCCACGAAGGCGTGGACCGGCAGTTCGGTCTCGTCGGCCAGGCGGCGGATGGCGCCGCCGATCAGGGACGACTGCACCGGCGACCCGCCGGGCGAGTTGATGCGCAGGGCCACCGCCTTGGCGCCCTTGGCCTTGAACGCGCGCACCAGCAACGGTCCGACGCTGTCGATGCTCAGACCCCCGCCGCGGATGTTGGCGGCGATCACGCCCGACAGCGACACGACGGAGACGAACGGCTTCTTGCGGAGGGAAGGCAGTTTCATGGGCGCGATGTAGAGCCGCGGACGAAGGGTCACAAGGCGGGGCCGGATCTGCGGCGGCCGGGGACGCGACGCCCCCGAGCCGGAAGGCTATCGCACGACCAGCTCCGCATGCAGCGCGCCGGCGGCCTTGATCGTCTGCAGGATGTCGATCATGTCGCGCGACGATACGCCGAGCGCGTTCAACCCGTCGATGACCTGCGCCAGCGACGTGCCGCCCTGGACGATCGACAAGCCCGGGCCCGCCTCCTCCGCGATGCCCGCGGCGGTGCGCGGGACGACAACGGTGTCCCCGTCGGCGAAGGGGTTGGGCTGCGACACGAGCGGGGCCTCCTCGACGCGCAGGGTCAGATTGTTCTGGCTGACCGCGACCTCGCTGATGCGGACGTCGGACCCCATCACGATGGTCCCGGACTTCTGGTCCACCACGACCCGGGCGCGGCGCTCCGGCGCGATCTCCAGGTTCTCCAGCCGCGAGATCAGGTGCGCGGGCGACGGCACGCCGCTGCGCGCGACGTCCACCACGACGGTGCCCGCGTCGGTCATCACCGCCGCGCCGGTGCCGACGGCCCGGTTGATGACGGCCTCGATCCGCGCGGCGGTGGTGAAGTCGGCCTCCCGCAGGGCCAGCCGCATCTGCGACATGTCCGCGAAGGTGAAGTCCACCTCCCGCTCGACCCGCGCGCCCGAACTGATGATCCCCGCCGTGGGGACCCCTTCGGTGACGGTTGCGGCGTCCCCGCCGGCGGTCACCCCGCCCGACACGACCGTGCCCTGCGCCACCGCATAGACGTCGCCGTCCGCGGCGGTCAGCGGCGTCATCACCAGGGTCCCGCCCAGCAGGCTCTCGGCGTCGCCGATGGCGGATATGGTCACGTCGATGCGGCTGCCGGTGCGCGCGAAGGGCGGCAGGACGGCGGTGACGATCACCGCGGCCACGTTCTTGGGCCGGGACTGCTCGCCGGTCACGTTGACGCCCATCCGTTCGAGGATCGACGTCATGATCTCCTCGGTGAAGGGCGCGTTGCGCAGCCCGTCCCCCGTGCCGTTCAGCCCCACCACCAGGCCGTAGCCGACCAGGTCGTTGCCGCGCACCCCGCCGAAATCGACCAGGTCCTTCAGGCGGATGCCCTGCGCCGTGGCGGTCAGGGGATGGATCAGTGCGATCAGGAGGATCAGCGCCGTTCTGGCGATGCGACCCATATGGCGTCTCCGGTGTGGTTAGAGATAGTCGGTCAGGCGCAGGCGGGACAGGCGCGCGGTCAGCGTATAGACGGTCTCCAGCCGCGCGGTCTCCTCCTCCAGGCGAACGGCCGATCCGTAGGGATCCGCGCCGATCAGGTCGCTGCGCCGCCGCTCCGCGTCCGCGCGGTCGCCGGCCAGGCGGTCGGCGGCCATCTGCAGGCGCGACTCGACCTCGCCCACGCGGGCGCGGACGTCGATGGCGGCCTCCTCCACGTTGGACAGGCCGGACTGGAAGCGTCCGCTCAGGGCGACGCGCACGTCCGCGGCCGGCACGTCCGACGACGCGGCCGCGTAGATCTGGCCCAGCCCCTCGAAGATCCGCATCATGTCGGGGCTCGTCGCCGTGACGTCCCAGGCCACGGTCTCGTCGGGGCCGGTGTGCAGCGACAGCGAGCCGGGCGTCCCGGCGGTGACGTGGTTCGCCGCGAACCCGCCGCCCGCGGCGAAGAAGGCGGTGACGGTGGCCTCCACCGCGACCGGGTCGGTCATGCCCGCCACGGCGGCGTCGAGCGCGGCCACGACGTCGGCTCCGGCGTCCAGCGGCCCCGCATCCGCGCGGCCCGCGCCGAAGACGGACCGTCCGTCCGACCGGGCGCCCATCGCGTCGATCGCGCGCGTCAACGCCTGGCCCGCATCGTCCTTCAGGCGGTCCAGGTCGGGCTCCGCCCCGCCGGAGATGCCGGGCTTGAGCACCTCGCGCAGCGCGCCGACGTCCATCATGATGCGGTCCACCGCTTCGCCGCCGCGCTGGGCGTGGCGCTGGCCCGCACCCACGGCGAGCGCCAGGCTCTCGTTCAGGGCGATGTCGCGTTCCGCGTCGGCCAGGGCGCTGAAGTCGTGGCGCACGGCGGCGCCGGCATCGGCGATCCGGCCCGTGGCCAGTTGCTGCGACAGGACCTTGATCTGGTCGCGCGTGTCCCGTCCGGGACCGGACAGCGCGTGGACCAGCGAGGTCGGCAGCCCGAGGTTGGAGAAGGTCATCGGCTCAGATCCTCGTCAATCGGTCCATCATCTGGTCGACGGCCTCCACCACCTTGGCGGCGGCGGCATAGGATTGCTCGACCTCGATCAGGCGTCGCATCTCCTCGTCGATGTCGACGTCGTTCTCCGCATCGCGCGAGCGGGCGGCGTTGGCGGCCGCGACGCTCAGGTCGCGGTCGGTGGAGGCCTGCCCGCGGGCGTGGCTGAACAGCGACTTCAGCGCGGCGGCGTGCCCGTCCAGGTCGCGCGGCGCGGCACCCAGGGTGGCGTTCTGCGGCGCCGCCAGGTCGGTGAACGCGTCCAGCATCGTTTCCAGGTTGCCGGGCGCCGCGGCGGGGTCGGGGGCCGTGGGCACCAGGCCGTCGCGCAGCTTCCAATGCGTGCCGGGGCTGTCGCCGCGATAGGGGGCGTTGACCTCCAGGGTCCCCGCCAGGCCCGCGCCACCGGCGGGGACGCGACCATCCAGGAACAGGGCCGGCGCGCCGCGCGCGGGGTCCTGCGACACGGCGAACCGTCCGACCAGCTCATCGGCGAAGGCGTCCAACTGCGTCTGCGCGTCCACCGTGGCGACGTCGCGGACGTGGAACAGGGCTTCCAGCCGGCCGCCGCCCACATGCCCGAAGCCACCCTGCGCGGACACGTCGTGGCCGAGCACCTGCAGGCCCTTCAGGCCGTTGCCCAGCGTCCGGTCCGGCGTGACGTCGGCGGTCTGCGCGAACGTCACCTCCTTCGCGCTGCCGTCCAGGAGGATCTGCCCCCCCTTGCTGACGATCGCCACCGCGCCGAAGTCGCGCGGCAGGACCGTGATGTCGACCTGCTGGGCGATGCGGTCCAGGACCAGCGTGCGCTGATCCTCGAAGGTCGCCGTCTCGCCGCCCACGGCGGCGTGCTGCACGATCTTCTGGTTCAGGGTCACCACGCTGTGCAGGTCGGCGTTCAAGGACGCGACCTCGCGCCCGATCCGCACCTCCGTTTCGCGGCGGATGTCCTGCACCTCGCGCGCCGCCGCGTTGATGCCGTCGGCCACGCCCTCCGCCGCGGCGGACACCGCCGCCAGCCGCTGGGCGGAGCCGGGCTGCGTGGTGGCGTCGAACACGGCGCCTTGCAGCGCGGTCAGCCGGCCGGACAGCGAGGCGGGGTCCCCGGGCTCGCCCAGGGCGGCGTCGATGCGGTTCCAGAAGCCCGTCTTGACGTCGGCCCGGGCCTCCCGGCCCTCCGACTCGCGGCGCAAGGTGGTCGAGACGGTGTTCTCGTTGCGGATCACCTCCGTCCGGCTGCCGGGCACGTGGGGCGAGATGGGGGTGACGTCCAGCGACCGGCGGGCGTAGCCGGGGCGCCCGGCATTGGCCACGTTCGTCGCCACGACCTCCGCCCGCTTGGACGCGATGCCGAGGCCGTTGACGGCGTTCGTCAGTGCGAGGGACAGGGACATGGCGGAACGACCTTTCTAGGGGGTGCCGGGATCAGCGCTTGATGTTGGTGGTTTCCTGCAGCATCTCGTCGACGGTCTGGATGACCTTCGCGTTCGAGTTGTAGGCCCGCTGCGTCTGGATCAGGGCGGTCAGCTCGCCCGCGACGTCGGTGGCGCTCTCCTCGCGGGCGAAGCCCACGATGTCGCCCACGGGACCGTCGCCCGCGTCCCACAGATAGAACGCGCCGGACTCGCCCGAAACCTGGTAGGTCTGGTTCGGCAGGGCCGCCAGGCCGTTCGCGTTCGGCACGTCGATGATCGGCACCTGATAGATGACGCGGCTGAAGCCCGTGTCGTAGATCGCGTGCAGATAGCCGTTCGCGTCCGCCTCGATCGTGGCCAGGTTGCCCACGGGGCTGCCGTCCTTCGTGATGGAGACGGGGGCGAAGACGTCCGACAGCTGCGACAGGCCGCGGGCGACGCCGGGCCGGCCGATGTCCAGCTCGACCTGGGCCGCGGGCGCGGCGATCTGCAGCGTGATCAGGCCGGTCTGGGCGTCGTAGGCGCCCTTGAACTGGTTGCCCGCCGTGACCGGGTCGGTATCGACGGGGGTGACCGTCTTGATGGTGCCGCCCTGCGTGGTGGTGTCGTCGAACTGGATCTCGAACTTGCCGGCGACCTCGTTCGTCTCCTTCTGGACGACGGTCATCAGCCACTTGTTCGTGTTCGTGTCCGTCGCCGTGGCCGCGTGGTACGGCTCGAAGGCCACGTCGAAGTTCAGGGTCTCGCCGAGGTTCCCGAAGTATTCCAGCTGCATCGAGATCGGATCGCCCAGCTCCTCCTTCGGGGTCACCGGGTTGGGGCCGGGGTTGGGGTTTGGGATGACCGTCGCCTTGGCCGGGTCGTGCGCCGTGATCGAGGCGGGCAGGTTCACGCCGAGGTTGATGCGCGTCGTCGCGTCGCCCTCGTACTGGTTGGCGTCCACGCGCACGGGCTCCAGGTCGGTGGCCGTGTCCCGCGCGACCGCGCCGATCTCGCCGTCCTGCGTGGCGGGCCACCCCATCAGGACCTGGCCGCTGTCGGTCACCAGATAGCCGTTGGCATCCGGCTTGAACGATCCCGTGGTGGTCATCCGCAGGGGCACGCCGCCGCCGGACAGCGATTCGACGGACGAGATGGGCGTGACCGGAAGGAAGCCGCGTCCGCCGATGGCGAAGTCCGTTGGGTTCGCGGTCGTGATCAATGTGCCGCGCTGCGTGACCTCGCGGCCCGTCGTCACGCGCACGCCGCCGGCGGAATAGGTGCCGCGCGACTGGTCGATGACCAGGCTGTGGAAGTCCGCGACCGCCCGCTTGTACCCATAGGTCGAGCTGTTGGCGATGTTGTCCGAGATCGTGGCCAGCTTCGTGGAGTTCACGTTCAGGCCCGTGACGCCGGCGTTCAGCGAGGAGGAGATCGTCATGTCGTCCCTTTCGTCTTCCTTGGGCCGGCCCTGGGTGGGGGTCCGGCCAGCCGCACGCCCGTTCTGGGGTGCGCGGCGTCCGAATCGTGCCCTGTGTCGGGCGCGGGGGGTTAAGGGCGCGCTAACGGCGCCCGGCGGGGTTGCATCGCAATCGAGCGATGGACGGCGGGGCGGTCGGGCGTCACGCGCCGTTCCGCAGCAGGATGATCTCGACGCGATTGTTGCGCGGATCGATCGCGGGGTCGGTGGATGGGCTGCGGTCGCCATGCGACGTCACGCGGCGCAGGCGCGCGGGCTCCAGTCCCGCGGCGACGATCAGGCGGCGCAGGGCGTCGGCGCGGTCGCGCGACATCTCCCAGACCGGCACGGCGCGCTGGACCAGGGGGGCCCGCGCCATGTGCGCGGCCAGGGCCACGCCGCCGTCGGCGCGGTCCGCCTCCTCCACGACGGTGGCGATCAGACGCTCCATCAGGGGGGTGGGCGTGGCGCCGTCGCCTTCGAACAGCTCGGATCCCGGCAGGTCGAACAACTCGATCACCAACCCCTCGTCGCTGATGCGCGCGGTGACGTTGCGACGCGCCAGATCCTCGATCACGCTGTCCCCGCCGCGACCGAGCACGGCGGCCATGACCTCGGCCAGCTCCGCGTCGGCGCCGTCTCCGAACCCCTGCAGACGGCTTTCGGTCAGGCCGCCGGTGCCGGCCTGCAGCTCGATTTCGCCCGCCATGATCGTTTCGCCGCCGAAGGCGCCCTCGCCCCCGCCGGACACGCGGGCCAGCGGGATGGTCGGGTTGAAGTAGTCGGCCAGACCCTTGCGCTGCGTCTCCGTCGTGGCGTTCAGCAGCCACATTAGCATGAAGAACGCCATCATCGCCGTCACGAAATCGGCATAGGCGACCTTCCATGCGCCGCCGTGATGGCCGCCGGCGGAGACCTTCTTCACCTTCTTGATGATCGGGCGCTGGTTGGAATCGCTCATACCCCGTCCCTAGGGACCAAGGGTGAACGGAGGGTTATGGCCGGTCGCGCCCGGCGAATCGCCGATCCGTCCGACGCGGAGCAGACGCGCAGCAGACGGATCGCAGACACGGGTGTCGCCCGCTCCGCGCCGGTCCCACGCATCGAAGGATCGTCGGAACGGGACGCCGGACCCCTGTATCGCCTAGCGATCGACCGACTTGCCCCGGACCCCCGCTCCCCGTCAAACTGGTCCCACCAAACGCCCCGCGCAGCACCCAGCCCAAAGACGTCACGCTGCACCGCAGCATCGGATCGCGGGCGTCAGGGCGCGACCCAACCCCAGGTCCCGTCCCGCCACTGCGCACGGCGATGCGGATCGCCGGCCAGCCAGACCGCGTCCATGGCCACGATCGTTCCACTCAGGGCGGCGAACCGCTCGATCGCGGGATCGCGACCGTAGGCTTCGGGTTCCGCCAACGCCGTACCCGGCTGGGGCGTCGTGCCGTAGTTGCCCCGCGCGACATCCGGCACGGCGGCCCAACGGATGGGGTCTGCCGGGATCACCTCCATCCGCAGCGTCAGGCGCAACTGCTCCTGCGTGCCCCCGTCCCACAGCAGCAGGGACGCGCGGGAATCGGCGCGTAGCTCATCCACCTTCGGCGTCCGGGCGTCGGTGTGCACCTCCACCGATGCGGCCTCGCGGTCCGCGCCGCGCAGCCCGACCATCCGCATCTGCGGTCCCGCCGCGTCCAGCGTGCCCAGCGTCACGATCCGCCAAGGGTCGTCGGACCGCGCCACCGCGCGCGCCAGCCGCGCCCAGACGTGGTCGTCCAGCGCCGCCAGGTCGCGCCAGCCGCTAGTCATAGCCCGTCATCTCCAGATAGCCGCGCCCCGGATGGCTGCCCGTCGCCACGACCGGCCCTTCCCAGTACGGGAACAGCGTATCCTGCCAGGATTGCGGGTTCACCGCCTCCACCGCGACGTCGACGCCGCGCGACGGCAGCTCCAGCCGCCAGGACGTCGGCACGTCGCGCCCGTCCACGTCACTCACGACCTCCTCCGTCAGGACGAGGTCGCCATAGATCGCCTCGACGGCCCCGTCGGGTTCGATCCAGCTGGCATAGGTGAACGGGTCCCCGCCCCGCAGACGGAACGCCATCAGGCGATGCCCGTCCTCCAGGTGCAGGCTGAACCAATCCCAGCCCGTCTGGTCCCCTTCCAGGGGCTGCGACGACCATTCCCGGTCCAGCCATCCCTGCCCCGTGACCGCGACCGGCCCATCCGGCAGGTCCAGTGTTCCGTTAACCGCATAGAAGGGTTGGCTGTAGTAGTAGCTGGCCTGTCCCGTCGCGGACTTGACGCTGAACCCGTCCTCGCCGTGCCGGACAAGCGGCCCCTGCGCGGTCAGGGTCAGATCATAGCCAGCCTCGGGCCCGCCCGCCTGCAGGCGAAGATCGTCCAGGGACGGCCCCGCCATGGTCCAGTCGTCGATCCAGGCCTCGAACGGATCGGCCACGTCACCCGCCTGTCCCACGTCGCCGCGGGCCAGCCGTTCGCCCGGATAATGCGCGTCGGGCGTCGTCACGCCCGGATGCCCCATCCAGACCTGCGGACCCGTGGGCGTCTGCGGGGACCGGAACAGCGTCCACTGCACCCCGTAGGTCCGCCCGT
>NZ_JARGZA010000005.1:0-197500 GCF_030973515.1 Jannaschia maritima
CCATGGTCGTCTCTCCTTTCCGGCCGTCCTCCGGCCACGCTCCCAGCGAATGACCTCGCGTCATCGCCAGCGTTTCCCTTCCGCCGCGCCTTGCCGGGCCACGGCGCCGGGCCATCTGCCGGATGGACCGGGCGCCCCCCCCCCGCGCGGGGGCGGGCACCCCACCGCCCGGGCAGGGACCACCTGCCGCCCGGCGCACACGCCGACCGCCGCCCCGCGAGGGCCCGCACGGATCACCCGCGCCGTTCGCTGGTCCCGCTCGGCGCGGAAGCCATTCCGTCACGCCCCCGCCTCGCGCGCGGGCCTCTTCCTCGACCGGGCTGGCCGCCCGACCGCCGGACCGCCGCCTGGCGGGCGGCGGCGTCGTCCCTTCGGATGGCCCCCCGGACCATCCGATCCCCGCGCGACGCGCGGGGACCGTTCCTAGCCCTTCACCGCCCCCGCCGTCATGCCGGTGATGATCTGGCGGCTGGCGACCAGGGTGAACAGGATGGGGGGGACGGCCAGCAGCATGCCGGTCGCCATGATGACCCCCCAGTCGATGTTGAACTCCGTCAGCGAGTTGACGATCGTCACCGGAACCGTGCGCGTGTTCCGGTCGGCCAGGGCGTTGGCCAGCAGGAACTCGTTCCACGCGATGCGGAAGGTGAAGATCGCCGCCGCCGCCAGGCCCGGCTTGATCAGGGGCAGCACCACCAGGAAGAACGTGGCGAACGGCCCCGCCCCGTCGATGCGCGCCGCCTCCTCCAGTTGGATGGGGACCTGCACGATGAACGATTGAAGGATCCAGATCACGAAGGGCAGGTTCATCGCGACGTAGATCAGGACGATCCCCGCCCGCGTCCCGTCGATGCCGAACTGGAACGTCCAGATCCCGAAGACCGGCACCAGCAGCACCGCGGGCGGCACCATCCGCACCATCAGCGTGGTCAGCGATGTGACGCCCCGGCCCATGAACCGGAACCGCACCAACGCATAGGCCGCCATGCAGCCCAGGATCAGCGTGATCGCCGTCGAGATGGTGGAGATCAGCAGGCTGTTGGTCAGCGCCCGCCCGAACGTCCGGTCGCAGCGCCGCACGTGCTCGGGCTCATAGGGCAGCCAGTCGCACAGCACCGTCTCGTAGTTCTGGATCGTGGGCATGAAGAACAGCGACGGATCGACCGCCGTGATGTCCACGTTCTGCTTCAGCGACAGCGAGAACATCAGCGCGATGGGCCCCGCCGACATCACGACCAGCGCCGCCAGCAGCGCATAGAAGGCCGGGTTCGTCCCCTGCCCCGGGACCGTCGCCGCCACGCGCTTCGCCTTGCGCCGCGTGCCCGCCGCCTCCGGCGCGCCCAACGCGGCCGCCTTCGTGCCGGTGTCGACGTCGCGCGCGCTCATCGGGGCGACCCCGTGCCGATATTGTGACGCACCGACATCCTCAGGCTCGAACCAAAGACCTCCCGCCGTTCGCGCCCGGTCGGGCGAGATCCCCGGGGCGAGCCCACGGACGGCGTATGCCGAACCCCCGCCATCACGCCTCCTCCTCCGCGGCGCGGATCCGCGCGGCGCGCAGCTCCTGCACCTTGGTGTATCCGAACATCGCAAGCGTCAGGATCAGCAGGAGGATCAGCAGGACGTTCGACATCGCCGCGGCATAGCCCAGCTGTTGGAACTCCGACGCGGTGCGCGAGATGCGCAGCGCCAGGATCTCCGTGGACAGGCCCGGACCGCCGTTCGTCATCACAAGGATGACCTCCAGCACCTTGAACGCGTCGATCAGGCGTAGCAGCGCGGTGACGATCAGCACCGGCATCATAAGGGGCAGCTTGATGTGCCAGATCAACTGCCAGCCCGAGGCCCCGTCGATGCGTGCGGCCTCCATCGCGGACCGGGGCAGCGATTGCAGCGCGGCCAGCGCCAAGATGAAGATGAACGGCGTCCACTGCCAGATGTCAGCGATCACCACCGACGCGAAGGCCCAGTCCCCGTCCGACAGCCACGGCACGGTGGGCAGGCCCAGGTCGCTCAACGTCCGATTGAACGTGCCCACGGTGGGATGGTACATGTAGCGCCACATCAGGCCGACCACGATGGGCGCGATCATCATCGGCAGGATGAACACGGTGCGCAGCACGGTCATGCCCCGCAACTCGCGGTCCAGCAGCAGCGCCAGACCCACGCCCAGCACCATCTCGATGCCCACGACCAGGGCGGCGAACCGTAGCGTGACCCAGAACGACTCGTGGAAGGCCGCGTCGCCCAGCAGGTTGCCGTAGTTGCGCAGCCCCACGAACTCCGCCTCGCCGATCCGCTGGGAGGGGCTCCAATCCAGGAAGCTGGCCCAGATCATGTATCCGATCGGGTACAGCAGCGCGACCGCCATCACCAGCACCGCGGGCGCCAGGAACAGATAGGGGGTCATTCGGTTCGCGTTCGCCAGCATGGGTTCCGGGCCGATCGAGGGTGCATTCCGTATGCACGGGGGGTGTACGGGGGGTGCACGGGGGGTGCACGCCAGATTCCGGCCCCCCGGACGGGGGGGCCGGAAGGGTCGTCACTCGGCGGCGGCGTCCTGCCAGGTGTAGTAGCCGGCCTGCTCCATGATGTCGCGCGCCCGCTCGGCAACGCCGTCCAGCGCCTCCTGCGGGTCCAGCCCTTCGGTCAGGACCTGGGACATCGTGGTGCCGATGTCGGCATTGATCTCGCCCCAGGTCGGGATGATCGGACGCCAGTCGGGATCGGCGTATTCCAGCGCCTCGCCGAAGGTCGCCGAATAAGGATATTTCTCATTGAGTTCAGCGTTCTGATAGGTGCTGAACCGCGACGGGTTCCCCCCTTCCATCGCCACCTTCAGATCGCCCTCCTTGGACGTCAGCCACTGCATCAGCAGGAAGGCCGCCTCCTTGTTCTGGGCGTTCTTGGGAATGGCCAGGCCGAAGCCCCCGGTCTGCGAACCCCGGCGCACGCCCATCGGGTGCAGCGCATAGCCCACGTTGCCCGCGACGGTCGATTCGCTGGGGTCCTCGAACCCGGCGGCGAACGCGATTGAGTCCATGAACATCGCCGCCTGCCCCTGCTTGAAGGCCGCCGCCGCCTCGCTGGGACCGAAGGTCGTGCCGCCCTCGGGGCCGCAATCTACGATCGTCTTCAACGCGTTGGCCGCTTCGACGCCGGCCTCGTTGTTGATGATCGGCTCCCAGTTGTCGTCGAACACGCGGCCGCCCAGGGGCGCCAGATGCAGCAGGAAGGCGTGGCTGGCCTGGTGGCCGGACGCGGCGCGCGACGCCATGCCGCCCATGCCGGGCTCCAGCTCGGGAATCTGGCAGGCGATCTCGAGCAGCTCGTCGTAGGTCTCGGGCGCTTCCAGACCGTGCTTGTCGAAGATGTCCTGACGATAGGCCAAGACCGACGTCTCCGACCCGAACGGGATGCCGAACGCGGAGCCGAGCTGACCGGGCAGGTAACCCTTCTGTCCGCCGGCGACGCCGATGTTCTGCACGTAGCCGGTGATCAGGTCCGACTGATCGTAGTTCGGATCGGCCAGCGCCGGGTTCATAAAGTACTTGGCCAGGTTCTCCAGCTGGTCGGCATAGACGTAGTCGGCCTTCGAGAAGACGACGAAGCTGATGAGGTCGTAATCGCCCTCGTCCTTCGTCAGCTCCAGGGTCTGGCGTTCGCGCATCCGCAGGTACTGCAGCTGGTCGACCTCGACCTCGATGCCCGTCTCCTCGGTGAAGTCGTCCAGGACCGCGATGGCCGCATCGTAATGCGGGTGCGCGGGGAACATCGCCACCACGGTCGTCCCCTCGTAGGGGGCATAGGGGTTCGCGAGCGCCGTGCCCGCCAGCAGCAGCGCCGCGGCGCCGCCCGTTCCGATCGTCTTCAACATGTCGTCTCCTCCCAATGGGTTACGTTGCGATCCGCTCGCCCGATTCCGGGTCGAAGATCATGATGTCGTCCGGCGCCACGTGGAACGTGGCCCGTTCGCCCGACCGGAGGCGCCGCGTGCTCGCGACCTCCGCCAAGACCTCGTGCGGGCCGACGCGGGTGTTCAGCACCGACTGCGCGCCCAGATACTCCGCGACGGAGACCGTCATCTCGATCGGCGCGCCGCCCGCCGGATCCGTGGTGAAGGACGACGGCCGGATCCCGATCTCAACCGCGCCCTCCAGCCCGGCGGCCCGCAGTGCCGCGTCCTGCGCCGGGGTCAGCGGCAGGTCGAACCCCTCGCCCCGGACCCGCAGCACCTCCGCGTCGCGGTACAGCCGCGCGGGCAGGATGTTCATCGTCGGCGCCCCGATGAAGCCCGCCACGAAGCGGTTGACGGGGCGGGCGAACAGTTCTTCGGCCGTGCCCTGCTGCTGGATGCGCCCATCCTTCATGACCACGATCCGATCGCCCAACGTCATCGCCTCGACCTGATCATGCGTGACGTAGATCATATTCTTGTCGATCGTGTCACGCATCTCGGCCAGTTCGGTCCGCATCCGGGCGCGCAGCTTGGCGTCCAGGTTGGACAGGGGCTCGTCGAACAGGAACGTGGCCGCGTCGCGAACCAGCGCGCGGCCCATCGCGACCCGCTGGCGCTGGCCGCCGGACAGCTCCGCGGGCTTGCGGTCGAGCAGGTGGTCGATGTTCAGCATCGACGCGGCCTTGTGGACCCGCGTCTCGATCTCGGCCTTGGGGATGCGGGACAGCCGCAGGGCGAAGGACATGTTCCGCGCCACGTTCATGTGCGGATAGAGGGCGTAATCCTGGAACACCATCGCGATGTCCCGTTCCTTCGGCTCCAGGTGACCGATGGGGCGCCCGTCGAACGTGATCTCGCCCCCCGACAGCGTTTCCAACCCGGCGAGGATGCGAAGGGTGGTGGACTTGCCGCAGCCCGACGGGCCGACGAGGACCGTGAACTCCCCGTCGTCGAGCGTCAGGTCGAGCGGCGGCAGCACGCGCGTCGTGCCGAACGACTTCTCCACGCCCTCGAAGACGATCTGCGGCATCCATGCCCTCCCCCGCCGCGCCCGGATCGGTCGCGACCTCCTACCGCGCACCATGCCAGACTGGACCGAGGACGCGATAGCTGTCATGCGACATATCGGCGTTAACGCTAACGTAAAGGAGGCGGGAATGCCCGACGGCGCCTCGGACCCCAACCCCCGCCGCACGGGTCTGCGCGAGGTCGCGAAGGCCGCAGGCGTTTCCATGATGACCGTCAGCCGCGCCATGCGCGGCGTCGACGGCGTGTCGGAATCCACCCGCCGGCGCATCGCGGATCTGGCCCAGCAGATGGGCTACGTCCCCGACGGCAATGCGCGGGCCCTGGCGGCGACGAACTCGCGCCTGATAGGGATATCGCTGCCCAACCTCTTCAACGACGTGTTCGCGGGGATCCTGGACGGCATGCGCCGCACCCTGCACGGGGCCGGCTATTCCACGGTGATCGACACCACCGACTACGATCCGGACCGGGAACTGGACTGGCTACAGCGGATGACGATCTGGCGGCCCGCCGCGGTGGTCTTGACGGGGCGTGACCACCATCCGGAACTGGCGGCGCTGGTCGCGCGCGCGCCCATGCCGGTGGTCGAGATCTGGGACGCGGCGGCGGATCCGATCGACCTTTGCGTGGGTCTCGACCACCGGGCGGCGGGCCGCGACCTGGGCCGGCACGTGGCTAGCCTCGGATACCGCAGGCCGGCCTTCGTGGGCCCGCCCCCGGGACTGGATACGCGGGCCGACAAGCGCGTCGCGGGAATCGCCGCGGCCTTCGACGCGGCGCTGCACAGGGTCGCGACCACGGGGGACAGCGCCTTCGGGGCGGGGGCGGCGGGCTTCGCGCGGGCCATGGACCACTGGCCCGACGTCGTGTTCTTTCACAACGACAACACGGCCTTCGGCGGCCTGATGGCCGCGCAGAAGGCGGGGCTGGACGTGCCGGGCGACGTGGGCATCGCGGGGTTCAACGCCCTCGACTTGTCGGCCATCCTGCCGCGCCCGCTGACGACGATGGCCACGCCGCGCCGGCAGATCGGTCAGGTCGCCGCCCGGCATCTGCTGGCGCGGCTGAACGGGATCGCGCCGCCCGCCCTGACCGCCCTGCCCTGCACGCTCGTCCCCGGCGCTACGACCCGTCGGCAGGATTGATCGCCGCCGCCACGGCATGGACCTTGCGGAACAGCGTCGGCAGGTCGGGGGGTTCCAGGGGCCCCACGTGACCCCTGTCCGGGTTCGCGCCCGCCGGCAGGTCGGCGACCATGACGGTCAGGGTCAGGGCGAAATGGGTGAACCCGTGCTCCGCCTCGCCGGCCCGCCGCCAATCGGCCGCGAAGGGCGGGGCAGGCAGCGGATCCTCCGCCCAATCCGACGTCGGAAACCCAAGGGTCCCCCCCAGCAGGCCCCTCGTAGGCCGACGTTCCAGCAGCCAGTCCCCCTGCCGTCGCGCGACATAGACGTACCCGCGTCGGCGCGGCTTGGCCTTTCGGGGCGCCTTCGTCGGCAGGTCCGCCGCCCGTCCCGCCGCATGGGCCGCGCAGCCCCCCCGCCAGGGACACAGCAGACAGGACGGCGATCGCGGCGTGCAGATCGTGGCCCCGAGATCCATCACTGCCTGAGCATAGTCGCCGGGACGCCAGTCCGGCGTCAGCGCATCCGCGGCCGCCCGCAGCAGGGGACGCGCGCCCGGCAACGGCGCGTCGATGCAGCGCAAACGCGCCATCACGCGCTCCACGTTGCCGTCCACCACGACGGCCCGACGCCCGAACGCGATGGACGCGATGGCGGCCGCGGTATAGGCGCCGATTCCCGGCAGCGCGCGTAGCCCGTCCTCCGTGTCCGGGAACCGCCCGCCCCGGTCGCGCGACACGATCCGCGCGCAGGCCAGCAGGTTGCGCGCCCGGGCATAGTATCCCAGGCCCGCCCACGCCCCCATGACGTCGGCGTCCGGGGCGTCGGCCAGGGCGTGGACGTCCGGCCAGCGGGTCGTGAAGCGCAGCCAGTACGCCTTCACCGCGGCCACGGTGGTCTGCTGCAGCATTACCTCCGACAGCCAGACGCCGTAGGGGTCCGGGCAACGGTCCGACCCCGGCGGCACACGCCAGGGCAGGTCGCGGGCCCCCGCGTCGTACCAGTCCAGCAGGTCCGCGGCCCGTGCCTCGCCCTCACGCATCCGTGACCCTCCGACCTTTCCGCCGACCCCGCCGGTGATGTAGGGACGGGGTCATGAACGCGAAAGGACAAAGGCGCGGACGCGTCCGCAGCGTGGGCACTCTGCTCGACCGCTCGATCAAGCATCTGGGCGAATCGCGCGGCTTCAGCCAGGCCCGCCTGCTGACACATTGGGCCGAGATCGTGGGCCGCGACCTCGCGGCGATCTCGACGCCCGTAAAGGTGGGCCATTCGCGGCAAGGGCTGGGTGCGGTGCTGACGCTGCTGACGGCGGGGCCGAACGCGCCGGTGCTGCAGATGCGCCTGCCGATCCTGCGGGATCGGGTGAACGCCTGCTACGGCTACAACGCCATCGCGCGCATCGAGGTCACGCAGACGGCGCCCGCGGGCTTCGTGCCCGCCCCCGTCCAGACCCCCGCCCCCCGGTCCGAACCCGGCCCGGCCCACGTGGAGGCCGCCCGCGACCGTGCGGCGCAGGTGGGCGACGCCGACCTGCGCGCGGCCTTGGAACGGCTGGGTGCGAACGTCATATGCAGATCGACCGATACGAGGGAACCGACATGATCGACAGACGCAACCTCCTGGTGATGGGCGCGGCCGGTGCGGCGGGCCTGGCCTATGCCTATTGGCCGCGGGGCGGGGACGCGCCGCTGCTGCCCGGACTGACCGGCGCGGCGCAGGCGCAGGGGACGACGGCGATCCAGGACGTGACGCTGGGCGATCCGAACGCCCCCGTGACGGTGGTGGAATACGCCAGCTTCACTTGCCCCCACTGCGCCAGCTTCCACGCGAACACGTTCAAGGACTTCAAGCGGGACTACATCGACACGGGCCGGGTCCACTTCGTGTACCGCGAGGTGTTCTTCGACCGCTACGGGCTGTGGGCCTCGATGGTCGCGCGCTGCGCGGGGCCGGACCGCTACTTCGGGGTGGTCGACCTGCTGTACCGCGAGCAGTCGAACTGGGCTCGCCAGGGCGATGCCGCCGCGGTGGCCGAAAGTCTGAAGCGCATCGGCGCGCAGGCCGGGCTGGACCAGGCCACGCTGGACGCCTGCCTGCAGGATGCCGACATGGCGCAGAGCCTGGTCGCCTGGTACGAATCGAACGCCGCCCGCGATGGCGTCCGGTCGACCCCGTCGTTCCTGATCGACGGGCAGATGCATTCCGGCTCCCTCAGCCTGGCCCAGCTAGGCGCGCTGGTGGACGACGCGGCCGGCTGAACCGTCGCGCGGGGTCACCCCTCCGGGTGGCCCCCCGCCGCAACCGCGATGGCGTCCAGGGCGCGATCGAGCGGCCCCCAGTCGTCGCAGTCCAGACGTACCGGCAGGACCAGGACCCTCCCCCGCAACGCGTTGGGCAGGCGCACGGCGTCCTTTTCCGTCGTGACGGGCTGGGCGCCCAGCTTGGCGGCTTGCTCCCCCAGGCGGTGCAGCAGCGGACGCGTCAACGGCTGGTGATCGGCCAGCGCGACCGTGCCGCGCAGGTCGGCCCCCAGCGCCTGCAGGGTGTCGAAGAACTTGGCGGGCCGCCCGATGCCCGCGAAGGCGAAGACCGGCAGTCCCGCCCAGGGCATCCCCGTCGCCAGGGGCGCCAGGCGTCCGCGCAACCGCGGGCGGTCCACGGGCAGTGCCAGGACGTCCTGCGCCCCCGGCGGCCCAAGGGTCACAGTCAGGTCGGCCCGGGCCAGCCCAACGGCGGCCGGCTCCCGCAGGGGTCCCGCGGGCAGGACGCGACCGTTGCCGAACCCGACTTCCGCGTCGATCACCACGAGCGACAGGTCCTTGGTCAGGGCCGGGTTCTGGTGGCCATCGTCCAGCACGATCACGTCCGCCCCCGCCGCCCGGGCCGCCCGCCCGCCCGCGGCGCGGTCCTTGGCGACCCAGACGGGGGCGATGGCGGCCAGCAGCAGCGGCTCGTCGCCCACGGCGTCCGCGTCGTGTATCGCGGGATCGACGCGCACCGGTCCGCCCAGCCGTCCGCCATGGCCACGGGACACGACGCCGGGGGTCAGGCCACGCGCGAGCAGCCGCTCGACGACGGCCATCACCGTGGGCGTCTTGCCCGTCCCGCCCGCATGGACGTTGCCCACGCAGATCACAGGCACGTCCAACCGCAACCCGGGCCGGGCCACCCGCCGCGCCGTGGTCCGGGCATAGAGCGCGCCCAGGGGGGACAGCAACGCTGCCCGCAGCCCGGGCGGATCGCCCCAGAACCGCGGCGCATGCATCAGTCGACGCCGTCGAGCATCGCGAAGACCAGGTCCAGCGCCCGTTCGGTCACGTCCGCCCCGGCGGAACACACCTCCCAGGCCGCGTGGGCCAGGCGCGCGGCCTCGTCGGGTTCCAGCACTCGCGTCAGCACCGCGCCCAGCTCGGCCCCTTCCGTCAGGCACGCGGCCTGCGCCCGGCCCAGGCGGTCGTAGATGTCTGCGAAGTTGAACACGTGCGGCCCATGGAGGATGGCGCTGCCCAGGGCCGCGGGCTCGAACGGGTTGTGCCCACCCACCGGCACCAGCGATCCGCCAACGAAGCTGACGGGACACAGGCGGTACCACAATCCCATCTCTCCCATCGTGTCGGCGAGGTAGACCTGCGTTTCCGGTCCGATCGTATCGCCCGTGGACCGCCGCGCGACGTGCCAGCCCGCGTCCCGCAACCCCTCGGCGATGCCCTGGGCGCGGTCGGGATGGCGGG
The DNA here is from genome assembly GCF_030973515.1 of Jannaschia maritima. Lineage (GTDB taxonomy): Bacteria > Pseudomonadota > Alphaproteobacteria > Rhodobacterales > Rhodobacteraceae > Jannaschia > Jannaschia maritima. The sequence goes on from NZ_JARGZA010000005.1 coordinate 9,846, forward strand.
GCACCAGCACCAGCATAAGCCTGTGCCAGGCCCGCAGGGCCTGACCGTGCGCCTGCATGACCTGCGCCTCCTCCCCGTCGTGGGTCGAGGCGGCCAGCCACAGGGTGCGCCCGGCGGTCGTCTGCGCCAGACGGTCGCGCTCCCGCTCGTCGTGGGGCAGGGCGGCGGCGCCTTCCTTCAGGGTGCCAGTCACCTCCAGCCGTTCGGAGGGCAGTCCGAGCGATCGGAGGCGTTCCGCCGTCGCCTCGTCCTGCGCCTGCACATGTGCCAGTCGCGACAACAGGTCGGAGGCCGCCCCCCTGCCCCACCGGCTCCACCGGGCGTGGCTGCGGGCGGTCATGCGGGCGTTGATCAGCGTCACGGGCACGCCCTGCCGCCCGCATTCCACGATCAGCCCGGGCCAAAGCTCGCTTTCGGCCAGCACGGCCAAGTCGGGGCGCCAATGGTCCAGGAACCGGCGCATCCACGGCACGACGTCCAGGGGCACGAACTGGTGCGTGCAGCGCGGCGGCAGGCGGCTGGCCAGCATCGCGGCGGAGGTGACGGTCCCCGTCGTCAGAAGGAAGGACAGGTCCGGCCGTTCCGTGCCCATGCGGCGGATCATCTCCAACAGCGACAGGCTTTCGCCGACGGACGCGGCGTGGAACCATACCAGAGGGCCGTCCGGGCGGGGCGCCGAGGCGATGCCCTCCCGTTCGCTCAGCCGGTCCGGATCCTCCCTGCCGTCGGCCAGGCGCCGCTGCAGGACGCGCCGGGCCAGGGGGGCTGCGCGGGCGGCCCCGGCCAGGTACAGGCGCAGCGCGTGGGCCAAGTGGCGGACCCGTTCGTTCAGCCCAACTCCTCCGTCGGGCTGGCGGCCTGCTCCTCGTCGCGCAGGCGGTGGATATGCGCGATGAAGTAGCGCATGTGCGCGTCGTCCACCGTACGCTGCGCCGCCTGCTTCCAGGCGTCGTAGGCGGTGGCGTAGTCGGGATACATGCCGACGATGTCGATCTTGTCCATGTCGGCGAACTGCGTCGATTGCGGGTTCACCAACTCGCCCCCGAACACGAGATGAAGACGCTGGGTCATGGGTTGCTCCGGCTTTCGTTTGCGGTCGGCCCGTCCTCTAGGCGGATGGGCTCGGGAAGGGAACCGTGCGGACCGCGCCCCGGTTCACTGCAATCCGGCCAGCAGCGCCGCATGGACGGCGGGGGTTCCCGCCAGGACGCCATCGACCTGCCGGCCGGGTCCGTTGAACCGCAGCGCGGCGCCGTTCCGGTCCGTGACGGCAGCCCCGGCCTCCGTGCAGATCAGGGCGCCCGCGGCGATGTCCCACTCCCAGCAGGGGCGCAGAGTGACCATCGCGTCGAACCGCCCCTGCGCGACCAGCGCCAGGCGGTAGGCCAGCGAGGACCGGAACGTCCGCTCCACCGGGGGCGGGACACCATCGCGCCAGTGCACCGGGTTCAGGTTGGCCTTCGCGGCCAGCACGCGCGCGCCTTGCAACCGGTTGCAATCGCTGGGAGCGATGGGCACGCCGTCCAGCGTCGCCCCCCGCCCCTCAGCGGCCAGCCAGGTCCGACCCCGCGCCGGCTGGTGGATCGCCGCCGCGACGGGGCGGCCGTTCCGCACCACGGCCAGGGCATGGGTGAAATCGGGCTGCCCCGCCACGAAGGCACGGGTGCCGTCGATGGGATCGACCACGAACACGTATTCACGGCCCAGCCGGTCTGCATCGTCGAGGCTTTCCTCCGACAGCCAGCCATAGCCGGGGCGCGCGGCGGTCAGGCGGTCGCGCAGGGTGGCGTCGACCTCCAGGTCGGCGGCGGTCACGGGCCCCTGCCCGTCCCCCTTATCGCGCGCGGTGACGCCGTCCCGCCTGTGGCGCATGGCGATCCGACCCGCGGCCAGGGCCGCGTCGTGCAGCAGCGCCATGTCCGCGGCGGGGTCAGCGTCCGGCAATCGTCATCCCGTCGACCAGGAGCGAGGGCACCGCGCGGGACAGGTGCATCCGCGCGTCGTTTGCGGCCACCAGCCCCCGCAGCATGGGGCGCAGGTTGCCCGCGACCGTGCATTCGTTCACCGGATAGGCGATCCGCCCGCCTTCGACCCAGAATCCGGACGCGCCACGGGAATAATCGCCCGTCGTCGCGTTCACCGACGAGCCGATCAGCCCCGTGACCAGCAGCCCCGTGCCCATGTCCGCCAGCAGGTCGTCCCGGCTGGACGATCCCTGCGTGACGCGCACGTTCGTCACGGACGGGCTGGGCGGGGCGGACGTGCCGCGCGCCGCGTTGGCCGTGCTGCGCAGGCCCAAGCGTCCGGCCGTCGTAAGGTCCAGGATCCAGGATGACAGGACGCCGCCCGACACCAGGTCGCGCCGCGCGGTGGCCAGCCCCTCGCCGTCGAAGACGCGCGACGATCCGAGCCGCGGCAGATGCGGATCCTCCCACAGGTCCATGCCCTCGGGCAGCACCGCCTCGCCCATCGCGTCGCGCAGGAAGCTGGACCCGCGCGCCACCGCGGACCCGTTGATCGCCCCCAGCAAGTGCCCGATCAGCGTGGCGGACACCCGCTCGTCGTAGAGGACGGGAAACGCGCCCGTGGGGGGCTTGCGCGCACCCGCGCGCGCCACCGCGCGCTCGCCCGCGATCCGGCCCACCACCTCGGGCGCGTCCAGATCGCCGGCGTGGACGCGGCTGTCGCCGTAGTAGTCCCGTTCCATCGCCGTGCCGGTGCCGGTGATCGCCACGCAGGACAGCGACGAGCCGGTGCGCGCGCCCCCGCCCTCGAAGCCGTTCGTCGTCGCCAGGTGATACCGCTGCTCGCCCCAGCCCGCGCCCGCGCCGCTGACCTGATCGACGCCGTCCACCGCCATCGCGGCGGCCTCGGCCGCCAGGGCCATGTCCTGCAGCGCGGCGGGCGTGGGCGGGTCGTGGGGATCGACCTGGTCCAACGCGGCGGCGCTGCGGTCGCGCGCCAGGTCGTCCGGATCGGCCAGACCGACATGCGCGTCCTCCGGCGCCTCGCGCGCCATGGCGACCGCGCGCTCGGCCATCGTCGCCAACGTGTCCGGCCGCAGGTCGGAGGCGGAGATGCAGGCCTGCCGGTGCCCCACCAGCACGCGCAGGCCGAGGTCGGTCCCTTCGGACCGCTCCGCCTGCTCCAGGCGCCCCTTCAGCACGTCGATCGAGACGGAACTGCCCGCCACGGCCAGCGCGTCCGCCGCGTCGGCGCCCGCATCGGTCGCGGCCCTCAGCAAACGCGCCGTCAGTTCCACCAGATCCGTCATCCGCGCCCCCGTCGGTATCGCGCGGTCACTGCAGCGGCAGACCGTTCGCGGTGATGCCGCCGCCGGGCGTGAACTCGATGGTCGATTCCATCATGTCCTCGCCGACGCTGCGCATGACGACGCCCGACATCGCGCGGATGCCGGTGGCCTGCGCGGGCGGCACCAGCCCCATCGCCACCAGCCGGTCGAGAAGCGTCATACCGCCGTCGAGCGCCAAGTCCACCCGACCCACGGGGAAGGGGAACTGCCCGGCTGGAAACTCGACCGACCCGTCGCCCCGAAGCTCGGCCCCGCCGAAGCGGACGAGCAGCGTGGAGAGATCCAGCGTTTCGGGCAGGACGGGGGGCTCGGTCATGCCGATCATCGCCTCCGGATCGCCGAAGACGTCGACGAGGATGTTCGCCGTGCCCGACAGATCGAGGGTCAGGGTGGCGGGATCGCGCGGCAGCTGACCCGTGGGGTCGAACATGGACCACACCGCGTCGCCGAGCGTCAGATCCTGGTAATCGACGGTCAGGCCGAACGGCGCGGCCTCCTCCGTTTGACCCATCGGGAACGAGAACGCGGATCGGGCGGACGCCATGGCGACGTCGAAGGCCATCGGCATTCCGGGGGGCTGCACGGACAGCGTCGCATCCTGCGAGCCGATGTCGTAGCGGATCACGTCCCCGTCCAGGCCGACGTCCCACCGGCCAGACGCCGCACCACCCCGCAAGACCATCGCGCCCTCCGGGGATTGCGCGTCCAGGTCGAGGGTCGTGCCCTCGTGCGTCAGCGTGGCGGCGAAGGCGAACCCGCTTCCGAACATCGACGATCCCTCCTTGGGCGGGGCATCCGGATAGCGTCCGGTGACGTCGCCCGCCACGGACTCCATGTCGTAGGTGAACGTGGCGTCCCCGTCGGCCGCGGCATCGTCCAGCGCAAACCGCAGGTTCGCCAGCGTCATGTCCTGGGCGAAGGCGTCCGAATCCCCGCCGATGCCGGACCGATAGGTGGACGCATAGTCCGTGAACGTCATCGTGAGGGTGGGAAACCCTTCCTCGGTCCCGCCGCTGGGATCCTGGACCACGTACGCGATCTCCTCGGCCGTGTAGTCGTAGACGCGCTCGCCCCCCTCCTCGCGAGCGACCAGGGACAGGCCGACATGCGTGATCGTGTCGGTCGTCTCGAACGTCTCGCCCTCGATCGTGCCGCTGCTGGCGATCGACACCTCGGCCGGCACCACGACCTCGACGGACCCGTCGTCCCGCTCGACCAGTTGGACGGAGCCATAGTTCGACACGTTCTCCACCCCCATGATCGTCATGGCCCAAGTGGTGTCGTCCAACGTCAGCGTGCCGTCGGCGTAATCCTCCGTCGCGGTCAACGTGCCGCCGATGCGTTCGGCGACGTCCTGCCAATCGGCCCACAACTCGGGCGCGGTCAGCGCATGGGCGGGCATCGCGACCAGGGTCGCGACGGTTAGGGCACCGAAGGTTCTGAACATGGCCGACCTCGCAAGGGGGTGACGGGAAAACTCCGCCCCATGTCTCGCAGGGACGGAGCGGGGTCAACCGGAGGGGGCGATCAGTCGCGCAGGCCGCGGCGCTGCATCTCGGCGGGAATGCTGAAGGCGCCCGAGCCCAAGGTCGAGCCGACGGCCATGTCGCCCAGCACCACGGTCGTCTGCTGACCGGAATCGTCGGTGATGATCCATTGGCGCAGGGTGACGGGGTTCGGCGTGAAGACCAGCTCGATGCTGCCGTATTGCGGGTTCGCCGGATCCTGCAGCCGGATGGCGGTCTGCGTGGCGTCGCCGGAATGACGCGTCACCGTGCCCGAGCGCCCCAGGTTCACGTTGCTCTGCAGGATCAGGTTCAGGGGGGTCTGCGACAGCGGGTACTGTTCCGGCGCGGTGTTGGACACGGGATCGAACACCGCCACCTGCCCGCCGCCCGCGACGACCAGCCCGGCGTTCGGCGGGTCGTAGTCGAAGCGCGCCCGCCCCGGACGGTGGATCGCCAGATCGCCGGTCGAGATGCTGCCGTCCGCGTTGATCTGGGTGAACTCGGCCCGCACGGCGGACAGGTCGTTCAGATAGCGGCTGATCGCGGAGACGGAGATCTCCGCCTGCGCGGGCAGGGCCGTCAGGGCCATCATCAGGGCGGGAAGCAGGCGTCGCATGGATCGGGCTCCGGGGTCGTTGGCGTTTCGGTCCAGGCCGATATGGGGCGCCCGGGGGCGATGGCCCAGCGTTATCCGATGACGACGCGCGGTCAGGCAGATGCCGGCCTCCGAACGAAAGGGGCCCGCCGCGGATGCGGCAGGCCCCCGGGGACATCCGACGTGACGCCGGCGTCAGGCGGCACGCGCCGCCTTGCGCCGGGCCATCGCGCCCAGGCCGCCCAACGCGCCCAGCAGAAGGATGCCGGCCGCGGGCACCGGAATGTCGGAAACCCGCAGATCCTCCGCCAGCGCGAACTCGAAGGCGTTGCGCTCGAAGCGCGTGCCGAAGTTGGACCCGAAGGTAAGTCCGGCGATCGCCTCGCCCTCCGCCGCGTCCAGGCGCACGATGGCCGAGAACGTGCCGTTCTTCACGTTCGCGGCGGGATCGGACTGGAACGACCGCCGCAGGTCGCTGCCTTCGATCGTCTGAGACGATCCGCCCGCGACGTCGACGAACAACTCGTTCCAATCGTCGATGGAGGCCCACAGGATGTCGATCGTCGACACGCCCCCCGCGCCGAAGAGGAGCGTCGCGTTCGAACGCCCTCCCTGCGTGCTGGTCCCACCGTCCAAGGTCGGACCAACCGCGAAATAGCCGCGCGTGTCGTTCAACCCGGTGCCGCGGAACGGGGACAGGTGCGATCCGCGCAGGTTGAAGTCCTGCAGCACGGCGGGGGCGTCGTTCCCGCCATCCGAGTCGAGCCAAGTCGCGCCGGCGGGCGTGTTCGGGCCGAACTGGGTCAGGAAGCCGGGATTGATCCCGTCGCCGTCGTCGTTCGTGGCGATCCCCGACGCGACGATCGAGACCGAAAGCGCCGCGGCCGACAGCGTGCCGGCCATCAGCGCCGCTGCCGCGAGTGCGGCGGTTCGGGATACCCTGGTCAGAATGTTCATCATGCAAGCCCCATTTGCGAAAGGATGCCCGCCCCTCCCCCGGAGGATGCGCGGCTTCGATATTTCCAGTTCGGCATAATCTCGCCGAAACATGACCGAGTCAAACGGAACCGTGCGCGTCAGCCGACCTCCGGGACCAGGATCTCGCGCTTGCCGACGTGGTTGGCCGGGGTGACGACGCCCTCGTCCTCCATCTGCTCGACCAGGCGCGCGGCCTTGTTGTAGCCGATGGCCAGCTTGCGCTGGATGTAGCTGGTCGAGCACTTCCGATCCTTCGCCACGATGGCGACCGCCTGGTCGTAGAGCGCGTCCTCGCCCCCCGTGTTGCCGCCCGTCAGGCCCAGGACGGCGTCGATGTCGGACGTCCTGTCCTCGTCGGGGCCATCCAGCACGCTGCTGGCGTATTCGGGTGGGCCGAAGGACTTCAGGTGGTTTACGATGTCCTCCACCTCCTCGTCCGAACAGAACGGGCCGTGGACGCGCGTAATCTTGGACCCGCCCGCCATGAACAGCATGTCGCCCATGCCCAGCAACTGTTCCGCGCCCATCTCGCCCAGGATCGTGCGGCTGTCGATCTTGCTGGTCACGTGGAAGCTGATCCGCGTGGGGAAGTTCGCCTTGATCGTCCCGGTGATGACGTCCACCGACGGGCGCTGGGTGGCCATGACCAGGTGGATGCCCGATGCCCGCGCCATCTGCGCCAGGCGCTGGATGCAGGCCTCGATCTCCTTGCCGGCGACCATCATCAGGTCGGCCATCTCGTCCACCACCACGACGATGTAGGGCAGCGTCTCGGGGGTCGTCTCCTCGGTCTCGAAGACGGGGTCCCCCGTCTCCTCGTCGAAGCCGGTCTGGACCGTGCGCGATATCATCTCTCCGCGGTACAGCAGGTCCTGCGCCCGCCCGTTGTAGCCTTCGATGTTGCGCACGCCCATCCGCGACATCTTGCGATAGCGCTCCTCCATCTCGGCCACGACCCATTTCAGCGCGACGACCGCCTTCTTGGGATCGGTGACGACGGGCGACAGAAGGTGCGGGATCCCGTCGTAGACCGACAGTTCCAGCATCTTGGGGTCGATCATGATCATCCGGCACTGCGCCGGCGTCAGGCGATACAGCATCGACAGGATCATCGTGTTGATCGCCACCGACTTGCCCGACCCCGTGGTGCCCGCGATCAGCAGGTGGGGCATCTTGGCCAGATCCGCGACGACGGGCGCCCCGCCGATGTCCTTGCCCAGCGCCAGGGCCAGCTTCATCTGGCTGTCGCCGAAGTCGCGGGCCGACAGGATCTCGCGCAGGACGACCTTCTCGCGTCGTTCGTTGGGCAACTCGATCCCGATGACCGACCGCCCCGGCACGGTGCTGACGCGGGCGGACAGAGCCGACATGCTGCGCGCGATGTCGTCCGCCAAGCCGATCACGCGGGACGCCTTCAGGCCCGGCGCGGGTTCCAGCTCGTACATGGTGACGACGGGACCGGGGCGGACGGACACGATCTCGCCCTTCACGCCATAGTCGTCGAGCACGGATTCCAGCGTGCGGGCGTTCGCCTCCAGGGCGTCGTCGGACAGGACGTGCCGCTCGACGTCCGCGGGGTCCGACAGCAGCGACAGGGGCGGCAACTCGAACCCGTCATCCGTCGGTTCGGGCAAAGGGGACGGCCGGTTCTCCGCCTCCGCCCGCCGGGACGGCGCGGGCGCTTCCGCAGGCGGATGCATGGCGGCGGCGCGCGGCGTCAGATTCGGGGCGGGGGTCGGCATCGGGGCGGGGGTCGGCATCGGGGCGGGGGTCGGCGGTTCCGCGTCGTCCGGCGCGACCTCGACCGCCGGCGCGGCGCCCCGGGTCAGGACGGGCTGCGACCGGGTGAAGACGGGGGCCGGACCGTCGTCCGACGGCGACGCCTCCGGTGCGGGGGTGCGGCGTGCGGACAGGTGCGCGCGGCGGACGCGGCTGCGCACGGCCTTGTTGATGCGCGACCGCACGCGGTCGTCGCCGTCCGACACCGGCGGCTCCGCCCGCGGCGCGTCCGGACCGTCGGCGGTGGTGCGGGACAGGAACGACAGCAGGCCGCCCCTCGGCGCATCGTCCGGATCGGCGTCGGTCGCATCCTCGATCGCGACGTCCTCCAGGACCGCGTCGTCGGACATGTCCCCCCGTGCGACGCCGTCGCGTCGCCGGGCCCGCCACGCGGCGGTGGCGCCGCGTCCCAATCGCGCGCCGCCCGTCCCCAACCCCCGGCCAGCCGCGCCGCCCATCCGGCGCGACAGGGCCGCGACCGTGCCCAGACCCGACAGGAGGAACACGCCGGCGCGCGTCACTTCCCAACGGGTGACGCCCAGGACCCAGCCGCCCATCGCCAGCGCGCCCAGCGCCACCAGCAGGGCAACCACCTTCAGGCCCGCGCCGGCCGTCAGCGGCAGCAGCGACAGCAGCGCCCCCATCGCGGTGTCGCCCAGAAGGCCGCCCAGCCCGAAGGCGTGCCCCCAACCCGCCCCCGGCACCAGCGATGCGGCATAGAGCGCGCAGACCGGCACCCAGGCCGCGACGAACAGCGCCCGCGGCAGGGCGCGCTCCGACCCCTGGTGGAACGCGAAGCGCCAACCCCACACGATCAGCCCCAGCGCCATGGCCAGCCCGCCATAGCCGACGACCAGCATCACCGGCGCGGCCAGGGCCGCCCCCGCCACGCCCAGCCAGTTGCGCGGCGCTGCGTCGGTCGCGACCAGCCACGACGGATCGCCCGCATCGTAGGACGCCAGTGCCAGCCCCAGGAGCAGGCCCGCCAGCGCCATCGCGACGCCCGCCCCCTCGCGGGTCCGGCGGGCCAGGGCGATCTGCGTCTGCTCGTCCAGCAGGGGGTCGCGGCTGCGGGCTTGATAGGCCATGGATCGTTTCCTCAACCGTAGATGCAGTCGCGCAGGCGGGTCAGCCCCCGCGCCGTGTCCTCGCGCGGGGCGACCAGCGCCGCCCGCACGAACCGTTCGCCCGGATTGCCCGCGCCGCCGTCGCGCGCCAGGTACGCGCCCGGCAGGACCATCACCCCGGCCTCCGACCACGCCTTCACCGTCGCGTCCTCGCCCGTGCCCACGCCCGCCGGGACGGGCAGCCACAGGAAGAACCCCGCGGGCGGCATGGTCACGCCCGGCACGCCGTCCAGGATTGCCGCCGCGTCCGCGAACTTCGCGTCGTAGAGCGCGCGGTTCACCTCCACGTGGGCGTCGTCGTCCCAGACCTTCGCCGCGGCCATCTGCAACGGCGTCGGCAGGGGCGCGCCGGCATAGGCGCGCAGCTGCCGGATCCGCGAGATGTTGCCCGCGCCCGACGCCACGAAGCCCGACCGCAGGCCCGCCAGGTTCGAGCGCTTGGACAGCGAATGGAACGCAACCACCCGGTCGGGATCCGCGCCCGCCCGTGCCACCGCCTCCAGGATGCCCGGGGGCGGGGTGCCGCGATGGATCTCGGCATAGCATTCGTCTGCGAAGATCGTGAAGTCGTGGCGTTCGGCCAGGGCCAGGAGGTCGGTCCAATACGCCATCGTCGCCACCGCGCCCTGCGGGTTGGCGGGCGAGCAGACATAGGCGATGGCGGTGCGGTCCAGCACGTCGGCGGGCAGCGCCGCGTAATCCGGCAGGTGGCCCGAGGCTTCGGTCGCGTCAACGTAGACCGGCTCCGCCCCCACCGACAGGGACGCCACGGCATAGACTTGATAGAACGGGTTCGGCGTCAGCACGACCGGCACGCGGCGGTTCTTCGATTCCGGACACAGCGCCATCGCCGCGTTGTACAGCCCCTCGCGCGTGCCGTTCAGCGCCATCAGGTTCGCTTCGGGGTCCAGATCGACGCCGTAGCGGCGACCCACCCAGTCCGCGCAAGCCTCCAGCAGTTCGGGGATGCCGTCGTTCACGGGATAGGACATGAACCGGTCGGCGTTCGCCGCGATGATCGGTCCGACGAAGTCGGGCGGCGCGTGCCGGGGGTCGCCGATGGTCATCTGCACGGGATCGTCCGCGCCCGGCGCCACATCGGCCAGCAGCGTCCGCAGACGCGGAAATGCATAATCCGGCAGCCCGGAGAACCGCTGCGGTGCGTTCATTGCCAATGCCTCGTCGCCTGCGGGTGCTCTGACGGCCCCGTCATCCGCCAACGCTACCGCGTCGGTCCCGCCCCGGTCCAGCGCGGCGGCCACGCCGGGGGCGGTGTGTGTCTTTCAGGCCAGCGCCGCCTCCATCGCCGCGCCCAGCCGCAGCAGGCGGTCGTCCTGCCCCGCATGGCCCAGCGCCATGATCCCGCAGGACGGCACGCCCGTGGGCAGCGTCAGCCCGCACAGGCCCATCAGGTTGCCGATCCGTGTGTTGCGCAGCGCGGCCAGGTTCTGCTCGACGTAATAGCCGTCGTCCGACAACAGACGCTCCCGGTCGGGCGGCAGGGTGCAGACGGTCGGCACGATCACCGCGTCGTAACCCGCCGTGGCGCGCGCATACGTCGCCCGCAGGGCGCGCAGCTCGGCCCAGGCGGCCCAGACGTCCGGTCCGCTGAACGCCGCGCCCGACCGGAAACGCGCCAGGATGGGCGGGAACATCGCGTCGGGGTCGCCTTCGATCACGTCGCGCCACAATCCATAGGCCTCCGGCGAGAAGACCGGCGCGGCCAACGCCATCGCCGCGTCCACGCAGTCCAGCGCCCCCCGCGTCACGGACGCGCCGGCGTCCCGCAACCGCCCCTCCGCGTGCTCGAATGCCCCGCGCGGGGCGTCCGCCGCATCGTCGGCGAAGGGGGCCAGGGCCAGGACGCGCGCGCCCTCCAACGTGGCGCCGTCCAGGTCGACGGGGCGCGACCCGTCCAGCAGCGACAGGGCCAGGGCCGCGTCCTCCACGCTGCGCGCCAGCGGCCCGACCGTGTCGAAGGACAGCGCCAGCGGCACGACGCCGTCCAACGGCAGGCGGCCCGACGTCGTCTTCAGCCCCACCAGGTCGTTCCACGCGGCGGGCGTGCGCACCGATCCGCCGGTGTCCGACCCGATCGCGAGCGGCGCCAGACCGAAGGACAGCGATGCCGCAGCGCCCGAGGACGAGCCGCCAGCCACCAGCGCGGGGTCGTGACGGTTGGGCGGCGTCGCGGTGACGGGGTTCAGCCCCAGGCCGCTGAACGCCAGTTCGGACATGTGCGTCTTGCCCAGGCAGACGGCGCCCTGTGCGGTCGCGCAGGCCAGCACGGCGCAATCGTCCTGCGGGACGCGCCCCGCCAGCAGGGCGGACCCGGCCTCCGTCGCGGTGCCCGCGCTGTCGAACAGGTCCTTCCAGCTGACTGGCACGCCGTCCAGCGGGTGCCGCCGGGTCCCGTCCCGCGCGCGCAACGCCGCCGCCGCGGCCTCGGCCTGCGCGCGGTCGGAGGTCGCACGGGCATAGACGTCGGGCGCCTGCGGGGCCGCCTCGATGGCCGACAGGAAGGCGTCGCACAGCGCCTCCGGGTCGATGTCGCCCGCGCCGATCCCGCGGCCCAACGCGCCCGCACCCATCCAAAGCCAATCCCGCATCGAAGCCCCCGCTGCCGGTCGCCGCGACGCTATGCCCGACGCGCGCGATGGACAACCGCCGTGGACCGCGTAGATCGAAGGCCATGGATGCGGACGTCGTCATCGTCGGCGGGGGGCTGTCGGGCCCCCTCACCGCGCTTGCCCTGGCGCAGGCGGGGCTGCGCTGCGTCGTGGTCGACGCAGCCGATCCCCCGGCGCGGGGCCGCGACTTCGACGGGCGGGCCTATGCGCTGGCCCTGTCCAGCGTGCGGATGCTGCAGGCGCTGGATCTGTGGGACCGGGTCGCCGATCCGTGCCCGATCACCGGCATCAAGGCGTCCGACGGGCGCGTGGGCGAAGGCGCGTCGCCCCTGCACCTGTCGTTCCGGGCCGAGGCGATCGACGCCCCCTTCATGGGCCAGATGGTGGAGGACCGGCACCTGCGCCGCGCGCTTCTGGACGCCTGCGACGCCGCCGACCGGATCGAGATGCGCTTCGGCCAGACGGTCTTGGACCAAGACCTGTCGGGGGCCGCGACGGTGACGCTGGCGGGCGGCGACACCTTGGTGGGACGGCTGCTGGTCGGGTGCGACGGGCGCGGCAGCGACGTGGCCGCGCGCGCGGGCCTGCGGGTCGTGCGGAAGGATTACGGCCAGACGGCGCTGACCTGCGCGGTGAAACACGACCGGCCCCATGGCGGCATCGCGCACCAATTGTTCCTGCCCGCGGGCCCCCTGGCCATCCTGCCCCTGACGGGCGACCGGTCCAGCCTGGTTTGGACCGAGGACGCGGAAACGGCGGCGGCCGTCCAGGCCCTGGACGATGCGGCATACCTCGACGTCCTGCGCCCGCGCTTCGGCAGCTTTCTGGGCGACATCGCGCTGACGGGCGGGCGCGGCACCTATCCCCTTTCGCTGAACCTCGCCGCCGATCTGACGGCGGAGCGGGTGGCCCTCGTGGGCGATGCGGGCCACGGCATCCACCCCATCGCGGGGCAGGGCCTGAACCTGGGATTCAAGGACGCCGCCGCGCTGGCGCAGGTCCTGCGGGACGCCCGGCGGCGGGGGCAGGACATCGGGCGGGCGGACGTGCTCGCGGGCTATGCCCGGTGGCGCCGGTTCGACGCGGCGCAGATGGGGGCGGCCACGGACGCGGTGAACCGGCTGTTCAGCAACGACGACCCGGTGCTGCGCTTGGCCCGGCGGCTGGGCATGGGCGCCGTCGACGCGATGCCCGGGCTGAAGAGGCGGTTCGTCCGCGAGGCGGCGGGACTGACGGGGGATCTGCCGGACCTGATGCAGGGCCGAAGGTTGACGATTAACTGATCTGCAACCGAAAGTTGTCGGCTGTCAACTCGTCCGCCCATCGCCCCCGACCCGCCGCCGCGCCCGGATCAGTCCAGCTTGCGCGCCTCGTCGATCAGCATGATCGGGATGCCCCCCCGGATCGGATAGGCCAGCCCTGCGGACTTCGACACCAGCTCCTGACGGTCCGCGTCGTAGGCCAGGATCCCGCCCGTCTGCGGGCAGACCAGCGCCTCCAACATGCGGCGGTCGTGTTGCGGCTTGGGCGCGGCGTGGTCGGACGCAGTCTCGGCCCCAGCCTCGGTCTCGATCTCGGTCACTGAACGATGTCCTCCGCGTCGCCGGATCGCAGACCGAACTCCATCAAGGTCACCAGCGTCTCGCGCCGGGTGGCGAGCGAGGGGGCTTCCAAGAGGGCCTGCTTCTCCTCGGATTCGAACGGGCACAGCATGGCCAGCGAGTTGACCAGCAGCTCCTCCTCCGCGTCCTCCAGGCTTTCCCAGTCGGTCGACAGGCTCTGAGCCTCGAAGTAGCGGCGCAGCAGGTCCAGGAATGCGGGTCGGTCGAAGCCCTCGTCCACCTCCGCCTTGCCGGTGTCGCGCTCGAACCCGGTCCAGTCGACCTCCGCCTTCAGATAGGGCGCGAAGCCTTCCACCTCCGACGTGATGCGATAGCGGCTGACGCCCGACAGGGTCACCATGTAGCGCCCGTCCTCCGTTTCGGAGAACTGCGTCAGCCGTCCCGCGCAGCCGATCGTGTTCAACGCGCGCCCGTCCTTGCGGGGCTTGGCACGCGGCTGGACCATGCCGATCAGACGCTGCGGCGTCTTCAGGCAATCCTCGATCATCTGCAGATAGCGCGGCTCGAAGATGTGCAGGGGCAGACGGGCCCGCGGCAGAAGCAGCGCGCCCGGCAGGGGGAAGACCGGGATCGTGTCCGGCAGGTCGGTCACTCGGATCATGACGTGTCAGGTAGCCCTGACGGCCGGTCAGGCAAAGATCATGGACGACAGACGCCTGCGGCCCTTCAGCACGATGGGGTCCTGGGGCTTCAGGGCGTCGAAGATCGTGAACAGTTGCGTGCGGGCTGCGCCGTCGTTCCATTCGCGGTCGCGGCGGAACAGTTCGAGCAACTGATCGACCGCCTCCTCCGTCTCGCCGGCAGCCTGCAGCGCCTGGGCCAGTTCCATCCGTGCGCCGTGGTCGTCGGGGTTCGCGTCCACCGCGGTCCGCAGTTCGGCCACGGGACCGGCATTGGCCGCCTGGCGCGCCAGTTCGATCTGGGCGCGCGCGGCTTCGACCTCCGGGGCGGTGGCGATGGCGGCGGGCACGCCGTCCAGCACGGCCTGGGCGCGGTCGATCTCGCCCAGGGCGATGTGGGACCGGACCAGGCCGCCGAAGGCGCCCGCGTGGTCGGGCGCCTCGCCCAGGATGGCGGCGAAGGTCTGCGCGGCGTCCACGGCGGCGCCCTGCTCCAGCATCTCCTCCGCGGCCGTGACGGCATCCGCCAGCCCGTCGTCGGCCTCCCCGCCCAATGCGGCGGCGCGCTCGACGAAGGCGGTCACCTCCGATTGGCTGACAGCGCCCTGGAACCCGTCGACCGGCTGGCCCTGCCAGAACGCATAGACGGTCGGGATCGACTGGATCCGCAACTGCGCCGCGATCTGCTGCGCGCCGTCCACGTCGACCTTCGCCATGCGGACGCGGCCCTTCTGCGCGGTGACGGCGGCTTCCAGTTGCGGGCCGAGCGTCTTGCAGGGGCCGCACCACGGCGCCCAGAAGTCGACGATGACGGGCACGGTCATCGACGCCTCGACCACCTCGGCCATGAACGTCGCCTCGGTGACGTCGGTCACCAGGTCGGCGGGCGGGGTCACGTCCTGCTGGGGCTGGCCGAATTCGAGCATGGGTGCCTCCTGGCGGAATGTCAGGTGCGGCAGATAGGCCGGCAGCCGCCTGCGAACAAGCCGGTCAGGGATCCAGGTCGAAGGAGGCGAAGACGGGCGCGTGGTCGGACGGCTTGTCCCATCCCCGCACCGCGCGCAGGACGCGGGACCCATGGGCGGCGGCGCCGATGTCCGCGCTCGCCCAGACGTGATCCAGGCGGCGGCCCTTGTCGGCCCTGTCCCAGTCGGGCGACCGGTACGACCACCAGGAATACAGCCGCCCGTCGGGGATGTCCTGGCGCGTCACGTCCACCCATCCGCCCGCATCCTGGGCCTGGGCGAAGTGCTCGACCTCGACCGGCGTGTGGCTGACGACCTTCAGAAGTTGCTTGTGCGACCAGACGTCGTCCTCGCGCGGGGCGATGTTCAGGTCGCCCACCAGGATCGCGCGTTCCGGCCGGTCGGCGTGGAACGCGTCGCGCAAGGACGTCATGTAGTCGAGCTTCTGACCGAACTTCGGGTTCGCGTCCCGGTCCGCCACGTCGCCGCCCGCGGGCACGTAGCAGTTGTGGACCGTCACGCCCCCCGGCAGCCGCGCCGCGACGTGGCGGGCATGGCCCAGGGCGGCGTGGTCCACCGACCCCGCATCGGTCAGGGGATGGCGCGACAGGATCGCCACGCCGTTATAGCCCTTCTGCCCCCGCGCGACCATGTGGGGATAGCCCAGCGCCGCGAACGGCGCGGTGGGGATCTTGTCGACCGGCGACTTGCATTCCTGCAGGCACAGGACGTCGGGCTCCTCCTCCGCCAGCAGGCGGGCGACCAGCCCTTCGCGCAGGCGGACGGAGTTAATGTTCCACGTCGCGAGGGTAAAGGGCATGGCGTCGTCCTGGTCTGCGGGGCCCCGACGGCGTGCCATGCCCCGGCGGCGGAGTCCACGACGCCCGCCGCCGGCCCCGATCCGTCAGCCGGTCGCGCCCAGGCAACCCGCGAAGGTGGACCCGACGTGGCGCAGCAGCGCGGGATAGAAGCCGGGCCCGGGCTCCAACGCGCTGCCGGCGGCGTCCAACTCGACCACGGTCGGCGACAGGCCGTCGATCACTGTGTCCAGAGCGCCCGTCTCGCCAGGCTCGCGCAGGACGCAGCGCAGGTCCGCGGCGCGGGCACGCTCCAGCAGATCGCTGAGATGGCCCGGGGTCGGCGCCTCGCCGTGGACGTCGGTGACGGCGCCCAGCGGTTCCAGCCCGAACGTGCGGTCGAGATAGCCATACGCGTCGTGCCCGGCCAGATAGGTCCGGGACGGCACGTCCGCCAGCATCGCCGCGACCTCGTCGCGGGCCGCGGCGATGTCCGCGATCAGCGCGTCCGCGTTGGCGCGGTAGGCTTGCGCGTTGGCCGGATCGACGTCGGACAGGGTCGCGGCGATGGTGCCGACCCAGGTCGTCGCGATGGCGGGGTCCAGCCAGGCATGGGGGTCGATGCCGCCATGGTCGTGGGCGTGATCGTGCCCGTCGTGATCCTCGTGATCCTCGTGATCCGCCGCGGCCTCCTCGGCATGGTCGTGGTCGTCGTGATCGTGTTCGGCATGGTCGTGCGCATGATCGTCCGCGGCATGTTCGTCGTGCTCCGCGTGATCGTCGTGATCGCCTTCCTCGGACCGTTCGATCAGGTCGATGCCCTCCACCTCCAGCAGCGAGACGACGGTGGCCCCGCCGGCCAGGTTCTCCAACGGGCGGTCGAGCCAAGGCGCCATCGCGGAGCCGGTACGGAACACGACCTGCGCGTCCTGGAGCGCGCGCCCCTCCGAAGGGCGCAGCGCGTGGTCGTGGGGATCGGCGCCTACGGGAAGGACGTTGAACGGCTCGCCCACCCCGTCCATCACGCCGGCGACCAAGCCATGGATCGGCCCGATATCGGTCACGACGCGCGGCGCGTCGGCGAAGGCTGCGGTGGCGAGCACGCTCGCGGCGAAGGCGGGGAGAACGTTATGGTATAACATGACACCATGTGTTAGACCCGGCCCGGATGTCACGCAAGCCCCCCCACGATCCCGCCTTCGCCGCGCACGACCACGCCGCCTGCATCGCCGACGCCATCGCCGCCGCCGAACGACGCTGCGCGGAGGCCGGGCTGCGGCTGACCCCCATCCGCCGCCGCGTGCTGGAGTTGCTGTTGCGCGAACACCGTGCGATGGGCGCCTACGACGTGCTGGACCGCCTGCGGGAGGAAGGGCTGGGCTCGCAGCCGCCCACCGCCTACCGCGCGCTGGACTTCCTCGTGGCACATGGCTTCGCGCACCGGGTGGAGCGTCTGAACGCCTTCGTCGCCTGCGCGCGTCCGGGCCTCGCCCACAGCCCCGCCTTTCTGATCTGCCGCGCCTGCGACCAAGTGGCCGAAGCGGATGCGGGCACGGTGGGCGACCTGCTGGACGGCGGCCCCCCGGGCTTCGCGGCGGACAGCGCGGTGGTGGAGGTGGCGGGCCTGTGCCGCGACTGCCGGGAGGGCGGAGGATGAGCGCGTTGATCGAGGCGGACGGCCTGGGGGTCAGCCTGGGCGGCCAGAGCGTGCTACGGGACGTGTCGCTGTCCGTCGCCCCCGGCGAGATCGTGACGGTCGTCGGACCCAACGGATCGGGCAAGTCCACCCTGGTGCGCTGTCTGATCGGGGGCCTGCCCGCCGGGACGGGGGCGGTGCGCCGGGCGGTCGGGTTGCGGCTGGGCTACGTGCCCCAGCGCTTGGCCGTGGCCGCGACGCTGCCGATGACGGTCGCGCGGTTCCTGTCCCT
Organism: Jannaschia maritima; assembly: GCF_030973515.1. Lineage (GTDB taxonomy): Bacteria > Pseudomonadota > Alphaproteobacteria > Rhodobacterales > Rhodobacteraceae > Jannaschia > Jannaschia maritima. The sequence goes on from NZ_JARGZA010000005.1 coordinate 27,708, forward strand.
GCCCCGCCGGGCGTCCCGGGCGGACGTGGCGACGGCGCTGGAACGGACCGGCGCCGACGGCCTGCAGCGCCGCCAGATGGACGACCTGTCGGGCGGACAGCGACAGCGGGTCGCCCTGGCGCGCGCCCTGCTGAACCAACCGGACCTCCTGGTCCTCGACGAGCCCACCACCGGCCTGGACCAGCCCGGTGCGGCGGACTTCTATCGCCTGATCGAACGGCTGCGCGACGACACGGGCTGCGCTGTGCTGATGGTCAGCCACGACCTGCACGTCGTGATGGCGGCCAGCGACCGGGTGATCTGCCTGAACGGCCACGTCTGCTGCGAAGGGCGCCCCGCCCAGGTCGCGGAGGCACCCGCCTATCGCGCGCTGTTCGGGACCGGCACGGGGGGGGCGCTGGCGCTCTATCGGCACGAGCACGACCACGCGCATCACGACCACGACCACGGAACCGCGGCTTGACCCTCCTCGACGATTTCCTGGCGCGCGCCGTGCTGGCCGGATCGGGCGCCGCCCTGGCCGCGGCGCCGCTGGGCTGCATGGCGATCTGGCGGCGCATGGCGTTCTTCTCGGACGCGACGGCGCATGCCGCGCTGCTGGGCGTGGCCCTGGCGATCGCCGTGGACGTGCCGGTCGCCCTGGGGATCCTGGCCGCCGCCCTCGCGATGGCGGTGCTGACCGCCGCCCTGTCAGAACGTGCGCGCAGCGCCGACACCATCCTGGCGGTGCTGGCCCATTCCGGCCTCGCCATCGGGCTGCTCGCAGTCGCGACCCTGCCGGGGCGCAGCATCGACCTCCATGCCTTCCTGTTCGGCGACCTGCTGGCGGTGTCGCGGGCGGACGTGGGCGTGGTCTGGCTGGGGGCCGCCGCCGTCCTGGCGGCGCTGGCATGGCGCTGGCAGGCGCTTCTGACCACGACGCTGGACCCCGATCTGGCCGCCGCCGCGGGCTACGACCCCCGGCGGGAGCGGCTGATCCTGTCGGTCACGCTGGCCATCGTGGTGGCGGTGGCAATCAAGGTGGTGGGCGCGCTGTTGATCGCGGCGCTCCTGGTCATCCCCGCCGCCGCCGCGCGGCCCTTCGCGGACACGCCGGAGCGGATGGTCGGCATCGCCGCCCTGCTGGGTCAGGCCGCGACGCTGGGGGGACTGACGCTGAGCTGGCGGTTCGACCTGCCCGCGGGCCCGGCCATCGTGGCGGTCGCGGCGGCGGCGTTCGCCCTGTCCGCCCTGCGGCGCTAGGGACGCAGCAGGCGCTGCACGGCGCGGGCCTGGCGGCCCGGCATCGCGCGAAGCGCCTGGGCTTGGTCGCGCGGCGCGCTGCCCTTCAACGCCAGGGCCACGATCGCGGGATGCTCCGCGGTTAGGCCCCCGCCCAGCTTCGCCGCCTGCACCAGGTTCGCGATCGAGGCGGGCGCCTTCAGCACGGGCCTGGGCACGGACGGGGGGGTCGCGGCGCGCGGGGCGGGTGCGGGATCGGGCGCGGCCGGACGTGGCGCGGGCGCCGGGTCGGCCAGGGGCGGGGCTTTGAAGATGCGCCGCTCCGCCTTGTGGCGGAAGGTGGGCGGCGGGTCCGACGGCGCCGGGGCGTCGGCCGACGCGGATGTCGGCGCGGGCGCGGGGCGGGGCGACGCCCTGTGCCCCGTCTCGACCCGGCGGATCAGCTCGGCGGCCATGGCCCGCAGCTTGTCGGGACTGTCGGCGCCCAAGTCCTTCGGGTCGCCGCGGTTCTCCAGCAGGGCGAGCAGGCGACGGGCCTCCGCGTGCGGATCCTCGGGCGTGGCGACGGCGGCGGCGGCGGGGGGCGCGGCGGCCCTGCGATGCTTGAACTTGGGGATCATGCGATGCCCTTCCATGGGGTTCAATGGTATCCGGCGACGAGCGCGCCCGCGATCAGGGCCCAACCGTCGACCGCGACGAAGAAGGCCAGTTTGAAGGGCAGCGACACGATGGCGGGCGGCACCATCATCATGCCCATCGACATCAGGACGGCGGCCACGACCATGTCGATGATCAGGAACGGCATGAAGACCAGAAACCCGATCTGGAAGGCGCGCGCGATCTCGGACAGCATGAAGGACGGGATCAGCACGGACAGCGCGCCCGGCTCCGCGTCGGGGCGGAGATCCGAGAGGTGCGCGAAGGTGTCCGGATCGACCCGGCCCTCCATGAAGGCGCGGAACGGGGCGATCGCGCGGGGCACGGCGTCCGCCATCTCCATCGCGCCCTGGGTCCAGGGACGGATGCCGTCCTCCCAGGCGATCGTCGCCACGGGCTCCATCACGAAGTAGGTCAGGAACAGCGCCAGGCTGACGATCAGCATGTTGGGCGGCGCGGCCTGCAGCCCGATGGCCTGGCGCAGGATCGACAGCACCGTGACCACGAACGGAAAGCAGGTGACGGTGACCGCGATCCCCGGCGCGAGGCTGAGGACGGTCAGCAGCGCGATCAGCTGCACGGAGGTCAGCGACAGCGAATCGCTCCCCAGAAGCCCCGCGATGCCCGCCACCGCGTCCTGCGCCGCGGCCGGGACGGCCGACAGCACGAGGACCGCCAGCGCGGCGGGCAGGGCGGGGCGGGGGGTCACAGGGCGTTGTCCAAGTCGGTGATCTCGGTCAGGCGCACGGCCAGGCGGCCCGGCTCCTCGCCCTCCGCCTCCTCCAGGGTGCCGCGCGCGATCAGGCGGTCGCCCGCGAAGATCTCCACCGGCTCGTCGGCGGACCGGTCCAGCGTCAGGATCGCGTCGGGCCGCAGGCGCAGCAGTTCCGCCACCGTCGGGCGCGCGCGCCCGACCGAAACGGTCACCTCCACGGGAACGCGGCCGAAGGGCGCGCGGTCGGCATCCTTGGCGTCGGGGATCGTCATGTCATTCATCGTCGGGGCTCCCGTCTGGCTTGCGGTTGTCGGCGCGCAGCCCTTCGAAGGCGGCGTCCATGGCGTCGAGCAGGCGGGTCAGATCGACCTCCCGCTCCTGGTCCGCGCCGGTCAGCAGGGCCTGCATCGGCTCCAGCGCGGGGTCGCCGATCAGCTTCACCGCGGCCCCGTCGGACGGCGCGGCGTCCAGGATCGCGCGCAGGGGCGCCACGGCGTCGGCGGCGACGCTGATGCGCAGCACGCGGCCCTCGGCGTCCTGCATCATCGCCTGCGCCTCCTCGACCACGAGAGGCAGGAACCCGCGTTCGGCGGCGCGCGGCAGGACCTTGTCGAACACCTCCGCCAGCACCCCCTCGACCTGCGACAGGCACAGGGCCATCGCGGCGCGCTGGGTGTGGGCCAGCGTTTCCAGCCGGGCGGCGGCGCGGATGCCGATCCGGAGGTCGTCCTCCCGGATGCGGGCGGCGGCGTCGTCCCACCCCTGCCTGTAGCCTTCGTCGAAGCCCCTGTCTGGCGGGGCCGCGGGTTCCGCGGCGGGGGGCGGGGCGGGCGCGGCCTTCGGGCGCGGCGCGGCGAAGTCCTCGAGGATCATGTCAGGTCGTCTCCTCCGCCGGGGCGTCTTCCTCGATCCAGCCGCGCAGGACCTCCACCGTCTCGTCGCGACGCTCGGCGATCAGGCTGCGCAGCCGTTCGACCGGATCCTCCTCCGCGCCGCCGGACGCGGGCCCGGACCCGCCGCCGCCCAGCGCGGGCAGGTCGTCCAACGACGGCAGGCCCCCGTCGTCGAGGTCGGGCAGATCCGGCAGGATCGGCAGGCCGTTGGCGTCCCTCTCGGGCGGGGCGGCCAAAGCGGGCGCCGCACCGGCCCCGATCCCGCCCGCGGCACCCGGGGCCGGCAGCGCGCCGGAGGCGTCGGATCCGGCGGGGGCGGACGCCCCCCGGCGGTCCAGCAGGGGACGCACCACGAAGGCCATCAGGGCGACCAGGCCCATCAGGATCGCGGCCACCGTCGCCAGGCGGACCATCTGCGCGCCGGTCAGCCAGGGCGCGGTGGCCCCGCCCTCGATGGCGACTGCGTTGTCCTGGAACTGCAGCGACCGCACGGTGACGACGTCGCCCCGCCCTTCGCGGAAGCCCACGGCGGACTGCACGAGGTCGCGGATCGCGTCCAGCTCCTCCTGCGGGCGGGGCTGCCAGGCTTCCGCGCCCGCCGAATCGGGGGCCGTGACGCCGTCGACCATGACGGCGACGGTGATGCGCTCGACCGCGCCCGCCCCGCGCGTCACCTGACGCTCGCGTTCGGACACCTCGTAGTTCACGCGCTCGCGCGATCCCGACGCGTTGCTGCGCGATTCGGACCCGCCGCCCGCGTCGCCGTCGGGCAGGTTGGAGGCCACGGTGACCCCCTGCCCCGCCGCGCCCACGTCCGAGGACGTGCTCTCCTCCGTATCGACGGAAATGATGACGCGGCTGTCGGGGTCGAGCGTGCGCTCGCGCAGCTGCTCGATGTCGGTCGTCGTTTCTAGGCTGATCTCGGCCACGAATCGGTCGGCGCCGACGCGCGCGGTCAGCAGGCGGTCCACCGCGGCGCGCATCTCGGCCAGGCGCTCGCCCCGGGCGGCCCCGTCGCGGGTGCCGGCGTCGCGCGACACGACGCGGCCCGTGCGGCTGTCCACGACGGACACCGAATCGGGGTCGAGACCCCGCACCGCGCCCGCGACCAGGGACTGCACGGCCTCCGCCAAGTCGGCGGGCACGGCACCCGTCTTCATGCGCAAGGTGGCCGACGCGGTCGCGCCCTCGTCGCGCGAGAACGGGGACCGACCCGGCGCGGCGATGTGAACGCGCGCGGCCTCCACCCCCCGTCCGGCCAGGATCGTGCGGGCCAGCTCGCCTTCGCGGGCACGCCAGTACGCGGCATCGAACATCTGGCTGGTGGTGCCGAAGCCCGACAGTCCGTCCAGGATCTCGTAGCCCGCGCCGTCCGCGCCGGGCAGCCCCTCGCCCGCCAGGTCCAGGCGCAGGCGGTCGCGCTGGCCCCCGTCGACGTAGATCGAATCGCCCCGCACGTCGTAGGACACGCCCCGCGTCTCCAGCTCCGTGACGATGCGGCCCGCGACGGCCGGATCGAGCCGGGCGAACAGAAGCTCCAGGGTGGGGGCGGCGGCCATGCGGCCCAGCAGAAGGATGGCGGCGAAGGTGCCCGCGACGGCGCCCGCCAGGATGGCCAGGCGAAGGTAGTCCCCACGGTTCCAGTACTCGACGATGGTCTGCACGATTCTCGCGCCCTTCCTGTCAGGGGGCCGTTCTGACCCACCCGAAGGCTTGAACCGCAAAGGCATTAACAATCGGTTAGGCACCCTTCGGTAGGGATCGACCATCGAATTGGAGAATCCCCCGTGGCCGACGACGCCCCCGACACAGCACCCGACGACGACGCCGACGGCGCGCCGAAGAAGAAGGGCAAGCCCGTCCTCCTGATCGGCGCGGTCGTGGCCGCCCTGGGCGGCGGGGGCGCGTTCTACGCGGGCTATGCCGGGCTGCTCGCGGGCCTGATCGGCGGGGGCGGCGAGCATGCCGCCGTGGAGGACGCGACCGACGTGGAGCATGTCCGCGCCGACGACGCGGCGCACGGCGAGGCGGCGGTCGACGCGGCCCATGCGGCGCCCACCGGCACGGCGGCCTTCCTTACCCTGCCGCCCCTGTCGGTGTCCATCGGCACGGGCGGGCGCGACCGCACCCTGCGCATGCAGGCCGTGCTGGAGGTGGACGAGGGCCGGACCGGCGACGTCCAGACCCTCGGGCCCCGCATCCAGGACACGCTGCTGACCTATCTGCGCGCCGTCGGCACCGACGTGATCGAGGACCCGAACGCCCTGCTGCAGGTGCGGTCCCAGATGCTGCGGCGCGCTCGCATGATCGCGGGGGACGCCGCCGTGCGCGACCTGCTCGTAACCGACTTCGTTCTGAATTGAGGGGCACCCGACCATGGAGATGATCTCCGACGTCCTTCTGGTGGTGGGGGCCTTCGCCCTCGCGGCCTATTGCTGGACCCTGTCGCAGCGCCTGCGCGCGCTGGGGCGCTCCGACGCCGGGCTGGGGGCCACGATCGCCACCCTGTCCGAGCAGGTGGAGACGCTGTCCAAGACCGCCTCCTCGGCGACCCACGACGCGGAGGAGGCGGCCCGCCGCCTCGCCCGTCTGGTCGAGGAGGCGGAGCGCCGCGAAGGCGACCTGTCCGTCGTGCTGGCCGGGCTGACCGATCTGGATGACCTGGCCGAATCGGCCCAGTCCGCGCGCCGGTCGGGGGGCGCCGTGCCCGCCGACCCCGCGGGCGACGCGCCGCCCCCGCCCGCGCCCGCCCTGTTCCAGAGCCGCCGCCAAGCGCCGGTGGCGTCGTGAAGGGGCTGTTGGGACGCATCGCGCTGACCGGCATCGCCTCGGCGCTGCTCCTGTCGGGCACCATGCGGCTGGTGTCGGCGAACCTGGCCATCCCCGACCACGGCACCGCGCGCGCCGCGGAGGTCGTGCACGGCGAGCCCGCCGACGCGGCCGGGACCCCGACCCCCGCCGCCCTGGACGAGATCGAGGTCCTCCTGCGTGACATCGCCCGCCGGGACGAGGAACTGACCGCCCGTGCCGCCGCGCTCGAGCTGCGCGAGCGCGACATGGGCATCGCCCGCGCCGAGCTGGAGCGAACGCTGGACGAACTGACCGCCGCCGAGGCCGCGCTGGAGGCCCGCATGTTCGCCTCCGCCGAGGCATCGGAGAACGACCTGGGCCGCCTGACGGCCATCTACGAGAGCATGAAGCCCAAGGACGCCGCCGCCCTGTTCGAGGCGATGGAGCCCGGCTTCGCCGCCGGCTTCCTGGGCCGCATGGACGCCGACGTCGCCGCGGAGGTGTTCAGCAACATGCCCCCCCTCGCGGCCTATGCCGTCAGCGCGACCATCGCCGGACGGAACGCCGACGCCGCACGGGAGGCACCGCGATGATCGGGATCGTCGGAATCGTCGTCACCTTCGTCATGGTCTTCGGCGGATACCTCGCCGCGGGCGGCAAGATGGCGATCATCCTGAAGGCCCTGCCCTTCGAGATGACCATGATCTTCGGCGCCGCCATCGGCGCCTTCCTGCTGGGCAACTCGATCCCCGCGGTGAAGCACACGCTCAAGGACGTGGCGAAGGTCTTCAAGGGCCCGAAGTGGAAGCCCGACGACTACCGCGATCTGCTGTGCATGCTCTACCAGCTGATGCGCCTGGGCCGCCAGAACGCCGTGCAGCTGGAGGAGCACATCGAGACGCCGGCCGAGTCGGCGATCTTCACCCAATACCCCCGCATCCTGGCGGACGCCGAATCCGTCGCGCTGATCTGCGACACCCTGCGGGCCATGTCGATGAACTACGACGACCCCCACCAGGTCGAGGAGGTGCTCGAGGCCCGCATCGAGGAGAACGTGGAGCACGCGATGCACCCCTCCCACAACCTGCAGACCATGGCCGACGGCCTTCCCGCGCTGGGCATCGTCGCCGCAGTGCTGGGCGTCATCAAGACGATGGGCTCCATCGACCAGCCGCCGGAGGTCCTGGGCAAGCTGATCGGCGGCGCGCTGGTCGGCACGTTCCTGGGCGTCTTCGTGGCCTATGCCTTCGTGGGTCCCATGGCCACGCGCCTCAAGAGCATCGTGGAGGAGGACGGCCACTTCCAGGATCTGATCCGCCAGGTGCTGGTGGCCAACCTCTACAACCACGCGACCAACATCTGCATCGAGGTCGGGCGCCAGAACACGCCCACGCATATCCGCCCGTCGTTCTCGGACCTGGAGGACGCGCTGCGTCAGGCGAAGGCCGCCGCATGACGGATCCGCGGGGGACGGCGGTGGCGGTCCTGCTGGCCGGGATCGCGGGCGCGGCGGGGGCGCAGGACGTGCCCCTGCGGTCGGGCGAGCACGACGGGTTCACCCGCCTCGTCTTCGAAGCGCCGTTCGCGGCGGACTGGACGCTGACCCACCGTCCCGGCGCGGCCGAGATCGCGCTGACGGGGCTGGCCGGGGGGATCGACGCGTCCGGCGTGTTCGACCGCATCGGGCGGGACCGCGTCGCGGACGTGGCCTGGACCGACGGCACGCTGACCCTGGACCTGGCCTGCGACTGCACGGCCTCGGTGGGTCAGATCGGCAGCGGCCACATCGTCATCGACGTGGCCCCCGGCGTGCCCGCCATCGTCGTTCCGGCCGACGCGCGCCCGAACCCTCCGGCGGCGGTCCCCGCCACCGCCGCCGCCGCACCCGACGCGCTCGACCCCGCCGACGTGGCCCGCTGGTTCCCGTTTGGCTTGGACGGCGCCCCCCGCACCCCGGACGCGCCCCCGCCCGGACCCATGCCCGCGCCGACCGCCCCCGCCGTGGTGGCCGCGACGGATCCCGTCCCCCGTCGGACCCCGCGGATCGTGGACCCGGTCCTGCCCGCCTCGCCCGGCGAGGTAGTCAGCCTGCCGCTGTTGATGGCGCCGCTCGCCTCGCCCTTGGGGGACCACCTGGACCGGGTGCTGCGCGACGTCGTGGTCGCCGCGGACGCGCGCCGCACCATCCCCGACGCCCTGCCGGACGGCCCCCGCGCCAAGCCCGCCGACACCCAACTGCGCATTCGCGACGCCCGCGCGCCGGATCCGCGCGACATCCCCTACGACGAACGGGTCGCCTGCGAAGGGGCCGCGCCCCTGCGCGACCTGCTCCTGCGCGATCCCGGCACCGCCCTGACCGACCTCGCGGCGCTGACCGAAGCCTACGACCCCGCCCGCCGGGACACGGTGCGCGCGCTGCGCGACGGCTACCTCGCCGCCGGGCTGGGGGCGGAAGCGCGCCACCTGGGCCGACTGGCGGACATCGACGACGCTTGGACCGACCTGATGGCCGACGCCGTGGACCACATCGCGCTGGCCGCCCTGCCCGACGACGCCTGGGACTGCGGTTCCGCCACGACGCTGCTCGCGCTCAACCTCGCCGTGCCCGACCGCGGCCTGACCGCCCGCGACCGCCGCCGCCTCGCGGCCTTCGCGGGCGACCTGCCCCGCGCCCGGCAGCGCGACCTGCTGCCCCGGGCCGCCGACAACACCGCCCGCGGCGGCGACCTGGAAACGGCTGCCGAGTTGGCAGCACTCGTCGGCCCCCCGCCGGAGGACGCGGCGGAAGCGCGCGAGATCGGACGCATCGCGCTGGTCACGCAACGGCTGACGCAATGGACCCTGGGCGAGGATGCCGTCGCCTCCGCCGCAGCCGACGCTCTGGCGCTGCTGCCCACCGTACCCGCGGGCCCCCGCAACGAGGCGCTTCGCGCCGCCCTGGCCGTGGGCCTGATCGGGATCGGCGAGTTGACGGAGGCCGACGAGGTGCTGGCCGGCATGGTTCCGCCCGCCCGCCGGGCCGTGGTGGACGAGATCGCGCACCAGTTGCAGGATCTGCCTGGACATCGCAGCGCCTTCCTGGCCGCCGCCATGCTGCGTTACCGCGACGACGCTGGCGCGACGGCGCGGCGCAGCTTCGCCGGCGTGCTGAACGCCGCCGGCCTGACCGGCACCGCCGCCCAATGGGGGCACGAGATCTCGGGCGACGGCGGCGTTCGCATCGCGGCACCGCCCCGCGCGGACCTGGATCCGGTGGAAGCAGCATGGCTGGCCCGCGACCTGGCGGGCGTGGTGGCGGCCGACCCGGACGCCACGCGCGCGCACCTGGCGGAAACGCTTCTGGCGCAGGGCCCCGACCCGTCGATGGACACGCTGGTCGGCGCCGACGTCCGCTTGAACCGCAGCCGCCGCACCGCGGGGCTGGTACGCGACCTGCTCGGCCTGCCCGGAGACGGCGGGGACGGAACGGACCGTTAACCATCCACGGGTTAACCGATTCACCGATTGACCCCCTATCGGCCGAGTCGGATGAAGACGCTCTTTCAACCCACGATCCTGTTCGCCCTGGCCCTGATGGCGGTCATCGTCATGATGGTCGTCCCCATCCCGCCCTGGATGCTGGACATCGGCCTGGCCGCCTCCTTCGCCCTGGCGATCCTGATGTTCACCACGGCGCTGTTCGTGGAACGCCCGCTCGACTTCTCCAGCTTCCCCACGGTCCTGCTGGCCTCGCTGATGCTGCGGCTGGCGATGAACATCTCGTCCACGAAGCTCATCATCGGCGAAGGGCACACCGGCACGGGCGCGGCAGGCACCGTGATCGAGGGCTTCGCCCAGTTCGTGATGGGCGGCAGCGTGTTTCTGGGGATCGTGATCTTCTGCGTGCTGCTGATCGTCAACTTCGTGGTCATCACCAAGGGCGCCACCCGCATGGCGGAGGTGGGCGCCCGCTTCGCGCTCGACGGGATGCCGGGCAAGCAGCTGGCCATCGACGCCGACATGGCTGCGGGCGCGATCGACCACGCGGAGGCCAGCCGCCGCCGCGAGCTGGAGCTGGCGGAGACCAACTTCTTCGGCAGCCTCGACGGCGCGTCGAAGTTCGTGAAGGGCGACGCGGTCGCGGGCCTGCTCATCACGCTGCTGAACCTGATCGTGGGGCTCGCCGTCGGCCTGATCGTCCACGGCATGCCGTTCGGCCAGGCGGTGCAGACCTATTCGATCCTGACGGTGGGCGACGGGCTGGTCAGCCAGATCCCGGCCGTCATCATCGCCATCGCGTCCGCGCTTCTGCTGGCACGGGGCGGGGCGGCGGGCAAGATGGACATGGCGATCCTGCGCCAGGTCGGCGCAAACCCCGTGGCCCTGGGTACCGTCGCGGTCATCATGCTGATCTTCGCCGCCATCCCGGGCCTGCCCGTCGTCCCCTTCCTTCTGGGGGCCGCGGGCCTGGGCTTCGCGGCTTGGCGGATGTGGCGGACGTCCCGGGAGGCCGAGGTGGAGGTCCTGCCGGAAGAGGACGCCCCGCCGCCCAAGCGGTCGATGGGCGACGTCCTGGACCTGGACGAGATCGGCGTGACCTTCGCCATGGACCTCGTGTCGCTGGCCCTCGACCCCGCCCGCGGCCTGGAAGGGCGCATCGAAGGCATGCGCAACCACATCGCCCAGTCCTTCGGGATCATCCTGCCCGAGATCCGGCTGACCGACGACGCGGGCCTGCCGCCCGGCACCTACGTCATCCGGGTCCACGGGGTCGAGTTGGCGCGCGACCGCCTGATGCCGGGCCACGTCCTCGCGCTGAAGGGCGAAGGCCCCCTGCCCGCGGTCGGCGGCACCGACGTGGCCGAGCCGGTCTATGGCGCCCCCGCCCGCTGGGTGCGCGAGGATTCGGTCGATCGGGGCGACCTGGCGGAGCTGACCGTCGTGACCCCGGGCGAGGTGCTGGCCACCCACCTGCTGGAGGTCGTGAAATCCGCCTTCCCGCAGCTGATGGGCCTGAAGTCGCTGAACCGCGTGCTCGACGCCTATCGCAACGTGACCGACCCGTCGCGCGCCGCCGAGAACCGCCGCCTGCTCGACGACCTGGTCCCCGGCAAGGTCCCCCACGACGCGCTGCTGGCCGTGATGCGCATCCTGCTGGCGGAGCGGGTGTCGATCCGCAACCTTCCCGTGATCCTGGAAACGATCGCGGAGGGCCGCGAGGCCAAGATGCCCGCCGACACGATCGCGGAGCTGGTGCGCCAGCGCCTGGGTCAGCAGATCTTGGCCGAGATCCGGCGCCCCGACGGCACCGTCCCCCTGATGCAGCTGTCCCCCGCCTGGGAGGAGCAGTTCGACCGCCACCAGATGCAGGGCGGCTTCGGCGACATCGCCCTGCCGCCCGACACGGGCCGCAAGCTGCGCCAGAACATCGCCGACATGATGGCCAAGGCCGCCGAGAAGGGCACCTATCCCGCGCTGGTCACGTCGGCCCGCCGCCGGCGGTTCCTCCACGGCGTCCTGCGCGAAGCCGGGCTGGCGAACCCCGTCGTGTCCTACGAGGAGGTCGGTCCGGCCGCCCGGCCCGCCCTGGTGGGGTCCGTGCCCGCGTGACGGGCCTGGGCCCCATCCTCGACGCGCTGGGCCTGCCGCCCGTCGCGGTGGCCGTCGTGTTCTTCCGCGTCACGGGGCTGATGTTCTTCCTGCCCGCCTTCGGCGAGCGCATGATCCCCGCCCGCGTCCGCCTGGGCGCGACCTTCGCCCTGACGGCAATGATCGCCCCCCTGATGCCCGCCGCGGCTCTGCCGGCCGACGTGACGCCCGCCCTGATCCTGACGGAGGCCACGACCGGCGCCGCCCTGGGCGCGGTGCTGAAGTTCATGACCCACGCGCTCCTGATGACCGGCGCCATCGCCGCGCAGGCGACCTCGCTCAGCCAATTGTTCGGCGTCCAGTCGATGGATCCGTCCTCGGCGATGGGCAACGTCCTGCACCTGGGGGGACTGGCGCTCCTGATGGCATCGGGCCTGCACCTGATGGTCGTTGACTTGATGATCCGGTCCTGGGACGTCTTCCCCGCGGGCTTCCTGCTGCCCGGCGCGGACGTGGCGCAGTGGGGCCTGGAACGCGTCGGCGCGGCCTTCGCCCTGGCCCTGGGGCTGTCCGCGCCCTTCGTGATCGCCTCCGTCCTCTACAACCTGGCGCTGGGGGTCATTAACAAGGCCATGCCGCAACTGATGGTGGCGCTCGTCGGCGCGCCGCTGATCACCGGCCTGTCGCTGGCCCTGCTGGCCGCGACCGCGGCGATCATCCTGACCGTGTGGCGCGAGCGCTTCCTCGCCACGATCCTCGACCCCATCGGGATCCTCTGATGGCGGAGGAGAACGGCCAGGAGGACAAGCAATACGAGGCCTCTCAACGCAAGCTCGACAAGGCCCGCGAACAGGGCGAGGTCGCCCGCGCCCCGGACCTGAACGCCTTCGCCGTCTATCTGGGCCTCCTGCTCACCACCGCCATCCTGGGCCCCATGTCCCTCCAGCGCATCGCGGAGGAAGGGGGCGCCTTCCTGGCGGATGCCGACCGCCTGGCCGCCGAAACGATCGCGGGTTCCGACATCGTCGCGCAGGAGATGGTGAAGACCATCGTGGGCCAGTCCGCCCTGTGGCTGGGGGGATCGGGTCTTCTGGTCCTGGCGACCGTGCTGGTCACGCGCGCCGCGGTCTTCGCGCCGACCCGCCTGATGCCCAAGGCGTCGCGCGTCTCCCTCGTCCAGGGGGCCAAGAACAAGTTCGGCACCAGCGGCCTGTTCGAGTTCGCCAAGTCTTCCACCAAGCTGGTCCTCTACGGCGGCACGCTCGGGGGGCTGCTATGGTGGGCGTCCGACTACATCGTGGCCAGCGCCGCCCTGCCCGTGGGCCAGTCCGCGATGCTCCTGGGCCGGCTGCTCCTGATCTTCCTGGCCCTCGTCACCGGCATCGCGGCCGTGATCGGGGCGGTCGACTTCGTGTACCAGAAGCACGCCCACGCCCAGAAGAACCGCATGTCCCGCAAGGAGATGACGGACGAGCACAAGGAATCCGAAGGCGACCCGCAGCTCAAGCAGAAGCGCCGCCAGCGCGCGCAGGAGATCGCGCAGAACCAGATGCTGTCCGACGTCCCCGACGCCACCGTCGTGATCGTAAACCCGACCCACTACGCCGTGGCACTGAAATGGTCGCCGCTCGACCCCTCGCCCCCCGTCTGCCTGGCAAAGGGCGTGGACGAGATCGCGGTCCGCATCCGCGAACTCGCGACCGAGAACGACATCCCCATCTTCTCCGACCCGCCCACCGCGCGCGCCCTGCACGCCACCGTGGATCTGGGCGAGGCCATCCCGCGCGAGCACTTCCGCGCGGTGGCCGCCGCCATCCGCTTCGCGGAGGATCTGCGCAAGGCCGCCGGGGGCGGGGCGTGAACGCCGACGACCTCCGGCGCCTGTCCGACCTGGCGTCGCTGCGGGCCGCCCGCGACCGCGGGGCCCTGGCCGCCGTGGAGACCCGCGCCGCGCCCATCCGCGCCGCCATCGCGGCGCTGGAGGCCCCCGCCCCCGCGGACGCGCCCGCCGATCTGGGGGAGGCCCGCGCGCAGCTGGCCCACATGGGCTGGGCCGTGCAGGAACGCACCCGCCTTACGATGGAGCTGGCCCGCCTCCGCGCGGAGCTGGAGCACGCCCGCCACGCCGCTGCGAAGGCCACGGCGCGCGAGCAGGTGATCGCCGAGTTGGGAGAACGGATGGGTCGGACGCGCTAGGCGACCCCGATCGTCCCCGGGCTCGACCCGGGGACCTCGTGCCGCGAACGCGGCGCATGACGGGGGGAAGGTCCTCGGGTCGTGCCCGAGCATGACGGTCGAGCCCGGACCGGCCCTAACGGTCCCGCCGGTCGATCGACGTGATCAGCACCGTCAGGTCGTGCCCCTCATAGGTCGCCTGCGCGGCCTCGTTCAGGGCCAGGCGCAGCCGGTTCATGGGCAGCGTCTCGGTGAACCGCCCGTCGAAGCCCCCCGCGCTGGCGTGGCGGAACAGCGCCTCCATCAGCTTGTCGCGCAGGACGGGTTCCCGGTCGTAGGCCGCTTCCTGCGGCAGGGTCTTGGACGACAGCCCCAGGGTCAGCACCACGTGGCTGCGGACCCGGCCGTCGATGATCAGCGGCACGATGAACTCCCGGATCAGGGGGATCTCCACCGCCTCCGACAGCGCCTCCGCCTCCTCCGCGGCCGGCGCCTCCGCCTCCGCCTCGGCCTCCGGCGCGGGGTGGCCGGGCGACAGCATCGCGCCCGCGACCCCGCCGCCCGCCACGGCCCCGAGGACCATCGTCAGTGCCAGTACCGCCTTCATGGTCAGAACGGCAGGATCACGTCGGCGACCTGCTGGCCATAGCGCGGGGCCTGCATCGCGGTGATGTGCCCGCGCCCGCCATAGCTGATGCGCGCGGACGCGATCTTGTCATAGGTGATCTCGTTCTGCCGCGTCACGTCGCCGGGCCGCACGAAGCCCGACACCAGCAGCACGCGCACCTCGTTGTTGACCCGCACCTCCTGCGTGCCCTCGATGCGCAGGGCGCCGTTGGGCATCACCTCCAGCACGGTGGCCGCCACGCGCAGCGTCAGCTTCTCCGCCCGGCGGATCGAGCCCGACCCGCTGAAGTCGCTCTCGGAGTTCAGCTCGACGGCGTCGGCCAGCGACCCGTCGCCCGGCAGGATGTCCTCGATCACCGTCTCCAGCCCCATAAGGCTGCCGACGCCCGCGCTCTGGCTGCCCGACCGACCGCGCTGCGAGCGGTTGTTGATCTGCGCCGATTCGTCGATCTCGATCACCACGGTCATGATGTCGCCGCGCTGCGCCGCCCGGCGGTCGCCCAGGAGCGACGTGCGCCCGCCCGTCCACAGCGACGGGCTGTTCTGCGGCACGGCGCGCTGGCCGGGCACCGCGCCGGCCGTCATGGCGAAGTGCTCGTTCCCGCCCGAGGGCTGGGTCAGGGCGGGCGTCTTGCCCACCTCCTCCAGCTGCCCGCAGGCGGCCAGGGCCGCCATCGCGGCGATCGTTCCGATACGGACTGTCATCTTGCGTGCCATCAATGCACCTCCACGGTTCCCAGCCCCACGGCGACGCCCATCACGGTCGTCCGGGAAGCCATGTTCATCACGCGCACCGGCTCGCCCAGGCCCGCGCGCGTCAGCGCCCGCCCCTCGGCCGAGATGCGCAGGCCGTCCGCCGCATAGAGCAGCGACACGACCGCGTTGCGTTCGATCACGGTGGGCGCGCCCACGTCCTGCGGGCGCACGGGGCGGTTGGGGAACAGGTTCACCCGCGCCTCCAGGCCCACCACGTCGCGCGGGTCGGTCACGGCGCCCGGCATGTCGCCGGGGCGCACGGCCACCTGGTCCATCCCGATCAGGGTGCCCGCGCGAACGACCGTCGTGGCGATCACCACGTCCGCGGCGGCGGGACCGGCCAGGGACAGGGATATCAGGATGGCGCGGATCATCGGATCTGCGTCGTCGCGCCGAGCATCTGGTCGGCGGCGGTGATGACCTTGGCGTTCATCTCGTAGCTGCGCTGCGCCTCGATCAGGTCGGTGATCTCGCGCACCGCGTCGACGCTGCTGTCCTCCAGGTAACCCTGGCGGAACACGCCCAGGCCGTCCTGCCCCGCCAGGCCGTTGATCGCGGCGCCCGACGCCTCCGTTTCGGCATAGAGGTTCGAGCCCAGCGCCTCCAACCCCTTCTCGTTGGTGAACCCCGTCAGGGTCAGCTGGCCCAGGAGCTCCGGCTCCACCTGGTCCAGGAAGTAGACGTACACCTCGCCGTCGGCGTTGATGCTGACCGAACGCGCGTCTTCCGGGATCGTGATGTCGGGCACGATCGGATAGCCGTCGTTCGTGACCAGCTGCCCCTCGCCCGTCTTCTTCAGCGCCCCGTCGCGGGTATAGGCGGCCCCGCCTGACGGCAGCGTCACCTCGATGTATCCCTTGCCGCTGATGGCCACGTCCAGATCGCCGCCGGTGGCCTGGATGGTGCCCTGCTGGGGGTCCATCGACACGCTGGCCGCCCGCACGCCCAGGCCCATCTGGATGCCGGTCGGCACGACCGACCCGGTGGTCGAGCTGATCGAGCCGGGGCGCGACATCTGCTGGTAATGCAGGTCCGCGAACTCCGCCCGCCGCGCGTTGTAGGCGGTGGTGCTCATGTTCGACAGGTTCTGCGATATGACCTCGACGCGCATCTGCTGCGCGTTCATGCCGGTCGCGGCGATCGAAAGGGCTCTCATCGGGGGGCGTCCTTACCTTGGATCCATGATGCGCAGCATCGCGCGCAGGCGTTCGTCTTCCTTTTGCAGGATGTTCTGTCCCAGGCCGTAGGCGTTCTGGACCTCGACCATCCGCGCGATCTCCAGCACCGGCGCGGTGTTCGACCCCTCCAGGAAGCCGTGCAGGATGCGCCCGTTCTCGACCGGCAGCAGCGCGCCCTCGTGGGCGAACCGCGTGTCGGACACGCGCTGCAGGCCGACCGCGTCGTCGGGCACGACCAGGCCCATCTGCGCAAAGGGCGCGCCGTCCCGGCTCAGGGTGCCGTCGGGGGCCACGGATATGTCGCCGTCGCCCGGCGGGATCTGGATGGGCGCGCCGCCCCCGTCCAGCACCGGCAAGCCGTCATGCGTCGTCAGCGTGCCGAACGGGTCGGCCACGAAGGACCCCGCCCGCGTCAGCAGCGGTCCGTCCGCCCCGCCCACGGTGAAGAAGCCCGGCCCCTCCACCGCCATGTCGTAGGTCCCGCCCGTCAGCTCCAGCCCACCCTGCGTCAGGTCGATCGTCCGCCCGTGGGCGTGCCCCAGCGACAGCGACGGCGCGTCGGATTCCGCGGCCGCGATGTATTCCTCGAAGATTAGCCCTTCCGCGCGATAGCCCGTGGTCGACGCGTTCGCGATGTTCTGCGCGATGGTCGCCATCTCGCGCATCAGCCCCGCCTGGCGGGTGATCGAGGGATAGATCCCGTCCATGGCTCAGGCCCCCATGATGATGGGCAGCAGCGTGTCGGTGAAGTACCGGCCCAGCGTCAGGGTCATGAACCCCATCGTCACCCAGAACACGCCCAGCATCGCGGCCATCTTCGGCACGAAGGTCAGCGTCATCTCCTGCACGGACGTCAGCGCCTGGACCAGGCCGATCGCCACGCCCACCAGCAGCGCTGCCGCCAGGATGGGGGTGGAGATCAGGGTGGCGATCCACAGCCCCTGCTGCAGCGTCTCGAAGAAGATGCTGTCGTCCATCAGACGGGCATCCGCAGCAGTTCCTGGTACGCCTCGACGACCTTGTCGCGCACGGCGACCGTGGCGGATATCGCCATCTGGCTCTCGGCCAGCGCGGTCACCAGGTCATGCGGATTGCCGTCGCCGGTGACGGCGCGCGCCGCCTCCGCCTCGCCCTTCTGCAGGGTCGCCATGAAGTCCTGCGCGGCCTGCGCCAGGCCGGACGGGTCGGCGTCCGGCTTGGCCTGTGGCGCCGCGGCATAGCCGGACAGGGCTTGTACGCTTCGGATGTCCATGTCTCACTCCATTCTGGAAGGGGTCGGGACGGGCTATCGCTTCAGGATGTCGTAGAGCGACGAGGACATGCGCCGCGTCTGCTCGAACATCTTCAGGTTCGCCTCGTAGGATCGCTGCGCTTCCTGCGCGTCCGCGATCTCCAGGATCAGGTTGACGTTCGACCCGTCGTAGAACCCGTCGGGCCCCGCCATCGGGTGGTTCGGATCGTGGATGCGGCGCAGATCGGCGCGGTCCAGCCGGACGGGCCCGGCCTCCACCTCGCCGCTGCGGCGGCCCTCGTCCACCATGGCCTGGAACGCCACCGTCTTGCGCCGGTATCCCGGCGTGTCCGCATTGCTGATGTTCTCGGCCACGTGCCGGATGCGCTGGCCCTGCGCCTTCAGGCCGGACGACAGGATGCGAAGGGCGTCGGAGAACTCGGTCATCGGTCGGTCACCCTCGGCCCAAGCTGGCGCGCAGGAGGTCCATCGACGCGCGGTACACGGTGATGGCCCGGTTGTGGGCGCGCTGCGCGTCCGTGCCGCGCAGGATCTCGGTCTCCAGATCGACGCCGTTGCCGTTGGGGTCGAGCGGCCCTTCCTGCGTCACCTCCCGCCAGGGCCGCGCGGGCCCGTCGCCCAGATGGCCCGGGCGGGTGCGGCGCTGCGCGAAGGACGCGTCCACGTCCAGGCCGGGGTCGAACGGGGTCAGGTCGAAAGGGCGGAAGCCGGGCGTGTCGGCGTTCACGATGTTGCGGGCGGTCACGGCCTGCCGGTCGGCCGCGTGGCGGGCGGCGTCGGCCGCCAGCGACAGGATCGCGGGCATTTGCATCGGTTCACTCCCGTGGTTCGCAACGAAGCCTTAAGGGCGATTCCTTTACGCATCGTTTCCAGGACATCACCAAAGCGGACGCCCCATGGATCACACGCCCCTGGACACGCTGCGCGCACGCGTGGCCCCCCTTTCCGCCATCCGCCCCCTGGGCCGGGTGAAACGCCTGGACGACGGGCGGCTGGACCTCGCGGGCCTGTCCCGCGCCGCGCGCCTGGGCGAGGAGGTGGCCCTGCGCGGCCCCGGCGGCGCCCGTGCGGAGGTCGTGTCGATCGACGCCGACCGCGTCACGGCCATGCCCTACGGCGCGATGGACGGGCACGGGATCGGCGCCGCGGTCGAGCTGTGCGGCCCGCCCGCCATCGCGCCCGCCGACACCTGGCTGGGGCGCATCGTGGACCCGTTCGGCGCGCCCCTCGACGGACGCCCGCTGGGGCGCGGCGCGGCGCGCCCGATCCACGCCGACCCGCCCGAGGCCGGGCGGCGCGCGGGGTTCGGGGACCGCCTGGCCACCGGCTACACCGCCCTCGACACGCTGCTACCCATCGTGGACGGGCAGCGCATGGGGGTCTTCGCCGGGTCGGGCGTGGGCAAGTCCCGCCTCCTGGGCGATCTGGCCAACCGGATGGAGGCCGACGTCGTCGTGACGGCGCTCGTGGGCGAGCGCGGGCGCGAGGTGTCGGGCTTCGCGCGCGACGTCCTGGGCGCGGACGGCATGCGTCGCACGGTCGTCGTCGCCGCGACGTCGGACCGCGCCGCCAACGTCCGCCGCCGCTGCGTGCCCGCGGCCCTCGCCGTGGCGGAGCACTTCCGCGACCGGGGGGCGAAGGTCCTGTTCCTGTGCGACAGCCTGACCCGCCACGCCGAGTCGTGCCGCGACGTGGCCGCGGCCACGGGCCAGCGGCTGGACGGCGGGATGCCCCCCGGCCTGACCGCGAACCTGGCCGCCCTGGTCGAACGGACGGGCCCCGGCAGCGACGGCAAGCCCGCCATCACGTCGGTCTTCACCGTGCTGGTCGCGGGGTCCGACATGGAAGGCCCCGTGGCCGACACGGTCCGCGGCCTCATCGACGGCCACGTGGTCCTGTCGCGCGGAATCGCCGAAGGCGGCCGCTATCCGGCCATCGACGTCCTGGCCTCCGTCAGCCGGTCCCTGCCCGACTGCGCCACGCCCGAGCAGAACGCGCTGCTGGGCCAGGTCCGCGCCGCGATGGAGACGTATCGCCGCAACGAGCTGATGGTGACCTCCGGCCTCTACGAGAAGGGCCGCGACCCCGCGCTGGATGCGGCCATCCGCCTGCGCCCCGCGCTGGAGGCCGCGCTGTCCGACCGCAGCGGCGGCGTGGACGATTCGTTCGACAGGCTGCGCGCCGCCATGACCTGATCGCCTGGCCGGTCGAGCGGCGCGCCCGGGCCGGCCGCTTCGCGTGTCGGGGCGACCTCGCGCATGCGTGGGGCGCATGCAGGGGATGCACGGGGGGCGCCCCCCACCGCGCGGTGCTCAG
Source organism: Jannaschia maritima (assembly GCF_030973515.1). GTDB lineage: Bacteria > Pseudomonadota > Alphaproteobacteria > Rhodobacterales > Rhodobacteraceae > Jannaschia > Jannaschia maritima. Next base: position 47,856 of record NZ_JARGZA010000005.1, read on the forward strand.
AACCCGCGCAACAGCTGCAGCGCCGGACTGGTCGGACCACCCGCCCCCGACTGGGTTCCGGCCCGCACCAGATACAGGTCGATCACCCGCGACAGCGTATCCGCCTCGGCCAGCTCGGACACGTCCGCGATGCCGAACGCGCCCGCCGCGCGGTCCTTGAACACCTCCAGCTGGCGGTCGATGTCGAGCGCGCCGAAGCTCGCGGGCAAGCCCAGCGCGCCTTCCAGGACGCTGCGCAGGGGCGGGGTTCCCATGATGGTGAACCACTTGGAATTCTCGGATCCCTCCCCCGTCACGACGTCCGCCAGCTCGCGCTTGGCGTTCAGCGCCAGGCGCATGGAATTGTCGGCCTGCCCCACGGCCGCCTCGAACGACTGCTCGCGGAACCGCGCCTCGATCCGGTCGGCGAAGCCGGGCACCTTCGTGTTGGGGAACAGGGGCTCGTCGAAGCCGAAGGCGCGGGCCATGTCGAAGTAGCGCCGGTCCGACAGGCGGTTGGCCAGCGCGTCGTTGTCATAGGTCCCTTCCGACAGGACCTTCTGGATGAAGAACGTGCTGTCGATGTCATCGGACAGCCCGAACGCCGCCAGCGCCACCTCCCGCAGCTGCCGATCGGCGACGAGCTGCTCCGCCGTCTCGACCTCGCCGATGTTCTCGCGGAAGTAGGTCAGCGCGCGGTCGTTCACCGCGGACTTGGCGAAGGCGTCCTGCTGGGTGTCCAAGGTGCGTTCGAGGAACCGCCACCCGGCGATCCCCCCCTGCGGCAGGACGGGCTGGAACATCAGCCCGCCGCCCGGGCCAGCAGCGCGCCCTCGCGAGCCCGCAGATCCTGCACCGCCCGCAGCGCCGGATAGGGGCGCCCCGCGGCCAGCTCCTCGCCCACCGTGCGGACCAGGGCGCGGTCGGACGCGTCCACGAACGCGTCGTGCAGCGCGTCCAACGCGGGCGTGACCTGGGGCAGCGCGTCCTCCAGCGTCATGTCGCCCGCGACCACCATCTGCACCACGTGTCCCACGCGCCCCACGGGCGTGTCGGCCTGGGCGGGGTCGATGGCGTCGCGCATCCGCAGGATGGACGTGCCGGGCGTCAGCACGCGCAGGCGGCAGCCGCGGCCCGTGCTCTCGATCACCGCGCCGTTGACGAGCACGCGCTCGCCTTCGCGCAGCTTCAGGACGAGACCGGCCATCTCAGGCGGCCTCGGTCGGGGTGGATTCGGGCACCGCCGGGGCGGCGGCGAGCCCGCCGATCACGCGGCGGTTGACGTCCACCAGAAGGCGGATGTCGCCGCCCCCGCGCAACACGGCCTTCGTTTGCCGGTCCACGAAGCCGGCCAGGTTGGCCAGTCCCGCGCGCAGCGCTTCGGGCATCGCGTTCGAATCGTCGAACACGGCCACCGCGACCGCGTTCCAAAGGGACAGGTTGTCGTTCAGGACCTCGACCCGAGCGGCGATGTCGGCGTCGGGGTCGGCGTGCAGGGCGATCAGGCGGCGCGTGACCTGGGTGAAGACGCGCGCCTCGGCGTCCTTCGGCGCGGCCATGGCCTGACTGGCCGCGGTCGTGGCATAGGCGCCGGACTGGGGTCGTGAGAAATGCATCGGTGTTGATCCGTTCTGGAAGGGTCGGACAAGGGGCCGCGCTTTGCACGGCCCCCATCGTCAGAAGGCTAGGCCCGGCTTTACCGGAACAGCGCCAGGATCGACTGCGGCGCCTGGTTGGCGATCGACAGCGACTGGGTGGCCAGCTGCTGCTGGACCTGCAGCGCCTGCAGACGGGCGGACGCCTCCTCCATGTTGGCATCCACCAGCGAACCGATGCCCGACGTGAAGTTGTCGATCAGATTGCCCATGAAGTCGTTCTGCTTCTCGATCCGGCCTTGGGCCGAACCCAGCGACGCGGCGGCGTCGATGGAATTGGAGATTAGCGTCTCGATCGTGTCGAGGGCCTTGCTGGCGTTCTCGTTCGAGTCGACGTTCAGGTTGTCCAGACCGAACAGGCCCCCGGTGGCGTCGCCGCCGGTCGTGACCTGCAGGCCGAAGGCCTGACCACCGGTATCGTCGTCGACCGCCAAGCTCCAAGTGCCGTCGTCGGCCTGCGTGGCCCGCGCCTCGACACCATCGGTGTCCGACGTGTTGATCGCCGTGGCGAGACCCTTGGCGACGTCCTCCATCGACTCGGACTTGCCGGCCACATAGAAGAAGCTGTCTCCGCCGACCGTGACGCTGAAGGTGTCGCCTTCGGACAGGGCCGTGGTGGAGGACAGATCGATCGTCTCCGCACGTTGTTCGATCGTGCCGGACGTCGCACTCGGCGGCGAGGTGTTGCCGTTCACCTCGGTGACCGCGATCGTCGAGGCAGCCCCGGTTTCCGCGAGGTTCGCGACGTCGACGGATTCGTAGGCGTTGGTGTTCGAGATCGTCAGGACACCGCCGGTGTTGTCCGCCGTGACCCCTTCGAGACCCAGTGCGTTGATCTGACCCTTCAAGGCGTCCGCTACGTCGGCCGCGTTGGTGGTGGTCGCCGTGAAGGACAGCGAATTGCCGTTGATGTCGAGGCTCAGTGTGTCGCCGACGGCGATGGTGCCGCCGATCGTGATGTCCATGTCCTTGCCGGTGGCAGCCGTCGTCGTCGTCACGGCGGCGCCTTGGGAATCCGTGATCGTGCCGTAGTCGGCGACCGTCACGCCGGACAGCGCGGTCGTGCCACGATTGCCGGCGTCGGTCGTCAGGTCCTGGCGGCTGACGGAGATGTTGCTCGCCGCGACGCCCGAGCTGCTGCGATCGAGCGACGAGAGGATCTCGACGTCTTCGGAGCCCTTGACCAGGTTCAGGCCGTTGAACTGCGCGGCGCCCACGGTCGACTTGATCTGGTTCACCAGCTCGTCGATGTCGGCCTTGATCTTGCCGCGGTCGACGTTCTCTTCCTGGGACGCGACGACCTTGCCCTTGATCTCGGTCAGCAGGTCGGTGACCCGCTCGGACGCGGTGCGCGCGACGGCGACCGTGCTGTCGCCCAGGTTCAGGCTGTCCTGGATGGCCTTGAAGCCGGCGACGTCGGACTCCATGGTCTTGGAGATGGCCCAGACGGCCGAGTTGTCCTTGGCGTTGGCGATCGACTTGCCGGTCGAGATCTCGCCCTGGGTCATGCCCAGGTTCTTGTTGATGTTCTGCAGGGTCTGCAGCGCGACCATCGCGCTGTTGTTGGTCAGGATCGAAGACATCGGGTTTTTTCCTTGAACGGATGCGCCTGCTTTGCAGGCGGTGTGGCAGCTTCTGCCGGTGGGGCGACGGCCCCGGAACGGTCCTTCTGGACAGCCAGGGGATGGCCCGCGGGTCGTTAAGCGGGGGTTAAGCCGCGCCGCCGCGATGTCCTGCATTTGTTGGGGTTTCGGGACGCCTCCACGCGTTCACGCAAGCGCCACATGGGGGCCGCGAACGCGCCGCGTCTCCGCCTCGGACGGGGGCGTGCGCGGCGTTTCCGTTTCGCGCCGGGTCGTCCTCGGACTCGATCCGGGGGACCTCCTCGAATGGGCGCGACCTTGCCGTCGCGCGTACGGCGACAGGTCCTCGGGGCGAGCCCGGGGATGACGGCGCGCATTGCGGCTGCATCGCTCCAAACGAAGAGGGGCCGCACCTTCCGGCGCGACCCCCTTCCCTCGCGATCGTCCCCCGATCAGAACGGGCTGTCGGGGAAGTAGTAATCCTCCGCGTTGTCCTGCGTGACCAGCACGGATCCGATCGTGAACGTGCCGGACACGGGCGCGGACGACGTCAGGCCCACGGCCGTCAGCTCGATCGCGGTGCCGATCATCGCGGGCGGGTAGGTGACGTTCGCCGGGATCATCGCGTCGCCGTCCGCGGTGCGGCGGATCATCTCCTTCATGCCCGCGCCGCCCAGCACGAACTGCACGTCGTCGCGGCCCGCCGCCTCGATGGCGGCCAGCACGCCGATCGCCATGTCGTCGTCCGACGCCCAGACGGCGTCGATCTCGCCGTGCTTGGACAGGAAGTCCTGCATCACGGTGAAGCTGTCGTCGCGGTTCCAGTTGCCGTGCTCCATGTCCAGCACCTCGATGCCGGACCCTTCGATGGCCTCCTCGAAGCCCGCGACGCGTTCGTTGTCGATGGTGGTGGGGATGCCGCGCAACGCCACGATCTTGCCGCCGTCGGGCAGCGCGGATCGCATGTACTCGCCCGACACCCGGCCGAAGCCGCTGTTGTCGCCGGCGACGTAGAGGTCCTCGATCCCCTCCTGCGCCAGGCCGCGGTCCACGACCGTGACCCAGGCCCCGCTGTCGGCGACGGCGGCGACGGGGCCGGTCAGCGGCTCGGATTCGAAGGGCAGCACGACCAGCGCGTCGATGTCGCGCGTGGCCAGCATGTCCTCGATGTCGTTGACCTGCTTGGCCGGGTCGGACGCGGTGGCCAGCACGAAGTCGAGCTGGGGATAGACTTCCTCCAGCCGGTCCACGGCCTCCTGCGCGTGGAAGTTCATGCCGCCCGCCCAGCCATGGGTCGCGGCGGGGATGGAGACGCCGATGACCATCGTCTCCTGCGCCATGGCGGGCAGTGCGGTGGCGGCCATCAGGCCTGCGATCGCGAAGTGCTTCATTGTGTAACCTCCCAAGGTTTCGTTGATGCCGGACGTCAGGCGTCCGCCTTGCGTTCCCGCTGCAGGATCACGGCGAGAATGATGATGACCCCCTGGATCGCCCCGTTCAGATAGGGGCTGACCCCGTCGGTCAGGTTCAGGATGTTGTCGATCAGGCTCAGGATCAGGACGCCGATCACCGTGCCCCAGACGCGCCCGAACCCGCCCTTCAGCATGGTGCCGCCGATGATGACGGCGGCGATCGCCTCCAACTCCCACAGGACGCCCGTCGACGACGACGCCGACCCCAGCCGGGGGACGTACATGATGGTGGCCACGCCCACCAGGATGCCCAGGAAGACGTAGGTCAGCATCCGCACCCGGTCGACGTTCACCGACGAATACCGCGCGACCTGATCGTTCGACCCCACCGCCGCCGCGTGCCGCCCGAAGGCCGCGCGGCGCATGATGACCTCGCCCGCGACGGCGACCAGGGCGAAGACGATGATGGGCCACGATATGCCCAGGATCCCGTCGTAGTAGATCGGGCGGATGACCGTGCGCATCCCGAAGTCCAGGGACAGCGTGCCGCCGTCGGCCAGCCACGTCACCAGGGATCGGTAGATGCCCATCGTGCCCAGCGTCACGATGAACGCCTCGATCCGCATGGTGGTGATCAGGAACCCGTTCACGAACCCCGCCACCAGCCCCGTCGCCAACGCGGCGGCCATACCGACCAGGACCAATGCCACGCCCGGACCCAGCGTGGGCAGCAGCCCGTTCATCACCAGGATCATCAGCCCCGCGATGAACGCCGCCATGGACCCCACCGACAGGTCCAGCCCGCCCGAGGTGATGACGAAGGTCATGCCCACCGCGATGATGCCGATGAAGGCCGACCGCGACAGGACGTTCGTGATGTTGGCATAGGACAGGAAGTTGTCGTTCAGCATGGCGCCCGTCAGCACCAGCACGGCCAGGGCCAGGATCGGTCCCAGGACCCGCAGGTCCAGCGCGGGCCCCGACCGGGCGCCGGGGTTGGTGTCGGCGGATGCGGCGCTCATGCGGCGGGCTCCCTGTGTCGGACGGTGTTCTCCAGCCCCATGGCCAGGCGGACGATCGCGTCCTCGGTGATGGCCGCGCCCGCGACCTCGCCCGCCACGCGCCCCCCCCGCATGACGACGACGCGGTCGGCCAGCCCCATCACCTCCTGCATCTCCGAGGAGATGACGATCACGGACTTGCCCCGCGCGGCCAGCGCGTGGACGAACTCGTAGATCTGCTGCTTGGTGCCGATGTCGATGCCGCGCGTCGGCTCGTCGATCACCACGATGTCCGGATCGGCCAGCATGACCTTCGCAAGCAACAGCTTCTGCTGGTTCCCCCCCGACAGGTTGCCGACCACCACGCCCCGGTGCGGCGCGCGGATGTCGAAGTCCGCGATGGCCCGGTCCAGCGCGCGCTCCTCCGCCGCCTCGTCGATCAGGCCGCGCGTGAAGTCGCCCAGGGACGCAAGGGTCAGGTTCTCGCGCATCCCCTTGGCCAGCAGCAGGCCCCGGCCCTTCCGGTCCTCCGTCAGGTACGCCACGCCCGCGTCCAGCGCGTCGCGCGGGCCGGACCAGCGCACGACCGCCCCGTTCAGCGTGACCGTCCCGGTGGAGGCGCGCAGCCCCACCAGCCCTTCCATCGCCTCCGTCCGGCCGGACCCGATCAGGCCGGCCAGCCCCAGGATCTCCCCCCGCCGCAGGTCCAGGTCCATCCCGTGGACGAAGCGCGGCACGCGCAGGTCGCGCACCGACAGCACCACCTCGTCGCCCACGGCACCCGTGCGTTCGGGGTACAGCGACGACACGTCCCGCCCGACCATCGCGGTCGCCATGTCGTCCTCCGACAGGTCCGATGCGGGGCATTGCGCGACCACGTGGCCGTCGCGCATGACGGTCACGACGTCGGCCAAACGCTTCACCTCGTCCAGCTTGTGCGACGTGAACAGGATCGCCACGCCGTCCGACCGCAGGCGGTCCACCTGCTCGAACAGGACCTCCGCCTCGCGTTCGGTCAGCACGGCCGTTGGTTCGTCCATGATCAGAACGCGCGCGTCGCGGTTCAGGGCCTTGGCGATCTCGACCATCTGCTTGTCGGGGTTCGAGATGTCGCGCACCACCGCCCGCGGATCGACGCGGCAGTTCAGCCGGTCCAGCAGCGCCGCCGTCCGGTCGCGCATCGCGCGCTTGTCCAGAAGGAACCCGCGCTTCAATTCGTGCCCCAGGAAGACGTTCTGCTCGACCGTCAACTGCTCGGCCAGGTTGAACTCCTGGTGGATCAGGACGACGCCCGCATCCTCCGCCGCCTGGGACGACGGGAACGTCACCGGCACCCCGTCCAGCAGCACATCGCCGGAGGTCGGCGCCAGATAGCCCGACAAGATCTTCATCGTCGTGGACTTGCCGGCCCCGTTCTCGCCGATCAGCGCATGGACCTGACCGGGCGCCAGCGTCAGGCCCACGTCGAACAGGACCTGCACGGCCCCGAAGGACCGCGTCACGCTATCGAGGCGCAGCTCCGTCAAAGCGCGACCCAGGCCGCGTCGCGCTTCGACGACCGCACGCACGCATCCACGAAGGCCATCCCGTCCAGCCCCGCCTCGATCCCCGGCAGAAGGCCGTTGTCCGGCTTGGCCCCGCCCCGCGCCGCGACGATCAGGTCGGCGGCCTGGGCATAGATGTTGGCGAACCCCTCCAGATAACCTTCGGGATGCCCCGGCGGGATGCGCGCGCCCAGGGTTTCCGTGAACCCCGCCCCGTTCCGGGTGATCAGGCGCTTGGGCTCGCCGTGCGGGGTGAACCACAGATAGTTCGGATCCTCCTGCGCCCAGTCCAGGCCGCCCCGCTCGCCATAGACGCGCAGGCGCAGGCCGTTCTCGCTGCCGGGCGCGACCTGGGAGCACCACAGCATCCCCTTGGCCCCGCCCTCGTAGCGCAGCATCACGTGGCCGTTGTCGTCCAGCTTGCGCCCCGGAACGAAGGCCGTCAGGTCGGCCGCCAGGCGTTCCGCCCGCAGCCCCGTGACGAAGCCCGCCAAGTTGTAGGCATGCGTGCCGATGTCGCCCACCGACCCGCCCGCGCCCGACCGTTCGGGATCCGTGCGCCATTCGGCCTGCTTCAGCCCCTCGCCCTCCACCGCTGTGGTCAGCCAGTCCTGGGGGTATTCCACCTGCACGACGCGGATGGCGCCCAGATCGCCGGCCTCCACCATCGCGCGGGCCTGCCGCACCATCGGATAGCCGGTATAGTTGTGCGTCAGGACGAACAGCGCGTCCGACTTCTCCACCGCGCGGGCCAGCTTCTTCGCGTCCGCCAGCGTGGAGGTCAGCGGCTTGTCGCAGATCACGTGGATGCCGCGGCGCAGGAAGGGGATCGCGGCGGCGGCGTGGACGTGGTTCGGCGTGACGATGCTGACCGCCTCGATGCCGTCCCTCAGCCGCGCCTCGCGCTTGGCCATCGCGTCGAAGTCGTCGTATGTCCGCGCCGGGTCCAACCCCAACGCCGCCCCCGACGCCTTCGCCCGTTCGGGGGTGGAGGACAGCGCGCCCGCCACCAGTTCGTACCGGTCGTCGATCCGCGCCGCGATGCGGTGGACGCCCCCGATGAAGGCGTCCGACCCGCCGCCCACCATGCCCCAGCGGATGCGGGCGGTCATTTCGACTCTCCCTTGTTCGGCCAGACGCGGTCCAGCACCAAACCTGCGAGCAGCGAGATGCTTGCGCCGATTGCAGCGGCAAACCACTCCGCCCCGACCACTAGTAGCGCTACGAAAACCATGACGGCGATAGATACACCGCGTAGCCAACGGCTATTGAATCGGGGGCCTCCTTGATTCCCGTTAGCTGATACCGCTCTGCTTGTCAGACTTGGGTCAGAGTTTACCGGTGAAGCTTTACTGGACACGGACAGTCGTCGGGGCAAACCGTCAATAAGAAGATCGTAGATTATCGCCGATCCCGGATTCATTCTTATTCCCCAAGACGGGTGCGTCTTCAGAAATTTCGCGGCATCTTCTTCTGTCTCAAAGTTCCGAGCTTTAGACGCATCGTTGCAACTTGAAGGGAAGCATTTGTAGCCATCGGTCTTGCCATCCACGCCCTTCGTTCTTCCCCTGACGTAATATGCTGTTTGGGAGGTGGTTGCTGCGGATATATGGCTCACCGGTCCAACCCCAGCATCGCCCGGTTGGCTGCATCGTTCGTCCCGCCACCCGCGAAGTCGTCGAACGCCTTCTCCGTCACGCGGATGATGTGGTCGCGCACGAACTGCGCGCCTTCCCGCGCGCCGTCCTCCGGGTGCTTCAGGGCGCATTCCCATTCCACCACGGCCCAGCCGTCGAAGTCGTTGGCCGCCATCTTCGAGAACACGGCCCCGAAATCGACCTGCCCGTCGCCCAAGCTGCGGAACCGGCCCGCTCGGTCCACCCAGGACTGATACCCGCCATACACGCCCTGCCGCCCCGTCGGATTGAACTCCGCGTCCTTGACGTGGAACATCCCGATCCGATCGCGGTAGATGTCGATGTTGTCCAGGTAATCCAGGCATTGCAGGACGTAATGGCTGGGGTCGTACAGCATCATGGCGCGCGCGTGGTTCCCCACCCGTTCCAGGAACATCTCGAAGCTGACGCCGTCGTGCAGATCCTCGCCCGGATGGATCTCGTAGCAGACGTCGACGCCGCATCCCTCCGCATGGTCCAGGATGGGACGCCACCGCGCGGCCAACTCGTCGAACGCGGCCTCCACCAGGCCCGCGGGCCGCTGCGGCCACGGATAGACATAGGGCCAGGCCAGCGCGCCGCTGAACGTCGCGTGCGCCCCTATCCCCATGTTCCGCGACGCGGTCAGCGCCTTCTTCACCTGGTCCACGGCCCATTCCTGCCGCGCCTTGGGGTTCCCGTGGACGGACGGGTCCGCGAACCCGTCGAACGCGGCGTCGTAGGCCGGGTGGACGGCGACCAACTGCCCTTGCAGATGAGTCGACAGCTCCGTCACCCGGACGCCGTTGGCCTCCCCCCGACCCTTGAACTCGTCGCAGTAATCCTTGGACTCGGCGGCCTTCGCCAAGTCGAACAGGCGCGCGTCCCAGGACGGGACCTGCACGCCCTCGTACCCGCAATCGGCGGCCCACTTCGTGATCGAATCCCACGAATCGAACGGCGCCTCGTCGCCCGCGAACTGCGCCAGGAACAGCGCGGGGCCCTTGATCGTCTTCATCGTCGTCCTCCCGTGCGAACCGCGGCGACCTCCCCGCCACGCTTGCATGCAATCGATTGCACGGGCAGAACGGCCCTGCAACCGCAAATGGAGGCAAAGGCGCAATGACGACCCGCGCGCGAATGGCCGACGTGGCCCGGACGGCGGGGGTCAGCACCGCCACCGTCAGCCGCGCGCTGTCGGATCCCACGCGCGTCGATCCCGCGACGCGCGACCGGATCATGGACGCCGTCACCTCCACCGGCTACCGCGCGAACGCGGCCGCGCGGTCGCTGCGGGTCCGGCGCGCGGGCGCGATCCTGGTGCTGGCGCCCAACCTGGCGAACCCGTTCTTCAACCGCATCGTCGTGGCCGTCACGCAGGTCGCGGACGCCCACGGCCTGGCCGTGCAGCTGGCCGACAGCCGCGCGGCGCCCGAACGGCTGGCCACGCTCGCCCGCGACGGGCGCGCGGACGGGATCGTCCTGCTGGACGCGTCGCTCGACCCGGCCGTGGTCCGGGGCTGGCCCCTGCCCGTGGTGCAGGCCTGCGAATGGAACGCCGCCTATGCTGCGCCGGGCCTGGCCATCGACAACCACGCGGCGATGGGCCTGGTGGTGGACCACCTGGGCGGACTGGGGCACCGCCGCATCCTGCACGTGGCCGGCCCCGAAGGGAACGTCCTGGCCTCGGCCCGGACGGAGGGCTTCGTCGCCGCCTGCGCCGCCAGGGCCGTGCAGGGATCGCTGGAGGCCGGCGACTTCACGATGGAATCGGGCGCCCGCGCGGCGCGGGCCTGGGCCGCCCGGCCCGACCGCCCGACCGCCGTGTCCTGCGCGTCCGACGAATGCGCCATCGGCTTCATCGGCGAATGCTGGGGGATGGGTCTGGCCGTGCCCCGCGACGTCAGCGTCGCGGGCTTCGACGACATCGAGGTGTCGGCCCGCCTGGCCCCGCCCCTGACCACGATCCACCAGCCCCGCGCCCGCCTGGGCGCGGCCGCCGCCGAACGCCTGATCGCGATGATCGGCGGCGCGGACCATGCCCCCGAATGGGACGTGATGCCCGCCCACCTTGTGGCGCGCGGGTCCACGGCAGCGCCGCCCGCATCCTGACGCGTTTGGGTATCCAAGATGTGTGGTTGGATCGACGATGCTGCCACCGTGGCCCCCCCCGGCGTGACGACGTCGGGGAACGCGGCATGCATGACGGGACGGACGGCTCGACCGTTCCCAACACGCCTGGACCCGCGCCGCCGGACGTCCCGAACGGTCCGAAGCATCCTTACGGAACGGGACGGATGTTCCGAGGGGTCGTACCGTGGGGGTGCACTCATGCGGAACGCTTCCCGCGGCTGACGCGCGGGGGCCTGCATTAGCGGTTGTCCGCAAAGACCTCTCGCGCGCTGTTCAGCGCGTTGATGGTGGCCGGCATACCTCCGTACACGGACATCTGAAGGATCACCTCGGCAATCTCGGTATGGGTCGCGCCCGCCTTCAGGGCGTGCTCGATGTTGGCCTTCAGTTGTGGCCCAGTTTGCCCGCCCATCGCGGTCAGGGCCGCGACGGTTGCGATCTGTCGGGTGCGAAGGTCGAGCCCATCGCGTGCGTAAAGGCGCCCGTAGGCGAACTCGACCAGCGTCTCGCCAAAGCTCGGTACGAGATCGCCGTAGCGCTCCTCGAGGATCGCCTCCATCTCCGGGTTCAACTCCGCCAGAAGAGCACGGCCTCGCTCAAGCGCAGATGCCGGGGTGACTTCGTCGGTGCGACGGGTGGCGGGTGGCGCGTCGTTCGGCATTGTCATGTCCTGCTTTCCTTATGTCCTGAAGTAGTGGACGCGCATGTCAGCGCATTCGGTGAAGCGGAGCCGTCGGTGACGGACTGGAACAGCGCGATCTTGGCATCGAGGACCGTCTCGACCTCAAGCAGGCGGGCGCGCTCGGCGGCGACGCGCTCGCGGTGCGTGCGTAGCATGGCCAGACGGTCGGGCACCGTTTCCGGACCGTCCGCTCGCAGCGCTACGTAGCGGCGCATCTCCTCGATCCGCATGCCGGTCGACTTCAGGACATCGAGGAACTCCATCCAGCGCAGGTGATCCTCGCCGTAGTCGCGCCTCCCGCCCGCGTCGCGTCCGGCGCGGGGCACGAGGCCGATGCGCTCGTAGTAGCGCAGCGTATCGGCCGACAGGCCCGTGCGACGGGAGAAAGCGCCGATCCGCATGTGGACCTCCAGGGCCGAATCACCTCGGACGTAGCGATACCAGTTGGAGCGCGCTCCAAGTCAAACGATCCAGGGGAAGATGGACCTACGAAACGTCGTAGGAGGTATAGAAGCAGAACCGCCGGTCCTGCTTATCCCATCCGCGCAATACGCTTGGGTCGGCCACGCGCTTTCGTCTGCTGCGAACGCACGGGCAGGTCAGTCCGGCCAATCTCCCGGCGGCCAGTCCCGCGAGGTGTGAATGGCCCTCAGGATCACCACGACCTCGTCGTCCGCATCTCCGCCCGGCACCGGCATGACGGCGTAGGCCAGAACGAAGCGTAGACCCGACACGGTCTTCTCGTAGGTGCCCGGCACCCGACCTGGCCGCCCGGTCAGGCTGATGCCCAGGGCGGCGCCGGCGGCGTCGAGCTTCCGCCGCACGTCCCGCGCCGCATGCGGATCCTTCTTCGCGATGAACGTCACCTCGGCGGTCAGGTCCGCAAGCGCGGACTCGGACCAGACGACGGCTCGCTCTTTGGCGACCATGCGCTCTGTCTCGTCGGACCGATCTCAGGACCGCCCGCGCTCGGCTTCCTCGATCGCCGCGTCGATCTGCGCCATCGCTTCGGCATGCGGCACCGTGCGTCCGGCCTCGGCATCCGCCAAGCCCTGCTCGATCCCCTCGATCACCATGAGTTCGCGGTTCACGTAGGCTGCCACCGCCTCGGCCGCGAGGAACGATCGCGACCGCCGTGTGCCCTCGGCCAGACGCCCGAGCCGGTCCTTTACCACCGGATCGAGCCGGATCGTCATCGTCGTACTGGCAGTCATCGATATCTCCGGCTCTAATGTACTCGGGTGTGTACGGTTGAACATAGTCTGGACCAGACCGTTGCGGAAGGATCGGTTTCACCCGCGTTCCGCGATGAGAACCGAAGGGAACGGTGCCGAATCGTCTCCGAAGTACACCCTTGCAGGACGTGCGTGGTGGCGAACCTACAGAGGCATCGCGTACCGGTCCTCGCCTTCCTCGACCGAGGCGTCCGGAACTGTCCGTACAAACCCCTTTCGGACGTACAAGCGAATAGCCGCGAGGTTCTGTCGGTGAACGTTCAGGCAGACGCGATCGTAGCCCATGTCACGGGCCCACTGGACTGCCGCGTCCATTAGGTTCCCACCTATGCCTTGCCCTCGAACGGTTCGTGCAACCCAGAGAGAGAACAGCCCTGCGTCATTCCCCTCTGGTCCGACCCGAATGACTCCGTGAGCCTCGTTGCCATCCAGAGCGATGATCGTCGTTCCTTCCCCGGACACCGACAACCAAGCGCGCCAGTCAGCTTCGCTCATCTGTTCGGCCATCCGTAGCGTCGAACCGAACGCTTGGGGAGCGTCGACCAAGGCTTGCAAGCGAACGGCGCGCGCTTCCTGCCATGCTTCCGACTGTAGCTGTTCGAGCCTCATTTTCGTTCGGCTTCCTACTGACCATGAACCCACAACGTTCTGGAGCACCGAGGCGTAGAACGTCACGCCGGGTATGCCCCACCGGCACACCGATCCCACCACGGCAGGCCGGAGATACGCGAAGATCGCTACGGCAGGTCCAACCACTTGATCGGAATACCTTCGCGTTTGGCGTTTGGACGATCCGCCCCTAGGCTGCCCCCACCGCGCCGACCCCCGGCGCGGATGGGAGGAACGACATGCGATACGCGACCGGAACGATCCTGACCGCCACGGCCCTGGCCCTGGCCGCCCCCGCAGAGGCGCAGACCACGACGCTGCGGATCCAGAACCACCAATCCCCCGAATCCACGTCGGGCGGGGTGATCGCCGACTTCGTCGAGAACGTGGAGGCGATGTCCGACGGCGAGATCGACATCGAGATGTTCTATTCCGCGTCCGTCGTGGGGTCGGTGGAGACGTTCGACGCCGCCGCCAGCGGCATCCTCGACTGCGACATGACGAACGGCAGCTATCAGACCGGCAAGAACCCCGCCTTCCAGTTCGTGGCCGACACGATGGGCGGCTACGACACGCCGCTGCAATACCAGGCCTGGGTGAACGAGGGCGGCGGGCGCGAGCAGATCAACGCGCTCTACAATCCCCAGGGCATGACCTTCATCGGCGCGGCGATCGGCGGGCAGGAATCGCTGAACTCCACCCGTCCGCTGCGCGGGCCCGACGACCTGGTGGACTTCAAGTTCCGCTCGCCCCCCGGCATGCAGACGGAGATCTTCGCCAAGCTGGGCGCGTCCCCCATCGTGATGGACTTCACCGAGATCTTCACCGCCTTGGAGACCGGGATCATCGACGGGGCCGACGCGTCCTCGCTGGCGGTGAACGTGGGCCTCGGCATCTACGACATCGCCAAGCACACGACCTATCCGGGCTTCCATTCGATGTCGTCCGACCACCTCGCCTGCCGCACCGACGTGTGGGAAGCGATGCCGGAAGCCCACCGCGCGATCATCTCGACCGCGCACAAGGCGATGGCGATGGACCTGATGATGCGCACCCTGGTCGAGAACGGCGAAGCGGTGCGCGACCTGCCGGAACAGGGCGTCACCCTCTACGACTGGTCGGCGGAGGACCGCGCCGCCTTCCGCGCGGCGGCGCAGGAATCCTGGGCCGAATGGGCGGAGAAGACGCCCGAGACCGCCGAGATCGTCCAAAGCCACCGCGACTTCATCCAGCGCATCGGCCTGAGCGAGTGATCGTCCGGACGCCCCCGCCTCGCGGGCGGGGGCGTTCGTCACGGACCGGGCGGCCCAGGCCGCGGGCGCCGAATCACCGCATCCGTCGGACGGATGGCCGACGCGGAGCAGACGCATCGCAGACACCCGCCGTCCCGTGCGATCGGCGCCCCTCCGCCCGCCGGCGATGCCCCGCACCCCGCCCGAAGCCCTTGCCTCGTTGAACGCCGCCCCGGGTTGCACCGCCGCCCGCTCGGCGACAGACTGATGGCACCGGGGCACCCTCCGCACCCCCGGGCCGGAGAAATTTTCGCCGCAGTGCAGCGAAACGGTTTCCGGCCTCGCCGGCCCTCGATGCCGTCCGTGCGCGGGGCGCGCACGCCCCCCCCCCCCCCCGGCGGCTCAGACGTAGCGGTTGACCAGGTTCTCCAACCGCTCCTGCCCGCCGGATACCGGCTGCGGGTCCAGCCCCGCCCCCTCCGCCCGGTCGGCGATCGCGTCCAGCGTCGCGTCGCCGTGCAGCATCGCCGCGTTCTCCGCCTCGTCCCACTTGGCATAGCGGGCCTCGCGCCGCCGTTCCAACGCGCCGTCCTCCAGCATCGCGGCGGCCGCCATCAACCCCCGCGCGCAGACGTCCATCGCCCCCACATGGGCGGCCACCAGGTCCACCGGATCCAGCGACTGACGCCGCAGCTTCGCGTCGAAGTTGGTGCCCCCGTTCGCGAACCCGCCCCCGCGCAGGATCTCGTAGTAGGCCATCGCCACTTCGGGGACGTTGTTGGGGAACTGGTCCGTGTCCCACCCGGACTGATAGTCGTTCCGGTTCATGTCGATCGACCCGAAGATGCCCAGCGCGTTGGCCGTCGCGATCTCGTGCTCGAAGCTGTGCCCCGCCAGGATGGCGTGCCCCTGCTCGATGTTGACCTTGACCTCCCCTTCCAGTCCGAACCGCTTCAGGAAGCCATAGACCGTCGCGACGTCGTGGTCGTACTGGTGCTTCGTGGGCTCCTGCGGCTTGGGCTCGATCAGGATGTCGCCCTTCAGGCCGATCCTGTGCTTGTGCTCCACCACCATCGACAGGAACCGCCCCATCTGCTGCAGTTCGCGGTCCATGTCGGTGTTCAGCAGCGTCTCGTAGCCCTCGCGCCCGCCCCACAGGACGTAGTTGACGCCGCCCAGCTTGACCGTGGCCCCCATGGCGGCGCGCACGATCGACGCGCAGTAGGCGAAGACGTCCGGGTCGGGGTTGGTGGCCGCCCCGCTCATGTAGCGGCGGTCGGAGAACATGTTCGCCGTCCCCCACAGGAGCCCCGGGCCCCCGCCCTCCATCTTCGGACCCATGTAGTCGGTGATCTCGTCCAGCCGGGCGTTGCTCTCGGCAAGGCTGGCCCCCTGGGGCCGGATGTCGTGGTCGTGGAACGCGTAGAACGGCACGCCCAGGATGCGGAACAGATCGAACGCCGCATCCACGCGCTGCCTGGCCAGGTCCATCGTGTCGCCGGGGAACCAGGGCCGCTGGAACGTCTGCCCCCCGAACGGGTCGCCCCCTTCCCAAACGAAGGAATGCCACCAGCAGACGGCGAAGCGCAGGTGGTCGCGCAGGGGCTTGCCCATCACCACCCGGTCGGCGTCGTAGTGCCGGAACGCCAGGTCCCCGTCGCCGTCCGGGTCGAAGCGGATGGGGTCGATTCCGTCGAAGTAGCTCATGGCATCCAGGTCCTTCCAATTCGGTCGGCGGCGGTGTCGCAGGTCCCCCGGGGGCGGGTCAACGCGTAGGGCGGGATCGCATCGGCATCGCGTCCGCTTGCCCGTTGGGGTGGAACAGGACCTGCCCCTCCACGACGTACGATCCTATGGCCGCCTGTCCGTCGAGCCCGAGCATCCATTCCACGAAGGTCGCCGCGTCGTCGGCGTTCCCGTCCGGGCAGACCTGCGGCGACACGGCGACGATGCCGTACTGATTGAAGAGCGAAGGGTCGCCCTGCACCACGATGGCGTGGTCGCCGCGGTTGGCGAACGTCGCCCAGGTGGCCCGGTCCGTCAGGGCATAGCCGTCCATGCCGACCGCCACGTTCAGCGTGGCGCCCATGCCGGACCCCGATTCCCGGTACCATGCGCCGGAGGCCGCCGCGGCATCGACCCCCGCCCGCGCCCATAGCCGCCGCTCAGCACGGTGCGTGCCGCTGTCGTCGCCGCGCGACACGAAGACGGCCCGCGCCTCGGCGATGCGCGTCATAGCATCCGCGATCGGCAGGCCCGCGACGCCGGCGGGGTCGGCGGCGGGCCCGATCAGGACGAAGTCGTTCGCCATCAGGTCGTGCCGTTCGATGCCGTATCCGGCGGCGACGAACGCCTCCTCCTCCGCCTCCGCATGGACGATCAACACGTCGCCGTCGCAATTGCGCGCGTTGCGGATGGCCTGCCCCGTGCCGACCGCGACCACGGCGACGTCGATCCCCGTCGCGCGCTCGAAGCGGGGCAAGACGTGGTCGTAGAGGCCCGAATGCGCCGTCGAGGTGGTGGATTGGACCACGATGCGCTCCGCCGAGGCGGGGGGAGCGGCCAGCAGGACGATCGCCGCCATCCATCCCCGGGCGGTCATCGACGGCGCATCCCCGTTTCCGGCGGTGGGACCGCGCGGGGACCGGCATCCAGGAACCGCCGCGCGGGACCGTCGCCGACGATGCGCCCCGCATCCATCACCACGATGGAATCGGCCAACCGCCGCGCCTGCGCCACATCGTGCGTCACCATCAGGATGGTCGTGCCCTGCGCGCGTTCCGCAATCAGTACCGCTTCGATCATCGCGACGGAGGCGGGGTCCAGGCGGCCCGTCGCCTCGTCCAGCAGGAGCAGGTCGGGTGCCACGGCCAGGGCGCGGGCCAGGGCCAGGCGCTGCGCCTCGCCACCTGACAGGGCCCGCGCCGGGCGGCGGCCCAGACCGGCCAAGCCCACGCGCTCCAGAAGCCCGTCGCGCAAGCCCGCGTCCCGTACGCCCCGGGACCGCAGCGCGAAGTCCACGTTGGCCGCCACCGACCGCCGCAGCAGGACGGGCGACTGGAACACCATGGCCTGGGCCCGCCGCCCCAGCCGATCCAGCGGCCGCCCCCGCCACAGGACGTGGCCGTCGGTGGGCGGGATCAGACCGTGCAGGAGATGCAGCAGCATCGACTTGCCGGCGCCGTTGGGACCCATCAGCGCCGTGACGCCGCCGCCCGGAAGGGTCAGGTCCACGCCGTTCACGGGCACGGCGGCGCCCCGCTCCAGCCGCAGGGCCCGCGCCTGCAGCAAGGGGATCGCGCCCTCAGACGGCCGCATGGCGCGCGCCCGCCAGCCGGGCGCCCTGCGCCGCGGCGTTCACGCCCAGGGCCAGCGCCATCAGCACGACGCCCAGCGCCAGGGCCAGGGCCAGCTCGCCGCGCGACGTTTCGAGTGCTATGGCGGTCGTCATCACGCGGGTCAGGTGGTCGATGTTGCCGCCCACGATCATGACGGCCCCCACCTCGGCCACGGCGCGCCCGAACCCGGCCAGCGCCACCGTGGCCAGCGCGTGCCGCCCGTCCACGATCAGCGCCCAGACCACCGCCGCCCGCCCCAGCCCGAGCGAGCGGAACTGCGCGTCGTACTCCGCGTGGAGATCCTCCAGCACCTGACGCGACAGGGCGATCACGATGGGGGCGATCAGGATACACTGCGCCGCGATCATCGCCGTGGGGGTGTACAGCAGCCCCAGGAACCCCAGCGGCCCCGCCCGGGACAGGTGCAGATAGACCAGCAGCCCGACCACGACGGGGGGCAGGCCCATGCAGGCGTTGACCAGCACCAAGACCGCCCCGCGCCCCGGGAACCGCCCCACCGCCAGCGCGGCGCCGATGGGAATGCCGAATAGACAGGCCAGCGCGGTGGCGGTCAGGCTGACGCGCAGGGACAGAGCGACCACCTCCCACAGGGCGGGGTCGCCGGACAGGACGAGATCCAGCGCGAGGGCGAACGCGGCGGACAGGTCGCCCACCGGGTCAGACCGTGTAGTTCAGCGCAAGGCGGCCGCCGTCGACGTAGACGGTCTCGCCCGTCACGTAGCCCGCCTTGGGGCTCGCCAGGAACGCCACCACGTCCCCGATCTCGCGCGCGGTGCCGGGACGCTTCAGGGGGGTGCGGGACATGGCGCGATCGAAGGCGGCCGGATCGGCGTTGACGGCGGCCATCATGGCCGTGTCGATGCTGCCCGGCCCGACCGCGTTGACCCGGATCCCATGTGGCGCCAGCGCGAGCGCTGCGACTTTGGTCAGCTGCATGACGCCCCCCTTCGACGCGCAATAGCCGGCGATCTGGGGAATGGCGACCTGGGCGTTGATCGACGACATGTTGACGATGGCGCCGTCCGAGATCCCCTGCGAAACCATGGTCCTGGCGGCGCGCTGGGTGGCCGCGAAGACGCCGACGAGGTTCAGGTCGAGGGATTGGCGGAACTGCTGCTCCGTCATCGCGAGGAAGTCGGCGGCGATGGCGGCGGCGGCGTTGTTCACCAGGACGGCGACGGGCCCGACCTCCGCCTCCACCCGGTCGAAGAGCGAGGCGATATCGGCCGTGTCGGACATGTCGCAGACATAGCCCGCGGCGCCCATCCCCGCCGCGACATCCCTGACCTTGGGCTGGATGTCGACCAGCACGACGGTGCATCCGTCCTCGGCCAACGCCTCCGCGCAGGCCAGTCCGATGCCCTGCGCGGCCCCCGTCACCAATGCGATCCGTTCGGCCATGACCTGCTCCCTGCCTGTATCGTCCGACGTCTTCCACGGCACGGAACGGGTGTAAATCGGCGTGCACCCCCCGTGCACCCCCCGTACACCCCCCGTGCATACGATCGGCGTACCGGGGGCCGGTTCCATCGTCGCGCGACCGTCACGCTCGGGGGGTGCATCCGACGATCCACGCGGGCGGACCGCGCTGCGGACCTCGGGTCGATCCCCCGGATCGACCCGTCCCCCGCGGGACTGGTCCTTCCCCCCGCCATGCGACCGGTCGCCGCCGATCGGTGCCGCCGCCCGTTCCCCCCGCCCGGGCGATCGCCTATACCGGCGCCCGAACGAGGGGACGACCGACCGCCATGCCCGCCCGCAAGGAAACCGAGAGCCGCAAGCTGCTCCGGCGGCTCCAGGCCGTCATGGCGGAAGATTGCCGCGGGCAGGAGCGGCTGGACCGCATCACTGCGATGGTCGCTGATTCCATGGGCACGGACGTCTGCTCGATCTACCTGCACCGCGATGCGGACACATTGGAGCTGTGTGCCACGCGGGGCCTGAACGCGGATGCCGTGCATGTCACCCGCATGCGCATCGGCGAAGGGCTGGTGGGTCGCGTCGCGCGCCGGCGGGCGGCGATCAACACGGCCGACGCGCCGGGGACGCGGGGCTTCCGCTACATGCCCGAAACCGGCGAGGAGGTGTTCAGCAGCTTCCTGGGCGTGCCCGTACAGCGGGTGGGCGAGCGGCTGGGCGTGCTGGTCGTGCAGTCGAAGTCGGCGCGCACCTATTCGGACGACGAGGTCTATGCCCTGGAGGTCGTCGCCATGGTGCTGGCCGAGATGGCGGAGCTGGGCGCCTTCACCGGCGAAGGGGAGGCCCTGCGCGCCCCGCACGCGTCCCAGGTCCTGTTCCGGGGCGTCACCGGCCAGGAGGGCGCAGCGGCGGGCGTGGTCCACCTGCACGACCCGCGCGTGGTCATCACCAAGCCCATCAGCGACGACCCGGAATCGGAGAACACCCGCCTGCTCGACGCCATCGAGAAGCTGCGCCTGTCGGTCGATTCGATGCTCGACGCGGCCCAGGCCGACCGCGCGCAGGCGGAGGTGATCGAGGCGTACCGGATGTTCGCCTATTCCCGGTCGTGGCTGCGACGGATGGAGGCCAGCATCGATGCCGGCCTGTCCGCGGAGGCCGCCGTCGAAAAGGAGCAGACAGCCGCGCGCACCCGGATGGAGCAGGCGGGCGACGCGTATCTGCGCGACCGCCTGGCCGACCTGGACGACCTGTCGCACCGCCTGCTGCGGATGCTGACGGGCCAGGGGCGCGGGGGCACGCCCGTGCCCGACGGCGCGATCCTGGTCGCGCGCAACCTGGGCCCCGGCGAGCTTCTGGAATACGGCGCCAAGAAGCTGCGCGGCGTCGTGCTGGAGGAGGGGTCGGTCGGAAGCCACGCCGCCATCGTGGCGCGCGCCTGGGCGATCCCCCTGGTGATCCAGGCGCGCGGCATCCTGCAGGAGGCCCTGTCGGGCGATCCGATCCTCGTGGACGGGGACCAGGGAGTCGTCCACTTGCGGCCTGACGACATGGTCCGCGCCGCCTTCGACGACAAGCTGGCGATGGCCGCGGACGCGCAGCAGCGATACGCCGCGATCCGCGACACGCCCTGCGTCACCCGCGACGGGCAGCGGGTCGAGCTGCTGATGAACGCGGGGCTGATGGCCGACCTGCCGTCGCTGCCGTCGTCGGGCGCCGAAGGCGTGGGCCTGTTCCGCACCGAGTTGCAGTTCCTCGTGCGCAACCACGTGCCCCGGCGCGGCGATCTGGCGTCGCTCTATGCCCGCGTGATGGACGCGGCGGGGGGCAAGCCGGTCACGTTCCGCACGCTCGACATCGGGTCGGACAAGGTCCTGCCCTACATGAAGGCCGCCGACGAGCCGAACCCCGCGCTGGGTTGGCGCGCGATCCGCGTGGGCCTGGACAAGCGCGGCGTGATGCGGATGCAACTGCAGGCGCTGATCCGCGCGGCCAACGGCCGGCCCCTGCGCGTCATGTTCCCCTTCGTCGCCCAGATGGAGGAGTTTCTGGAGGCCCGCGCCCACCTGACCCGCGAGCTGCATCGCGAACGGTCGCTGGACCACCCCCTGCCCGCGTCGCTGCAGGTGGGATCGATGATCGAGACGCCGTCGATGGCCTTCGCGCCGCGGCGGTTCTTCCAGGAAGCGGACTTCATTTCGATCGGTGGCAACGACCTGAAGCAGTTCTTCTTCGCCGCCGACCGCGAGAACGAGCGCGTGCGGAGACGCTACGACACGTTGAACGTCAGCTTCCTGTCCATCGTGGAGCAGATCGTCGCGCGCTGCGACGAGGTCGGAACGCCGGTCAGCTTCTGCGGCGAGGATGCCGGCCGCCCGGTGGAGGCGCTGTGCTTCGCCGCCATGGGCCTGCGCTGCCTGTCGATGCGCCCCGCCAGCATCGGGCCGGTGAAGCACATCCTGCTGCGTGCGGATCTGGGCCAGGTGCGGGACGTCATCGCGCGGGCGCGTGAGGCGGGGGAGCAGTCGGTGCGCGAAGCGGTGATGGCGTATCTGCGGACGCGGTGAGGGTGAGGTCGGGAGCGGGGAGGACCGAGGCGAAATCCGCCGTCTCCGCACCATACGGGACGCCGCCGTTGCATTCGCTCGGGTAAGGGGAAAGGGTGTAACCCGCATTTGAGCGTCCGTATCTTTGCGAGGTCGCAATGACCCTACGATTGTCCAGTGAGTTCTTCCGTGCTGCCGAGCAAAGAGCGGCCGCCGCGTGGGACCGCGAGGTGGCGATCGAGCTGGTGGCACTCCATCCCCGGCACATGGCTGCACTGGGGGTGTCGGAGGACGAGGTGGTGGCCTTCGTGCGCGGGGTGCGGGACTATGCGGTCGGCTACGGCGTGACCGGCCGGCGCGAGACCTTCCGCGTCGTCGTCGTGGCCCTGGCCCTTGGCCTCCACTTCCCGCACGACCCGCGGCTCGCCGATGCCGTTGCCTATGCCTTGGGGCGCAAGGCGATCCCGGAGGCCCGGCGGACCGCGATGCTGGGGGACATGGCGGAAGCGTGGCTCGGCGCCACGTGGGACGGCCGCGGACTGGCGGAGCGCGGCGCGGCGCTGGTCGATCGGGTGCGCGGGCACGCGCGTGGACCGACGGACCGCGACGGCATGTCCGATGCGCTGGGCGGCCTGGTGCCCCAGAGTCCCACGGTCGCCACGCCCGCGCGGCGCAGGGCGTTCCTGGATGCGGTGCTGGCGCAGGCGGAGGGCTACGGCCTGCGCACCGCGGGGCAGCGGCTGGCCTATGCGGGTGGCGCGCTGCTCCACGGGGTCTATTGGTTCGACGATCCCCTCTTCGGGCATCTGCGCGGAATGGTGGAGGGTGCCGCCACCCCCGGCGATCTGTGCGATGCGATGGGCGCGTTCTATGCCCGCTTCGGCGACGCGTCGGCGGAGGTGGCGGATGGATCCTGACGATCCCCGCGGCCCGGGTCGGGTCGCTGCGGGCTTCGCCGCCGCCGACCGGCAGCCCTCGGGCGCGGTGGGTCAGGTCTGCGAGACCTGCCCCGACAACTGGGTCGAGGCGGGCGCGCGCGACGAGCAGACCGGCGAGCCGCTTACGGGCCTGGGCTACCGCGTCTACGACCTGTCGTCGGGCGATCGGGTGGCGCAGGGGGTCCTGGACGACCGGGGAGAGGGTCCGCGTCACTGGATCCCCATGGCGAGCCAACAACTCTACGTCGTCTACGGCACCGATGCGGCCATGGACGAGGCGGAGGGCCGAATCGAGGAGGTCCGCCGCCAGCGCGCGCTGGAGATGAACGCCCGCCCCGACTGGCACGGCATCCCCGCGGGGCTGGAGGAGGGCGCGTTCCACGACGCCTATGACGCCCAGACCGAACGGAACGGCCGGCGGACCCAGATCAGCCGGGGGTTCCTGACGGGCGCGTATCACGGCGCGACGCGCATCGGTCATCACCTCGCCTCGCCGCTCGACTGGGATGCGGCGGAGCAAGAATACTATCTCGACGAACGCGCGCGGGCCTGGGACGAGTACCAGCTCGTCACCGGCGCGCGCGAGGCGTCGCGGTGGGAAAGCTTCTTCGGGGGCAGCGGACAGGGGGCGTCCTTCGGCTTCGGCGACGAGGCGATGGCGGGCTTCGACGCGATGATCACCTCCCGGACCTACGAGGAAGCGGTCGACGCCCGACGGCAGATCATGGAGGCGCGGCGGATCGCCAACCCCGGCACCTTCATCGGCGGCGAGGTGGCGGGCGCGATCCCCACGGTCTTCGTGCCGGTGGGCGGTGCCGTGGGCCGCGCCGTGCAGGCGGGCCGTGGCGCGCGCGGCGCGGTGGCCGCGGGCGCGCGCACCGGGGCGGGCACGGGCGCCCTGATGGGGGCGGGCCAGGACGAGGGCGGGCCGATCGACCGCCTGGACGGCGCCGCCTTGGGGGGCGTCACGGGCGGCGCGGCGGGCGCGGTCACGGCGGGCGCCGGCGTGCTGGTCGCACGCGGCGTCGCGAAGACGCGGATCTGGGGGCGGTTCAGCCTCAATCGTGGAACCGGCCGCCTCCGTCCGCCCGCAAGGGAGCTTCTGGCGAACGAAGGGCGCCTGATCGGAGCGGAGCAGGGCCTGCAATCGCGCACCGCCGGCCTCTTCGACGACGTCGTACCGGGCACCCACGGGGACGACGCGGCGAAGTACCTTTGGACGATCGACGAACGCGGCATCAACATCGCGTTGGAGCAGACGCCGTTCCCGACGCCTCGGGGCAACATCGTGCACACCAACCTCAGCAGTCGCGCCTCCATCGGGGGCGAGGCATGGTTCGGGCCGAACAACGCCGTGACGATCAACGCCGGGTCCGGTCGTTTCGGGGACGGGGCCGGGATCACGGAACGCCAATGGCGGGCCGCGGCGCGATACTGGCGACGCTTGGGATATGACGTCGACGCAATTCCGTACGGATCGAGGTAGCGATGAAGTTCTGGCAGTTGGTGTCGTTGCTGAGGGACCGTCGTCCGATCCTCGCCGCGACGTTCGAGGATCCGAGATGGCGGGGCTATGGCGCCTGGCTCCGCGACTTCGACGCCATCGTGAACGAACAGGACAGGGCCAAGCTGGACGCGTCGATGCCGGACGATCTGGTCCGGGCCGCCCTGCGCGAGGCGGGCATCGCCGTGTATCGGTCGGGCCGAACCCTCCGGTCGCGTCGTGCCGCCGAGACGGACCGCGTCGTGCCGGCCGAGGAGGTGTTCGACAGCTACGGGGGCGACGTCGTGGAGGAGATCTTCGAAAGAGGTTCGGTCCAGGTGTGACGACGCCCTTCGATCGCCCGGAGGGCTCGGCGGGCGGTACGACGGGCCTTTCCCGCGGGCGGGGTTCCGCCGTCGCGACGGACCGCGGCGCTGGCCGCGCTCGGGCGGGGGATCGGGCCGAAGCGACCGGGCATCGCGGCGGAGGTCCCTGCGAGGGTCGCATTCGGGCCATGGGGCCGGACGACCGATCGGGCCCGTCGCGCCTGGACCTGTGACGCCGCATCCGGGCGTGCGCGGCGCATGCATGCGTGGCGTGCCGCCGGAACCATGCCCGAGGGATCGACGCAACGTTCGCCCGCCGCCTGACGTTCCCTCGGAACGAGGTGGAGGAGGACACCGCAATGGCCGACCCGTCCCTGTCCTTGGGCGTCGAGGAGGAGTACCTGCTCGTCGATCCGGAGACGTTCGACCTGGTGCCCGCGCCGGACGGCCTGTTCGACGCCTGCGCGGACGCCCTGGGCGACCAGGTCACGCCGGAGTTCCTGCAATGCCAGTTGGAGGTCGGCACCGCCGTCTGCGCGGACGTGGCGGCCGTGCGCGACGACCTGGCCCGGCTGCGCGGCACGGTGGCGGCGGTGGCCGACCGGTTCGGCGTGGTGCCCATCGCGGCCAGCACGCATCCCTTCGCCGAATGGGGCCGGCAGGTCTTCACCGACCGCGCCCGCTATCGCGACCTGGAGGCCGACCTGGCGGGCGTGGCGCGGCGGATGCTGATCTGCGGGATGCACGTCCATGTCGGGGTGGAGGACGAGGATCAGCGGATCGACCTCTTGAATCAGGTGTCGTACTTCCTGCCGCACCTGCTGGCGCTGTCCGCGTCCTCGCCGTTCTGGGAGGGGACGGAGACGGGGCTGAGCTGCTACCGGTTGACGGTGTTCGACAACATGCCGCGCACGGGCCTGCCGCCGCGCCTGGGCAGCTTCGCCGAGTACCGCCGGTCGGTGGACACCTTCGTGCGCTGCGGCGTAATGGAGGATGCGACCAAGCTGTGGTGGGATCTGCGCCCCAGCGACAAGTACCCGACCCTGGAGGCGCGGATCTGCGACGTGGTCCCCCGGATCGACGACGCGGTGGCCATCGTCGCGGTGATCCAGTCGCTGTTCGCGATGCTGCACGACCTGCACCAGCGCAACCAACGGTGGCGGATCTACGACCGGTTCCTGATCGACGAGAACCGATGGCGGGCGCAGCGCTATGGGGTCGAGGGGACGATGATCGACTTCGGCCGGGGCGAGTCGGCCCCGTTCGGCGCCCTGATGGAGGAATTGGTCGATCTGCTCCGCCCCCATGCGGATGCCCTGGGCTGCCTGCCGGAGGTCGAGCGTGCGCTAGGCATCGCGCGGGACGGGTCCAGCGCGACCCGGCAAGTGGCGGCCTATCGCGCCGCGATGGACGGCGGCGCGGACGAGGGCGCGGCGTTGCGGGCGGTGGTGCGCGATCTGGCGGCGGAGTTCACCGAAGGCGTGTGACGCCCCCGCACGGATGCGGAGGCGTCGGACCGTCAGGCCGGACCCGCGCCCTGGGTGCCGGTATAGACCGAATAGATCGACTGGGACGCCGCCATGAACAGGCGGTTCCGCTTGGGCCCGCCGAAGCAGACGTTGCCGCACACCTCCGGCAGGCGGATGCGGCCCATCAACTGGCCGTCCGGCGCCCAGACGGTGACGCCGGAATAGCCCACGTTCCGCCCCGCGTTGGACGATGCCCACAGGTTGCCCGCCACGTCGCAACGCAGGCCGTCGGGGCCGCACTTGATCCCGTCCACCATGCAGTCGGAGAACACCCGCCCGTTCGCGAGCGTGCCGTCGTCCGACACGTCGTAGGCGAAGATCAGCCCCTCGCCGCCGTCCCCGTCATCCCCCGGCCCCGGTCCCGTGGATGCGATGTAGAGGATGCTCTGATCGGGCGAGAAGCACAGCCCGTTGGGGTCCGGCGTCTGGTCGTGGCCCGCCACGCGGGTGATCGTGCCGTCGGGCGCCACGCGGTAGGTCGCGGTGTCCATCTCGCGCACGTAGTCGCCGATCTCGGGCGGCTGGCCCAGGGTCGGGTCGAACAGCCCGTCGGGGTTGGACCGTCCGCCCGCCGCATCCGGCGCCCCCTCGTAGAGCTGTCCGCCATAGGGCGGGTCGGTGAACCAATAGCTGCCGTCGGGATGGGCCACGACGTCGTTGGGGCTGTTGAAGCGCTGCCCTTCGAAGGTGTCGGCGATCACCGTCACCGACCCGTCCAGCTCGTAGCGCACCACCCGGCGGTTCAGGTGCTCGCAGGACAGCTGCCGCCCCTGATAGTCGAACGTGTTCCCGTTCGAGTTGCCGGACGGATAGCGGAACGTGCTGACATGCCCGTCCTCGTCGAGCCAGCGCATCTGCCGGTTCTCCGGGATGTCGGACCAGACCAGGAACTTGCCGACGCTGTTCCAGGCCGGCCCTTCCGCCCAGCGCGCGCCGGTCCACAGGCGCTCGATGCTGGCGTTGGGCTGCATCACGGACCACAGGCGGTCGTCGACCGACACCAGGTCGGGATCCCAGAAATAGACGTTGGGCTCCGCGCCCGGCCCGAAGTCGCGGCGCGGTTCGGTGACGGTGCTGCGCGGGTCCACCGCGGTCGATTGCGCGTTCGCGGCCACGGCGGTCAGCGCGGCGGCGCCCCCGCCGATGGCGCCCAGCGCCTGCCTGCGGGACAGGCCGGTCTTGCTATAGGTCATGCGTTCCTCCCATGCGGTGCTTTCCGCCCGGAAAGCGTATGCGCAGGTGGGCGCGTCACCGGCATGGGTTCTGCCCGGTCGGCGGGTCGCCGCCTATGGGTCGGACGCCGCCTCCGCCTCGATCCGGCGGGCCATGTCGGCGATGCGGGCGCGCAGGGTCCGCTCGATCTGGCCCTGCGCCAGCGAAACGGCCTTCAGGACCAGCCGCCCCGCGAAACCGCGCGCCGTGGCGTCCACGGTCAGGTCGATGCGGGTGCCCGTTCCTTCCGCCACGAGGGCGACGGTGCCCAAAAGGACCATGCCCTCGATCCCCGCGCTCAGATCGGCGCGGTGCGGGGGGTCCAGCGCGGTCAGCTCCAGCGCCACGTCGCGCTCCTTGCCCTGCACGGGCAGGCGCATGTCCCATCGGGTGCCGGGGCCCACGGGACCCGGCGGCGTGCGGACCATGGCGGGGTCGCGCTGGCGGGCGAAGGCCTCCAGGCGGTCGGGGTCGAACAGCTTGGCCCAGACGGCGCCCATCGGGGCCGCGACGTGCTCGGAGGCGGTCAGGCGCATCAGTCCAGCCGCCCCGCGACCCAGGCATCCAGCAGGAACCGCGCAATGGCGCCGGGCCGCGCCGGGCTGAACGTATCGTCCCGACCCGACAGGATCCCCATCATGCGTTCGCGGTCGATCCACTGGGCGTCGGCCAGCTCGTCGGGGTCCAAACGGATGTCGTCCGACGTCGCGCGGGCATGCGCGCCCAGCATCAGCGAATGGGGGAAGGCCCAGGGCTGGCTGGCGACGTAGTCGACCGTCCCGCAGCGCACGCCCGTCTCCTCCCACACCTCGCGGCGCACGGCGCCCTCCATCGTTTCGCCGGGTTCCATGAAGCCCGCGAGGCACGAGTAGAAGCCTTCGGGCCAGGCGGGGGACCGGCCGACGAGGGTCTGGTTGCCGCGGGTGACCAGCATGATGACGACCGGATCGGTGCGGGGGAAGTGCTGGCGGCCGCAGGACGGGCACGCCCGCATCCAGCCCGCCATGCCCGACATGGTCGCGGCCCCGCAATGGGCGCAGTGTCCGTGGGTGCGGTGCCATTCCAGCACCCCCTTGGCCGATGCCGCGATCTCGGCGTCCAGGGGGGACAGGCGGGTCATCACGGCGCGCAGCTCGGCGAACGACGACCCCGCCGGCAGGTCGGCATGGGTCTGGCGCGACGGGTCCAGGAACGCGCCCAGCCCTTCGTTGTCGCCGTCCATGTTCAGTGCGGACACGTCGCGCGCGAACAGGGCGTGGCCGTCCAGGCGCCCGATCAGCACGGGAAAGCCCGTGTCGGGGAAGGCATGGCCCGGCAGCGTGACCAGCGCGTCCCCGTCCGCGTCGACCAATGGCTTGCCCCGCCACAGCGGCAGGGTCCGCGCCGGCAGGCGGTCCAGAGCGCCGGGATCGCGACGCAGGTCGTCGGCGCGGTCGAGGCCCGCGCCCCCGAAGGTCACGGATTCCGCGCTCCAAATGGTGTTGGTCATGGGATCCTCTGGTCCGCCGCGGGGCGGTCCCTAGTTGCTGGACGGGGGCACGGCAACCGCCCCGCCACACCGGAGCCGTCGTCCCATGAAGGCCATCGCCGTCCTGATCCTGTCGCTGGCCTTCGCGGCCAGCCCGCTGCTGGTGGACGGCTTCGCGGGGTTCGAGCCGTCGCAGTTCCCCGTCGTGGTCGAGGAACCGCCCGTACAGCCCGCGGGCTGGGCCTTCGCGATCTGGGGCCCGATCTATGCCTGGCTGATCGTGTCGGCCGCGTACGGGGTCCTGTTCCGCCGCGACGATGCGGGCTGGGACGCCGCGCGTCCGCCTCTGATCGTCAGCCTGGGGGTCGGGGCCGTGTGGATCCCGGTCGCCAACGCCTCGCCCGTCTGGGCCAGCGTGCTGATCTGGGCGATGCTGGGGGGCGCGGTCTGGGCGCTGCTGCGCGCGCCCCGTCGGGACCGGATGTGGTTCGCGTGGCCCGTGGGGCTCTATGCCGGGTGGCTGACGGCGGCGTCCTGCGTGTCTTTGGGGATCCTGGCGATGGGGTACGGCCTGCCGCCCTTCGGGCCGGTGGGGTGGTCGGTGCTGTTCCTGGTCGTGGCGCTGGGGATCGCAGGGGCGGTTCTGTGGCGGCGGGCGGTCTGGACCTATGCGGCGGCGGTCGCCTGGGCGCTGGTGGGTGTCGTGGCGGCGAACGGGTTCGGGATCGTGGCGACGCTCGCCGGGTTCGGGGCGGTGGGGGTGGCCAGCATGGCGGTGCGGATGTTCCGCGCCTGACCCGAAACTGCGTCGCCATCGAAGCATGGCGTCGGGGCACCATCATGCGCCGCCCGGGCAACGCGCCCGCCCTGTGGGCGGACGGCTCAGATCGTCGCGTTCGTCGCCCCCCCGTCGAGCAGGACGTTCTGGCCCACGATGAACCCCGCCTGCTGCGAGCACAGGAACGCGCAGGCCGCTCCGAACTCCGCCGGGGTGCCGTAGCGACGGGCGGGGATCGTGGCCTCGCGATTGGCGCGCGCCTCGTCCATCGTGATGCCCTGGGCCTTCGTCACGCCGGTATCGAGCGCCGTCGCGCGGTCGGTGTCGTGGATGCCAGGAAGCAGGTTGTTAATCGTCACCCCCTTTTCGGCCACCTGCCGCGCGGTGCCCGCCACGTAGCCGGTCAGGCCCGTGCGCGCGGCGTTCGACAGGCCCAGCTGCGGGATGGGGGCCTTCACCGATTGCGAGGTGACGTTGACCACGCGGCCCCAGCCCCGGTCCATCATCGCGGGCAGGCAGGCCTTCATCAGCGCGATGGGCGTCAGCATGTTGGCGTCGAGGGCCGCGATGAAGTCGTCGCGGTCCCAGTCCGACCAGAGCCCCGGTGGCGGCCCGCCCGCATTGGTCACCAGAATGTCGGGCGAGGACGCGGCCTTCAGCACGGCCGCCTGCCCGTCGGCGGTGGTCACGTCGGCGGCGACGGTCACGACGTCCACGCCGTGCGCGTCGCGAATGGCCTGGGCGGTCGCCTCCAACGCGTCCGCCCCCCGCGCGTTCAGGATCAGGTCGACCCCTTCGGCGGCCAGCGCCTCGGCGCAGCCACGCCCCAACCCCTTGGAGGACGCGCAGACCAGCGCCCGCTTGCCGCGTATTCCCAGATCCATGGACCCCTCCCATCGCGTCTCCGTCGACGGGCAGACTGTCCCATCCGGCCTTGCCGCGCCACCCCGTTTGCGGTCCCTATGCGCGGGGAGGACCGACCATGCGCATGCAGGACAGGACGGCCATCGTGACGGGCGGGGGATCGGGCTTCGGCGCGGGCATCGCGCGGGCCTTCGCGCGGGAGGGCGCGCATGTGCTGGTGGCGGACATCGCCGGGGACGCGGCGCGCGGCGTGGCGGCCGAGATCGGCGGCGCTCACCTGACGGTGGACGTGTCGAAGGGGGACGACTGGGCATCCCTGCGCGACGACGCGATGGCCCGCTGGGGCCGCATCGACGTGCTGGTGAACAACGCGGGCGTCACCCACCTGCCCGCGCCCATGGAGGACGTGTCGGAGGACGACTTCGATCGCGTCCTGGCCGTGAACGCCAAGTCGGTCTTCCATTCCGCTCGCACGATCGTGCCCGCGATGAAGGCCGCCGGTCGCGGCGCGATCCTCAACGTCGCATCCACCGCGGGCGTCAGCCCACGGCCACGTTTGAACTGGTACAACGCCAGCAAGGGCTGGATGATCACGGCCACGAAGGCGATGGCAGTGGAATTGGCCCCCGACGGCATCCGCGTGAACGCGATCAACCCCGTGGCGGGCGAGACGCCGCTTCTGAAGTCGTTCATGGGCGAGGACACGCCGGAGGTGCGTGCGAGGTTCCTGGCGACGATCCCCTTGGGGCGATTCTCGACGCCCGAAGACATGGGCGAGGCGGCGGCGTTCCTGTGCTCCGACGCGGCGGGCATGATCACGGGGGTGGCGTTGGAGGTGGATGGGGGGCGGTGCATATGACCGGGGGAAACGGAGCATGAAGGTCGATCTGCAGGAACGGCTGTCGGACATCGCGACGCATTGGGCACCCGAAACGGTTGCCACCTACAACGACAACGAGGTCATGGTGGTGAAGGTGAAAGGCGAATTCCCCTTCCACTTGCACGAGGACACGGACGACTTCTTCCTGATCCTGAAGGGGGAGGTCACGATCGACGTCGAAGGGGAGGATCCGCAGGTCTGCAAACCAGGGCAGTTGTGCATCGTGCCAAAGGGACGCACCCACCGGCCCCGGGCCGAGCGGGAGGCGGAGATCCTGCTGATCGAGCCCAGGGGCGTGCGGCAGACGAACGACGGCCATCGGATCGAAGCTCGCAAGACCGCATGAAGCTCGCCGCCCGCATCCACGTCCTGGCCGGTCCCTTCGCCTCGCAGCAGCTCGCCTATGCCCATCTGCTGGACGTGGCGCAGGACCATGCCCTGTCCCCGGACTTCGACCACGTCGAGGTCGTGACCGGCCCGCCCCTGCCCCGCCTGCGCGGCTATTTCGACGATGCCGTCGCCGCGGACCTCGCCCGCGCGGCGGGGGGCGATGTGCTCGTCCTGGTGCTGCCCGGCGCTCTGGTGACGGGGCGGTTCCCCGAAACCGCGCATCTGCGCGACCTGGGCGTCCATCAAGGCCACGTGACGCGGGCGGCCCTGCAATGAGGCCCGGCCCCCGGGACCGGATCACCGACGTCGCGGGCCTGCGCGTGGGCAACGCGCACGACGAACGCCTGCGGTCGGGCACCACGGTCCTGACCGGCGACGCCCCCTTCACCGCCGCCGTCCACGTCATGGGCGGCGCGCCTGGCACGCGCGAAACGGACCTGCTGGCCCCCGACACGCTGGTGCAGGAGGTGGACGCCCTCGTCCTGTCGGGCGGGTCGGCCTTCGGACTCGCGGCCTGCGACGGCGTGATGGCGGGCCTACGGGATGCGGGGCGGGGCTTCGCCGTCGGCGACGTCCGCGTTCCCATCGTACCGGGGGCGATCCTGTTCGACCTGCTGAACGGCGGCGACAAGGATTGGGACGCGAATCCCTATCCCGACCTGGGGCGGGCGGCGTTCGAAGTGGCGGGGTCGGATTTCGACCTGGGCAGCGCGGGCGCGGGGTTCGGCGCGGGCGTCATGGACCTGCGAGGGGGTCTGGGATCGGCGTCGCTGGTGCTGGAATGCGGCGTCACCGTCGGCGCGCTGGTGGCGGTGAACGCCTTGGGGCGGGTCTGCGACGGGGCGGGCCGGTTCTTCGCAGATCCGGACGTTCCGGGCCGGATGCCGCCCGGGTGGGAGCCCTATGGCGATGCCGCGCGGGGGGAGAACACCACGATCGCGATCGTCGCCACGGATGCCGTGCTGAGCCAAGCGCAGGCGACCCGGCTGGCGGTGGCCGCGCATGACGGGCTGGCGCGGTCGATCCTGCCCTCGCACACGCCCCTGGACGGGGATCTGGTCTTCGCCGCCGCGACGGGCGCGGTGGCCTTGCCGGATCCGGTCTGGGACGGGCTGCGGCTGGGCCATGCGGCGGCGCAGTGCCTGGCCCGGGCCGTGGCGACGGGCGTGCGCGCCGCCGGACCGGGGGGCCACCTGCCGAGCCACCGGGAGCGGTTCGGCTAGGACCCCGCCCATAGGCTCAACGACGTCGGTCGAAGAAATCGCGCAGCAGGGCCGCGGCCTCGACCGCCCCCTCGCCTTCGACGATCTCGGGGGCGTGATGGCTTTGCGGATGCGCGAACACCCGCGCGCCGTGGCAGACGCCGCCCGACTTGGGATCGGCGGCGGCGAAGTGGACCCGGTCCAGCCGTGCCGCGGCGATCGCGCCCGCGCACATGGCGCAGGGCTCCAGAGTCACCCACAGGACGCAGCCGGTCAGACGTTCGGACCCCAGAGCGGCGCAGGCCGCGCGGATGGCGATGATCTCCGCGTGCGCGGTGGGATCCGACCTCTCCCGGCACCGGTTGCCCGCCACCGCCAGCAGCGCGCCACCCCGGCTGACGGCGGCACCGACGGGCACCTCGCCCCGCGCGGCGGCCTCGCGGGCGGCGCCCAGGGCATCGGACATGAAGCTGCGGAACATGGCCCGATCCCTGGCCCACCGCCCCGCCCGCGGCAAGCGGGGGCTTCCCCCGGACCCGGGCCCGGCGTAGGGCACCGCGATGACCGACGATACCGAACGACAGGGCGAACGGATCGCCAAGGCCATCGCGCGGGCGGGCGTGGCGTCCCGGCGCGACGCGGAGGCCATGATCGGGGACGGCCGCGTGAAGGTGAACGGCAGGACCGTCAGCAACCCCGCCACGCACGTGACGGAGGGGGACGCCGTGACCGTGGACGGCGTCCCCCTGCCCGCGCCCGAAGCCGCGCGCCTGTGGCTGTATCACAAGCCCACGGGCCTGGTGACGTCCGCGAAGGACGAGAAGGGGCGCGACACGGTGTTCGACGCGCTGCCCCCCGAACTGGGGCGGGTGCTGTCGGTCGGACGGCTGGACCTGAACTCCGAAGGGCTGCTGCTGCTGACGAACGATGGTGCGTTGAAGCGAGTGCTGGAGTTGCCCGACACGGGCTGGTTGCGGCGATACCGCGTGCGCGTGAACGGCGCGCCGTCGGAGAAGGCGCTGGACCAGCTGCGCGCGGGGTTGGAGGTCGATGGCGAGGCCTTCGCGCCCATGCAGGTCGAACTGGACCGGGTGCAGGGGGCGAACGCCTGGCTGACGGTGGGCCTGCGCGAGGGCCGCAACCGCGAGGTGCGGCGCGCGATGGACGCGGTGGGCGCGGCGGTGAACCGGTTGATCCGCGTGAGCTATGGGCCGTTCCAGCTGGGCAAGCTGGCCCCCGGCGCGGTGGAGGAGGTCCGACCGAAGACGCTGCGCGACCAGTTGGGCAACCTGTTCGACGGTGCGATCGCGGACGGGCGCCGGGACGGCCCTCGCCGCCGCGACGCCGATGCGGGCCGCGACGGGGCGGGCAGCGCCGCCGGACGGCGCCCCCGGCCGTCGGGCGACCGGCTGGTGGATGGCGGACGGGGCCGGCCGAAGCGCGAAGGGCCGCCGAAGGATCGCCGCGACGACGAGGCGGGCGCAGGCGGGCCGCGCCGCAACGGGCGTCCCGGCAAGGCGGACCGGTCCGGCAGGAAGGACGGGTCCGGGCCGCGGACGGCCGACCGCGCGCCCCGTGGCGGCGACGGCGATCGGCACCGGAAGCCGGACGGACCCCGGGAACCGCGCGGCGACGGACCGCCCCGTGGGGATGGGCCGCGCAAGGGCGCTGGCGACCGGCCGTGGCGCAAGGATGGGGACCGGCCGCCGCGCGGGCCGGATCGTCCGCCGGGCAGCAAGGGGCCGGGCGGCGATCGCAAGGGTCCTCGGGGCGACCGGCCGCCGCGTGACGACCAGAAGGCCCCCCGGGGGAACCGCCCGCCGCGGAGCGACCGACCGGACGGGCCCCGCCCGCCCCGACCGGTGACCGGTGGCAAGCCGCGGACCGCGCATCCGCCGATCACGCGCAACGATCGGGAGGACAAGCCCAGGATGACCAAGGAGGAACGTCTGGACTGGCTGCGCAACGACCCCTCCAAGAGCCTGCGCAGCGGACCCCGCAAGGGAAAGCCGATCCGGGGCAAGCCCAGGGGACCGAAGCCCAAGGGCTAAGGGGCCGGCGCGCCTGCATCACGACCGGACGAAGCGCAGGCCGGTGAAACGACGGCGCATCCGCGCGGTGCGGGGCGCCACGCGCGCGGGATCGTCCGCCCGCAATCCGTCCGCGACCAGCGTGGCCAGCTCGGCGACATCGCCCGCCCCCACGCCGCGGCGGACGATCTCCGGCGTTCCGAACCGCAGGCCGTTCATGTCCCCCGCCACCGGCGGCCGGGGCAGCCCGATCCCGCAGGTCAGGAGGCCCGCCTCCCGCAGGTGGCGGGCCATGCGCTGCCCACCCCCGAACGGCGCCGCATCCATCGCAAACTGGTGGCTTTCGGTCCGGCCGCGCGGGGTCTCGAAGACCGGCAGGTCGCGGACCGCCAGCGCTTCGGCCAGCGCTTGCGAGACCGCGACCATCTCGGCGGCGTAGTCCCGTCCGAACGTGCGCCAGTCCAGCAGGGCCATCGCCAGCGCCGCCACCCGCCCCGCATCGAAGTTGGCCGTCAGCCCGGGAAAGGCGATGCGATCCAGTCGTTCGGCGAGATCCGCGTCCCGGGTGACGATCAAGCCGCCCGCCGGCCCGCCCAGCGACTTGTAGGTGCTCATGGTCATCAGATGGGCGCCCTCGTCCAACGGATTGGGCCAGGCCCGCCCGGCGATCATCCCGCATTGGTGCGCCGCATCGAACAGCACGGTCGCGCCGACCGTGTCGGCGATCTCGCGGATGGCGCCCGTGGGATGCGGAAACAGGTTCAGGCTGCCGCCCACCGTGATCATCCGGGGCCGCACGTCGCGTACGAGATCCCGCAATCCGCCCGGATCGACGGTGTACCCGTCCGCGTCCACCGGCGCCTCGTGGATCGCAAGCCCGTAGAGGCCGGCGCATCCGGCGGCGTGGTGCGTCACGTGCCCGCCGATGGCGGCGGGCGGAACGATCACGGCGTCCCCCGGCCGGCAGACCGCCATGAACGCATAAAGGTTCGCCAGCGCGCCCGAACCCACGCGGATCTCGGCGAAGGCCGCGTCGAAGATCTCGGCGGCGAGGGCCGCGGCCACGATCTCGACCTCCTCCACGCCTTCCAGCCCCATCTCGTACTTCTCGCCCGGATAGCCCAGGGACGGCCGGGTGCCGAGGCCCGAGGCCAGCAAGGCCTCGGCGGCGGGGTTCATCACGTTGGCGGCGGGATTGAGGTTGAAGCACTCCTCGTCGTGGATCGCCCGGTTGCGCTCCACCGCCGCGGCGATGCGCCGGGCCACGGCCGCCGCATCGGCTTCCGCCGTGGCGCAAGCCACGTCGCGGACCAGAAGCTCCACGCCGTCCGGCACCCAACCGCGTCGTGCCAAGGTCGTCATGGTCGTCCTCCCAATGGTGTCGCGATCCTTACTAGTACCCGTCGGTCGGCGGCCGCGACCCCGAAAGAGGATCGGATGCGGCGGGGGGGGGCGATATGCGGTGCGACCGTTCCGGACCATGCGTCGGCCATCGCGACCCGGACGATCGCCCGGGCGCCGGACGGCATCGCCCGGCCGGGCCGAGTGGTCCGGAAGTCCTCCGTTCCCTCGAAACACGGCCCGTGGCGACTAGTTGCCCTTCCAGACCCGTCCGAACGGAGCCCTGCCCATGCTGCGCCTCGCCTGCCTGATCCTCGCCCTGGCGCTGCCCCTGGCCGCGCCCCTGCCCGCCGACGCGCAGGCCCGGTCCATCCGTTTGTCCGCGCCCTTCGACCCGGGCGTGCTGACCCGGTCCGAACGCCGCACGCTGCAAGCCGCGTTGGCGCTGCAGGGCGATTACGACGCGTTGCTGGACGGTCTGTGGGGTCGCGGCAGCCGGGCGGCGCTGGACAGCTACGCCGCGCGCACGAGCCGGGTGCGCGGCGCCACGTGGCGCGACGTCCGGTCCCTGATGCGGGCCTATGACGCCGAATGGGACGCCAACGACTGGGGGCCGGTCTGGCACGACGCCGAACGCGTGTTCCACCTGCGGCCCGACGGGCTCCTGGACCGGCAGGACCTCGGGGACGAGACGCGCTTCGTGTCGCCCGACGGCGGCTTGATCCTGGTTTCGCGGATCGACACGCGCAATCCGATCGACCTGCACGATGCGGTGGCCGCCGACGCACCCCGCGGCACCGATCCGTACCGCCTGTCGGAGGATCGCCGCATCGTCACGGCCGCGTCCATGCGCGAGGGGCGGGAGGTGTACATGAGATCCGACTTCGGCGGCGGGGTGTGGATGACGCACATGGTGCTCGCGGACGCGGCGAACGAAGGCCGGATGGGACTGATCGCGTCGTCCTTCGCACGGGAACGGATCGGCCCGCTCGACCCCCGATCGGGGCCCGTGCTGGGCGCGCTGCTGCGCGGCGCATCCAACCTGCCCGGCCCGGAGGTGGCGGAGGCCCCGCGACCGCAGCCCGGCGGGGGCGACCCCCTGGACCGCGTGCTGGGGCTGGTGCTGGACCGTGCCCTGGACCGCCTGCTCGACGACGAGCCCGAGCCCGAGCCGCAGCAGCCCCGTCCGCAGGCGACCGATCCCCTGCCGCGCCCGGACCTCACGCCGCAGATCCGTGCCGCGTCCGGCTTCTTCGTGAACACCACCGACATCGTGACGACGGATGCCATCGCGGACCTCTGCCGCCGCGTGGCGCTGGCCGACGGGACGCGCCTGCAGCCCGTCGCGACCGACCGTCGCGCGGGCGTCGCGGTCTATGCCGCGCCGGGACGCAGCGGCGACTGGCTGGCCCTGGCCGGGGACACGCCGACGCGGGACGACACCCTCTATGCGGCGGCGCGGCCGCCGCGCGCGGCGGAAACGCAGATCCTGCGGGGACGCGCCGACGGCACCTATGACGGGGGACGCCGCATCGCGCACGATCTGGGCGCGCCCCGCCGCGGCGAGGCGGGCGCCCCCCTGATCGTGCGCGACGACGTCGTGGCCGGGGTATGGACCCGCGACCGCACCGGCGACGCCCTGTCCGCCACGGGGCTGGCCGAAGTCCTGACGCGCGAACGGGTCCCGTACATGGCCGCGGACACCCGTGGCCGGGGCACGCGGGTCGGCGTGACCGGACAGGCCCGTCGGGCGGTGGTCACGCTGATGTGCGAGGATCGCTGACGCAGACCGCCCCGTCATCTTAGAACCGTTCCAAAACCTTGACACGCCGCGCGTCCGTTGGCACCTGTATCCTCCGCTAGCGAAGGGGGCTGCCATGTTCATCCAGACCGAGACGACGCCGAATCCCGCGACGTTGAAGTTCCTGCCGGGGCAGACCGTGCTGGACGCGGGCACCGCCGACTTCCCCGACGCCGATGCGGGCGCCCCGTCGCCCCTGGCACGCCGGATCTTCGGCGTGTCGGGCGTGGGCGGGGTGTTCCTGGGCAACGACTTCGTGACGGTCACGAAGGACGACGGCACCGAATGGGACCACGTGAAGCCCGCCATCCTGGGTGCGATCATGGACCACTTCCAGTCCGGCGACCCCGTGATGGAGGGCGAGACGCAGGCTGCGCACGGCGCCAACCACGACGAGGCCGACACCCAGGTCGTGGGGCAGATCAAGGAGCTGCTGGACACGCGTGTCCGCCCCGCCGTGGCGCAGGATGGGGGCGACATCACGTTCCACGGCTTCGATCGCGGCGTCGTGTATCTGCAGATGCGGGGCGCCTGCGCGGGCTGTCCGTCGTCCACGATGACGTTGAAGATGGGCATCGAGAACCTCCTGCGTCACTACATCCCCGAAGTGCTGGAGGTGCGGCCCGTCGGTGTCTGACCGCACGGTCCTGGGGTTCGACACGTCCGGCCCCCATTGCGCCTGTGCCGTCCTTCGCGGGGGCGCCGTCCTGGCCGAAACGTTCGAGCCGATGCAGCGGGGGCAGGCCGAGCGCCTGATGCCCCTGGTGGAGGACGTGCTGCGCATCGCGGGGCTGAGCTGGACCGACCTCGACCGTATCGGCGTCGGAACCGGGCCGGGCAACTTCACCGGGCTGCGCATCGCGATCTCCGCCGCGCGCGGCCTGGCGCTGGGACTGGACGTGCGGGCCGTGGGGGTGGGATCGGTCGTGGCGTATTCGGATGGGCTCGACGACGTGTGCGTGGCTCTGCCCGCGCCCCGCCACCGGATCCACCTGGGCTGGGGGGGACGGCTGGTGACACGCGACGCGAACCTGCCACCGCCGGAGGGATGGCCCGGTCGCGTGACCGGCCCCGCCGCCGCCATGGTCGCCGCCCCCTCGGTCGCGCCCGCCCCCCTGGCCGCGTCGATCGCCCGGCTGGCCGGTGGGGCATCGGAGCCCGTGCCCCCGCCGGCTCCCATCTATCCGCAGCCTGCCGATGCCGCGCCGCCCGCCGATCCGCCGCCCGTCATCCTTCCGCATTGATTCAGGATGCCCGTTCGCTAAGCTGATCGCGGCGATCGAAGGCACCACATGACCTCACCCGACGATCTGGCGGCGCTTCACGCGTCCGCCTTCGACGGCGCTGCCCGATGGTCCGCTGGATCCTTTGCGGCAGCGCAGCGCGACCCCACGTGCTTCTTCGTGCCGGAGGACGGCGACGCGCACGGCTTCGCGCTGGGTCGGGTCATGGCCGACGAGGTGGAATTGCTGACCCTGGTCGTGGCCCCCGACCGCCGCCGCCGCGGAACGGCCACGGCGTTGCTGGATGCGTTCGAACGGCAGGCCGCCGCGCGCGGCGCGGAAGCCGCCTTCCTGGAGGTGTCCGCCGACAACGTGCCGGCCCGCGCGCTCTATGCCCGGGCCGGATGGCGCGAGGTCGGGCGCAGGCCCGGCTACTACGGAGGCACGGACGCCATCGCGATGCGCAAGGACCTGGCGGGGGGCCTGTTCCGCGACGGCACGGGGGGCGCATCCGCCGACCAGCCTTGACCTTCCCGCCCCCCTGCGGCCTAAATCCGCCATGAATAAGGGGCGCCGGGGGGACATCCCGCACATCCGCGCGCCCGTCCAACGGGAGAATCGAAGACATGCGTGTCATGACGAAGCTGATGGGGGCCGCCTGCGCGCTGGCCCTGACCACGGGGGCGGCCGCCGCCCAGGACGCCGAACCCGGCCTGATCATCGACCTGGGCGGCAAGTTCGACAAGTCGTTCAACGAATCCGCCTTTAACGGCGCCCAGCGCTGGGTCGAGGAGACGGGCGGCGAGTACCAGGAAACGGAACTGGCCAACGAGGCGCAGCGCGAGCAGACCATGCGCCGCATGGCCGAGCGGGGCGCGAACCCGATCGTGGTGCTGGGCTTCGCCAACGCGTCCACGCTGGACGTGGTCGCGGACGACTATCCCGACACCGACTTCGTGATCGTCGACATGGTCGTCGACAAGCCCAACGTGAAGTCCATCGTCTTTTCCGAGCACGAAGGCTCGTATCTGGTCGGCATGATGGCCGCGATGGCGTCCGAGACCGGCACCGTCAGCTTCATCGGCGGCATGGACGTGCCCCTGATCTCGAAGTTCGCGTGCGGCTATGCGCAGGGCGCTAAGGCGGTCGATCCGGACACGAACGTCATCGTCAACATGACGGGCACGACGCCCACGGCCTGGAACGACCCGGTGAAGGGCGCGGAATTGACGCGCAGCCAGATCAGCCAGGGATCGGACGTGGTGTTCGCCGCGGCCGGCGGCACGGGCATCGGCGTGCTTCAGGCCGCCGCGGACGAGGGGATCCTGGCGATCGGCGTGGACAGCAACCAGAACTATCTGCATCCGGGCTCCATCCTGACGTCGATGGTCAAGCGCGTGGACAACGCCGTCTACGACAGCTTCACGCAGGCCGCCGCGGGCGAGCTGGAAAGCGGCATCTCGGTCATGGGGCTGGACAACGAAGGCGTTGGCTTCGCCATGGACGAGAACAACGCCGACCTGGTGGATGCCGACATGCAGGCCGCCGTCGAGGAGGCGAAGGCGCAGATCATCGCCGGCGAGATCGAGGTCCACGACTACACCTCCGACCTGTCCTGCCCGGCCTTCTGAAACGTGGCCGACGCGGGTGAGATGCTGGTGACGCTGCTGTCGGCCTGGAACGAGGCCGACGCGGACGCCCGCGCGACGATACTGGACGAGGCCCTCGCGGCCTCGTTCCTTTACGAGGATCCCCATGCGCCCGCGCCCTTCGAGGGGGCGGACGGCATGGCGCAGTACCTGACCATCTTCCGCACGAACCTGCCCGACGCCATGCTGCTGCCCCTGGGCACGCCGCAGGTGACGCACGGCATGGCGAAGGTCCGCGCCAGGTTGAACCGCGGGGGCGAGCCGTTCGCCGAGCTGACCTTCGTGGCGCAGGCCGGCGACGGCGGATTGGTGCGGGTCACGGGCTTCGTGGAATCCGAATGACCGGACCTGGGGGCACGGACGCCGCGGAACCGTTGGCGATCGAACTCCGGGGCATCTCCAAGGCGTTCGGGCCGGTGCAGGCCAACAAGGACATCGACATACGAGTCCGCCGCGGCACGATCCACGGCATCATCGGCGAGAACGGCGCCGGCAAGTCCACGCTGATGTCCATCCTGTATGGCTTCTACAGGGCCGATGCGGGCGAGATCCTGATCGGCGGCCGCCGGGTCGAGATCGCGGACAGCCAGGCCGCGATCGACGCGGGCATCGGCATGGTGTTCCAGCACTTCAAGCTGGTCCCCAACTTCACCGTGCTCGAGAACGTGATCCTGGGCGCGGAGGACGGCGCGCTGTTGCGGCCCAGCCTGGCCAAGGCGCGCAGGCTGCTGACCGACCTGGCCCACGAATACGAGATGGACGTCGATCCCGACGCGGTCGTCGAGGATCTGGGCGTGGGTCAGCAGCAGCGGGTCGAGATCCTGAAGGCCCTGTACCGGGAAGCCGACATCCTGATCCTGGACGAGCCCACGGGCGTCCTGACGCCCGCGGAGGCCGACCACCTGTTCCGCA
This sequence comes from Jannaschia maritima, assembly GCF_030973515.1. Lineage (GTDB taxonomy): Bacteria > Pseudomonadota > Alphaproteobacteria > Rhodobacterales > Rhodobacteraceae > Jannaschia > Jannaschia maritima. The sequence continues at coordinate 89,926 of NZ_JARGZA010000005.1, forward strand.
TCCTCAAGGGTCTGCGCGATCAGGGGAAGACCATCATCCTGATCACCCACAAGCTCCGCGAGATCATGGAGGTGACCGACAGCGTAAGCGTCATGCGGCGGGGCGAGATGACGGCCACGGTGTCGACCGCCGAGACGTCGCCCGAGCAACTGGCCGAGTTGATGGTGGGCCGCAAGGTGCTGCTGCAGGTCGACAAGGCCCCCGCCACGCCGGGCGACGTCATCCTGGAGGTCCGCGACCTGCACGTGGTCGACGACCAGGGGGTGGAACGCCTGAAGGGCATCAGCTTCGACATCCGCGCGGGCGAGGTGCTGGGCCTGGCCGGCGTCGCGGGCAACGGTCAGTCCGAACTGCTCGAGGTTCTGGGCGGCTACGAGAAGGCCACCGGCACGATCCGGATGAAGGGTCGACCCATCGACGTCACGGGCACAGCGTCCGACGCCCGCACGCGCCGCGCGCGGGGCATCGCCCACGTGCCGGAGGACCGGCAGCGCGAAGGCCTGATCATGGACTTCCACGCATGGGAGAACGTGGCCTTCGGTTATCACCACGACGCGATGTTCGGCCGCGGCGTCCTGATGGACCAGGCCGCGATGCGGGCCGATTGCGCGGCCAAGATGGAACGCTTCGACGTCCGCCCCCCGGACCCGAGCCTTGCCGCCAAGAACTTCTCCGGCGGCAACCAGCAGAAGATCGTGCTGGCCCGCGAGATCGAGCGCGACCCCGACCTCCTGCTGATCGGCCAGCCCACCCGCGGCGTCGACATCGGCGCCATCGAGTTCATCCACGAGCAGATCGTGGCCCTCCGCGACCGAGGCAAGGCCATCCTGCTGGTCAGCGTCGAGCTGGACGAGATCATGGCCCTGTCCGACCGCATCGCCGTCATGTTCGACGGCCGCATCATGGGCGAACGCCTGGCGTCGGAAACCGACCAGGGGGAACTGGGCATGCTGATGGCGGGGATGACGGGCGCGGAGGCCGCCGAATGAACGACGCGCTGCCGACCTGGGTCGACGTCATCCTCGTGCCGCTGATCAACCTCCTGCTGGCGCTGGTCCTGTCGGGCGTGGTCGTGGCCCTGATCGGCAAGGACCCGTTCGAGGCGCTGTACATCCTGGTGAACGGCTCGGTCGGCTCGGCCTATGGCTGGGGCTACACGCTGTTCTATGCGACGAACTTCATCTTCACGGGCCTGGGCGTGGCGGTCGCGTTCCATGCGCGGCTGTTCAACATCGGCGGCGAGGGGCAGGCTGCGCTGGGGGGGCTGGGCGTCGCGCTTGTGCTGCTGAACCTGCCCCTGCCGCACTGGTCGGTCGCCATCCTGGCCGCGACGGTCGGCGCCGCGCTGTTCGGCGCGGCCTGGGCCGCGATCCCCGCCTACCTTCAAGCCAAGCGCGGCAGCCACATCGTCATCACGACAATCATGTTCAACTTCATCGCATCCGCCCTGATGGTGTTCCTGCTGTCACGCGTCCTGCTGGTGCCCGGCGCGGGCGGGTCGCCCGAAACGGCGCGCTTCGCCGACGCCGTGCATCTGCCCAACGCCTACGACGTCCTGCCCTGGCTGGGCTTCAGCCGGTCGACCCCGTTGAACGTCTCGTTCTTCCTCGCCATCGCCGCCTGCGTCTTCGTTTGGGCGCTGATCTGGAAGTCGCGCCTGGGCTACGAGATCCGCGCCTTCGGCCATTCGGAGCAGGCGGCCAAGTATGCCGGGACCTCGCCCACCAAGATCATCATGATCGCCATGCTGATCTCGGGCGGGCTGATCGGACTGATGGCGACCAACTCCGTCATGGGCGAGGCGGAACGCCTGGTCATCGACCCCGTCCAGGGCGCGGGCTTCGTGGGCATCGCGGTCGCCCTGATGGGACGGTCGCATCCCGTGGGCGTGTTCCTGGCGGCGCTCCTGTTCGGCGCGCTGTATCAGGGCGGGGGCGAATTGACCTTCGAGATGAACGGCATGACGCGCGAGATCATCCTCGTGATCCAGGCGTTGGTGATCCTGTTCACCGGGGCGCTCGACAACATGGTCCGCGCCCCGTTGGAGGCCGCGTTCCTGTCGCGCCGCCGCCGTCCCGCCGCGCCGGGTCCGACCAGCCCGAAGGGCGCCGACAACGATCCCGTCACCGGGACCCAGTCGTGACATCCGATCCCGCAGGATCCGGGTCGTCCCTTCACCCGGTGGAAGGCAGGCTGATCCCCCGTCCATTCCGGAGGATCCCGTGACCGACATCGCCCCGTTCCTGCCCGGCTTCGCGGCCGCCTATGCCATCCTGTTCGTCGCGGCATCGTCACCCGGACCCGCGGTCGCCATGTTGCTGGGCATAGGGACCGCACGCGGCCGACGCCCCGCCCTGGTGGCGGCGGCAGGCATCGCTTCGGGCAGCGTGGTCATCAACCTCCTGACCCTGATCGGCGTGGGCCTGCTGCTGCAGCAGGCGGCCTGGGCCATGACGGGGCTCCGCCTGATCGGGGCGGCCTATCTGCTGTACCTCGCCTGGGGATCGCTGCGGAAGGCCATCGCGCCGCCCGCCGTCGCCACCGCGGACGTGCCGGCGTATTCCTCCCCGCGCTACTTCGCGATGGGGGTGCTGCTGCAGGTGACGAACCCGAAGGCCATCGCGTTCTGGCTCGCCATCGCGGCCGTCGGCGCCACGCAGGGCGGCGGCCCGGGCATCGTCCTGGCCTTCGTCGCGGGCGCATGGCTCGTCAGCTTCGCGTGTCACGGCGCCTGGGCCATCCTGCTGTCGGCCGCGCCGATCCGGACCCTCTATGCCCGCTTCCGCCGCTGGGTCGAAGGCGCCCTGGGCGGCTTCATGGCGCTGATGGCTCTCCGTCTGGCGACCGACCGGTGACGGGTCTGACGGAATACCTGCCCGGGTTGTTCGCGGCCTGGAGCATCCAGCTGGTATCGGCCCTGACACCCGGTCCCGTCGTCGCCGTCATCCTGGCCCGTGCCGCGACGGGGGATCGACTGGGCGCATTGCGCGGCGCGCTGGGGACCGCGACGGCGGCGGGGATCCTGGCGCTTGCCGTGTCCCTCGGTCTGGCATCCGCTGCGGCCGTGCTGAGCGAAGGGTTGTGGTGGGTCCGTTTCGCCGGCGCGGCCTTCCTGCTCTGGCTGGCCTACGGCGCGTTCCGCCGGGCCGCGTCGGGCACCAGGGCGCCGTCCCGGTCCGCAGCCGGCGGCGGTTATCGCGCGACCCTGGCGGTCAGCCTGTCCAGCCCGAAGGCCCTGGCCTTCTGGCTGGCCATCGCGGCCCTGGGCGGCATCGTCGACGCGCCCTGGCCGGTCGTCGCGATCTTCGTCGCCGGTGCCGTCGCGCAATCCGCATTGATCCATGCCGCCTATGCCTTGGTCCTATCCTCGCCCCCCGCGCGCGCCGCCTATGCCCACGCGCGGCGGTGGATCGAGGTGACGTTGGGTGCCGTCTTCACGCTCTTCGCCTTCCGCCTCGCCACCGATCGGAGCTGATCCATGGACTTCGCCGATGCCATCCAGATCCTCGACAGCGCGCTTCGCCTGGCGACGCCCCTGCTGCTGGCCTGCCTGGCAGGGCTGTTCAGCGAACGGGCGGGGATCTTCGACATCGGCCTGGAAGGCAAGCTGCTGGCGTCGGCCTTCTTCTCGGCGGCAGCCGCGTTCGCGACCGGATCGGCCTGGATCGGGCTGGCCGCGGGCATCGGGGCCAGCTGCGTCCTGGCCTTGGTCCACGGCGTGGCCTCCATCACGTTCCGGGGAAACCAACTGATCTCCGGCGTTGCGATCAACTTCCTGGCGTCGGGCATGACGGTCGTCATCGGCGAGGCCTGGTTCGCCCTGGGCGGCCGCACGCCGCAACTGGAGGGCCCGGCCCGCTTCGGCAGTGTGGACCTTCCCTTTGCCGCCGCGCTGGCCGACGTCCCCGTCCTGGGGCCGATCTACGCCGAGATCCTGTCGGGCCATTCGATCCTGGTCTACCTTGCGCTGGGGACCGTGCCGCTGACGTGGTGGATCCTGTTCCGCACCCGGTTCGGGCTGCGTCTGCGGGCCGTGGGCGAGAACCCCGCCGCGGTGGACACGGCGGGCGTCAGCGTCGTCGGCCTGCGCTATGCGGCCGTGATGATCGCGGGCGTCCTGTGCGGCATCGGCGGCGTGTATCTCGCCACCGCGCTGTCCGCGGGCTTCGTCAAGGAGATGTCGGCGGGCCGCGGCTTCATCGCGCTCGCCGCCCTGATCTTCGCCAAGTGGCGACCCTGGTATGCGCTGGGGGCCTGCTTCCTGTTCGGCCTGTTGGAAGCCCTGGGCAACCGGTACCAGAACATCGACATCGCCGGGTTCGACGTGCCTACGCAGTTCATGCAGGCCCTGCCCTATATCCTGACCGTGGTGATCCTGGCGGGCTTCGTCGGCAAGGCGATCCCGCCCCGTGCGGGTGGCGAACCCTACGTGAAGGAACGCTGAGGCCGGGATCGGGGGGCCACCCCGCTGGGCCGAATCCCACCCGATCGGATGTCGGAGGCACGCGGCTCGATCGACCACCCTGCCACCCCCGCCGTCGCGCCCGCCGCCTATGCGACCCGCCATGGTCGGGCTCGACCCGCCGGTCCGGGGCACGCCGGTCACACGCCCGTCGCACGCCCGGGGCACATTTGTCCGACACGCAGCAGACATGCGGCAGACGCTCCGCAGACGCCGTCCGGCACGCCCCCCGCGCCGCATCCGAACGCCCGCCCGCCGGAGCGGGACGGGCGCCGCGCCCTTGCTATCAAGCCCGAACCGCACCCCTTGCCCCGCACCCCGCTCGACGCCACACTCCCCCCTCGGCGCACCCCCCCGGACGCCCCCGCGCCCCAGGCCCGAGAAGAAAACACCGCCGCAGCGCAGCATTGCCGCATCCGCCATTAGGTCCAACCGACCTGCCGACATGGCGCCACGGGGTCGCGGACCGATCCCGGCCGGTCGCGCGGGTTTGACACCGCCCGACGCGTGCCCTTTAGACGGACCACACCCGCCCGTCCGGTGATGCCCGTGCAGATCTACCTTCCCATCGCCGAGGTATCGGTCAACGCCTTCCTCCTGTTGGGGCTGGGCGGAATGGTGGGCGTCCTATCTGGCATGTTCGGCGTCGGCGGCGGCTTCCTGATGACGCCGCTTCTGTTCATGATCGGCATCCCGCCCGCCGTCGCCGTCGCGACGGAGGCGAATCAGATCGTGGCGTCCTCCTTCTCGGGCGTGTTGGCGCACGTGAAGCGACGGACGGTCGACTTCCGCATGGGCTGGGTGCTGCTGATCGGGGGCCTGGTCGGCGCGGCCCTGGGCGTGCAGCTCTTCAACTACCTGCGTGGGTTGGGGCAGGTCGATCTGCTGGTCCGCCTGTGCTACGTCGTGTTCCTCGGCGTCATCGGCGCCCTGATGTTCGTCGAAAGCCTGAACGCGATCCGCAAGGCGCGTCGGACGGGCCCCGCGCCCAAGACGGTGCGCCGCCAGCGGGGATGGCTGGACGCCCTGCCCTTCAAGATGAAGTTCCGGACCAGCGGCCTCTACATCAGCGTGATCCCGCCCCTGCTGGTCGGCCTGTCGGTCGGCGTCCTGGCCGCGATCATGGGCGTGGGCGGCGGGTTCATCATGGTGCCGGCCATGATCTATCTGCTGGGGATGCCGACGAAGGTCGTGGTCGGCACGTCGCTGTTCCAGATCATCTTCGTCACGGCGTTCACGACGCTGCTGCACGCGACGACGAACTATACCGTGGACATGGTGCTGGCCGTCCTGCTGCTGGTGGGCGGGGTCGTCGGGGCGCAGGTGGGCACCCGCATCGGAACGCGCCTGAAGGCCGAACAGCTCCGCATCCTCCTGGCGCTCCTGGTTCTTGCGGTCTGCGGCACGCTGGCAGCCGGCCTCCTGCTCGAACCGGCTGAGCTTTACTCCCTGGGGACGGGGGTGGACCGGTGATCCGGGTCCTGGCCCTCCTGATTCTCGCATGGGCGACACCGGCCTCGGCGGAGCGCGTGGTCGCCGCCCTCTCACAGAACCGCGTGCAGATCGACACGGCCTTCACCGGGTCGGAGATCCTCGTCTACGGCGCGATCGTGCGCGACCTGCCCGCCCCCGACGACAGCAAGCTGGGCGTCATCGTCACCGTGTCCGGGCCGGAGGTTCCGACCACCGTGCGACGCAAGGAACGGCGGCTGGGGATCTGGGTGAACACCGATGCCGCGGTGATCGAACGGGCGCCCAGCTTCTATGCCGTCGCGGCCAGCGCCCCCATCGCCCAGATCCTGCTGGGGTCGGAGGACGAACGATACTTCATCTCGCCCGGGCGGGCGCTGCGCGGCGTGATGGCGGCCGAAGGCCTGAACGCGGACAAGTTCACGGAAGCGCTGATCCGGATCCGCGAGCGGGAAGGCGCGTTCCAGACCTCCGACAGTCCACTGTTCCTGACCGACGACACCCTGTTCAGCACCGAGGTCCGGCTGCCGGCCAACCTGGTCGAGGGGACCTATGCGATCCGCATCTTCCTGACGCGCGACGGAGTCGTCCGCACGCGCTACGACACGGTCATCTCCGTCCGGAAGGTCGGACTGGAACGGTTCCTCTACAACTTGGCGCACGAGCAACCGCTGATCTACGGACTGATGTCCCTCGGGATCGCGATCTTCGCGGGGTGGGCCGCATCGGCGGTGTTCCGGTTCATCAAGGCCTGACGCGCCGCCGTCAGCCCCGCAGCGTCCCACCGGTCGCCTTGATCACCTTCTCCACCACCTTCGCACCGACCGCCTCGATCTGAGCATCGGTCAGGGTGGCGTCGGTCGGCTGCAGGCGCACGGCGATGGCCACGCTCTTGCGTCCCTCCCGCAGCGATCCGCCCGTGAACTCGTCGAAGACGCGCACCGACTCGATCAGATCCTTGTCCGCCCCCGCCGCGGCGCTGACGACATCCTGCGCCGCGACCCGGCCGTCCAGTTCGAAGGCGAAGTCGCGTTCGACCGCCTGCAGGTCGGACAGCACCAGGGGCGCACGCGCCGCACTGGTGGCCTTCGGGAACGGAACGCCCTCCGGCAGGACGGCGAAGGCCACGGCGGGACCCTTCACGTCGAGGGCCCGCAGCACGCGGGGATGCACCTCGCCGAAGATCGCCAGGATCTTCTTCGGCCCCAAGCCGATGCGTCCGGATCGGCCGGGATGGAACCAGCCCGGCGCATCCCGCAGGATCTGCGCCCGTGCCGGCGCCCCGATGGCCGACAGGATCGCCTCGGCGTCGGCCTTCGCGTCGAACGCATCGACGGGCCGGCGCTCGCCGTGGACCCCGCGCGGCGCGGCATGCCCCGTCAGCAGACCCGCGACCTCGACGTGCTGCGCCCCGGGCTCGCCGTCGTCGAAGGCGGCCCCCACCTCGAAGAGGGCCAGATCGTTCTGCCCCCTCGCCTGGTTGCGGGCCGCGGCCCGAAGCAACCCAGGCAGGAGCGAGGGTCGCATATGGGACAGATCGGCGCTGATCGGGTTCTCCAGCCGGGTCGTGTCGGTCCCGCCGCCGAACAGCGCGGCGGCGGCCCCGTCCACGAAGCTGTAGGTCACGCATTCGTCGTAGCCCAGCGCCGCCGCGGTGCGTCGAGCCATCCGTTCGCGCGACTGCATCGGCGTCAGGACGGGCCTCGCCACGCCGGGCGGGCGGGCCATCGGACGCCCCTTCAGCTCGGTCAGGGACGCGATGCGCGCGACCTCCTCCACCAGGTCGGCCTCGCCCTGCACGTCGCCGCGCCAGGGCGGAACGTGAACGGTGACGGCGGGCGCCTCGCCCTCCACGCGGAAGCCCAGCGCGGTCAGGGACGCGCGCTGATCGGCCGCCGGGATGTCCATGCCGACCAGTGACACGACGCGATCGGTGGACAACCCATAGCTGCGCGCCACGTCGGGCACCGCGCCCGCGACGACCCTGTCGGACGCTTCGCCGCCCGCGTGGTCCAAGATCATGGCCGCGGCATGATCGACCCCATCGGGCGTGAAGACCGGGTCCACCCCGCGTTCGAACCGATAGCGCGCATCCGAGTTGATCCGCAGGGCCCGGCCCGCCGTGGCGATCTGCACGGGATCCCAATACGCACTCTCGATCAGGACGTTGGTGGTCGCGTCCGTCACGCCGGAATGCCCGCCCCCCATGATGCCCGCGATGCTTTCGGGACCCCCATCGTCGGAGATGACCATCGCGCCCGCCGGCAGCACGTAGTCACGATCGTCCAGGGCCGTGATCGTCTCGCCCCCCGCGGCGCGGTGAACGCGCAGGTCACCCTGCACGACGTCGGCGTCGAAGACATGCAGGGGCCGGTTCAGGTCGTGGGTGAACCAGTTGGTCACGTCCACCAGGAAACTGATGGGACGCAACCCTATGGCGCGCAGCTTGGCCTGCAGCCATTCGGGGCTGGGACCGTTCGTCACGCCGCGCACCATGCGCAAGGCGAAGACGGGGCAGCCATCGCGCGTGTCGTCGTCGATGGTCACGCCCAGCGGACAGGGGAACGTGCCGTCCACCACCGGATCGGGCATGTCGCGCAGGGTGCCCAGGCCGCGGGCCGCCAGGTCGCGGGCGATGCCGCGCACGCCCAGGGCATCGCCGCGGTTGGGGGTGATGGCGATCTCAATCACCGGATCCACCTTGGCGGGGTCGTTCGCGGCCAGCCAGTCGACGTAACGTTCGCCAACCTCGCCCGAGGGGAGTTCGATGATGCCGTCGTGTTCGTCCGACAGTTCCATCTCGCGCTCGGAGCACATCATGCCGTGGCTTTCCACGCCTCGGATCCTGCCCACCTGGATCGTCGTGTCGATGCCGGGGACATAGGTGCCGGGGCTGGCGACGACGACCGTGATGCCCGCCCGCGCATTGGGGGCACCGCAGATGATCTGGGTCGGGCCGTCGGCCGTCGCAACGCGACAGACCTTCAGACGATCCGCATCGGGATGCCCCTCCGCCGCCTCCACGAAGCCCAGGCGGAAATCGTTCAGCCGCGCGGCGCGATCCTGCACGCCCTCCACCTCCAGGCCCAGGTCGGTCAGGGCATCGGCGATCGTGGCGACGTCGGCCTCGGTGTCCAGGTGGCGCTTCAGCCAGGATAGCGTGAACTTCATCCGTCTCGTCCGGTCGGGGGCATGGGTCCGGCGGGGACCTATACGCTTCGATGTCGGGGTGGAACCCGTCCGCGGCCCCGATCAGCTCAGATGCGCCCGCCCGTTCGCCGCGGCCGCCGCGGCGCGACCGGCGAGGTCACGGACGTCCTTGGCGATGACCGTGAACACCTGTCCGGACGTCCCCCCGGCCCGGGCGGCTTCCACGGCGGCGTTCACCGCGACCAGCCGGACGGTGCGGGCGATCCCCTCGATGTCGTGGCACATGGACAGGATCTCGGCGTTGCGCGCCTGCAACGCGACCTCCGCCTCACGGATGCGGTCCCATTCGGCCAGGATCTGCGAGGTCATGATCGCCTGCACGGCCGGGACGACCCGATCGGCCATCGATGCGAAGAACCGCCGCGCTCCGTCCAGATCCGGATCGGTCCCCAGCCCAGCGTGCAGCGCGTCGAACCCCCGCACGACGCGGCACGCCTCCGCGTTCCGCACCGCTTCCTCCGCCCAGACGACCGACAGGGCGGCGATGGCGGCGGAGCAGTGGCCGACCGCGTCGCGCAGGTCCCTACGCGCCGCGGCCTTGGCCGATCCGTCCGGCGCCGTGGCGCACATCAGCGCCCGACCCGCCACCAGGGACAGCGCGGCGCGAAGGCGTCCCATGGCGGTGATCCGGCCGGCGGCCGTCGACAGGTCGAGATCCGCGTCGATGCCCCTGGAAACGGCAGACGCGGCGTTCAAGGGGCCCGGTCCGAGGCGATGTCCGCACGCGTCCGAGCCAGCAAGGTGGACGCCTGGGTCGCCAGGTTGCGCACCTCGGTGGCGATGACCCCGAAGGCCGCGCCGGACGCGCCGCCGGTCCGCGCCGCCTCCACCGCCGCGTTCAAGGACACCAGCCGAATGGTCCGGCCGATCTTCTGCATCTCCTCGAACATTCCCTCCATGCGGACGGATCGGTCGCGCAGGGCTACGATCGCTTCTTCCCGCTCCTCGGTCAGCATCACGTCGAAGGCGCCCACGATGTTATAGAGCGCAGGCAAGGCCGTCCACCGCGCCTGCCGGGCCAGACGCGTCGCGATCCGGCTGTCGAGGCACAGGTCGTCCCGCGCGTCGAAGGGCAGCAGCACGTCGGCGAAGTCGCGCACCGCGGCGATGTCGGCGGCGACCGTACGGGGCAGCGCGGCCATGCAATCGGCGGAATCCGCCAGCGTGGCGTGCAGGTTTCGGATGGCGGTGCGGAACTCGGCCTCCGCCTCGGCACGGACCTCCTCCGTTTCGGCCGTGACCACGAGCACGGCCATCATCCCGGCCGTCAGGACGAAGCCGCGGCATCGTCCGACGCGCATCATGGAACCACGGCAGTCGGGCAGGCGCCGGGCGGTCCGCGAAGGGGGCGACGTGGTCATCCCCCCCGCCTAGGGCAAGGACCTTAACGCGGCATGAAGCGTCAGCCCGCGTGGCGCGCGGGAACCTGCAGCGCCCCGAACCCGTAATGGCGCAGCCATCGCAGGTCGCTGTCGAAGAACGCGCGCAGATCCGGGATGCCGTATTTCAGCATGGCGATGCGGTCGATCCCCATGCCGAAGGCGAAGCCTTGCCACGCGTCCGGATCGATCCCCCCCGCACGCAGCACCTTCGGGTGGACCATCCCGGAGCCCAGGATCTCCAGCCAGTCGTCGCCCTGCCCCAGCTTCAGCGTCCCACCTTCCCACGAACACCGGATGTCGACCTCCGCCGACGGTTCGGTGAAGGGGAAGTGCGAGGCGCGGAACCGCAACTCCAGGTCGTCCAACTCGAAGAAGGCGCGGCAGAACTCCTCCAGGCACCATTTCAGGTTGGCCATGGAGATGTCGCGGTCCAGCGCCAGCCCTTCGACCTGATGGAACATGGGCGTGTGGGTCTGGTCGTAATCGGCACGATAGACCCGCCCCGGGCAGATGACCCGGATCGGCGCGCCACGGTCCTGCATCGCGCGGATCTGCACGGGGCTGGTATGGGTGCGCAGCACGTGGGGCGGGCGGTCGTCGCCGTCCGCGCGCGCCATGTAGAACGTGTCCATCTCCGCGCGGGCAGGATGATGACCGGGAATGTTCAACGCGTCGAAGTTGTACCAGTCCGTTTCGATCTGGGGACCTTCGGCGACACCGAACCCCATATCGGCGAATATGGCCGTCACTTCCTCGGTCACCTGGCTGACGGGGTGGATCGTGCCCCGGCGGCGGGTGCGGGCGGGAAGGCTGACATCCAGCCATTCGGACGCCAGGCGTTCGTCCAGGGCCGCATCCTCCAACCCATGCTTGCGGGCGGCCAGGGCGGATGCGATCTCGTCGCGCAGGGCGTTCAGGGCGGGACCGGCGGTCTTGCGTTCCTCGGGCGTCATGCGGCCCAGTTCGCGCATCATCAGCGCGACCTCGCCCTTCTTTCCGATGGCGGCCAGGCGGACCTCCTCCAGCGTGCCCTCGTCAGCGGCGTTGCGGATTGCGGTCAGGTACTTGTCGCGCAGGTCGTCCATCGGCCCCTCCGGTCAATCGCGGCGGGGGTATCGCGCCCCTTCAGCACGCGCAACCGCGTCAGGCAGACAGCCCCTCGCGCCTGCGCCGCCTGCGCCGGGCCAGGAGGTTCAGCACCTCCACGAAGGCCGCGAAGGCCATCGCGGCGTAGATATAGCCCTTCGGCACGTGCCGCCCGAACCCGTCGGCGACCAGCACCATCCCGATCATCAAGAGGAAGGACAGGGCCAGCATCACGACCGATGGGTTGGCTTGCACGAACCGCATCACGGGGCCGGACGCCAACAGCATCATCGTCACGGCCACGATCACGGCGGCCACCATGATCGGCACCTCGTCGGTCATGCCCACGGCGGTCAGGATGGAATCGATCGAGAAGACCAGGTCCAGCAGGATGATCTGCACGATGGCGGCGGCCAGCGTCGACGAGGCGCCGCGCGGCTTGCCGGTGGCCGTCTCCTCCGGGTTCAACTTCTCGCGGATCTCGGACGTGGCCTTCCAGAACAGGAACAGCCCGCCCGCGATCAGGATGATGTCGCGCCAGGAGAACTGCGTCTCGAAGGTCGGCTCGCCATGCTCGCCCGGTGGGCCGGTCAGCCCCAGATCGATGACGGGCGCCGTCAGGCCGACGATCCATGCGATGCCTGCCAGCATCCCCAGCCGCAGGACCAGGGCCAGGGCGATGCCGACCCGGCGCGCGGTGTCCTGCTGATGGACCGGCACCTTGGCGGCGACGATGGAGATGAAGATCAGGTTGTCGATCCCCAGCACGATCTCCAGCGTGACGAGCGCGGCGAAGGCGGCCCAGGCTTCGGGCGACGTCAGCAGTTCGAGCATGGGCGGCATTCCCCTATCGGCGCTTGGGGGAACATGGTTTCATCCCAGCGACGTCAAGCATTCCCCGAAGGTCCCGCCATGATCCGCACCACGATCCTCGTCCTGACTGTCGCCTGCGCCGCACAACCGGCTGCCGCACAGGACCGGTATGTCGGGGTGGTCGTGGGAACCGCCCATGTCGGAACGGGCGATCTGAACGACGTTAATCCGGGCGTGACGTTCGGTCGGCGCTGGGACGCCGCCCGGCCGGGCTGGGAATGGCACGTCGAGGGTGGCGTCTTCTACAATTCGTACCGGGAGGTGTCGCCGATCGTCCTGGCCGGGCTGTCCGCACCCCTGACGCGGGTGCCCGGTGGTGAACTGCGCGGCGCGTTGAGCGTCGGGACGGCCTATTACGACGAGCTCGCCAACGAAATCTCGGACATCCCCAACCTCGAAGGGTTCATACCGCTCGCGACTGCGACGCTCGCCTACCGGCGGGAGCAGGCGGAGTATCGCCTGACGCTCCTGCCCACCGCGGACGACGTGGACGCGGTGATCAACCTGTCGGTGGCGATCCCGTTCTAGGGCAGCACCGACGCCAACGCCGCCCCGATCAACTGGGATCCGCGCGGCGAAGGATGCACGGCGTCGGCTGCCAAGAGCGACCCGTCCGCCGGATCGATCACCGTGCCCGCGTCCAGGAAGGTCAGCCCGCGCGTCCGGTCCGCCAGCGCGGCCATGCGCGCGTTCATCACGTCGAAGGCGGGCTGGCAGGCCGAGAACCCGGTCGTGACCTCCGGGTTCGCATCGTAGTAGCCGACATAGACCACCGGCGAACCTGCCGCGAGCATGTCGGCCACCAGGGCTGGAATCGCACCATCCAGGCCGGGCCCGATCAGCGCGTCGCGCGCGCTGTCCACGTCCGCCGTGCCGCAGGTACCGCGCAGGTCGTTCCCCCCGCCCGTCATCGCCACCGCAGCCCAACGGCCCCGGTTCGCAGCCCATTGCCCGGCGATGTCCAGCCCCAGGGCCGACAGCACGCCGTTGTCCTGCACGACCCGCGACCCCGACCGCGACGCGTCCACCAGCGGCAGCCCCCGCGTCGTGGCCGCGACCTCCGGTATGCCCCTGTCGCCGTTCCACGCCATCACGCTGTCGCCTATGGTCAGCAGGCGTCCCGCGTCGGGCGCGGGCGTGCCGCAGCCGCCGAAAATCGCGAGGGCGCATAGGGCAAGGAAGCGCATGATCGTGTCCCCTGGACATGGAAAGGGCCGCCCCGGATGGGGACGGCCCGTACTCGTCGCGCGACGTCGGACTCAGGCGGCGGGCGCGGCAGCCTTCGCCTGGTCCACGATGGCCGCGAAGGCGGCCGGTTCGTGCACGGCCAGGTCGGCCAGGACCTTGCGGTCGACCTCGATGCCGGCGTTGGACAGCGCGTTGATGAAGCGCGAATACGTCATCTCGGCGTCATGGGCGCGGACGGCGGCGTTGATCCGCTGGATCCACAGGGCGCGAAACTGGCGCTTGCGGTTCTTGCGGTCGCGCGTGGCGTACTGGTTCGCCTTGTCGACGGCCTGGGTGGCGGTGCGGAAGGTCTTGGACCGACGGCCATAATAGCCCTTTGCGGCCTTCAGGACCTTCTTGTGGCGGGCATGGGTGACCTTGCCGGACGTGATGCGGGACATGTTCTATCCTCCTTCAGCGGTCGTAGGGCATGAAGCCCTTGACGATCTTGGCGTCGGGCTTGGACAGGGTGGTCATGCCGCGCGCGTCGCGGATGAACTTGTTGGTGCGTTTGATCATGCCGTGGCGCTTGCCGGCCTGACCCGACATCACCTTGCCGGTGGCGGTCACCTTGAAGCGCTTCTTCGCGCTCGACTTCGTCTTCATCTTGGGCATTTCGGGCTCCTGGGTCATCGTGGCCGCGGCAGGCATCCCAATCGCCCGGACGCGGTAAGGCGGCCCGCCTAGCGGGGCGGACCGGAAATGGCAAGCGATGCGGCGGATGGGCGATAGGCCCTATTCGTCGTCGTCCGTTTCGGCCCCGAAGATCAGCCGCTCGTCGCAGGGCGCGACGCGCAGGATGTTGGTCGAGCCGGACACGTTGAACGGCACGCCCGCGGTGACGACCACGTGGTCCTTCAGGGTGGCGAAGTCGTTGGCCTTCGCCGCGCGCACTGCGGAGACGACGGCGTACTTGAACCGCTCCACCGGCTGGGTGGTCACGCAATGCGTCCCCCAGGCCAGGCCCATGCGGCGCGCGGCCTCCAGGAAGGGAGTCAGCGCGATGATGGGCACGCGCGGGCGTTCGCGGCTGACCTTGAAGGCGGTGGCGCCGGAATGGCTGAACACGCAGATGGCGACGACGTCCGTCGTTTCCGCGATCTCGCGCGCGGCGGCCACGATGCCGTCGGCGGTGGACGTGCGCTCCGCCTGGCGGCTGGCCTCGATGATCTCGCGGTAGGTCGGATCGCTCTCGACCGACAGGGCCACGTCGTTCATCGTGCGCACGGCTTCCAACGGATAGGATCCGGCCGCGGATTCGGCGGACAGCATGATCGCGTCCGCCCCCTCGTAGATCGCCTGCGCCACGTCGGATACCTCCGCCCGCGTGGGCATGGGGCTGTCGATCATGCTTTCCAGCATCTGGGTCGCGACGATGACCGGCTTGGCCGCCGCGCGGCACTTGCGGATCAGGCGCTTCTGAATGGGGGGGACGTTCTGGACGGGCAGTTCCACGCCCAGGTCGCCGCGGGCGACCATGATTCCGTCGGACGCTTCCAGGATCTCCTCGAAGCAGTCGACGCCGGCGGGCTTCTCGATCTTCGACAGGACCGACGCCCGCCCGCGGGCCAGCTTGCGCGCCTCCTCGACGTCGGAAGCGCGCTGCACGAAGGACAGCGCGAGCCAGTCGACGCCCAGCCCGCAGACGAACTCCAGGTCGTCGCGGTCCTTCGCCGACAGGGCGGCCAGGGGCAGCACGACGTCGGGGACGTTCACGCCCTTGCGGTTCGATATCGTGCCCCCCGTCACCACCGTGCAGTCGGCGGATTCCGCATCGCAGGCATCCACCTTCAGCGACAGCTTGCCGTCGTTCACCAGCAGCGTCGCGCCGGGGCGCAGCGCCTCGAAGATCTCGCGGTGGGGCAATTGCACGCGGGTCGCGTCGCCCGGCGCGTCGTCGAGGTCGAAGCGGAACGGCTGCCCGGCCTCGATCTCGACCGCGTCGTCCGCGAACACGCCGCAGCGCAGCTTCGGCCCCTGGAGGTCGGCCAGGATGCAGATGGGACGGCCCGTGTCCCGCTCGATGTCGCGAATGATGTTGTGACGGGCGCGGATCTCCTCGTGGCCGCCATGGCTCATGTTCAGGCGGAACACGTCCGCGCCGGCCTCGAACAGGCCGCGGATCGTCTCGTAGTCGTCGGAGGCGGGGCCAAGGGTCGCGACGATCTTGACGTTGCGGTGTCGTCTCATGCGGCACTTCCGTTAACGCTATCGGTCCGGGGGCCTTCTGCCCGTTGCGTCACCGTCCCGCAAGCGCCCGCGGGGTGGCGTCGGGGCGGGGCCTGCCGTATCGCAACAGCCATGGACGACCGCGCCTTCGATCACGAAACCGCCTTCCTCGTCACCAACCCGCGCGCCACGGGACGATGGGTGGTGACCTGTGACCATGCGTCGAACGCCGTGCCCCGGTCCGTGAACGGGGGCGACCTGGGGTTGCCCCCCGCCGACATGAATCGGCACATCGCGTACGACGTGGGGGCGGCCGGGTTGGCCCGCGCGCTGGCCCGCCGCCTGGGGGGACCGTGCGTCGAGTCCACCTTCTCGCGCCTGGTGATCGATCCCAACCGGGGGGAGGACGATCCCACCCTGCTGATGCGCTTGTACGACGGGACGATCATACCGGCCAACCGCCGTGCCGACGCGGCGGAGCGCGAACGCCGCCTGGACGCCTTCCACCGCCCCTATCACGCCGCGCTGGCCGACACGCTCTCGGCGCGTGCGGATCCGGTGATCTGCGCGGTCCATTCGTTCACGCCGCAACTGCGCGGCCGCCCCTACAGACCGTGGCAGGTGGGCGTGCTGTTCGCGGACGACCGCCGCCTCGCCGATCCCGTGATCGCGCATCTGCGGCGGCAGCCCGACCTGATGGTGGGGGCCAACGAGCCCTATCGCGGCGACCTGCCCGGCGATTCGATGGACCACCATGCCTTGCGGCATGGACGCCTCCACGTGTTGATCGAGGTGCGCAACGACCTCATCTCGACGGAAGCGGGCCAGCGGGACTGGGCCGACCGCCTGGCGCCCGCCCTGCAGGGCGCCCTGACCGACCTGGAGGAGACGACGCATGGATGACGCGACACGCACCCGGATCGAGGCGGCGGCCTTCCGCCGCCTGCGCGACCATCTTCTGAACGAACGGCCCGACGTGCAGAACATCGACATGATGAACCTGACGGGCATGTGCCGGAACTGCCTGTCCCGCTGGTCGCAGGAGGCGGCGGCGGCCGAGGGCATCGACTGGTCGAAGGAGGAGGCACGCGAATGGTTCTATGGCGAGCCGTTCGCGGAGTGGAGGTCCAAGCACCAGCGCGAGGCCACCCCCGATCAGAAGGCCGCCTTCGACGCCAGCCACCCCCGGGAGGGCGCGTCGTGATGGTCCGCATGATCCTGGCCGCCGCGATGGCGGCACTTCTGGCCGTGCCCGCGGCAGCACAGACGTTCCAGGGCCAATCGGTCCCGCAGATGCGTCTGGTCGTCGACCGGGAACTGCCCCGGCACGGGTTCCGCGACGTCGACGTCCGCGATCTTAGCACCAACCAAGTCGTGCAGATCTACGGCGCCGTGACGAACACCACGCGCAAGTCGGCCGCCGAACGGCAGGCCATCATCACGTCCGCCCTGGGTCGTGGGCTGTTCGGCACCGTGCTGCGCCGCTAGATCGCGGTTCGGCGGCTTTCGTCGAGATAGATCTCGCGCAGGCGCTTGGCCGTGGGTCCGGGCTCGCCCGTGCCGACCTTGCGCCCATCGATCGCGACCACCGGCGTCACGAAGGTGGAGGCGGAGGTGACGAACGCCTCGTCCGCCTCCGCCGCCTCCTCGACGGAGAAGGGCCGCTCCTCGACCTTCATCTGCGCCTCGCGAGCCAGGCGCAGCACGGCGGCACGGGTGATGCCGTGCAGGATTTCCGTGCCCAGGTGGCGGGTGACGATGGTGTCGCCCGTCACGATGTAGGCGTTGTTGCTGCTGCCTTCGGTGACGTGCCCGTCCTCGACCATCCAGGCATCGTCGGCGCCCTTCGCCTTCGCCTCCATCTTGGCCATGCTGGGATAGAGCAACTGCACCGTCTTGATGTCCCGCCGCCCCCAGCGCAGGTCGGGCAGGGTCACGACGGACATGCCCCTCGCCGCCAACGGGGAATCCGCAAGCCCGGGCTTCGACTGCGTGAACAGCACCATCGTCTGCGGCGTGTCGTCGGCGGGAAACACGAAGTCGCGGTCCGCCGCGCCCCGCGTGATCTGCAGGTAGACGCCGCCCTCCTCCACCGCGTTCTCCGCGACCAGCCGGCGGTGGATGTCCAGCAACTCGTCGCGGGTGACGGGCATGGTCATCCCCAACTCGCCCAGGGAGCGTTCGAGCCGGGCGCAATGCCCATCGAAGTCGAGCAGCTTGCCGTCGAGGACGCTGGTCACCTCGTAGACGGCGTCGGCCATCAGGAAGCCGCGGTCGAAGATCGATACCTGCGCCTGGTCTTCTGGCAGATAGTCCCCGTTGACGTATACGGTTCGCATCGCGTGCCCCCTCGTTGGTCGGTTCCCGTCCCTTTGGGACTGGCCGCGGGGCGGGGTCAAGCCGGCGTCATGGCACGTCGGTACCGGGTGCGAAGTCGGCCGGCGGCGCGGCGCGGGCGGGGGTAGATCGCTTGAAGGCATAATGAGCCGACGCGCCGTTGGACCGTTCCATCACGATCAACGCGGACCGGACGAGGCGGCCGCCCTGGTGGATCTGCACGTGGCCCGGCAGCCGGGGCGCGATGTCGCAGGCGATCTCGAACCCCGCGTCGTCGCAGGCGAGCAGCGGATAGCGGTCCATGCCGACCTGCACCGCCAGCCCCGCCGCGGCGCGCGTGCGCACGAACGCCGTGCCGGTTCCCGTTCCCTCGGCCATGCCCGAATCCTCCCGTCCACAACCATAACACGAACGCACGTGTGACAGGATACCGTAAACGATCCGCCCGTATCCCGTCGTCTTGGGGAAGGAACGCACCCTTGAGTAAAACGATCCCCTCTCCGGCGTTATCGTTTCGTGACGCTATCCACGCGCTACGGGCCGCAGCACGTGGGGGCGGGCCGCGTCGTAGAGGGCGCTGTCGCGGAACGCGCCCACCTCCCCCAGGGCGGGGCCTACCAGGATCAGGGCGGTGCGGGTGATCTTGGCGGCACGGACCTGTTCGCGGATGTCGGACAGGGTGCCCCGCAGGATCGCCTGGTCGGGCCAGGACGCGCGGTAGACGACCGCGACGGGGCAGTCGGCGCCGTAATGGGGGATCAGCACGCGCTCGATCTCGCGTAGGGCCCGGATGCCCAGATGGATCGCCAGGGTGGTGCGGGTGCGGGCGAAGTTCTCCAACGTCTCGCCCGGGGGCATGCCGGTGGACTTCATCGACATGCGCGTCAGGACGATGGATTGCGCGATCTCGGGAATCGTCAGTTCCTGCTCCAGCGCGGCCGCGGCGGCGGCATAGGCCGGCACGCCCGGCACGATGGCGAAGGGGATGCCGTCGGCGCGCAGGCGGCGGATCTGCTCGGCTACCGCGCCATAAAGACTGGGATCGCCCGAATGCACGCGGGCGACGTCGTGACCCGCCGCATGGGCGGCCACGATCTCCGCATGGGTCTCGTCCAGGGTCATGGGGGCGGTGTCCAGGACGCGGGCGTCCCGTGGTGCTTCGGCCACGACGGCTTCGGGCACCAGCGACCCGGCATACAGACAGACGCGGCAGGATCGGATCAGGCGCTGGGCCTTCAGGGTCAGCAGTTCCGGATCGCCGGGGCCTGCGCCTATGAAATGGACGGTCATCGCGCTATTCCCCTGCAATGGTGGACGACCCCGACGCCTTCGTGCCCGCCTTCGTCGCCGCGTGGATGGCGCGGGACGGGGACGCCCTGGCCGCGCTCTTCGCGCCGGACGCGGACTTCGTGAACGTGGTCGGCATCTGGTGGGAGGACCGGGCGGACATCGCGCGGGCGCATTCCTATGCGCTGAGATCGTTCTTCGCCGAAACGCGGTTGGTGCCGGGGCGGGTCAAGGTGCGGGACCTGGGCGACGTGGCCGTGATCCACGCCCGCATGGCGTTGACCGGACAACGGTTGCCGGATGGGGGCCGGGCGGGGGCGCGCACCACCATCCTGTCCTTCGTGCTGGAACGCACGTCCGGGGGCTGGCAGGCCGTGTCGGCGCAGAACACCGACGTCGTGCCGGGCGCGGAGACGCGGGTGGCGCAAGACGACCGGCTGTCGCCGGGGGACTATCGCTAGAACGGTCATGCCAGGTCCCCGCCGGTCATCTTGCGGGCATAGCCGCGCGGCGTGAACACGCGCATCCCGTCGCCGGTGCGGACCAGGCGGGTACGACTGGACCCCACGACCACGACCGTCAGCATGTCGACCTCGTCCACGTCGAGATCGGCCAAGCGGCGGAAGCGGACCTCCTCCTCCGGCCGGCCCAAACTGGAGGCCAGCACGACGGGCGTGTCCGCCGGGCGATGGGCCAGCAGGATGTCGCGGGCTTCCGTCAGCAGGGTCCGGCGGCGGCGGGACACGGGGTTGTAGAACGCGATCACGAAGTCGCCTTCCGCGGCGGCGCGCAGGCGGCGGACGATGTCGTCGCGGGGCGTCAGCAGATCCGACAGCGAGATGGCACAGAAGTCGTGGCCCAGGGGCGCTCCGGCCCGGGCGGCGGCGGCCTGCAACGCGCTGATGCCCGGGGCGCAGGCGATGGCGACGCGGCGGGCGGCGTCCGACACCTCGCCCTTGGCGATCAGTTCGTAGACCAGGGCGGCCATGGCGTAGATGCCCGCGTCGCCCGAACAGACCAGCGCCACGTCGGCCCCCTGTCCCGCCCGTTCCAGCGCATGGCGGCAGCGATCGGCTTCGCCCCCCAGGGGGAAGTTGGCGCGCGGCTTACCCGCCGCCAGGGGGCCCAGCAGGTCGAGGTAGAGCGAATAGCCCACCAGCTCGTCCGCATCCGCGATCATGCGACTGGCTTCGGGCGTCCGCCACGCGGCCTGGCCCGGTCCGATGCCGACGATGGACAGGTGCCCCCTGGTCCGACCGCCCGGCGTGGTGATGGGCAGGGCCGCTCGGGCCAGCGCGGCGGTGACGGTGGCGGCCTTGCGCTTGGGGGCGACCAGGACGCCGCCGCTGCATGCGACCGCGGCGGCCTCGGCCACCGACGGCGTTCCGACCTCGGCCAGGACGACGTCGGACGGGTTGGGGACGGCGATGTCCGCCAGTTCCGCGACGGTGAAGGCGCGCAGGTCGCAGCCCAGGCCGGCGGCCACCGCTTGCAGCGCGGGTTCGTCCAGCTTCAGGTCCAGAGTCGCCACGGCGGCGACCGCGCCGTGGGCCACGTCCGCGTCGCGCAGCACGTCGCTCGCCAGCGCCCAGGCGGCGGCGGGTTCGGCGTCGCGCGCGCAGCCCATGCCCAGCACGAAGCGGCGTGGGTGATAGACCAGCCGCGCGGGGCCCCCTTCCGCGGGGGCGTCGGTGACCGAGATCTCCACCTCGTCGCCGAAAGGCAGATCGAACAACGGCTCGCCGGTCTGCGTCGCCCCGCCGCCCGACAGAAGTGCCGCCATGACCCCCTTCGCATCGTCCGGGTTCGCCAGGACGTAGCCGGGGGGCGGTTCGTCCAAGGCGATGCCCAGCGCCACGTCGCCCGCCGTCGTGACCGCCGCGACCCCGTCCAGGGCGTCCGCGATGCGGCGCGCCAGCCGGTTCGCGCCGCGATGGCCGCCCAGCAGCGGCACCACCACGCCGCCGTCGTCGGACACCGACAGGACCGGCGATTCGGCCCGCTTGTCGTTCAACATCGGAGCGACGCCCCGGATCAAGATCCCCGATGCGCAGATTCCAATGACGGCGTGGCCCGCGGCGAACAGGTCGCGGGCATGCGCCAGCGCGTCGGGGAATGTCGCGTCGCAGCCGTCGGTCCGCCCCTCGCGGCCATGCAGGGGGCAGCCCAGCGCGTTGGCGACGCGGCGCGCCGTGAGTAAGCCGGATGCGTTCAATGCCAGGACGACGGGCTTCAGGTCCACGGATCGGCCCCCTTCGCGATCAGCAGCATGGAAAAGTAGGGCGCGCGGTCGGGAGCCTGCGCCAGCGGCCGGACGACCTGCCCGTCCAGCGTGGCCCGTTCGACGTAGGTGGCGGTCAAGCCCATTCCGTCCAGCAGCGCGCGCAGGCGCGGCAGGTGGCGGCCGACCTTCATCAGCGCGACCGCGTCGGCGGCGTCGATGCGCGCGCGCAGGTCCTCGTCGGGCAGGGTCGCGGGCAGGATCGTCAGCACCGCGTCGCGCGCGGCCAAGGGCCAGGCGGCGGCGGCGGCGCAGGCCGTGACGGAGGTGATGCCGGGAGTGACGCGCACGGGGAAGCGGTCGCGCAAACGAGCCGCGACGTACATGAAGCTGCCGTAGAGCATGGGGTCGCCTTCGCACAGGCAGACGACGTCATGGCCCGCCCCCAGCGCTTCGGCGATGGCCACGGCACCCGCGTCGTAGGCCGCCTGCGCGGGCTGTCGCGCCGTCGTCATGGGCACGTCGATGCGGATTTCGCGCGCGTCGTCCGCGATGTGCGCCGCGGCGATGGATCGCGCGAAGCTGTCCCCGCCCAGGGGCGCGGGATAGGCCACGACGCGCGCGCATTCGATCAGGCGGGCGGCGCGCAGGGTCAGCAGGTCGGGCGCGCCGGGGCCCAGGCCAACACCGTGGAGCGTGCCGGTCATCGCTTGACCAGCGACCATTGCGTGACATCCATCGACGGACGCCAACCGCGGAAGCGGCCCACGGGTTCGGCGCGCGACACCGACAGGCGGACCAGATCGCCCCCGAGCCGTGCGTGCAGCGCCGTCAGGACGGCCTCCGATTCCAGCGTGACGGCGTTCGACACCAACCGACCCAGGGGCTTCAGCGCCGCCAGCGCGGCGTCGGCCACGGGTTCCGACAGGCCGCCGCCGATGAAGATGGCATCCGGAAAAGGCAATCCTGCCAAAGACTTGGGCGCCGCTCCGTCGCGCAGGTCCAGGCGGGGGGCGCCCAGGGCCAGCGCGTTCTCGGCGGCCATGGCGCGGCGGTCGGCGCGGGGCTCGATCCCTATGGCGCGGGCCGACCGGGCGGCGCGGATCCACTCGATGGCGACCGACCCGGACCCCGTGCCGATGTCCCACAGGAGCGCGCCGCGCATGGGCATCAGCTTGGCCAGGGTGGCGGCGCGGATCTCGCGCTTCGTCATGGTTCCGTCGTGGCGGAACAGGTCGTCGGGCAGGCCCGGCACGCGGGGCAGCAGGGCCGCGTGGGGGGCGGCCACGCAGTCGACGCAGAGCGTGTTGAACGGGGGCACGTCGTGGTCCCAGGCGGCGGCGGTGCCGTCGAAGCGCGCTTCCCGTTCGCCGCCCATGTTGGCCAGGACGGTCATGGAACTGTCGCCAAAGCCGCGTTCGGTCAGGTAGGCGGCGATCCGGGCGGGCGTCTCCGCGCCGGTGGTCAGGATGATAAGGCGTTGATCGGGCTGGATGAACGCGATCATCTGCTCGGCCGGGCGGCCGTGGACGGTCAAGGTCTCCACGTCGGCCATGGACCAGCCCATGCGGGCCGCGGCCAGTTGGAACGCGGACAATTGCGGGTGGTACGTGATCTGCGCGGGCGGGATGGCGCGGCCGATGCGGGCGCCCACGCTGAACCATAGCGGATCGCCCGTGGCCAGCACGACGACGCGGCGCCCGCGCAGGGATTCCAGCAGTTCGATCAAGGCGTCGAAGGGGCTGGGCCAGGCGATGCGGTCCGCGGTCACGGCGTCCGACAGGTGATGGTGGCGGTCGCCGCCGACGATCACTTCGGCCGCCTCGACGATGGCCCGGGCGGCGGGCGTCAGACCCGCCAGACCGTCCTCGCCGATGCCGACGACGTGGAGCCAGGGGCCGTCAGACATGGACCAATCGTCGCATGCACCCCCCGTACACCCCCCGTACACCCCCCGTGCATACGCGCAGCCATATCGGCACCGTGCGTCGCGCGGGTCTTGAAGCCAACGAGCGTTCCGTGCGGGGGGTGGTCCGGCGGGCCGCCGGTGCGGCCCGCGCTGCGGACCTCGGGACGGTCCCCCGGACCGTCCCGCCCCTGCGGGACCGGCCCTCCGCCCCCGTGCATACGCGCAGCCATATCGGCACCGTGCGTCGCGCGGGTCTTGAAGCCAACGAGCGTTCCGTGCGGGGGGTGGTCCGGCGGGCCGCTCGCGCGGCCCGCGCTGCGGACCTCGGGACGGTCCCCCGGACCGTCCCGCCCCTGCGGGATCGGTCCTTCGCCCCCGTGCATACGCGCGGGCATATCGGCACCGTGCGTTGCGCAGGTCTTGAATCCAACGAGCGTTCCGTGCGGGGGGTGGTCCGGCGGGCCGCTCGCGCGGCCCGCGCTGCGGACCTCGGGACGGTCCCCCGGACCGTCCCGCCCCTGCGGGATCGGTCCTTCGCCCCCGTGCATACGCGCGGGCATATCGGCACCGTGCGTTGCGCGGGTCTTGCATCCAACGAGCGTTCCGTGCGGGGGGTGGTCCGGCGGGCCGCTCGGGCGGCCTGCGCTGCGGACCTCGGACCGGTCCCCCGGACCGTCCCGTCCCGTCGCCCCATAGGGGCGCCGACATCGATCCTGGCCCGCCTTTGGCGGGACGGGGACCGGTCCTTCGCCCCCGTGCATACGCGCGGGCATATCGGCACCGTACGTTGCGCCAGGGTTGCGATGCGGCGGCGTTCCGTGCCGGGCGCGTGACGAGTCATTGCTCGCCCCCGGCGGCCAGGATCCCCAGCGCGTTGACCGCCGCCGACGCCATGGCGGAGCCGCCGCGGCGGCCGCGTAGGGTAACGAAGGGCGCGCGGGGCGTGGTCGCGAGTTCGGCCTTCGATTCCGCGGCGCCGACGAAGCCCACGGGGAAGGCCAGGATGCAGGCAGGCGGCGGGGCGCCGTCGTCGATGCGCTCCATCAGGCGGAAGAGCGCGGTGGGCGCGTTGCCGATGGCGATGACGGCGCCGTCCGTGTCCCACAGATCCACGGCCGCCGCCGAACGGGTGGTGCGCTGCTCCGCCGCCATGGCGGGGATACGGGGATCGTTCAGGGTGCAGCGTATGTCGGCGGCGTCGGGCAGGAGGCGGCGGGTGATGCCCGACGCCACCATCTCGCAATCGGCATAGACGGGCGCGCCGGCGCGCAGGGCCGCCATGCCGGAGGCGGCGGCATCCGGGGCGAAGGCGATGCGGTCGGCGATCTCGACCATGCCGCAGGCGTGGATCACGCGGACCACGAGTTCGGTCAGGTCGGACGGAAAGCGGTCGAGGTTCGCTTCCCTGCGGACCGTGGCGAAGGAGGCCGCGTAGATCGCCGCGGGGTCGGTGAGATAGGGCCTCATGCGGGGAACGTCGCACGGGACGCGTCATCCCCGAGCCCGATTTCCGGACCCCGCGCGATGTCGCGCTGGTGGTCGGAGGTTTCCAAGTCGAGCCCGGGGATGACCGCACCGGCGGCCGTTCCGAGGACACCCGTCCTCATGCCTTCACGCTCCGCCGGGCGGATTCGGGGCCGTGGGGGTGGTCGGCATGGGGGTATTCGGGGTGGGCGTGGTGGTGGTGGTCGTGATCGTGGGAATGGCCGTGGTGGTGATGCCCGTCCCCGTGGTGGTGGTGGCCCTTCTGCATCTCCAGCCGGCACAGGCCCGTGCAGAACGTGTCGCAGAGCGTGCAGTCGGCGACGTTGGAGCCGGGCGCGCTGGCTCCCTGCCCTTCGACGTGGTGGTGATGGCTCTCCTGGACCGAGCCGACCTCGCCCTCGAACCCCAGGACGGCGGCCCGGTACTTGCACAGGACGCAGGTGGCGGGGGGGACCGCGCCGAAGGCGGGATGGGTCCGCCCGGCCGCGTCGACGTGATGGTGGCGGCCGTCGCGCAGCGCGAGGACCTGGTCGCGATAGCCGCAGATCCCGCAATTGGGCAGCGGCGTGTCGGTCAGCAGTTCGCGCGCGCGTTCGGCGAAGGTTTCCAGCACCTGGGGGTGGTCGCCCAGGTATCCGGCCTTGACGAACGCGATGTCCGGATGGGCGGCGGCGACCCGGTCGGTGAACCCATAGATCCGGTCGATCAGGATGCCGGAGAACAGGAAATAGGGGAACACCACGACCCGGCGGTAGCCCAGCTTGGCCGCGTGCTGCAGGCAGGGCTCCACCAGGGGGAAGGTGACGCCGGAATACCCCACCTCCAGCCAGCCGGTGCCCAGGCCCTCGTGCAGCATCCGCGCGATCTTGGCGACGTTGCCGTTGGCGTCGGGGTCGCTGGCGCCGCGCCCGATCACCACGAGGCAGGTGTCGTGCAGGGGGACCGGACCGTACGCCGCGTCCGCGGCGGCGATGGCGTCCCGGACGCGGCCCGCGGCGGCGGCCAGCATCTTGGGATCCACCCCAAGCTCGCGCCCATAGCTGACGTCCAGACCGTGCTCGGCGGCATAGCTGTTCAGCACCGTGGGGATGTCGTTCTTGGCGTGCATCGCGGCGAAGAGCATGCCGGGTATGGCCAGGATGCGGTCGCAGCCCGCGTCCCGCAGCCTGTCCAAACCGTCGCGGATCACGGGGTCGGCGAATTCCAGGTATCCGTACTCGACCGCCCAATCGTCGGGCAGGTGCGCGGGCAGCTTCGTGGCCAGGGTCGCGAACTCGTCCACGGCGGATTGGCTGCGCGAGCCGTGGCCGCAGATCATCAGGCCGGTCCTCATGCGGGCTGGTCCTCCGCGTCGCCTTCCGCGTGCGGCTCGCCCTCCGGCTCCTCCGGGGCGTCGTCGTCCTTCTTCAGCCAGCCCCAGATCCCGGCCGCGAGGGCGGCCCCGATCACGGCGCCCGCGACCCAATGGTCGTGGCCCGCGGCCTGTTCGATATGGCCCAAGTGGTATGCGATGGACATGGCACCCCCGGTGGCGCGCAGGGAGGCCGTCCGACGATGCCGCGCGCGGCCCCCGGCTTGGGTCGGCCTGCCCGGTCCACCTGTCCGGCGCCCCGCGGCGCGTCGTCACCGGCCGGGGTTAGCGGGGCCGTCCGGCGGGGGCAATGGCGGAAGCGACATGGCGGAGCGGTGGAACGACGACGCTATCCGTCTTCCATTCCGTCGAGCCGAGCCGGGAGCGCCAGCCCCGGCGGAACGGTCCGCGCGTGCGGCACGGGTCCGGAACCGCGTTTCCCGGTCACGCTCCGTCGGCGCGGGGGTGGCCAAGTCCTCGATGACCTTGTCGAGGCTCGTGCCCCGCGCATGGGCGAGCGCGCGCAGTCGGTCATGCGTGGCACCGGGAAGACGAATGGTCATCAGGCTCATGGATCCGAGTCCCTTCCATCGTCCGAGATCTCGGCGGCGGTTCCGATCCGCAGGTCGTCGAACCGATGTCGGCCCCGGCGAAGGTCGCCATGTCGGCGGTGGCGTCCTCTAGACCCCGACCCGCCCGATGCCGGGCAGCTTCAGGGCGGGGCGGCGCCAGTCGATGCCGAAGGTCTGGCCCAGGGCCTGCAGCTCCAGCCCCGTGCGGGGGCCGGCGGACAGGCCGAGGAGGCCCCAGGCGGAGACGTGCAGGTCGCCGCCCGGGTCGCGGCCCCAGCGCAGGCCGGGGCCGCGCCAGTCCTTGCCCACCGCATGCGGCGGCAGGGTGGTGCCGATCTCGGGCACCTCCCGCAGCAGATGCTCCACGAAGGTGTTGGAGTTGGGGCCGGGGAAGATGCGGTACGCGCCGCGCGCCGACCAGGGATAGGCCGCGACCGCGTCCTCCAACCGGGGGATCAGCGCCGTGGCCTGCGCGCCCGTGACGGTGGCGCGGATCACCGGGTCGTTGGAGTACCAGCGCGCGTCGGGGGCATAGCCGTCGCGCCGCACCGGGTTGCCCCAGCCCACCACGTCGTGACGCGTCCATCGCCGGTCGCCCGCGCGCTTCCACACGATCCAGGAATGGACCGACACGGCGCCCTTCCAGCCCCCCGTCCGCGCGGTCATGACATGGATGGTGGCGTCCGCCACCTGCGCCGCGGCGGGCAGCACGCCGGACGGGCCCCAATCGGCGTCGTTCCAATGCCGCGGGCGGTCCTGCAGCGCCCACCACGCGGTGGAGGCCAGCACGGGCACGACGAAGAGGAGGAGGAACAGGGTCAAGGCGATGCGGAGGCTGCGGCGTATCATCGAACCCCGATATGGGTCGTGCCGCGCCGCGGCGAAAGGGCGGCATCGCGTCCTGTCGGATCCGTGATCGGTGGAGGGAACGGGCAAGCGGATGCGAAAAGGGGCGGCCCGCCGGACCGCCCCTTCCCCTTGGATCACGACCGCGCGGTCAGGCGGCGCGGCGGCGCAGGACGGCCAGGCTGCCCAGGCCGGCCAGCAGCAGCCAGGCGGCGGCGGGCAGCGGGATCACCGGGGTGCCGTCCCGCACGCCCACCAGCGTCAGCGACGCGGTGAGCATCTGCCCGCCGTCGAACGAGGCGACGACCGAGAAGACGTTGTCGCCTTCCGCGATCTCGAACTGCGGCAGGCTGAACCCGCCGAAGGCGTTGAACGTCAGGTTAGTGGCGCTGCCGTCGGGCAAGGTTCCGACGACGCTCGTGACACCGTTCAGGCCGCCGCCGCCGCCACCGAGCAGGATGTTGGCGATATCGTCCGGGTTGGAGCGGAAGTCGTAGAACGTGCCGCCGCCGGCATTGGCGATGGCCGATAGCGCGTTGACGCTGGCGCCGGGTAGCGCGACCGTGTCCACGATGCCGCCGCTGGCCAGGATCTGGCTGGCCGCGTTGTTGGCGAAAGTACCGCCGCCGCCGCCGTCGGCGAACAGGAGGACCCGGTCGCCTTGCTCGACGGTGTTGTCGACGACCTTATTCAGGCCGGAGGCGATGCTCGTCGTGCCGCTCGCGTCGACGGAGTCGATGCCCGCGTTGATGTCGCCGATGGTGCCCTGCGACAGGACCGTGTCGACGAACACGTTGTTAGCGTTGCTGTCGAACTCGACGAGCGAGATGGTGCTGCCCTCCGACAGGCCCGCCACGACCGTCTTCGCCGCAGTGGCCTGCAGTTGCTGGCGGGAAATCGTCTGACCACCCACGTTCTGAGTGAGGCGCATCGAACCAGAGGAATCCAGCACGAAGGTCAGGTCCAGATCGGCGCTGAGCACGCCGTCGGAGGCCTGCCCCGTGACCGTGACCTGGTCGCCCACGCCGAATGTCAGGCCGCCCCCGGGAGCGAAGAGTTGAACGTCCTGTGCCGCGGCCGGCGACGCGACCGCCAGCATCGCGAGCGCGATGAAATGCTTCTTCATGGATATACCCTCATGACGTCGGATTGGTTAACGCCGGTTAACCAATACATGGGGTTTACGGTCGGTCAAGTCGGGTAGTCCGCACTTGACGCCCCTCGCGATCGCGCCATGGCCGCGTCCCCCGTGCCGTCAGCCCGCCAGCATGGGCCCCAGCGGCCGCCCCGCGACCAGGTGGACGTGGAAGTGCGGCACCTCCTGCCCGGCATGGCCGCCCGCGTTCGCGATCGCGCGGAACCCTTCGCCCGCCGCGAGGCCGCGTTCGTCGCAGATGCGCGCCACGGCGCGGGCGAAGTCCACGATCTCGGCCTCCGACGCTTGCGCGCAGAAGTGGTCGTAGGTGACGTACGGGCCCTTGGGGATCACCAGGACGTGGACGGGGGCCTGGGGAGTGATGTCGTCGAAGGCGAGCGTGTGCTCCGTTTCCAGGACGGTGGCGTTGGGGATCTCGCCGCGCAGGATGCGGGCGAAGACGTTCGTGTCGTCGTAGGGGTGAGTCATGGCGCGTTCCGATTTGGCGGGCGGGTGGGGATGGCGGCGACGATCCCGCCTGCCGCCCGCGATGGCAAGGGCCGGGGCGCGCGCCGCCGGTCAGTGCCCCTGGGGGATCACCAGGTCGGGCGGGCGGTGGCCGTCGGCGAAGGTGCGCATGTTGAGGATCGCGCGCTCCCCCATCTCCAACCGCGCCTCGTGGGTGGCGGAGGCGGTGTGGGGCGTCAGCACAACGTTGGGCAGGGCGCGCAGGCGGGGGTTCAGGCCGCGCCCGCGCTCATAGACGTCGAGCCCCGCGCCCGCCAGCTCGCCCGCGCGCAGCATGCGCGTCAGCGCGTTCTCGTCCACGACCTCGCCGCGCGAGGTGTTCACCACGACGGCGTGCGGTTGCATCAGGTGCAGGCGGCGGGCGTTCATCAGGTGGAACGTCGCGGGCGTGTGGGGGCAGTTGATCGACAGGACGTCCACGCGCGCGACCATGCGGTCGAGGCTGTCCCAGTGCGTCGCCTCCAACGGCGCTTCCAGGCCCGGATGCAGGCGGCGGCGGTTGTGGTAGTGGATCTGCATGCCGAAGGCGCGTGCGCGGGCGGCCACGGCCTGCCCGATCCGGCCCATGCCCAGGACGCCCAGGCGCAGGCCTCGCAGGCGGCGGCCCAGCAGGGCCTGCGGCGCCCAGCCGGCCCAGGTCCCCTCGTCGCGCATCAGGGCCATGCCCTCCGGCATCCGGCGCAGCACGGCCAGCATCAGCGCCAGGGTCATGTCGGCGGTGTCGTCCGTGGTGGCGCCCGGCGTGTTGGACACCAGGACGCCGCATAGGCGCGCGGCGCCCACGTCGATGTGGTCCACGCCCGCGCCGTAATTGGCGATCAGCTTCAACCGGTCGCCCGCCTGCCCCAGCAGCGGCGCGTCGATCACGTCGGTCAGGGTGGGCACCAGGATGTCGGCGCTGCGCATGGCATCGGCCAGGGCATCGCGCGACAGCGGCGCGTCGTCGTCGCGCAGACGGGCGTCGAACAACTCGGCCATCCGGGTTTCGACCGCGTCGGGCAGGCGTCGCGTCAGGACAACACTGAGCCGCTGCTTCGTCATGCCCGACCCTTCCCCCGCTTCCGGCCCGGGCACGACCATGACAGGTTGATGCGGGCGCACAAGTAGGGGTTCGGGCACATGATCGGCGGCAGGTTCATCGGCGCGATGCTGGCCCTCCTGCTGCCCGCGATGGCCTGGGCGGAGGCGCGGGGGCCGCAGACCGGCCTGCCGCTGCCGCGCTACGTCACGATGAAGGCGCAGGAAGGCTATGCCCGGCGCGGGCCTGCGCGCGACCAGAAGATCGACTGGGTGTTCGTGCGGCGCGGCATGCCGCTGCGGATCACGGGCGAGTGGGGCCATTGGCGGCGGGTCGAGGACCGCGACGGCATGGGCGGATGGATGCACCATTCGCTTCTGTCGGGCCGGCGCGCGGTGCTCGTGGACGTGGACGAGCTGGCCCTGCGGCGGCGGCCCGACGCGGCGGCGCCCGTGACCGCCCGGCTGGCGCGCGGCGTGGTGGCGCGCCTGGGCGACTGCGCGGACGGATGGTGCGCGCTGGAACTGGACGCCGCGAAGGGATGGGCCCCCACCGCCGCCCTGTGGGGCGTGGCGGTGGACGAGGTGCGCGCGGACTAGGGCGCGCGTTCGACGAGCCGCGCGCCGGGGCCGTCCGCGCCCAGCGCGTCGCCGTCGTTGTAGAGTGGGCAGTTGACCATCGACAGGCAACCGCAGCCGATGCAGCCTGCGAGGTTGTCGCGAAGCTTCGTCAGCACCTCGATCCGATCGGTCAACTCGGCGCGCATGCCGGTCGCCACGCGGTCCCAATCGGCCTGTGTCATGGGCCGCTCGCCGGGTGGGCCCAACGCCGCGCGGATGCGGCCCAGCGACAGGCCCAGGCGCTGCGCGATGCGGATGAACGACAGGCGGCGCAGGTCGGCGCGGGGAAAGCGCCGGTGCCCGCCCCGGTCGCGGGGCGGCGCGATCAGGCCCTTCTTCTCGTAGAAGCGGATCTGACTGATCGACATTCCCGTGCGCTGCGCGACCTGCCCGATCGCGATCTCCTTCGGCAGCATCGGATTTCCCCCTTGACCTGAACCATGGTCGAGGTCGGATCAGGACCGGGTCAACGTCAAGGAGAATCGCGATGACCCGCCTGGAACACCTGAACGTCACCGTCCCCAACGCGGACGCCACCGCCGCGACCCTGTGCGACCTGTTCGGCTGGCGGGTCCGCTGGTCCGGCACGGTGCTGGAAGGGGCGGGCCGGTCCGTCCACGTGGGCGAGGCGAGCAACGGCGGGACGTATCTCGCGCTCTATTCGCCGAAGGACGGAACGGCGGCGGCGCCGGACAGCTATGCGACCGCGCGGGGACTGAACCACGTGGCGCTGATCGTGGACGACCTGGATGCGATGGACGCGAAGGTCCGGGCGGCGGGCTACGTGCCCGGCAGCCACGCGGCGTACGAGCCCGGGCGGCGGTTCTACTTCGACGGCCCCGACGGGATCGAGTTCGAGCTGGTGAGCTACGGCTGATTCAGCGCGGCGGCGAAGTCGGGGGCGAGTTCGTCCCAGATGGCGGGGGTGCGGGCGGTCAGAAGGCGCCCCTCGGTCATGGTGGGGGCGTACTCGGTCCCGTCCAGGAGGCGGGCGACGCCCCCGGCCTCGCGGATGGCCAGAACGCCCGCCGCATGGTCCCAGGGGTGCAGGAAGGCGTTCAGCACGAAGTCGGACCCGCCCAGGCACATCAGGCGGTATTCGTGCAGCGACGCGCCCAAGCTGCCCGACCGCCGGATCGTCGGCGTCAACGCGGCCAAGCCGGCGCGCAAGACCTGGGGATACATGTATTCGCCGATGTTGCCGCGCAGGCGGTCGCGGGGCGTGGCGTCCCGCGACATCGACAGCGTGCGCGCGGTGCCGTTCCGGTGGAACGTCGTGCCGCCGTCCGCGACGGCCAGGACCCAGTCGTCGAAGCCCGGATCGTAGAGGCAGCCCCAGACCGTCCGCCCGTCCTCCACCACCGCGACGATGACGCCGTAATTCGCGATCCCGTGCGCGAAGTTCCACGTCCCGTCGATCGGGTCGATGATCGTGCAGCGCCCTTCGCCGATCCGCGACAGGATGGACGCGTCGGCGGCGACCGATTCCTCGCCCACCACGGCGTCGCCGGGCAGGATGGCGTGGAACCGCTCCGTCAGCGCCGCTTCCGCTTCCTTGTCGGCCACGGTCACGAGGTCGTCGAAGGACGACTTCGCGTCGATGGCGCCGGGCGGCAGGTTCCGGAAGCGCGGCAGGATCACGGCGGCGGCCACCTCGCGGATGGCGGCGATCATCGCATTGGATTGGGCATGGGTCAGGGGCATGGCGGCGGGATGACCCGGAGCGGGGGACGGGTCAAGCGCGACGATGCTCGCGACGGGGGGCCCAGGGACGTGGTGCGGCCCCCCGCGCCAGGCGGGAACGCGGTCGTTCAGGCGGCGGCGTCCAGCCCCCTGCCCTTCAACAGCGGGCCCACGTCGGGCATGCGGCCCCGGAAGCGCAGGTAGAGGTCGTCGGCCGGCTCCGATCCGCCCCGGGACAGGATGTCCGCTTCGAGCTTCTTCGCCAGGTCGGGGTCGAAGGGATCGCCCGCTTCCTCGAACGCGTCGAAGGCGTCGGCGTCCATGACCTCGGACCACATGTAGCTGTAGTACCCCGCCGAATACCCGTCGCCCGCGAAGACATGGGCGAAGTGCGGCGTGGCATGGCGCATGGCTATGGCGCGCGGCATCTCGATCGCTTCCAGCACCTCGGCCTGCTTCTGCATGGGATCGGCGGGCGCCGGACCGTCGTGGAAGGCCAGGTCGACCAGGGCGGAGGCCACGTATTCCACCGTCTGGAACCCCATGTCGTAGGTCGCGGCCCCCAGGACGCGGTCCAGAAGGTCCTGGGGCATGGGCTCGCCCTCGGCGTTCGTGGCGAACTCCGCCAGCACGGCGGGTACGTCCAGCCAGTGTTCATAGAGCTGGGAGGGCAGTTCCACGAAGTCGCGCGCCACGCTGGTTCCGCTGACCAGGGGATAGGTCACGTCCGACAGCATCTGGTGCAGGGCGTGGCCGAACTCGTGGAAGAGCGTGCGCGCGTCGTCGTAGGACAGGAGCGCCGGCTCGCCCTTGGCGAAGTTGCAGACGTTGACGACGATCGGGCGGATGTCGCCCGCGAGCTTCTGCTGGGACCGCATGGCGCTGCACCATGCGCCCGACCGCTTGGACGAACGCGCGAAGTAGTCGCCCAGGAACACCGCCACGTGCCGCCCGTCGCGCGTCACCTCCCATGCGCGGACGTCCTCGTGATAGAGCGGCACGTCGAGTGGCGCGAAGTCCAGCCCGAACAGGCGGTTGGCGACGGCGAAGGCGGCTTCGACCATGCGGTCCAGGCGCAGGTAGGGCTTGACCGCCGCCTCGTCCAAGTCGTGCAGATCCCGGCGGCGGCGTTCGCTGTAGTAACGCCAGTCCCAAGGTTCCAGCGGTCCCACGATGCCATCGGCGCGGGCCAGTTCGGCCAGCGCCTCGCCGTCGGCCAGCGCGGCACGGCGGGCGGGCTGCCAGACCTGCATCAGCAGGTCGCGCACGGCGCCCGGCGTGCGGGCCATCTGGGTTTCCAGCTTGTAGTCGGCGAAGCTGTCGTAGCCCAGGAGCTTGGCGCGTTCCTCGCGCAGGGCCAGGATCTCGGCGGCCAGGCGACGGTTGTCGGTCTCGCCCCCGTTCGCGCCCCGCGACGTCCACGCCTCGAACGCGCGGCGGCGCAGGTCGCGGTCGGGATGGTTCGCCAGGAACGGGGTGATGTGGCTGCGGTTCAACGTCACCACGGCGCCGGGGCGGTCGCGGTCGCGCCCCGCCCGGCGCAGCGCGTCGGCCGCGCTGGGTGGCAGGGCCGCGACCTGTTCGTCGGTCAGGTCCATGTACCAGTCGCGCTCGTCCGCCAGCAGGTTCTGGGTGAACTGCGTTCCCAGCACGGCCAGACGCGCCTTGATCTCGGTCAGACGTTCCGCTTCGGCCCCCTTCAGGGCGGCGCCCGCACGGACGAAGTTGCGATGCGTCAGATGCAGCACGCGGGCCTGTTCGGGCGTCAGGTCCAGGCTGTCGCGGCGGTCGTGCAGGTCGTCGATGCGCGCGAACAGGGCGGCATCGTTGACGATCTCGGAGGAATAGGCGGACAGCTTCGGCGCCATGTCGCGTTGCAGCGCGTTGCGCGCGTCGTTCGCGTCGGCGCCGGTCAGGTTGTAGAACACGCCGGCGACCCGGTTCAGGTCCGCATCCGCCAGTTCCAGCGCGTCGATCGTATTCTCGAAGGTCGGCGGTTCCGCGTCGCCCGAGATGGCGCGGATGGCGGCGCGGCCACGGTCCATCGCCGCGTCGAAGGCGGGGGCGAAATGCGCGTCCTCGATCGCGTCGAAGGGCGGCAGGGCGTGGGGGCCAGTCCAGTCGGACAGCAGCGGGTTGGTCATGGTCGTCTCCTCGGGCTCCCCCGGAGGTAGGGGGCCCGAGGGGGCGTCGCCAGGGTCAGGTCGTCGTCCGCGTCACCGTGGTGCCGCCGCCCATGCGGCTGACGACGCCGTCGCGCTTGATCGCGTGCCACATGGCGCCCGCCACGTGCAGCACGGCCAGGCCCAGAACGACATAGGCCGCGATCCCGTGGACCTGCCCCAGCCAACCGGCCTTGACCCACAGGGCGGCCATGCCGAACAGCGGCATCGCGATCAGAAGCCCGTAGAACGCGAAATGCGTGGCGCGCGACAGGATCTGGATGGGTTTGGGTTCGTTGTCGGGGGGCGGCGGCGCGCCGTGCTTCAAGCGCAGGTACAGGCGGACCAGCATGGCGATGAGGATGCAGGTGCCGATGATCCCGTGGACGTAGAGGACCCCGTCCATGGGCAGGACCCCGTATTCCACCCCATACAGGTACGCCTGCTCCATCCGGCCGCCGGTGGCATACTGGAACAGGACCAGGAAGACGACCGTCCAGTGCATGGCGATATGGCGGACGTGATAGGCGCCGACGGGGCGGGCGGCTTGGGCCATGGCGGGAACCTCAGGGAGCAAAGGGGTATCGTGGGTCGCAACGCCGCCCGGCGGGCGCGTGTTCCCCGAGACCGGGGGGAACCGGGGGGCGGGGGGACCGGTTGTCGCAGTGTGAACCGTCCCCAACCGGAGAGACCACGATGACCCGTTTCCTTAAGATCGCCGCCCTGCTGGCCCTGCCCTTCGCCGTGTCCGGCTGCGCCGCCGCCGCCCTGGGCGCGGGCGGGGCCATCGCCGCCGACGAGTTGGCGGAGAACGAAGGCGGGAACCTGTTCTGATGGCACGCTTTTTCCTGATCCTGACGCTGCTCGGCGGGCTGTCCGCCTGCGGCACGGTGGGCGGCTTCGTGGACGACAGCGAGGCCGTGGGCGACGCGGTCAGCGACGCCCTGGACTGATAATTGTTGTCGTACACCCCCCGTACACCCCCTGTGCACCCCCCGTACATACGCGGGGGCACACCGGGGCTCGGGGGGAAAGGACCGCTTGACGGCTATGGCCGCTCCGTGCGGGGCGGATGTTGACCGACTGGTCGATCCATCACGTCAACCTGCAGGCCCGCGACGTGCGCCGCGCGGCGGCCTTCTATACCGCCGTCCTGGGGTTGGCGGAACGGCCCTGGGCGTTTCCCGCCACCCGCGGTTATCTGCCCGGCGACCCCGACAAGCTGGCGCTGCTGGGCGACGGGCGGGACGGGCATTCGGGGTTGCACCTGATCGCGCCGGACGACGACTTCGCCCGAAAGAACGACCTGCTGTTCAACCCGTCGAAGGGCGGCCACGTGGCCATCCGCGTTCCCGACCTCGACGCCGTGATCGCGCGCCTGCGGGACGCGGGCATCCCCCATTCGGTCACGGGCGAGTTCGCCATTCCCGGTTTGCGCCACGTGTACCTGGAGGACCCCGAAGGGAACCTGCTGGAATTGAACGGGCCGGTCCGAGGGTCCGCCGGGTAGGACAAGACCCCGATACATGCGCGCGCCCCGGGGGACGCGCGACCGTTCGGTTTGAAAGTGGATCGGGCCGGGCGGAGGGGCGCGGTCAGCAGCGGTACTGGTTGCCGAACCGGTCCTGGCAGACCCGCCCCCGGTTCGCGCCCACGACGGCCGCGCCGACCGCGGCCCCGGCCAGCGCGCCGGACAGGGTGGAGCCCCCGTCGCGGCCGATCGCCTGGCCCAGCGCGGCCCCGCCCGCGGCACCCACCAGCGCGCCGTCGGCGGTGTTGTTCCCGGTCTGCGGCACACAGGCGGACAGGGCGAGGGCGGCGGCGAGGGGCAGGGCGAGGATGGGGGCGCGCATGGCGAGGCTCCGGGTCTATGGGTGGGACGATTCGGGAACCGTGCTAGCGGGCCGGGGGGCTGGGTGCAAAGGGTCCCGCGCAATATCCGATGACACCGGCGCGTCATGGGATGCGGGCGGGTGGTCGGCGGACGGGCGCCCGCCGTTCCGTCAATCGTCGAGCCGCACGGTGGCGGTCTTGTCGCGGTAGTCCCGCTTCGGGTCGACGCCCAGCATCGCCTCGATCCCCGCGACCAGCGAGGATCCGTCCCGCCAGAGCCGCGCGGTGGTGGCGTCGAACCGCACGAGCCGCAGGCTGGGGTCGTCCTTGCCGTCCTCGTACCAGGCGGCGACGTCGGGGTTCCACAGCCGGTCGACCACGGCGCGGTCGGTGTCGGGGACGAGCGTGCCCTCCACCGTGGCCCAGACGTCGTGGCCCTTGGACGCGAAGGTCATCAGGCCGGGCTTCGGCCCCGCCTGCGTCGCCTGGGCCAGATCGGTGTCGCGAGCGGTGAAGAACCACAGAGGCCCCGCATCCGCGTCGCCGTCGGGGACCGCCGCCATCGGCCGGGGCGGCGCCCCGTCGCAGCCCAGCATCACGGTCATGTCGGAGCGCAGCGCCTTCCAGAAGGCGGCTTCGAGTTCGGCGGGGCTGGGCATGGGGTCTGGCCTTCGGCTGGGGGGTGTGGGCGGGCAACGCGAAGGGGGTGGGGGTGGTTGCGTGGGTGGCCCGGCGAAGGCGGGCCGCCGCCGGGTCAGGCGGGCCGGCGGCCGGATTCGGCGGCGGTGAAGACGGATGTCCGGCGCCGTCCCCCTGTTTCCGACCTCGCGCCGAAGGCGGGGTTCCCGACGGCGGCTACGATCTCGGCGTTGCCGTCGGCCATGTCCAGCTGCGTGTCGGACCACCCCTTCAGGATCGTGTAGCTGACCGTGAACTCCAACGGCGCGGCCACGTCCATCCAGGGGATCGCGATCGCGGCGAAGCGGCGGTGGCAGGTACCGAGGTCGCTGTCCTCGTAGAGAAGGATCCAGAACGGGATCTCGTCGTACTGGGAATGGACCGCGCCCCGCACCTCCCGCCAGAGGGTGCCCTCCTCGGCTTCGAGGGCGGCGCGAACCTTGCGGTAGGCTTGCTGAAAGGGCGGTTCGGTGCGGGGCATGGGGGTCTTCGGAGCGTTGGAGGGGTCATGGGGCGAACGTGGGACGGGTGGGGGCGGTTGCGTGGGGGCCGTCGTAGGGCGGGGTTCACCCCGCCGTAGTGCGACCGTCGGATCGGCGGGGTGAACCCCGCCCTACACGATGCGTAAAGCATCGACGTGGTTTGGGAGGCCATGCCTAACTACCGCCGTCCCCACGTGCCGGGTTCATCGATCTTCTTCACCGTCGCATTGGCGGAGCGGGGGCGCGATACGTTGGTACGGCATGTCGATGGATTGCGGGATGCAGTTCGCCAGACACGCGCGGAGCGGCCCTTCCGAATAGATGCGTGGGTCGTGTTGCCGGACCATCTGCACGCGGTGTGGACCCTGCCGGCGGGGGACGTGGACTATTCGGTACGGTGGGGCGCGATCAAGGCTCGGTTCTCGATGGCGATGCGTAGGGCGCAAGGGGGAGGTCGGATTGTGGCAGCCGCGGTTCTGGGAGCACCACATCCGGGACGAGGCCGACCTGCGCGCGCATGTCCGGTATTGCTGGATCAATCCGGTGAAGCACGGATTGTGCGATGTGCCGGAGGATCGGCCCCATTCGTCCGTGCATCGGGACATGACGGCCGGGCGGTACGTGCCGGGGATGGATTTGGGGTCGTAGGGCGGGGCTCACCCCGCCGCGTGGGTCGATGTGGACGGGGATGCGGCGGGGTGAACCCCGCCCTACGGTCTTCGAAAACGTCCGGTGGGTGCGACCCACCATGTCGGATCGTTCGCG
This sequence comes from Jannaschia maritima, assembly GCF_030973515.1. Lineage (GTDB taxonomy): Bacteria > Pseudomonadota > Alphaproteobacteria > Rhodobacterales > Rhodobacteraceae > Jannaschia > Jannaschia maritima. The sequence goes on from NZ_JARGZA010000005.1 coordinate 128,717, forward strand.
ATGTCGGGGGGTGGTGGGTGTCACCCACCCCAAGGTTCGCCGACCGTGCGAGGGGATCGGGCGGGTCGCGTCGGTGGCGGGCAACGACCCCGGCCCGGGGCCGGGGTGCCGCGGGGCGACGTGCCGGTGGGTCGGGCATGCTCGGCGGTGCGGCGGAGCGGGCCGGAGGTGTCGGGGCTGCCGTAGGGTGGGTGCGGCCCACCATGTCGCGTCGTTCGATGCGTCCCGGAACGGTGGGTTCCACCCGCCCTACGGATCGCCGTGCGACGGGCCGGAGGATCGGCCGTATTCGTCGGTGCGCCGGGCGAAGCGGATGGGGATGTATCCGTAGGGTGCGTGGTCCCCACGCACCGATGCGGATGTCGGTGACGTATGGAACGGAGGCGGTGCATGACGAGCACACACCCTACGCGGTGCCATGTGCCGCCGACGACCCGCCCGCCGCGATGGGCCCGTAGGATGGGGTTCTATCCCACCGGCCTACATCGCCGATCTCGCCAGGCCGTGAGGTCGGTGCCGGGAATGTGGGTGGGGCTTGGCGGTGACGGAGGTGCGTGTGGCGGGGGGATCATCCTACGCCTGCTCGGCATCTAAATTGATGATCGCCTTTCGCGTCCGTAGAATAACCCTGTTGTTGAATCTTCCCCTCATCTTCTTCAATTTTCTTAAATGCTTCTGCTGGCCTGAAACGGCTGGACACTTTGTCGCCACGACGACGGCTATTATTTCCCGTTCGCCGATGTGTTCAGGCAGGTTCTTTGATGTGGCTGCGATCTGGGAGCACGCTTTCTCAACTCCCTCCCCCTTCAATTCGATAAGCCAGATACGTTGGTTCGAACTTACATACCCATCACATCGCTCCCTATGATCATCGATTAAACATCCATCAATTTGGCCTTTCTGATACCATCTGTTTCGCTCATTAGTAAATATAGCTTTCCTATTTCTCTCTTCGAAGACAATCATCTTCGCTCTGGTCTTCTCCACACACATTATCTGATCGCCTCTAGGTACTCATTCGCAATGTCTTCAGAAACTCCATCCAGGGCGTTCGTATCAATCATATTATCATCATCAACAATGTTCTCGAAGCTACCCCCCTTAGATAAATACGCAGTGATTGAAACCTCTCGGATCTGCGGTCTTGGCTCATTCTCAAGTTTCGCCATATGCACGTTAAGACACGCAAGTACGTAAGGGGAATGAGTGGTGAAGAGAAGATCACATGATGATTCTCGCGCGGCCCTAGCCATCAAATCGAGGATGTACTTTTGCGCTTCTGGAAAGAGGTGGGCTTCTGGCTCCTCAACGATGAGAAGTTGGTTTCGATTAGCCCTCACTGGATACTCCAGTAAGGACAAGAGAAGTGGAAGAGCTTCCTGCTGTCCTGACGATGCAGATCGCAGCGGCACTCGTCCCCAGCGGGTCTCGATATAATCGCGAGACTTGACGCGAACGAAATTCCCATCGATTACTGGCTCGATGGTCTCTCTAACCTTAAGTGTACGCTTGCGGTCAGGAATCCCGTGAAACTCTCCGCTGATCCTTCTCTTGGCAAACTCATAAAAACTACCAAATTGAGCTGTAAGCGGATCTACACGTTCATCCGATGCAAGAAAAGTAAAGAGCTCCTCACTCACAGTGGAATAGAATGACCGAGAGGCGGGAACGAAGAGTACTTGAGGTATAGACCGAAAGAAATCTTGAACTTCTTCGTGTGCTCGGCGGAACTCGTAAGTAGAAGTTACCCTTCGCTTGTCCTCATCCCCCGAAAGTTTTCCATACCGAATGAACTCCCGCCGAAGTCTTTGACCAACCCCATCAAGAGACTTTGAATGCTTTAATCGGGGTTTTCCACCTTCACTCCGCCTTTCAATAAAAATTACTAGATCATCTATCCGATAAGTAATACTAAAGGGAGCTGAGACGTCATCGAGACCTCCAAATATCGATAGGAATTCTTCGACCTGCCGGCGCTTGAAGGTGCGAGTATCGTACTCGTCGACGTATACCATATTAAAGTACGAGGAAAGATATGTTCTTCCAAAGTAAAAGAGCTTTGCAACAACCGACTTTCCTGACGCTTGGGGGCCGATTATAGCAGTTATGTTCGCAAGTTGCAGTGTTGCTTTCTTAATTGAGAGAAAATTATGTACTTCCAGTTCTTCGTGTGTGTCATCGATTGGCTCAATCATCTCACCCGTCCATCTTGAGCGCGGAAATAAACGCCGACTGCGGGATCTCCACCTTCCCGAACTGCCGCATCTTCTTCTTGCCGGCCTTCTGCTTCTCCAACAGCTTCTTCTTCCGCGTCATGTCCCCGCCGTTCTCGGTCGCCCGACGGAACCTACTCCGCCGCGACCTTCGTCGGCCTCGTGGCGTCCCCGCGACCCGCCAGCAGCCCCTCGACGGAGATATCCTCATCCAATTCCTCCCAGTGCAGGCCGAACGGGCCGATCTCAACGGCAAGCCGTTCCTCCGGCGTGGCGCCCAGGATGCGGGGGAACCAGACCAGCGGGACGCCGATGGTCCGCCCGTCCGACAGGGCCACCCACATGGCATCGTCGTCGAACGTCACGCGTTCAGCCGAAATGGTCATGCCATACCTCCGTGATCCGGTCCGCTTCATCTGACACCATCTCGGCCAGGCGTCGCAAGGTCCGGGCATCAAACCCGTCGGAGCGTGCATGTTCGACCGGCGGGCCGATCCAGAACTTCGCTTCTGCGGATCCACGCTTCACGTGGATATGAAGTGGCTCCCGCGGGTCGCCCTCGTTCGAGTAGAAGAAGAACCGAAACCCGTCCCGGCGGAGGACGGTCGGCATACCGTCAGGAATCCATCTTCAACGCCGAGATGAACGCACTCTGCGGTATCTCCACCTTCCCGAACTGCCGCATCTTCTTCTTGCCGGCCTTCTGCTTCTCCAACAGCTTCTTCTTGCGGGTCATGTCGCCGCCATAGCACTTGGCCGTCACGTCCTTGCGCATGGCGGACAGGGTCTCACGCGCGACGACGCGGCCGCCGACGGCGGCCTGGATGGGGATCTTGAACATGTGGCGGGGGATCAGCTCCTTGAGCTTTTCCACCATGGCGCGGCCGCGGGCCTCCGCCCGGTCGCGGTGGACCATGACCGACAGGGCGTCGACGGGCTCCTCGTTGACGAGGATCTGCATCTTCTGAAGCGAATCCTCCCGGTACCCGGTCATCTGATAGTCGAAGGAGGCATAGCCCTTGGTCACGCTCTTGAGCCGGTCGTAGAAGTCGAACACCACCTCGTTCAACGGCAGGTCGTAGACGACCATCGCGCGGGGGCCGGCATAGGTCAGGTCCATCTGGATGCCGCGGCGGTCCTGGCACAGCTTCAAGACGTCGCCGAGATAGTCGTCGGGCACCAGGATCGTGGCCTTGATGCGCGGCTCCTCGATGTGGTCGACATGGGTCAGGTCGGGCATGTCGGCGGGGTTGTGCAGCTCGCGCACCTCGCCGTCGCGCATGTGGACGTGATAGACGACGCTGGGTGCCGTGGTGATCAGATCGATGTCGTATTCACGCTCGATCCTGTCCCGGATGACCTCCAGGTGCAGCAGACCCAGGAAGCCGCAGCGGAAGCCGAAGCCCAGGGCGGCGGACGATTCGACCTCGTGGCTGAAGCTGGCGTCGTTCAGGGCCAGCTTCTCGATCGCGTCGCGCAGATCCTCGAACTCGGCGGAATCGACGGGGAACAGGCCGCAGAACACGACCGGCTGGGACGGCTTGAAGCCCGGCAGGGGCTTGTCGGCGCCCCCCTTCTCGTGGGTGATGGTGTCGCCCACGCGGGTGTCGCGGACCTGCTTGATGCTGGCCGTCAGAAACCCGATCTCGCCCGGGCCCAGCTCCTCGGCCTGGGTCATGGCGGGGCGGAACACGCCGATGCGGTCGACGTGGTGCAGGCTGCCCGACTGCATCATGCGCACGCGGTCGCCCTTGCGCAGGACGCCGTCGATGATGCGCACCAGGACGATCACGCCCAGATAGCTGTCGTACCAGCTGTCCACCAGCATGGCCTTCAGGGGCGCGTCGCGGTCGCCCTTGGGCGGGGGCAGGTGGTCGACGATGGCCTGCAGCGTTTCCTTGATGCCCTGGCCGGTCTTGGCGCTGACCAGGAGCGCGCCGGACGCGTCGAGGCCGATCACGTCCTCGATCTGCTCGGCCACGCGGTCGGGTTCGGAGGCCGGCAGGTCGATCTTGTTGAGGACGGGCACGATCTCGTGGTCCGCATCGATGGCCTGATAGACGTTGGCCAGGGTCTGCGCCTCGACCCCCTGGGTGCTGTCCACGACCAGGAGCGAGCCTTCGACGGCGCGCATGGAGCGCGACACCTCGTAGGCGAAGTCGACATGGCCCGGCGTGTCGATCAGGTTGAGGACATAGTCGTGACCGTCGGCCGCGGTCCAGTCGATGCGCACGGTGTTGGCCTTGATGGTGATCCCGCGCTCCCGCTCGATGTCCATGGCGTCGAGCATCTGCTCCTTCATGTCCCGCGTGGCGACGGTGTTGGTTTCCTGGATCAACCGGTCGGCCAGCGTGGACTTGCCGTGGTCGATATGCGCCACGATCGAGAAGTTGCGGATGCGGGAGAGGTCGGTCATCGGGAACGGCCCTTTGGCGTTGGTCGGGGGCAGATATCCCCTGCCCGGTTCGGCCGAAAGGGGCCGTGGTGACGCGGGCGGGCGCATTGGGCGCGATTTTCCGGGAACAAGATGCGATCACGTGCCGTTGAACCGTCACGATACACACGACACCGGAGCTTCCGCATGTACCGCACCCCCCTTCGCCTGACCGCCCTGGCCGCCACCGCCATGGTCCTCGTGGCCTGTGGCTCGAACGACGACGACTTCGTCGTGGTCGACCCGGCGCCGGCGCCCATCTTCACGAAGGACGGCCGCGTGCTGGACCAGAACCGGGTCGCCAACCAGAACAGCACCTGCGCGAACGGCATGACGCGCGAGGAAGACCTGGAAGACGGCGACATCGACTGCTCGAACTGAGCGGTCCCACACGACGCGAATGGGGGGCGGTCCGCCGGGCCGCCCCTTTCGCGTGCGGATCGGTAGCGGGTTGACAGAGGGGGCCGGGATGTCCATGTCCGGCACTCCCCGCCCTTCGGGCCGCGTGAGCCGATCGACCGTCCGGGTCGGTCCCCACGATCGGCGGGACGCTTTCCCCAGGATCACGCCAGGGATGCGCGGGCCGTCCGGCCCCGTCCCCACCGCGTGCCGTCCGGGCACGCCCCCAAGGATACGACCATCATGGACTTCGACATGCTGGGGCTGAAGCCCCGCCTCATCGACGCGTTGCGCACGATGGGGATCACCGATCCCACCCCCATCCAGAAGCAGGCCATCCCGCCCGCGCTGGACGGCGCCGACGTCATGGGCCTGGCCCAGACGGGCACGGGCAAGACCGCCGCCTTCGGCCTGCCGCTGGTGCAGCACCTGCTGGCCGACGACGCCCGCCCCGCGCCCAAGACGGCGCGCGCGCTGATCCTGGCGCCCACGCGCGAGCTGGTGAACCAGATCGCGGAATCCCTGTCGGGGTTCACGCAGGGCAGCCACTTGAAGGTCGCCCGCGTCATGGGCGGCGTGGGCATCGTGCCGCAGATCAAGCGGATGGAACGGGGCGTGGACCTGCTGGTCGCCACGCCGGGCCGTCTGATCGACCTGATGGACCGTGGCGCGGTGCGGCTGGACCGCTCGCACTTCCTGGTCCTGGACGAGGCCGACCAGATGCTGGACATGGGCTTCATCCACGCCCTGCGCCAGATCGAGCCCAAGCTGCCGCGCGAGCGTCAGACGCTGCTGTTCTCGGCCACGATGCCCAAGGACATGGAGGCGCTGGCCGCCAGCTATCTGACGAACCCCATTCGCGTGCAGGTCGCCAAGTCGGGCCAGACCGCCGACAAGGTCACGCAGTCGATCCACTTCGTCGCCAAGGCCGAGAAGAACGCCCTGCTGGTCGAGCTGCTGAACGCCCATCCGGGCGAGGCCGCGCTGGTCTTCGCGCGCACGAAGCACGGGTCCGACCGCTTGGCGAAGTTCCTGACGGGTGCGGGCATCGACGCCGTCGCGGTCCACGGCAACCGCAGCCAGGGGCAGCGCACCCGCGCGCTGGACGCGTTCACGAAGGGCGACGCCGCCGTGATGGTGGCGACCGACGTGGCGGCACGGGGGTTGGATATTCCCGTGGTCAAGCACGTCTACAACTACGAGTTGCCCAACGTGCCCGAAACCTATGTCCACCGGATCGGCCGCACGGCGCGGGCGGGACGCGACGGGGCCGCCGTGGCGCTGGCCGCGCCCGACGAGATGGGCGAGCTGAAGGACATCGAGAAGATCCTGAAGGCCGAGATCCCCGTGGCCTCCGGCCGTCGGTGGGACCCCGTTCCGGGCGAGGCGAAGAAGTCCGGACGCGGCGGCGGGAACAACCGGCGCCGGGGCGGCGGCGGTGGCGGCGGTGGGGACCGGCGGGGCGGACCGGCGGGACAGCGCGGCGGCGCGGCGCAGGCCAAGCCCGCCCAGGCGCGTCCCGGCGGCGGTGCCAAGCCCGCGAACAAGCGCAGGCGGCCCCGGCGCAGCGCGTCCTGACGCGCGGTGCGGCCCCTTGGCGCTTGCCGCCGGGAACCGCTTTTGCCATCGTCCCAGAAAACATCGGATGGGGGCGTGGCAGTATGATCCCGACGAAGACGATCCTGGCCGGCGCGCTCGTCGCCGTCCTGTCGGGCTGTGGCGGCGGCGGTCCGCCCGCGGGCGTGGCGCCGGGCCTGACTGGCGCGTCCACCCGGGGCCCGGTCGCGGATGCGTGCCTGCGGTCCGACCGGCGCGCCAGCGGTCCGGCCCTGTGCGGCTGCATCCAGCAGGCCGCGAACATCGGGTTGTCGAGGGGCGACCAGACCCGTGCGGCGGGCTTCTTCCGCGACCCGCACGAGGCGCAGGTCGTCCGCCAGTCCGACCGCGGCCGGGACGAGGCGTTCTGGCAGCGCTACAAGGGCTTCGTGGAACTGGCGGAGCGGTCCTGCCGCGCGTAGGGCGGGGCGGTTGACTTCCGGTTAGCGTACGCTGCCCCCCCGAAAGACCCGCCACGCTTGACGGCGTCGGCCGCTCCTTCGCATGCCCCGCGCATCGCAATCGAAGGATCGACCGATGATGCACCATGCGGATCCCATCGTGGTGGCACTGATCACGATGCTGTACCTCATCTTCGCGCTGCAGATCGTCTGCCAGATCCGCGGACGGAAGCTGGACCGCCGGACGGCGGGCGCGCTGATGCCGCTTCTGGGGCACCTTCGTCGTTTCCGGCTTCGCGGGCTATGCGACGACCCTGCTTCCCGCGACGTACTGGCCCTTGCGGGAAGCGCTGCACTGGGCGCTGGTCCCGCTGGCGGGGTGGCTGGTCCTGACCAACCAGGCCCGAATCGTGGCGGAGGTGCTTCGCTATGGAGAGTGAGATCTGGGCTCAGCTCCTCGGCCCGAACGGGGGCGCGATGGCCGTCTGCTTCGCGGCGGGCTGCATCGCCACCTATGGCTTCTGCCAGAAGACCATGCTGCGGGAATCGAAGCTCCGCATCGGGGAGCTGAAGGGCGAGATCACGACCCTGCGCGAACAGATCAAGCAGCTGGAAACGGAGTTCCGCGTCGAGATCCGCGCTCGGGTCGAGGCCGCCAAGGCCGCCTGACCCGACGGGCGCCACCGTGGGGGCGGCCCGGCCGGGACGATGGGACGGCGTCGGCGATGGATGCCGCCGCGGTCAGCGGCAGCAGAACAGCCGACGCTCGAACCGGGCGTTGCTGGGATGCGTCATGGCCTGACGGCGCATGTAGGCGATGTACATCCCCTCCTCCGTCGGCATCGCCGCATGGGTCGAGGCGGGAACGGACCGCGTGGCGGTGAACAGGGACTTCAGGAACGTCATCATGGCCGACCTCCGGGGCTGGTGTTCGCGTCCCCCGCTCTATGGACATTCCGTCGATCCGACGCAAAACAGTATGGCGGTGGAATTGTAAGCACAGGTATCGTGTCATGGACTGGAAGGGCCTGCCGCCCTTGGCGGCCCTGCGCGCGTTCGAGGCGGCCGCGCGTCACGGCAGCTTCACCCTGGCCGCTCGGGACCTGAACGTCACCCATGCCGCGGTGGCGCAGCACGTCCGGCGGCTGGAGGACGCGCTGTCGGAACGCCTGGTGACGCGCCAAGGTCGCGGCATCGCGGTGACGCAGGCGGGCCGGGCCCTGTCGGACGGCCTGACCGAGGGGTTCGGCATCGTCGCCCGCGCGGTGGGCGATCTGCGCGATGCCACCGAAAGCCGGCCCCTGACCCTGTCGCTGACGCCGGCCTTCGCGGCGAACTGGCTGATGCCGCGCATCGGCGATTTCTGGACGCGCCATCCCGACATCCCCCTGAACGTCGCGCCCAGCACGGACGTCGTGGACATCCGTCTGGGCGACGTCGACCTGGCGATCCGCTATGGCGACGGCACCTGGCCCGGGGTCGAGGCGGAGCTGCTGACCGACGGCGACTTCTGGGCCGTGGTCCATCCCGACCTGCCCCGCGCGCGGGACGCGACCTGCCTGCGCGACGTGGCCCACCTGCCCTGGCTTCTGGAGCATTACCTGCTGGAACGGCGCGCCATGATCGAGGCGGAGGGGATCGACCTGTCGCGCATCACGGTCAAGCTGATGGCCACGAACGCCCTGACGCTGTCCGCCGCGCAGGCGGGCAACGGCGTCACCGTGCAGCCGAAGTCGCTGGTCGAACGTCAGGTCCGCGACGGACGCCTGACGAAGGTCTGCGCGTTGAACGGCGGGGGCCTGGGCTATCACCTGGTGTCGCTGCCGGGGCGGACGTCGCCGCGGGTCCGCACGCTGCGGCGCTGGCTGCATTCCCAGGTGGATTGAGGGCAGCCGTCGGCGCCCGTCAGAACGACGAAGGGCGCCCGAAGGCGCCCCCCTGCCGCGCGATGCCCGCCGTCAGGCTTCCAGCGCGGCGGCGGTGTCGGACGACTTCGCGATGTCGCGCTTGATCTTCAGGGCACGGGCCGACAGTTCGGCGTCCTTCGACTTCGCCAGGAACGCGTCCAGGCCGCCGCGGTGGTCCACCGTGCGCAGCGCGGCCGCCGAGATGCGCAGCTTGAAGGCGCGGCCCAGGGCTTCGGACTGAAGCGTCACGTCGTTCAGGTTCGGCAGGAAGCGGCGCTTGGTCTTGTTGTTGGCGTGGCTGACGTTGTTGCCGACCATCGGGCCTTTTCCGGTAAGTTCGCAGACACGCGACATGGGGCACCTGTTCGGATCGAATGGTTGAATAGGGGTGCTGGGCCGATCCCGGCCCTGCGGTCGCGCGGGGTTAGGTCAGCGCCCCGGGGATGTCAACCGCTCCAGCATCTCGGCCGCGGCGGCCCGGGGGGCGCGTTCGCCCGCCGCCACCCGGGCCGACAGGTCGGCCATGGCGGCGCGGATGCCCGCGTCCCCTTCCAGGCGGGACAGCAGGCCGTGTCGGACCTCCTCCGCGAACCAGTGGGCGGCCTGGTCCGCGCGGTTGCGGTCCCAGTGGCCCCGTGCCCGCCGCCAGTCCGCCAGCGTCGTCATGTCGTCCCAGGCGGCGTCGAGGCCCGTGCCGTCCACCGCGCTGACTGGCCGGGCCTTGGGGAAGCCGTCCGGGTCCTGGGGCCGCGCGCGCAGCAGGTGCAGGGCGCCTGCGTAATCGGCCACGGTGCGGGTCGCGGCGGCCAGCAGGTCGCCGTCGGCCTTGTTGACCAGGATCAGGTCGGCCAGCTCCATGATGCCGCGCTTGACGCCCTGCAGCTCGTCCCCGCCCGCGGGCGCCATCAGCAGGACGAACAGGTCGGTCATGCGCGCCACGGTCGTTTCCGACTGGCCGACGCCCACGGTCTCGACGCACACGACGTCGAAGCCCGCGGCCTCGCACAGGGTGATCGCCTCGCGCGTGCGGCGGGCCACGCCGCCCAGATGCGTGGCGGACGGCGACGGGCGGATATACGCGTTCGGATCGCGGGCGAGCCGGTCCATGCGGGTCTTGTCCCCCAGGATCGACCCGCCGGTCCGCGCGCTGCTGGGATCCACGGCCAGCACGGCGACGCGCTGGCCGCGGGCGGTCAGCCGGGTGCCGAACGCTTCGAGGAAGGTCGACTTGCCGACGCCCGGCGTGCCGGACAGGCCGATGCGCAAGGCCTGGCGGTCCAGCCCCGCCAAGTCGTCCAGAAGCGCCGTCGCCCGGTCGCGGTGATCGGGGCGCGTGCTTTCGACCAGCGTGATCGCGCGGGCCAGCGCGCGGCGGTCGCCGGCCAGCAGGGGTTCGCGCAAGGGGTCGGAACCGTCCATCACCCGCGCATCGCAGAGGGGTGGTGCGCGCGCAACCGCGCGGTGCTAGGGGCCGCGCCCATGGATGCCCCCCCGCCCCTGCCGATCGACGAGGCCCTGCCCGCCCTGCGGGACGCGGTGGCCACCCGGGGCGTCGCGGTCCTGCAGGCGCCCCCCGGCGCGGGCAAGACGACCCGGGTGCCCCTGGCGCTGCTGGACGGGATGACGGGCCGCATCGTGATGTTGGAGCCACGCCGCCTGGCCACCCGCGCGGCGGCCGCGCGCATGGCCGACACGCTGGGGGAGCCGGTGGGCCGGACGGTGGGCTACCGGATGCGCGGCGATGCGGCGGTGTCGGACGCCACCCGGATCGTGGTCGTGACCGAGGGCATCCTGACGCGCATGGTCCAGGACGATCCCGACCTGCCGGGCGTGGGCTGCGTGATCTTCGACGAGTTCCACGAACGGTCGCTGAACGCCGATCTGGGCCTCGCCCTGGTGTGGGAGGCGCGGGCCGCGCTGCGCCCCGACCTGGCGGTGGTGGTCATGTCGGCCACGCTGGATGCGGACCCCGTGGCCGCGATGCTGGACGCGCCCGTCGTCACATCGGCCGGCCGGAGCTTTCCGGTGGACCGCCGCTGGCGCGACCGCCCCCCGCCCGACGGGATGCGGCCGGAGGCGCAGGTGGCGGGCTTGGTGCATCAGGCGCTGGAGGAGGTGCCGGACGGCGACGTCCTGGCCTTCCTGCCGGGGCAGGGCGAGATCGCGCGCTGCGAGACCCTCCTGGACGGGTGCGGAGCGGCGGTCATGCTGCTCTATGGGGCGATGCCCTTCGCGGCGCAGCACGCGGCGCTGACGCCCGCGCCCGGGCGCAAGGTCGTGCTGGCCACCGCCATCGCGGAAACGTCGCTGACCATCCCCGGCGTACGCGCGGTGGTCGATGGCGGCCTGGCGCGGCGCGCCCGGTTCGACCCCGGATCGGGGATGTCGCGCCTGGTGACCGAGCGCGTCACCCGGGCGGAGGCCGCGCAGCGCGCGGGCCGGGCGGGCCGCACCGCGCCGGGGGTCGCGTACGCCAACTGGACCCGCGGGGCGGAGGGCGGCCTGCCCCCCTTCCCCCCGCCCGAGATCGCGCGCGCCGACCTGACGGGCCTGGCCCTGGACCTGGCCGCCTGGGGGGCGGGGGACGCGGACGGGCTGGCCTTCCTGACCCCCCCACCCGACGGTGCGCTGGCGGAGGCGCGCGCGCTGCTGCACGACCTGGGCGCGCTGCGGGACGGGCGCATCACGGATCACGGCCGCGCGCTGGCACGCATCCCCGCCCATCCGCGCCTGGCGCACATGCTGGTGCGGGGCGGCCCGGGCGCCCCGCTGCTGGCGGCGTTGCTGGAAGGACGCCTGCCGCCCGGCCCCGTGGACCTGTCGGACGCGGTCACCCGCCCTCCGGCGGAGGTCCGGCAGGGGGCGAAGCGCCTGCGCCGCCATGCGGGCCGCGCGGACCTGTCGCCCGCGCAGCACCTGGCGCTGGCCTATCCGGACCGCATCGGCCTGCGCCGGGCGGGCGACGCGCCCCGCTGGCTCCTGTCGGGGGGCAAGGGCGTGCGGATGGCGGCGGGCGATCCCCTGGCCGGCGCGCGCCTGCTGGTGGTCGCGGACACGGACGGCCACCCCCGAGACGCCACGATCCGCCGGGCCCTGCCCATCGCGGAGGCCGAGCTGCGCGCCGTCCACGCGGACCGCATCGTCTGGACCGAGATCTGCGAATGGTCCGACCGCGACGGCCGCGTCCTGACCCGATGGCAGGAACGCCTGGGCGCCATCGCGCTGGACGACCGCGTTTGGCGCGACCCGCCGGCGGAGGCCGTGGCCGCCGCGGCGCTGTACGGCCTGCGCCGCCTGGGGCTGGACGTGCTGGACTGGACGCCGCGGGCGCGCCTGCTGCGGGCGCGCCTGGCCGCGTCCGGCCTGCGCGACGTGTCCGACGACGGGCTGATCGCGGCCCTGGACGCCTGGGCGCCCGCAATCCTGGCGGGGGTCCGGTCGGCGGCGGACCTGCGGCGCACGGATCCGCACGACGGGCTGCTGCATTGGCTGGACTGGGGCGAACGGCAGGACCTCGACCGGATCGCCCCCCCCGCCTACGTCACGCCGCTGGGGCGGCGCGTGCCCATCGACTATGCCGGCGACACGCCCACGGTATCCCTGCGCGTGCAGGAGGTGTTCGGCGAGAAGCGCCACCCCACCGTAGGCGGCATGCCCCTGCGGATGGAACTGCTGTCCCCCGCCCGCCGCCCGGCCGCGGTGACGACCGACCTGCCGGGCTTCTGGACGGGGAGCTATGCCGACATGCGCAAGGACATGCGCGCCCAATACCCCAAGCACCCCTGGCCGGAGGATCCGACCAAGGCGGACCCCACGCTGCGGACGAAGTCGCGGGGCTAGCCCACCAGGTCCTCCACCAGCGCCGAGCCGGCATCGGCCAGCCCGTCGATCACGTCGAAATGGTGGCGCCCCGCCGCCACGCGCAGCGGCGCGTCCCATGCCCGGGCCAGCGCCTCCGACTGCCACAGGAACGACGGGCGTTCGTCCCCGCCGACATGGATGCGGACATCCACGCCCGGGACGGGACGGCCCAGCGCCGGGCTTTCCGCCCGCGCCTCCCCTTCGTCCAGGCGCAGCACGGCGTTCATCGCCTGCGGCACCAATGGGCGCAGGTCCGCCACGGGGGACAGGGGGACGACCCGCGCGATCCGGGTCGCGCAAGCGGGACGGGCGTCGGCCATCGCCATGCGCGCGACCAGATGGCCGCCCGCGGAATGGCCGGTCAGGTGAACGGGGCCGCCCACCAGCGCCGCCGCACGGTCGATCGCCACCGCGACCTGCCGCGTTATGTCGGCGATCCGGACGTCGGGGGCCAGGGTGTAGCCGGGCATCGCCACCGCGAAGCCCCGATCCAGCGCCCCCACCGCCAGGTGCGACCAATCCGACTTCGCGAACCTGTGCCAGTACCCGCCATGGACGAACACGACCAGGCCACGGGGGTCGCCCGAAGGGCGGAACAGGTCCAGCCGTTCCCGTGGCGCCGGGCCATAGGCCAGGTCGAGGACCGCATGCTCGCCCAGCCGATCCCGGAATGCCCGTGCCCGGGCGGCCCATCGCGCAGGAAAGCGGTCCGAGCCGAAGATGTACGGCGCGTTTGCATAGGCGTCGTCCAACGTCGCGGGCGACAGGTGCCGCCAATCGTGGACCATCCGGACCCTCCGATCCATCGAACGAGGCGCGGGGTGGACATCTCCCCCCACCCGCGATGACCGCCGCCCCCTACGAAGGAAGGGGCGCCCGTGGCGCCCCCCGTCGACCGGACGTCGCTCGACCGTCAGTGCAGCTTCGCGCGCACCGTGTCGATCGACCGGTCGATCATCGCGTCGGCCTTCTCGGGCGTCATCGAACCGGCGACGACCTCGGCGGCGACGGCGGTGGCGACGCTGATCGCGCGGTCGCGGACCTCGCGCACGGCGGCGTTCCGGGCGGACTTGATCTGGTCCTCCGCGGCGGCCAGGCGGCGTTCCACGTTCGCCGCCAGATCGGCCTTGGCCTGCTCGCCCGCGGCCTGCGCCTCGGCCTTCGCGTTGGCCACGATCTCGTCGGCCTGGTCGCGCGCCTCGCGCGTCTTGCGCTCGTAGGACGCCAGGAGGGACTGCGCCTCCTCGCGGATGGCGCGGGCCTCGTCCAGATCGGACTGGATGCCCTTCGACCGGTCGTCCAGCAAGCCCATCAGCTTGCCGGGCACCTTGAAGTAGAACAGGATGCCCAGGAAGATCAGGAAGCCGATGGTGACGATGAAGTCGGTGTTCGCCAGGCTGAAGAAGGGCTTGTCGGCGGCGGCGAAGGCGGGGGTCGCGAGCAGCGACAGGGGCAGGACGAAACGCATGGCTCAGGCCCCCTTCACGCGGCTGTCGACAGCGGCGTCGATGCGCCCCTCGTCGGCCTGACCGCCCAACGCCTGCACGATCTCGCGCGCGACGTCCTTGGCGACCTGCGCCACGGACTCGGCGGCGCCCGCGCGGATCTCGGCGATCTGCGCCTCCGACTCGGCGGTGCGGGCGGCGATGCGATCGTCCGCATCCGCGATGGCGGCGTCCAGGTCGGCCTTTATCGCGTCGCGCGCGTCCCGCGCGATGCGGTTCGCTTCCGCGCGGGCATCGGCCAGGGCGCTCTGGTACGCCGTCTCGGCGTCCTCCGCCTGGCGCTTCAGATCCTCCGCGGCGGCGAGGTCGTTCGATATCGTGCCCTGGCGTTCGGCCAGGACGGCGCCCACGCGGGGCAGCGCCAGACGGGTCAGGATGAAGTAGATCGCGGCGAGGGCGGCGAGCAGCCAGAAGATCTGGTTGGCGAACCAGGCGTCGCACAGCTGGGGCATGCCGATGGCGTTGCCCACCACGCTGACGCAGGATCCGATGGTGCCGCCTTCCTGCGCGACGACGACGACGGGGTCGGCCATGTCGATGCCTCTCGGGGGGTGTTCGGTGTTCGTGTCGCGGTGGCGGGCGCCCGGTCAGGCCCCCGCCCCTCGCAAGGATGGTCCGGTCGTCTGGCTCAGACGGCGAACATCAGCAGCAGCGACACCAGGAACGCGAAGATGCCCAGGGCTTCCGCGAAGGCGATGCCGATGAACAGGGTCGCGGTCTGTGCGCCGGCCGCAGACGGGTTGCGCAACGCGCCCGCCAGGAAGTTGCCGGCCACGTTGCCCACCCCGATGGCGGCGGCGCCGGCACCGATGGCGGCCAAACCGGCGCCGATGAACTTGCCGGTGTCGGCCAGGACGAGGATGTCACCTTCCATGGGAATTCTCCTTGCGATTGGAAGAGGGGGTGATGTTGGACCTAGTGGTGCGGATGCAGCGCATCCTTCAGGTACACGCAGGTCAGGATGGTGAAGACGTAGGCCTGGATCGCGGCGACCAGGACCTCGAGCCCGTAGATCGCGACCACGCCGATGATCGACAGGGGCGCGGCGATCGTCAGCGCGGCGAAGCCCGCGAACACCTTCAGCACCGCGTGGCCCGCCATGATGCTGCCCGCCAAACGGACGGAATGGCTGAGCGGGCGGACGAAGTAGCTGATGACCTCGATCACGGCTAGGACGGGGCGCAGCGCCAGCGGCGCGGACGACACCCAGAACAGGTCCAGGAACTTGGTGCCGTTCTTCACGAACCCCACGACGGTCACCGTGACGAAGACCGCCAGCGCCAGGACCGCCGTGACGGCGATGTGGCTGGTCGGGCTGAACGACATGGGGATCAGCGCCAGGAAGTTGGCGAACAGGATGAACAGGAACAGCGTGAAGATGTACGGAAAGAACCGCAGCGCGTCCTTGCCGGCCACGTCCTCGACCATCTTGTGAATGAAGCCATAGGCCAGCTCGGCCACCGACTGCCCGCGGGATGGCACGATGTTGCGTCCGCGCGTCGCCAGCACCAGCAAGGCGAATACGCACAGGACGGCCAGCGCCATCCACAGTGTCGCGTTGGTGATCGTGTACCAATGGACCGGCGCGCCCGCGTCGCCGAACAGCGGCCTCACGATGAACTGGTCCAGCGGATGGAAGGACAGGCCGCCCCCGTGATCGGCCTCCGCCGTCACGCCGACCGCGTCCACGGCCGGGGCGTTGTCGGGCACGGGGCCCGCGGTGACGTCGTCGGTGGCGTCGTTTTCCATCGCTCAGCGATCCTCGTCCTTCGTCGGGGCACCGGCCCCCGGTTCTTCCAGCGCGGCCTTCAGCGAAGCCGTGCCCTGCGCCTCCTGCGCGGAGGCGATCATTGTCTTCACCCCGGCCGCGAAGCCCAGGAACACGAAGATCACCATCAGCCACGGCGTCGTGCCCAGGAGCACGTCCAGCCCGTATCCAATGCCGAAGCCGATCCCCAGACCGGCCACCAGCTCCACCACCATCCGCCAAGCCAACTGGGCCTGGGAATAATGCTCCTCCATGTGGGGCCTGGGCGCGTCGGGCCGAGCCGCGGCGAGGCGGGCGTTCAGCGCGCGCATCCGTTCGGCATCGGACCTGTCCGCCATGCGACCCCCAGGGAAGACCGGGGTTCGTCTAGGCACGGGGGGTGGCGGTGTCAACGCGGGCGCACGGCCCTTGTTTCGTTGGCTCGAACAGGCTCTGAACCAGCGCAAGGCTTCCTGGCGACGTTCAACCGACCGGTTGAGGGTCTTGACCCCGAACCGGTCCGCGTCCATCGCCCGGCCCCATGGCTCACACGCTCGACGCCGTCTTCGCGGCCCTGTCCGATCCCGTCCGACGCCGCATCCTGTCCATGCTGCTGGAGGACGACATGGCGGTGACCGACGTGGCCGCCCCCTTCCCCATCAGCCTGGCCGCCATCTCCCGCCACCTGGGCGTCTTGGCCCGCGCGGGGCTGATCGCGCGGGAACGGCGGGGCCGCGTCGTCTGGTGCAAGCTGGAACCCGACGCCCTGCGCGACGCGGGCGTGTGGATGCAGGCGTTCGGACGGTTCGACGGCCCCGACCTCGACGCGATGGAACGCCTGCTGGCCGGAATGGATCGTCCGGCCTAGCGCCCTTCCTCCTGGGCCAGGCGCAGCCTCGCGGTCGCCTCGTGGCGGTCGGCCTCGCGCTGGTCGGTGACGCAGCGATGCACGAAGTCCATGTGCCCCTCCACCGCCGCGCGGGCGCGGGGCGCGTCACGCGCGACGAGGGCGTCGTGGATCGCGCGGTGCTGGTCCAGCAGCGCGTCGCCCGTGGTGCGCTGCCGGAACATGGCGGCGCGGTTGAAGAACACGCCCTCGCGCAGCAGGTCCATCATCGACCGCATCATGTGCAGCATGACGACGTTGTGGCTGGCCTCCACGATGCTCATGTGGAACTCCGCGTCCAGCGCGGCCTGTTCCTTGGGGTCGGACCGCCCGTGCGCGCCTTCCATCCGCCGCAGCACGGCGCCGACCACGGCCAGGTCTGTGTCCGACCCCTGCCGCGCGGCGCGGGCGGCGGCCAGTCCCTCGATGTCGCGGCGGAACGCGATGTAGTCCAGCAGCGCGTCGTCCTGCCGCGCGAACAGCGCCACCAGCGCGGGCGAGAAGGCGCTGCCCAGCACGTCGGCCACGTAGACCCCCGAGCCCGCCCGCGACGTCAGCAGCCCGCGCGCGGACAGGTCGGCCACCGCGGCGCGCAGGCTGGGGCGCGACACGCCCAGCCGTTCGGACAGGTCGCGTTCGGGCGGCAGCCGGTCGCCGGGCCGAAGGACGCCGCGCAGGATCAACCCTTCCACTTGGCGCACCACGGCGTCGGCGCGCCGCTCGGCGGAAACGGGCTGGAAGGGCATGGGCACGGGCTGCGACATGGCTTCGACGATATGACCGATCCCGCCGCTGGGGCAAAGGCCGTTCGGCCGGACCGGGAGGGGCGCGGGCGACGACCGCAGCGGTGCCAACGAGAAATGGGCGCCCGCGACGGCGGACGCCCGAGGCCCCCGTAACCGTGGGGACCTACGCCATGCGTGCTGCGGTGTTCAGCGGTTGGGCACGATGACGATCTCGACGCGGCGGTTCTGGGCACGCCCGTCCGCGGTCTGGTTCGTGGCGATGGGGTCCGATTCCCCCCGGCCGATGGCCGACACACGGGCGGGCGACACGCCCTCCTCGTACATGATGCCGGCGACGGCACGGGCGCGGCGCTCGGACAGGTCCTGGTTGTAGGCCGCCGACCCGGTGTTGTCGGTGTGCCCGACCACCTGCACCCGGCTGTTGGGATAGTTCAGCAGGCTGCGCGCGATGGTGCGGATCTGGCCCGGCGCGCGGACCGCCGCGCTGTCGGTCGCGAACAGGATGCTTTCGGGCGCGTTCACGCGGATCGAATCGCCCGTGTTCACGACGTCGATGTTGCCGTCCAGGTCGCGCCGCAGCTCCGCCGCCTGGCGGTCCAGCACCTGGCCGATCCCGGCGCCCGCCGCGCCGCCGATGACGGCGCCAGCCAGGATCTCGTCCCGGCGGCTGCCTTCGCCCGTGGCCGCGCCGATCAGGCCGCCCGCGATGGCGCCGGTGATGGCGCCCTGCCTGGTGCGGTTGGGCTCGCCCGGGGGGGCCTGCACGCAGCCGGCCAGGATGGCGGTGACGCCGAGCGCGGCGAACAGGGGTGTCTTCTTCAAGTGGGCCATGTCTCTCTCTTCTTCGTTGTCGATGCCGTCGTGACGGAGGGCACTTAGCCCGTTCCGCCGCGCTTGTCCGCGACGAATGGCGAATGCGGGAACGAACGCGCGCCGGACCGCCGCCATGGACCGGCGTCGGACAGGGCGCAGATGGGGCGGGGGCGCCGTGATAGGCAATGACAGGGGGGTGTCAGGCGATGGCGCGCGGGGTCCGCGGGCCCCGCGGGCGGTCAGGGGCCCGCGGGGGCGCCGGCATCGGCGGCGTCCAGGCGCCCCGCCTCCCAGGCCAGCAGGGCGCGCTTCACGGGCAGGCCCCAATGGTATCCGCCCAGGCCCCCCGACCGGCGCAGCGCGCGGTGGCACGGGATCAGATAGCTGACGGGGTTGCGCCCCACCGCCGTGCCCACGGCCCGCACGGCGCGGGGGTTGCCGATGGCGCGCGCGATCTCGCCATAGGTCGTGACGTGGCCCGACGGGATGCGCATCAGCGCCTCCCATACCTTGATCTGGAACGGGCCCCCCAGCAGGTGCAGCCGCGCCTCGCCCCGCCCGAACACGTCGCGCACGAAGGGCGCCACCGCCGCCGGGTCGTGGCGGTGGTCCGCGCGCGGCCAGCGCGCGGTCATGTCGGCCATCGCCGCGTCCCGCCCGCCCTCCTCCGCGAAGGCCAGGCCGCACAGGCCCCGGTCGGTGGCCATGGCCAGCATCGCGCCGAAGGGGCTGTCGAACCAGCCGTGCCGGATCCGCAACCCCGCCCCGCCCCGGGCATAGTCGCCGGGCGACATCGCCTCCCAGCGCAGGAACAGGTCGTGCAGCCGCGACGTCCCCGACAAGCCCACGTCGAGCGACGTCTCCAGCAGGGTGAACCGGTTCGCCAGAAGGGTCTTGGCATGGCCCAACGCCAAATATTGTTGCAGCCGCTTGGGGCTGACCCCGGCCCAGGCGCTGAACACGCGCTGGAAGTGCGCGGGGCTCAGCCCGACCCGGGCGGCCAGGTCGTCCAGCGTCGCCCCGGGCCCTGCCGCGTCCACCGCCTCGATGGCGCGCCGCATGACGTGGTAGTGATAGCGGCCCTCGTCCGCCGCGATGGGGGTGGAATCGTCCATGGGGGCGGGATAGCGCAGGCACGGCCCCCCGCGCGACCCGGTTCTTGCGGGATGGGCGCCCGCCCGGGCCGGAACCTTGCCCCCGAAGCCATGCCATGCCACCCCGCGGCCCATGGCCAAGATCCCCCCGCCCCTGCCCTACGCCGATCAGGTCGCGGTGTTCGAACGCTTGAAGGCCCGGAACCCCGCGCCCCGGTGCGAGCTGGAGCATACCAACGCCTTCACCCTGCTGGTCGCCGTCGCCCTTTCTGCGCAGGCCACCGATGCGGGCGTGAACCGGGCCACGCGCGACCTGTTCCCCCTGGCCGACACGCCGGAGCGGATGCTGGCGCTGGGCCTCGACGGGGTGACCGAACGCATCAAGTCCATCGGCCTGTATCGCAACAAGGCCAAGAACGTCCTGAAGCTGTCGCAGATCCTCGTGGACGAGCACGGCGGCCGGGTGCCGTCCAGCCGCGCCGCCCTGCAGGCCCTGCCCGGCGTGGGGCGCAAGACGGCGAACGTGGTGCTGAACATCTGGTGGGGCCACCCCGCGCAAGCGGTGGACACGCACATCTTTCGCGTTGGCAACCGCACCCGCGTGGCGCCGGGCCGCGACGTCGAGGCCGTGGAGCGCGCGATCGAGGACAACTGCCCCGCCCCCTATCAGACGCTGGCGCATCACTGGCTGATCCTGCACGGCCGCTACACCTGCGTCGCGCGCAAGCCCAAATGCGGCGCCTGCCCCATCGCCGACCTGTGCCCCTGGCCGGACAAGCCGATCGCATGACCCGCCCCAAGGGCACCCGCAGGGCGGGGACCGCCCCGCCGCCCATCCCACCGAAGGACTCCGCCCCATGAGCCAGCGCGCCTACGACGTCATCGGCATCGGCAACGCCATCGTGGACGTGATCGCCCACGGCAGCGACACGTTCCTGGACCAGATGGGGATCGAGAAGGGCATCATGCAGCTGGTGGAGCGCGAGCGGGCCGAACTGCTGTATGCTGCGATGTCCGACCGGACCGAAGCGCCGGGCGGGTCCGTCGCCAACACGCTGGCGGGGATCGGCGCGCTGGGCCTGTCCACCGCCTTCATCGGCAAGGTGAAGGACGACGCGCTGGGGCGCTTCTACGCCGACGCGATGGAGGCCAGCGGGACCGCGTTCCCCCTACCGCCGCAACCCACCGACCTGCCCACGTCGCGCAGCATGATCTTCGTCACCCCCGACGGCGAGCGCTCGATGAACACCTATCTGGGCGCGGGCGCCGACATCGCGTCCCGCGACGTGGACGACGGCGTGTTCGCCGGCGGCGGCATCCTGTTCCTCGAAGGCTACCTTTTCGACAAGGACGACGGGAAGACGGCCTTCGCGCGGGCCGCGGCAGCGATGAAGCGCGCGGGCGGGCGGTCCGCGATCACCATCTCGGACCCGTTCTGCGCCGAGCGCCACCGCGCCGACTTCCAGCGCCTGATCGCGGACGACATGGACATCGCCATCGGAAACGCCGCCGAATGGACCACCCTGTACGAGACCGACGATCTCGACGCGGCACTCGACCGCGCCGCCGCCGTGTGCGGCATCGTCGCCTGCACCAGGTCGGGCGCCGACGTCTGGGTGCGCGCGGGGGGCGAGCGCTTCGCCGCCCCCGTCACCCCGGCCCGTGTGGTGGACGCCACCGGCGCCGGCGACCAGTTCGCGGCCGGCTTCCTTCACGGCCTCGCCACCGGGCGCGACCCCGGCACCGCCGCCCGCATGGGCGTCGTCTGCGCCGCGGAGGTCATAGGCCATATGGGCCCCCGCCCCCAAACCGACGTGACGGCCCTGTTCCGCGAGGCGGGGCTGGTCTAGGGCCCGCCGGCCCCCGTCGGCACGGGACCCCGGGCGCGTCGACGCCTCCCGCCCGTCCCACCCGAATCGGACGTCGGCTGTCCGGTTCGGTCGGGAGGTGCGTCATCAGTCGTTCCGGACGGCACGATCAATCCTCGAGGAACGAAATGGACATGGATAAGGAAACGTGCGTCGAAACCGCTTCCTAACCCGATCGAGATTCTGATGATGCATGGGACACGCGGCCGGCCTAGTCTCACCGAATGCGTTTGTTTCCCACGCGACCCGGCGAAAGGCTGCCGACGCTCAAACCCCGACTCCGACGTCTGCTCATCGCCGTGGGAGTGGGGGTGCTGATCGTGCGCTTCGGAATGGCCCTGCATTCCCTTCGACAAGGGGACGAGACCGCGCTGCTGACACTTCCGCTGGGAGCAGTGCTGCCCGGACTGCTGATCGTGGCGTTGCTGGCGATGCCACCCGCGCATACGGTCGAAGGGGTGTTGATGCGCCTTGGTACCGCAATTCACCTGCTTCTGATCCTCGCCCTCCCACCGCTCGCGCTGCACCTCGCGCTTGGACTGCCGGTCGTCTTCCTCGTGGTCGAGCTGTTCCAGACACGGGTACCGGCCCGCATCCGCGGTCCCCTCACGCGGGTGGTGCTCGCATGATCTCACCGCTCCTGCCCGAGGGGCTCCTGCCCGAACCCCTCCTTTGGGCACTTCGTTGGGTGCTGTTCCTCGGGCCGCTCGGGGCGTCAGCCTGGCTTATGGCACGGGAGCCCGATCCCCGGCGTCGAGTGGGAGCGCTCTTTGCAGGGCTCTATGGGCTCGGGACGATCTTCGTCACGCATCAGATCGCGCTGGCCGCGGGCTGGTGGCGCTTTGGCGGGGAAGCGTTGATGCTCGTGGGAATGCCTGCCGATATCCTGGTGGGCGGGGCCCTCTTGTTCGGACCCGTGCTTCACTTGGCGGCGCCGCGCGCGAACCCGTTTCTGATCGCAGGCGCGATCGTGATGTTCCTTCACGTGCCGTTCTTCGCCTCGCTCCCGCCGTTCGTGCAGCCGGGACCGGGCTGGCTCGCAGGCGTGGCCTTCGTGTTTCTCGTCGCGCACGTGCCCGCCCTGTGGCTCGCGCGCTGGACGTCGGAGAATAGAAAGCTAGGGCCGCGCGCGACGCTCCTGGCCTTCGGCTTCGGCTGGCTCGCCTTCGGACTGCTGCCCTCGGCGGTGATGCGCGCGATGGGCGGGGGATGGGGCGACCTGCCGACCGCCTGGTCCGTGCTTGGGGCCGCCGCCGTCGTCCTGGCGCCGATCCAGTTGGTCGGACTGGCGGGGGTACAGATGTTCGTTCTCCGGGGGAACGGGACGCCGGTGCCGCTCGACCCGACCGACCGGCTCGTTCGGGCAGGGATCTACGCCTATGTCACGAACCCGATGCAACTCTGCACGGCGGCGACCTGGGTGGTGATGGGTCTCGTCCTGGGTAATGTCTGGATCGCCCTGATGGCGGGAATGGCTTGGGTCTTCGTGCGCGGGATGGTGCGTTGGCATCACCGCCACGACCTGCTGGTCCGCTTCCCGGACGGCTGGCCAGAATACCGCGCGAACGTGCCCGAATGGCTGCCTCGCTGGCGTCCCTGGATGCCCGTGCCCGCCACGCTGACCTATGACCCGTCGCGCCTCGGGCCTCGCCATCTCGCCGAATGGCTCGACACGTGCGCCATCGGCTTGACACTGCGTGCGGCAACCGGCCCCGCTATCTATCGCGACGGCGACTTCACTGCGCAGGGACCGGCGGCCTGGACCTGGGCGCTGGGCCACGTCAACTTCGCGACGATGCTGGTTGGCGCGGGGCTACACTTGATGCTGGAGGGAGTCTTGCTCCTGCGCCGCCCGTTCGCACGCTCCGAGACCCGTCATGCCTGAGGCCGCGCCCCTCAACCTCACCCTCGGCACCGACCACCTGCTGCGCCTGCGCCGCGACCCGCTGGGCTTCTACGAGGACATGCAGGCGCGCCATGGTGACGCCGTGCGTTTGCGGCTCGGACCCTACCGATTGTGGCTCCTGTTCCACCCTGGACATGTCGAGGCGGTGATGGCCCGACAGGCAGGCGACTTCATCCGCTTCGAGCGACTGATGCGCATTCTGCGGCAATGGAACGGTGAGAACGTCCTCACCGCGGACGGGCCCACCTGGCACGCGCGCCGCCGCCACGTCCTACCGGTGTTCGCCACGCGCCATCTGCCCGACTACGCCGCGATTATCGCCGCCCGGAGCGATGCGTTCGACGCGAGGCTCCGGGCGCGGGGCGAGGCGGTCGCCCTCGACGTCGATGCCGAGATGGGGGAGTTCATGCTCGACGTAGCGCTGACGACCATGTTCGGCGCGACGCCCCCGCGCCCGACCCTGGACGCCGTCGGGGTCGCCGTGCGCAGCCTGTCCGAGATCGCCTATGCCGAAGCGACGTCCCCCTTGATCCTGCCCGACGTGATGCCGCTGCCGGCCAAGCGGCGCAAACGTTGGGCCCTGGAGACCTTCGACACCTTCGTGCGGGACCTCGTGACCCGGCGTCTCGATGGCGGTGCGCCCGAGGGGCGGCGCGACCTGCTCGCCACCCTCGTGGAAGGTCGAGAGGACCAGCCGGACGCCATTCGCGACGACGTGGTGGGTCTGCTCATCGCGGGACACGAGACCTCCGGCGCGGCGCTTTCCTGGGCCTTCGCGCTGCTCGCGCAACGACCCGATCTGGTCGCGTCGCTGCGCGCCGAAATCGCGGTGGCCTGCAACGACGGGCCGGTCGGGACGGAGCACCTTCGATCCCTGCCCCGCTTGGCTGGCTTTGTGCGCGAGGTGCTGCGGCTCTATCCGCCGGCCTACACGATGTTCCTGCGCCGAGCCGTCCGCGACGTGGCGGTGGACGATCTGCGCATCCGCGCGCGCGACGTGGTGCAACTGGTCCCTTGGGTCACGCATCGCGACGCGCGGTGGTTCCCGGATCCCCTTGCTGCCGATCCCGACCGTTGGCGGACCGAGCCGCAGCCCTTCACCTGGTTCCCCTTCGGTGCCGGGCCGCGGGTCTGCATTGGTCAGAGCTTCGGCATGCTCGAATTGACCGTGGCGCTCGCCACCCTGCTGCGGGGCTGGACGCCGCGCGCTACCGGGCCCGTACCCAAGCCGGTGGCGCGCTTCTCGCTACGCCCCGAGGGCGGACTGCCGCAGGTCTGGGAGCGGGTCAGCCGATGAAGCGATGTGCCATGCCTGGCGGGGGAAGCGGGCAAACGTCGTAGCTTCCGAACCAGCGATATCGGTTGCGCGCCACGAGGTCGTACACCGTATCCCGCACGGGCCTGGGTACCACGCGCAGGACGCGCAACCAGCGGATCGGCGCGCGGGCGTGCCCCAAGATCGCGATCCACGCATCCGACCGTGTCCAGGCTTGCCCGTCCTCCACGAAGAGATAGGTGCGATCCAAATCTTCGACGCTCAATCCATACGCCGCAGCCGCCGTGCGACCCGCCTCGGAGGCGGTCGTTGCGAACTGGATCACGGGAGCCCGTTCCCACCGAAGCACGGCGCGGGCGAAGCCGTGGCACAGGACGCAATGGCCGTCGAAGACGATGAGTGGGTGGGTGGACATGACATCTGGATAGCAGTTCCGTCGTTCCACGACATCCAGAAGGACAGGGAATGGGAGGAACGTCTTTCGAGGACATGTTCAGGCGTGACCGACGCGGAGCCGGAACTGAAACGAATTCTCGCCCGATCCGTCGGAACCGCCCACGTACGGCGCCGAACCTCCCGACCCGTTCGGGCGTAGCGCGGATGTTGGGGAAAGACGATAACGGGACGTGGGTTCCGTGATGCGTCGACGCATGCGTCCCGCTCGGCCCATGCCAAATGGCCCCCCCATCGCCGTAGCCCCCCGTCCCATCCCCGAGCTGCCCCCC
Organism: Jannaschia maritima; assembly: GCF_030973515.1. GTDB lineage: Bacteria > Pseudomonadota > Alphaproteobacteria > Rhodobacterales > Rhodobacteraceae > Jannaschia > Jannaschia maritima. Next base: position 154,094 of record NZ_JARGZA010000005.1, read on the forward strand.
TGACCCCCCTTGCCGCCCTCTTCGCCACCGCCTTCGCCGCCGCCACCCTCCTGCCCGCGGGGTCGGAGGTGGCGCTCGCGGTCCTCGTGCGGTCGGGGGAGCATCCGGTTCCCCTGCTGCTGGCGGTGGCGACGGTGGGGAACGTCGGGGGGTCCGCCCTCAACTATGCGTTGGGCCGCGCCGCCGCCCGCCTGTCGGGCCGCCGCTGGTTCCCCGTGGGGCCCCGGGCGCTGGCCCGCGCGCAGGGGTGGTACCGCCGCTGGGGTCGCTGGTCGCTGCTGTTGTCCTGGGTCCCCTTGATCGGCGACCCGCTGACCGTCGCGGCGGGCGTGCTGCGCGAACGGCTGGTCTGGTTCCTGGCCCTCGTCACGGTCGCGAAGCTGGCCCGCTACGCCGTCGTCGCCGCCCTGGCCGCGCCCTGACGGACCGGCCCGGCATCACGTTACGACAACCCGAGACGGTGCCGTTCGCATGTGCGGGGGGGCTGTACGGGGAGGGGCGAAGGACCGGTCCCGCGGGGATGGGTCGATCCGGGGAATCGGGCCGGGGTCCGCAGCGCGGTCCGCCCCCCGATTGGAATGGCCCGGCATACCGCAGCGCCGACCACAGACGGTGCCTCCGCGTATGCACGGGGGGTGTACGGGGGGTGTACGGGGGGTGCACGCCCGCGCGGTGGGGTGGAACGCCTCGTTTGCCCCCCGTCGCGCCGCGCCCTAGGCTGGCCCGGACACCATCATCGGGGGACCGTCATGCACATTCTCATCACCGGCGCGGGGGGCATGATCGGGCGCAAGCTGACCGACGCGCTGGTCGCGAAGGGCGCCCTGGGCGGCACCGACATCACGGCCCTGACCCTCGTGGACCTGACCGCGCCCCCCGTCCCCGTGGGCGTGCCCGCCGCCGCCCTGGCCGCCGACCTGTCGGCGCCGGAGGCCGCGCAGGCGCTGGTCGAATCGCGTCCCGACGTGATCTTCCACCTCGCCGCGATAGTGTCGGGCGAGGCGGAGGCCGACCTCGCCAAGGGCTATGCGGTCAACCTGCACGGAACCACCGCGCTGCTGGAAGCCATCGCCGCGCAACGGGATTATCGCCCCCGCTTCGTGTTCACGTCGTCCATCGCGGTGTTCGGAAGCCCCCTGCCCGACCGGATCCCCGACGACCAGCCGCCCTCCCCCCTGACCTCCTACGGGGCGCAGAAGGCGATGGGCGAGCTGATGGTCGACGACCTGTCGCGCCGCGGGCTGATCGACGGGATCTCGCTGCGCCTGCCGACGATCTGCATCCGTCCCGGCAAGCCCAACAAGGCGGCGTCGGGCTTCTACAGCGGCATCCTGCGCGAACCCCTGAACGGACAGGAGGCGGTGCTGCCCGTCCCCGACGACATCCGCCACTGGTTCGCCAGCCCTCGCTCCGCCGTGGGCTTCCTGATGCATGCCGCCCAGATCGACCTCGCCCCCCTCGGCCCCCGCCGCGCCCTGTCCCTCCCCGGCGTGTCCGCCACGATCGCCGACGAGCTGGCCGCCCTCGAACGCGCCGCGGGCCCGGATGCCTTGAAGCTGATCCGCCGCGAACCCGACGAGACGGTGCTGCGCATCGTCGCCGACTGGCCCCGCGGCTTCGCCCCCGAACGCGCCCTGTCGCTGGGGTTCCGCGCCGAGACAGACATGGACGAGATCATCGCGGTGTACCGCGAGGACGAGATGGGGGGCTGACGGGCCGCGTCCCGAACGCGGATCGGGCGGCGCCGACGAGGGCGCCGCCCGGGCGGGGGCCGCGATGCCCCCTGGCGCTATGGTCGGCTCAGCCCGGCAGGGTGCCCGCGTCGATGGCCGCCTGCACCTCGGCCGCGCTGAGGACGCCGTCCCCGTCGCCGTCGAGCGAGGCGAACGTGTCGGCCGTCTCGTCCGGATAGGCCGCCTGGAACTCCTCCAGGGTGACGTTGCCGTCCGCGTCGGCATCCAGCGTCTGGGCCAGGGCCGGCGCGGCCATGGCGAGGGCCGCGATCGCCGCGACGATGGGGCGGATGATGATGTTGGTCATGGTCTCTCCTACTCGTTCGGGACCAGCCCGTTCGCTGGCCCGAGACAAAGGTGGGCCCACTCGGCGGGACCCGTCAGGGGTGCCGCGCCGGCCCGTCGGATCCGTGCGGGATGCTGCCAGTATCATGGTATTCGATGCGCTCGGCTCCGCGGACGCGTGGCGGACTTCCGCCCTTGCGCGGAAGACCGTGCAGCCGCCCCACCCCGATCGGCCTTCCCCCGCCGATCGGGCGGTCCGCGCCGTCAGCCCAGTTCCGCGAGCCGTTGCAGGTCCGTGGGGCCCGGAGGCGCGCCCGCCTCGCACAGCATGGCATGGACCTGCCCCCGGTGCTGCGTCTGATGGTTGAACAGATGCACGACGTTGAATCCGAAGCCCGTACGCACCGCGGCCTCGCCCCGGGTCCAGGCCACGGACCCGCCCAGATCGGTGCGCGTCAGGTGGTCGGCCCATTCCACGATGACGCCGTCCAGCGCGGCCCGCGCGGCCTTGTAAGCGTCCCAGTCCCGCGGCCCGTCCGTATAGGGGTGGCGCGCCCCGATCGCCCGCGCCGTGGCGTCGTCGTCCGCCAGCCGGGCCAGCCACGCGCGGTCGTCCCACAGGACGTGGTTCAGCGTCTCGGCGATGGACCGGAACACCGCGCCGCGATCCTCCCAGCGGGCCACGTCGTCCAGGGCATCCGCTGCGTCCATCAGGGACCGGTTCTGCCACCGGTTGTAGCGCGCCATCGTGCGGGCATAGGCGGGTTCGATCATGGCGGGCCAACGAGCGGGGGAGTCCGCGGTTCCAGGCAGGCGTCGTCGCGACTGCGCACCGGACCCCGCCGGACGTCGCGCCTGGGTCCGATCCGCTGAATCGAACCCTTCCCGGCTGGCGCCGGGAATTGGCGCTAGCCCTTCACCGCCCCCGCCGTCAGGCCGCTGACGATCTGACGCTGGAAGAACAGGATCAGCACGAAGAGCGGCGCGGTGATGCTGACCACGGCCGCCACGGCGAACATGACGTTCCCCGCCTCGAAGGTGGAGCCCAGGAACGACACGATGCGGGGCACCATGGTCTGGTTCTCGCGGCTCAGCAGCAGGGCGGTCACCGTGAAGTCGTTGTAGGCGAGGAGGAAGCTGAACAGGCCCGTCGTGATGACGCCCGGCCACATCACCGGAACGATCACGCGCCAGAACGCCTCGAACCGGTTGCAGCCGTCGACCATGGCCGATTCGTCCAGATCCTTGGGGATCTGCAGGAAGAAGCTGTGCAGCATCCACAAGGTGAAGGGCTGGTTGATGGCCACCAGCACGATGATCGTGGTCGGCAGGTGCCCCCAAAGGTTCCATTCGAAGAACGGCAGCAGATAGCCCGACACCAGCGTGATGTGGGGCATCGCGCGGAACACCAGGGCGATCATCAGAAGCCAGAACGCGTAGCGGAACCCCGACCGCGCCAACGCATAGCCCCCCAGCGTGCCCAAGGTCAGGCTGATGACCACGGTCGAGGTCACGACGATGGCGGTGTTCATGGCGTTGCGCCAGAAGTCCTGGTCAATCCAGGCGCCGGAATAGCCGTTGGTCGTGAAGGGACCGCCCGTCTCGATGGTGGTGCGGGTTCCGTTCAGCGCGTTGGTCCAATCGGTGCGGCTGAAGAAGTCGCTCTCGACCTTGAAGGACCCCCATAGGGTCCACAGGAACGGGAAGGAGGCCACGACCACCCACAGCAGGACCAGCACGGAGGACACGACCACCAGGCCCGTGGATCGTCTCTGCGACGTGACGTCGGCGCTCATGTCAGTGCCCCCCCTTCGTGGTGAAGTCCCGCCATGTGCGCAGCAGCACGGGGGTCAGCAGGATCACGACGCCCAGGATCGTCAGCACGCTGGTCGCCGCGGCGGAGTTGAACAGCGTGATCTCGCCCCGCAGATCGTTGTAGATGTTGTAGCTCAGCGACGGGGCGACCGCGCCGGCGTTGAAGCTGACGATGGGCTCGAAGACGCGGAAGTTGTCCATCAGCTGGATCAGCGCGATGAACACGGTCAGCGGCGCCAGATGCGGGATGACCACGTAGCGGATCCGCTCCCACCGGGACGCGCCATCGACCATCGCGGCTTCCAACGGTTCCTGCGGAACGGTCTGGAGCCCTGCGTAGTAGACGATGAAGGCGAAGGGGGCCGAGGACCAGACCCCGTAGATGTAGAGCGTGATCCATGTCAGCGGGGCGGACGCCCGCAGCGAAAGGGTCGGATCGCCCGTGATCGCCTGCAGGGCCGATCCCAGGATGCCGTTCTGCTCCATCATCCAGTACAGGACCAGCGCGCCGACCACCGGAGTCACGATCATCGGCAGCAGCGACACGAAGATCGTGGGGCCCTTGAAGACCTTGGGCAACCCGTTGACCCCCAGCGCGATGGCCAGGCCCAACACGATGGTCAGCGGCGTGACGATGGCGACGTAGGACAGGGTGAAGATCAGCGCGCGGTAGAAGGGCAGGTTCATCAGCCGGGACACGAAGTCGCCGAGCCCGGTCGAGGCGGCCCAGATCGCTCCGACCTCGTCGGCGGCGAGATGGGCGCGGTCGGTGTAGACCGACAGGCCCGCGAACCGGCCCAGCGGCTCCGCCTCGCGCAGGGCGCGCGTGGCGTCCTGGTCGATGGTCGTCTCCTCCGTGCAGCCGAAGGGGCCGCAGTTCTCCGACACGACCACGACCTGCTCGTGCTCGACGTAGAGCGACTGGAACACGACCGACACGATGGGGACGAAGATGAACAGGGTCATCGCCACCAGCGAGGGCAGGATGAACCAGAAGAACGTGCGATGCGGCATCAGGCGCCCCCCGTTTGTCCGATGGGCGGCCCGGCATCGCGCCGGATCGCCCCGCATCGGGCGGGCGGGCGCGGCCCCCCGGCCGCCCCCGCCCGGACGGCCGTCAGTTCACGAAGCCCTGCTCGCGCGCGGCGGTCGTGTAGGCCGCCTCGACGTCGGCCAGCGCCTGCTCCGCCGATTCGCGGCCCTGCATGAAGTCGGACAGCTCGTTGCCCAGCGCCGTGTGCAGCAGGCCGGCATAGGGCAGCATCGGGTAGGGGATCGCCCCGCCCTGCGCCGACGCGGCCACGCCGGCGGCGGCGGGCGTGGGCTGGTAGCCCTCGATCAGCCAGACCGCGGCCTCCTCGTTGCCCTCCATCACCTCGGGCTGGATGCCGTGGACCATCGCCTGGAAGGACGCGGCCGCGTCCTCGTCGCTGATGTTGCGCGCGATGGTGAACCCGTCCCACCACAGCGTCGTCGCGGGGATCGAGCCGCCGTCGACCGTGGGCGCCGCGGCGAGGACGGTGTTGGACGTCACCTCCTCCGTGGAGCCCTCGTCGTCCAGGATGCCGCCCCCGCGGGAGCCCCACATCATCGCCAGCGCGGCGTCGCCCGCTTCCCAGATGGCGCCGGTCGCGTTCGAATCGTAGGTCAGGAAGTCGGGGTTCGACAGCTCGGCCAGCGCCTTGAGCGTCTCGAGCGCCTTGACGCCCGTCTCGTTGTTGATCGCGACCTGGGCGGTGCCCGGCTCGAAGAACGAGCCGCCCAGCCCCAGGTACATGTTGTTGAACTCCTGCCCCAGGTTCCAACCCGTCATCGTGTTGGAGATGTAGGGGTGATCCATGATGCCCTGGTCGCGGATGGCCTGACCGGCGGCGATGACCTCCTCCCAGGTGGTCGGGACCTCCAGGCCGGCCTGCTCCAGGATGTCCTCGCGGTAGAACAGGTGCTGCGCGTTCGCCATGAACCCGATGGCCATCACCTGCCCGCCGACGGAGATCTGCTGCGTCGGGAGCAGGTCCTGGCCGTATTCGGCGATCAGGTCGTCCAGGGGCCGGATTAGGTCGTCGTTCAGCAGCGGCACGATGGACGAGTTCGCCACGATCGCCACGGTGTATTGCGCGGGGTCGGCCGTCAGCGCCGCGACCTGAAGCTCCTTGTGCTCCGTGGTCAGGTTGGCCGACATGTCGCCCGAGGTTGTGCATTCCATCGCGCGGTCGACGACGGCCTGGATGGCCCCGAACTCGTTGCCCAGGATGCGGACGTTGCCCTCGCCCAGGTCGCAGCCGTGGGCATCGGCCCAGGCGGCACCGGCCAAGAGCGTGGCGGCGCCAGCCAGAAGGGCGGTCTTGGTGATCGTCATGGTTCTCTCCCCTGTCGTTGCGGCCCCGCGTGGGGACCCCCGATCCCTTGCGTATCGGCCGGGGGGGATTAACGGGGCTCCGGGGCCGGATTGCAAGGGGTTTGGTGGCCCGACGTCCGCCGCCGTCACCAATGCGGGGGCCGTTCGTCCCCCAGCGTCACGCCGCCCGATCCCGCCTGTTCCGCCTCCGCGGCGCGCTGCAGCAGTGCGGCGACCCGCCGTTCCAGCGCGGCGATCCGGCCCGCCTGGTCAGCCACGACCTCGGACAGGTCGTCGGCGATCCGCTCCAGATGGGCGATGCGCTCCTGATCGGGGTCCATGGGCCTCTCCGTCGGTTGCGGCCCGGGGGCGGGCGGCGTTATGGGGCGTTCCGACCAGGATAGGTGGGACATGGCGAAGAAAGACAAGGTCCGCCGGCCGCGCGCCGACACCCCCCGGGGCTTCCGCGACTACTTCGGCGCCGACGTCACCGCCCGCGCCGCCATGCTGGGGAAGATCGCCGCCGTGTACCACCGCTACGGCTTCGACGCACTGGAAACGTCGGCTGTGGAGACGGTGGAGGCGCTGGGCTCCTTCCTGCCCGACGTGGACCGCCCCAACGCGGGCGTCTTCGCGTGGCAGGAAGGGGGCGAGGGCGAAGAGGCCAAGCCCGGCGACTGGCTGGCGTTGCGATACGACATGACGGCGCCCCTGGCCCGCGTGTACGCACAGCACCGCAACGACCTGCCCACGCCGTACCGGCGCTATGCGATGGGCCCCGTCTGGCGCAACGAGAAGCCCGGCCCGGGGCGGTTCCGCCAGTTCTACCAATGCGACGCCGACACGGTGGGCACGGCGAGCGTGGCAGCGGACGCAGAGATGGCCGCGATGCTGTGTGACGTCCTGGAGGCCGTGGGGATCGACCGTGGCGATTACGTCGTGCGGATCAACAACCGCAAGGTGCTGAACGGCGTGATGGAGAATGCGGGTTTGGTCGAAAATGAGGAAGCTTGGGGAGTAGTCCTTAGAGCAATCGACAAGGTCGACCGCCTGGGAAAACACGGAATCAAAGAGTTGTTCGGCTCCGGGCGAACAGATGAAAGTGGTGATTTCACAAAGGGTGCAAACCTGAGCCGGGATCAAACGACTACTATTATCAAGTTCGTCGAGACCAATGAGCAGGTCGCATCGGTTCTCCGCAACATCGAGGAGACCAAGGAGTGGGACGATGTCGTCAGCGAAGCTAACGGAACTGATCTAGGACGCACCTACGAAACAGCTAACGGGGTGAGACTCCGACTGAATAGTCGCGGCCACGCATCCAAGCGGAACTGGGCGACACTTCAATATCTACAAGCCATTGCAGAAGACTCGTCCGATGCAGCCGAAGGCGTGACAGAACTTCGCATGATGGCCGACCTCCTCGCCGCCCAAGGCTACGGCCCCGACCGCATCGTCATCGACCCCTCCGTCGTGCGCGGCCTCGGCTACTACACCGGCCCCGTCGTGGAAGCCGAACTGACCTTCGAGATCACCGACGACAAGGGACGCCCCCAGCGGTTCGGCTCCGTCGCGGGCGGGGGCCGCTACGACGACCTCGTGACGCGGTTCACCGGCCAGGCCGTGCCCGCCACCGGCATCTCCATCGGCGTGGACCGCCTGCTGGCCGCCCTGCGCCTGAAGGAGGCCGAACGCGCGCGAGCGGCGGGTGCCACCGCGACGCGCCTAGACGGCCCCGTCGTCGTCACCGTTATGGACCGCGACCGCATGGCCGACTACCAGTCCATCTGCGCCGCGCTGCGGGACGCCGGCATCCGGGCGGAGGTCTATCTGGGCAATCCGAAAAACTTCGGCAACCAGCTGAAGTACGCCGACCGCCGCAACAGCCCGGCCGCGATCATCCAAGGCAGCGACGAGGCCGCGCGCAGCGTCGTCCAGGTCAAGGACCTGGCCCTGGGCGCGAAGATCGCCGAAGGCGCCAGTCTGGACGAGTGGAAGTCGCACGAGGCGCAGAAGACCGTAACCATACGAGACCCGAAGACGGGTAAAGCCGATTTCACCAAGTTGATCGACACGATTTGGGCGATCACCGAACGATGACCGCCGCAGAAGGGACGTCCCGCCCGGCGGCACGCCGGGCTGCCCCCGCCCGCCCCGTCACGCCGGAGGCGTGCTTGCAGCACGACGGCGGGGGCTTTGCCCCCACCTCGGTCGGGGGCCGCCCTCCGAGCGTGGCAGGACCATGATCCCCCCCGCCACCCGCACGCGGGCCATCGCCCTGCTGGACCGCTTCGCCGCCACGGGCGCGCAGGTCGTCCAACCCCCCATCCTCGTCCCCGCAGGACCGCTCCTGGATCTCTACGGTGAGGACATCCGCGCGCGTGCCTTCGTCACCCAGGACCCCCTGCGGGGCGAAGCGATGCTGCGGCCCGACTTCACCGTCGCCATCGCCCAGGCCCACTTGGACGCGGCCGATGGCCCCGCCGCCTATGCCTATCTGGGCGAGGTGTTCCGGCGGCAGGAGGACGATCCCGACCGGCCGCGCGAATACCTGCAGGTCGGCCTGGAACGGCTTGGCGACGCCGACCGCGCCGCGGCGGATGCGGACGTCCTCGCCTCCATCGCGGCGGCGCTGCGCGATGCGGACACGGCCCCCGCCACGGGCGACCTGGGCCTCCTGATCGCGGCGGTGGACACGCTGGACACCACGCCCCGCCGCCGCGCGGCCCTGCGCCGCCACATCTGGCGGCCCATGCGCTTCCGCCGGCTGCTGGACCGCTTCGGCACCGCCGTCGTCCCCCGCCCGACACCCGCCACGACGGCCCCCCTGGTCGGTCTGCGCGGCGCGGCCGAGATCGCGGCCCGCCACGACGCGCTGGCGCAGGACGCCGCGACGCCCCCGCTGCCGGGACAGCAGGTCCAGGCGTTGCAGGCCCTGCTGGATCTGTCGCTGCCGATGGATGCCGCCGCGGACCGCTTGGCCGCCCTGACCGCGGCGCTGCCGGGCCTGCTCCCTGCGGTGGAACGGTTCGACGCCCGCCGCCGCGCCCTCGCGGCCCGGGGCATCGACACCGCCGCCCTGCCCTTCGCCCCCGCCCGCGGGCGCAGCGCCATGGAGTACTACGACGGGTTCACCTTCACCTTCGCCCGCCGCGACGGCGGCGTGGTCGCCACCGGGGGCCGGTACGACGCGCTGACCACGGCCCTCGGCGGGGGCCACGGCGTGCCCGCCGTGGGGGGCGTGATTCGACCGGGGATGCTGCCGTGATCCGTTTGGGCGTGCCGTCCAAGGGGCGGTTGATGGACAAGACCTTCGACTGGTTCGCCGACCGCGGCCTGACGTTGTCGCGCACCGGATCGGACCGCGAATACGCGGGCGCCGTGGACGGGGCCGACATGGCCCTCGTCCTGCTTTCGGCCTCCGAGATCCCGCGCGAGCTGGCCGCCGGGCGCCTGCACCTGGGCGTGACCGGCTCGGACCTGGTGCGCGAAGGTGTCGTCAACTGGGACAGCCGCTTGGACGTCGTGGCGCGGATGGGCTTCGGACAGGCCGACCTCGTGCTGGCCGTGCCCGCCGCCTGGACCGACTGCGACACGCTGGACGACCTCGACGCCGTGGCGGCCGCCTTCCGCGCGGAACACGGCCACCGGTTGCGCATCGCCACGAAGTATCACCGCCAGGTCCGCGACTTCCTGCGCGCCGCCCAGGTCGCCGATTATGCGTTGGTGGACAGCCAGGGCGCGACGGAGGGCACCGTGCTGAACCGCACCGCGGAGGCCATCGCCGACATCACCTCGACCGGCGAGACCCTGCGCGCCAACCACCTGAAGGTCCTGTCCGATGGGCTGATCCACGCCAGCCAGGCCACCCTGTGGCGGTCGAAGACGGCCGGTTGGTCGGAGGCGGAGCAGGCCGAGATGAGGCGTCTGGCCGACCGCCTGGCGTCCTGACCCGGCGGGGGGAGGGTCAGCGCCGCTCCACGTCGCGCAGGCGAGGCTCGTGGACGCGGGTGCGGATCAGGACCGCCGCCGCCGCGCCCGCCAGGAACCCGAAGAGGTGCGCCTCCCAGGACACGCCGGCCCGACCGGGCAGGACGCCCCAGATCAGCGCGCCATAGAGGACGCCGACCAGGGCCGCAGCCCCCAGCGTCACGGCGGACCGGTCTACCAGCCCCCGCGCGACGAGGAACCCGAACCAGCCGAACACCAGCCCCGACGCGCCGACATGCACCGCCGGGGTGCCGAACAGCCAGACCAGTGCGCCGCCCGCGCCGACGATGACCGCGTTCACCGCGATCAACGCGCGCGTGGCCGTCGCCGCCAGCAGCCCGCCCATCACCAGGAGCGGCGCGGTGTTCGACATCAGATGCGGGAAGCTGCCATGGAGGAACGGCATCCCCAACACGCCGTCCAGGCCACCCACCCGACGCGGGATCAGGCCGAAGGCGAAGTTCATCCAATACCCCGTGGCCCAGTTCACCGCCTGGATCACCCACAGGAGGCCGACGAAGGCCCCAAGGGCCACGAGGCGCAGCAGCAGAACGCGCGTGTGTCGGGTACCGATCATGCGCGGGACCCTAGACGGACCATGCCCGGCGGCAAGGTCCCCTGCGGCCACCGCCCAAGGAACGGGCATTCGGGCGACGGGTCCCCCGATTCCGGTCAGCGGCACCGCGAATCCGCTTGGGGCTCCCCCCGCGGTCAGCCTAGGGTCGCGCGGAAGGGGGACGCGGGGGCCATGTTCGACACGATCGTCAGGAACGCGCGTCTGCCGGACGGCAGGGCGGGCGTGGACGTCGCCTGCCGCGACGGGCGCATCGTCCGCATCGCCCCGGCCATCGAAGGCGACAGCGGCACCGTCGTCGACGCGGGCGGTCACCTGGTCGCGCCGCCCTTCGTGGACCCACACTTCCACATGGACGCCACCCTATCGCTCGGCCTGCCGCGGCTGAACGTGTCGGGCACCCTGTTGGAAGGCATCGCGCTGTGGGGCGAGTTGAAGCCCCGGCTCACTGCCGACGCCGTGATCGAACGGGCCCTGCGCTATTGCGATCTGGCCGTTGCGCAGGGCCTGTTGGCGATCCGGAGCCACGTCGACGTCTCCACCGCCCCCCTGGTGGGGGTGGAGGCCCTGCTGGAGGTGCGCCGCCGCGTCGCGCCCCATATCGACCTGCAGCTGGTGGCCTTTCCGCAGGACGGCCTGTTCCGCGCTCCGGAAGCGGAGGCGAACCTGATCCGCGCGCTGGACATGGGCGTGGACGTCGTGGGCGGCATCCCCCATTTCGAACGGACCATGGCCGACGGCGCGGCGTCCGTCGTCCGCTTGTGCGAGATCGCGGCAGACCGGGGGCTGCCCGTGGACCTGCACTGCGACGAGACCGACGACCCCCTGTCCCGCCACGTCGAGACCCTGGCCGCGGAAACGACCCGCCTGGGCCTAGGGAGCCGCGTCGTCGCCAGCCATGTCACGGCGATGCATTCATACGACAACTACTATGCAACGAAGCTGATCCCCCTGATCGCGGAATCGGGGATGCACGTGGTCCCCAACCCGCTGATCAACATCACGCTGCAGGGCCGGTCCGACACCTATCCGCGCCGGCGCGGCCTGACCCGCGTGGCGGAACTGCGCGCCGCCGGCGTCAACGTGGCGTTCGGGCAGGATTGCACGATGGATCCGTGGTATCCGCTCGGCGGCGCTGACATGCTGGACGTGGCCCACATGGCGGTCCATGCCGTGCCCATGACCTCGCGCGAGGCGATGGAATGGGCGTTCCACAGCGTCACGCTGGGGGGCGCGGCGGCGATGGGCCTGCCGGATCCGACGCTGCGCGAAGGGGGGCCCGCGTCGATGGTCGTCCTGCAGGCCCGCGACCCGATCGAGGCCGTGCGCCTGCGCGCCACCCGCCTGGCCGTGATCCGCGACGGGCGGATCCTGTCTCGCACGCCGCCCCGCATCGCGGCCCTGTCCCTGCCGGACCGCCCCGGCACCCTGGACCCCGCCACCTATTCCCCACCCACAGGAGAGACGACATGACCACCCGCCGCACGCTGCTGACCACGGGCGCCGCCGCCCTGGCCCTGCCCGCCCTGATCCGTCCGGCCCGCGCGCAGGACGCCGCCCGCGTCGCCTGCGTCCATGCCAGCCCGGTCGAGAACGCATGGAACAGCCGCATCCACCTGGCGATGCAGCAGGCCGACGCGGCCGGGACCATCGCCTACGAGTTCTCCGAAGGGGTCGCGGCGACCGACTATCCCCGCGCGATGCGGGAATACGCGGAGGCGGGCGTCGACTTGGTCTGGGGCGAGGCCTATGCCGTCGAGCGCGAGGCGCGGGAGGTCGCGGCCGACTATCCCGATACCGCCTTCCTGATGGGGTCTTCGGGCGGACCGGCAGGCGACAACTTCGGCGTCTTCGGCACCCGCAACCACGAGGCGGCGTACCTGGCCGGGATGCTGGCCGCGCCCCTGTCCGAGACGGGGACGTTCGGATCGGTCGGCGGCTATCCGATCCCGGAGGTCAACCTGCTCATCAACGCCTTCCGCGCGGGCGTGCGCGAGGTGCGCCCCGACGCGACCTTCCTGAACGGCTTCATCGGCGCCTGGTTCGACCCCGCGCGCGCGCAGGAGATGGCCATCGCGCAGATCGACGGGGGGGCCGACATCCTGTTCGGGGAGCGGATCGGAACGGCGGACGGCGCGCAGGCCCGCGGCGTGAAGGCCATCGGCTCGCTGATCGACTATACCCCCCGCTATCCCGAAACGGTGTTCGCCAACGCGATCTGGAACTTCGGCCCGACCATCGACGCCATCCTCTCGGACATCCGGAGCGGAACCCCCGTGGGCCGGGACTATACGGAATATTCCTTCATGGCCCATGGCGGCAACGAACTGGCCTTCGTCGAGGCGATGGTCCCCGCGGACGCCATCCCCGCGATGGAGGAACGCCGCGCGGCCATCCGGTCCGGCGCCTTCACCGTCCCGATCGAGGCCGATGAACCCGCCTGACGCGACCGGACATGCCGCCGCCATCGCGATCGGGCGCATGACCCCCCGCGCCGCCGCCGATGCCGCCCGGGCCGCCTGCGGCGGCGACCCGGCCGTGGTGCGCCTGCTGCCGCGCGACGACGTCCTGGCGGCGGCGGACGCGGCTCCGGCCGGACCCCTGCGCGGCGTGCCGGTGCTGGCCAAGGACCTGGGATCGGCGGCACGCGGCCTGGCGCCTGCCGCCGGATGCGACGCGATGCGCGCCGCCACGTCGGATCCAGACGAGGATTCGGCTTGGTTCGCCCGCCTGCGTGCCGCGGGCGCGGTGCCCATCGGGCTGTCAGCGGTGCCGCCCTTCGGCTTCGCCCTGACCACCGACCCCGTGCCAAACCCGTTCGACGACGCCCGGAGCCCCGGCGGCTCGTCGGGTGGGGCCGCCAGCGCCGTGGCGCGGGGGCTGGTCCCGCTGGCTCATGCGACCGACGCCGCGGGTTCGATCCGCGTACCGGCCGCGTGCTGCGGCCTGTGGGGGCTGAAGGCGTCGCGCGGGGCGCTGGTGCGCGGGCCTCGCTTCGACAACCACCTGATGGGGCTGGCAGGTGACGGGGTGGTGGCCCGCAGCCTGCGCGACGTGGCCCTCGTCCACGCCCTGACCGCGTCGGACGCGCCGGTTCGGCCCCTGCCCGGACGTGTCCGCGTCGGAATGGCCCTGCCGGACCGCGCGGACGACGCGGGGCGGGACGCCGTGCGTGCGGTCGCGGACCGGTTCGCCGCCGCGGGCTGTTCCGTCTCGCCCGTTCCGGCCCCCGACGATCTTGGCGCAAAGTGCCACGCGGTCGCGGGCGACGTGCTCTGCGTGTCGCTGGCCGAATGGCTGGACGCCACCTGGGTGGCGGACGTGCCGCCCCTGATCGCCGCGGCCGCCGACCGGGGCCGCGCCCTGTCCGGGCCCGAAGTCTTCGCCCTGACGCGCGAGGTGGCCTGCCTGACCCACGCCGCGGGAGCGTCGTTCGATGCCTGCGACGTCCTGCTGATGCCCGTGCTGTCCGGCCCCCCGCCCCGCCCGGGGCATTTCGACTTCGCTGCGACCGACGTGGATGCCCATCTGGCCGCCATGGAGGCGGTGGCCCCAAACGCCGCGGTGGCCAACGTCTGCGGACTGCCCGCCCTTGCGATGCCCGCGGGGCGGCGTGACGGCCTTCCGGTCGGCGTTCAGGTCCTGGCCCCCGCGGGGACGGACGCCACGCTCCTGTCGCTCGCCGCCCGGATCGCCGCATGACGGAGGTCCTGGCGCTGGAGGGCATCACGAAGCGGTTCGGCCCCATCGCGGCGAACGAGGACGTGACCCTGCATCTGGACCGCGGCGAGGTGCTGGCCCTGTTGGGCGAGAACGGGGCCGGGAAGACCACCTTGATGAACATCCTCTTCGGCCACTACGCCGCCGATGCGGGAGAGGTCCGCGTCATGGGCCGTCCGTTGCCCCCCGGACGGCCGCGCGCCGCGATCGATGCGGGCGTGGGCATGGTCCACCAGCACTTCGCCCTGGCGGCGAACCTGACCGTCCTGGACAACGTCGTCCTGGGATCGGAATCCCTTTGGCGCCCCCGGTCCGACCGCACGGCCGCGCGGGCCAGGCTGCTGGACCTGTCGGACCGCTTCGGCCTGCCGGTGGACCCCGACGCGAGGGTAGCGCGCCTGTCGGTGGGCGAACGCCAGCGGGTCGAGATCCTCAAGGCGCTCTACCGCGATGCCCGCATCCTGATCCTGGACGAGCCGACCGCCGTGCTGGCCCGGCCGGAGGCCGCGCGGTTGTTCGAAACGCTGCGTGGCATGGCGCGGGGCGGCCTGTCGGTCGTGTTCATCAGCCACAAGCTGCACGAGGTCATGGCGGGCGCCGACCGGGTCGCGGTCCTGCGCGGGGGCCGCAAGGTGGCGGAACGCGCCACCGCCGACACCACGCCCGCGGAGCTGGCCGAACTGATGGTGGGCCGCCGGGTCGAGCGTCCCGTCCGACGCGGCCGCCGGCCGGGCGCGCCGATGCTCGTCGCGCGGGACGTGCGGACCGACGGGCTGGACGGCGTGTCGCTGACGATCCGGTCGGGCGAGATCCTGGGCATCGTCGGCGTCTCGGGCAACGGGCAGGCGGCCCTGGGGGCGCTGCTGTCGGGCCTGTCGCCGCCCCGGCATGGCACCGTGACCCTGGACGGGCGCGACGTGACCCGCCACGGCCCGCGCGACATGATCCGCGCGGGCGCCGCTCGCATCCCCGAGGACCGCAACGCCGAAGGCGTCATAGGCGAGATGACCGTGTGGGAGAACGCCGTCCTGGAACGGCTGGCCGACTTCTCCGTCGGGGGGTTCGTGCGGCAGCGCACGGCGCGGCGTCATGCCGACGCGCTGATCGAACGGTTCGACCTGCGCGGGGCCGCCTCCGGGACGCGCACGCGGCTTTTGTCGGGGGGGAACATCCAGAAGCTGATCGTCGGGCGCGGCCTGACCACGGATCCGCGCTTCCTGCTGGCGGCGCAGCCGACCCGCGGCCTGGACGAGGGCGCCATCGCGGCCGTCCACGCCGCCCTGCTGGCGGCCCGCGACGCGGGTGCGGCCATCCTGCTGATCACCGAGGAGCTGGACGAGGCGCTGGCCCTGGCCGACCGGATGCAGGCCATCGTGAAGGGCCGCCTGTCCGATCCCGTCGCGGCTCGCGACGCCGATGCGGGGCGACTGGGTTTGATGATGGCGGGGGACTGGGATGCGGTTTGAGCGACGCGCCCACGTCCCCCTGCACCTCGCGGTCGCGGCCCCCCTCGGCGCGGTCGCGGCCGCGCTGGTCCTGGCCGCGGGCCTGATCGGCGCGGCGGGCGTCGGTCCGCTCGACGCCTATGCGGCCATGCTGCGCGGCGCGCTCGGGTCGCGACTGGCCGTGACCGAGATGCTGACCCGCGCCACGCCCCTGATCCTGACCGGGCTGGCTGCGGCGACGGCCTTCCGCGCGCGGTTGTGGAACATCGGAGGGGAAGGGCAATTCTATCTCGGGGCGCTGACGACGGCCTGGATCGGCCACGCCCTTCCCCTGCCCGGACCCGTGGGCGTGCCCGTGCTGATGCTGTGCGGCATGGCCGCGGGCGCGGCCCTGCTGGCGGGTCCCGCGTTCCTGCGCCTGCGCTTCGGCGTGGACGAGGTGGTGACGACGCTTCTGCTGAACTTCGTCGTGATCCTGTTCGTCGGCATGATGATCGAAGGCCCCCTGCGCGACCCTCTCGCCTTCGGCTGGCCGCAATCGGTCCCCGTCGACGGCGCGTTCCGCCTGCCCGATCTCGTCCCGCGCACCCGTCTGCACCTCGGGCTGTTGGTCGCGGTCGCCACGGCCGGCGTCGTCTGGCTGGTCCTGGCGCGCACGACCTGGGGGCTGGAAGCACGCGCCGCGGGCCTGAACCCGCGGGCCGCCGCCTTCGCGGGCGTGTCCCTGCCCGCCACGATCATGGGCGTGGCCTGCCTGTCGGGCGGGCTGGCGGGGCTGGCCGGGGCGATCGAGGTCATGGGCGTCACGGGCGGCGTCACCACCACCATGTCGCCGGGCTTCGGATATGCCGGCATCGTCGTCGCGATGCTGGCCGCGCTCCACCCGGCGGGCGTGGTCGCCGCGGCGGTGTTCGTGGCGACCGTGTTCGTGGGCGCGGACGCCATGGGTCGCGCGACGGGCGTGCCGTCCTTCATCGCGGACGTCATCGTCGCGCTGTCGTTGCTGACGATGCTGGTGGCGCTGCTGTTCACGACCCATAGGGTCCGGCGATGATCGACGCGCTCGACCTGTTGACCAACGCGTCGCTGTGGGCCGCGGTCCTGCGCATCGCCACGCCGCTGATCTTCGGCGTGCTGGGCGCGCTTCTCTGCGAGCGGGCGGGCGTGCTGAACCTCGGGATCGAGGGGATCATGACGATGGGGGCCATGGCGGGCTGGCTGACGGTCCACGGGGGCGGCGACCTTTGGGCCGGCCTTGCGGTGGCCGCGGTGTCGGGTGCGCTGATGGGCCTGATCCATGCGATGCTGACCGTGCCCCTGGGCCTGTCGCAGCACGTGTCGGGGCTGGGGATCACGCTGTTCGCGTCCGCACTGGCCTACTACCTCTACCGCCTGATCGTGACCGTGGGCGAAAGCCCCCCCACCATAGAACCCTTCCGCCCCCTGGACCTGGGTCCGCTGTCCGACGTGCCGTTCCTGGGCCAGGTCCTGTTCGCGCAGACCGCGCCCACCTATCTCGCGCTGGCGACGGCGCTGCTGCTGGCCTGGGGCCTGGCCCGCACGCCGCTGGGCCTGGCCATCCGCATGACCGGCGAGAACCCCCACGCGGTCGAGGCGCAGGGCCTGGACCCGATCGCCATCCGCATCGGCGCGGTCGTGGCCGGATCCGCTCTGATGGGCGTGGGCGGGGCGTTCCTGACCATGGCGGCCTTCAACTCGTTCTTTCCCGAGATGGTGCAGGGCCGCGGGTGGATCTGCATCGCCCTCGTCGTCTTCGCCTCCTGGCGACCGGGCAAGGCGCTTCTCGGGGCGCTGCTGTTCGCGTTCTTCGACGCCTACCAGCTTCGCCTGCAGACGGCGGTCGAGGGGGTTCCCTATCAGGTCTTCCTGATGGCGCCCTACCTGCTGTCCATCGCCGCCCTGATCCTCGTCGCCCGCCGCGCGGAGGTGCCGGAGGCCCTGATGACCCCCTATCGCCGCGGCGAACGGTGACGCCTCCAACCCGTTGACGTGGAATAACTCTGGCCGCCCGAAGCGCCGTCGCTATGTCCCACCGCAGCATCAAAGCGAACGGCAAGGGAGCCGCCCCATGCGCGCCGTCACCTATCACGGGACCGGAGACTTCCGCGTCGACACCCATCCCGACCCTGGCATCGAGCATCCGCGCGATGCGGTGATCCGGGTCACGTCCACCGCGATCTGCGGCAGCGACCTGCACATGTTCGACGGCTTCATCCCGGAGATGCGCAAGGGCGACATCATCGGACACGAGTTCATGGGCATCGTGGAGGATGTCGGACCGGACGCCGCGGCGAACGGCGACCTGAAGAAGGGCGATCGTATCCTCATCCCCTTCACCATCGCCTGCGGTTCCTGCCTGTGGTGCCGCAACGAGGAATACTCGCTCTGCGACGAATCCAACCGCGACGCGGAGAAGCTGGCCACGCTGAACGGTCAGGCCTCCGCCGGGCTCTTCGGCTATTCCCACCTCTATGGCGGCTACGACGGGGGGCAGGCGGAATACGTCCGCGTGCCCTTCGCCGATACCACGCACATGAAGGTCCCCGACGGCATGTCGGACGAGCAGGTCCTGTTCCTGACCGACATCTTCCCCACCGGTTGGCAGGCCGCCGTGAACGCGGAGGTCGGCTCCGGCGACACGGTCGCCATCTGGGGCGCAGGCCCCGTGGGTCTGTTCGCGCTGAAGTCGTGCCTGCTCCTGGGGGCCGATCGCGTCTTCGTCATCGACGACGTTCCCGAACGGCTGGCCTTGGCCGCCCAGCACGGGGGCATTCCCATCGACCGGTCGCAGATCAAGCCCTACGACGCGCTGATGGACGCCACGCAGGGCCGCCTGCCGGGCAAGGTCATCGATGCCGTCGGCCTGGAAGCGCACGGCGCGGGCGTCATCGACACGGTCCACGACCGGGTCAAGACAGCGACGATGCAGATGACCGACCGGGCGCACGCGCTGCGCGAGGCGATCCTGTGCTGCTCGAAGGGCGGGATCGTCAGCCTGCCCGGGGTCTATGCGGGGATCGTGGACAAGTTTCCCATCGGCGCGGCCTTCGGCAAGGCGCTGACCTTCCGCATGGGGCAGACGCACGTGCTGCAGCACACCGACGTCCTCCTGGACCACATCCGCGAAGGGCGGATCGATCCCACGTTCCTGATCACCCATCGCGGTCGCCTGGCCGACGCGCCCGACCTGTACGAGACGTTCCGGGACAAGAAGGACGATTGCATCAAGGTGGTGCTGACGCCGTGAGACCGGCATCGGCACCATCGGCGGACCCGCGCCGTGGATCTCCCCGCCATCGGGACCCTCGGGCCACGCCCGGGGAGAATGGGTGATCCGCCCGTGTTCGTCTTCTTCTCCAACAGGCTCGGATGCCTGGGGTCCATCCTCGTCAGCCTGTTGCTGACGGGCGGCCTGCTTCTCTTCCTCGGCATCCTTTGACGAAGGCTTCGACATGACCGACTTCCGCCCCCTCTCCGATCAGGTCGTGCTCCTGACGGGTGCCACGTCCGGCATCGGCCTCGCCACGGCGCGCCTGCTAGCCGGTCGCGGTGCCAAGCTGATCCTCGTCGCGCGCGGCGCGGGCGATCTGGATCGGCTGGCCGCCGAGTTGCCCAGCGCCATCGCGGCCCCCGCCGACGTGACCGACCGCGACGCGCTGCGCGCCGCGGCGCAGACGGGCCTTGATCGCTGGGGGCGCATCGACACGTGGATCAACGATGCGGGCGTCGCGATCTACGGGACCGTCGAGCAGGTGCCCCTGGATGACCAGCGCCGCCTGTTCGAGACGAACTATTGGGGCGCGCTTCACGGCATGCTGGAGGCGGTGGCCCTGCACCGCCGCGGCCTGTGCCGCAAGATCGTCACGGTCGGCAGTCAACTGTCCGACCGCGCGATGATCCTGCAGGGGCCGTATTCGGCGTCGAAGCACGCGCTGAAGGCCGTTACCGACGCCCTGCGCATGGAGTGCCGGGAGGACGGTCTCGACCTGTCGATCACCCTGATCAAGCCCGGCTCGGTCGATACCCCATACATGGAGCATGCGCGCGACTTCACGGGTGCTGCGGGAACGAAGAACCCGCCCCGCGCCTATGCGCCGGAGGTCGTGGCCGATGCGATCGCCCATGCCTGCACGCGCGACGCGCGCGACCTGGACGTGGGCGGGGCGGGCTGGCTGACCGCCAAGGCGGGGCGCGTGGCCCCGCAGCTGACCGATCTGGGGATGGAGCTGCTGGGCCGGTTCCTGCAGACGTCCGACACGCCGCCGCGGGCGGGGATGCGCGACAACCTGTGGTCCAGCGCGCGGGGCCTGCGGGAACGGTCGAACCAGCCCGGCCCGCCGCCGCGCGGCGGATCCACCTTCCTCATGGCGCAGAAGCATCCCGTCGCGGCGGCGGCCCTGCTGGGCGCGGGCGCCCTGCTGCTGGCCGCGGCCCGCCCCCGCCGGTGACGTCCCCGTGATCCCCGCCGACCCGCGGGAGACGACGCCCGGCTATCGCCCGCCGGAAGCCCCGGAAGAGGACGCGTGGTGGGTCCTCGCCGCGAAGTTCGCGGTCGCCCTGACCGCCTCCGCCGGACTGTGCCGCATGCTCGGCTTGACGGGCGTGTCGACGGCGGTGATCGCGGCCAGCTTCCTCGTGGCCTCCGCCCCCGTGGCGGCGCTGCGCGCGACGGTGCTGCGCGTCCTGGCCCTGGCGATGGGCGCGGCCCTCGGGGTCGTGGGCGGGGTCCTGGGACAGGGGGCGGACGGGGTCGTGCCGGTCTGGTACTTCGTGGTCGTGGGCGGCGTCGTGGGCGTCATGGCCAGCCACAACGCGACCCTGATCTATACGGCCGCCATCGCCGCGGTGGTGGCCGGCGCCGGCGCGACGCGCACGGATCCCCTGGCGACGATCGTATGGGAAACGTCTCTGCAGCTGACCCTCGGCACCATCGTCGCCCTGGCCGTCGTTTGGCTGTTCGAAGGCGCGCGAGCGTTGCTTCGGACGGACTGACCCCACCGTCATCCCGACGCGTCGCGCGTTCCGGAACGGGGTCGCGGCGGCCCCGATGTCGGTTAGGATGGGTCCATGCCGATGTTGCCCGTCCCCGCCTTCGCGGCCGCCGTGCTGGCCTGGCTCGCGATCCGAAGCGCGTCGTCGGGCGGCCGGCCCTGGCTGACCGCGCTGCTGGCGGCCTGCGCGGCGCAATCGCTGGCCTTGGCGCTTGCGGGGGGATGGGGCGTCGGGGCCCTGCGACCCGTCCTGCCCGTCGGCGCGGCCGTCGTGCCGCCCTTGGTCTGGATCACGTTCCGCGACGCGATGATCGGACGCCTGTCCCCGCGCGCGGCCGCCCCCCATGCCGCGGCCCCCGCCTTCGCCCTCTTCGCGAGCGTCTTCGCGCCCGCGACCGTCGACGTCGTCACGGCCGGGTTGTTCGTCGGATACGGCAGCGCTGTCCTGTTGCGGTTGCGCGGTTCGGGCAACATGCCGCTCGCCCGCCTGGGATCGGGACCGTTGCCCACCGGGCTCTGGCAAACGGCGGGCTGGGCCCTCATCGCCTCCGCATTGGGGGACGCCTCGATCGCCTTCGCCCATGCCGCTGGCCGGACGGACTGGGCCGGGTGGCTGACGACGATCGCATCCTGTGCGTTCCTGCTGGTGATCGGACTGGTCGGCGTGCAGCCCGCCGCCGCGGGGGACGGGGCGGACGTGGCCTCCGCGGAGCCACTACCGGAACCGACCGTCGAGGATGCCGAGATCGTCGCCCGCCTGGACGCGCTGCTGTCGCGCGAGCCGCTGCATCTGGACCCGGGCCTGACGCTCGCACGGCTGGCCCGCCGCCTGCACTTGCCGGAAAAGCGGCTGTCGGCCGCCGTGAACCGCACGACCGGTGCCAACGTGTCGCGCCACGTGAACGGCTGGCGCGTCCGACATGCATGCGACCGGCTGGCGAACGGCGCCACGGCGACCGATGCCATGCTGGAAAGCGGGTTCAACACCAAGTCGAACTTCCACCGCGAATTCGGACGCGTCACGGGAACCACCCCGACCAGGTGGCGCGCGGACCAGGCTCGGACCGACGATCCGGCCCCGCCCTGACCTGGCCCTTCCCGTCAGACCTCCTCGACCATCGCGACGCCGGGCAGCGAAGCCAGCGCGCCCTTGACCTGCGGGTTGACCGGCCAAAGGCCCGGCAGCGCCATCTCGACCTCGCCGGGCAGCGCGTCGTCCAGCAGGCAGATGTGCAGCGGCCCGCGCCCACGGGGCCCATCCGTTCCGCCCAGGCGGGTCAGAAGGCCGGACAGGGCGGGCAAGGCGTCGCGCGTGTCCACGAAGACCCGAAGGCCCGCCTGCACCGCGGCGTCGACGACATCGTCCAGCGGGCGCACGTCCTTTGCGAGCAGCTTCAGCTGCTCCGCCTCCTGCGTGGCCTCGACCTGCAGGACGATCTTGCTGCCCGCGTCGAGCAGGTCGCGCTTGGCTTCCAGCAACTCGCTGAACACCATGAACTCGAAGTTGCCCGTCGTGTCGGACGCCTGCACGAAGGCGAAGCGATTGCCGCGGGCCGACTTGCGCTCCTGCCGGCCGGCCACGATGACGCCGATCTGCGCCACCATCGGCCCCTTCGCCGTCGCCTCCTGCACTTCGGCCAGGGTGAGGATCTTCTTGCGCGCCAGCGCGACCTTGTAGTCGTCCAGGGGGTGCCCGGAAAGATAGAAGCCGATGGCGGCGAACTCCTCCGCCAAACGTTCGGTGGGCAGCCATTCGTCCACCTCGGGCAGACGGGGCTCGCGCAGGTCGTCGCCCGCCTCGCCGAAAAGGCTGACCTGCGCGCTGCGCTTCTGGTCGTGGATGGCGGCGGAATAGCCCGTCAGCCGGTCCAAGCTGGCCAGCACCCGCGCCCGGTTCGGATCCAGCTGGTCGAACGCGCCCGAACGGGCCAGCATCTCCAGCGACCGCTTGCCCACCAGCTT
Source organism: Jannaschia maritima (assembly GCF_030973515.1). Classification (GTDB taxonomy): domain Bacteria; phylum Pseudomonadota; class Alphaproteobacteria; order Rhodobacterales; family Rhodobacteraceae; genus Jannaschia; species Jannaschia maritima. The sequence continues at coordinate 176,968 of NZ_JARGZA010000005.1, forward strand.
CAGGTCCACGCGTCGGGCCAGGTCGAACAGGGTCGCGAAGGGCCGATCCGCCCGCCCCCCGACGATCAGCTCCATCGCCTCGACGCCCACGTTCTTCAACGCGCCCAGCCCATAGACCAACGCGCCGTCCCGCACCCCGAACCGCGCGCCCGACCGGTTCACGCAGGGCGGCACGACCTCCAGGCCCAGCCCACCCCGACCGCGCGGCTTTCGGACCTCCTCCGCATAGACAGCCAGCTTGTCGGTCAGGTGGATGTCGCTGTTCATGATGCCGGCCATGAACTCGACCGGATGGTTCGCCTTCAGCCAAGCGGTCTGATAGCTGACGACGGCATAGGCCGCGGCATGGGACTTGTTGAAGCCATAGTTGGCGAACTTGTCCAGCAGCGCCCAGACCTCGTTCGCCTTGTCCTTGCCCACCCCGTTTGCGGCGCAGCCATCCAGGAAGATCGGCTTCTGGGCGTCCATCTCCGCCTGGATCTTCTTGCCCATCGCGCGCCGCAGCAGGTCCGCGCCGCCCAGCGAATAGCCGGCCATCTTGCGCGCGATCTCCATCACCTGCTCCTGATAGACGATGATGCCCTGCGTCTCGTCCAGGATGTCGTCGATCAGGGGATGCAGCCGGTCGCGCGCGGACAGGCCGTTCTTGACCTCGCAGTACTTGGGGATGTTCTCCATCGGGCCGGGCCGGTACAGCGCCACCAGCGCCACGATGTCCTCGATGCAGGTGGGCTTCATGCGGCGCAGCGCGTCCATCATGCCCGTCGATTCCACCTGGAACACCGCGACCGTGCAGGCGGAGGCATAGACGCGGTACGCCCCCTCGTCGTCCAGGGGGATCGCGTTCACGTCGTTCAGCGTACCGTCCGCCGGCTCGTAGATGACCCGCCCGTCTGCGGCGACGTGCAGGTCGCGGCCCTGCGCGCGGATCAGATCCACGGCGTTCTGGATCTGCGTCAACGTCTTCAGGCCCAGGAAGTCGAACTTGACCAGGCCCGCCTTCTCGACCCACTTCATGTTGAACTGGGTGGCCGGCATGTCCGACCGGGGATCCTTGTAGATCGGGACGAGGCGGTCCAGCGGCCGGTCCCCGATGACCACGCCGGCCGCATGGGTGGACGCGTTGCGCAGCAATCCTTCCAGCTTCTCGGCATAGTCCATCAATCGACGTACCGGGTTGGTCCGCCCTTCGCGACGGTCCTGCTCCGTTTCGGCGGCGGCCTCGCGCAGGCGCGGCTCCTCCGCCATGGCCTTGGTGATGGAGACGGGCTTCACCCCCTCGACGGGGATCATCTTCGACAACTGGTCGCACTGGCCATAGGGCATGCCCAGGACGCGGCCCACGTCGCGCACGGCGGCCTTCGACAGCAGGCCGCCGAAGGTGATGATCTGACCGACCCTGTCGGCGCCGTACTTGTTCTGGACGTAGCGGATGACCTCCTCGCGGCGGTCCATGCAGAAGTCGATGTCGAAGTCGGGCATCGAGACGCGGTCGGGATTCAGGAACCGCTCGAACAGCAGGTTGTAGCGCAGGGGGTCCAGATCCGTGATCGTCAGCGCATAGGCGACCAGCGACCCCGCGCCCGACCCCCGACCGGGACCCACGGGAATGGACTGATCCTTGGCCCATTTGATGAAGTCGGCCACGATCAGGAAGTAGCCGGGGAACCCCATTCCCTCGATCACGCCCAACTCGTAATCCAGCCGCGTCTCGTACTCGGCGACCGGGGCGGCATGGGGGATCACGGCCAGCCGTGCCTTCAGCCCGTCCACCGACTGCCGCCGCAACTCCGCGACCTCGTCCTGGGCGAATCGGGGCAGGATCGGGTCGCGCCCATAGGCGGCGAAGGCGCAGCGGCGCGCGATCTCGACGGTGCTGTCCAGCGCCTCGGGCAGGTCGGCGAACAGGGTCGCCATCTCGGCCGGGGTCTTCAGATAGTGCTGCGCCGTCACGCGCCGCCGCGGCGCCTGCTGATCGACATACGCCCCCTCGGCGATGCACAGGAACGCGTCGTGCGCGGCATGCATCTCGGGTCGGTCGAAATACACGTCGTTCGTCGCGACCAGCGGGATGCCGCGGGCATAGGCTTCCTCCACGTGGAACCGCTCCGTCGGTTCGACTTCGCCGTGACGTTGCAGCTCGACATAGAGCCTGTCGCCGAAGATCGTCCCCAGGCGGTCCAGCAGCGCCCGCGCCTTCGCCTCCTGCCCGGCGGCCACCAGCCGTCCCACCGCGCCGTCCGGGCCGCCCGTCAGGCAGATCAGGCCGTCGCCGTGATCCGCCAGCTCGTCCAGCGTCACCTGCGGCTCCATGTCCGGGCGATGCATGTAGAGGGCGGTGTTCAGCCGCATCAGGTTCTCGTATCCGGCCTCGTCCTTGGCCAGCAGGACGACCGGGGCGGGACGGCGGGGCCGTTCGCCCGGCCGCGCGGGGTCGTGCATCACCGCGACCTGGCATCCCATGACCGGCTGCACGCCCGCCGCCTTCAGCCCGTTCGCGGCCTCCAGGGCGGCGAACATGTTGTTCGTGTCGGTGACCGCCACCGCGGGCATGCCCGCCCCGGCCACCAGGCGCGGCAGCGTCTTCAGGCGAATCGCGCCTTCCAGCAGGGAATATTCCGTATGCAGGCGCAGATGGACGAATCTGGGGGGCGTGGGCATGCGTTCGATATAGCGCGCCGGGAACGGGGGCAGAAGGCGGCCGGGGGCGATACGCGATCACGTTGCGCGACCGCCGCATCGGATGCCGGGACGCCCCGACCCTCAACCCACCAGCGAAAGGTACACCGCGTTCACCGCGACCCCGATCAGCAGGCTGCCGATCACGTACACGAAGGCCATCGACCAGCCGCAGGCCTTCAGCATCAGGCCGCGGTCCACGAACCGGAAGCGCAAGGCCCGCAATGCGGCGAAGCCCACCCAGATGTTCGCCGCATAGAGCGCGACCCCCAGCACCAGCAGAAGCGCGCCCACCATCTGCAATCCCAGCGTCACGGGCCCCAGCCAGACCGGATCGGCCATGTCCATGGGTAGGCGTCCCAGCGTGGAGCCCATGCCGCCGCCCATCGAACCGCCCGTGTTCGCCGCGACGTCCACGCCGACCGCCACCAGCGTTCCGGCATACAGATACACCTTCAGGTGCTCCGTCGTGGCTTCGATCATCTTCGCGAGTCGCATGGCGTCACACAAGCCTGGACGGCCGGGAAACGCAAAGCCTCGTGGCCTGCGACGCCGCGGCCCTTGCCAAAGCCCGCCGCCGGCCCGAGTATCCTTCAAACGCCGCCCCCCTACGCCGCATCGGGGGGATGTCCGGCGCAACCCCGGTATCGCGGCCTGCATTCCCATGGAGATAACGTTCCGCCTGAACGGCGACGACGTCACCGTCGCGACCGACGATCCGACCCTGACCCTGCTGGACTGGCTGCGCGAGGATCGCGGCCTTCGCGGCACCAAGGAAGGGTGCAACGAAGGCGATTGCGGCGCCTGTTCCGTCGTCGTCACGTCCCGGGACGGCGTGCGCGCGCTCAACGCGTGCATCCTGTTTCTGCCCCAGCTGCACGGCAAGGTCGTGCGCACCGTCGAGGGCATCGCCGCCCCCGATGGCACGCTGCACCCCGTCCAGGCCGCGATGGTGGAGCGTCATGGGTCGCAATGCGGCTTCTGCACCCCGGGGTTCGTCACGACGATGGCCGCGGCGCACCTAGCCGGGGCCACGGACCATGCCGACCAGGTCGCGGGCAACCTGTGCCGCTGCACCGGCTACGCCCCCATCCTGGCCGCCTGCGTCGATGCCGCGGAAGCCCCCGTTCCCGACCACATGCACGACGAGCCGCCCGCCACGCCGGCCATGGTGGGAACTGGCGCCTTCGCCCCCCGCGATGGGAACGATCTGGCGGAATGGTACGTCGATCACCCCGACGCCACGCTGGTCGCGGGCGCGACCGATGTGGGCCTTTGGGTGACCAAGCAGTTCCGCGACCTGGGCGACGTCGCCTTCCTCGCGGGATGCGAGGATCTGAAGGTCATCGAGCAGGATGCCGACGTCATCCGCATCGGCGCGATGGTGGACATGGAACGCCTGCGCCATGCGGTCGCGCCCCTGCACCCTCAATTCGCCGAGATGCTGCGCCGCTACGGGTCCGTGCAGGTGCGCAACGCGGCCACGGTCGGGGGCAACATCGCCAATGGCTCGCCCATCGGGGACAGCCCCCCGCCGCTGATCGCGCTGGGCGCGCGCCTGCACCTGCGCCGCGGCGGCGAACGTCGCGATATCGCCTTGGAGGACTTCTTCCTCGATTACGGGCGTCAGGACCGTCGACCGGGCGAGTTCGTCGAGGCCGTCACGATCCCGCGCCAGCCGGACCGCCTGCACGTCGCGAAGCTGTCGAAGCGGTTTGATCAGGACATCAGCGCCGTCTGCGGGGCGTTCAACCTGCCCACCACGGACGGCGTGCTGTCGGGCGTGCGCGTGGCCTTCGGCGGCATGGCCGGCGTGCCGAAGCGGGCCCGCGCGGTGGAGTCTGCGCTGGAAGGGCGGGCATTGACCGCCGACGTGCTGCGCGCCGCAGCCGACCGCTTCGCGGACGACTTCCAGCCCCTGTCGGACATGCGGGCCAGCGCGGCCTATCGCCTGGCAGCCTGCCGTGGGATGCTGATGCGCCTCGGCACCGGATCGGCCCGGTCCGTGATGGACCTGGACGCGGCGGGGGTCGCGCGATGACCGTCGCCAAGCCCCTCCCCCACGAAAGCGCCATCCTGCACGTGACGGGTGCCGCGCGTTATGCCGACGACGTCCCGGCGCCCGCGGGCTGCCTGCACCTCGCCTTCGGCGTGGCGGAGGTCGCGGCGGGCCGATTGTCCGCCCTGGACGTCGAAGCCGTCCGAACGGCACCCGGCGTGGTCGCCGTGATCACGCCGGACGACCTCGACCCCATGCCCGATTGCAGCCCCAGCCTGCACGACGAGCCGTTGCTCTGCACGGGCGACGTCCAATACGCCGGCCAACCCCTCTATCTGGTGATCGCGACCTCCCACCGCGCCGCGCGGCGCGCCGCCCGCCTGCACGTCGCGGAGGTGGAGGAGGCGCGGCCCATCCTGACCATCGACGATGCGCTGGAAGCGGAAGCCTGGTTCGACGGCGGTCCGCGCGTCTGGTCCGACGGCGACGTGGACGCGGCGTTGGCGAACGCGCCCCGCACCCTGTCCGGCACCATCGAGATCGGGGGCCAGGAACACTTCTACCTCGAAGGTCAGGCGGCCTTGGCCCTGCCGGGCGAGGACGGATCGTGCCACGTGATCACGTCCACGCAGCACCCGACGGAGATCCAGCACAAGGTCGCCGATGCCCTGGGCGTGCCGATGCACGCCGTCCGCTCGGAGGTCCGGCGCATGGGCGGCGGCTTCGGCGGCAAGGAAAGCCAGGGCAACGCGCTGGCCATCGCCTGCGCCGTGGCCGCCGACCGCACCGGCCGGGCCTGCCGGATGCGCTACGACCGGGACGACGACTTCGTCATAACGGGCAAGCGCCACGACTTCCGCATCGGCTACGACGTGGGTCACGACGACGACGGGCGCGTGCTGGGCGTCCGGTTCCGGCATTGGGTCCGATGCGGCTGGGCGCAGGACCTGTCGCTGCCCGTCGCCGACCGGGCGATGCTGCATGCCGACAATGCCTACGACATTCCCGCGATGCGGATCGAATCGTGGCGGTTGCGGACGAACACGCAGTCGGCCACCGCCTTCCGCGGCTTTGGCGGCCCGCAGGGGATGCTGGGGATCGAGCGCGTCCTCGATCACGTGGCGGACGCCGTCGGACGCGACCCGTTGGCGGTGCGACGGCTGAACTACTATCCCGATCGACGTCATGACGGACGTCACGACGTAGGGGGCGACGTACGGGGCGACGTCGTCCCCACCACCCATTACGGCCAGCCGGTTGACGATTTCTGCCTGGGCGCGCTGACCGACGCCTTGGCGGAACGCTGCGACTACGCCCACCGCCGCGACGCTATCCGCGCCGCGAACGCGGGGTCCGACCACATCCTGCGCGGCATCGCGCTGACCCCGGTGAAGTTCGGAATATCCTTTACGCTCACGCACTTGAACCAGGCCGGAGCACTGGTCCACGTCTATGCCGACGGCTCGATCCACCTCAATCACGGCGGCACGGAGATGGGCCAGGGCCTGCATTCCAAGGTGGCTCAGATCGCCGCTCACCGCTTCGGCTGCGACCCCGCCCGCATCCGCATCACCGCCACCGACACCGGCAAGGTCCCCAACACCTCCGCCACCGCCGCCTCCAGCGGCGCGGATCTAAATGGCATGGCGGTCGCAAATGCTTGTGACGAAATACGAAATCGGATCGGGGCGTTCCTGGCCGAACGGCACCAGACCACCCCCGACGCCGTCACCTTCGCGGACGATGCGGTCGCCGTCGGGGGTGCCGAATACCCCTTCCACGACGCCGACGCTCAGGCCTATGCCGCCCGCATATCATTGTCGGCCACGGGCTTCTACGCCACGCCCGACATCCGCTGGGACCGCGACAAGGGGCAGGGCCGACCATTCTACTACTACGCATACGGCGCATCGTGTTCGGAGGTCGCGGTCGACCGATTCACGGGCGAGTACCGCATCCTGCGGACCGACATCCTGCACGATGCGGGCAATTCCCTGAACCCCGCCCTGGACCGCGGCCAGATCGAGGGCGGCTTCGTGCAGGGCGCGGGCTGGCTGACCGTGGAGGAACTGGTCTGGGACGATCGCGGCCGCCTGCGCACCCACGCGCCCAGCACCTACAAGATCCCCTGCGCCTCCGACGTGCCGCCCGTGTTCAACGTCGATCTGTGGGACGGGTCGAACCGGCAGGACACGATCTATCGGTCCAAGGCCGTGGGCGAGCCGCCGTTCATGCACGGGATCGGGGTGTTCCTGGCCTTGTCGGATGCGGTGACGCAAAGGACGGGTCGATATGCTCATCTGGACGCCCCCGCCACGCCGGAACGGATGCTGCGGGCGCTGAACGGAACGTCATGAGCTTGGACGTCACGCGGCTCGCCCGCGCGCTGGACCGGCACGGCCCGGTCGCCCGTATCGTCGTGGCGCAGGCCCGGGGGTCCGTCCCCCGCGGCGCGGGCACCGAGATGCTGGTCTGGGACGGCGGCAGCGACGGCACGATCGGCGGAGGCGCCCTGGAATGGCGCGCGATGGCGATGGCGCGCGACGTGCTGCGCAGCGGCACCGCCCGCGTCGAGCGCTTGGCCCTCGGGCCCGCGTTGGGGCAGTGCTGCGGCGGATCGACCACCTTGGTGATCGAACGCCTCGATGCCGTGCCGCCCCTGCCCTGGGCACGGCGCCTGGAAGGGAACGCCCCCCCTCCGCCAGACGGAACGATCGGATGGCAGGACGGCTGGATGGTCGACGATGCGGCGCGACCCCATCGGCACGTCTGGATCTGGGGTGCGGGCCATGTCGGTCGGGCGATCGTGGACGTCCTGTCGCCGTTGCCGGGCTTCGCGGTGACCTGGATCGACATGGCGGCCGATCGGTTTCCCGAAGGGGACGCACCCGACCGCCTGATCGCCATCGATCCACCGCAGGCGATGCCCCACGCACCGGCGGACGCGGACCATCTGATCCTGACGCATAGCCACGATCTGGACTTCGGCCTGTGCCATGCCGCCCTGACACGGGGGTTCGGATCATGCGGCCTGATCGGATCGGCGACGAAATGGGCGCGCTTCCGCAAGCGCCTCGTCGCCATGGGACATTCCGTCGACGCCGTGGATCGGATCGCGTGTCCCATCGGTGACCCGAAACTGGGGAAGCATCCACAGGCCATTGCCGTCGGCGTCGTTCGGTGTCTATTGTCGGCCTGACGGCTATGTAAAACCGTCCTTGCGGAAATATAGCCGGCGATGCTGTTGTCGATCGAAGGCCTGACCAAGCGGTATCCCGGCGTCGTCGCGAACGACGACGTCTCGTTCCAGATCGCCGCCGGCAGCCTTCATGCGCTGTTGGGCGAGAACGGCGCCGGCAAGTCCACCTTGGTCAAGGCGGTCTACGGTCTCGTCCGGCCGGACGAGGGACGCATGCTCCTCGACGGCGAACCCTACGCCCCCGACGATCCACGGGCCGCGCGGGCCGCGGGCGTGACGATGGTGTTCCAGCATTTCTCGCTCTTCGATGCACTTACGGTGGCCGAGAACGTAGGTCTGGGCATGACCGAACGGGTCCGTCAGCGCGACCTGTCGGAGCGCATACGGACGGTATCGCGGGACTATGGCCTGCCACTGGATCCCGACGCGCGCGTCGGCGACCTGTCCGCGGGAGAACGCCAGCGGGTGGAGATCGTGCGTTGCCTGCTGCAGGACCCGCGTCTGCTGATCATGGACGAACCCACCAGCGTGCTGACCCCGCAGGAGGCGCAGATCCTGTTCGCGACTCTGCGCAAGCTGTCTGCGCACGGCACGGCGGTCCTGTACATCAGCCACAAGCTGGACGAGATCCGTGCCCTGTGCAGCCGCGCCACCATCCTGCGTGGTGGGCGCTTGGTGGACGAATGCGACCCGCGCACGACGTCGTCACGCGAACTGGCGGAGCGCATGGTCGGTGGTACGCTCGCCACGCCGCAGCTGCGCAAGCGCGACGTCGGTGCCACGGCGCTGGCGGTCGACGTGCTCGACCAGCCGCCCGCCAGCCCGTTCGGCGTCGCGCTGCGTGCCGTGTCGTTCGAGGTCCGCGCGGGGGAGGTCCTGGGCGTCGGTGGCGTCGCGGGCAACGGTCAGGACGAATTGCTGTCGATCCTGTCGGGCGAGGTCCGCAGCCGCATCGGGTGCGTCCGGTTGGGCGATCGCGACGTGTCGCGCCTGGGTCCCACGGCGCGCCGCACCCTGGGTCTGTCCACCGCGCCAGAGGAAAGGTTGGGCCACGCCGCCGCCCCCGACATGACCCTGACCGAGAACACGATCGTCACGGGCGCGCGACGCATGGGGCTGGTCCGGGGCGGGCTGATCGACTGGAAGCGGGCGGCGATCGCCGCGGCCGGGGTGATCCGGTCCTTCGACGTCCGCACGTCCGGCCCCCATGCCGCCGCGCGCAGCCTGTCCGGGGGCAACCTCCAGAAGTTCGTCGTCGGTCGGGAGATCGCGCAGAAGCCGGACGTCTTCGCCGTCAACCAGCCCACCTGGGGGGTCGACGCCGCGGCGGCCGCCGCCATACGGCAGGCTCTGGTCGACTTGGCAGCGCAAGGGACCGCGGTGGTCGTAATCAGCCAGGATCTCGACGAGTTGCTCGAAGTATCCGATCGTTTCGTCGCGCTGAACGAGGGGCGGTTGTCCGACCCCGTCCCCACCGCCGAGCTGACGGTGGAACGGATCGGCCTGATGCTGGGCGGCGCTGCGGGCGGGCCGATGCCCGAGGCGGCCGTCGCGTGATCGTGCTGGAACGTCGCCCTGCGCCGTCCACCGCATGGCAGGGCCTGTCGCCCGTCCTGGCCGTCGCGCTGACGCTGGTGGCGGGGGGCCTGATGTTCGCCGCACTGGGCAACGACCCGTTCGCGGCGCTGCGGGCCATCTTTTGGGACCCCCTGTTCGGCGAATTCGCCTTCTTCTTTCGTGGTCAACTTCTGATCAAGGCAGCCCCCCTGATCCTGATCGCGGTCGGACTGGCCCTGGGCTTCCGGGCAGGCGTCTGGAACATCGGCGCGGAGGGTCAGTATATCGTGGGTGCCCTGGCGGGCGCGGCGGCGGGGCTGGCTTTCTATCCCGCCGACTCGCGGCTGATCCTTCCCATGATGATCGCCGCGGGCGCCGCGGGCGGCATCGCGTGGGCGATGATTCCCGCATTGCTGCGCGTCCGCTTCGGCACCAACGAGATCCTTGTATCGCTGATGCTGGTTTATGTGGCGGAGAACCTGTTGGCTTCGGCCGCCGTGGGATGGCTGCGCAACCCCGACGCGGTGGGCTTCCCCGGTTCGCGTGACCTGTCGCGTTGGGGCAGCAGCGCGAACCCCGAACTGATCGCCGGGACCGGCGCGCATTGGGGCGTGGCGGCTGCGCTGTTCGCCGTCGTCGCAGCACATGTCCTGCTGACCCGCCACATCACCGGGTTCCACATCCGCCTGACCGGGGCGGCCCCGCGGGCTGCGGCCTTCGCGGGCGTGAACGGAGGACGGCTGATCGTCTTCTGCTTCGCCGTGTCGGGGGGCCTGGCAGGCATGGCAGGTCTGTTCGAGGTGACGGGTCCCGCCGGGCAGATCAGCATCGACTTCGCATCCGGATACGGGTTCACCGCGATCATCGTCGCGTTCCTGGGTCGGCTGCACCCGATCGGCATCCTGCTCGCGGGACTGCTGATGGCGCTCACCTACGTGGGAGGCGACAACGCCGCGACATCGTTGGGCCTGCCGGTGGCCGCGATCTCGGCGTTCCAGGGGATGCTGCTGTTCTTCCTCCTGGCCGTGGACGTGCTGACGCATTTCCGCCTGCGCTGGCGTCCCAGGGGGGTCGCCGCGTGACCGGTACCGGATCCATCGGACGGGCGGTGCCATGAACGGCATCGACCCCGCCCTGCTGATTGCCGCCTTGATGGTGGCGTCCACACCCATCCTGCTGGCTGCGTTGGGTGAAATGGTGGTCGAGCGTGCCGGCGTCCTCAACCTGGGCGTCGAGGGCATGATGATCGTCGGTGCCGTCAGCGGTTTCATCGCAGCCTATGGCGCAGGCAACGCTTGGGCAGGGTTCGGTGCGGCGATCCTGGCGGGCGCCGCCCTGGCCCTGATCTTCGGCGTCCTGACGCAGGGGTTGGTCAGCAACCAAGTCGCCACCGGCTTGGCCTTGACGCTGTTCGGCCTGGGGTTGGCATCGCTGCTGGGGCAGGGCTGGGTCGGCCTGAAGGGCCCCGGCCTGGGGCGAATGGACCTGGGTCCGCTGGCGGACCTTCCGTTCCTGGGCAGGGCTGTGTTCCGGCACGACCTGGTGGTGTACCTGTCGCTCGGGCTGGTCATCGTCCTGAACCTGTTCCTGTTCCGCAGCCGCGCGGGGTTGGTGCTGCGCTCGGTGGGCGAAAACGCGGCGTCGGCCCATGCGTTGGGATACCCCGTGCGCGCCATCCGACTGGCCGCCATCGGCTTCGGCGGGGCCTGTGCAGGGCTGGGCGGGGCGTATCTGTCGATCGTCCGCGTTCCGCAATGGAGCGACGGGATGACCGCCGGGGCGGGATGGATCGCGCTCGCCATCGTCGTCTTCGGTGCGTGGCGTCCGGGGCGGGTCCTGGTCGGTGCCTATCTGTTCGGCGGGATATCGGTCCTGCAGCTGAACCTCCAGGCGGCGGGGGCCGAGCTGCCCATCGAGCTCCTGTCTGCGTCGCCCTACCTTGTCACGATCCTCGTGCTCGTGCTGATATCCCGCCGGCGCCATCGCGGCGGCGAGGCCCCGGCCGATCTGGGGCGACCCTTTCACGCATCCGCATGACCCCAAGAAACAGACGCAACGGGAGACGACATATGACCTCGAAGACTATCCTATCGACCGTACTTGCCCTGGGCCTGGCCGGCTCCGCCCTCGCCGACGGGCACGAGCCGGTAAAGGTCGGCTTCGTCTATGTCGGCCCGATCGGCGACGGCGGATGGACGTATCAGCACGACCAGGGCCGCTTGGCCGTGGAGGAGGAATTCGGCGATGCCGTCGAAACCGTGTACCAGGAACTGGTCCCCGAAGGTGCCGACGCCGAACGGGTCATCACGCAGATGGCGCTGCAGGGCGCCGACCTGATCTTCACCACGTCGTTCGGATACGGACCCGCGACCAATGCCGTCGCCGCCAGGTTCCCGGACGTGAAGTTCGAACACGCGACCGGCTTCATGCGGGAACATCCGAACGTCAGCACCTACGACGCCCGCTTCTACGAGGGACGGGCCGTCACGGGCCACATCGCCGGCAACCTGACGGAAACGAACAAGATCGGCTACATCGCGTCCTTCCCCATTCCGGAGGTGATCCAGGGAATCAACTCGTCGTTCTTGCACGCGCAGAAGGTCAACCCGGACGTCGAGATGGTCGTCACCTGGGTCTATACCTGGTTCGATCCCTCGAAGGAGGCGGACGCCGCGCGGGCCATGATAGACCAGGGGGTCGACGTCATCCTGCAGCACACCGACTCGACCGCACCCCAATCTGCCGCCGAGGAGGCGAACGCCAACGGGGGACGGGTCTTCACCTTCGGCCAGGCGTCGGACATGGCCGAGTTCAAGCCGACGCCGCGCGTGGCCAGCATCATCGACGAATGGTCCCCCTACTACATCGAACGCGTGCAGGCGGTGATCGACGGCACCTGGGAGCAGACGGCCCATTGGGGAGGCATGCCGGAAGGCGAGGTCGTCATCGGCGAGATCACGGACGCCGTCCCGGCAGAGGTCAAGGCGGAAGCCGAGGACATGGTCGCGCGGATCACCGAGGGCGAGTACCACCCCTTCACCGGGCCCATCAACCGGCAGGACGGCACCCCATGGCTGGCCGAGGGCGAGGTCGCCGACGACGCGACCTTGGCGACGATGGACTTCTACGTCGAAGGTGTGACGGGACAGATCCCCAATTGATCATCCGTCAGGCCCGGTCGCCCTGTGAGGGCGGTCGGGCCGACCCCGTCGGCATGCCGTACGGGAAAAACCGCCGATCCCATCGCCGATCCCATCCATGATGCTTGAGCGGCGCCCCGTCCCCGTGTGACAAGGGCGCCGACCGGGCCGCCCGGCCCCCAGCCGAGGCAGAACGCTGCATGCGCTACATCGGAACCGTCCAGGCCGTGTCGTGTCGGGATACCCACGCACTCAGGACGGTCGGTGTGCGATGACACGAGTCCATACGGGCACGATGACACTGGCCGCCGCGTCGGACGGAACCATGACCGCCCCCGCGGCGGAGCGTAACCTGATCCCCATCATGGACGCGCTGGTTCCCGAACTGCCGGAGCGTGGTGCGTTCCTGGAACTGGGATCGGGTACGGGGCAGCATGTCCAGGCCCTGGCCGCCGCCGCGCCGCATATGACGTTCCATCCGACCGATCCGGAACCGGACCGACGTGCGGCGATCGATGCGCGATGCCACGATCTGCCGAACGTGCGGCCAGCCCGTGACCTAGATGCCGGCGTGCCCCGTTGGGCGGACGGCCTGCGAGCTCAGGCGATCTATGCTGCGAACGTCTTGCACCTGATCTCGGATGCGGAATTGGCCGTATTGCTGGATGAGGCCGCGAAGGCGTTGGATCGGGGCGGTCTTCTGGCATTCTACGGTCCGTTCCTGCGCGACGGCGGCCCCGTCAGCCCATCGGACGATGCCTTCGATGCTGCCCTACGCGAACAGGATCCCGCCATCGGCTTGAAGGACGTGGCCATGGTCGAAACCGTCCTAGGTACGCTCGGCCTGTCCGTGCGACGAGTTCCGATGCCGGCGAACAACCTCCTGGTGTTGGCCCGTCACGATCCGAGACCTTAGATTCTTACGAGGGAAATGGACGCCGTCTGCCCATCCAGAGAGTCGCACCGATCGAAGTCCGCGCGCCGTGCGATCCGCGATCGGAGGAGACGACCGATGATGGCCATCCCGGATCATGAACCTGTCGGGATCGACGCAGACGGAGGATACGTCACCCCGGGACGACCCGTTCCAGCGCGCCGCCGATTCCAGGACCGGTTTGCGTCGCCCTCGTCCGCCGGCGGACTTTCTGGTCGCGCAATAGGTCGCCCGCGCGTGAACCGGCCGGTCCGGAACGACTACCTCACGCTGCCATTCCACAGCCGGCGACCGTCGGGACGTTTACATATCCGAATACACGATCCCGGGATGGCGATCGGTCGGACCGAATGCATGACGCAGTCCGCAGCGGTTCTCGACGAACGCATCATAACCCGAACGGGAGGACCCAAGCCCAGTCGATCCGCGTTTCGAGGCAGGAAACCGGTCGCCCATCGGGGTCGGCGACCAGACGCGTGATGCAATCGAATGCCTCCCGCGGGGGCGCATGCCCCTGATCCAGGGCATCCGCTGCCGCCGTTCGGTTCAAGTTCGCCACCAGGATCGTCCGACGCCCCCATGGTCCCGGGTGACGAAGGACCACGATGTCCGTATCGCCCATGCACCGCGACCGGCACTTTCGGGCGATGCGTGGGACATGCTCCATCCCCTGCCAGCGACGCAGCAGGACGACGCGCAGAGGCGGACCATGCACGTCCGGAACGACCGACATGCCGGGTATTCGGTCGGCCAGCGTGGGAGCGCCGTCTCCAACGATCGAAACGGCGTGCGAGGAGACGGGACGCATCGTCCAGGCGGCCATGGCAAACAGGATGACCCCGACCCCCATCGCCGTCAGGGCAGCATCACGTGTCCGCACGGATACGAGCGTTCGATGGATCATGAGGTGAGTCGATCGTCACCTCCGCCGGCCATAGATCGCGTTGCATCCGTACCTGCAGGCGGGTCCCCGGGTTCGCCAGGTCGGGGCGGACGTAACCCATTCCGATCGACTTTCCGAACGTAACCGAATGACCGCCGGAGGTCAGCCTGCCGACCCGTGTGCCCGCTGCGTCGTACAGTGCCTCCCGCCCCCAGGGGTCAGCGTCGGAGGGACCGTCGATCAGCAGGGTGACGCACTTCGAGCGAATGCCATGGGCCCGCATCGCGTCCTTGCCTAGGAAGTCCTTCGACGGATCCACGAATCTATCGAGTCCGGCCTCCAGGGGCGTGGCGTCCCGGCCCAGTTCGGTGCCGAAGGCACGGTACGACTTCTCCTGTCGGAGCCAGTTCTGCGCGCGTGCGCCGACCAGGGACAGGCCATGTACCTCGCCGGCCTCCATCAATCGATCGAACAGATAGTTCTGCATCTCCATCGGGTGATGCAGTTCCCACCCCAGCTCGCCGGTATAGGCCACGCGGATTGCGTTCACCGGACACATCAGCAACTCGATCCGACGTTGCGACAGCCAGGGAAACCGCTCGTTCGACAGGGCCGTATCGGGATCCGCATCGCGGATCAGATCGGCGAGGATGGCGCGACTGTTGGGGCCGGCCAGGGCGAAGACCCCATGCGCCCCGGTGCAATCGTCCAGGTGCATCGGGCCGAACCGTTCGACGTTGTCGTTCACGGCCTTGGTCAGATAGTCGCTGTCGTAGGCCTGCCAGGCCCCGGCGGAAATCAGATAGAACAGATCCTCGGCCAGTCGGACGATCGTGTACTCGGTCCGTGTCGTGCCAGTCGGCGTCAACGCATAGGTCAGATTGATGCGCCCGACCTTCGGCAGCCTGTTCGTCGTGAACCAATCGAGGAACGCAGCCGCCCCCGGCCCTCGCAGCTTGTGCTTGGTGAAGGCGGTCGCATCGATCAGCCCGGCCCGTTCGCGAATAGCCGTCGCTTCGTCCCGCGTATGTCGCCACCATGCACCGCGACGAAAGCTGCGGGACGTCAGGTCGAAGTCAGCCGCGGCGCCCGGCGCGAAGTAGTTCGGCCGCTCCCACCCGTTCACGCACCCGAACTGTGCACCTGCGTCCTTCATGCGGTCGTAACAGGGGGCGGTCTTCAGGGGGCGTGCGGCGGGACGTTCCTCGTCCGGATGATGCAGGACGAAGACGTGGTCGTAGCATTCCTCGTTCTTGCGACAGGCGTATTCCGTCGTGATCCAGTCGCCGTAGCGTCGGGGATCCAACGACGCCATGTCGATCTCGGCCTCCCCCGCCGTGATCATCTGCGCGAGATAGTGCCCCGTCCCACCGGCTGCGGTGATGCCAAAGCTGAACCCCTCCGCTAGCCACATGTTTCGAAGCCCCGGCGCGGGACCGACCAATGGATTCCCGTCCGGGGTATAGCAGATGGGACCGTTGAAATCGTCCTTCAGACCCGCATGCTCGGAGGACGGTATGCGGTGGATGAACGACATGTATTCCTCCTCGATCCGATCGAGGTCGAGGGGAAACAAATCGGCGCGAAAGCCGTCGGGTACACCATAGGGGAAGCGTGCGGGCGCATTCTGCTCGTATGGGCCGAGGATCCAGCCGCCTCGTTCCTCGCGGACGTACCACTTGGCGTCGGCATCGCGCAGTACGGGATGTTCCGGATTGTCCCAGCGCCATTCCAACAGCGCCGGGTCGGGCTCCGTTACGACATACTGGTGCTCCACCACGACTGCGGGGATCTTGATCCCGAGCAGCCGTGCGGTGCGCTGGGCATGGTTGCCGGTGGCGGTCACGACGTGATGCGCACGCACGATCGCCTGCTCCGACGTGGGAACGAGGTTGCCGCCTCGATCGGCCATCTTGGTGCAGGTCACCTCCCAATCGTTACCAGTCCAACGATACCCATCGACCTGCCATTTGCGTTCGATCGTCACCCCGCACTGACGGGCACCCTTCGCCATCGCCATCGTGACGTCGGCCGGATTAATGTATCCATCCGTGGGGTGGAGGATCGCACCCTTCAAATCCTCGGTCCAAACCAAAGGATAGCGGTCCTTGATCTGCGCGGGGGTGAGCCATTCGTGTGGAATGCCGATCGTTTCGGCGGTGGCGGCGTAGAGCGCGTACTCGTCCATGCGATCGTCGGTCTGGGCCATGCGCAGGTTTCCCACGACGCTGAACCCCGGGTTCAATCCGGTTTCGGCTTCCAGGGCCTTGTAGAATTCGACCGATCGCGCGTGGATGTGACTCGTCGCATAGGACATGTTGAACAACGGCAGTAGGCCGGCGGCATGCCAAGTCGAACCTGCCGTCAGTTCGTCCCGTTCCAGCAACAGGACATCACCCAAGCCCGCCTTACCCAGGTGATACGCGATGCTGGTTCCAACGGCCCCGCCGCCCACGACCAAAGCGTCGACATGGGTCTTCATCGCAGATCCCCTTCAGTGTCCGCGACAGGATCGTGCAATGGATGGGGGTATTAGGACAGGTCGGGCGCGACAGGCTGCGGGAAGAATACGACCTTGGGTACGGCAGTCCCTCGTTGCTCGGCATGGCGCAACCGATGGGGCGATAGCTCCATCCGACGATCATCGCCATGATACGGATCTATACGAGCTGCCGATTTCGCAGCGGTCAGCATGTAATGCCAGAACGTAAGGGCGTTCTTCGAAGATCGAGCGTCTGCCACGACCACGCAGCAATTATTTCTTCTCCGCAAGCTCCACATACCGAACTGACCTGCTTCGTACGCCTATACGCACAACAAATCCGTAACGAGACCCCGTTTTATCGAACGAACTGGTCTCGCACGTTTGAGGAAAAGACAAATGACTAGAGGCCGGATGTGACTAAACACATATCACGCGTCATTCTGCTGACTGTCCGCAGCACAATCGTTCGTCGCGTACAGACGGTTAGCGATGGAATCGCTATCGCCTACTGCTGTCGGCGTAATCAAAACTATGAGTTGGTTGCGGGGGTAGGATTTGAACCTACGACCTTCAGGTTATGAGCCTGACGAGCTACCGGGCTGCTCCACCCCGCGACAGTTCCGTTCGTCACGGAATTTGCATCGCCATAGAGATACACGACCGGACCCTTCCTAGGTTTGGCGATGACCTACTCTCCCACGCCTTAAGACGCAGTACCATCGGCGCAACGGCACTTAACGACCGAGTTCGAGATGGGATCGGGTGTTTTGCTCGCGCTATGATCACCAAACCGAGGAAAGGTCCGAACATCCAAGTCAAGCACACGCGGCGTATGCTTCGTCCACCGGAAGAACCTGCCTTCCACTGGATCGGGTCAAGCCTATCGGACAATTAGTACCGGTCAACTGAGCCGCTCACACGGCTTACATCTCCGGCCTATCGACGTGGTGGTCTACCACGGTCCTCAGGGATACCTTGTTTCGAGGGGGGCTTCCCGCTTAGATGCCTTCAGCGGTTATCCTATCCGGACATAGCTACCCTGCACTGCCGTTGGCACGACAACAGGTCCACCAGTGGTCCGTTCACCCCGGTCCTCTCGTACTAGGGGCAACTCCTCTCAAGTATCCTACACCCACGGCAGATAGGGACCGAACTGTCTCACGACGTTCTAAACCCAGCTCACGTACCTCTTTAAACGGCGAACAGCCGTACCCTTGGGACCTGCTCCAGCCCCAGGATGAGATGAGCCGACATCGAGGTGCCAAACGGTGCCGTCGATATGGACTCTTGGGCACCATCAGCCTGTTATCCCCGGCGTACCTTTTATCCGTTGAGCGATGGCCCTCCCACTTGGGACCACCGGATCACTATGGCCGTCTTTCGACTCTGCTCGACTTGTCAGTCTCGCAGTCAGGCTGGCTTATGCCATTGCACTCAACGAGCGATGTCCGACCGCTCTGAGCCAACCTTCGCGCGCCTCCGTTACGATTTAGGAGGCGACCGCCCCAGTCAAACTACCCGCCACAGAGGGTTCCGGAACCGGATCACGGTCCGCGGTTAGACATCAAGCGAAGCAAGGGTGGTATCTCAAGGGTGGCTCCACGAGGACTGGCGTCCCCGCTTCGAAGCCTACCACCTATCCTGCACATGCTTGGCCTGATGCCAGTCTGAAGCTGTAGTAAAGGTGCACGGGGTCTTTCCGTCTAACCGCGGGTAGCCTGCATCTTGACAGGCAATTCAATTTCGCTGAGTCGATGTTGGAGACAGCGGGGAAGTCGTTACGCCATTCGTGCAGGTCGGAACTTACCCGACAAGGAATTTCGCTACCTTAGGACCGTTATAGTTACGGCCGCCGTTTACCGGGGCTTCAATTCAGAGCTTGCACTCCTCCTTTTAACCTTCCGGCACCGGGCAGGCGTCAGACCCTATACGTCGTCTTGCGACTTCGCAGAGCCCTGTGTTTTTAGTAAACAGTCGCCACCCCCTGGTTTGTGCCCCCAGCCACTAGTTGCCTAGAAACTGGGCCTCCTTCTCGCGAACTTACGGAGGTATTTTGCCGAGTTCCTTCAACATCGTTCTCTCAAGCGCCTTGGTATTCTCTACCAGTCCACCTGTGTTGGTTTAGGGTACGATCTCACGTAGGGCTATTTCCAGGAACCGCTCAGCCGCCCGACCAATCCGATAAGGTCGAACGACACTTGCAATCCGTCACGTCCTACTGGCTCAGGAATATTAACCTGATTCCCATCGACTACGCCTTTCGGCCTCGCCTTAGGGGTCGGCTCACCCTGCTCAGATTAGCTTTAAGCAGGAACCCTTGGACTTTCGGCGACAGGGTCTCTCACCCTGTTTGTCGCTACTCATGTCATCATTCTCGCTAGTGATCTCTCCACCGGATGGCTCACGCCCCGGCTTCATCGAAAACGCCGCGCCTCCGACGCACCCGAAGGTACGCAAGAGGCAAAGCGTTGTGTCACACTACGCTCCGCTACCATGCCTTACGGCATCCTCGGCTTCGGCTCATGGCTTGAGCCCCGTTACATCTTCGCCGCAGGACAACTTGTTTAGACCAGTGAGCTGTTACGCTATCTTTAAAGGATGGCTGCTTCTAAGCCAACCTCCTGGTTGTTTTGGTCGTCCCACCTGCTTTCCCACTTAGCCATGAATTGGGGGCCTTAGCCGGAGGTCAGGGTTGTTTCCCTCTCGACGACGGACGTTAGCATCCGCCGTCTGTCTGCCATCTAGTACTCCCGGGTATTCGGAGTTTGGTTAGGATCAGTAAGCCTGTGGGGCCCCATTACCCATCCAGTGCTCTACCCCCCGGGGTATTCAGATGACGCTCTACCTAAATAGATTTCGCGGAGAACCAGCTATCTCCGAGTTTGATTGGCCTTTCACCCCTAGGCACAACTCATCCCGACCTTTTTCAACAGGTGTGGGTTCGGTCCTCCAGTTGGTGTTACCCAACCTTCAACCTGGTCATGCCTAGATCACTCGGTTTCGGGTCTGATCCCACGAACTAAGTCGCCCTATTAAGACTCGCTTTCGCTGCGCCTACACCTATCGGCTTAAGCTTGCTCGTGAGACCAAGTCGATGACCCATTATACAAAAGGTACGCCGTCAGCTCGTAAGGAGCCTCCGACTGCTTGTAGGCGTTCGGTTTCAGGTACTGTTTCACTCCCCTCGTCGGGGTGCTTTTCACCTTTCCCTCACGGTACTGGTTCGCTATCGGTCAGTAAGGAGTACTTAGCCTTCGAGGGTGGTCCCCCGATCTTCAGACAGGATTTCACGTGTCCCGCCCTACTTGATATATCCGATCATGCTTCTCATACGGGGCTATCACCCGCTCTGGCCCAGCTTCCCAACTGGTTCTGACCACAATCACGGCTTGGCTGGTCCCCGTTCGCTCGCCGCTACTAGGGGAGTATCAGTTGATTTCCTTTCCTCCGGGTACTTAGATGTTTCAATTCCCCGGGTTTGCTTTCTAAACCCTATGTATTCAGGTAAAGAATACCTGGTTCAGCATCCTGTCGACTGCATGTGCAGACAACAGGGTACTGTCAGGTGGGTTGCCCCATTCGGAAATTCGCGGGTCAAAGCCTATTCTCGGCTCACCGCGACTTATCGCAGAGTATCACGTCCTTCATCGCCTCTTA
>NZ_JARGZA010000005.1:200000-249715 GCF_030973515.1 Jannaschia maritima
GGGGTCCGGGGCCCGCAAGGGCTTTTTTCGTCGGCAGCGCACTTTTTTCGCATCGTCGACGAAAACCGTTCAGAATCAATCGCTTACAGAGATGATCGGTCAGCAGGTACGGGTTCGCGGGTAGATCCGGCTTGGCTCGTCGCTCGTTTCCCGCGCGCCGGGCGAACGTTCGTCACCATCTCCGGACCCAAAGGAACCGCATGCCCACTAGGAGTGTGGTCCCGATAAGATAAGCGATCGCCTCGACGGTCCAGACCTTCTCCTGCATGACGAAATGGACTGCCCCGAGGAGTACGGCGAGGTACACGAGGCGATGCAACCGTTGCCATGCCACTTGCCCCATCCGCCGGATCGCCCCCTGCCAGGAGGTCGCCGCGACCGGAACCAGGATCACGAATGCCGCGAACCCTACGACGATATACGGGCGCTTGACGAGATCGCGGGCAATCTCGTCCCAGCGCAAAGCCATGTCGAGAACCAGCCAGATAAGGAAGTGCAACACTAGGTATCCGAAGGCCAGGAGGCCCAGGGGCTTGCGGAACTTGATCAGATTGATCCGCGCGAACCGCATCAGGGGCGTGACGCACAGCGATGCCAGAAGCAGTTGCAGGCTCCACAGGCCGGCGCGATGCTCCATCGCCTTCACGGGGTCGACCCCCAGTCCGCCCGTCGTCCCGGCCCAAATCAGCCATATCGCTGGAGCGAGCCCGATCAGATAGATCGGCCAGGTGGGAACCTTCCTGGCCCAACCGCTGATGCGCGGACCGAATGTCGTCGCGGCATTCAGTAGTTCACACTCAGGTCCATGCCTTCGTAGAGGTGGGCCACCTCATCGGCATATCCGTTGAACATCAACGTGTCCTGGCGACCACCGAACAGGCCGGCTCCGATGACCCGCTCGCTGGCCTGCGACCAGCGGGGGTGATCCACGTTCGGGTTAACGTTCGCATAGAACCCGTACTCGCTCGGACCGCTGACCTTCCATGTGGCATGGGGCTCCTCGTCAACGAGGCTGATCCGGACGATGCTCTTGATGGACTTGAAACCGTACTTCCATGGCACGACCAGCCGCATAGGTGCCCCGTTCTGGTTGGGGATCGGTTTACCGTAGATCCCGGTCGCCATGATGGTCAGCGGATGCATGGCCTCGTCCAAGCGCAGCCCCTCCCGATACGGCCAATCCAGGATGGGATAGGCAAGCGCCGGCATCACTTCGGGAATGGCCGCGGTCTCGAATGCGACGTATCGCGCACCGTCCTGCACGCCGACCTTTTCCAAGAGGGTGCGCAACTCGAAGCCGTTCCAAGGGATCACCATCGACCAGGCCTCGACGCATCGGAACCGATAAATGCGCTCCTCCGTCGGAAGGTCTCCGATCAAATCCTCCAACGCGTACTCGCCCGGCCTGTCGACCAGTCCGTTGACGGTCACGGTCCAGGGACTCGTCTGCATGGCGCCAGCGTTCTCGGCGGGTTCGTCCTTGCCAGTCCCGAACTCATAGTAATTGTTATAGGTGGTGATCTCCTCCCAGGTATTCGGTTCCAGCGCCTGTGCACGGGCCGGCAGGCCCGCCGTCCCCAGCGCGGTTCCCGCGCCCATCGCCGCGATGATCTGCCGCCGGTTCAGCCACAGCCGCTCGGGCGTCACGTCATCTCGGGTCAATCGCGGTCCGCGCATACACTTTCCTTCCAACATCGCTCGGCGGTCGTGGACGTCTCTACGACAACCCACCCCTATCGACAAAAGGGAAACCCGTTCGGGTCACGGGAAAGTAAGTCGCCCGTCATCGGAAGGGTTCCAGACGCGATGGGGGCGGCGCGAAGGCCGCCCCCGATGCTGCATGCCCCTCGTCAGTGAACGACCGCCTCGGCGGGCGGCATCCGGTCGCTGCGTGACAGCCGGTCGCCGATGATCAGGCCATCGGGGCCGGCCGTAACCGGGATGGTGGTGCCATCCGTCACGGACCCATCCAGGATCATCTCCGCCAACGGGTTCTGCAGGCTGCGCTGAATCACCCGCTTCAACGGTCGTGCCCCGAACACCGGATCGTAACCCTCGTCGGCCAACCAGGCGCGCGCGTCGTCGTCCAGCGACAGGCTCAGCTTGCGCGCCTCCAGCCGACGGGCCAGCCGGGCGATCTGGATATCCACAATACCGCCCATGTCCGCGCGGGCCAGACGGTCGAAGATGATCGTCTCATCCAGGCGGTTCAGGAACTCCGGCCGGAAATGGGCACGCACCGCGTCCATCACGTCCCGCTTGGCCTGACTGGCATCGGCCCCATCGGGCAACTGCGACAACGCCTGGGCACCCAGGTTCGACGTCAGGATGATCAGCGTCTGCTTGAAGTCGACCGTCCGGCCCTGCCCGTCTGTCAGGACGCCGTCGTCCAGCACCTGCAACAGCACGTTGAACACGTCCGGATGCGCCTTCTCGACCTCGTCGAACAGAACGACCTGATACGGCCTGCGCCGCACGGCTTCCGTCAGGACACCGCCTTCGTCATAACCGACATAGCCCGGCGGCGCTCCGATCAGACGAGCGACGGCGTGCTTCTCCATGAACTCGGACATGTCGATCCGAACCATGGCACCGTCATCGTCGAACAGGAACTCGGCCAGGGCCTTCGTCAACTCCGTCTTGCCGACGCCGGTGGGGCCAAGGAACAGGAAGCTGCCCAGGGGACGCGCCTCGTCGTTCAGACCGGCCCGTGCACGCCGCACGGCGTTGGCCACGGCGGTGACAGCCTGACGCTGACCGATGACCCGGCGTCCGATCTCGTCCTCCATGCGCAACAACTTCTCGCGCTCGCCTTCCAGCATCTTGGACACGGGCACACCGGTCCACCGCTCGACCACCTCGGCGATCTGTTCGGGGCGTACCGCCTCCTCAACCATCAGGTCGTTGTCGCCGTCCTCGGCTTCGGCCAGCTGCTTCTCCAATGCCGGGATGGTGCCGTATTGCAGCTCGCCGGCGCGGGCGAAGTTGCCGTCGCGCTTGGCCTGATCCAACTCGACACGCAGGACGTCCAGCCGCTCCTTCAGATCACGGGCCGAGTCAAGCTTGTCACGCTCGGCCTGCCATTGCGCCGTCATCTCCGACGATCGCTGCTGAAGCTCCGCCAGTTCACGCTCCAGATTGGCCAGGCGATCCTTCGACGCGGCGTCGTCCTCGACACGGAGCGCCTCCACCTCGATCTGCTTCTGCAGGATGTCGCGATCGAGCGCGTCCAGCTCCTCGGGCTTGCTGTCCACCTCCATGCGCAGACGGCTCGCGGCCTCGTCCACCAAATCGATGGCCTTGTCCGGCAGGAAGCGGTCCGTGATGTAGCGGTTCGACAGGTTCGCCGCAGCGACCAGCGCGCTGTCGGAGATCCGCACGCCGTGGTGCAGTTCGTACTTCTCCTTGATGCCACGCAGGATGCTGACCGTGTCGGCGACCGTCGGTTCCTCCACCATCAGCGGCTGGAAGCGACGGGCCAGGGCGGCGTCCTTCTCGACGTACTTCCGGTACTCGTCCAGCGTGGTGGCACCGATGCAGTGCAGCTCGCCCCGCGCCAATGCAGGCTTGATCAGGTTGGCCGCGTCCATGGCGCCATCCGTCTTGCCTGCCCCGACGAGGGTGTGCATCTCATCGATGAACAAGACGATCTCGCCTGCCGCGGCGGACACCTCGGACAGGACCGCCTTCAAGCGCTCCTCGAACTCGCCGCGATACTTCGCGCCCGCGATCAGCGCACCCATGTCCAGCGACATCAGCTTCTTGTCACGCAGGGATTCCGGCACGTCGCCATCCACGATCCGCAGCGCCAGGCCTTCCGCGATGGCGGTCTTGCCGGTGCCCGGCTCGCCGATCAGCACGGGGTTGTTCTTCGTGCGCCGCGACAGAATCTGCATCGCGCGCCGGATCTCCTCGTCGCGACCGATGATGGGGTCGATCTTGCCCGCGCGGGCGGCTTCCGTCAGGTCGCGGGCGTACTTCTTCAGCGCCTCATAGCTATCTTCGGCCGACGCGCTGTCTGCAGTCCGGCCCTTGCGAACGTCGTTGATCGCCGCGTTCAGCGATTGGGCGGAGACGGCACCCGCATCAAGGGCCTCCTTCGCCTTCGACTTCACCATCGCGAGCGCCATGAGCACCCGCTCGACCGGCACGAAGCTGTCGCCCGCCTTCTTGGCGACCTTCGCCGCCTCGTCCAATACTCGCGTGACCTCCCGGGACAGATAGACCTGTCCGACGTCACCCTTCACGACCGGCAGACGCAATACGGCCGCGTCCACGGCCTCGCGCACACGGTCGGGCGCGCCGCCACTGCGCGCGACTAGGTTGGCAGCCATGCCTTCGGGGTCGTCCATGATGGCCTTGAGCAAATGCTCAGGCATCAACTGCTGATGGGATTCGCGCGTGGCGATCGTCTGCGCGGCCTGCACGAATCCGCGCGCGCGTTCGGTGAACTTCTCGAAGTCCATCGTCGTAACTCCTGTTCCTGGCACCCAGATGCGATCCGCCCGAAACGGCACGGACCCGGTCGGGCCTCATGTACAGGAGATGGGAAGTGTGTGGCCGATCTGCAACCCTATCCCGGCCAACCGCATCGTCGGGCGGACGACGTCACTTATAGACGTCCTCCTTCCCAAAATGCTTCGTCAGCATGTAGTAGATGACGGCGCGGTACTTGCGGGTGTCGGACTTGCCATAGGTCTCGACTACCTTCGCCATTCCCTCGTCCAACTTGGGGCCATCGCTCAATCCAAGCTTGCGGATCAGGAAGTTGTTTTTGACCGTCTCCATCTCCCCCGGCTGGCTGGTCGCGATGGTCTCCGCATCGGACGAATAGATCGAGGGACCGCAAGCGCGCGTGACCTTGCGCAGCAGGTCGGTATCAAGGTCGACCCCCTTGTCCTTAACCACCTGGATGTACTTACCGACCTTCTCGTCGAGTTTGCTCATGCGGGGTCCCTCCGTCGTGGTGTTCCGTGCCCCGAGCATCCGATGCCGCGGTCATGAAATAAAGAGAAAGTTGATCCGAAACGAAGCGAGGGGCCCCGAATGGGGCCCCTCCAACCGTCTACTCGTGACTATGCGACCGTGATCAGTACGCGTCGCCGACCGCCATGCCGAGCGGCATGACTTCACCGTTGCGATCCCATTCGGGCATCGACTCCAGCTCGGCCTCGGACAGGTTCTGCAGCATCATCTGATTGTCCGTCAGTGCGAAGCGATCCAGCGGAATCAGCACGTCGTGCTCGCCCAGACCCAGAAAGCCACCGACGCCCACGACCGCAGCCAACTCGCCGCCGGCGGTACGGATCAGACGATCGATCTCGCCGACGTCGTTGCCGTTCTCGGACAGGACGTTCATGCCGACCAAGTCGCTGACCCGGCTATCGGCGAACGCGGCGTACAGGCCACCGGTGCCCAGGATCTCGGCGTCACGCTCGACTTCGACCTCGGCGGTCGCCGTCTCGGTCTCCAGCGTCGTCGCTTCCGTGTCCAGCATGTTCTGCTGGTCGGTCACGATGATGTTGGCATCGTCCTGCTCCTGGATGTTCACCTGAGCTTCCGCCTGCTGAACGTCCACCGCAGCGCCTTCGGCCTGCTCGACGTTGACGACCGGATCGGCTTCGGACACGCGGACCTGGCCTTCGCCCTCCTGCTCGACCGAGACGTTGGCTTCCGCCTGCTCGACCGTGATCGCAGCGTTCGCGGCACGGTTTACCCGGATTTCGGGCTCGGCGGAGGACACCTCGACCCGCGGCTCGGCTTCCTGGATGGTGATGCGCGGCTCGGGACGCACGAAGCGGACCACCGGCTCGGGCTGCTGGATCGACACCTCGGGCTGCGCCGTGGCGACGTTCACGTCGGGCTCGGGCATGCGAACGGTGATGACCGGCTCGGGGATGGACACGACCACTTCGGGTTGCGCCTGCTCGATCGTGATGATCGGCGCCTGCTGCTCGACCGTCACGGTGGGCTCAGCCACGGTCACGGTGATCTGGGGTTCGGCCTGCTCGACCAGCACTTCGGGACGCGCCTGATCGACGGTCACGACCGGGTCCGGAACTTCCACCGACACGTCGGCCTCGGCCTGCTCGACCACGACCTGACCACCCATGGCGGCGGTCGCGGTGGCATCTGTCTCCAGCGTCATCGTCTGCGCCGTCATCGGCTGCGCGCCGCTCTCCAGGCGAACGCCCTCGGCGTCGGCATAGAAACCTTCCGCATCGATGAACGCGCCTTCGGCGTCGATCATGCGGCCATCGGCATCGGTGCTCGCGGTGGTCAGACGGGTCTCGGCGTCGCGGATCTCCGTCTCGGTGTAATCGGCGGCGGACTGAGCCATGGCGGCGCCCGCGGTTAGGGCGATGGCGGCGACGGAGCTCAGAAGAATCTTGTGCGTCTTCATATCTGTTGTTCCTCCTTGGAGGTTTTCGTTTGCAGGTACTCGGACAACCCCCCGCCCCCCCCAATTCGTTCCAGATCCCATCCATAATTATGGATGGAACCCAAGGGAGTTATCGCGCATTACGCCAATCGGCCCGGATGCGGCGTTCCGAAACGACGAAGGGCCGCCCTGACGGACGGCCCTCGGAGATAATTACGGCACTACGGCAGTGCGTCACTCGACGACGATCGGCTCGCCGCTGACGGTCATGTCGTTCGCCAGGATCTCCGCCTCGCCGTCGAACTCGGGCATCGCATCCAGTTCCGCCTCGGTCATGTCGGGCAGGACCAAAGCGTCGTCGAGCTGCTCGAACCGGTTCAGCGGGATGGCGACGTCGTGCTCGCCCAAGCCCAGGAACCCGCCGACGCCGACGATGGCCAGGACCTCACCCGACCCGGCGCTCGCGCGAACCAAGTTGTCGATCTCACCGATGTCGTCGAACTCCGACCCCCCGTCCTGACGGACAAGGACGTTCTGACCAACCAGGTCGGACACGGCGAAGTCGCCGAAGGTCCCATAGAGACCGGACGCGTCGGCATCCGCATCGGCAACGATCACCTCCGTCTCGGTGGTGGTGACCTCCACCTCGGCAGCATCCGTCTCGACGACGGCATCGTCGGTCATCGCGTCGTTCGCCGCATCCGTGGCGATGAGTGCGTCCTCGGACGCGTCCGTCTCGGCGCCATCCAGCGGGACGACCCGGGTCTCGGCGGTCATCGGCGCATCGGCATCCAGCTCGGTCGCATCGTCGGCTTCGACGGCCAGTTCCTGCGCGCCGTTCTCGATGGCGTCGCCCGTGGCCTCGGCGCCGTCCGCGATGACGTCACCGGCGGTCTGGGCACCATCGACGATGGCGTCGCCCGTCGCCTCGGCACCGCTGGCGATGGCATCGCCCGCGTTCTCCATGGTTTCGGCGGCGCCCTGGACGGCACCCTCGACCGCATTGCCGGCTTCGACGGCGGCGGCCTCGCCATCCTTCAGCAGCAGCGGATCCGTTTCGGCGGTCGTCGCCGTCTGTGCATGGGCGGCGCTCGTGAGGGCGATGGCGGCGGCGGTGGTCAGAAGCGTGGAGCGGAAGGTCATCTTCGTTTCTCCTGGATGAAAGGGTCAGCGGGGCACATCCTGCGCCCCGATCGTCCTCTCAACGCCGCGCCCGGGATGCCCTGTTCCACGAGGCCCCTCGCCATCCATGCAAAACCCATCTTGCCGACGCCGCGGCTTGCGTACCGAGCCCGTGCACCCAACGGACCGGACATCGCGACTTCAATAGCGGTAGTGGTCCGACTTGAAGGGTCCGTCCTGCGGCACCCCGATGTAGTCGGCCTGCGCCTTGGCCAGCGGCGTCAGCTTCGCGCCGATCCTGTCCAAGTGCAGGCGCGCCACCTTCTCGTCCAGATGCTTCGGCAGCAGATAGACGCCGGGGGCATAGTCGTCGTGCTTGGTCCACAACTCGATCTGCGCCAGCACCTGGTTCGTGAAGCTGGCCGACATCACGAAGGACGGGTGTCCCGTCGCGTTGCCCAGATTCAGCAGACGGCCTTCGGACAGCAGGATGATGCGATTGCCCGAGGGCATCTCGATCATGTCGACCTGTTCCTTGATGTTCGTCCACTTATGGTTCTTCAGGTTGGCGACCTGTATCTCGTTGTCGAAGTGGCCGATGTTCCCGACGATGGCCATGTCCTTCATCTCGCGCATGTGCTCGATCCGGATGACGTCGCGATTGCCGGTGGTCGTGACGAAGATGTCGGCCGAATCGACCACGTCCTCCAGCAGCACCACTTCGAACCCGTCCATTGCGGCCTGCAACGCGCAGATCGGGTCGACTTCCGTCACCTTGACGCGCGCGCCCGCGCCGGCCAGCGACGCGGCCGAACCCTTGCCGACGTCGCCATAGCCCAGCACCACGGCGACCTTGCCCGCCATCATCGTGTCGGTGGCCCGCCGGATTCCGTCGACGAGGGATTCCTTGCACCCGTACTTGTTGTCGAACTTCGACTTGGTGACGGAATCGTTCACGTTAATTGCGGGGAACGGCAGCATTCCCTTCTTGTGCAAGTCATAGAGGCGATGGACGCCGGTCGTCGTCTCCTCGGACACGCCGACGATCTGGTCGCGGACCTTCGTGAACCAGCCTGGGGATTCCTTCATCCGCTTGGCGATCTGCGCCTTTATCACCTCCTCCTCCTCCGACGTCGGCACGGGGATCACGTCCTCCCCCGCCTCGGCCCGCGCACCCAGCAGGACGTAGAGCGTCGCGTCGCCGCCATCGTCCAGGATCAGGTTCGGCCCGTCCGCGAACTGGAAGCTGCGGTCCAGATAGTCCCAGTGCTCCTCCAAGGACTGGCCCTTGACCGCGAAGACCGGCGTGCCGCCCGCGGCGATGGCCGCGGCGGCGTGGTCCTGCGTCGAGAAGATGTTGCACGACGCCCATCGCACGTCGGCCCCCAGCGCGTTCAGAGTCTCGATCAGGACGGCGGTCTGGATCGTCATGTGCAGGCTGCCCACGATCCGGGCGCCGGCCAGCGGCTTGGCCTCGCCGTACTCCGCCCGGCAGGCCATCAGCCCCGGCATCTCCGTTTCGGCGATGTCCAGTTCCCGGCGGCCGAACTCGGCCAAGCCGATGTCCTTCACGACGTAGTCTCGGGTCATGCGGTGGCCTCCCGTTGGGCGCGACGATCGGCGCCGCCCCTAACACCCCGCCCCGGGACCGGCAACGTAACCATTCCACCACGTGACCAGTGGACAGGCGAAACCGAAACGGGCAACCGTTCCCTCGCATTTTAGTCGAATAGGAAGTCATCGCCATGAAGACCATCCGCACCATCCTCGCCGCGGTCGCCGTCACGGCCGCCGGCGCCACCGCGTCCGCCGCGGTCGAAGTCGCGACCTTCGACGTCACCGATGGCCGGTTCGCCGTGTTCGGCGATGCCGAGCAGGCCGCCGCCGACATCGGGCGCATCCTGGGTCAGATCCAAATGGGCGAGAACCCCAGCGGCGAGGTCGCGGAAGCGGTCATCACGCTTTCGGGCCGCTACGGCGGGACGCTTGACCCGAACGTCGAGCCCGCGGTGGCGAAGGACTACACGTTCACGCTGGGCGCATCCTATCAGGTCGACATCGACGACGGCGGGGCCTCGGACAGCGTGGCGGGTTCGATCGACGTGCCCGACCTGCGTCTCGACCAGGCGTTCGGCCTCTTCGGCGCCACGTTGGCTGCCCTGCCCGCCCCGTTCGACATGTTCGCCTCGAACCTCGTGGCGCAGTTCATCGCCGGCGACGGCACCGAACAGCAGAACCTTCCCGGCCTTTTCACGCGCGTCACGCACGGCGCGACGGGCGGACTGCCCGCGAACGCGATCGGGGGCACGTTCGACATCTATATCGGGACCTTTCAGGAACGGATGTTCAATGGCAACGACCTGAACGACGTCGGGCCAATCGAGGGGGCGTTCGACATCACCGCCTCCATCGCGGAGCCGTCGGAAGTGCCACTGCCGGCCGGTCTGCCCCTGTTGGCCGCAGGCCTGGGCGCATTCGGCTGGGTCGCGCGCCGCAAGGCCCGCGCCTGACCTCCGCGGACGTGGCACGTCACGTGGAAGGCCCGGCTCCGCGCCGGGCCTTCTTCGTTCCGGGGGTCCGCCCTAGATGGCCACCTGGACGAAGGAACGACGAAGGAACGGCACTCATGTCCCCACCGGGCAAGCGTCCCACGCCACGGGCTTGGCAGCGCATGTTGTCGGGACGGCGGCTGGACCTCCTCGACCCCAGCCCGCTCGACGTCGAGATCGGCGACATCGCGCACGGGCTGGCCTTCGTCGCGCGGTGGAACGGGCAGACGCGCGGCGACTGGCCCTTTTCCGTAGCGGAGCATTCGATGCTCGTGGTCGACATCCTGGCCCGGCTGCATCCGGCGGCGACACCGCGCGATCGCCTGACCGCCCTGCTGCACGACGCGCCCGAATACGTCATCGGCGACATGATCTCGCCGGTGAAGGCGGCGGTCGGCCCAGGCTATGGTGCGCTGGACGATCGTTTGCAGCAGGCCATCCACATCCGGTTCGGCCTACCTGCCAAGACCCGCGCGCCGCTGAAACGCCGGATCAAGAAGGCGGATACCGTGTCGGCCTGGCTGGAGGCCGTGCTCCTGGCCGAGTTTACCGCGGCGGAGGCCGACACCTATTTCGGCCGCCCCGCCCCCGCCCTACTGGCCGGCCTGGACCTGACGCCGCGACCGCCCGCGGAGGCCCGCGACGCATTCGCCGCCCTGCACGCCGATCTGATGGAGGCCTGCGATGCCTGACGAACCGATCAGCGTCCGCCGCGCCGGCACGCTCGACGCGCGCGAGATGACGGCACTGCTGAACGCGATCATCGCGGCAGGCGGAACCACGGCCTATACCGAACCGGTCACGCGGGAGGACCTGACCGAATGGATGGCCGCCCCCGGCACCGTCTGGCACGTCGCGGAGGCTGGCGGCACGGTGGTCGGGTTCCAATGGGTCGAGCCCATCGATGGGATGGACCGGGCCGCCATCGCGACCTTCGCCCAGCGCGGACGGCAGGGGCTGGGGATCGGCTCCGCCCTGTTCCGCGCGACGTCGACCCTTTGCCGCACCGCCGGGTTCGCCGCGATCGACGCCTGGAGCCGGGAGGACAACGAAGGCGGCCTCGCCTATTATCGTTCCCGAGGGTTCGAGGATGCGGGACGGCGCGACGGCGTGGTATTGCCGGACGGGCGCCGCGTGGCGCAGACCTTGAAGCGATACGACCTGCGGCGTTGACGCCCGCTCAGCGTTCGCCGGACAACTCCAACGGCGCGGGCTGGGACGTCAGGTCGTTCGTTCCCAACGGGTGTTGCGGCTTGCCCAGCGCATAACGGCGCACCCAGATCAGCCGGGTCACCGCGCGCGTCACGGCGACATAGGCCAGTCGCTTCCAGAGCGGCTGCCCCGCTTCCAGCCGCCCGGCCCGGCTGGCGGCATAGAGGTCGGGACCGAAGACCTGAACGTCGTCCCATTGGGATCCCTGCGCCTTGTGGATCGTCACGGCGGATCCGTGCAGGAATGCGGCCCCCATGCGGGCCGCGAAGGGCAGGAACGGCTCGTCGCTGTCCGGGCTCTCGATCTTGACGATGCTGCTGACGGAGACCAGCGGATCGGGCGCACCGACGACGTGCAACCGGCTGAAGCCCGGCTTCTTGCCGGGGCCCAGATAGATCACCTGCGCGCCCTTGATCAGGCCGCGGGCTTCCAGATCGATGCGGCGCTTGCGATGCTTCAAGGGCAGCTCCAGCCCGTCGCAGATCAGGGGCTCGCCCGGGATCATCTGCGTCTCGTCGGCACCATGGGCCTGCCGGAACGCGCGGATCAGGCGGATGCGGGTCGCGTTGCGCCAGACCAGGACGGGGGAGCGCGCCATCAGATCGCTGTCCACCCGCGACGCCATGACCACGCGCGGATCCTTCGCCGCGGCATCCTCGATCATCTGTTCGAACCGGTAGAAGTCGACCTGATCGTCGGACAGGGCATGCGCCAGGTCCAGGATCGGGTTGTCGGCTTCCTGCCGATGGATGCGCGACAGGTTCAGCTTGTCGTCACCTTCGAAGCGGTCGAAGATCATGCGCCCCGATTGGTTCACCGGAGCGAGCTGCGCGGGGTCGCCGAACAGGACCAGGGTAGGGAAAATCTCGCGCAGGTCCTCGTACTGCTTGTCGTCCAGCATCGAGGCTTCGTCGACGAAGCCGATGTCGAGCGGCGCTTCGCGGCGCTTCCATCCGGTAATGAAGTCCGACCCGCGCAGGCCCGCTGCCGCGAGGGCGCCCGGCACCGACGTCGTCTCGTCGTAGACCCGCTTGGCGCGGTCCAGCGCTGCGTCGTCCAGCCCCTCGACGGTGGGGCGGTCCCCGTCGCCTGCCAGCCATTCCGCGATGCGTTCGTACTCGGGATCGTAGACGGGGGTGTAGATGATCCGGTGGATCGTGGTCGCCGGCACGCCACGGGTCCGCAGCACGCTGGCCGCCTTGTTCGTGGGGGCCAGCACCGCCAGGGTCCGGCGATCCCGCTTGCGCCGTTCGTAGTCGCCCGACACCAAATCGGCGCCGGCCTCGCGCACCGCGTCGACCAGACCGGCCAACAGCATCGTCTTGCCCGATCCCGCTTTGCCCGTCACGGCGAGGACACGGTCGTTCTCGTCCTCTCGGTCGGCGGCCTCGCCCCGGACCGTGTCGATCCCGCTGTCGCACAGGATCGCCGCGATGCGGTCCCAGGCCGCGGCCTGATCGTCGGAAAGGGGGGGCAGCTCCATGCCGCCCCTTTTGGTGTGTTCAGGCGCGAACGGGAAGGGCCACCGGCGTGGCGGCAGGCGTCAGCGTGGACAGGGAGGCGTCCAGCCATCCCTTCGCCTCCGCCCGGTCGATGCCCAGCGCGCCGCAGAAGTGATCGGCTACGCCCTCGGACAGCTCCCAGATGCCGGCGCTGATGCCGTCCTGGCTGCCCAGCACCTCCGGCGACCAGCCCAGGCGGCGATAGACGCGGACCATCGGACGGTCGAACACGCCCAGCGAATGGGTGCAGCCCATCTCGAGCCCCAGTTGCAGGCCGCCCAGCAGCAGCTTCTGCGCGACGCCCGCGCCATCCTTGCCATAAGCCGCCTTGGGCGACAGGCAGAAGCGTGTGCATTCCCAGATCAGGGGGGACCGGATCGGCGCGCCGCCCATCAGGTGGGGGAAGATCTCGCCCAGCATGGTGCGACCCGTGGTGGGCAGGAAGCGGACGGACCCGGCATGGTGGCCGTCCTCGTCCTCCGCGATGACATAGAGGGGATCGATCGCGTCGTACTGATCCGTTTCCCAGCCCAGGTCGTCGACGGTGACGTCCCAGCCCATGCGGTCTCGGAACTGCGCGGCCCGATCGCGGAACATCTCGGCGGCCAGTTCGGCGTGGGCGTCCAACTGCGAAGCGTAGATGTAGCGGATCATGGCGGGTGTCCCTTCCTGTCTTGATGACGGAAGGGCTCCCGGCGAGCGGGTTAACGGTTCGTTACCGCACGCTCCAACAAGGAATGCGCAACGAACCTTGCTCAGCCGCACGCGCAGGCGGGTGCGGGCGCGTCATGTAAGCGTGTGCCACTACGGGGACCACAGGCCGGTCAAGGACAGATCAGACCGCGCGACAGCGCGCTCGCGACAGCATGCGTGACGTTCGCCGCCCCCAGCTTGAACCGTGCCGATTCGATGTAGGCGCGCAGCGTGTGCTCCGAGATCTTGAGTTGCTCGGCCGCCTGTCCCCGGCTCTGACCCTTCGCCAAGTAGGTCAGGGCGTCGCTTTCGCGCGGCGACAGCGCCTGCGAGGCCGCATGGGCCGGCGTCGTCAGGGCGATGATCTTCTCGTTCGCGTAATGGGCCGCGAGCAGCATGTCGTTCTTCACCTCGCCGGTGAAGCGGGCCCAAGCGTCGTCGGACATGGTGGCGTTCATCGTCAGAACCGCGTGCTGCCCGCCGGGTCCGCGCATCGGCACCGTGTAGCCCTGAGTACCTACGCCGTGCGCCACGCTCTCGGCCATCACGACGCGTGCCGCCTTCTTGGACCAGTCCAGCCGCTTCCAGTCCAACGGCGCGAAGCCGCCGTAGCAGCCCAGCACCACCGGATCGACGCGGAAGAAGTCCTGCTCAACGTAGGTTTCCACCCAATCGGGGCGGTAGGTGAAAGCGCTGACCTGCTCGCCGTTCGGCAGAGCCGCGTGGAAGACGAGGTGCTCCACCCCGAAGTCCGAGACGGCGGATAGGACCGCCGCCTTGGCATCATCGACCGTCGCGGCGTCAGACAACCGCCCTAAGAACTGTTCCAGTCGTGCGCTCATGCCGTTCCGCCCCGTCTTCGGCCCAGCCGTCCTGCGCCAACTCGACCGTGGCGGCCACGATGGTATCCTCCAGTTCGGACGCCAGGCCGGGCAGGTCGTTGGTGGCCGCGAAGGCCCGCAGGTCGCCGAGAACCTCGATGATCCATTCGTTCTGCATGAGAGCCTTCCTTCCCAATGGTTAAGCTGTGGTTAAGCAAAAACCTAAGGGAGTGCGGGCACGGTGCGATACTCGCTAATTTCGGTCCCCCAGAAATGGGGAGGGGCACCATCGCAAGTGACGCCCCCACAATGGTCTGAACCGGTTAGCAGGATGCGAACACACCGTACGGTGCCCCAATCAGCCCCTCAAAGGTCCCGCTGCGATCGCGTCGTTGGGGGTGTGCCAGCCCGTGCGCGGGATGTCCATCCGGACGAGGGCGTGGTCCAGGGGGCGGCATCTGGCCCTCTGCATGGAGATCCTTCCCGGCTGCACCGGGATGGATTGGATGCGTTCGTGTTGCGGCATGCGTCGCCCGCCGTGTCGCTGCGTCGTGGGAAGACCAGCAGGATGCAGGTGATAATCAACTCATCATCGTATCCCCGATGGAATCTCCTGCGATCCGGCCCGTCGCGGAAGCGTCGCGGCGTAGAAGTCCAGGATGGGCCCCGCCTCGGGGGTGAGTCGCGCCTTCGTACCATCGAGCGAAAGGAGCCTGCGCACCTCGAGCATCCGCAGGGCGGAGAGGACCAGATCGCGGGGGGGCTGGTCGGGCAGCACGATGGGGTGATGCCCGCGACGGTAGAGGGACAGGTCTGCCGATAGCCGGTCCGCGATGGCATCGACCTCCACGAGCCCCGCCCCCAGGGCGCGGGCGACGAGCGGCAGAGGCAGGACGGGCAGCACGACCTCGATCCGGTGCATCAGGGCCTCGCCCAACGCCTGCGCGGGGTCGCCCGGCGCGTCCGCCAGCCAGCGATTCAGGGACAGAGGCTCGCCATAGGCCACGGCGGCATAGCCGAAGCGCCGCAGGCGACCCGTCAGCCACAGTTGCAGGTGGCGGAACAGGTACCGCGCGACCTGCCACCACCGCAGGCGGAAGCGGCCCTCACGGCCGTCCCCCGCGGCAGCGGCGGCGATCAGGGTGCGGTCCTCCAGCACGCGTTCGTAGTTCAAGGCCACGGGCACGAAGACCACGTCGCGGCCCCCGGGGTCGTGCCCGTCGAGCACATAGGACAGGATGCCCAGCTTCGGCGGATGTAGCGTCCCGTCGCGCGACAGGCGGCCCTCGGGGAAGACGGCTTGGGTCACGCCCTCGGCGGTGGCGAGCTGGACGTAGCGGGCCAGAACCTTGCGATACAGGGGGTTCAAGTCCCGCCGGCGAACGAAATAGCCCCCCATCGCGCGGATCAGCGGGCGCAGGGGCCAACGTCGGGCCCATTCGCCCACTGCATAGGCCAGCGACGTCTGACCCGACATCAGCCACGTCACCAGCACGTAGTCCATGTTGGAGCGGTGGTTCATCACGAAGACTACAGTGGCGTCCGGGTCGATCCGGTTCAGGGCCTGCGCCCCGCGCACGACGCGCACCCGATAGAGGCTGCGCGATAGCCATTTCGCCATGCGGCTGGCCACTCCGAAGTAGAGCGTGGCCGAAAAGCCGGGCACGATCTCGCGGGCGTAGCGCTGCGCCGTCTCGAAGGCGACGTCGAAGGGCACGCCCTCGTCGCGGGCATGGTCCGCGATCGCCTGCGCCACCTGCGGGTCGTAGGACAGCCGCCGGATCGTGTCGGCGCGGCGGGCCAGCTTGAAGGGCTGCAAGGGGCGGCGCAGGCGTGCGTTCAGGCGACCCACGACGCGTTCGGCGCGGCGGCGGAAGAACCAGCGAACCGACGGAAACAGGAAGTGGGACGCGAAGGTGACGGCGGCGAACGCGACGAGCAGGACCAGCGCCCAGAGCGGAATCTCGACGCTATGGAACACGGGCCGGAACGGACGTTGCGATGATCATGGGGCACCGTACGGTGGGGGGCACCCCCTGTGCACCCCCCGTACACCCCCCGTGCATACGACCGTCGCCACGATCCGTGCCGCGGCGCGGCGAACCGATAAGGACGATCCGAAACCGCAACTACCGTCGAGGCGCAACATCGTTTCAAAGGTCATCGCGGTCGTGGAGAAGGACCGCCCCCGGCCACTCCACACCCGGGCCGGCCATTCGACCGAGAGAACGTCGAATGCGTCGTGTCGTCGGATCCTTGCGGAGGGGCAGACTGGACGGTCCGTCGCGTTCGACCTCTCCACGCAGGCGGGGTACAGTTACGAGCGCGCGCCGGCGCGGGGCGAGGTCGGCATTCCCGTATGCCATCTTGGCGACATGCGAACCTCGTTCTGGGACATCCCGCTTGACCGGGTGAACACGTCCCAGACGGGCGAGCCAGGCCTGGACGGGTAAATCGACGAGGCCAAGCAGGTAACCGCATGCGCGCGATCGCGGGATGTGCGCCGCCCATGCGGGGATCCACGGCACGCGAAGGGCCATCATGGCTGCCGCCCGGGCGGAGTGGACGCATGCCATAGGTCCATCGATCCGGGCGGGCACGACGCTGCCCGTGGTGGTCGGCAGCGTCATTCAGGACGAGGATGCCGACGGCCACCGGGGATTGGGAACGGCGCGCGCCCATACCCTCAACGGATTTCGAATTGAACCGGATCACCGCAGATATCGTCGATTACGCCGCGTTTTCAGAATTGGCCACGCAATAGCGGCTTGATCCATTCCAGGCCGCGACCTAGCTTCGACCCACCGGATGTGGATGGAGGGTCGGTGCCGTGGGAAAACTGGAAAAGTTGAGTCGCGAGGAGCTGGACAAGGCGCGCAAGGACATGGAAGCGCAGTTGAAGGATATTCAGCGGGCGCAGTCCGAATACGACGGTCGCCGCTTGAAGGAATTGCGCGGCGAGATCGAGGCGATGGTCGCGAAGGAAGGCTATACGATCGACGATGTATTCGGTGGAAAGACCGGCAAGCGAAATTCCGCTGGACGGTCGAAGGGTCCGGCGAAATACCGCCACCCGGAGAATCCCGAAAAGACCTGGTCCGGCCGGGGGCGTCAGCCCGTCTGGTACAAGGAAGCCATCGCGGCCGGAAAGGCGCCGGAAGACATGGCGATCTGACCATCCCGGTCGCCGCATCGGACCGGCGATCGACCCCTTTCCTTCGGTAGGGATGGCGGTGCGGTCCGCGTCCCCGGAGCGATCCACAGCGACGACGTCCCGGCGGCGATCCGCTGGACCTTTCCCGACTCCGTGCGGTTAGGTGGCGGTCAATCCCGTTCCGGAAAGGATCACCCATGACCCCCCATATCCGCGCCGAGAAGGGCGACATCGCCGAAACCGTGCTGATGCCGGGCGACCCGCTGCGAGCGAAATGGGCTGCCGAAACCTATCTGGATGCCCCCCGGCTGGTGAATGACGTTCGCGGCATGCTGGGATTCACGGGCACGTGGCGCGGCAATCCGGTCACGATCCACGGATCCGGAATGGGGATGCCCAGCCTTTCGATCTATGCCAACGAATTGATCGCCGAATACGGCGCGCGGACATTGATCCGCATCGGGTCGTGCGGCGCCATGCAGGAACGCATCGGATTGCGCGACGTGATCCTGGCCATGACGGCGACGTCCCTTTCCACCCCGTCGCGCGGGATATTGCGCGAAGTGAACTTCGCCCCCTGCGCCGATTGGGACCTGCTGCAGGCGGCCCATGCGGCGGCCGGATCGCGGAACGCGGCGGTCCATGTCGGCGGAATCTATTCGTCGGACGTGTTCTACGACGAACGACCCGACCTGACCGAGCAGATGACGCGCCACGGGATCCTGGCCGTCGAGATGGAGGCGGCGGAGCTGTACACCCTGGCCGCGCGCCACGGGTGCCGCGCCCTGGCCGTGCTGACGGTCAGCGACCACCTGATGACGCACGAGGCGCTGCCGGCATCGGACCGGCAGTCGTCCTTCGGCGACATGGTCGAGATCGCGCTGGAGGCGGCGTTCGCGGACGCCTAGGACCGCCACCCTCGGGCTCGATCACGGGGGGAGGTCCCCGGGTCGAGCCCGGGAATGACCCGGTGCGGATCGACGAAGCGACCTATCCCAGCACGACCACGTCAAGCGGCGGGAAGCCGTTGAAGCCGATGGAGGCATAGGACGAGGTGTAGGCCCCGCAGTTGCGGATCATCACCTTGTCGCCCGCGGCCAGCGTCAGGGGCAGCGAGACGGGCCGCTTCTCGTAGAGCACGTCGGCGCTGTCGCAGGACGGGCCGGCCAAGATGCAGGGCCCCATCGGCGCGCCGTCTCGGAGGGTGACGAACTGGTAGCGGATCGCCTCGTCGATCGTTTCGGCCAAACCCGAGAACTTGCCGATGTCCAGGTACACCCAGCGGTGCAGGTCGTCGTCCGACTTGCGCGCCACCAGCATCACCTCCGCCGCGATGGCGCCGGCCTCCGCCACCAGGCCGCGGCCGGGTTCGGCCATGATCTGCGCGACGTCGCCGAAGCGGTCGGCGATCAGGTCCATCACGGCAGCGGCGTATGCGGTCGGGTGGTCGATGGCCGTGCCGTAGAAGGCGGGGAAGCCGCCGCCCACGTTCAACAGGTGCAGATCGAAGCCCGCGTCGCGCGCGGCGTGCCAGACGGCGGCGACGCGGTCCAGCGTGCCGGCCCACATCCAGGCCTCGCGCGTCTGGCTGCCGACGTGGAAGGACAGGCCGTGAGGCACCAGGCCGCGGGCGCGGGCATGGGCCAGCAGGGGGATGACGCGGTCGGCGGGGACGCCGAACTTGCGCGACAACGGCCAGTCGGCGTCGGGGTTGTCCACCAACAGGCGAATGTAGACACGCGCGCCCGGCGCATGGGCCGCGATCTTGTCCAGCTCCTCCTCCGCGTCGGCAGCGAAGAGGGTGATGCCGGCCTGGTGCGCGAAGGCGATGTCGGACGCCCGCTTGACCGTGTTGCCGAACGACACGTGGTCGGGATGCGCGCCCTGGGACAGGACCAGCTCGATCTCGCCGCGCGAGGCCGCGTCGAAGCCGGAGCCGAGCGCCACCAGGCGTTCCACGATGCGCGGTTCGGGGTTGGCCTTCACGGCATAGTGCACGTGGGCGCGACCCAGGCCGGCGGTCAGGGCGCGGAACTGCCGTTCCACGGCGTCGAGATCCAGCACGAGCGTCGGGCGCGCGAAGTCGTGCGCGGCGATGTACGCCTCGGCACGGCTGGGGGCTGCGGGGTGAATGGGGGCGTTGCGGCCCGACAGGCCGGTCACGATCGCGTTCATGGTCATCTCCGATAGACCCGGCCATTCCTGCGCGTGCAGGCTCAGACCGCTCTGTTCCAAGGGAGACGTTACCGTCGCTACATAACCGTGCCCGCGGGGGGACCGTCAGCCGTGCCAGAGGCGCGTGCGTTGGCGTCTTGTGGCGCGCATGTGCGTCCGCGGGGCGATTCGGTCAAGTGGGAATCGCCGTGGCGCGCGCGATTGTCCGCCGGCCCGTCGGGTGGCGGCGGAACCGTCCCTCGCGAGGGCGGGTTCCCCACTGGCACCTGCGGAGGAGACCGCCATGAAGGCCATCCTGACCTTGCCGTTGATCGCCATGATCGCCGCCTGCGTCCCGTCCGGAAACAACCGCGTCGACACCCCGCAGGAGATCGAGGCGACGACCGACCAGGACGTGGACGGCGACCTGATCACGGACGACGTGCGATAGGGTCGGACGGAGGGCCCCTTCGCGGAGCCCCCGCCCCTCAGGCCGCGGTGCCGCGGGCCGGATAGTCGTTGTCGACGATGAAGCCGATCGTGCCCAGCAGATCGGCGATCCGGGGCCGGGCGAAGGGCACCGATTGCTGCCAATGCGCATAGACCCGGCCGTCCGGGCGGACGAGCGTCATGCCCGGCTCCGAGAAGAGCGCGGGTTCCTTGTCGCTGCGCGCGGTCGACAGATAGAGGCCCCAGTCGCGGGCCTGCGCTTCCGTCATGCCGTGGCCGACGCGCAGGCCGGCCTCCACCCAGTCCTGCGCCTGGTCGCGGGCGCGGTCCTCCGTGTCCATGGACACGGCGACGACGGACAGGCCCGCCTCCGCGATGTTCGGGAGGTTGGGGATCACGTCCTCCTCCATCTGCTTGGTGCACAGGGGACAGTGCTTGCCGCGATAGAACAAGACCAGGGTGAAGGCCCGCGGCGTTTCCGCCGACAGGTCGAAGGTGCCGCCTCCCAAAAGGGGCACGGCGAGGGCGGGGGCCTGGGCGTCGGTCTTCAGCATGGGACGGGTCCTTTCGGGTGATGCGTTCCCCCTGGTCTAGGCCGTCCGACCCGTCCCGTCACCGCGCAGGCCCTTGTGCGCCGATGGGACGTCACGCTTGCGCGAGCGGGGCGGACGGGCGATGCCGCCCGGATGTCGTTCCCCATCGCCACCGTGGCCGTGCCCCCCGGCCGGATCGGGGTCGCACCCCTGCCCCGCGACGAGGGCACGGTGGATGCCATCGTGGATTGGGGCGCGGCGCTGGTCCTGTCGATGACGGAAGCCGCGGAGATGCCGCCGGGGCTAGGGGCCCGGATCGCGGGGCGGGGCATCGCGTGGCGGCACCTGCCCGTCCGCGACTTCGGTGGGCCGGACGGCGCCACGGCGGCGGCGTGGCCCGGGGCGGAGGCGGCGTGCCTGTCGGTGCTGCGGACGGGCGGAGGCGTTCTGGTCCATTGCCGCGGCGGCCAGGGGCGGTCGGGCATGGTCGCCCTGCGCCTGATGGTGGCGATGGGCGAATCGCCCGACGTGGCGCTGCGGCGGCTGCGGGCCGTCAGGCCGGGCGCGGTCGAGACGGACGCGCAACGGCGCTGGGCTGCGGGCTGAGGATGGGGCCGCCCCCAGGCCGGGGGCGGCGCCGTCGGGGACGGACCGGCGTCAGATCCGGCGATCGACCATCATCTTCTTGATCGACTGGATCGCCTTGGCGGGGTTCAGGCCCTTGGGGCAGGTCTTGGCGCAGTTCATGATCGTGTGG
Source organism: Jannaschia maritima (assembly GCF_030973515.1). Lineage (GTDB taxonomy): Bacteria > Pseudomonadota > Alphaproteobacteria > Rhodobacterales > Rhodobacteraceae > Jannaschia > Jannaschia maritima. Next base: position 221,330 of record NZ_JARGZA010000005.1, read on the forward strand.
CAGCGATACAGCTTGAACGGATCCTCCAGCTGATCCAGTCGCTCGCCCGTCGCTTCGTCGCGGCTGTCGATGATCCAGCGATAGGCGTGCAGCAGCGCCGCCGGTCCGAGGAAGCGATCGCCGTTCCACCAATAGGACGGGCAGGCGGTCGAACAGGACGCGCACATGATGCACTCGTAGAGGCCGTCGAGCTTCTTGCGATCCTCGATCGACTGCTTCCATTCCTTCGCGGGCTCGGTCGTCGTCGTTTCCAGCCACGGCATGACGGACGCGTGCTGGGCATAGAAGTGCGTCAGGTCGGGGATCAAATCCTTGACCACCGGCATATGCGGCAACGGATAGATCCTCACATCGCCCGACACCTCCTCGATGCCATAGGTGCAGGCGAGCACGTTGATCCCGTCGATGTTCATGGCGCAGGACCCGCAGATACCTTCCCGGCAGGACCGGCGGAAGGTCAGGGTCGGGTCGATCTCGTTCTTGATCTTGATGATCGCGTCCAGCATCATCGGCCCGCAGGTGTCCAGATCGACGAAATAGGTGTCGACGCGCGGGTTGTTCCCGTCCTCCGGGCTCCAGCGATAGATCTTGAACGTCTTGAGCCGGTTCGCCCCTTCAGGCTTGGGCCAGGTCTTGCCGGTCGTGATGCGGCTGTTCTTGGGCAGGGTCAGCTGGACCATGGTCGTCCCTTTCGGTCGTCAGAGCCGGGCGAGCGCGCGGGGCAGCCCGCGCTCCGTCAGGCAGGTCACGGTGTCGGGCCGCGCGACGACGGCGAGCGTCGTGTCGATCGCGGGCTGGGGCGGCACGCTGCCCGCGGCGAAGCGGGCCAGCGTCACGATCTCGGTCACGGTGGCGTTGTCGATCACGCAATCCGATATGGGGGCGACGGGCACGCCGGGGAAGCGGCGCGTGGCCACCTGCGTCACCGTGGCCTTGGCCGCGGCGCGCGTGGCCTGCGTGGCGACGCCCGCCGCGGGGCCTACGGCGGCGGCGCAGCCCGACAGGATCGCGGCGGAGGCCAGAAGGGAGAGCAGTCGGATCATCGCGGGATCGCCTCGCATGCGTCCAGGTTCCGAAGGTCGTCGCGCGGCCCCACGACGATGGTGCCGCCCCGGACCGCGAAGCCCGCGTCGCGGGCGCAGTCCAGATAGGCCGCCCGCCGGGCATCGGGCCCCGTCGCCATGCAGGCGGCCAGGGCCGGGGTCAGGGCGATCACCGCTGCAGCACGCATCAATACACCCGGGCCTTCGGGGCGATCTTCTTGGGGTCGATGCCGCCCTCGTTGTGGGTGGTGAGCGGCTTCACGTGGACCCCGCGATAGCCCATGTCGGACTTCATCTCGTCGCCCCGGAACCAGACGAGGCTGTGCTTGCGCCAGTTCTCGTCGTCGCGGTCGGGATAGTCCTCGTGCGCGTGGGCCCCGCGGGACTCCTTGCGCGCCGCGGCCGCCGTCACGGTGGCGACCGCGTTGGGCATCAGGTTCGCCAATTCCAGCGTCTCCATCAGGTCGGAGTTCCAGATCAGCGTGTTGTCGGTGACGGACACGTCGGGCAGCTTGGCGGCGATGTCGTCCATCTTCTCGCGGCCCTCGTTCAGGGTCTTCTCGGTCCGGAAGACGGCGGCGTCCTGCTGCATGGTCTTCTGCATCTGCAAGCGCAGCTCGGCGGTGCCGACCTGGCCCCGCGCGTGCCGCAGGCCGTCGAAGCGGGCGAGCGCCATCTCGACCGATCGCGTGTTGGGGGTGGGCCCGGTCGTGTCCGGGTCCACGATCTCGCCCGCGCGGATGGCCGCGGCCCGGCCGAACACCACCAAGTCGATGAGGCTGTTGGACCCAAGGCGGTTCGCGCCGTGCACGGACGCGCAGCCCGCCTCGCCCACCGCCATCAGGCCCGGCGATACGCGGTCGGGATCGTCCGCGGTCGGCGCCAGCACCTCGCCCCAATAGTTCGTGGGGATGCCGCCCATGTTGTAGTGGACGGTGGGCAGGACGGGGATCGGTTCCTTCGTGACGTCGACGCCCGCGAAGATGCGGGCGGATTCCGAGATGCCCGGAAGCCGTTCGGCCAGCACGTCGCCCGGCAGGTGCGACAGGTTCAGGTGGATGTGGTCGCCGTCCTTGCCGACGCCGCGGCCCTCGCGGATCTCCAGCGTCATGCAGCGGGACACGACGTCCCGGCTGGCCAGGTCCTTGTAGGTGGGGGCGTAGCGTTCCATGAACCGCTCCCCTTCCGAATTGGTCAGGTAGCCACCCTCGCCCCGCGCGCCTTCGGTGATGAGGCAGCCGGCGCCGTAGATGCCGGTGGGATGGAACTGCACGAACTCCATGTCCTGGAGCGGCAGGCCCGCGCGCGCGACCATGCCGTTGCCGTCGCCGGTGCAGGTGTGCGCGGAGGTGGCCGAGAAGTAGGCCCGGCCATAGCCACCGGTCGCCAGCACCGTCATCTTGGCGGAGAACAGGTGCAGCGTGCCGTCGTCCAGCTTCCAGCACATCACGCCCTGGCATTCGCCGTCCTCCGACATGATCAGGTCGATGGCGAAGTACTCGACGAAGAAGTTGGCCTTCTGCTTCAGCGACTGGCCATAGAGCGTGTGGAGGATCGCATGACCCGTGCGGTCGGCAGCGGCACAGGTGCGTTGCACGGGGGGACCTTCGCCGTATTCCGTCGTGTGGCCACCGAAGGGCCGCTGATAGATCCTGCCGTCTTCCGTGCGGGAGAACGGGACGCCGTAATGCTCCAGCTCGTACACGGCCTTCGGCGCCTCGCGCGCCAGGTATTCCATGGCATCGGTGTCGCCCAGCCAGTCCGACCCCTTCACGGTGTCGTACATGTGCCATTGCCAGTTGTCGGCGCCCATGTTGCCCAAGGATGCGGCGATGCCGCCCTGGGCCGCGACGGTGTGGGACCGGGTCGGGAACACCTTGGTCACGCAGGCGGTGCGCAGCCCCTGTTCGGCCATGCCCAGGGTCGCGCGCAGGCCCGCGCCGCCCGCGCCCACGACCACCACGTCGTATTCGTGCGTCTCGTATTCGTATGCAGCCATCGGTCGTTCTCCAGATGGTGTGTCTTACAGGGCCAGGCGGGCCAGGGCATAGACGCTGGCCAGCGCCGCGGCATAGCCGAGGCACGTCGTCACGACGATCAGCGCCTTGCGTGCGAAGCCCTGGACGTAATCCTCGATCAGGACCTGGACGCCCTTGGCGAAGTGGATCCAGCCTACGGTAAGGGTAAGCACCGCCACCAGGGCCGGGAAGGGCTGGGAATAATAGAGGACGATCGCTTCCCAGGGCGCTCCCAGGATGCGGCCGAAGGTCAGCAGGAACAGCGGGACCAGCACGACCAGCCCGGCGGACAGAAGGGTTTGGTGCCAGTGATGGTCGGTGCCCGTGCCCGCGGCGCCCAGGCCCATCACGCGCTTTCGATCGGTCAGGAACGGCATGTCACACCACCAGGATCGTGAGGATCGTCAGGACGACGGAGCCGCCGATGATGGCCCAGCCGGACCGTTCGGCGCGTTCCAGTTCGAGCATGTGGCCCGTATCCCAGACCAGGTGCCGGATGCCTGCCAGCGTGTGGTACCACAGCGCCCAGATCGACCCGAGGAACACCAGCTTGCCGAACCACGACGTCAGAACCGCATCGGCGGTCGCGAATGCGCCCGGCCCGGACGCGGCGGCGACGAACCACCACGTGATCATCAAGCCACCCAGCACCAGCGCGTTGCCCGTGATCCGCGTCAGGATCGAGGTGACGGAGGTGATCTGCGGACGATAAACGGAGATGTGCGGGCTGAGGGGTCGGTTGCCCCGGTTCACGTCGGCCATGCGGCCTTCCTTTCGATTGCTCGTCCTTCGGTCGTGCCTTGTACCCAATCGGCGCGCGGTGTCACGGGGTCTATGGGTCGCATACCCGAAGGTGGAACCGCGACGGGCACCAATCGTTGCAAAGGACTTTGATCAGTCGCCCGCAACACCCGGAGGCCACCCATGACCACCACCGACCACGTCCGCCGCGACGGCGTGCGAGATGCCCGCGACCTCGCGCACGACGCCATCGAGACGCGGTACGACAGCAATGGCCGCGCCGTCTGGGGCGCGATCTTCGCCGGCGCGGTCTATGCGCTGGGTCTGTACGTGCTCTTGTCGCTGGTGGGCCTGGGCCTGGGGCTGTCGCTGTTCGAGCCGACGGACGGCACGCCGATGAACGGATCGCTGACGACGACGGCCGTGTGGCAGTTCGTCAGCCAACTGGTCGCGCTGGCGGTCGGGGGATACACCGCCGGACGACTGGCGGGCGTGCTGCACCCGATGGGGTCGATGCTGCACGGCGCCGTGGTCTGGGCGCTGACCACCCTGGTTGCCGTGTGGATGGCCACGCAGGCCGCCATGGGCATCGTCAACGTCGCAGGCTCCGCCGTGTCGGGCTTGGCGTCCGGCGCATCGAGCGCAGCGTCGGCGGTTCTGCCCGACGACTTCTCCTTGCCCGACCTGTCGGTGGGTTCGCTGTCGATGGACGACCTGCCCCCGCAGGTGCAGTCCACCCTGCGCCAGAACGGCTTGACGCCGGAGAACTTCCAGGCCGAGGCGCGAGAAGCGTTCCGCGCCGTGGTGTCCCAACAGGAACAGGCGAACCTGCGCCAATCGGCCACGAACGCGGCGCAGGACATCGTGACCTCGCCCGGCGATGCGCGCGAGGACGTGAACGACTTCCTGGACCGCACCTTCGGACGCGGCGGGATCCTGTCGGAGGAAGACCGTGCCGAGGCCGTCGCCGTGATGGAGGACCGGTTCGGCCTGACGCCCGCACAGGCGGAGGAGTACGTCAACTACGTGCAGACGCGCGCCGAAGCCCTGCAGCAGGAAGCCGCCCAGGCGGTCGAGGAGGCGCAGACGCAGGCGATCCAGGCGGCGGACGCCGCGGCCGATGCGACCGCGTCCGCCGCGTGGCTGGCCGCGCTGGCCTCCCTGCTGGGGCTGGCCTCGGCCGTGGGCGGGGCGTATTTCGGACGCCCCGCGCGGGCCTGACACCGGCGGGCGGGACGTATCGACGTCCCGCCCCCCACGGACGAGGAAGGGACCAACATGGCGAAGTCGCATGACGAGATCTGGGACGAATGGACCGATCTGGTGAACATGACCCGGTCGGAACTGCGGGACTGGCTGAAGACCGAGGACTCGAAGGCCGTGGGCCAGGATTCCGGGGACGGCGAATCCAAGGGGCACAAGTCCGGCGAACGGATCGTCGAGATACTGGACACGGACAAGGGCGACCTGTCCGACGACGACTGGGACCATATGGGCCGCGTCGTCGGCTACGTGAAGCGGCACAAGGCGCAAGGCGGGCCGGACGACGACGTGGAAACGTCTGACTGGCGCTACAGCCTGATGAACTGGGGCCACGACCCCTGCAAGTGACCGTCGCGCAGCGCCGCGCCGGGCTGCCCCATTTCGGTACGCATGACGACGGGGTCTGGCGGGGCGGTGGCGGCGATGCCCTGCGGGTTGGTCAAGCCGCAGAATGGCGACATGAGGGTCAGACTGACGACGTAACCGCCATAGACCAGGCGTGCTCGACCACGTGCCCCGTGGCGCAGTCGTCGAACCAGGCCCCCGCTCCCGTCGCCGTCACTGCTGCCCGAGCTTCATGTCGGGCGAGTACTCCGCCGTCACGGCCTTCGTCACGGCCTGGGCGCAGCGCATGACGCCCGCGTCCGGGTCGTGGCTATAGGCCGGGCTGCCGTGCAGGACCCAGCCCTTCGCCAGCGCGTCGCTGACCTTGTGGCAGAACGCGCTGTCGTCCGGACCGGTCAGCAGGCGGTAGAGCATCGCCATCAGCCCATCCCCGTGGGCGACGGGCCGATCCAGCCGTGGATCAGGTACACGATCAGATAGGCGACGATGGCGATGACCACGGCCGACACCTCCTTCTTGACCGGAACGGGACGGGCGGGCGTGGCGGTCGCATTCAGGCGGGTCAGGATCGCCAGTTCCGCCAGGGCCCAGGCGAGCAGGCCGCCGAACAGGAGCAGCGACGCGACCTGCCCGTTCACCAGCAGGTGCGCCACCGCCCAGATCGAGAAGCCGATCAGCTGCGGATGCCGCACGGCCTGCGCCACGCGGGTCTTCGCGCCCGACGTGGCGAACAGGTAGAACGCGACGAGGACCAGCAGGTTGTTGACCGGATAGGTCCACGCCCCGAGCGCATAGAGCAGGTCGTACGGCGCCCACCGATAGCCGAAGATCATCACCAGCACGCCCGCGACGATCCCCAGCGTGACCAGCCCCTTCCCCGGCTCGCCCAAGGCGGCGCGGCGTTCGGGGGCCAGGCGCTTGAAGACATGCGCCAGGGACCACAGCCCCACCCCCAGGACGATCAGCCCGTATCCCATGTCACCCCCCCGCCGCCTCGATCGTGTCCACCCTTGCCAGGGTCCGGCGGGCCGTGTCCACATGCAGGTTCTCGACGATGCGCCCGTCCAGCACGGCCACGCCCTGCCCGCGGGCCGCCGCCTCGTCGAAGGCCGCGATGGTCCGGCGGGCGTGATCGACCTCCTCCGGGGAGGGGGCGAAGACGGCATTGGCGACCGCCAGCTGCGCGGGATGGATCAGGGTCTTGCCGTCGAAGCCCAGCGCGCGGCCCTGCTCGCATTCGGCGCGCAGGCCGTCCGCGTCGCGCAGCGCGTTGTACACGCCGTCGATGCAAGGGATCCCCGCAGCACGTGCCGCGAGCAGGCAGGCCTGCAACGCGCCCATCAACGGCATCCGGTCCGGTCCGGGCGCGCAGCCCAGGTCCTTGGCGAGGTCGTTGGTGCCCAGCACCAGGCCGCCCGTCCGGGGCGCGTCGGCGATCCGGGCCGCGTTCACGATCCCGCGCGGCGTCTCCATCATGGCCCAGATCGGCTTGGGCGTGCGTGCCGCGGCTGCCGCTACGTCGTCGGGGCCGTCCACCTTCGGCAACAGGATCCCGTCGCATTCGGCCTGCGCGAAGGCCGAAAGGTCGTCGGACCCCCAGGGCGTGCCGGCCCCGTTGACCCGTACCAGCAACAGACGCGCGCGGTAGCCGCCCTGCGACAGGGCGCCGCGCAGTGCGTCGCGGGCATCCCCCTTCGCCTCGGGGGCGACCGCGTCCTCCAGGTCGAACACGATCGCGTCGACCGGCAGGCCGCGCGCCTTGTCCAGCGCGCGTTCGTTCGATCCGGGGACGTAGAGGACGGAACGGACCGGAGGGACCATGGACGTGCCTTTCTGCGATGCGGCGAATGGCTGGCAGGGCGCGCAACGGATGGCAAGGCGGAACGGATCCCCCGCACGATTGTTCGCCCCCGAGACGCCCCGAGGGGCGGACCGGACCGAAGGATGCGCCCCACGTTCACTGACCGTCAACGAATCGGTGGCATACCCCGCCCCTGCTCCGGCACAGGCCGGACCGCATGCACGAGGATCGCGCGCCCCGCATCCGTTCGTGTCCGGCCCGGTCCCTCAACCCGAAAGGACCGTGCCATGACCAAGACGCAACGCTTCAACCTCGGGTTCGCCGCGCTCGTCGCCGCCGTGACGGCCCTGGCCGGGACCCACGCCCAGGCCCAGGGACAGACCTGCGGCCCCCGCGACGTCGTCGTGGACCGCCTGGCGAACCAGTTCGGCGAGACCCGCCGCGGCCTCGGCCTGGGATCCCGCAACCGCGTGGTGGAGGTCTTCGCCGCGGACGCGTCGGGGACGTGGACGATCACGGTCACGCTGCCCGACGGGCGCACCTGCCTGGTTGCGTCGGGCGACAACTGGGAGGATCGGGCCGACGACCTGAGCCACCTGCAGGACGCCGACGCCTGAACGCGGCCGAGCCCCGGCGCGGCGCCCTTGCGCGCCCCGCCCCCGCCACGATACCCCTCCGCCGGACCGGACAACGGCTTGACGGAGAACTCATATGACCCGACCCAAGATCGCGCTGATCGGCGCGGGACAGATCGGCGGCACGCTCGCCCACCTCGCCGCGATCAAGGAGATGGGGGACGTCGTCCTCTTCGACATCACCGAGGGCGTGCCCCAGGGCAAGGCGCTCGACATCGCGGAATCCGGGCCGGTCGAAGGGTTCGACGCGGCGCTGAAGGGCACCAACGACTATGCCGACATCGCGGGCGCGGACGTGTGCATCGTCACGGCGGGCGTGCCGCGCAAGCCGGGCATGTCGCGCGACGACCTCTTGGCGATCAACTTGAAGGTCATGAAGGCCGTGGGCGAGGGGATCCGCGACAACGCCCCCGACGCCTTCGTCATCTGCATCACGAACCCTCTCGACGCGATGGTGTGGGCCCTGCGCGAGTATTCCGGCCTGCCCCACAAGAAGGTGGTCGGCATGGCCGGCGTCCTGGACAGCGCGCGCTTCCGCCACTTCCTGAGCCTGGCGTTCGACGTGTCCATGCGCGACGTGTCGGCCTTCGTGCTGGGCGGGCACGGCGACACGATGGTGCCGTTGACCCGCTATTCCACCGTGGGCGGGATCCCGCTGCCCGATCTGGTCCAGATGGGCTGGATCACGCAGGAGGATCTGGACGCCATCGTGCAGCGCACCCGCGACGGCGGCGCCGAGATCGTGGGACTGCTGAAGACGGGCAGCGCGTTCTATGCCCCCGCCTCGTCCGCCATCGAGATGGCGCAGGCCTATCTGAACGACCAACGCCGCGTCCTGCCCGCCGCCGCCTGGGTGGACGGCGCGCTGGGCCTGGACGGCATGTATGTCGGCGTGCCCACCGTGATCGGAGCGAATGGGATCGAACGGGTCATTGACATCACGCTGAACCGCGACGAGCAGGTGATGTTCGACAAGTCCGTCGACGCCGTGAAGGGTCTGGTCGAGGCCTGCAAGGGCATCGACGCGAACCTCGGGTGAGCGGCCGCACCCATTCGACCGAAAGGACGACGGCATGACGGACGAACGGACCGCCCCCCGCGGGCCGAACTCGCGCGGGCGCGCGGTGGTGATCACGCCGGCCAAGCCGGACGGCCTGGGCGATCAGGCGATGATCGACGTCGCGGCGACCCAACTGAGCGATGCGGGATTCTCCGTCACCCTGTTGCCCAACCCGACGCCCACGCGCCTGGGGGTTCCAGGCGTCGCGGCGGGCGGGGTGGGCGGCAAGCTGTCGATCCTGGCCAACGTCGCCCGGGCGCGGCGGGTGATCGTGATCGGCGCCGACATCCTGGACGGTCGCTACAACCCCGACACCATCCTGAGCCGTCTGAAGCTGGCTGCGATCGCCCATCGGTTCGGCGCGAAGGTGCGGGTGATCGGCTGCAGCTTCTCCACCGCGCCCAACCCCAGGGTGATCGAATGGCTGAAGCGCGCCGAATGGCTGGAGATCCTGGCCCGGGAGGAGGTGTCGAAGGCCCGCATGGAGGCGGCTCTGGGACGTCCGGTCGAACTCGTGGCCGATTCCGCGTTCCTCCTGCGGCCGGAAGCGACCACCCCGGCCGCGCACGACGCCATCGCCTTCGCGGAAGCTCAGCATGCGGCGGGACGACGTGTCCTGGGATTGAACGCGAGTGGATTGGTGTTCTCCAAGGTCGCACCCGGAACGCTCGAAGCCTATGCGGAGGCGGTCGCCGAATGGGTCGCTGGACGCGAGGACATGGCCGCGATGGTCGTGTCGCACGATTCCCGACCGGGACAGATCGGCGACCAAGCTTCCTGTGACGTTTTGGCGGAGGCGGTCGGACGGATGGTGCCGGATCGCTTCCACTATGTCCGCGACGGCATCAACGCATGGGACGTGAAGGGGTTCGCCGGGCATCTCGACATGGTCCTGCTCTGCCGGATGCATTTCGGCATCGCCTGCCTCGGCAACGGCGTACCGCCCCTGGCGCTCGTTTCGATGGGCAAGTTCGAGGGGCTGATGGGTCTGTTCGGGCTGGACGGGCTCGAGATCGATCCCGAACGGGTGGCGGCGGACCCGCGCAGCATCCAGGGAAGGTTGGACGACCTCGCGGAACGGGCGCCGGACCTGCGGACGCGGATCGAGGCTGCCCTGCCGGAGGTGCGCGCCATGAGCGCCCGGAACTACGCCGGGCTGTGACGTTCGATCCGGGAGCATCCCCGGTCCTGACAGGATTCCGATCATGACCTCCCCCCCGACATCGGACCACCCCCGCCGCGCCGAAACTCCCGGCGCCCACGACACGGTCATCGGCCCATCGCAGATCGACAGGGTTGTGGCGGGCGGCTTCTGCATCGGATGCGGCGCCTGCACCCTCGGCCGGAATGCGGCGTTCGACGTCGGGATGACGCGCGAAGGGCACTATGTCGCCGCCCGGATCCGTCCCGACGGGCCAGGGGACGAGGCCGTGTGCCCCATGTCCGACCTGGGCCGTGACGAAACGGCGATCGGGGCCTCGCTCTATCCCGACCTTCCCTTCGATCCGGAGATCGGGCGCCATCGGGCGACCCTGGCGGGGCATGTCGCCGAGGGACGTTATCGCGCCGAGGGTGCGGCGGGCGGCTTGGTCACCTGGCTGGCGCAGACGTTGCTGGAACGCGGGATGGTCGATGCGGTCGCCCACATCCATGCGGTGCCGGGCGATGGCGCCGGCGGGCCGCTGTTCCAGTTCGCCCTGTCGCGCGACGTCGACACCCTCCGCGCGGGGGCGAAGTCACGATACTACCCAGTGACGATGGCGGAGGTCCTGCCCCTGATCGCGGGCGGGACGGACCGGTTCCTCGTGATCGGCGTTCCGTGCTTCATAAAGGCGATCCGTCAGTTGCAGGATGCGGGGCGCATCTCGCACGAACAGGTCCCCTTCACCATCGGTCTGGTCTGCGGTCATCTGAAGAGCCGCTTCTTCGCCGAATACCTGGCTTGGCAGGGCGGCACGGGGGCCGACCGCCTCCATGCCGTCAACTTCCGTCACAAGCTGGAGGGGCGGCAGGCGTCGTCCTATGGGTTCGCGCACAGGCGGCGCGACGCACCGGACGACGAGGTGGTCCGACCCATGAGTACCCTGGCCGGGCGCGATTGGGGCGAGGGACAGTTCAAGAATCCTGCCTGCGAATGCTGCGACGACGTGGTTGGCGAATGCGCTGACATCTCCGTCGGGGACGCCTGGCTCAGCCCCTATGTCGGCGATTGGCGCGGGTCGAACGTCGTCGTCACCCGCAACGCCGAGATCGACGCCATCGTGGCCGAGGGACGGCGCGACGGCGCCCTGGAGATGGACGATGTCACGCCCGAACAGGTCGCTCTCAGCCAGAGTTCGGGTTTGCGCCACCGACGGGAAGGGCTGGCGCACCGGCTGGCGCGGTTGGACACGAAGGGCCACTGGCATCCCCGCAAGCGGGTCGCCCCGCGACTGGCAGACGAGCGGTCCCGCCGCCTCATATACGACATGCGGTACTGGATCGCCCGCAACTCGTCGCGAGTCGCGGCCGACATCCTCGGACGGGGCGGGACCTTTGAGGCCTATCGGAGGCGGATGCGCCCCGTGATGCTGGCGCTGAAGATCGCCACGTCGGGCAAGCGGATCGCCTTGCAACGGATGCGCCGCCTGACCCGGCGATAAGCAGCCGGGCGCGATCGTGATCACACCCGCCCGGGCCGTGATCACGATACCCGCCGATATCGGACGATTGGCTCCGATACGATCGTTTTGGGTGGCGGTGGGACGGCGCGCGTGGTTTCAGCGTATGCGACCGACACCCTCAACCGGACGGGGCGCGCTGCCATGAACATCCACGAGTATCAGGCCAAGTCGCTGCTGCGCGATCACGGCGTTCCCGTCAGCGACGGCGTGGCCGTGACGAAGGCGGCGGACGCAAAGAACGCCGCCGGCCAGCTGGATGGGCCGCTCTGGGTGGTGAAGGCGCAGATCCACGCGGGCGGGCGCGGCAAGGGGTCGTTCAAGGAAGCCGATGCCGGGGACAAGGGCGGCGTGCGGCTGGCCAAGTCCGTCCAGGAGGCGGCGGAGGAGGCCAAGCGCATGCTGGGCAACACGCTTGTCACGCACCAGACGGGCCCGGCCGGCAAGCAGGTCAACCGCATCTACATCGAGGACGGCAGCGACATCGCGCGCGAGCTGTACCTGGCGATCCTGGTGGACCGCGCCACCAGCCGCGTGGGCTTCGTCTGCTCCACCGAAGGCGGCATGGACATCGAGGAGGTCGCCGCCAAGACGCCCGCCAAGATCCTGTCCTTCGACATCGACCCGGCGGCGGGCTACCAGCCCTATCACGGGCGCCGCGTGGCCTTCGCCCTGGGCCTGGAAGGGGCGCAGGTGAAGCAGTGCGTGAAGCTCCTGGCCAACCTCTACGACCTGTTCGTGTCCAAGGACATGGAGATGCTCGAGATCAACCCCCTGGTGGTCACGTCCAGCGGCGACCTGAAGGCGCTGGACGCCAAGATGGGCTTCGACGGCAACGCGCTCTACCGCCACAAGGACATCTCCGAGCTGCGCGACGAGACGGAGGAGGACCCAAAGGAGCTGGCGGCCTCCAAGTACGACCTGAACTACATCGCCTTGGACGGCGAGATCGGCTGCATGGTCAACGGCGCGGGCCTGGCGATGGCGACCATGGACATCATCAAGCTCTACGGCGCCGAACCCGCCAACTTCCTCGACGTCGGCGGCGGCGCCACGAAGGAGAAGGTGACGGAGGCGTTCAAGATCATCACCTCCGATCCGAACGTGAAGGGCATCCTGGTCAACATCTTCGGCGGCATCATGCGCTGCGACGTCATCGCCGAAGGGGTGGTGGCGGCCGTGAAGGAGGTCGGGTTGGAGGTCCCATTGGTCGTCCGCCTGGAAGGCACCAACGTCGAGAAGGGCAAGGAGATCATCAACGGATCCGGCCTGAACGTCATCGCCGCACACGACCTGAAGGACGGCGCGCAGAAGATCGTGAAGGCGGTGAAGGGATAAGCATCATGAGCCGGCTAAGGCTGCCGCTATACATTTTGCTATCGGCTGTCTTGCCCGGTTCTCTCCTCGCTGACCCAAGCGAGGGCGAAGCATGCGCTTATTTTGCTCAAGATTTACGCCTCGATCTTACGCTTAATGAGATCGTGTGGCGGCCCTTAGAGCCCCTGGTTTTCTCGCCCGTATCCCGGGATCTGGATCGGTATGAGTTGCTGACGACCGCGGAAATCGTACAGGAGTTCGGCACTCTCTCGGGAGAGGTGTACTTATCCAGAGGCGCAGTTGCTGCTCATCTAGTTTGCAAAGTTGATATAGTTGATCGGCGGGTCCTTGAAATTGCTGTCTTTCCAGGTTCGTCCGCTGGTCTGAGCATTGAGACATCGGCAGGGTCTCGAAAAGTTCGGGCAGCACCGGTCCGAAATATCGAAGTTGTCCGGCTCCCTCATGGGGGGAAGTATTAATGAAGAACCCGTCTTGTTGCGGTTTGCCCCCAACGAAGAGCCGCAAGTTCATACGCCAAACAGTATGGGCGACAACCATCTGGAGTTGCTCGATACTTAGCTTTCCGGCAGTCGCCCAAACCACCAACCCCCTGTCCGCCTTTGCCGCCTTCTGCTTCGACCCGCACCTCACCGCCACCACCGCGCAGGAGCGCATCGTCGCGGACGGCACGCGGCTCGACTTCTACGACGCGATGCCGTTCTCGGCCCCCAACCCGACCTTCGTCACCGTGGGCACCCAGGGCAGGCCCCGCACGCCGGGCACCGACCGGCGGTGCGAGGTGTCGTTCGACGGCATCCGCGGGGCCGACGCGGTGGAAACGGTTCTGGCCGCCCTGGCGGACGAGGGGATCGACCGCGACGCGCCCCTGCCCGTCACCCATGCCGACGCGGCGCTGCCGGGCACCCTGCTGCTGGCCGCCCGCTATCTGAACCCGAACCGCATCGCCGTGGTCCATGCGGGCACGCGGATGGGCCCCGACGACGTGGTCGAGACGTTCGCCTCCGTCGAGCGGCTGACCCCCCAGGCCAGCGCGGAGGCCGCCGAATGATCCGCGCCGCCCTGCCCCTGCTGCTGGCGCCGCTTCTGGCCCTGTCCGCCTGCATGCCCGCCACGACGACGGGTTTCGCCCCGACGACCGAGACGGTCGCGCTGCAACGGATGCGCTTCGTGGTGGAGGCCGTGTGCCTGAACAACACGTCGCGGCAGTCCCAGGATCGGGCCGCCCGCGCGCTGGGCTTTCCGATCCGCGAACGCCGGGACGGCGGCATCAACTTCGTCAACCCGGGCACGCTGACCTTCCTGCGCCTGGGCCCCGCGCCCGAACAGCGACTGAACGCCGGCACGGGGGCGGAACGGCGGTTCACCGGCAGCGGCTGCTCGGTCGGATCGCCCGCCGTGGACCTGACCGCGACGAACCGCATCGTGGGCGAGATCCTGGCCCCCCGGCTGGTGGAGGGCGACCGCACCGTGTCGGCCCCCCTGGGCGCCGGTCGCAACGCGGGTCAGGGGGTCGGGCTGTTCTTCGACGACCTGGCGATCACCGTTCCCTTCGCCACCACGATCATCGGCGACCCCGCCAGCGGGCAGGGCCGCCGCTTCGATCACCCCGTCATCCTGATCGTACACAACTGACCGACCCGAGAACGGAGCCCCCATGGCCATCCTCATCGACGAGAACACCAAAGTCATCTGCCAGGGCTTCACCGGCTCGCAGGGGACCTTCCACTCGGAACAGGCCATCGCCTACGGCACCCGGATGGTGGGCGGCGTGACGCCGGGCAAGGGCGGTCAAACGCATCTGGACCTGCCCGTCTTCGACAGCTGCTTCGAGGCGGTGGAGCGCACGGGCGCCGACGCCTCCGTGATCTACGTCCCGCCCCCCTTCGCCGCCGACAGCATCCTGGAGGCGATCGACGCCGAGATCCCCTTGGTGGTCTGCATCACCGAGGGCATCCCCGTGCTGGACATGATGAAGGTCAAGCGCGCGCTCGACGGGTCGAAGACGCGGCTGATCGGCCCCAACTGCCCGGGCGTCATCACGCCCGACGCCTGCAAGATCGGGATCATGCCGGGCCACATCCACAAGCGCGGCAGCGTGGGCGTCGTCAGCCGGTCCGGGACGCTGACCTACGAGGCCGTGAAGCAGACCGCCGACATGGGCCTGGGCCAGTCCACCGCGGTCGGCATCGGCGGCGACCCGATCAAGGGCACGGAGCACATCGACGTCCTGGAGATGTTCCTCGCGGATCCCGAAACGCAGAGCATCATCATGATCGGCGAGATCGGCGGCACGGCGGAGGAGGACGCGGCCCAGTTCCTCGCGGACGAGCGCCGCGCGGGCCGCTGGAAGCCCACCGCCGGGTTCATCGCGGGCCGCAC
Organism: Jannaschia maritima; assembly: GCF_030973515.1. Taxonomy (GTDB): domain Bacteria; phylum Pseudomonadota; class Alphaproteobacteria; order Rhodobacterales; family Rhodobacteraceae; genus Jannaschia; species Jannaschia maritima. The sequence goes on from NZ_JARGZA010000005.1 coordinate 236,613, forward strand.
CGCCCCCCCGGGCCGCCGCATGGGCCATGCCGGGGCCATCGTTGCGGGCGGCAAGGGCGACGCGGAATCGAAGATCGAGGCGATGAAGCAAGCCGGCATCGTCGTCGCCGACAGCCCCGCCACCCTGGGCGAGGCCGTGAAAGAAGCGATCGGCTAAAGCATGGAGGCGGACGAGACCCCTCCCCCCGCCGGTGACGACGGTCCCGCCAGGCCCATCGTCCTGGTGGTGCCGTCGGGTGCGGTGAACCCTCGGACGGGCGGCGGCCAGCGCAGCCGCATCCTGTTCGACGGCCTGCGCCGGGTGGGGACCGTCACGGTCGCGGTCCTGGGCTTGCGGGAAGGCGACACCGGTGCGGCGGAGTTCTTTCCCGGCGCGGCCGACTTCGTTCCGATCACCACGCCCAGCTTCATGGTCCAGAAGACGGATCGGGCCGCCAAGCTGAAGCTGGTCGGCACGCGCCTGCTGCTGCCGGACATGGACCATGCGGCCGATGCGGACGTGCGTCGTCGCCTGAAGGCGCTGGGCTCGCCCGATGCGGTCTATGCGTTCCGCTACGCCCGGCCGTTCACCCATTCCGGGCTGACCCGCGCGGATGCCGCCCTCCTGGCGGTCGACCTGGACGACCGCGACGACCGCAAGACCCGGACGCAGATCGAAGGACGCTTGCGGATGCCCGGTGGCGCAGCCGCCGCACGGCTGGTCGCCCGACGCATCGCGGGGACGCTGCGGCGGCGCCTGTCGGGGGCGGACGTCGTCTGGTTGGCCAAGCCGGACGACCGCTTCGACGGGATCGGCGCGGCGCAGCCGGTCCTGCCGAACGTCCCGTTCCACGATCCGCCGGACGACGTCCCGTCCGCCGACGAGGGCGATGGCCTGCTGTTCGTCGGCACCTACGAGCACAAGCCGAACCGCGACGGCGTGGCCTGGTTCCTGTCGGAATGCTGGCCTCGCATCCGCCTCGCCCGCCCCGACGCGACGGTCCGGATCGTCGGCCTGGGCGGCTGGGGCAGCATCCGCGCGCGGTTCGACGGCCGGGACGGCATCCACATCGTCGGCACGGTGGACGCGGTGGGCCCCGAATACGTCCGCGCCCGCGCCGCGATCTCGCCCATCCACGAAGGGGCGGGCACGCAGATCAAGGTGGTCGAGGCTTGCGGCTATGGCCGGCCGGTGGTGGCCACCACGATGTCGGGCTCCGGCTTCGGCGACGCGATGACCAGCATCATCCGTCCCTGCGACGGGGCCGACGCCTTCGCCGATCGCTGCATCGCCTATCTCTCGGACCCCGCCCTGGCGGCATCCGATGGCACGGCGTTGCGCGACATCCAGTCCGCGCAGGCCTCCCGCGGCGCCGCCGAAGCGCAGGTCGCCGCCGACGTCCGGGCGGGACTGGCCGCCCGGGGAACCCAATCGTGAGGGGGTCGCGCGACATTCCCCTGGCGCTGATTGTGGCCGCCACGACCGTCTTCGGCATCCCGGCCCGGGCCGACGGTCCCGGGGCCTGCACCACCGCCCCGACCTTCGACGCCGTCCTGTCCGCGCTCGCCGGCGAAGGGTGGTCCCCCATCGACACCCCCACGGATGCGCAGGCCGACACCCTCGCCTGGGCGCTGTCGGCCAGCTATCTGGCGGGCGACACGGGGGGCGAGACGCCAGACGCCATCCACGCCCTGCAGCGCCGTGCCGTGCCGGGCCTTGCACGCAAGGTGGACACCGACACGACCCGCACGCGCCTGCTGGCGGACGGCGCGGGCGGCGCGATGATCCTGACGCAGACCCGCACGATGCCCGACCGGGTCGAGCGCACCTGCCAGATCGCAGCCGGTTCACCCTTTCCGAACGCCCCGTCCGGCATGCTGGCCTTCGACGCCAGCGCCATCCCGGACGCCCCCCGAACGCTGATCGTCACCCATACCGTCCTGACGGAGGAGGTTTCCGAATGACCGACCAATCCCCCAACGACGTCTTCCGCTCCACGTCCTTCATGCAGGGGCAGAACGCCGACTACCTGGAACGGCTCTATGCGCGCTACGCGGACGACCCCTCGGCGGTCGACGCGTCCTGGGCGGACTTCTTCAACGCCATGGAGGACGGCGGCGGGGCCACGGAACAGGGCCCGTCCTGGGCGCGGCCCGACTGGCCGCCGCAGCCCGCCGACGACCTGACCGCCGCGCTGACCGGCGAGTGGCCCGCCCCCCCCGCGGATGCGGGCGGCAAGGCGCGGGCCTCCGGCGCGGCGGAAGCCGAGGCCGCGGGCGACAAAATCAAGGCCAAGGCCGCCGAGCGGGGCGTCGAGGTGTCGGACGCGCAGGTCCGCCAGGCCGTCACCGACTCGATCCGCGCGCTGATGCTGATCCGCGCCTACCGCATCCGGGGCCACCTGGCCGCCGACCTGGACCCCCTGGGGATGCGCGCCCAGACGGAGCATCCGGAGCTGGACCCTCGCTCCTACGGCTTCACGGAGGCCGACCTCGACCGGCCCATCTTCATCGACCAGGTCCTGGGCCTGGAGGTGGCGACCCTGAACCAGATCATAGCCATCCTGCGCCGCACCTACTGCGGCACCTTCGCCCTGCAATACATGCACATCTCCGACCCCGAGCAGTCCGCCTGGCTGAAGGAGCGGATCGAGGGTCTGGGCAAGGAGATCGAGTTCACGCAGAACGGCCGCAAGGCCATTCTGAACAAGCTGGTCGAGGCGGAGGGCTTCGAGAAGTACCTCCACGTCAAGTACATGGGCACCAAGCGCTTCGGCCTGGACGGCGGCGAGGCGCTGATCCCCGCCATGGAGCAGATCATCAAGCGCGGCGGCCAGCTGGGCCTCAGCGACATCGTGATCGGCATGCCCCATCGCGGCCGCCTGTCCGTGCTGGCCAACGTCATGGGCAAGCCCTACGAGGCGATCTTCAACGAGTTCCAGGGCGGCAGCTTCAAGCCGGAGGACGTCGACGGGTCCGGCGACGTCAAGTACCACCTGGGCGCCAGTTCGGACCGGGAGTTCGACGGCAACACCGTCCACCTGTCGCTGACCGCGAACCCCTCGCACCTGGAGGCGGTGAACCCGGTCGTGCTGGGCAAGGTCCGCGCCAAGCAGGACCAGCTGGGCGACGCCGACCGCACGAAGGTCACGGGCGTGCTGCTGCACGGCGACGCGGCCTTCGCGGGCCAGGGCGTCGTGGCCGAATGCTTCGCCCTGTCGGGCCTGCGCGGCCACCGCACCGGCGGCACCATCCACATCGTCGTGAACAACCAGATCGGCTTCACGACCGCGCCGCATTTCAGCCGGTCCAGCCCCTATCCCACGGACAACGCCCTGGTGGTCGAGGCGCCCATCTTCCACGTCAACGGCGACGACCCGGAGGCCGTGGTCCACGCCGCCCGCGTGGCGACCGAGTACCGCCAGAAGTTCCGCAAGGACGTCGTGCTCGACATCTTCTGCTACCGCAGGTTCGGCCACAACGAGGGCGACGAGCCCATGTTCACCAACCCCCTGATGTATAAGCGCATCAAGGGCCAGAAGACGACCCTTTCGCTCTACACCGAGCGGCTGGAGAAGGACGGCCTGATCCCCAAGGGCGAGGTGGAGGACCTGAAGGCCGCCTTCCAGGACCGCATGGCCCAGGCGTTCGAGGCCGGAAAGGACTACAGGCCCAACAAGGCCGACTGGCTGGACGGGCGGTGGAAGAACATCGACCGCCGCGGCGACGGCGACTACGTCCGCGGCGCCACCGGGATCGCGGAGGCCACGTTCGACCAGGTGGGCGCCGCGCTCACGAAGGCCCCCGACGGCTTCCCCCTGCACAGGACCGTGGACCGCCTCCTGGAGGCGAAAGCCAAGATGTTCGCCTCGGGGACCGGCTTCGACTGGGCCACGGCGGAGGCGCTGGCCTTCGGATCGCTGCTGACCGAAGGCTACCGCGTCCGCCTGTCCGGCCAGGACAGCACGCGCGGCACGTTCAGCCAGCGCCATTCCGCCTTCATCGACCAGGAAACGGAAGACCGCTACTATCCCCTCAACCACGTCCGCGACGGCCAGCAGCACTACGAGGTCATCGACAGCGCCCTGTCGGAATACGCCGTCCTCGGCTTCGAATACGGCTATTCGCTGGCCGAGCCCAACGCCCTGACCATGTGGGAGGCGCAGTTCGGCGACTTCGCCAACGGGGCGCAGATCATGTTCGACCAGTTCATATCCTCGGGCGAATCCAAGTGGCTGCGGATGTCGGGCCTCGTCTGCCTGCTGCCCCACGGCTACGAGGGTCAGGGGCCGGAGCATTCGTCGGCGCGCCTGGAACGCTTCCTGCAGATGTGCGGGTCCGACAACTGGATCGTCGCCAACTGCACGACGCCGGCCAACTACTTCCACATCCTGCGCCGTCAGCTGCACCGGACCTTCCGCAAGCCCCTGATCCTGATGACGCCCAAGTCGCTGCTGCGGCACAAGCTGGCCGTCAGCACGAAGGCGGAGTTCCTGGAAGGGTCCACCTTCCACCGCGTCCTGTGGGACGACGCGCAGCACGGCAACTCGGATCTGACGCTCAAGCCCGACGACGGGATCGCGCGCGTCGTGATCTGCTCGGGCAAGGTCTATTTCGACCTGCTGGAGGCGCGCGACGAGGCCGGGCAGGACGACACCTACATCCTGCGGCTGGAGCAGTTCTATCCCTTCCCGGCGCTCGCCATGGTCAAGGAGCTGGAACGCTTCAAGCAGGCCGAGATCGTGTGGTGCCAGGAGGAGCCCAAGAACCAGGGCGGCTGGACCTTCGTCGAGCCGAACCTCGAATGGGTGCTGACCCGCATCGGCGCCGCCAACACGCGCCCCCGCTATGCCGGGCGCGCCGCCAGCGCGTCGCCCGCGACGGGTCTGGCCTCGCAGCACAAGGCACAACAAGCCGCGCTCGTGAACGAAGCGCTGGGACTGGAGTAACGCATGTCCATCGACGTCAAGGTGCCCACCCTGGGCGAATCCGTCACCGAAGCCACCGTCGCCACCTGGTTCAAGCAGCCCGGCGACGACGTCGCCACCGACGAGATGCTGTGCGAGCTGGAGACCGACAAGGTCACCGTGGAGGTGCCGTCCCCCGCCACCGGAACCCTGGCCGAGATCGTGGCCAACGAAGGCGACACCGTGGGCGTCGACGCCCTGCTGGCCACCATCCAGGAAGGCGCGGGCGCCGATGCAGGCTATGCCGCCGCGCCGTCCGCGGTCGCGGCGCCCGGGTCGAAGGAGGGCACGGCCACCGAAGCGGGCGGCGGCGGCGGGACCGATGCCGACGACGCCGCCGATGCCGGCGGGGGGAACGACGCCGCCGCTGCCTCCGACGGTGACGGCGACGGCAAGACGATCGACGTCTCCGTCCCCACCCTGGGCGAATCCGTCACCGAAGCCACCGTCGCCACCTGGTTCAAGCAGCCCGGCGACGCCGTGGAGGCCGACGAGATGCTGTGCGAGCTGGAGACCGACAAGGTCTCCGTCGAGGTGCCGGCCCCCGCGGCCGGCACCCTGTCGGAGATCCTGGTGGACGAGGGCGGCACCGTGCAGGCCGGCGGCGTGCTGGCGAAGATGACCACCGGCGCGGGTGCTTCGGTCAAGCCGCCCGAGGCCGACAACCCCAAGCCCAACCCCGACGCCGGCAAGGCGGAGGTCGAGGAGGCGAAGAGCAACGTCGCCGCCGCCGGCGGTCGCACGGACGTCGAGAACGCGCCCTCCGCGAACAAGATCATGGCCGAGAAGGGACTGGACCCGTCGCAGGTCCAGGGCACCGGCCGCGACGGCCGCATCATGAAGGCGGATGCCCAGCGGGCATCCGTCCCGGCCGAAGAGCCGGGATCTCGCCCCGCGAGCGCGCCGGTCCAGGCCTCCGACGCCGACCGCGAGGAGCGGGTCAAGATGACCCGCCTGCGCCAGACCATCGCGCGCCGCCTGAAGGACGCCCAGAACACCGCCGCCATGCTGACCACCTACAACGAGGTGGACATGTCGGCGGTCATGGACCTGCGTTCGGAATACAAGGACCTGTTCCTCAAGAAGCACGGCGTGAAGCTGGGCTTCATGTCGTTCTTCACGAAGGCCTGCTGCCACGCCCTGCAGGAGGTGCCGGAGGTCAACGCGGAGATCGACGGCACCGACATCGTCTACAAGCACTACGTCAACATGGGTATCGCCGCAGGCACGCCCACGGGCCTCGTGGTCCCCGTCATCCCCGGCGCCGACACCCTATCCTTCGCCGCCATCGAGAAGGCCATCGCCGAGAAGGGCGCGAAGGCCCGCGACGGCAAGCTGTCGATGGCCGAGATGCAGGGCGGCACGTTCACGATATCGAACGGCGGCGTCTACGGCAGCCTCATGTCCTCCCCCATCCTCAACCCGCCCCAATCCGGCATCCTGGGCATGCACAAGATCCAGGACCGCCCCGTCGTCGTCGGAGGCGAGATCGTGGTCCGCCCGATGATGTACCTGGCGCTCAGCTACGACCACCGCATCGTGGACGGGAAGGGCGCGGTGACGTTCCTGGTGCGCGTGAAGGAGGCGCTGGAGGATCCGCGGCGGTTGCTGATGGATTTGTGACGAGGATCGGTTTTGAACGGCCGGTTCCCCTCCAGTTGGTCGAACGTTTTCACGAACGTCGGTATAGGTGCATTGGCAATAGCCTATTACCACGCGTTCTACAGCATCTATGGATCATATGAGCACGCGGGAATCTTCCGCTCAGTAAGCGATCGTATGGCGGGCAGCTTTCGTGAGATCGTGCTGCAAGTCGAGCTTATTGATAGGAGAGTTGGCGATGATCTCGGGAATGAAGGCTTCAAGGCAAGCCGACTTCTATTTTTTACCTTACTGGGTATATTTATATCCTTCATTCTAGGTGAAGTTTTGATCCGTGGCACCATAATGATACGAGAGTTTGGAGCCCGATTTGCGCGTCGCCTAACCTCAGAGGAGATCAGGGGTTCGTGGAAGGCTCGTGTGTTCGGAAATGATACGCCCATGATATCGTCTCTCATAAGAAGTGGTGATCAATCGAGCCTTTACGCCTTCCACCAGTTTCAGATGGTTTATCAACTACTGTATGGCGTGGGTGGATTATGTATCATAATACTATTTGGTGAGCTTTTTGCAAATATCCGGATTCTTGGTCCTGTATCCGGCTTCCTTCTGACCACAGGCTCGTGGGAATACCTCGCCTTCGGTTTGATCACGATAGTTCTTGCAGAAAGGGAACGTTACCAGATGCGGTCCGCCTTCCCGCTGAAGGAGAGAACAAATATGGAGGAGGGGCTCTAACTACCGTGAGGTAGCAAACGTAGGGTGGGTGAAACCCACCATCGTTTGCCATGTAAGCGTCTCGCCATGGTGGGTTGTACCCACCCTTCATGTCGGATGGACGAAACATAGCGAAAGCACCCATGACCACCGAACAGAAGCACTCGATCGACGACAGCCCGCCGCTCCCGGACGACTTCTTCGAGAATGCGGTTCCCTGCACCGAGGAAGCCGCGATCGTCGCCGTCGCTCGGCAAGACCTTTCGGACGAGGAACGCCGCTATCGCGCCGTCATGGCGTATCTCGTGCGGGCCCACGACGACGGCGTACCCCTCGCGGAGGCTCTTTCCATCGCTCGAACCGACATCGCCGCCGAGTGATCGAACGACCGTAGCAAGCGTAGGGTGGGTGAAACCCACCACTGCCGGACTTCGAGGGGGGCGAGATGGTGGGTTGCACCCACCCTACACGCTGGACGAACCGCCGCGCCCCCGCCCTGCGCAGGGGTCTTTCGCCAAACCGGCGCTCCCGTATCCGATGGACCCGACGCGGTGAATCCGATCCTACCCGCGCAAGCCGGTTACGCACCCTTCACCCCTTGCACCCCCGCCCTACCTCCCACCCCATGCAACTCCTCCTCCACCTCACCCCCGCAGACCGCGACGCGTGGCGCGCCGACTTCGACCGGAACGCCGAGAACCGGATGAACGCGGGCCTCACCCTCCTGCAATTGTGGCACGACGCGGACGGCACCGGCGTCACCGCGCTGTTCGAGGCCAACGACCGCGCGAAGGCTCAGGCCTGGATCGACCGCGAAGCGGCGACCGGCCCCGCCATCGACGCCCGGTTCCTGCGCACCGCATGACGCCCGTGCAGCGCGCGATCCTGTTCTGGGCCATCCGCGTCGCCATCGCGGTCGCGCTGGTGGTCGCGGTGCAGGCGATCCGCGGGCCCGACCCGTTCCTGTGGTGGCTGGCGGCGGGCTACACCGTGCTGACCACGATCACCACGCTGATCCTGCTGCGGCGCGGACGGTGACGCCGCCCCTGACGGTCCTCGCGCTCGCCGTCCTCCTGCAGGCCGCGCAGCTGGGCCTGGCCGCGATCCTGTCCGACCTCGACCGGGGCCTGCGCTACAACGCGGGCCCGCGCGACGGCCCGCCCCCGCCCGAACGCCCCGTCACCGCGCGGCTGAAGCGTGCCGCGGCGAACCACGGGGAGGCGCTGGTCCTCTTCGCCCCCGCCGTGCTGGTGGCCCACCTGACCGTGCCGACCCCGTTCCAGACCGCCGCCGCCTGGACCTATCTCGCGGCGCGGGTCCTCTATGTCCCCGCCTATGCGGGGGGCTGGACGCCGTGGCGGTCGGTCTTCTGGATCGCGGGGTTCCTTGCGACGGTCGCGGTTGCTATCTCCACCCTGATCTGACCGTCCGTCTGCACGGGGGGTGCACAGGGGGTGCACGCGGGGTGCATGCCGGAATCAGAAGGTTCGACTATGGCCCAATACGACGTCATCATCATCGGCTCCGGCCCGGGGGGCTACGTCTGCGCCATCCGCTGCGCGCAGCTGGGTTTGAAGACCGCCTGCGTCGAAGGCCGCGACACGTTGGGCGGCACCTGCCTGAACGTCGGCTGCATCCCGTCCAAGGCCCTGCTGCACGCCAGCCATCAGCTGCACGAGGCGCAGCACAACTTCGCCAGGATGGGGCTGATCGGCGACGCCCCGTCGGTCGATTGGTCCAGGATGCTGGACTACAAGCGCGACGCGATCGAGGCGAACACCAAGGGCATCGAGTTCCTGTTCAAGAAGAACAAGGTCGACTGGCTGAAGGGCTGGGCCAGCATCCCCGCGGCGGGCAAGGTCCGGGTCGGCGACGAGACGCACGACGCCAAGCACGTCGTCATCGCGTCGGGCAGCGAATCCGCCCCCGTCCCCGGCGCCGACGTCACCGTGGACGAGGAGGTCGTCGTCTCCTCCACCGGCGCGTTGGAGCTGTCGGAGATCCCCCGGACCATGGCCGTCATCGGCGGCGGCGTCATCGGGTTGGAGCTGGGATCCGTCTATACCCGCCTGGGCACCGACGTGACCGTGATCGAGTACCTCGACGGCATCACCCCCGGCCAGGACGCCGAGGTCGCGAAGCAGTTCCAGAAGCTCCTGAAGAAGCAGGGCCTCTCCTTCGTGACGGGCGCCGCCGTGTCGAAGGTCGAGCGCACGGACGACGGCGCGACCGTGCATTACGCGATGCGCAAGGACGACGCGGCCAAGACGCTGGACGTCGACGTGGTCCTCGTCGCCACGGGGCGAAGGCCCAACACGGACGGATTGGGGCTCGACGCGCTGGGCGTGTCGCTGACGAACCGCGGCCAGATCGCCGTGGACGACCACTACAAGACCAGCGTCGAGGGGGTGTACGCCATCGGCGACGTCATCGAAGGGCCGATGCTGGCCCACAAGGCCGAGGACGAGGGCATGGCCATCGCGGAGATCCTGGCGGGCCAGGCCGGGCACGTGAACTACGGCGTGATCCCCGGCGTCATCTACACCCATCCCGAGGTCGCGTCGGTCGGCATCACCCAGGAACAGGCCGAGGAGGCCGGGACGAAGATCAAGATCGGCAAGTTCAGCTTCATGGGCAACGGACGGGCCAAGGCCAACTTCGCGGCCGACGGCTTCGTCAAGCTCATCGCCGACGCGGAAACCGACCGCATCCTGGGCTGCCACGTCATCGGCCCCATGGCGGGCGACCTGATCCACGAGGTCTGCGTCGCGATGGAGTTCGGCGCCGCGGCGGAGGATCTGGCCCGCACCTGCCACGCGCACCCGACCTATTCCGAAGCGATGCGCGAGGCGGCGCTCGACTGCGGCGACGGCGCGATCCACGCCTAGGCGGCAGGTCCGCGCCAGGCCTCGCGCCCCGCCGCACCACGCGGCGGCGCGGGGCGGACGCATCCGGCTACCCCCCCGTTTGTCCGGCGGAACGCAGACGCGGGGCAGACACGATGCAGACCGCGTCCCGAGGCGGCGGAACGCCGTTCGGCTGGGCCAGCGTCGGTACCGGGCGCCTGCCGTCCCCCAATGCCCGTTGAGAATCCGGCGGCTTGCATCGCCCCCTGCTCCCGGTCACACTGACGGCGCTGGCATGATCCCGAACCGTTCGCGCCGAGGACCCTTTCGCCGCACTGCAGCAACGGGCCGTTCTAGCCCGCCAGCAGCCGCAGCCCCTGGGTGACGTCCGCCCGCACCGCCACCCGCAACCCGGGTTCGTCCCCGTCTCGAAGGGCGGCGACGATCAGGCGGTGGTTGCGCGGCAGCTCCGTCCGGTTCAGCCGCCCGTAGAGCGCGCGCATCGTGGGTCCCAACTGCAGCCACACCGTCTCCACCATGGCCAGGATCGCGGGGGCCTGCGCGCGCAGGTACAGCGTGCGGTGGAACTCCAGGTTCGTGCGGATATAGCCTGACGCGTCGCGCTTCGCGATCTGCTCCGCGATGGCGACGTTGATCCGCTCCATCCGCTCGACCAGGGCGGGATAGGCCCGCGGCAGGGCGCGGATGGCCAGTTCCGGCTCCAGCAGCGACCGCAGGCTGGCCAACTCCTCGATGCGGTCCTGCGACAGTTGCGGCGTCGTCACCCGGCCCGAGGCCGACAGCGACAACGCGCCTTCCGCGACCAGGCGGCGCATCGCCTCGCGCACGGGCGTCATCGACACGCCGTACTCGCGTCCGATCCCCCGCAGCGTCAGCGCCTGCCCGGGCGCCACCTCGCCGTGCATGATCCGCGTGCGCAGCGACCGATACAGCCGGTCGTGCGCGGCGCCCGCGCCGTCGGGAAGGGGGTTCATCAGCATGGGCGCACCGTTCCCCCGCGGGTCCCGGTCGTCAACCGAAGTCGATGGCGTGCAGCGCGGCACCGTGGCGGCGCAGCCAGGCCCGGCGGGGCGCATAGTCCGGCATCAGGCGTTCCACGCAAGCCCAGAACCGGGGGGAGTGATCCATATGCGCCAGGTGCCCCACCTCGTGCGCCGCGACGTAGTCCAGCACCTCCGGCGGCGCGAGGATCAGGCGCCAGCTGAACATCAGATCCCCCCGGCCGGAGCACGACCCCCAACGCGATCGCGCGTCCCGCAGCGTCACCCTGCCATGCGTCCGGCCCAGTGCCACCGCGTGCCGGCCCGCCGCCTCGACCAGCCGATCCCGCGCCATGCGCCGCAACAGGGTCGCGACGCGTGGACCCGCACGGTCGTCGTCCGGAACGGACACCACGGCGCCCGTCCAGCGGGCGGACCGGCCCCCGCCCGCGATCACCGGCACCTCGCGACCGGCGACGGGCAGCGTGCCCCCCACGCGCACCGTCCGCGGGGGCGGGACGGCGGCGACCTGTCGGGCGATCCAGCCCGCATGCCCGTCCGCGAAGGCCCGCGCCTGCGCGTCCGCCATGCCCTGCGGCACCGTCAGCGTCACCCGGCCGTCCGACCGCCCCACCCGCAGCGTCATGCGGCGCGCGCGGGCGGACCGTCGCAGGGTCACGACGACGCCGCCAATGATCCAGTCCAGTGCCAATGCAGCCCCCCGAACACGCCCTTGCCCCGGGGGATGCGCTGTGGCATCCGGCCCCGATTCACCAGGCAACACCCCCATCCGGAGGACCCGCCATGCCCAAGGAAGAATGGGGCGTCAAGCGCGTGTGCCCGACCACCGGCAAGCGCTTCTACGACCTGAACCGCGACCCCGTCGTCAGCCCCTATACCGGTGAGGTCGTGCCGGTCGAGACGGGGACCAGGACGCGCGTCCTCGTGGCCGACAAGGCCGATGCCGACGCGAAGACCGAAGAAGCGGAAGCCGACGAGGATCTGCTGCTCGACGACGACGACGAGGAGCTCGACGACGACGCGGCCGCCACGGACGACGCCGTGCTGGACGACGACGAGGAGGACACCGTCTCGTTGGAGGAGATCGGCAGCGACGTCTCCGACGGCGACGACGAGGACTGAGTCCGACGGCGCGGGACCTGGGCATTTTGTCCTTGCACCCCCGCACCGGGCGGCTTATCCGCCGCCCATTCGGGGCCTTAGCTCAGTTGGTAGAGCGCTTGCATGGCATGCAAGAGGTCAGGGGTTCGACTCCCCTAGGCTCCACCACGCCCCATCCTCACCACCGCTCCCGGCCCGGCCATCGAACGGCCCCGCTCGGGCACCGTCGCGCGGAAGTGCCCGGTCAACGCGACCGCGTCAGTGCGGTCGCGGACGTCGAACCGCATCACTGCGGACCGCCGGCGCCCGGTCGCCTCGCCCGGCATCGTGGTAACGAAGGCGCGCGTCGGTCGTTTCCCGTCCATGTCGGACGTGCGGTCATCCGATCGGGGGCCCGACTTGGGCCGGGAACCCCGGCGACCCCCGCGGATCGGGATGCTCCGCGCCCCGGGCGGCTCACCTGATCTGCTCCACCAGCGTCAGCCGGTCGGGCATCTGCCAGCTCTCGACGATGGCGCCGTCCTCCAGGCGGTGCACGGCGATGGCGGAGAACTCGACCGCGCGTCCGGTGGGGGCGTAGCCGAACACCTCGCCCGTATGGGTGCCCGTCAGCGTGCCGATCACGGTGACCACGTCGTCGGCGAAGTGCAGGCTGTCGATGGCGAACGCGATGTCGGGGATGCCGGCCATGTAGTCGCCGATCTCCTCGAGATACGCGTTCACGTCGCGGGTCGGGCGTGACGGGCTCTCGCCGTGCACGAACCATTCCTCGGACACCGTGCCCTCGAACAGGTCGTCGTCGCGTGCGTTGAGTGCGTCGTAGTATCGCTCGACCATGTCGAAGGCTTGGCGTTCGCCCAGCAGCGGGG
>NZ_JARGZA010000006.1 GCF_030973515.1 Jannaschia maritima
GTGAGATCCAGGTCGATGGCGACCTCATGGACGCGCTCGGGAAACTCGACGACGGAGACCTGGCCGGCGCCGCCGACGCCATAGCGTATCACGAGCAGGTCGAGGTCGTGCAACCGGTCTACGAACGCCACCGGGACGCGTTCAAGTTCCTCAGCCAGGTCGATGGCACGATTCCCGGCGACCAGACGTCGATACCCGTGTCGTACGAATGCGGGGGCGACACGCCGGTCACCCTGGGCGATCTGGAAATCCGCGAACCGCTGGATCGGGTGAAGTACTATCGTCGCCTGATGGATCGCATGCGGGAAATAGAGGGCATCAGGTGATGCTTCCACGCTGCGCCGTCGTCGTTCCCATCCTCGCCGGAGCGGTCGTTCTCAGCCACGCAACTTTCGCCGGGAGCAAGCCTCGAATGGCAACGCAAGACAGACCCATCGTCACGATCGAGGCTCGGGTCCTCGATTCGATGAACCGCTACCTCGACGTCAACGAACTCGACGGGCGGGAGGTCATGACGGGGCTGAACCGGCGCCAGCGGGTGAACGACCCCGAGCATCCCGACGCCTTCATGGAGTTCGTCGTCGCGCCCGCCGATGACGGCGAGACGAGCCACCCGAGCGGCATCGTGCTGAGCTACGACCACCCCGATTGTCCCTTGCTGATCCCCCCTGGCCGACAGCTTTCCCTGACCCACATCGGGCTGTTCATCGATAAGGTCGCCATGACCTTCCCGCTCGAACCGATGACCTGGGACGAGATGCAGGGGGAGTATCGAAGGGTGGTGGCCCAACTTGACCAAGCGGGCTGGGTCCGCAGTTCGGGTCGGCACACCCCCTCGCAAGGGGTGAAGGAGGACATCACCTACGACGACTTCCTCGACAAGACCGGACCCAAATGGGCGGGCGTCGGGTTCTGGGAGCAATGCGACAACCCGGCGATCAAGGCGGAATTCCAGATCAAACACTACAACGGCACCTCGCCCGGGTCGTTCATGCCGCCCGCCGCATTGTCGGAGCCGCTCGATCCCGGGGCGGAGGACACGTTCCTGTTCCACATCAGCATTGCGGCCGACTACCGAAGCCCCGTCGAGCGCGAGCTGACCCGCCTCCGCGATGCCCGCCGGGCCGAGGTCAACGGCCGGACCGACGCGGAGATCCCGCTCTCCGTCTGGCTGGACGACCCCGACTGGCGCCCCGAGGACTGGGACGGCATCTACGTCCCCTGAGGCCGGGCGCCGGGGCGGTCCACGACGGTCCGCCGGCTACCCCATCCAGGTCATCGTCGGGCTCGACCCGGCGATCCGGCGCGCGGCGCCCCCCGCCGGATCTGGCCGGGTGACCTCGCAGCGTCGCGGATGGGACGCCAGCGGATGCACGGTCGGCGAAGCGCCGGATGCCGCGAACGGGGCCACCGCAAGACGGTCTGGGCACTGGCCGGGGCCATGCCGAATCACCGTGGCCGGTTCGCTCCTGCACGGAACGCCGGGGCGTTGCATACCGCACGCACGCAACACCCCCCGATGTGCCCCTCCGTATGCACGGGGGGTGTACGGGGGGTGTACGGGGGGTGCATGCGACGATCCGTCCTATTCGGCGGCCTGCGCCACCGCCCGCCGCGGCTCGATCCAGCCCGACAGGTTCTCCACCGCGATGGCCGCGAGCGCATCCATGTGCGTGGCGTCGTCGTTCAGGCAGGGGATATAGGTGAACCGCTCGCCGCCCGCCTCCTCGAAGCTCTCCTTGATCTCCTCGTTGATCTCCTCGAGCGTCTCGATGCAGTCGGCGCTGAACGCAGGCGCGATCACGGCGATGTTCCTCTTGCCCTCCTCCTCCGCCAGGCGGGCGACCTCCTCGACGGTATAGGGCTTCAGCCATTCCTCCGGGCCGAACTTGGACTGGAACGTCGTCACGATCCGCGTCTCGTCCCAGCCCAGCCGCTCGCGCAGCAGGCGCGTCGTCTTCTGGCACTGGCAGTGATACGGATCCCCCTCCAGCAGGTACCGCCTGGGCACCCCGTGATAGGAGCAGACAAGGATATCTGGCTTCGGATCCAACGACTTGTACGCCCGCTCGACCGACCGGGCCAGGGCCTCGACGTACCGCGCGTCGTCCGAATAGGCGGGGACCGTGCGCACCGACGGCTGCCATTTCATCTTCATCAGCACGCGGAAGAACTGGTCGCAGGCCGTGGCCGAGGTGGCCCCCGCATATTGCGGATAGAGGGGGAAGAACACGATCCGGTCGCAGCCCGCGGCCTTCATCTGCTCGACCTTCGACCGGGTCGACGGGTTGCCGTACCGCATGGCGTAGTCGACCACCACGTCGTCCCCGAACATCGTCCGCATCCGCGCCGCCATCTCGGCGGTCTGGGCCTTCGTGATGGTCGCCAGGGGGGATTCGCCCTGCGCCTCGTTCCAGATCGACTTGTACGCCGATCCCGACGAGAACGGCCGCTTCGTCAGGATGATGCCCTGCAACAGGGGCTGCCACAGCCAGGGGGAGTAATCGATCACCCGCCGGTCCGACAGGAACTCGTTCAGGTAGCGGCGCATCGAGCGGTAGTCGTAGCCGTCCGGCGTGCCCAGGTTCGCCAGCAGCAGGCCGATCCGGCCCATGCGCAGGTTGGGATGGTCGCGCGGCGCGTGCGGCAATGGCGTGAACTCGTCGTGCTTCATCTCTATCCCCGTCGTTCCTGCGTCCCCAGCGCGTCCGCCAGCCGGGTCGTCGCCGATCCGGGCCGCAGCGCCTTCGGCTGCGTCTCCGACGGCGCCCAGCCGGTCAGGAACACGGTCTGGAACGTTGCCCGGACCCCGTCCCCGTCGGCATAAGCGTCGTCATAGAGCCTGGCCGCCCGCGCGAACAGGTCGCGTGGCACCGTGCCGCGATGGCGGGCGGCCAGGGCGTTGGTCTCGCCCATGGCGCGCAGGTCGCAGATCAGATGGAACAGGTCGCGGTACCGCACCGTCTGGTCCGTCACGTCCGCCACCGGCAGGGCCAGGCCCGCACGCTGCAGCAGGGCGCCCAGGTCGCGCACCTCGCCCATGGGGGCCACGCGGGGGGACAGGCCGCCCGCGACCTCCACCTCCGCCTGCCCGAGGGCGGCGCGCAGCTCGGCCAAGGTGTCCCCGCCCAGGCAGCAGGCCAGCAGCAACCCGTCGGGGCGAAGCGCGCGGCGGCACTGCACCAGTTGCCCCACCGGGTCGTCCGCCCAGTGGAGCGCCATGAAGTGGACCACCAAGTCGTGCGCGCCGACCCCCAGCGCCAGCACGTCGTCGTCCGGCACGACGGTCGCGCCGGGCAGCACGGTGGTGGCGCGGTCCGGGAAGCCGGTCACCAGGGCCGGATCCGTAAACGATCTGTTAACGTCCCGCAGCCTTTCGCCCACCTCCGCGGCTGCGGCATCGTGCAGGAACCACGCATCGTCCATCGCCCGCGCGCGGGCGCGGTGGTGGATCAGAGCGGTGCGGTCGGTCAAAGGGGCCATCCGCCGGAGGTAGGCGATGACGCACACGATTCAAAGCCTGTCCCGCCTGGCCTGGCGCGGCGCGGTCGACGCGCTCTATCCCCATGCCTGCGCGACCTGCGACGCGGCGGTGACCGAACCGGGCCTGTGCCCCGCCTGCTGGCGCGACATGCCGTTCGGGCGCGGCGACGTCTGCCCCGTCTGCGCCACCCCGCAGGCGGGGGCCATCGACGGCCCCTGCGACGCCTGCCGCGCATCGCCCCCGCCCTGGGACGACGGCGTCGCGGCCCTGCGCTACGAAGGCGCGGGGCGGGGCTTCGCGCTGGCGTTGAAGCACGCCGACCGCACCCGTCATGCGCCACTGGCCGCGGACTGGCTGGCCCGGCGGCTGCGGGGCACGGCCGGGCCCGGCACGCTGGTCGTGCCCGTGCCGCTGCACCCCCTGCGCCTGCTGACCCGCCGCTACAACCAGTCGGCCGAGATCGGGCGCCACCTCGCCCGCCTGTGCGGGGCGGACCACGCGCCCCGGACCCTGGTCCGCACGCGCCGCACCGCGCCGCAGGACCACCGCACCCGCGCCGACCGCTTCGCCAACCAGGCCGGGGCCTTCCGGGCGGCGGTGGGGGTGGAAGGGCGCCACGTGGTCCTGGTCGACGACGTGATGGCGTCGGGCGCCACGATGCACCACTGCGCCTTGGCGCTCCGCCAGGCGGGCGCCACGCGCATCACGGTCGCCGCGCTGGCCCGCGTTGCGTCGGACCGGGCCGGGGCTATAACCTCCCCACATCCAACCAGCTGAAGGGCACCGCGATGAAGCCGGTCACGATCTACACGCAGCCCTTGTGCGGGTTCTGCACCGCCGCCCTGCGCCTGCTGTCCCAGAAGGGTGCCCCCGTGACCGAGATCGACGTCGCCGCCACCCCCGGCGCGCGCGGCGAGATGGTGCAGAAGGCCGGCGGCGCGCGCACCACGCCGCAGATCTTCGTGGGCGACACCCATGTCGGCGGCTGCGACGACCTTTATGCCCTCGACCGCGCGGGCAAGCTGGATCCGCTGCTGGCGGCGTGACCCCGGTTTGACCGCCCCCGACGAGGAAGGCCTAGCGGTCGCACTCTTCTCCGAGATGCTGACGGCGGACCACCTGGCCCGCGCGCGCCTGTCCCGCGCCTTGCCCAAGGGCATGGAGCTCAGCCACTTCGTGCTGCTGAACTACCTGGCCCAGCACCCGGAGGAACGGACCCCGGCCGAACTGGCGCGGCTGTTCCACCTGACCCGCGGGGCCATGACGAACACGCTGAACCGCCTGCAATGGGCGGGCCACGTCCACATCCGCCCCGACTGGGAGGACGCGCGCCGCAAGCGGGTGGCGATCAGTCCCGCGGGCCAAGCCGCGCGCGAGGCCGCGCTGGCGGCGATCCGCCCCATCATGACCCAGGCCGTCCACGACATCGGCGCGGCCCGCACCCGCGCCGCGATCCCCGTGCTGCGCGCCTTGCGGGAGCGGTTCGCGGGGGGCGAGGGCTAGGGCCGCGCCGCCCGACCCGTCAGTCCCGCCGCCGCACCATCAACTGCGCGCCGTCCTTTCGCGTCTCCAGCCGCTTGATGTCGCTGACCAGTTCGCTGAGCTTTCGCTTGCCATAGGTCCGGGTGTCGAAATCCGGCGCCTCCGCCATGATCTGGCTGCCCAGCGCGCCCAGCGAATGCCAGTCGTCGTCCTGCTGGTCCATCCGATCCATGGCGCGGATGATCAGCGGCAGCGCGTCCTGCGGCTTGCGCTTGTCGGTGCCCCCGCGTTCGGCCGGCTCGTCGATCAGGTTCTCGATCAGGATGAAGCGGTTGCACACGTTGCGCAGCGATTCGGGGGCCTTGCCCTCGCCGATGCCCACGACCTCCAGCCCGTCCTCACGGATGCGGCTGGCCAGGCGCGTGAAATCGCTGTCGCTGCTGACCAACACGAAGCCGTCGAACCGGTCCTGGTGCAGGATGTCCATGGCATCGATCACCAGCCCGATGTCGCTGGCGTTCTTGCCCTTCGTGTTCGCCGTCTCCTGATGGGCCACCAACCCGAGCGCGTGGACCTTGTCGGCCCATTGCTTCAGGCGGTCGGACGACCAGTCGCCGTACACGCGGCGCAGGCCCGGCTCGCCCAGGCCCGTGATCTCCTTCAGGATGGCCTCCGCGAACTTGGCGGGGATGTTGTCGGCGTCAATCAGGACGGCCAGCAGGGGACGGTCGCGGCGGTTGGGCATCGTGGGCTCCGGCAGGGTGTCCCCTCCCCCTACCGGCGGGGGCGGGGATCGTTCCACCCCTCAGGCCCGCATTTCGGGTCCGAAGCCCAGATCGTTCATCAGCGCGTTCCACGGCTCGTGCTCCAGCGTGCCGCCCGCGGCCTGCCGGTGGCCGTTGCCGTAATGCGCCGGATCGGCCCCGACGGGCCTGTGGCGGGCCAGCAGGTCGACGATGTCCCGGTCCTTCGGCGCGCGACCCGAGAACGAGACGCGGCCCGGCAGGTATCCGAAGTTGGCGCAGAACACGATCGCCCCGCGCAGGCGGCCGACCCAGGACTGCGCCGTCAGGGGGTGGACCTGGCAGGGGCTGTCGATCCGCACGATCGCCACGTCCGAGCCGTACCGCGAACCGAAGCGCGGCGGCGCGCGGCGAGCCGCCGCGGTGGCGGCCTTCACCTCCTCGCGCGCGGCCTCGCACTCCGCCAGGCCGGGCAGATCGCCGGACAGGGCGTGGGCCGGGTCTTCGGCGGCCCGCAGCAGGGCCAGGGCGGGCGACGCGTCCCCCGACGCGGCCCGACGCGGTGCGTTCACCAGCGAGGTCAGCTCGCGCAGGCGACCCGCGCCCCACCGCTTCTTGGCGGGCGCGACCTCCAGATGGCCGCCCTTGTCGCCGTAATCCCCCATGCAGCCCAGCGCGGCCAGCCAGCCCCGGTCCTCCGGCGCGCCCAAGGCGTACCATGCCAGCAGCGACGTGGACGGCACCGGGTCCAGCGCCTCGCCGTGGATCACGGTCGCGCCTTCGGGCGTGCCCGTCGGCACGTGGTGGTCGATCACGCACAGACGCCGACCCAGCGTCCGCCCGCGCATCCCCAAATCCGCCACGATCACCGCCTCCTCGGCGACCTCCGCCGCGACGGGATCGGTCCACGCATTCGCCCCCCGCCCCACCAAGCGCACCGGCCGGCCCAGGGCATCGGCCAGCAGGGCGGCCGACGACAATCCGTCGGCGTCCACGTCCGACAGGATCCGGTCCGGCGGACCATCGGCCAGGAAGGCGTCCAGGCGGGTCCGGGCGTCGGCGGCGAAGGCGGGGTGCGTGATCTCCATGCGGGGGCAACCGGCGACGTCGCGCGACGTTCCGTCCGCGCCGTTGGTGGGAACGAAACCACCCCCGTCGGCCGTTGCCCCGGTATGACCACGCCCGACACATCCCCCCTGCGCCTGGGCTTCCCCGTCAAGGTCACGGCGCGCCCCGACCTGAAGTCCAACGACACGCGCCGCTGGAAGAACGACCCGCACCTGTCGGTGTCGCTCGACTACATGGACGCGATCCTGGACCACTGCGCCGCGCGGGGCATCCGCATGTACCGCATGTCGTCGGACCTGGCCCCCTATGCCACCCATCCCGACATGCCGCAGTTCCATTCCATGGTGGAGGACAGCGCCGACCGCCTGGCCGAGATCGGGGCGAAGGCGCGGGCGCTGGACGTGCGGCTGTCGTTCCACCCGTCCCAGTTCGTGCTGCTGAACGCCCCCGATCCGGACCTGGTGGCGAAGTCCGTCAAGGACCTGGCGTCGCAGGCGCGGATGCTGGACCTGATGGGGTGCGGCCCGGAATCGGTCCTGGTGACGCATGTGGGTGGCGTCTACGACGACAAGACCGCCGCCCGCGAACGGTGGTGTGCCGCGTGGGACGGTCTGCCCCCTCACGTCCGCCGACGACTGGTGCTGGAGAACGACGACCTGCGCTTCTCCGCGACCGACACGCTGTGGATCAGCGAGCGGACCGGCGTGTCGCTGATCTTCGACCACCAGCACTGGTGGTGCCTGCATGAGCCGGAGGAGGATCTGATCCCCACCTTCGCCGCCTGCCTGGCGACCTGGGCCGACGGCGTGCGGCCCAAGATGCACTTCTCGTCGCCCCGGACTGAGATGCGCACCATCACGCGCAAGGACCGCAAGACCGGCAAGCCGGTCGTCACGACCGCGCCTCCGATCTGGACGGGGCATGCCGACTACATCCAGCCGTTCGAGTTCATCCGTTTCATGCGCGACGCCGAGGATCTGACCTTCGACGTGATGCTGGAGGCCAAGATGAAGGACGCCGCCCTGGAACGCCTGCGGCTGGACCTGGCCCGCTACGCCCCCGACGTAGCGGCGCGGTTCGGGTTGGAGTCGGCGGAGGCGCGGGTGGCGGCGGAGTAGGTCAATACACGACGACGCTGCGGATGCTCTCGCCCCGGTGCATCAGGTCGAACCCCTCGTTGATGTCGTCGAGCGACAAGGTGTGCGTGATCATGGGGTCGATCTCGATCTTGCCGTCCATGTACCAGTCCACGATCCGGGGCACGTCCGTCCGCCCCCGCGCGCCCCCGAAGGCCGTGCCGCGCCAGACGCGCCCCGTCACCAGTTGGAAGGGTCGGGTCGCGATCTCCGCGCCCGCGGGGGCCACGCCGATGATGACGCTCTCGCCCCAGCCCTTGTGCGCCGATTCCAGTGCCGTGCGCATGACGTCGACGTTGCCGGTCGCATCGAACGTGTAGTCGCCGCCACCACCCGTCAGTTCGACCAGATGCGGGGCCAGGGGTCCGTCCACGTCGCGGGGGTTCACGAAGTCCGTCATTCCGAAGCGTTCCGCCATGGCCCGCTTGTCGTCGTTCAGGTCCACGCCCACGATCCGGTCCGCGCCCGCGAGCCGCAGCCCCTGGATCACGTTCAGCCCGATGCCGCCCAGACCGAACACGATGGCCGTCGATCCAATCTCCACCTTCGCCGTGTTGATCACCGCGCCGATGCCCGTCGTCACCCCGCAGCCGATGTAGCAGATCTTGTCGAAGGGGGCGTCGGCACGCACCTTGGCGAGCGCTATCTCCGGCAGGACGGTGTGGTTCGCGAAGGTGGAACATCCCATGTAGTGCAGGATCGGCGTGCCGTCGGTCATGCGGAACCGGCTGGTCCCGTCCGGCATCACGCCCTGCCCCTGGGTGGACCGGATCTTCTGGCACAGGTTCGTCTTGGGGTTCAGGCAATATTCGCATTCCCGGCATTCGGGGGTGTAGAGCGGGATGACGTGATCGCCCGGCTTCAACGACGTGACGCCCGCGCCCACCTCCAGCACGACGCCCGCGCCCTCGTGCCCCAGGATCGCGGGGAACATCCCTTCGGGGTCCGCGCCCGACAGCGTGAACTCGTCGGTGTGGCAGATGCCGGTGGCCTTGATCT
Source organism: Jannaschia maritima (assembly GCF_030973515.1). Classification (GTDB taxonomy): domain Bacteria; phylum Pseudomonadota; class Alphaproteobacteria; order Rhodobacterales; family Rhodobacteraceae; genus Jannaschia; species Jannaschia maritima. Next base: position 8,913 of record NZ_JARGZA010000006.1, read on the forward strand.
CGACCAGGACCTCGCCCGCCTTGGGGCCGTCGAGCGCGACCTCCATGACCTGCAACGGCTTGCCCGCTTCCAGGGCGACGGCGGCGCGTGTTCTCATGGTGATGTCCTCCCGGTTGTGGGGAAGGGGTGCCCGCGAGGGTTCGGGATTGCAAGGGTCGGGACGCCTCGGCGCCGGGCGGGGGCGGAGCGCGCTAGAGGCAGTCGTGGAACAGGGCTTCGGTGTTCTCCGCCGTCATCGCCCGCGGGTTGCCGCCCACGGACGGATCGCGCAACGCCATCTCCGCGAGTTCGGGGATGCGGTCCCCCCGCACCCCCATCGCGGCCAGACCCTTGGGAATCCCGAAGCGGTCGTTCAGCGATGCGACCGTATCGACGAACCCGTCGAACCCGCCCGCGATGCCCAGATAGGCGGCTGCGCGTTCGATCCGCCCCTCCACCTCCGCCCGGTTGAAGCGCAGGACCGGCACCATGACGGCGGCGTTCGTCGTGCCGTGATGGGTGCCGTAGACCGCGCCGACCGGGTGGCTGACCGCGTGGATCGCGCCCAGACCCTTCTGGAACGCCACGGCCCCCATGGTGGCGGCCGACATCATGTCGCCACGGGCGTCCAGGTCGGACCCGTCCTCGTAAACGCGCGGCAGGGCGTCCAGGACCAGCCGCATCCCTTCCAGCGCGATACCCTGAGACATGGGGTGGTAATGGGGCGAGCAATACGCCTCCAGGCAGTGGGCGAAGGCGTCCATGCCGGTGCCCGCCGTGATGGCGCGTGGCATCGACACGGTCAGTTCGGGGTCGAGGATCGACGTGGCCGGCAGCAGCTTGGGGTGGAAGATGATCTTCTTCTCGTGCGTGCGGCTGTTGGTCAGCACGCTCGCACGCCCGACCTCCGACCCCGTGCCCGCCGTCGTGGGCACCGCGACGATGGGGGCGATGGCGTCGGCATCGGCGCGGGTCCACCAGTCTCCCACGTCCTCGAAGTCCCAGACGGGTCGGTCCTGTCCCGGCATCATCGCGACCAGCTTGCCCAGATCCAGGCCGGACCCGCCGCCGAAGGCCACGATCCCGTCGTGGCCGCCCGCGCGCCATGCCTCCACCCCGTCGGCCAGGTTGCCCTCGTGCGGGTTGGGGTCGACGCCGGCGAACATCGCCCAGCCCAGCCCGGCGTCGTCCAGCACGTCCAGCGCCGTCTGCGTCACGGGCAGGTCCGCCAACCCCCGGTCCGTGACCAGCAAGGGCCGCGTCATGCCCGCCGCGCGGCAGGCCTCGCCCAGCTCCGCGATGCGGCCGGCGCCGAAGCGGACGTTCGTGGGATAGCTCCAGGTCGCGGTCGTCACGGGGATCAACCCTTCTTCAGGTGGAACGACTTGGGCTGCGTCAGCGCGTGGAAGCCCAGCACCGACAGGGACGCGCCGCGGCCCGTGTCCTTGCGCCCCGTCCAGCACAGCCCCGGGTCCAGGTAGTCCGCCCGGTTCATGAACACCGTGCCCGTGTCCAGCCGCCCCCCGATGCGCGCCGCACGGTCGGCGTCGCGCGTCCACAGCGAGGCGGTCAGGCCATAGGCGCTGTCGTTCATCAGACGGACCGCCTCGTCGTCGTCGTCCACGGGCATGATGCCGACGACGGGGCCGAAGTTCTCTTCCCGCATCAGGTCCATGTCGTGGGTCACGTCGGTCACGATCTGCGGGGCCACGTACTGCCCCGCACCGTCGTCGGCGGGGAACAGGGCGGGATCCACATGCGTCCTGGCCCCCATCGAGACGGCCTGAGCCACCTGGTCGCGCACGCCCTTCGCCACGGACGCGTTGGCGACGGGACCCATCGTGGTCCCCTCCTCCATCGGGTCGCCCAGGACATAGGCGCGGGCCAGATCGGCGGCCTTGGCGACGAAGGCGTCGTAATGCGGACGGGCCACGTAGATGCGTTCGATCCCGCAGCAGCACTGCCCGGAATTGTATATCGCCGCGTCGATCAGGGTGGCGGCCGCCGCATTCAGATCCGCGTCGTCCATGACATAGCCCGGATCCTTGCCGCCCAGTTCCAGCCCCGTGCCGGTGAAGGTGCCCGCCGCCGCCCGTTCGATGGCACGGCCGCCCCGGACCGAACCGGTGAAGTTCACGAAGTCGAACGACCCGGCCGCGATCGCGGCCTCCGTCCCGTCGTGGTCCAGGTAGAGGACCGGCATCAGGTCGGCGGGCAGGCCGCCCGCGACGAAGGCCGCGGCCATGCGCTCGCCCGTCAGCAGCGTCTGGGTCGCGGGCTTCACCGCCACCGCGTTGCCCGCTATCAACGCGGGCACGATCACGTTGGTGGACGTCAGATAGGGATAGTTCCAGGGCGCGATCACGAAGACGATCCCGTGGGGGTCGCGCACGATGCGCCGCTCGAACCGATCGGATTCCTCGACGACGTGCGGCGCCAGGGCCGTCGCCGCGATCTCCGCGCAATAGTCGGCCCGTTCGCGCACGCCCCCGAACTCGCCGCCGTAGCGGGTCGGACGGCCCATCATGCGGGCCAGCTCCGGCACCGCCTCCGCGTCGGCGCACAGCACGTCGACGCCCGCCATGACGACCGCGATCCGTTCCTCCAGCGGGCGGGCGGCCCATTCGGCCTGCGCGGCGCGCGCGCGGGCCAGCAGGTCGGCGATCCGGTCCGCGTCCATGACGTCGCGTTCCGCCACCACCGATCCGTCGATGGGCGAGATACAGGTCAGCATTCGGGTCATCCCCCTTCGAACAGGCGCCGACGTTCCACGTCCGTGACGCGGGTGTCGGACACCCGCTGCTCCCACCGTGCGGCGTGCAGGTAATGGTCGACCACGGCATCCCCCATCGCGGCCCGCAGCGCCGTGGAGGCATCGGCGGCCGCGACCGCGTCGCGCAACGTGCCGGGGATCTCCCGCGCGGCCCCGTCGCCATAGGCGTCGCCGGTGAAGGCGGGTTCCAGATCGAGGTCGCGATCCAAACCGTCCAGCCCGGCGGCGATCTGCGCGGCCAGCGCCAGATAGGGATTCAGGTCCGACCCGCCCACGCGGCATTCGACGCGCACGGCCTTCGTTCCCTCGCCCACGACGCGGTAGCCCGCGGTGCGGTTATCCATCGACCAACAGATCTTCGTGGGCGCGAAGGTGCCCGCCGCGAAGCGCTTGTAGCTGTTGACGTTGGGCGCCAGGAACAGCGTCGTCGCCTCGGCGTGCTCCAATAGGCCCGCCACGTAGGATCGCATCGCCGTCGACATGCCGTGCTCCGCGTCCGGGTCGTGGAACAGGGGGGTGCCGTCCCGCCACAGCGATTGGTGGACATGGCTGGACGATCCCGCGCTGCCGTCGTGCCATTTCGCCATGAAGGTGACGGCCGTGCCCGCCCCGTGCGCCATCTCCTTCACGCCGTTCTTCAGGATCGCGTGGCGGTCGGCCATCGTCAGCGCGTCGGCATAGCGGACGTTGACCTCCGCCTGGCCGGCGCTGGCCTCGCCCTTGGTGTTCTCGACCGGGATGCCCGCGCCCGACAGGCCGTTGCGGATGGCCCGCATCAGGGGCTCGGTCTTGGTCGTCTGGAAGATGTGGTAGTCTTCGTTGTAGTCGCTGGCCAATCGGCCCGTCGGGTATCCGTCGGCGGCCAGGGACCGGAAGTCGCGGTCGAAGACGAAGAACTCCAACTCGGTCGCGCACATCGCGGTCAGCCCGCGCTCGGCCAAGCGTTCGACCTGCCGCTTCAGCACGGCGCGGGGCGAATGGGGCACGGGCGCATGGGTCGCGTGGTCGATCACGTCACACAGGACCAGGGCCGTGGCGGGAAGCCAGGGCACCCGGCGCAGCGTGTCCAGATCCGGCACCATCGTGTAGTCGCCATAGCCCGACGCCCAGGACGTCGAGGCGTATCCTTCGACGGTGTGCATCTCCATGTCGGTGGCGAGCAGGTAGTTGCAGGAATGCGTTTCCTCCAACGCGCCGTCCAGGAAGAAGGGCGCGTGGAACCGCTTGCCCATCAGCCGGCCCTGCATGTCCACCTGCACGGCCAGCACGGTGTCGATCGTTCCATCGGCGACGGCGGCGCGCAGGTCTTCCAATGTCATCGGTGCAGCCATGTGCCAACCTCTACACCCGCCCGGGGCGGTGGCAATGGGCCGTGTCCTGGTGCAGGGTCCGCTTCGGAACGGCCGACCCGGAGGATCCGATGACGCATGGCGGCGCGCTGCTGGTACGATGTCTGGAGGCGCAGGGCGTGGATCGCGCCTTCTGCATTCCGGGCGAAAGCTTCCTGGCGGTGCTGGACGGCTTGCACGATTCCCCCATCGACCTGATCGTCGCCCGCCAGGAAGGCGGGGCCGCCATGATGGCGGAGGCGACGGGCAAGCTGACGGGGCGGCCCGGCATTGCCTTCGTCACGCGGGGCCCCGGCGCCACGAACGCCAGCGCGGGCGTCCACGTGGCGTTCCAGGACAGCACGCCCATGATCCTGTTCGTAGGCGACGTCGCATCCGACCAGCGCGACCGGGAGGCGTTCCAGGAAGTCGATTACGGCGCCATGTTCGGTCCCCTGGCCAAGTGGGTGGCGCGCATCGACAGGGCCGACCGCATCCCCGAATACGTCAGCCGTGCCTTCCACGTCGCGCAGTCCGGCCGCCCCGGCCCCGTCGTCCTGGCCCTGCCGGAGGACATGCTGTCGGGCCCCGCGGACGGCACCCCCGTCCCCGCCGCCACCCTGCCGTCCGGCAAGGCGGCGGACGACGACGTCGCCGCGATCGTGGACTGGCTGGCGGGCGCGGAACGGCCCTTCGTGCTGATCGGCGGGGGCGGCTGGGACGCGGCTGCCGGCCGGGCGATCGGCGATCTCGCGGAAGCCATGGACCTGCCCGTGGGCGCGTCGTTCCGGTGCCAGGATTACATCGACAACCGGCATCCCTGCTACGCGGGCGACGTGGGCATCGGTCCGAACCCCGCCTTGGCCGACCGCGTGCGCGGGGCGGACGTCCTCCTGGCCCTGGGGCCCCGGCTGGGCGAGATGACGACCTCGGGCTACACGCTGCCCGTCCCCCCCGTTCCCGCGCAATCGCTGATCCACGTCCACCCGGACCCGTCCGAGCTGGGCCGCGTCTATCGTCCCGACCTCGCCGTCGCCGCCCGCCCCGGCGCGGTGGCGGCGCAGCTGGCCCGAGCGGCGCGGACCAGGACGGGCGACCGTGCGGCACGCGCGCATGCCGACTACGAAACGTGGCAGACCCCGGAAGAAACGCCGGGCGCGGTGAAGATGGAACGCGTGATCGCGCATCTGAACGACGTCCTGCCCGACGACGCGGTGGTCACGAACGGGGCGGGCAACTACGCGTCCTGGCTGCACCGCTACTATCGCTACCGCGGGTGGCGCACGCAGCTGGCCCCCACCAGCGGGTCCATGGGCTATGGCCTGCCCGCCGCGGTCGCGGCCAAGCTGCACGACCCGTCCCGCGACGTGGTCTGCCTGGCGGGCGACGGCTGCTTCCAGATGGTGTCGCAGGAATTCGCGACCGCCGTTCAGTACGGGGCGGCGATCGTCGTGCTGGTCTGCGACAACGCCCGCTACGGCACGATCCGGATGCATCAGCACCGCGCCTATCCGGGCCGCGTGTCGGGAACGGAGATGGTCAATCCCAACTTCGCGGCCCTGGCCCGCGCCTATGGCGGGTTCGGCGCCACGGTCGCGACGGATGCGGATCTTCCGGCGGCCTTCGCCCGGGCGCGGGGCAGCGGGGTGCCCGCCATCGTGCACCTGATCCTGGATCCGGCCGCGCTGTCGCCCAGGCTGACGCTGCCAGCGGACGCCTGAACACCGAGCGGCACGCCATGAAGGCCATCCGCGTGCCGCTCGGGCGTACCCCGACGGGTCCTAGCCGGAGACCCGCGCCTCCACGCTGTAGCGATCCTTGATGGCGCTGTAATCGCCGAGCGACTGGACGAAGTTCCGCAGCAGCGCCCCATAGAAGATCAGTTCGCTCTGAACCGCCTCGGCCGGGGACCCGTCCTCGATCATGGCCATCATGGTACGGCACAAATCGATCAGCGCGCGCGCCTCCACGACCTCGCGCGGATCCCGCCAAGCATCCGGATCGGACCCGCCGCCCAGCAGGACCTGGGGATCGCCGACGAGGAACCGGAACCGGATCCGCGCCGAAAGGCCCCCGCCGTCATGCGACTGCACCGCGACGCACAGCCCCCCCAGCAATGCACCCCCCAGATCCACCACGGCCCCCGGGTCGGCATGCCGTCCACCGCCGCGACGGGCCGCGGCCAGCCATTCGGGCACGCGTGCCGCCAGGACGGGGGGCAGGGAATCGCCTAGGGGCATCGGATCGACATGGCTCAGCCGGTGGTGGAACCCTGGCTGGATCACGTCGACCTCCGCCAGGCGCGGGTCGGGCCACAGGCCCTGGCGCAGCACGTGCAGGACCACCATGTCCGCCGCCGTCCGCATCGCCGGGATGCAGGATGCGCGCACGCCCATCGTCAGGCCGCGTCGTGCAGGGCCGCGGGCGCGATCGCATCCGCGCGGCTGACATAGCGGTCCAGCAACCCCAGGCGCAGGCGCATCGCCTCGATCCGATCCTGCAGCGCGCACTCGATGCCGTGCAGTCGCGCATCGTCCGTCAACCCGCCCTGCGCACGGGCCTGAACCACGGCCGTGGCGTCCGAGAAGGTGCGCCCGAGCGAGTCGATCGCGATGTCCATCAGCGTCGAGCGCAACCCTTCTGCCGACGATCGCAGCAAGGGGCGGACGTCGCCCTCCTCCACGTCGAACCGAACCGTGACGTGACTGTCCGGACCGTCCACGGCCACGGTGACGCGGGCGGGGCCCAGCGCCACCAGCCCCAACGTGAAATCCGATTCCACCGCGATGCTTCCGTCCCGCGACGGGTCCACGGAGGCCAGGACCGCTCGGACATGCTCCGCGAGCCTGACGTCCATGACCCCGTTCAGATCGCTCGCGATGCGCGGCTGCACCATGTGCACGGACCGTGCCTCCGTGACTTGGACATAGTCGACGCAGGGGTTCGCGCCGTCGGCGTCGAACGTCAGTCCGACCTCGAAGAAAGCCGTTACGTCAATATGATAGGTCATGCTCGTCACTCCCCGCTATACCCAATGCCTCCCCTGCGCCCGAAACCTTAACAACCCGTTAAGTCCATGGCCCGAGACATGGCGGTCCGGTTCGATCGGCGGATCGCCGCCCCCGATCGGGACGGGTTCAGCCCGCGCGCTTGGCGTTCGCGCGGGCGCGGTTCTTCTTGCTGCTCGGCTTGCCCTGCGGCGGCCTTGGCCCCTTACGCGCGTCGGTGGGGGCCGCCGCCCGGCGGACGGAGAGGTCGGCAGCGTCCAACCCGCGCTCGAAGGCGTCGGCCTTCCCGGCGGCCACCTCCACGAAGGTTTCGCGCGGCTTGATGCGGATGGCGCCGACGTCGCCGCGGTCCAGCCCCCCCGCTTGGCTCAGCATCGGCAGCAGACGGCGCGGTTCGTGCCCCGCCTGCCGGCCGCCGGCGACGGCGAACCAGACCGACGGCCCAAAGGGTGCGCGCCGCTCCGGCCGATCGGCGGCGACCGGGGCGAGTTCCTCCGGCGCGGTCAGACGGTCGGCCCGCAGCCGAAGCAGGGCGGCGGCCAATTGCGGGGCGTCGAACCGCTCCGCCAGGGCGGCCACGGCCTCCGCGTCGCCGGGGGCGGGCCCTTCCGTCCAGGCCGGATCCTCCAGCAGGCGGGCCATGTCGCGCGCGCGCACCGCATCGGCCGAAGGCGGCAGCGTCCACTCCGCCGCCAGGCCCGCATCGCGCAGCAGGCGCGTGGCCTTGCCCTTCGCGCCCGGCGGGACGATCAGCGCGCTCACGCCCTTGCGCCCCGCCCGACCCGTCCGGCCCGATCGGTGCAACAACGTGTCGGCCGATGACGGAAGCTCGGCGTGGATGACCAGATCGAGGTTCGGCAGGTCGATGCCCCGCGCCGCCACGTCCGTCGCGACGCAGATCCGCGCCCGCCCGTCGCGCATCGACTGCAGGGCGTGGGACCGGGCTTCCTGGTTCAGTTCGCCCGACAGGACCACGACGGCGAAGCCCCGGTTCCCCAGCCGCGTGGCGATCCGACCGACCGCCGCCCGCGTGTTCGCGAAGACGATGGCGCCCGGCGCGTCATGGAACCGCAGCACGTTGACGATGGCGTTCTCGCCGTCCCGCGGGGCGACCGACAGGGCCTGATACGCGATGTCCGCGTGCTGCGACGCCCCCGCCGCCGTGGCGATGCGCCGTGCGTCGCGCTGATACCGGTCGGCCAGGCGCTCGATGGCGTCCGGCACGGTGGCGCTGAACAGCAGCGTCTGACGGTCCGCGGGAGCCGCGCCCAGGATGAATTCCAGATCCTCGCGGAAGCCCAGGTCCAGCATCTCGTCGGCCTCGTCCAGCACCACGGCGCGCAGGGCGGACAGGTCGATGCCACCCCGCGCGATGTGGTCGCGCAGACGGCCCGGCGTGGCGACCACGACATGCGCGCCGCGGGCCAGGGCACGCCGCTCGTCGCGCATGTCCATCCCGCCGACCGTGGATGCCAGCACCGCCCCCGCATCGGCATAGAGCCAGGCCAGCTCGCGCCGGACCTGCAACGCCAGTTCGCGGGTGGGCGCGATTACCAGCGCCAGGGGGGCGCCCGCGCGCGGCAAGACATCGGATCCGTGCAGGATCGTGCGCCCGATGGCCAGACCGAACGCCACCGTCTTGCCCGATCCCGTCTGCGCGGACACGAGCAGGTCGGCCCCCGCCAGCGCCGGATCGGCAACGGCGGCCTGCACCGGCATCGGCGTGTCATAGCCCTTGCGCGCGAGCGCGGCATCGAACGGGGTCTGCATGGCGGGACATCCTTCGGGGGAAGCCTAGCCCGCTACGCCCCCGGCGCCGGGAAGTATAGGGGCGGCGGCGCCTTTTCGGGTCTTGGCAAACGCCGCCCCGCGTCCCACGCTTCCCCCGCAGGGAGGGCGCGATGAACCGATACGACTACGAAGGCCGCCGCGCGGTCGTCACGGGCGGCTGCAACGGCATTGGGGCCGCGGTCGCGGAGCGCATGGCCGCGTCGGGGGCGCGCGTGACCCTGTGGGACCTGGACCCCGACGCCCCCGAACCCCGCGTGGCCGACCTGAACGCCATCGCCTGCGACGTGGCCGACATGGCCAGCGTCCGGGCCGCGATGGACCGGACAGGCCCCGTCGACGTGCTGGTCAACAGCGCGGGCATCGCGGGACCGACCCATTCGCTGCTGGACTATCCCCTGGACGACTGGGCCCGCATCCAGCGCGTCAACGTCGATGGCACGCTGCATTGCTGCAAGGCGGTCCTGCCCGGCATGACCGCGAACGGATACGGCCGCATCGTCAACGTCGCCTCCATCGCGGGAAAGGAGGGCAACCCGATGGCATCGGCCTATTCCGCATCGAAGGCCGCCGTGATCGCCCTGACGAAGTCCCTGGGCAAGGAGATGGCGGAAACGGGCGACATCGCGGTGAACTGCGTGACGCCGGCCACCGCGCAGACCCGCATCCTGGAACAGGTTTCGGCCGAGTTCACCGAGTACATGCGCTCCAAGATCCCGCGTGGCCGCTTCGTGACGGTGGACGAGATCGCGTCGATGATCCTGTGGGTCGCATCCGCGGAGAACAGCTTCACCACCGGGTTCGCCTTCGACCTGTCGGGCGGGCGGGCGACCTATTGATCCGGGAAGGACACGACATGGACGGCAAGGGACGGACGGCGCTGGTGACGGCGGCGGGCCAGGGCATTGGGCGCGCCTGTGCGGAACGGCTGGTCGCGGACGGCTGGACGGTCCACGCGTCCGACCTGGACGCGGACCTCCTGGACGGGCTGGACGCGGCCAGCGTGCAGGCGGTGGACGGCACCGACGCGGACGCCGTCGCGGCTTGGGTCGATCCTCATCCGCGCATCGACGCGCTGGTCCACGCGGTGGGCTACGTCCACCAGGGCAGCATCGAGGATTGCCCCCCCGAAGCCTGGCGGCGGTCGATGGCGATCACGCTCGACAGCGCCTACGTGGTGTTCCGCGCCTGCGTGCCGCGCATGAAGGCGCATGGCGGCTCCGTGGTGGCCATCGCATCGGTCGCCGCGGTCAAGGGCCTGCCCAAGCGCGCGGCCTATACCGCGGGCAAGGCGGGCATCGTGGGTCTGGTGAAGGCCTGCGCGGCCGATTACCTGCGCGACGGGATCCGCTTCAACGCGGTCAATCCGGGCACCGTCGACAGTCCCAGCCTGCGGGGCCGCATGGCCGAACTGGCGAAGACCATGGGTCCGGAGGCGGCGGAGCGGTTCTTCCTCGACCGCCAGCCCATGGGCCGGCTGGGTCAGGCCGACGAGATCGCGGATGCGGTGGCGTTCCTGTGCGGCGACGGATCGAGGATGATGACGGGCCAGGCGATGAACGTCGACGGCGGCATGACGGTGTGACGCGCCGCGCGGCGCCGCCCCGCCCGGCCCCGCGCTCGGATCGATGGATCGGGGACGTTCCCCCGCCCCCGGCGGGATGGGGGGCAGGCATCGGCGGGAAATCGCGCCCCGGACGGTTCAGCCGTCCGGGCAGCCGTCCCCGAACAACGCCGCCACGCCCGTGCGCGGCGTGCAGGTCGGTTCCGCCCGCACCACGTTCCCCTGCGCATCGAGGGCGGGCATGTCCCGCACGCCCGCGTCGTAGTCGCGCCAAAGCGTCCCGCGCAGCCCCGTTTCCTGCAGGAGGCCTTGGTCGCGCGCCTCGTAGTAGTATCCACGCGCGTACCACATCATCGCCTCGCGCTCGTCGGCATCGGACACCATCCAGGCCCCGCGCAGGTACCGGATCGAATACTTCAGCGCCGTGTCCGCCTCCAGCAGGTCGGACGGCTTGCCGCGAAAGCCCATGTTGCGCGCGGTGGCGGGCAGGATCTGCATCATCCCCCAGTACAGCCGCGACGGCGCGACCGCGTTCGCGCGATAGTCGCTCTCGCGCTGGATGACCCGGTGCACCAGGCTGCGTGGCACGTCGTAGTAGTCGGCCCACTTGTTCACCAGCCGTCGCACGGCGGGCGTCTCGCCCGGGTGGAGCGGCAGGGCCTGCCGTGTGGACGCGCCGGGGTCGGAGGTCGTGGCACAGGCGGACAGGAGGACAGTCAGGCATATCGCGATGAGGCGCATGGATTCACACCGGGTCGTTTTTCCTGGCCGGCGCGATAGCGCATCGCGGATGCTGCCGGAAGACCGTTCGCGCCCGCATCCGCCTTGCCATCCGACCCTGGCCTGCGGCACGGGGGGATCATGGACCTCGACCGCCTCCAGGCCGGTGCGTTGCGCGGGCTCTTGCGCCTGCTGCGGCCCCTGCCGTTCCACGCCCGTCAGACCGTCACGGGTCAGGTGACGGAGGCGCTGGTCCGCCTGTCCCCGTCGTTGCGGAACCGCGCGCTCGACAACCTGGCCCATGTCCGCCCCGACATGTCCATGGCCCAGCGCCGCGCCCTGACGCTGGCCGCCGCGCGCAACGTAGGGCGGTCGCTCGCGGCGATCTGGTTCGCGCCCGACGCCGCCCGCGCGTGCCGGGGCGAACCCATCCACGGCCCGGGCCTCGCCGTGCTGGATCGCGCGAAGGCGGAGGGGCGCGGGGCGATCGTCGTATCGGGCCATTACGGCGAGTGGGACACTATCCGGCACCTGCTGCGCGAACGGGGGCTGGAGGTCGGCGCGCTGTACCGGCCCAACAACAACGAGCATTACGACCCGATCTTCCTGGCCGGGATCGAGGTCGCGGGCGGCCCGATCGTGCCGCGCGGGACCAAGGGGTTCCGGGTCATGCTGCGCCACGTCCGGGACGGGGGCTTCATGGCGCTCCTGCCCGATCAGGCGATGCGCGACGGCACGCCCCTGCGCTTCCTGGGCCGTCCGGCGCTGACCTCGCTGAATGCCGCCGAACTCGCGTTGCGCTACGACGTGCCCCTGGTGCCGGCCTTCGCGCCGCGCATCGACGGGCGCCCGCGCGTCACGATCCAGGCGCCCATCCCGCGCACCGACCCCGCGACCATGATGCAGGACTTCAACGACCGCCTGTCCGAACGCGTGAACGCGCATCCGGAACAATGGCACTGGTTCCACCGCCGCTGGAAAGGCACCTGATGTTCCTGTCCATCTTCGACATCTTCAAGCCCGGCATAGGCCCATCCTCGTCGCACACGATGGGACCCATGGTGGCCGCCGCGCGCTTCCTGGGCGCGCTGCGCACCGGCGAGCGGGAGCCGGGCGCGGGCCCGCCCGCCCGCGTCACCGCGCATCTGCACGGATCGCTGGCCTGGACCGGCAAGGGCCACGCGACCGACCGGGCCGTGACGCTGGGCCTGATGGGATTCGTGCCCGCCACGCTCGACGCGGATGCGGCCGACGCCGCCCTGGCGGCGCTGCCGCGGACCCGGACCGTGACGCCCCCGGACCTGCCGCCCCTGGCCTTCGATCCCGACACGGACCTGGCGTTCGATTGGGGCCCGCCCCTGGAGGGTCACGCCAACGGCCTGGTGCTGCGGGCCTTCGACGCGCAGGGCAACCTCGCGCTGGAAGAGACGTATTACAGCATCGGCGGCGGCTTCGTCGTCACGGCGGCCGAACACCGCACGCCCCCGGACCTGCACGATGCCAAGGCCGCCGCGGGCTATCCCCATCCCTTCGGCACCGCCGCGGAGATGCTGGCCATGGGCGAGGCATCCGGCCTGACGGTCGCGCAGATGAAGCGCGCCAACGAGGCGGTGGCCCACCCCGCCAGCCTGGACGCGCGCATCGACGCGCTGTGGGCCATGATGGACGACTGCATCGACCGGGGACTGGCCACCGACGGCATCCTGCCCGGCGGCCTGTCGGTGCGACGCCGCGCCAAGCGCATCCACGAGCAGTTGCAGGCGGAGGCGGGGCGCAACCTGGCCCAGCCCCACGTGGTGAACGACTGGCTGTCGGTCTATGCCATGGCCGTGAACGAGGAGAACGCGGCCGGCGGGCGCGTCGTCACCTCGCCCACCAACGGGGCCGCGGGGGTCGTGCCCAGCGTCATCCGGTACTACCGCGACCATTGCATCGGCGCCACGCAGGCGGGCATCCGGGACTTCCTGCTGACGGCGTCGGCGATCGGTGGGCTGGTCAAGCACAACGCCAGCATCTCCGGCGCGGAAGTCGGTTGCCAGGGCGAGGTCGGGAGCGCGGCGGCCATGGCCGCCGCGGGGCTGTGCGCCGCCCTGGGCGGCACCAACGCGCAGGTGGAGAACGCGGCCGAGATCGCGCTGGAGCACCACCTCGGCATGACCTGCGACCCCGCCGCCGGCCTGGTCCAGGTGCCCTGCATCGAGCGCAACGGCCTGGGCGCCATCAAGGCGGTGTCGGCGGCGTCGTTGTCCCTGCGGGGCGACGGCACGCATTTCATGCCGCTCGACAACTGCATCGAGGCGATGCGCCAGACGGGCCGCGACATGTCCAGCAAGTACAAGGAGACGTCGCAGGGCGGGCTGGCGGTCAACCTGCCGGAGTGTTGACGGGAACAGCCTTCGCTGCGGTGCGGCGATAAGTTCTCCGGCCTGGGGCGGCGAGGGGGTGTCCCTTGGAACCAGTATGGCCCGGAGCGGGGTGGCGGGGCAAGCGGGGCGGGCGCCCAGCGGGGATTGGGGATCCTGTCAGGAATCGTCGGGGTGGCGGGGTCGTTCGGATGGGGCGGAGCCCGTGCGGCGACGTGTCTGCGAAGCGTCTGCGGCGCGTCTGCCCTGCGTCGGACAAATGTGCCACGAACGTGCGACGGACGGGCGCGCGGGTGCGCGCCACAGCACGCCGTCGTCCCCGGGTCGAGCCCGGGGACGGCCGATCGCGTGGCGGCGGCGTTCGGACCCTATCCCCGCCAGGTGGGGCCGGCGGGATCGTCGGTCTGCGTCACGCGGAAGAGGCTCGCCTCGCCGGTCATGGACGGCTCGACGGCATAGCCTTCGCCGGGCTTCACCAGGCAGGTGTCGCCGGGGTTCAGGATGCGTTCGCCCGCATCGACCCGCAGGCGCCAGTGCCCGCGCATCGGCATCAGGACGACGTGCTTGTCGGGCGTCCGGTGGCCTTCGGGTTCCGCCGCGCCGGACAGGAACTCGACCTCGAACCCGGGACGGTCGCGCAGCAGCGCGTCGGCGCCGATGACCTTCACTGCGCCGTCGGCGGCCAAGGACAGCATGTCGTGATAGCGCGCGACGTGGTTGGGGATCACCTCCGCCGCCTTGGGTTCCGCGATCTCCGCCAGCTGCGCATCGTTCAGCACGGGCATGGGGCCCACGCCCTCGGGCAGCGCCTGCCCCTTCTTCGTGTCGTAGAGCTTGCCGTTCTCGCCCAGCACCAGGCCGTGCGCCTGCGCGTCCTCGATCACCTGGGGCGCCCAGACCACGCCGCCGCCGGCGTCGTCGCCGCCCAGGATCGCCATGATCATCCCGTAATCGGTGCCCACGTTCTCGAACCCGCGGAAGATGCCGGTGGGGATGTTGAAGATGTCCCCTTCCTCGGCGATGAAGCTGCCCGCATTTCCCCAACGACCCCAGAAGAACCGCCAGCGCCCCTTGAGGACGAAGAACACCTCCGCCGTGCGGTGGTTGTGCAGGCTGTTGCGGCAATAGGGCGGCTGCCCCGCCGCGCCGATGTTGAAGCCCGGCGTGTCCTTGATGTGCACGTGCTGATCGGGCGATTCCGAAACGCCGCCGCCGATGATGGTGAAGTTCTCCTTGCGGTCGCTGCCCGGCGTGTGGGCGTCGATGAAGGCCGTCTTGCAGGGCTTCAACTCGCCATAGCGCACGATGCGCGCGTCGATGTCCTGTGTGGTCTGCAGCATGGTCGTTCCTTTCGGCTAGGGGGCGGCGCGGACGCTGCCGCGCTCGATCAGGTCGGACCGGATCTCGGTCAGCCGGTCGGGGACCGGACGGCCGTCGATCAGGTCCATCAACATTCCTATCGTCGCGTCGACCATCCGGCCGGCGGGCTGGCGGAAGGTGGTCAGGTCGAATTCGGGCCAGGCGGCCATGGCCACGTCGTCGTAGCCCAGCACCGACACGTCGCGGGGGACCGAAAGGCCCAGGTCGTGGCGAAGCGCGGACAGGACGGCGAAGGCGATCAGGTCGTTGCCCGCGAAGATGGCATCGGGCGTCACGTCCGCGCCGAACAGGTCGTGGACGGCCCGCCGCGCCCGGTCGCGGTCGTAGCGGCTGTCGATGCAGGCCAGCGGGGCCACGCCCCGGTCGGCCATCCCGTCCAAGAAGCCCCGCTGCCGGTCCACACCGGTCGCCGACCCCTGCCAGCCGCTGACATGGGCGATGCGGCGATGGCCCCGGTCCACCAGCAGATGCGCGGCGCGGCGCCCGCCGTCGTGGTTGGCCGAGGTCACGGTCGGCAGGTCGGTTCCGTGCTGGCCCCGGTTGAACAGCACCAGCGGCACGCCCGCCTGCGAGGCGGCCCGCGCCAGGGCGTTGTCGATCGAGACGGAGGCCAGGATCAGGCCGTCGACCTGCATCGCCAGGATGTCGCGGACCTGCCCGTCCAGATCGGCCGCGTCGTTCGACGCGGTGACGATCACGGCATGATAGCCCCGCGCCTGCAGCGCCCGGCTGAACCGGTCCACCGCGTCGGCATAGAACGGATTGTCCAGCCCGGCCACGATCAGGCCTACCGTGTGGCTGCGCCCGCGCGACATGGCGCGGGCCAGCCGGTTGGGCCGGTAGCCCAGATCGCCCGCCGCGCGCATCACGCGGTCGCGGGTGGCGGGATCGACGCGGGCATTGTCCGCGAAGACGCGGCTGACGGTGGGTTGGCTGACCCCCGCCGCCGCCGCGACGTCGCGCGCCGTGATCCGGGACCTGCCCACGGGTCGCGCCCTACTCCGCCGCGTGGGCGGTGCGGGGGGCGGGACCGGCATAGGGCACGTTCACCCCGCCATAGCGGCGCACGCGGACGTTGCACTGCTCCGCATGGCCCGCGAACCCTTCCAGCAGGCACAGGCGGCTGCCATAGGCGCCGATCTCGGCGGCGGCCGCGTCGGTCGTGACCTTCTGGTAGCTGTGCGTCTTCAGGAACTTGCCCACCCAAAGGCCGCCCGTGTAGCGGCCGGCCTTCTTCGTGGGCAGGGTGTGGTTCGTGCCGATCACCTTGTCGCCGTTGGCGACGTTGGTGCGCGGCCCGAGGAACAGGGCGCCGTAGCAGGTCATCTTGTCCAGGAACCAGTCATCGCGGTCGGTCATCACCTGCACGTGCTCCGACGCGATGTCGTCGGCGACTTCCAGCATCTCGTCGTAGGTGTCGCACAGGATCACCTCGCCGTAGTCGCGCCAGCTGACGGACGCGGTGTCCTTCGTGGGCAGGATCTCCAACAGGCGGTCGATCTCCCCCAGCGTCGCCTCGGCCAGCTTACGGCTGTTCGTGACCATCACGGCGGGGGAGTTGTAGCCGTGCTCCGCCTGGCCGAGCAGGTCGGTGGCGCACATCTCGGCGTCCACGGTATCGTCGGCGATCACCATCGTCTCCGTCGGACCGGCGAACAGGTCGATGCCCACGCGGCCGAACAGCTGCCGCTTGGCTTCGGCCACGAAGGCGTTGCCGGGTCCGACCAGCAGGTGGACGGGGTCGATCGTCTCCGTCCCGATGGCCATGGCCCCCACGGCCTGGATGCCGCCCAGGACATAGATCTCGTGCGCCCCGCCGAGGTGCATCGCGGCGATCACGGCGGGGTTGGGCTCGCCCTTGAAGGGCGGCGTGCAGGCCACGATGCGCGGCACGCCCGCGACCGATGCCGTGGCGACCGACATGTGCGCGGAGGCGACCATGGGGAACTTGCCGCCCGGCACGTAGCAGCCGACGGATTGCACGGGGATGTTCTTGTGGCCCAGGATCACGCCGGGCCGCGTCTCCACCTCCACGTCCAGCATGGAATCGCGCTGGATCCGGGCGAAGGCGCGGACCTGCTCCTGCGCGAAGCGGATGTCGGCCATGTCCTCGGGGCTGACCTTGGCGACGATGGCCTCGATCTCGTCCTCGGTCAGGCGATAGCCGTCGCGGTCGAACCCGTCGAACTTGTTCGCCAGCTCGCGGATGGCCACGTCGCCCCGATCCTCGATGTCCTTCAGGGTGCCGGACACGATGGCGGCGGTCTTGGCGTCGTCCTCCAAGCGTTCCGTCTCGGGCTTGCCGCGCTTGAGGTACTCGATAGCCATTGGTCGTCTCCCCGAGGTCTGTGAATACGTATTCACAAGGCGGATACGGCGATCGGCGCATCCTCGCAACGGAAATGCGCGTGCCCATCCCTCGGATGCGGATTTGCGCGGACGGGGACGCCCGTCATGGGTGCGGACGCGTCAGGACGTCCCCAGGATCCGATCCTTGTCCAAGCCGAGCTTCACGATCTTCTCGTTCAATGTGCGGCGCCCCAGGCCCAGATGGGCTGCCACGTCGTCCATGCGGCCGTCATGCGCGCGCAGGGCGCGTCCGATCAGGCGGCGCTCGAAGGCGGCGACGGCCTCGCGCAGGGTGGGGGCCATCGGCGCGTCGGGGGTGCCGGCCAGGATGGCGCGGGCGACCCGCCCCCTTCCCGGGGGCTGCAGGGCGGCGCGTTCGGCCACCGCGCGCAGCTCGCGCAGGTTGCCGGGCCAGGGATGCGCGATCAGGAGCGAAAGGTCGTCCGGGTCCAGCGCGGGCGGGGGCGCGTCCGGAGCGAGGTCGCCCCATTCCAGCAGGAACAGGTCCACCACGTCGTCCGGCCGGTCCCGCAGGGCCGGCACGGGCAGGACGTGCCCGGCCAGCCGCCACCGCAGGTCGGGCAGCATGGTGGCGACGTGACCCTCGCTCACGGTGCACAGCAGCCGGAGACCGTGCGGCAGGTGCGGCACCAGCCGGGCCTGGGCCGCGCGGTCGAGCGCATCGACCCCTTCCAGCAGCACGGTGCCCCCCGCGGGGACCGCGGCCCCCGGCAGGGCGTCCGCGGGCAGGACCGCGAAGTCCGCCCCGGGGCCCGGACCGTTGTCGTGGATCGCGCGCGCGATCGCCGCCCTGCGGGTGCCGGGCGGCCCTTCGATCGTCAGGGGGTGGGTGGCGGCGGCGGCGTCCAGGATGCCCCGGCGCAGGGCCGTGGCGGACGTCGAGCCGCCATGCGCGATGCGGTCGAGGGCCGACATGCCGTCCATCCGCGCGCGCAGGGTCGCGGCATGGCGCCCGTTGCGCCGGGTGCGGGCCGCGTGGTCCAGGGCGCTGCGCAGGGCATCGGGGTGGCATGGCTTCTCCAGGAACCCGTGGGCGCCGGCCTGCACGGCCTCGACCGCGGTGGCGATGTCGCCGAAGGCGGACAGCAGCACGACGGGCGGGGCGTCGGGGCCGCGCAGGGCCTGCACCACGTCCAGCCCGGACAGGCCGGGCATCCGCAGGTCGCACAGGACGACGTCGGGCGGATCGCTGCGGGTCGCCGCGATCCCGTCGGCGCCGCGCGCGGCTGTGTCCACGCGCCACCCGGCGCGGGTCAGCAGCATGCGGGTCGAGTCGCGCATCGCGGAATCGTCGTCGATCACCAGCACGTGCAGGGGCGCGTCCGTCATGCGGGCGGCAGGCGGAGCACGAAGGCCGCGCCCCCGAGGTCGGAGGTCCGCGCCGTCATCGTCCCGCCATGCTCGCGCACGATCTCGGCGGCGATGGCCAGCCCCAGACCGGTCCCCTCGCCGGAAGCGCGGGTGGTGAAGAAGGGCTCCACCGCGGCGTCGAAGGGGACGGGCAGGCCGGGTCCGCTGTCGGCGATGGTCAGGACGACCGCATCGCCGTCCCGCGCCGCGGTCACGCGGACGATGCGGTTCTCGGCCCCCTCCAGGGCATCGAGCGCGTTGCGGATCAGGTTGACGGCGACCTGTTCCAGCCGCCCGGCATCGCCGCGCACGGTGGGCGCCGCGTCCGGCAGGCGCAGAACGGCGTCTAGGCGCTCCACCTCCCCGGCGAGCACGTCGGCGGCATAGCGCAGGACGTCGTCCAGGGGCACGGCGCGCATGGCGGGGGGTTCGGCGCGCGCGAAGAAGCGCAGCTGCCGCGCGATGCCGTCCAGGCGGTCCAGGAGGTCGTCGATGCGGCGGCCGGTCTCGGTCGTCGCGGTGCCGTCGGCGTGCAGATAGTTGCGCATCGCCGCGATGGGCTGGCCCAGTTCGTGGCAGACGCTGGCCGCGACGCGGCCCAGCACGGCCAGCCGGCCCGCGCGCAGCAGTTCGGCCTGCGCCCGGGACAGCTGCGCCTCCGCCGCCTGCCGGTCCGCGACCTCCCGCGTCAGGCGGCGGTTCATCCGGCGCAGCGCGACCTCCTTGGCCTCCACCCGGCGCAGGTCGGCGGTCGCGCGGATGGCCCGGCGCCCGGCCCATGCGAAGGAGGCCAGCGCCATGCCCAGCGCCACCGCCCCCGCCACGGCGAAGGCCCACAGCGCCGCCCGGCCCGTGGCGGGCCGATAGCCGACCGTCCAGGGCATGCCGTCGAGGGGCTGCATCAGCATCCCCGCGGGCACGGGCAACGGGTCGGACAGGGCGGCTGCCGCGCCGAACTGACGGGTGGCGGCCAGCCGCGCCAGGGTCGCGTCGTCCAAGGCGGCCACGGGGCGATAGCGCCAGTCGTCGCGCGAGGTCAGGACCGTGATGCCGTCGGCGTTCAGGACGCGCACGGCCTCGTCGGCGCGGGCCCAGTCCCGCTCCAGCCGGGACAGGTCCAACTTGACGGCCAGGACGCCCGCGACGTCGCCCGCGGCGTCACGGACGGGTTCCGCGATGAAGTGACCGGGACGCCGGGTCGTCGCGCCGACCCCGAAGAAGGTGCCCGTCCCGCCCCGCAGCGCGTCGCCCACATAGGGCCGGAAGGCATAGGACTGGCCCACGAAGGATCCCGGACCGCCCGCGTTCGACGCCGCCAGGGTCAGCCCGGACCGGTCCATCAGGTAGATCGCATCCACGCCCGCGCGTGCCGCGATGCCCGCCAGCTTGGCGTCCAGGGGCCCGGGCGGCGCGCCCGCGGCGACCGCGCCCACGAGGGGGTCGTCCGCCAGGACGTGCGGCAGATGGGCGACGCGACCCAGTTCGGCCTCGATGCCGGACGCATAGAGCGCGAGGCGGCCGGCCGCGCGCGCCCCCTCGATCCGTGCCAGCAAGGTCAGCGTCACGGCGAAGGCCAGCGCCGCGGCCAGCACGGTCGCCCCGAGCGCCAGGGCACCCAGGCGCAGCGCGGGCCGATCGGCGGAAAGGGGCAGGCGCAGTTCCATCGCGATCCAGGTTACAGCATCCATCCGGCGGGGGCCTTGCGGAAATCCGCAGGGCGGAAAAAGGGGATCCTGCGGATTAATTCCGATTGCGTGCCGCGCGGATGCGATAGCACGATGCCACGCACGATCCCCTGGGAGGAGAGAGAGAATGTTCAAGACCATCGTCCTGGCCGCCACCGCGTCGGCCATCGCCCTGCCCGCCCTGGCGGAGGAATGGGACGTCAGCCTGTGGGGCAAGCGCCGCGCCTTCACGGAGCACGTCGAGAAGCTGGCCGAATTGGTCAGCGAGAAGACGGGTGGCGAGTTCACGCTGAACATCAGCTATGGCGGCCTGTCCGGCGAGCGCGAGAATCTGGACGGCATCAGCATCGGCGCGTTCGAGATGGCGCAGTTCTGCGCGGGCTATCATCCCGACAAGAACCCGTCGCTGACCGTGCTGGAGCTGCCGTTCCTGGGCGTCGAGACCCTGGAGGAGGAGCGCGAGATCAGCCAGGCCGTCTATGCCAGCGACGCCGTGCGCGACGACCTGGCGCGGTGGAACGCGACCGCCCTGATGCCCAGCCCGCTGCCGCAGTACAACCTGGTCGGCAAGGGCGCGGTGCCGTCCTCGCTGGCGGACCTGTCGGGGCTGTCGGTCCGCGCGACGGGCGGGATCGGCGACGCGATGGCCGAACTGGGCGCGACCCCGACCTCCATGAGCGCAACGGAGGTGCGGCAGGCCATGGATTCGGGCGTGGTGCAGGCGGTGTCCTTCGCGCCGCACGCGCACATGTCCTTCGGCACGGCGGACGCGGCCGATTGGTGGACCACGAACCTGAACCCCGGCACGGTCAACTGCCCCGTGGTCGTCAACACCGACGCGCTGAACGGCCTGTCGGACGCGCACCGCGAGGCGCTGCTGGGGTCCGTGGACGAGGCGCTGGACTACTACGTCCAGTACTACAACGACGAGACGATGGCCGCCTGGGGTCCCCTGCTGCAGGAGAACGGCATCGCGGAGGTCAGCTTCGACCCCGACAACCTGGCGGATCTGAAGGCGCGCGTGGCCGAGCCCGCCGCCGCCGCCTGGGTCGAGGAGAACAGCGCCCGGGGCATCGACGCGCAGGGCCTGCTGGACATGGTGCAGACCATGGCGGCCGAGCAGTGATCGACGTCCGCGTGTGACGACGGCACGGGCGGCCCCTGCGGCCGCCCGCGTTCCATCGGGGGAGGGAAATCCATGGCCGGAACCGCCAACGTCCGCGAGGACGCGTCCGCGCTGTCGCGGTTGGACCGCGCCCTGTTCCGCGTCGAGACGGCGATGACGCTGATCGCGGGGCTGGCGGTGCTGTCGCTGATGCTGCTGGCGGTGGTGTCGGTGGGGGGGCGCAACTTCTTCGACACGCCGCTGCCCGGCTACGTCGACTGGATCGAGCAGATCATGCCCGCCATCGCCCTCCTGGGCATCGCCTATACCCAGCGGACGGGCGCCCATATCCGCATGGATCTGGTCGTGGGGCAATTGCGCGGCCGCACGCTGTGGATCGCCGAATGGCTGACCACGTTCGCGATGCTGGTCCTGACGGTCCTGCTGATCTGGGGCACCTGGTCGCATTTCGACCGCAGCTTCGACTGGGGCCGTCCGCTGTTCTCGGCCGACAGCTCGATGGATATCGGCCTGCCGATCTGGCCCGCCAAGCTGGTCGTCCCCGTGGCGCTGGCCGTCCTGGCCCTGCGCCTGACGCTGCAACTGGTCGGCTATGGCCGGGGCGTGCGCCACGGCGGTACGCCGGTGGGGGTGCCCCTGGTCGAGAGCCCGGCGGAGCAGGCCGCCGCCGAGGCCGCCGCGATGGAGGACCGGCGATGACCTCGCTGGAGATCGGGCTGTGGGTCACGGGCGGCCTGCTGGCGCTGGTCGTCCTGGGGATGCGGGTCGGGTTCGCCGCAGCCCTGTCCGGGGTCGCGGGCCTGGTCTGGATCTTCTGGGAGAAGAAGGACTACGCCTGGAGCGAGTTCGGCTGGGCCCTGGGCGTCGCGGTCAAGACGGCCGGGCAGATCCCCCATTCCAAGACCGCCAGCCAGGCGCTGTCGCTGATCCCGATCTTCATCCTGATCGGCTATCTGGCGTATCAGGCCGGCCTGACGCGCGCCCTGTTCGAGGCGGCGAAGCGCTGGGTCGGCTGGCTGCCGGGGGGCCTGGGCGTGGCGTCGGTCTTCGCCACCGCGGGCTTCTCGGCCGTGTCGGGGGCATCCGTCGCGACGTCGGCCGTGTTCGCGCGCATCGCCATCCCCGAGATGCTGGCGCTGGGCTACGACAAGCGGTTCGCGGCGGGCGTCGTGGCGGCGGCCGGGACGCTGGCATCGCTGATCCCGCCCTCCGCCATCCTGGTGATCTACGCCATCATCGTGGAGGAGGACGTGGGCGCCTTGCTGTTGGCGGGGTTCCTGCCGGGCGCGTTCAGCGCGCTGGTCTATGGGGGGCTGGTGGTGGGGCTGGCGCTGGTGTGGCGCAAGCTGGGGCCGCCCGTGGGCGGGTTCACATGGGGCGAACGGTTCCGCGCCCTGCCCGGCGCGCTGCCGATCTTCGCGGTGATCGCGCTGATCATCCTGTTCGTCTACAACCCCTTCGGCGAGGCGTTCGGCACGCCCACCGAAGGGGGCGCCCTGGCCGCGGCGCTGATCCTGTGCATCGCGTTGGCCAAGGGCACGCGCTGGACGGAACTGAAGGGCGCGCTGCTGGAGACCGCCAAGCTGACGGCGATGATCTTCACGATCATCTGGGGCGTGCTGATCTATGTCCGGTTCCTCGGATTCGCCGACCTTCCGAACGCGTTCGCCGACTGGATCGGCGGGCTGAACCAGTCGCCGATGCTGACCTTGGTCCTCATCCTGCTGGCCTATGCGGTGCTCGGCATGTTCATGGACGCGATCGGGATGCTGCTGCTGACGCTGCCCATCGTGTTCCCCGCGGTGATCGCGCTGAACGGGGGTCCGGGGGTCACGGCGGCGGAATCGCCGTTCGGATTATCGTCGGGGGAGGTCGGGATCTGGTTCGGGATCCTCGTGGTGAAGATGGCGGAGTTCTGCCTCATCACCCCGCCCATCGGCCTGAACTGCTTCGTGGTGGCGGGGGTGCGCGACGACCTTTCGGTGCAGGACGTGTTCCGTGGCGTGACGCCGTTCTTCGTCGCCGACGCGCTGACCATCGCCGCGCTGGTGGCGTTTCCGGGCATCGTGATGTGGCTGCCGCGACTGCTGGGATTCTAGCCTGCGTCGGGGGTGTGATTCGGGACGTGTTCGGCGTTTGGCGTGGTCGTAACGCCGAACGCCGACGCGGGGGGGACCGATTTCCGTCGAATCGTCCGGGTCTGAAATTCGTCCAACGATATCAACGCCGTTGCGCGGTTCGGTCGAATGAGGGGCATCCCGTTCGCGGCACGGTGCCGCATGCACCCCCCGTACACCCCCCGTACACCCCCCGTACATACGCGCGGGCAGACGGGGGG
Organism: Jannaschia maritima; assembly: GCF_030973515.1. Classification (GTDB taxonomy): domain Bacteria; phylum Pseudomonadota; class Alphaproteobacteria; order Rhodobacterales; family Rhodobacteraceae; genus Jannaschia; species Jannaschia maritima. Next base: position 32,685 of record NZ_JARGZA010000006.1, read on the forward strand.
TCGTGCGGGGCAGGGGGGTTGCCGTGCGGTGGTGTTCCGTGCCGGGGGGTGGTCCGGCGGCCTGAAGGTGCCGGGGCACCTCGTAGATCGAGGCCCCGGGTCAAGCCCGGGGTGCGTGCGCCGGCGGCGCGGTGCGCCGTGCGGGTCGGGGACCCGGGTCGAGCCCGGGGCGCCGGCCCCTCACTCCGCCGAACAGCCCCCGTCACGCAGGCAGGACAGGACCCGGGCTTCGACGTCGGGCGTGGCCGCGAACACGTCGCGGGGGCACGGACCGATGGTCAGCACGTAGCCCGCGCCCGCGTCGCGGCGCAGGAACATCACCGCCTCGCCGTCCGGCGGGGTGCCGCACCAGGGGCCGGCGCAGGCCAGGTCGAGGCGGACGGGCAAGGTCACGGGGCGGTCGAAGCCGTCGCGCGTCAGGGTCTCGCCCCGGAACGTCCCCGTCAGGCTGTAGGGTTCGGGTTCCGCGGCATCGACGGCCCCACGGACCGTCTGGCCGGGGTCGAGCGCGATCGTCCCGCGACCGACGTGATAGATGTCCGGCGCCTCGTCGGCATAGCCGTAGCTGCGGGTCACGTCGGGGCGCAGGCAGGACAGGGCCGCGGCGGGCTGCACGCCCACGGCCAGCAACGCCATCGCCAGACCCGCGCGGATCACGCCATCACCCCGAAGCCGCGCAGGACGGCCGTGTAGATGTCGCGCTTGAAGGGCACGATGCTGTCCAACAGCGCGCCCGCGTCCATCCACCGCCATTGCGCGAACTCCCGGTCGTGGGCGTCCAGGTCCACCGCGTCGTCCGGCCCGTCGTAGCGCATGTGGAACCAGCGCTGCTCCTGCCCCTTGAAGCGGCCCTTCCACAGGGTCCGCGCCAGGTCGGGAGGCAGGTCGTAGCGCAGGGGGTCGGGCCGTTCCGCCACGATCCTGACGGCATCGGCGGCCAGGCCCGTCTCCTCGGCCAGCTCGCGCAGGGCGGCGGCGCGGGCGTCCTCGCCCGGGTCCACCCCGCCCTGCGGCATCTGCCAGGCGCCGAGGTTGTCCAGCCGCTCGCCGGCCCAGACCAGGCCGGCGGGGTTCGTCAGGCAGACGCCCACGTTGGGACGATAGGCGCCGCCGCCGCCGTCGCTCATTCGTCGACCAACTCCGCCAGGTCGATGGCGGACAGGCCCTTCAGGATGTCGATGGCATAGGCCAGCTGGTAATCCTCGTCGCGCAGCTTCGCGGCCTCCTCGGCGGCGGCCTGCTCCTCGCGGACCTGCTCCTGCTGGTCCTCGGTCAGGCTGTCGTTGTCGAGCGACCCGCGCAGGCCCGCCTCCGTCCGGTTGGGCCGTTCGGGCGCGTCGTCCTCCGCCTCCTCGCCTTCCAGCGCGGGGACGCGGGGGGGCTGCTGCACGACGATGTCGGGCGAGATGCCCAGCGCCTGGATCGAGCGTCCCGACGGCGTGTAGTAGCGCGACGTCGTCAGGCGGATGGCCCCGTCGCCCTGCACGGGCATGATGGTCTGGACCGATCCCTTGCCGAACGACTTGGTGCCCACGACGACCGCGCGGCGGTGGTCCTGCAGCGCGCCGGCCACGATCTCGGACGCGGACGCCGAGCCCCCGTTGATCAGGACGACCATCGGCTTGCCGTCGATCAGGTCGCCCGGCGTCGCGTTGAAGCGGTCGCCGTCGCGCGGATCGCGGCCGCGGGTCGACACGACCTCGCCCTGCTCCAGGAAGGCGTCGGACAGGTCGATGCCCGCGTTCAAGAGGCCGCCGGGATTGTTGCGCAGGTCCAGGACGACGCCGTTGATCGCGTCCAGGCCGCCCATCTCGTCCAGAACCGTTTCCAGGCCCTCGCGGACCTGGGGGACGGATTGCTCGTTGAACGTGGCCACGCGGATCACGACGCTGTCGCCTTCCTGGCGGACGCGGGCGGCGGTCAGCTTGATCGTGTCGCGGGTGATGGTGATGTCGATGGGCTCCTCCAGCCCTTCGCGCACGACCGTGATCAGCACGTCGGACCCCACGGGCCCGCGCATCATCTCGACCGCGTCCTCCAGCGACAGGCCGAGCAGGTTCTCGCCGTCCACGGCGGTGATGAAGTCGCCCGCCTCGACGCCCGCCTCGTAGGCCGGGGTGCCGTCCATCGGCGTGATGACCTTGATGAAGCCTTCCTCCTGCGTGACCTCGATCCCCAGGCCGCCGAACTCGCCGCGGGTGTCGACCTGCATGTCCTCGAAGTCGCGGGGCGGCAGGAAGCCCGAATGGGGGTCGAGCGAGGTCAGCATGCCGTTGATCGCGGCCTCGATCAGCTCGCCCTCGTCGACGTCCTCGACGTACTGGCTGCGGATCCGCTCGAAGACGATGCCGAACAGGTCGAGCTGCTCGTACACGGAGGACTCGTCGGCCTCCTGCGCCAGGACCGGACCGGCGACCTGCGTCGTCACCAGGATGCCGGCCAGGATGCCGCCGCCTGCGGCCATCGCGAACTTGTTCATGTCCCTATCCCTGCTCTACGGCGAACCAGCCCGCCGGATCCACGGACCTGCCGCCCGTCCTTACCTCGACATAAAGCGTCTCCGTGCGCGGAACGCCACCTCCGGCGGTGGCGGCCTGCCGAAAATCGCCCGCCCCCCCGGGGGATCCCCCCATCGCGCCCAGCGGATCGCCCGGCGCCACGACGTCCCCACGGGCCACATAGGCTTCCCCCAGCCCGGCGAGAACGACAAGGGCGCCCGCCGCAGGCTCCAAGACGATCACGATGCCGTAATCGAGGAGCGGTCCGGCATGGCGCACGGTGCCCGTCAGGGGGGATTGCAGCAACGCGCCCGGGGCCGCGGCGAGGACCAGGCCGGGCCGCGTGACGCCCGCGGCGTCCGTCGCCCCGAAGGGCCGCAGGAGGACGGCGTCCAGGGGCAGCGGCACCGGGCGGTCGGGCAAAGCTGCGTTCCCAGGCGCGGCGGGCAGCGCGCCGAGGCCGTCGGCGAAGTCGGCCAAGTTCGCGGCGCGCGCCAGCAGGTCGTCCAGCCGCGCGTCGTCGGCCAGGCGCGGGGGCAGATCGGTGCGGTCCGACACGGCGCGCGACAGGGCGGCGCGGGCCGCCTGCACCCCGGCCAGCCCTTCGGTCAGGTCGGCCACGGCCGCGTCCTCCAGGGCGCGCAGGGTGGACAGGCGCGCGACGTCGGCGCGCAGGGCAGCGGCGCGGGCGTCGAGCGCGGGCGCGGCATGGCCCAGGAGCATCGCGGCGCGCGCGGTGCCCAGGGCGCCGTCGGGATGCAGCAGCAGCACCGGGTCCGGCGCGCGGTCCAGCGCGGCCAGCGCGCCCAGGAGCGACGCGACCCGGTCGTCCCGCACGGCCAGGTCGCCCGCGAGCGCGCGGCGCGACAGGTCGATCCGGCGCAGGTCGGCGCGCAGGGCCGCGAGCCCGTCCTCGTAGGCGCGGACCGCCTCGCCCAGGGCGCGGATCCGGTCGGGCGCGGTGCGCGCCTCGGCCAGCAGGGCGCCCGCCCGCCCGATCGCCGCGGAGGCCGCGCGCACGTCGTCCGACCCCTGCGCGCGGACCGCCGGGGCCGGCAGGACGGCCGCGCCGATCCACAGCAGGAGGACCGCCAGGATCAGGCGAACAGGCATCGGCCGGTCATCTGCTCGGGCGGGTCGATCCCCATCAAGGCCAGTAGCGTCGGCGCCAGGTCGGCCAGGCGCCCGTCGGACATCGCGGCGCCCGCGGGGCCGCCCCACAGGATCACGGGAACGGGGTTCAGCGTGTGCGCGGTGTGGGGCCTGCCGGTGTCGGGGTCGATCATCGTCTCGCAGTTGCCGTGATCGGCGCAGACGATCATCGCGCCGTCCGTGCCTTCCAGCGCGGCCAGGGCGCGGCCCAGCCCCGCATCCACCGCCTCGCAGGCGCGGGCGGCGGCGCCGAGGTCGCCCGTGTGCCCCACCATGTCCGGGTTCGCGTAGTTGACGACGATCAGGTCGTAGCCCGCCCCGATCGCGTCCACGAAGGCGTCCGTCACCGCCTGGGCCGACATCTCCGGCGCCAGGTCGTAGGTCGCGACCCGGGGCGAGGGGGGCATGGTCCGGTCCTCGCCCGGCTCCGGGGCCTCCCTGCCGCCGTTGAGGAAGAAGGTCACGTGGGGGTACTTCTCCGTTTCCGCCACGTGGAACTGCCGCAGGCCGTGGCGCGACACCCAGGCCGCGAGCGTGTTCTCGACGACGGCCTTGGGGAAGATCGCCTCCATGAACCCGTCATGCGCCTCCGAATAATCCACCATCCCCAGGAGCGACAGCGCGGGCCGGTCGGCCACGTCGAAGCCCGCGAAGGCCGGATCGCCCAGGGCGGACAGGATCTCGCGCGCGCGGTCGGCGCGGAAGTTGGTGCACAGGACCCCGTCGCCGTCCGCCATGCCGCCGTATCCGTCCAGCACGGTGGGGCGGACGAACTCGTCGCCCTCGCCCCGCGCGTAGGACAGCGTCACGGCGTCCGCGGCGTCGGCGGCGGCCTCGCCCCGGCCCCGCGCCATCGCGTCGTAGGCCAGCCGCACCCGGTCCCAGCGGCTGTCGCGGTCCATCGCGTAGTAGCGCCCCGACAGGGTGCCGACGGTCACGCCGCGGGGCAGCTCGCGCAGGCGGTCCACGAACCCTTCGGCCGACCGGGGGGCCACGTCGCGGCCGTCGGTGACGGCATGCAGGACGACGGGCAGCCCCGCCTGCCGCAGGATGCCGCAGGCCTCGATCACGTGGTCGATGTGGCCGTGGACCCCGCCGTCGGAGATCACGCCGATCACGTGCGCCGTGCCGTCGCGCGCGCGCAGGGCGGCGATCCAGTCCTTCAGCGCGTCCACGTCGCGGAACGCGTCCGTGGCGAAGGCGTGGTCGATCAGGCCCAGGTCCATGCGCACCACGCGCCCGGCGCCGATGTTCATGTGCCCGACCTCCGAGTTGCCCATCTGCCCGTCCGGCAGGCCCACGTCGGGTCCGAAGGTGGTCAGGGTGGCATGGGGGCAGGTCGCCATCAGGCGGTCGAAATGGGGCGTGTCCGCCCTGTCGGGCGCGGACTGCTCGGGCCGGTCCGAGATCCCCCATCCATCCAGGATGCACAGGACGACGGGCTTGCGGGTCATGGGGGGTCCTCCGGGTGCGGGCGCGTTCGGCCGGGACCCTAGGGGACCGCTAGGCGCGATGGTAGGGCCCGCCCGACAGGATGCTGGCCGCGCGGTACAGTTGTTCGGCCAGCATGACGCGGGCCAGCATGTGCGGCCACACCATGCGCCCGAAGGACACGGCGCGGTCGGCGCGGGCGCGCAGCGCGGGGTCGAGGCCGTCCGCGCCCCCGATCATCAGGCACAGGTCGCGCGCGTCGTCGCGGTAGCCCGCCAGCATGGCTGCGATGTCGGGCGAGGTCGCGAGCGTTCCGCGTTCGTCCAGGGCGACCAGCGCGGCGCCGGCGGGGACGGCGCGCGACAGGGCCTCGGCCTCCGACGGGCGGCCTTCGACCTCGACCATCGCCACGGGGGGCAGGCCCGTGGCGCGCCCGGCCTTGGCGAAGCGGTCCAGGTAGTCGGTCAGCAGCGTCCGCTCCGGGCCCCGGCGCATGCGCCCGACGGCCAGCAGCGTGATGCGCATGTCAGCTGGGGCGCTGCGCGTCGCCCGTGCCGTCCTGCCACATCGCTTCGAGCTGATAGAACTCGCGCACCTCCGGACGGAAGATGTGGACGATCACGTCGCCCGCATCGACGAGGACCCAGTCGCCCTGCCCCTTGCCTTCGGTGCGGGGCGCGCGGCCCAGGACGGGCTTCAGGCGGTCGGACAGCTTCTCGGCGATCGCGGTGACCTGGCGCGAGGACCGGCCGGAGCAGACGATCATGTGGTCGGCGACCGACGACTTGCCGCGCAGGTCGATGGCGACCACGTCCTCCGCCTTGTCGTCGTCCAGGGACTTCAGCGTCAGCGCCAGCATGGTGTCGACCGCCGTGGCGCCGGCCTTGCGGCCCGCGGCGGCGTGGTTCGTGTTCAACGTCTCGACAGACAGATCCCATCCCTCCGGCTCGGGGCGGCACCGGGCTGGTGCCCATTGCGTAAGCTAGCATCGCCGGACGGTTCCGGCAACGCCAGCCCTCAGATGGTGGCGGGGAGCCGTGGGTTCAATCGGGGGGGTTTCCGCCGTCGCGGGCGGGTGCGGCGTCGGCGTCGGCGTCGCCCAGCATCCGAACCTCCCGCTGGGGGAAGGGGATGGAGACGCCGTTGGCCCGGAACGCGTCCCACAGCGCCAGATAGACGTTGCCGCGGATGTTGGTCAGCCCGCCGGTGGGATCGGCGATCCAGAACCGCAGGATGTAGTCCACGCTGCTGTCCCCGAAGCCCACGATGTGGCAGACGGCGGGCTTCGACGACAGGACGCGCGGGACGCCCTGCGCCGCCTCCACCGCGACGCGGCGGACCAGGTGGGGGTCGTCGCCGTAGGCCGTGCCGAAGAAGATGTCCAAGCGCACGAAGTCGTTGGAATGGGACCAGTTGACCACGCGCGTGGTGATCAGGTCCTCGTTTGGGATGAGGTATTCCTTGCCGTCGCGCGTGGTGATGCCGACGTAGCGCGCGGTCAGCGTCGTGACCCAGCCGAACGTCTCGCCCAGGGATATCACGTCGCCGGGCTTGATCGACTTGTCGAGCAGGATGATGAAGCCCGACACGAGGTTCGAGATGACCTTCTGCAGGCCGAAGCCCAGGCCCACGCCGATGGCGCCCGACAGCACCGCGAGGCCCGTCAGGTCGACGCCAACGGCCTTCAGCCCCAGGAAGAACGCCCCCGCATAGAGCACCGTCTGCAAGAGCTTGACGATCAGCACACGCATGGACGGGCTGATGTCCTCGTTGCGCTGGATGCGCGCGCCGGTCGTCGTGGCGACGAAGCGCGCGCCGGTGAACAGGATCCCGATCAGCACGAGCGCGGTCAGGACCGCCAGCATCGAGATGCGCAGGTCGCCGATGCTGAAGGCGACGCTGTCGAGGAACGACTCCACCGCCGGCAGGAGGCCCAGGTAAAACAGCGTGACCCAGATCCACAGCCCCCAGGCCACGATGCGGCGCAGGAGCGGGTTGCGCACGATCCGCGACACGAAGGCCACCAGCACCCAGGCGTTCGCGATGGTGGCGGCCAGGCCGATCAGGTAGCTGCGCGACGGCCAGGTGACCTGCTGCATCGTCCCGTAGACCGCCCAGGCCAGCGCCGCGAAGATCAGCAGCCCTAGCCGGTTGCGCACGATCACCAGCGCGCGGAGCTGCCACTTCGGACGGTCCGTGAGCGTCCGCATCCAGGCGGTCATCTGCGTCGCGGTCCAGCTGCGCAGCACGTAGGCCGACGCGCCCAGCCCCAGCAGGATCAGGACCTGCCACAGCTTCCACCCCGGCCGCAGCAGGTCGGTGCCGAAGACGCGGATCTGCGTCCAAAGCGATCCGAGTTCCTCGGTCAGGGGCACGGCCTGGAGCAGCGTCTCGTCCATGGACGCCTTGTGGAGCGCGCCGCCCCCGCGATCAACAGCCCAGGGTCGCGCGACCCGCGCGGCGATGCGTCCTAGCCCATGCCCAGGATGCCGGTGATGCGCGCATGGTCGGGTCGGTCGACACCATCGCGGCGGCCTGGAACAGGCCCACCCGCAGCGACAGCGTGCGCGCCACGTCCGGCAGGTGGATCGCGGCGCGGATCGCGGCCACGGCATCGCGATCCTGGAACAGGTCGTCCGGCAGGGCCAGGTCGAAGGTGGACGTGTCGGCGGTCAGATCGAGCATTCCGGAAGGTCCGTCGGCGGAAGGGTCCCGGCCTCCCTGGCATGCCCGGCGTGAAGGTCCGGTAAACCGTGCGCGCTTGTTTCCCCCGATCCGCCGGCGTAACGTCCGCGCCACCATGCGACGGGTGCACGACCTTTGCGATCACGACTTCCTGCCCTGGCGGTTCTTCGGCCGGGCGCATGGCGTGACCGCGCGCGGCTGATCCGCGGACGCACCCGCACCACCCGATTCCCCCATTCCTTCCCCACCCGGAGGATGCCGCCATGTCCGGCAAGACGCTCTACGACAAGATCTGGGACGCCCATCTGGCCCACGAGGCCGAGGACGGGACCTGCCTTCTGTATATCGACCGCCACCTGGTCCACGAGGTCACGAGCCCCCAGGCGTTCGAGGGGCTGCGCATGACGGGCAGGCCCGTGCGCGCGCCGGGCAAGACCATCGCCGTGCCCGACCACAACGTCCCCACCACGACCGACCGGGCCGACGCGGCCACCATGACGGAGGACAGCCGCATCCAGGTGGAGGCGCTGGACCGCAACGCGCGGGAGTTCGGGATCCACTACTACCCCGTCTCCGACGTGCGGCAGGGGATCGTCCACATCGTGGGCCCCGAACAGGGCTGGACCCTGCCCGGCATGACGGTCGTGTGCGGCGACAGCCACACGGCGACCCACGGCGCGTTCGGCGCGCTGGCCCACGGGATCGGGACGTCGGAGGTCGAGCACGTGCTGGCCACCCAGACGCTGATCCAGAAGAAGTCCAAGAATATGAAGGTCGAGATCACGGGCACGCTGCGCCCGGGCGTCACGGCCAAGGACATCACCCTGACCGTGATCGGGCGCACCGGCACGGCGGGGGGCACCGGCTACGTCATCGAGTATTGCGGCGAGGCGATCGAGGGCCTGTCGATGGAAGGCCGCATGACGGTCTGCAACATGGCCATCGAAGGCGGCGCGCGCGCCGGTCTGATCGCGCCCGACGAGACGACGTACGAATACTGCATGGGCCGCCCCCACGCGCCGAAGGGCGCCCAGTGGGAAGCCGCGCTGGCCTGGTGGAGGACGCTGCGCTCCGACGACGACGCGCATTGGGACAAGGTCGTCACGATTCGGGCCGAGGACATCGCCCCCGTCGTGACCTGGGGGACATCGCCCGAAGACGTGCTGCCGATCACGGCAGCCGTGCCCGCGCCGGGCGACTTCCAGGGCGGCAAGGTCGACGCGGCGAAGCGGTCGCTGGACTACATGGGCCTGGCGCCGGGCACGCCCCTGTCGGACGTCGCCATCGACACGGTGTTCATCGGGTCCTGCACCAACGGCCGGATCGAGGATCTGCGCGCCGCCGCCGCCATCCTGAAGGGCCGGCGCGTGAAGGACGGCATGCGCGCCATGGTCGTGCCCGGATCGGGGCTGGTCCGCGCCCAGGCGGAGGAGGAGGGCCTGGCCGACATCTTCAAGGAGGCCGGGTTCGAGTGGCGCATGGCGGGTTGCTCCATGTGCCTGGCCATGAACCCCGACCAGCTGAAGCCGGGCGAGCGCTGCGCCGCGACGTCGAACCGCAACTTCGAGGGGCGGCAGGGCCGCGGCGGGCGCACGCACCTGATGAGCCCCGCCATGGCCGCGGCGGCGGCGGTGACCGGCAAGCTGACCGACGTGCGCGAGATGATGTGACGGTTCCGTCCGCGGCGTGCGGGACGGAACCCGGACGCCGCTTGCGTGTCGCACCACCGTCCCCGGGCCGAAAGCCCGGGGACACCCCCTTCAGACGCCGCGGTCGGCCCAGCCGGCGAAGGTCCGTTCCAGCGCGACCACGACGTAGTAGAGGACGATCCCCAGGAACGCCAAGGCGATCAGGACGGCGAACATCAGGGGATAGTCGCTGTTGGTCTTGCCCGAATCGAACAGCGCGCCCAGGCCGCGCCCGTGGGGGGACACGATCTCCATCAGGTTGGTGCCGATGAAGGCCAGCGTCACGCTGACCTTCAGGGCGCCGAAGAACTCCGGCAGGGTCTTGGGCAGGGCGATCTTGCGGAAGATGGTCGCCTGCGACGCCCCCAAACTACGCAGGATGTCGCGGTATTCGGGTTCGAGCGTGGACAGCCCGATCGAGACGCTGACCGCGATGGGGAAGAACGAGATCATGAAGGCGATCAGCACGGTGTTGAAGTCGTGCTGGCCCACGAACAGCAGCGCCACGATGGGCACGACGGTGGCCTTGGGCACCGCGTTGAAGCCCACCAGCAGCGGATAGAGCGCGTCGCGCATCGTCCGGCTGAACCCCATCACCATGCCCAGGGCGGTGCCGAAGATCACGGCCAGGACCAGCCCCGCCACCGTGCGCCACAGCGTCTGCCAGCCCATCGTCAGGAACAGTTCCCAGTACCGCCCGTAGGCCGGGATCAGGTCGGAGGGCGACGCCATCTTGTAGTTGGGCCAGCCCATCGCCCAGACCAGCGCCTCCCACAGGACGAGGAAGATCGCGATGGCGAGGAGCGGGACGAGGACCTTGCGGGCGGTCATGGCACCGCCCCCGTCACGGCGCCCTGCCGTCCCGGCGCGGGCGGGCCTGGCACCGGTTCCGGCGCGGCGGCGGCGGCGTGTTCCTCCGCCGGCGCCCGCCCCTGCGCGATCTCGATCTGGCGGCGCAGGACGGCCAGCATCTCGGCCGCCTCCGGCGTGTAGAGATGGTCCAGGTCGCGGGGGCCGGTGTCGGGCACGTCGAGGACGTACTGCGTGCGCGCGGGGCGGCCCGACAGGACGACGACGCGGTCCGCCAGGAAGATGGATTCCCGCAGGTCGTGGGTGATCAGGACGCCGGTGAAGGGTTCGCGTTCCTTCACGCGGTGCATGATCTGCCACAGATCCTCGCGCGTGAAGGCGTCGAGCGCGCCGAAGGGTTCGTCCAGGATCAGGACCTCCGGGCGGTGGATCAGCGCACGGCAGAGCGACGCGCGCTGGCGCATGCCGCCCGACAGCTCGGACGGGCGCTTGTCCTCGAACCCCTCCAGCCCCACCAGGGCCAGCAGCGCGCGGGCGCGGTCCGTGCCTTCCGCCTTCGTCATGCCGGTGCGCACGATCTCCAAGGGCAGCAGGACGTTGTCCAGGATCGTGCGCCATTCCAGCAGCACGGGGTTCTGGAACGCCATGCCGACGTTGGACCGCGGCCCCGTCACGGGCTGACCGTGGACCCGCACCTCGCCCGCGTCGGGGATCAGGAGGCCCGCGACCAGCCGCGTGAGCGTGGACTTGCCGCAGCCCGACGGCCCGACCACGGCGGTGAACCCCCCGTCCGCCACCGCGACGTCCAGGCCGTCCAGCACGGGCAGCGGACCGCCCGCCGTGCGGTAGGCATGGCGGACGCCGCGGATGTCGATCAGGGGGCCGTCGGTCATTTCAGGATGAATCCGCCCTCGGGCAGATAGGCGTCCGTGAAGTAGAGCGAGGCGTCGGGTTCGTTCTGGAACTCGTAGGTCGTGGCGATCTGCTCCAGCGCGCTGGCCATGCGGTCGCCGTCGATCGTGCCGAACCCGTTCTCGGCCACCGACTCGGTGTCCACGTTCGCGTCGATCGCCAGTTGCAGGCGGCGCCGTTCCAGGTCGGCGTCGGCGGCCGGGTTGCGCTCGATCAGCATGGGGACGACCGACCCGGGATCGGCCACGGCGTCGGACCAGCCGCGCGCGACCGCCTGCAGGAAGCCGCGCACCGCGTCGGGGTTGGCTTCGGCGAAGTCGGTGTTCACGATGACCGCGTTGCCGTAGAGGTCCACGCCGTAATCCGACATCAGCAGCGTCACCAGGTCGTCCTCCGGCACGCCCAGGCGGGCGGCGTTCAGGAACGACGTGAAGCTGAAGCCCGTGATGGCCGCGACCTCGCCCTCGGCCAGCATGGGCTCGCGCGTGGGGAAGCCCACGGGCTCCACGGTGATCCGGTCCATGTCCAGGTCGTTCTCGGCGGCGAAGATGGGGAACTGCGCCCAGGCCCCGTCGGGCGGCGGCGCGCCCAGGACGCGGTCCATCAGATCCGCGGGCTCCTCCACCCCCAGGGACCGGCGGCCGATCACGGCGAAGGGCGGCTTGTCGTAGATCATCATGGCGGCCGTCACGGGCGCGCCGGGGTTCTGGTCGAGGAACTTGATGAGGCTGTTGATGTCCGCGAAGCCCACGGGGAACGCGCCGGTGGCGACCTTCGGGATGGCGTCCAGCGATCCCGACCCGGCCTCGATCGTGACGTTCAGGTCGGCATCGGCGAAGTGCCCGTTGTCGATGGCCGCGAAGTAGGGGGCGGCGGGCCCCTCGAACTTCCAGTCGAGTGCGAAGGGCATGTCGGTCTGGGCGGCGGCGGCCGTGCCGAGGACGGCGAAGGCTGCGGTCAGGATGGCGTGTCGCATGGTGGGCTCCCCGTTCTGTCGTTCGCGCGGGATGCTGCCGCATCCGCGCGGCGAACGCCATGGGTCCCGCGGCGATATCGCCTTTCGCCGCGGCAGATGCCCAAGTCTTGGGCACGCCCTGCGGCGTCCTGCACGCTCGTCCGCCTGCCCGGCCCCGCTATGTCCGCCCGCATGGACGATTCCACGAACCAAGGCCGCGCCCTGCCCGTCCCCGCTGGGCGGCTGAACCGCATCGGACGGCTGGGCGGTCTGGGCGCGGGCGTGGCGGGACGCGCGGCCCTGGGCGGGCTGGCGGAGCTGTCGCGGGGGCGCAAGCCGGTTCTGCGCGACCTGCTGCTGACGCCCGGCAACGTGCGGCGCGTGACGGACCAGCTGGCGCAGATGCGCGGTGCGGCGATGAAGCTGGGGCAACTGGTGTCGATGGACACGGGCGACGTCCTGCCGCCCGAACTGGCGGGAATCATGGCCCGCCTGCGCGACGACGCCCACACGATGCCGCCCGCGCAGCTCAAGCAGGTGCTGGGCCGCGAATGGCCCCAGGGCTGGCTGGGGCGGTTCCGATCGTTCGACGTGAACCCGATCGCCGCCGCCTCCATCGGGCAGGTGCACCGCGCGGTGCTGCGCGACGGCCGCGAACTGGCGGTCAAGGTCCAGTACCCCGGCGTGGCAGGCAGCATCGACAGCGACGTGGCCAACGTGGGCGCCCTGATCCGCATGTCGGGCCTGCTGCCCAAGGGGTTCGACCTGAAACCCTATCTCGCGGAGGCCGCAGCACAGCTGCACGAGGAGACGGACTACGTCCGCGAAGGCCGCTGGCTGGGCTGGTGGCACGACCGCATGGCCGGCGACGGCCGCTTCGCCGTGCCCGCCCCCGTGCCCGAATGGACCACGCCGCACGTCCTGGCGATGGACTACGTCGCATCCAAGCCCATCGAGGCGGCGGCGGACGCTCCGCAGGAGGTCCGCGACCGCATCGTGACCGACCTGATCGAGCTGACCCTGCAGGAGCTGTTCGCGTTCGGCGTGATGCAGACCGACCCCAACTTCGCGAACTATCGCTGGCAGCCCGACACGGGCCGCATCGTCCTTCTGGACTTCGGCGCCACGCGCGAGATCCCCGCTGCCGTCGCGGATCTGCACCGCCGGATGCTGCGCGCGGGCCTGGACGGGGATGCGGACGGCTTGCGCGACACGACGCGGGCGATGGGCTTCGTCACCTCCGACACCGATCCCGACCATGCCGAACGCATCGACGCCATGGTGGCCACCATGTTCGACGACCTGCGCCGCGGGGGCCCGTTCGACATGGCCGCGACCGACCTGCCCGAGCGGATGCGCGACCAGGGGATCGCCCTGGCCGAGGCCGGCTACGTCCCGCCGCCCCTGCCCGTGGACATCCTGCATCTGCAGCGCAAGTTCGGCGGCATCTTCCTTCTGGGCGCGCGGCTGCGGGCGCGGGTCCCCGCGGCGGCGATGCTGGGGCGCTTCGTCTGACCCCGGTTCCCCCGGAGGGCGGAACGTGGCAGGACCGCGCGGCACGGATACGGGGGACCTGGACCATGGCTTTCGGCAAGGGATGCCACCTGCACCTGATCGACGGGTCGGCCTATATCTTCCGCGCGTTCCACGCCCTGCCGCCGCTCGCGCGCAAGTCCGACGGCCTGCCCGTGGGGGCGGTGCGCGGCTTCTGCGACATGCTGGACCGCTACGTGCAGGGGAACACCGGACCCGATGCCGCGACGCACGTGGCGGTGGTGTTCGACAAGGGGTCGATCACGTTCCGCAACGAGATCTACGACCGGTACAAGGCCAACCGGTCCGAGATGCCCGAGGATCTGCGCCCCCAGATCCCCCTGACCCGCGACGCCAGCCGGGCCTTCAACCTCTACACCATCGAGATGGAGGGGTTCGAGGCCGACGACATCATCGCGGCCCTGTCCTGCCGCGCGCGCGACGCGGGCGGGCGCGTCACCATCCTGTCGTCCGACAAGGACCTGATGCAGCTGGTCGGCGACGGGGTCGAGATGCTGGACCCGATGAAGAACAAGCGCATCGACGTGGACGGCGTGCGCGACAAGTTCGGCGTGGATCCGGCACAGGTCGTGGACGTGCAGGCCCTGGCGGGCGACAGCGTGGACAACGTCCCCGGCGCGCCGGGCATCGGGATCAAGACCGCCGCGCAGCTGATCGACGAGTTCGGATCGCTGGAGGAGCTGCTCGACCGTGCGGACGAGATCAAGCAGCCCAAGCGCCGCCAGACCCTGATCGACCACCGCGCGCAGATCGAGCTGTCGAAGCGGCTGGTCCAGCTCGACTGCGACATGGACGTTCCCGTCACGCTGGACGAGCTGGAGCTGCGCGACCCCGACCCGGACGTGTTGCTGGAGTTCCTGAACGCGATGGAGTTCCGGACCATGACCCGCAAGATCGCGGAGCGTCTGGACGCCGACGTCCCCGCCGTGATCGAGGCCGCCGCGGCGGAGGCACCGGCCGCCCCCGAGGCCACCGCGATCGACCGTTCGCTGTACGAGGTCGTGCGCGACGCGGACGCCCTGCGCGCCTGGATCGACCGCATCCAGGCCGTGGGCGCCGTCGCGGTGGACACGGAAACGACGTCGCTGGACGAGATGCGGGCCGAACTGGTGGGCGTGTCGCTGTGCACCGGGCCCGGCATGGCCTGCTACGTGCCGCTGGGCCACAAGTCGGGTGACGACGACCTGTTCGGTGGCGGCGCGCTGGCCGACGGGCAGATGCCCCTGGGCGACGCGCTGGCGATCCTGAAGCCGATGCTGGCCGATCCCGCGATCCTGAAGATCGGCCAGAACATGAAGTACGACTTCAAGGTCCTGGCGCGTCACGGCCTGGACGTGACCCCCATCGACGACACGATGCTGCTGTCCTACGCCCAGCACGCGGGCCTGCACGGGCACGGCATGGACGAGTTGGCGGACCGCTACCTGAACCACCGATGCGTGCCCATCAAGGACCTGATCGGCACCGGCAAGGCGAAGGTCACCTTCGACCGCGTCGCCATCGACAAGGCTGCCCCCTATGCCGCGGAGGACGCGGAGGTCACCTGGCGGCTGTGGGACCTGCTGAAGCCCCGCCTGCATGTCGAGCGGGTCACCCAGGTCTACGAGACCCTGGAACGCCCCATGGTCCCCGTCCTCGCGCGGATGGAGATGGCGGGCGTCATGGTCGACCGGGACCACCTGTCGCGCATGTCGGGCGCCTTCGCGCAGACCATGGCCCGGTTGGAGGCCGACATCCACGCGCTGGCGGGCAAGCCGTTCAACGTGGGCTCGCCGTCCCAGGTGGGCGAGATCCTATTCGGCGACATGGGCCTGCCCGGCGGCAAGAAGACCAAGGCGGGCAAGTGGGCCACCGGCGCCGACGTGCTGGAGGATCTGGCCACCGAGCACGACATCGCGCGGCGCATGCTGGACTGGCGCCAGGTCGCCAAGCTGAAGAACACCTATACCGACAACCTGCAGGGCCACATCGATCCCGACACGGGCCGGGTCCACACGTCCTATTCCATCGCGGGCGCCAACACGGGGCGGCTGGCTTCGAGCGATCCCAACCTCCAGAACATCCCCGTCCGCACCGAGGAGGGCCGCCGCATCCGCGAGGCCTTCGTCGCCCCCGAGGGCCGCGTGCTGGTCAGCCTGGACTACAGCCAGATCGAGCTGCGGCTGCTGACCGAGTTCGCGGACGTCCCGGCCCTGGAGGACGCGTTCCGCAAGGGCGACGACGTCCATGCCGTCACCGCGTCCGAGATGTTCGGCATCCCCTTGGCCGACATGACGCCCGACGTGCGCCGGTCGGCGAAGGCCATCAACTACGGCATCGTCTATGGCATCAGCAGCTTCGGGCTGGCCCGCAACCTGCGCATTCCACGCGACGAGGCGGGCGACTTCATCAAGCGATATTTCGAGAAGTTCCCGGGCATCAAGGACTACATGGACGCGACCACGAAAGCGGCGAAGAAGGACGGCTACGTCACCACCCTGTTCGGCCGCAAGGTCCACACGCCGGGCGTGTCCTCCAGCGGGCCCGCCGCCGGATACGCCCGCCGCGCCGCGATCAACGCGCCGATCCAGGGGTCGAACGCGGACATCATCCGCCGCGCCATGGTCCGTATGGAAGCCGCGACCCGGGGCATCGACGCGCGGATGCTGCTGCAGGTCCACGACGAGTTGCTGTTCGAGGTGGCCGAGGACGCGGCCGATGCCCTGATCGAGCGGGCGCGGGAGGTCATGGTCGCCGCCAACCTGCCCGTCCGTCCCCTGTCGGTCCCCATCGTCGTGGACGCGGGCATCGGCAAGACCTGGGCGGAGGCGCATTGACGGCGTGGGCACATAACGCGGTCGTCGTTCTGCGATTGGCCCTTGCGGCGGCGACGTTCGCCGCGACGCAGGCCCTTCTGAACGGGTACTACTTCGACGAGCTGCATCCCGGCTTCCGCGCTTTCGGATGGTTGACGGCCCTGGCCTGCGGCGGCGCGGTCCTCATGCTGGGCGCGGGCCCGCGGGAGGCGGCCGGGGTGGGCTTCCTGTCGCTCGGCGGTCTGATCGCCGCGGCGCCCATCCTGCTAATGCCGACCCTCTTCGCCCTCGTGGGCCCACATCTGGCGGACGTCCTGCTGGAATACCCCACCCCCGGCCTTCGGATCGCCATCATGGTGGGCGGCACCATCGCCCTGGCCCTGGGCCTGGTGCAGATCGGTGCCTTCGCCCTTGTGATGGGGGCGATCCCGCTGACCATAGGGTATTTCTTGTGGTATGGGCGGAGGTAATGGGACGCCAGAACACGAAAGGGTTTGAGAGATGATCGGACGGACGATCGGCGTTATCCTCGTAGCGCTACTTGGAGCGGGCTGCTCAACGCAGGGTCTACTGCAAGCGACGATGGAGCCTCAGGATCGACAGCGCTTCAACGCACTGCTCGCCGATGAAGACGCGCTTAGTGCGTTCCTCAGCAATACGACGACCCGGAATTGGGAGCCATCACATGGTACTCAGATAAACTATCTTGCGCCCGATGGAACAGCATACCTTGTATATCCGGGAGCCATGCGGACCAATTTGGGCCGCTGGAGGATCGAAGAGCGAGGAGAGACCGCGAATATCTGTTTCAACTACGGGCCAAACAGCTTCAATCCGGTGACCGGACGCCGGGGCGGCACCTGGAATTGTTGGTCGGCGGCCTGGGTCCTAGTCTCGGACGAGATCGTGGAGGGTGATCCGCTACGGCTCGTCGCACAGGATCAGCGTCCTTACCCGCAACCCTTACCGCGCGAAATCTCCGTCTCTCTTACCGAGGTAACGCAAGCCTTGGGCTATGGTCCATTGCGTGCTCGGAACAAGACGTTCGACCCGGACCGTTGAAACATCCTCGGTGATCGTCCTTCTCAACAAGCCGATGAACGTCCTGTCCCAGTTCACGCCGGAAGGGCGGTGGGAGGGGCTCGCGGGGCTGGGGTTGCCGAAGGACGTGTACGCCGCCGGGCGGCTGGACCGGGACAGCGAGGGGCTGCTGGTGCTGACCGACGACGGGCGGTTGCAGGCGCGGATCACGGAACCGAAGGCCCAGACCCCCAAGACCTACTTCGCCCTGGTCGAAGGGATACCGGACGACGCCGCGTTGCAAGCGCTGCAGGCGGGCGTGATGCTGAAGGACGGCCCGACCCGGCCCGCAGCGCTGCAACCGGTTGCAACGCCGGACTGGCTGTGGCCCCGCGACCCGCCCGTGCGTGTCCGGAAGTCCATCGCCGACACGTGGCTGCGCCTGACGATCACCGAAGGCCGCAACCGGCAGGTCCGGCGCATGTGCGCCCATGTCGGCCACCCCGTCCTGCGCCTGATCCGCTGGTCCGTGGGCGACTGGACGCTGGACGGCCTGCCCCCGGGCGAATGGCGCGAAGCATGACGGAGGTGCTGAAGGGCCGGGCGGTCGTGACGGTGCCGTCCCGCGCGGCCCTGCGGGACTGGCTGGCGGCGGTGGAGGAGTTGCTCTGCTGGGGCTGGGTCGATGCGGTCACCCAGAAGGTGGACGACGACCGGTCGGCCCATCTGATCGCACCCCGCAAGCCGACGTCGGCCTGGTCCGCGCTGAACAAGCGACTGGTGGATCAGGCCCGGGCATCCGGCGCCATGACCCCTGCGGGCGAGGCCGCGATCGCGGTGGCGCAGGGCAGCGGGACGTGGAGCTTCCTGGACGACGTGGAGGCGGGGATCGTGCCGGACGACCTGGCCGCCGTCCTGGGGACCTTGAACGCGTGGAACGCCTGGCCCCGGTCCGTCCGGCGGGGCACGCTGGAATGGATCAAGACGGCCCGGACCGCACCCACCCGCGCCAAGCGCATCGCCGACGTGGCGGACGCCGCGTCCCGCAGCCTGCGCCCATCGCCCTTCCGGCGCTGACGGGGCCGTCTTGATCGCCCCATTAAACGTGTGTATACGAACCGATGAAGCTGGAATGGGACGAAGCCAAGCGCAGGGCGACGCTGCGGGAGCGTGGGCTGGACTTCGCGGACTTCGGCTCGGTGGATTGGGACGAAGCGCAGACCGGGAAGGATACGCGACGGAACTACGACGAGGTCAGGTTCATCACGATCGTCCCACTCGGAGGACGACTGGTAGTCGTATGCTGGACACGGCGCGAAGACCGCGTGCGGGTTATCAGCATGCGGAAGGCGAACGAACGGGAGCGACGGAAGCATGAACGCAACAGAACCCTATACGGATGAGGACGGCGAAGTGCGTGAACTCGACGACGCGTTCTTCGCCAACGCCGTCCGCGGCCGCCCCCCCCTGCCCCCCGCATCCCGCAAGCGGCGGATGAACCTGATGCTCGACCCTGACGTGATCGAAGGGCTGCGGGCGAGGGGCAAAATGTCGGCCCACGTGAACGCCCTGCTGCGGCGTGACCTGGGGCTGGATCCGGCCGACTGACCGATGTCGCTCAGACGGTGACGCGCGCCACGATGCGGCGGGCGACGGGGGCCACCACCAGCACGGCGGGGAACGCGATGGCCCAGCTTCCCAGCCAGGCGGGGATCCACAGCCCCGCGAAGCCGTCGATCATCCCCACCGCCCGCCAGGTCGAGAAGCCGGAGACGAGGAACGACATCATTCCCGACAACAGCAGCGAGAACAGGACGGGGGCGAAGCGTGCGGGGATCATGGCGTGGCCTTTCGGATGCTGCGGTGGACCTAGACTTCGCGGCACCGCCGCGCCATCGCCGCGACCGCACGCCACCCCCTGCGCCAGGGAACAGGTCCCCGCCGCGTCCGTTGAACGCCCGACAATCGCAGGAGCGGACCCATGACAGGTAAGGACGACGACGGACCCAAGAAGGACGGCAAGGAGCTGGCCTACGATCCCGACACCCCCCTGGAGGAGCGGGAGGGCGCGACCGCGGCGATGCTGAAGGACGACATCTCGTCGGGGCGCACGGGCGACAAGCAGGGCTTCCCCGACCCCGGCGCGGCCCCCCTGGGCACGGGCGCGGAGGCTGCCGGAACCCCCAGCTCGCGCGAGCAGATGGCGACCGCCCGCCGGCAGGAGACGGCGCGTCCCGACGACCGCGTCAGCGACGACGACCGCCGCCCCGTCACGCCCGAAGGGCCCGGCGGCGACTGATGCGGGGCACGCGCGCCCCCGAAACGGGGGCGCCGTCCGCCGCCTAGCCCATCCGAAGCACGTGGCCTGCCAGATAGAGCGATCCGCAGATCAGGATCCGCGCGCCGGGTGCCCGCGCGGCGATGTCCCCCACCGCGGCTTCGACGTTCGCCGAAGGGACCGCCGCCAGCCCCGCGCGGTTGGCCGCCTCCGCCGTCTCGTCCGCCGACAGGGTCGCGGCCTCGCCGGGGATCGACACCGTGCGCACGCCGCTCAGGCGACTGGCCAGCGGCGCGAAGTAGCCTGCCGCGTCCTTCGTGCGCAGCAGCCCCGCCACCGCGTGCGTGGCGCGCGGGGGCATCGCGGCCAGGGTGTCGGCCACGGCCCGTCCCGCCGCGGGGTTGTGCCCGCCGTCGAGCCACAGCTCGGCCCCGTGGGCCAGGGCGTTCAGCGGATGACCCGTCAACCTCTGCATGCGCGCGGGCCATTCGGTGCGCGTGACCGCGGCCTCCGCGCCCCCCGCACGGCCCAGGGCGCGCAGGGCGGCGATGGCGATGCCCGCGTTCCCGATCTGATGCGGCCCCGGAAGGACGGGCAGGGGCAGGTCCATCAGACCGTCGCCGTCCTGGAACACCAGGCGGTCCCCGTCCCGCCCGACATGCCAGTCCTGTCCGTGGATCCGCAGCGGCGCGCCGACCCGCGCCGCGCGATCCTCGATCACGGCCAGCGCCTCGTCCTCCTGCGGCCCGACCACGCAGGGCACGCCCCGCTTCAGGATGCCGGCCTTCTCGCCCGCGATGGCCTCCAGCGTGTCGCCCAGGAACGCCTGGTGGTCCATCGCGACCGGCGTGATCGCGCACAGGCGGGGCGCGATCACGTTCGTCGCGTCCAGCCGGCCGCCCAGGCCGACCTCCAGCAGGGTCCAGTCCGCGGGCGTCCGCGCGAAGGCCAGCAGCGCGGCGCAGGTCGTGATCTCGAAATAGGTGATCGGCGCGTCGCCGTTCGCGGCCTCGCACTCGGCCAGGACGTCCGCCAGGGCGTCCTCCGCGATCAGCGCGCCGCCCAGACGGATCCGTTCGTGGAAGCGCGCCAGATGCGGCGAGGTATAGGCGTGGACCCGTTCGCCCGCCCCTTCCAGGCCCGCGCGGATCGTCGCCACCGTGCTGCCCTTGCCGTTCGTGCCCGCCACGTGGACCACGGGCGGCAGGTCGCGTTCGGGATGGCCCAGGGCCGCCAGCAGGCGGTGCATCCGGTCCAGCGACAGGTCGATGACCTTCGGGTGCAGCGCCATCAGACGCTCCAGCACGGCGTCGGAGCGAGCCATGGCGCGGGCCGTCAGCCCTGCGGCGCGGGCGCGGCGACCGCGAGCGCGGCGTCGGGCTTGGGCAGGTCGCCGTGGACCACGGGGCCCGCGCCGGTCAGCATCCGCAGGATCGTCGCGATCTCGGCCTTCTGCTCGGCCCGCGGGGTGACGCGGTCGATCATGCCGTGGTCGCGCAGGTATTCGGCCCGCTGGAACCCTTCGGGCAGCGTTTCCCGGATCGTCTGCTCGATCACGCGGGGGCCCGCGAAGCAGATCAGCGCGCCGGGCTCCGCGATGTGGACATCACCCAGCATGGCATAGGACGCGGTGACGCCGCCCGTCGTGGGGTGGGTCAGCACGACGACGTAGGGCACGCCGGCCTCCGCCATCATCTCGACCGCGACGGTGGTGCGGGGCATCTGCATCAGCGAAAGGATCCCCTCCTGCATCCGCGCGCCGCCCGCGGCGGTGAAGACGACGAGGGGCTTGCGCCGTTCGACCGCGCGCTCGGCCGCGGCGATCATCGCGTTGCCGACCTGCATCCCCATAGACCCGGCCATGAAGCCGAAATCCTGCACGGCCACCAGGGCGGGGGTGCGCAGGATCTCGCCCTCGGCGACGATCATCGCCTCCGCCTCCGACGTGGCCTTCTGCGCGGCCTTCAGGCGTTCGGGATACCGCTTCTGGTCGCGGAACTGCAGCGGGTCGGCGATGGGCTGGGGGACCGGCACCTCCGTATAGGCGCCGCCGTCGAACAGGGCCTCCAGCCGCTCGCGGGGTGGGATGTACATGTGGTGGCCGCAATTGGTACAGACGCGCAGGTTGTCCTTCACCTCGCGGTGAAACAGCATCGTGCCGCACTCGTCGCACTTGGCCCACAGGTTCTCCGGCACCTCGCGACGCGAGAACAGGCTGTTAATCTTCGGCCGGACGTAGTTGTCGATCCAGTTCATGCGTGTCCCCCGGGTCTGCGGGATGCAGATATGCGGGGGGCGGAGGGCACGCAACCGCGCCGCCCGCGCGCCATCCGCGTCAGCCCAGCCCCCGGCGCGCCATCCACAGCCGGATCGTGGCCCAGATGATGACCGTCATCGCCATGTCCTGCCCCAGCAGCAGCGGCAGACGGGCCGCGTCCTCCGTGCCGAAGGGCGTGGTCCACAGCGACAGGCCCGACAGCGACCCCTGGACGCCGACGATCAGCAGCGCGACCACGTTGTTGGCGAAGTGCATGCCCCAGGCCGCGCCGATGTTGCCCGACACCCGCGTCAGGTCGGCGGCCAGCAACCCGAACAGCGTCGTCGCCGCGACGATCAGCCAGGCGTTCGGCCCCGTCCCCGCGGGGTCGTAGTGCAGCATCCCGAACCCGACCGACGGCAGGACCATCCACGCCGCCGGGTGGTCGAACCGCGCGGCCAACTGCTGCTGCAGGTATCCCCGGAACGCCACCTCCTCCGCCCCGGTCTGGACCAGCAGCAGGCCCAGCGCCGGGACCAGGAAGGCCAGCCACGTTCCCGCATCCGTGTTCGGGACCAGGTCGAAGGGGCGGGGCACCAGCACGATGGCGGCCAGCCCCAGGACCAGCGTCGCCGCCGCGGCCACCGCGAAGGGCGCCGTCCAATCCGGCCCCAGCAGCGTCCGGGGGGACCGGGCGTGCAGGGCGCGCACGGCCACGGCCGGGCCCAGGGCAAGCCCCGCGAAGGTGGCCAGGATGATCAGGATGAACACCGGGCCCGTGCCGTCGGCCAGCCCCAGCATCCAGCGGTCCAGGTCCGCGGGTCCCGCCAGCACCGCGACGGCGGCGAACAGCGACATGATCGTCGCGCCGTAGATCGCGGTGATCAGCACGATGCCCACGCCCACGCGCCACAGCTCCGGCCTAGCCCGGGCAGGGGCGACGTACTGCGCGAAGGGAAGGGTCCACATGGGCGGGCACCGGCGGCGGGGTCGCCCCCGCCTAGCCCAGCGGCGCGGGCCAAACAATCGGGCGCGGTTGCCCTCCGGGTCGTGCCCCGCCTATGCAGGGCCCCAACGGGGACACGGGGAGAGACGGCCATGCTGAAGCGGCCCACCGACAAGACCAACCTGCCCAGCCGGCACGTCACGGAAGGGCCGGCGCGCGCACCGCACCGGAGCTACTTCTACGCGATGGGCCTGGGGGACGAGGAGATCCACCAGCCCTTCGTCGGCGTCGCGACCTGCTGGAACGAGGCCGCACCCTGCAACATCGCACTGAGCCGGCAGGCCCAGGCCGTGAAGCTGGGCGTCAAGCAGGGCGGCGGCACGCCCCGCGAGTTCACGACCATCACCGTGACGGACGGCATCGCCATGGGCCACGAGGGGATGCGGTCGTCGCTGGCCTCGCGCGATGCCATCGCGGACACCGTGGAGCTGACGATGCGCGGCCATTGCTACGACGCGCTGGTGGGGCTCGCGGGCTGCGACAAGTCCCTGCCCGGCA
Source organism: Jannaschia maritima (assembly GCF_030973515.1). Lineage (GTDB taxonomy): Bacteria > Pseudomonadota > Alphaproteobacteria > Rhodobacterales > Rhodobacteraceae > Jannaschia > Jannaschia maritima. The sequence goes on from NZ_JARGZA010000006.1 coordinate 56,224, forward strand.
TGATGATGGCGATGGTCCGCCTGAACACGCCCAGCGTCTTCATCTATGGCGGGTCGATCCTGCCCGGCCGCGCCCCCGCCGGCGCCCCCGTGCCGGAGCAGTACCGCGACCGCGACCTGACCGTGCAGGACATGTTCGAGGCGGTGGGCAACCACCAGGCCGGCACCCTGTCGGACGAGGCGCTGGACGTGCTGGAGCGCGTCGCCTGCCCGTCGGCGGGTGCCTGCGGCGGGCAGTTCACCGCCAACACCATGGCCTGCGTGTCCGAAGCCATCGGCCTGGCCCTGCCGAACAGCAGCGGCGCGCCGGCGCCCTACGAGAGCCGCGATCAATATTCCGTCGCGTCGGGCGAGGCGGTCATGCGCCTGATCGAGAAGAACGTCCGCGCCCGCGACGTCGTCACCCGCAAGTCGCTGGAGAACGCGGCGCGGGTGGTGGCCTGCACCGGGGGCAGCACCAACGCGGGCCTGCACCTGCCCGCCATCGCGCACGAGGCGGGGATCGATTTCGACCTGATGGACGTCTGCGCGATCTTCCGCGACACGCCTTATTTCGTCGACCTGAAGCCCGGCGGCCAGTTCGTCGCCAAGGACCTCTATGAAGCGGGCGGTGTGCCCGTCGTGATGAAGGAACTGCGTAAGGCCGGCCTGATCCACGAGGATTGCATCACCGCCACCGGCAAGACCATTGGCGAGACCCTGGACGAGACGCGGGGCGAGGCCGACGGCCGCGTGATCCACCCCGCCGCCAACCCCATCACGCCCACCGGCGGCGTGGTCGGCCTGCAGGGCAACCTGGCCCCGGACGGCGCCATCGTGAAGGTCGCCGGCATGAAGGCCGAGGACCAGCGCTTCACCGGTCCCGCCCGCGTCTTCGAGTCCGAGGAGGACGCGTTCGAGGCGGTGCGCGCGCGCCGCTACGAGGAAGGCGAGGTCCTGGTCATCCGCAACGAGGGTCCCGCGGGCGGTCCCGGCATGCGCGAGATGCTGGCCACCACCGCGGCCCTGTCCGGCCAGGGCATGGGCAAGAAGGTCGCGCTGATCACCGACGGCCGCTTCTCGGGTGCCACGCGTGGCTTCTGCGTGGGCCATGTCGGCCCGGAGGCCGCCCATGCCGGTCCCATCGGCCTGCTGCGCGACGGCGACGTCATCACGATCGACGCGGTCGCGGGCGAGCTGTCCGTGGCCCTGTCGGCGGAGGAACTGGAGGCCCGCAAAGCCGCCTGGACCGGTGCCAAGCCCACGATCTATTCGTCCGGTGCGCTGTGGAAGTACGCCAAACTGGTCGGCTCCGCCCGCAAGGGCGCCGCGACCCATCCGGGTGCGGTGGGCGAGAGCCACGTCTACATGGACCTGTAGGACGCATGCCGTCGCTCGATGGTTGACCTGCATCATGGAGTGCATCATATGATGCGCCCCATGATGCAGGAGGCTGCCATGCGCACGACCGTTACCCTCGACGACAAGCTGATGCGGGACGCGATGGAGATGACGGGGATCGAGAACCGATCCCAACTGATCCAGAAGGCGCTTCGCGACATGATGCACATGGAAGCGTCGCGCAGGTTGGCGCTCATGGGTGGGTCCGACCCGAACGCCGAAGCGCCGCCACGCAGACGGTACTGGGAGACCATGGATCCGGAATGATCCTGGTCGATACGTCCGTCTGGATCGACCACATTCGAAGCCCGGTTCCGCTGCTGACCGATCGGTTGGCGGCGAACCGGATCGCCTGCCATCCCTTCGTGGTGACCGAACTGGCGCTCGGCAGCATCGCGAACCGCACCGCGGTCCTGCGGGAATTGAGCAAGCTCGTGCGGACCCGCTTCGTGAGCGTGACGGAAGTGCAGGAGTTCATCGAACGTCATCCCCTCCATAATCGTGGGATCGGCACGGTCGATGCGACGCTTCTGCTGTCATGCGTCGTCACGGAAGGCGCCCGGCTCTGGACACGCGACAAACGCTTGCACGCTTTAGCGCTCGAACTCGACTGCGCCATGATCGGACCGAACTGACGCGGCAGCATCGCGACGCCGCGTCGCCCGTGACAGCCCGCCCCCCACGCGCCACATAGAGCGGACGAACCGCAAAGGGGTCCGCCCATGTCCGCCTATCCCCACCTCCTGTCCCCGCTCGACCTGGGCCACGTCACGCTGCCCAACCGGGTGCTGATGGGGTCCATGCATACCGGGTTGGAGGAGTTGGGCGATTGGGACCGGGTCGCGGCCTTCTATGCCGAACGGGCCGAAGGGGGCGTGGGCCTGATGGTCACGGGCGGCATGGCGCCCAACAAGGAAGGCGGCGTCCTGCCGGGCGCGGCGGGGCTGTTCACGGAACAGGACATCGCCAACCACCGGGTCGTCACGGACCGGGTCCATGCGGCGGGCGGACGCATCGCGATGCAGATCCTCCATGCCGGTCGCTATGCCTATTCGCCCCATTGCGTGGCGCCCAGCGCGATCAAGTCCCCCATCTCGCCGTTCAAGCCCGCCGAGTTGGACGAGGACGGGATCGCCAAGCAGATCGCCGACATCGCCACCGCCGCCGCCCGCGCCCGCCAAGCCGGATACGACGGGGTCGAGGTCATGGGCTCCGAAGGCTACTTCATCAACCAGTTCCTGGCCGAGCGCACGAACCACCGCACCGACCGCTGGGGCGGGTCGATGGACGCCCGCCAGCGCTTGGCGGTCGAGGTCGTGCGCCGCGTGCGCGAGGCCGTCGGCCCCGACTTCATCGTCATCTATCGTCTGTCGATGCTGGATCTGGTCCCCGGCGGGCAGCCCTGGTCCGAGGTCGTCACCCTGGCCCGCAAGGTCGAGGCTGCGGGCGCGTCGATCCTGAACACCGGCATCGGTTGGCACGAGGCACGCATCCCGACCATCGCCACGTCGGTCCCCCGCGCGGCCTTCGCCTGGGTCACGAAGAAGCTGATGGGCACGGTGTCGATCCCGCTGATCACCTCGAACCGCATCAACACGCCCGAGGTGGCCGAAGGGCTGCTGGCCGACGGGGCGGCGGACATGGTGTCGATGGCCCGCCCCTTCCTGGCCGACAGCCACTTCGTCGCCAAGGCCGCAGCGGGCCGCGCCGACCGCATCACGCCCTGCATCGCCTGCAACCAAGCCTGCCTGGACCACACCTTCGCGGGCAAGGTGTCCTCGTGCCTCGTGAACCCCCGCGCCTGCCACGAGACGGAGTTGCGCTACGACCCCGCCGACGCCCCCCGTCACGTCGCCGTGGTCGGCGCGGGCGCGGCGGGCACGACCGTCGCGATGGTCGCGGCCGAACGCGGCCACCGCGTCACGGTCTGGGACCGCGCGCCGGAGGTCGGCGGCCAATTGAACCTGGCGAAGGTCGTCCCCGGCAAGGAGGAGTTCGTGGGCCTGGTCGACTGGATGGCCCGCATGCTCGACCACCCCGCGATCGACCTGCGCCTGGGGGCGGAACCGACGGTCGACGACCTGCGGGACGCCGACCACGTGGTGGTCGCCACCGGCGTCACCCCCCGCGACCCCGGCATTCCAGGACAGGACGGCCCCAACGTCGCCAGCTACGTGGACGTGCTGCGCGGCGACGCGGCGGTCGGCCCCCGCGTGGCCGTCATCGGCGCGGGCGGCATCGGCTTCGACACGGCCGACTTCCTGACCCATCCGGGCGGCCAGACGCCGACGGAGGATCTGGACCGTTGGCTGGCCGAGTGGGGCGTGGTCGACCCTGCCGACCATCCCGCCGGCCTGTCCCCCGACGGCCCCCGGCCCGAACCGTCGGCGCGCGAGATCACGATCCTGCAGCGCAAGACGACGAAGCTGGGCAAGGGACTTGGCAAGACGACGGGCTGGATCCACCGCGCCGCCCTGGCGATGAAGGCCGTGCAGATGGTGCCCGGCGCGACTTACGACCGGATCGACGCCGACGGCTTGCATGTCACCATCGACGGCAAGCCGCGTCTGGTCCCCGCCGACACGATCGTCCTGTGCGCGGGCCAGGAACCCGAACGCGGCCTGGCCGACGCGTTGGAGGCCCAGGGCATCGCCTGCCACGTCATCGGCGGCGCCGACGTGGCGGCCGAACTGGATGCCAAGCGCGCCATCGACCAGGGCGCGCGACTGGCCGCGACGCTGTAAGGGGTCCTCGAAGCGAAGGACGCCCCGCGCGGGGCGAAAGGGCGCCCCACCCCCCATGCCCCTCGCGATTCGTCTCAAACCCTTCGGAACCAGTGCGTTTCCGTCCCCCCTTTCGCCCCATTCGGGAATCACACCGTCGCGCAACCGTCACCAATCCCACCGGGAGGGCGCGCATGGATCGTTTGTCCGAAATGGAAGCCTTCGCCACCGTCGTCGATCAGGGCGGCTTCACCGATGCGGCCCGCAAGCTCGGCATCTCGAAGTCCGCCGTCTCCAAGCACGTCTCGTCGCTGGAAACGCGGCTGGGCGCGCGTCTGCTGAACCGAACCACGCGGCGGGTCAGCCCGACCGACATCGGCCTGGCATACTACGACCGCGCGCGGCGCGTCTTGCTGGACGCGGGCGACGCGGACGCGCTGGTCACGGCCATGCAGGCGGCGCCCTCGGGCCTGCTGCGCGTTCACGTAACCACCGATTTCGGCGTCAACCACCTATCCCCGATCCTGGGCCCCTTCCTGCACGACTATCCGGAGATCACGGTCAACGTCGTGCTCGACAACCACTACGTCGAGTTGATCTCCGAAGGGTTCGACCTCGCCATCCGCGTGGGCGAGTTGGAGGATTCGTCCCTGATGGCCCGTAAGCTGGCCGAAACGCACAAGATGATGATCGCCTCCCCCCGCTACCTGGAAGATTACGGCCGCCCCGCGCGGATCGAGGATCTGAACGACCACAAGCTCCTGCACTATTCCAACCAGGCCGATGGCAGCGTGTGGCGCGTGACCTCCCCCACGGGCGAGGCGCGGCAGGTCCGCTCCAGCGGCTGGCTGACGGTGAACGACGGGCAGTCGCTCCTGAACGCCGCCGTGGAAGGGCTGGGCATCGCCTATCTGCCCGCGTTCCTCTACGCCGACGCCCTGCGCGACGGGCGCCTCGTGCCCGCCATCGAAGGCCTGGAGCCGGAGGTGCAGGGCGTGTACGCGCTCTATCCGCCGGGCCGCTACACGCAGCCCAAGGTGCGGGCCTTCATCGACTATCTGGTGGGGGCGTACCGGGATCGGGGGCCAGGGGACTGGCACCGGTCGCGCCCACCGATGTGACCACCACCTCCACCCGCCGGTTCAGGGCCCGCCCCGCGGCGTCCGCGTTGGACGCGAGCGGCGCGAAGTACGCGACGCCGCGCGCCTCCACCCGTGCCGGGTCCACGCCATGCTCGGCGATCAGCCGGTCGCGCACCGCCTCCGCCCTGCGGCGCGAGATGGCCAGGTTGCCTTCCGTCCCCCCTTCGGCGTCCGTGTGCCCGACCAGGGCCACCGTGGCGTCCGGGTCGTCGCGCAGGAACGCCGCCACCATCGCCAGCGAGGCGTAGTCCCGCGTCGTCAGCGCCGTGCCGCCCGGCGCGAAGGTCAGGTCCGACAGGATGGCCCGGCCCCGCGCGGCCAGGTCCGCCGCCACGGCGGGGGCGCCTGCCGGCGCGGCCGCGCGTCCGGTCGGCGCCGCCGCCACCGCATCCTCGTCCGGCGGCCCCACATGCGTCGCCTGCACATAGGCCACGCCCGCCGACACGCTGGCCAGCACTGTCAGCCAGGCGTCGTCCTTGACGGCCGACAGATAGCGGAACGCGTTCAGGTCCACGAACATCGCGGGCGCGGGCGTCACGTCCACCGCGAAGCGGAAGTCGAACCCGCCGCAGGCCCGTGCCTCGCAATCGAGCGCCACGCGCCAGCCGTCCGCCGCCAGCGCCTCGCGCAGCGGCGCCACCACCATCAGGGGGGTCCCGCCCGGCGGCAGGGGCGCGCGCCAGACCTGCCGCGTGACCACCCCCTCCACCGCGCGGCGGGGCACCGTTTCGCCGTCGAAGGGGGCCACCGCGACCCGATGCGTCGCCAGGGGCACGGTGGCCGCGTGCGTCCGCTCCGCCCCCGCGGGCAGCACCAGGTCGACCGCCCCGGCCCGTCCCGCCAGCGACGCCAGCAACGCCAGCGCGGCGGCCAAGCGCATCACGCCCGCGGCGCCCGGCGGTAATGGTATCCGCCCAGCCGCGCCATGCCGTGCGCGGCATAGGCGGCATTCGCGGCCGCGTTGTCGCGCGTCGTCACCAGGCCCAGCACCGCGCAACCCCGCGACGCCGCCCAGACCAGCCCCGCCCGCAGCAGGAGGCCCGCCAGGCCCCGGCGGCGGCACGGGGGCAGGACCTCCACCGCGGACAGCATGGCGGCGTCGCCGTGGGCCGCCACGAACGCGGTCCCGCCCGCCCGGTCCCCGCACCGCGCCAGCAGGCCCGTGGGATCGGCCGCCCGCGCCATGACCGCCTGCCGCGCGGGGCCGATGCCGCCCGCCTCCCAGATGTCGCGCATGGCCTGCAGGGGCGGCCAAACGGGGAACGCCGTGGCGATGGGCGGGGGTTCGGCGCCCGCGACCGCCACGGCGTACAGGTTCACCGCGTCCTCGACGACGTAGCCGCGGGCCGCCAGCGCCGCGTCCAGCGCGCCCTGGTGCGGCCACACGACGAAGCCGGGCCGCTGCCCTTCGGCCCGCGTGGCGGCGATCGCCCGGTCCAGGTCGTCCGGCGCGTCGCCCGAGATCGCCGAGACCCGCCCCCCGGCGCCATGCGTCACGCGGATGGTCCAGGGTCCCGCGCGGACCACGCGCGCCGCGGGCCAGCAACCGTCGATCACGGTCTGCCAGTCGCGGTCCTGGACCCCCTCAGCCGGCATCCGCGCCGAACGCGTCGCGCAGCGCCGCCACCGCCCGGTCCAGCGCCGCCCGGTCCGTGCCCCGCACCACCACGTTCGCCCCGAAGGACCCGTCCCTGTCCGCGAACGGATAGGACCCGAAGCGGCAATCCGGGTGCGCCGCCACGACCTCCCCCAGGGGGCCCGCGACGTCCCCCTCGCCCCGGTGGACGCGGATCGAATCCGACAGGAGCGGCGCGCCGCCCGTCAGCGTGGGGATCACCGACTCCACCATCGCAGCGAATATCTTCGGCACGCCCGCCATCACGTGGACGTTGCGGATCGTGAAGCCCGGCGCGGCGCTGACGGGGTTGTCGATCAGGGTGGCACCCTCGGGGATGCGCGCCATGCGCAGCCGCGCCTCGTTCAGTTCGATCCCGCGGGGGGCGTAATGCGCGGCCAGCAGCGCGCGCGCGTCGTCGCGCACGTCCACCGCCGCGCCGAAGGCCGCGCCCACCGCGTCCGCCGTGATGTCGTCGTGGGTGGGACCGATCCCGCCCGACGTGAACACGGTGTCCCACGCCTCCGACAGGGCGCGCAGGGCCGCCACGATGGCGTCCGGGTCGTCGCGCACCACGCGCACTTCGGCCAGGTCGATGCCCGCCTCCGTCAGGCGGTTCGCCAGGTGGTGCATGTTCGCGTCGCGCGTGCGGCCCGACAGGATCTCGTCGCCCACGACCAGCATCGCGGCGGTGGGTCGGGGGGCGGTGGGGGTCTGTTCGCTCATGTCTGGAAGGTATAGGTCCGCCGCCCCGGGCCGCCCATCCCTTTATCCCGGGGGGTCGTTGCATTACATCCCCTCCCGACAGCGCAGGAAAGGTGACGCGTGGACCAACACACCGGCCGACTGACCCGCGACGGCATCCGCATCCACGAGGACGCGGACTTCGCCGGCATGCACGCGGCGGGCCGCCTGGCCGCCGAGATCCTGGACCGCACGGCCCCCCTGGTGGTGCCCGGCGTGTCCACGGCCGAGTTGGACGCCCAGATCACGCGGTGGGTCGAGGAGGCGGGCGCGACCTCCGCCACCATCGGCTACAAGGGCTATGCCCACGCCTCGTGCATCAGCGTGAACCACGTCGTCTGCCACGGCATTCCGGGCGCCAAGACCCTGAAGGACGGCGACATCGCCAACATCGACGTGACCGTGATCGTGGACGGCTGGTTCGGCGACACGTCGCGGATGTTCGTGGCGGGCAAGCCGTCGATCAAGGCGCGCAACCTGATGGACGTGACCCACGACGCCCTGATGCGCGGGATCGAGGCCGTGCGCCCCGGCAACACCTTCGGCGACGTCGGCTTCGCGATCCAGGCCTATGCCGAAGCCCACCGCATGTCCGTGGTGCGCGACTTCTGCGGGCACGGGCTGGGCCGCGTGTTCCACGCGCCGCCCAACGTCCTGCATTACGGCCGCCCCGGCACCGGCCCCGTGCTGGAGGAGGGGATGTTCTTCACCATCGAGCCCATGGTGAACCTGGGCCGCCCCGAAACCAAGGTCCTGGCCGACGACTGGACGGCCGTGACCCGCGACAAGTCCCTGTCCGCCCAGTTCGAGCATTCCATCGGCGTGACCGCGACGGGGGCCGACATCTTCACCCTGTCCCCCGCGGGCCTGTTCCACCCGACATACGACGCCTGACCCCACGGGGGCCGGGCCGTCGCGCGCCCGTCAACGGATCCCTAACCGGCTGCGGGCCAGACCGGCCCCATGCCCGACGATCCCGACCTGTTCGCCAGCACCACCGTTCCCGACGACGCGGACGCCACCGACTACCGCCGCAACCACCGCGCCCGCCTGCGCGCCCGGTTCGCGGAAGGCGGCGCGGCGGCGCTGCAGGACTACGAGCTGCTCGAGATGCTGCTCTTCGCGCCCCTGGCGCGGGTGGACACCAAGCCCCTGGCCGCGCGCCTGCTCAAGCGGTTCGGCACGCTGGCCGGCGTCCTGTCCGCCGACGCGGCGGCCCTGCGCGAGGTCGCGGGCGCCGGCCCCGCCGTGGTGGAGGCCCTGCGCCTGGCGGAGGCCGTGTCCCACCGCATGGCCCGCAGCAGCGTCATGCAGCGTCCCGTCCTGTCGCGCTGGGACGACGTGCTGCGCTATCTGCGCACGGCCATGGCGCATCGCGGCACCGAATCGCTGCGCGTCCTCTACCTCGACCGCAAGAACGTCCTGATCGCCGACGAGGAGGCGGGCCGCGGCACCGTCGACCACGTTCCCGTCTATCCGCGCGAGGTGATGAAGCGGGCGCTCGCGCTGAACGCCTCCGCGCTGATCCTGGTCCACAACCACCCTTCGGGCGACCCCACGCCGTCGCGCGCCGACATCGACGTGACCCGCGCGCTGAAGGCCGCGGGCGAGGTCCTGGGCATCGTCCTGCACGACCACCTGATCGTCGGCCGCGCCACGGAGGTCAGCTTCCGCGCCGAAGGCCTGCTGTAAGCGGCCGCCCCCCCCGGAGAACGCGACCCTCCCCTTACGGGGGAGGGCCGAGGTAGGAGCGGTTTGGGGGTTTGCACCCGCTCCCACCGCCCCCTAAGCCCCGGGGGCAAAGGGGATGCCATGCGCTTCTGGACGGCCATCGCGCTCATCACCGCCCTGTCCGCGCTGGGCCTCACCTACGAGATCGCGGCGGGCCGCGTCCTGGCGCCGTTCTTCGGCACGTCGCTCCTGACCTGGACCACCGTGATCGCCGTCGTCCTGGCGGGCTTCGCCGTAGGCAGCGCCCTGGGGGGCCTGGTCGCCGAACGCCCCCGACCGGCGGCGCTGCGCATCGTGGCCGTCGCGCTGGTGGCGACCGCCGTTCTGATGGCCGTCTCGCCCCTCGTGCTGGGCCTCGTCTACGGCCTGGGCGCGCGGGGCACGGGCGGCATGGCCCTGGCCGTGACGGTCGCGTTCCTGCCCGCCGCCGTCCTGGTCAGCCTGCCTTCGCCGCTCCTGGCGAAGATGGCGGTGGAGGCCCGGCCGGGGCGCGAAGGCTCGTCGCTAGGCGCCGTGCTGGCGGCGGGATCGCTGGGGGCCATCGGGGGGGCGGTGCTGGCGGGCTTCGTGGCCCTGCCGCTGATCGGGTCCACCGCCACCTTCGCGGGCTGCGGCGCGGCGGCGCTCGCGTGCCTGCCGGCGTTGCGCGGGTCGGGCGCGCCCGACCCCGCCCGGCGTCGCGCTCTGGCCCGGGGCGGTCGCGGTGGCGGGTGCCCTGACCCTGGGTCCGGCTTGCGAATATGAATCCGGCCTGTCCTGCCTCGACGTCGTAAGCCAGGGCAGCGCCGTCCACCTCCTGTCCGACCGCACCCGGCAGGCCGCCGAACGATCGGGCCCCGCGGGGGCGCCGGCGGACGAGCCCCTGGTCCTGCCCTACACCCGCTGGATCTGGGACCGGATGGACCGCGACCTGGGACCGGACGCGGCCGTGCTGTTCGTCGGCGGCGGGGGCTATGGCCTGCCAGCCCGCCTGCTGGCCTCGCGGCCCCGGGCCACCGCCACGGCGGTCGAGATCGACCCCCTTGTCACCCGCGTCGTCCGCGACCGCCTGCCCTGGGCCGGCGGCTGGCTCGCCCGCGAGGGGGGCCCGGGCGGGCGCCTGACCGTCGTGCACGCGGACGGCCGCGTGTTCCTGAACGAGGGGCGGGACCGCTTCGACGCCGCCGTGATGGACGCCTTCTCGTCCGGCGCGGTGCCCGCGCACCTGGCCACCCGCGAAACGTACGACCACCTGCGTGCGCGGGTGGACGGCCCCGTCTACGTCAACCTGCTCGACCGCCCCGACGGACCCCTGGTGCGCGGGGTACACGCGATCCTGCGCGACGCGTATCCCCATCTGCGCGCCGTCACGGGGCCGTCCGGGCCGGACGGCATGACCAACACCGTCCTGGCCGCCTCGCCCCGGCCCCTGCCGCCCCTGCCCGCGTTGCCGGACGGCTACGCCCCCGCGGCGATCGCCCCCGCCCGCGCATTCACCGACGACCGCGGCTGGATCGGGCACCGCTAGGGCGCCACCGCGATCCCGTCACGGCCGCAGGCATGCGGGTCGATCGGCGAGGGTTCCGCGGAGGGGGAGGCCCGCACGCTCATCCCACCGCCTTCACGGCCGCGTACGCCGCCCGATACCGCGCCTGCGCGTCGTCGTACGCCCCGCGCAGATCCCCCGCCGGCTCGACCACCCGCTCCACCGGCGGGGGGGCCGCCACGTCGACCCCCGCCCCGTCGGCCATCATCGCCAGGCGGCAGGCGCCCAGCGCCGCGCCGAACGCGCCGCCCGCGGGCACGGACAGCGGCATGTCCAGCGCGGTGGCGACCATCCGCAGCCACGTCTCCGAGGCGGCGCCGCCGCCCACGGCCAGCAGGTCGTCCACCCGCGTCCCCGTGCCCCGCAGCGCGTCGAGCGAATCGCGGAACGCGAAGGCCACGCCCTCCATCACCGCGCGTCCCAGCGCCTCGGCCCCGGTGGCGTGCTCCAGCCCCAGGGCCGCGCCCCGCACGGCCGCGTCGTTGTGTGGCGTCCGTTCGCCGCCCAGATAGGGCAGGAACAGCGTCCGCCCCGGCGGCGCCATCGGCACCGACCCCAGATCGGCCGCCGTCCGTCCCGTCAGCGTCGCCGCCCATTCGAGCGAATCCGCCGCCGCCAGGATGACCCCCATCTGATGCCACGTGCCGGGCACGGCATGGCAGAAGGCGTGGACCGCGCTCTCCGGGTCGGGCGCGTGCGCGGCCGTGGACACGAACAGGACGCCCGACGTCCCCAGCGACACGAAGCCCCGCCCCGGCGCCACCGCGCCCGTGCCCATCGCGGCAGCCGCGTTGTCGCCCGCGCCGCCCGCGACGACGACCCCGCGCGGCAGGCCCAGATCGTCCGCCACCGCGTCCCGCAGCCGGCCCGACGGGGCCGAGCCTTCGACCAGCGAAGGCATGTGGTCGCGCGACATCCCCTGCCGGTCCAGCAGCGCGTCCGACCAGTCGCGCGCGCCCGTGTCCAGCCAAGCCGTACCCGACGCGTCCGACATCTCGGACACCGCATCGCCGGTCAGCCACAGCCGCAGGTAATCCTTCGGCAGCAGCACGCGGACGCAGCGGTCCCAGATCTCGGGCTCGGTCTCCCGCACCCAGGCGACCTTCGGCGCGGTGAAGCCGGGGAACACGATGTTGCCCGTGATCCGCCGCGCGTCCGCGTCGTCCATCGCCGCCGCCTGTGCATGCGCCCGCGTGTCGTTCCAAAGCAGGCAGGGACGCAGCGGCCGGTCGTCGGCCCCCACCAGCGTCGCCCCGTGCATGTGCCCCGCCAGCCCGATCGCGCGCACGCCCGACAGGTCCGCGCCAAGCCCCCGCACCGCATCGCGGCACGCCCCTTCCCAGGTGGCGGCGTCCTGCTCCGCCCATCCGTCGCGGGGCCGCTGCACCGTCAGGGGCGCGGACGCCTCCGCGACCACGCGCTGCGCATCGTCGACGAGCAGAGCCTTCAGGGACGAGGTGCCGAGGTCTAGGCCGAGATACATGGGGGGAATCCGTCAGCTTTGGGGAAGGGCGAGTTCGACGCCTTCATCGCACGCAGCGACCGCCAAGGCGCGGTCGGTCGTCGCGAGAGGCAAGGTTCTGTTGCGCGCGAGGACTAAGTAGGTCGCATCGTAGGCTGTCAGGTTGTGGGTCGTCGCGGCAGCGGTCACGGCGAGGTCATCCCGAAGGGACATATCGACCGTCTGCATCCTGAGCAGCCGCATCCGTCGCAGTCCGTCCATGATGCGGCCCGCTTCGACGCGCTTCCGACGCTCGACAATTAGAAGGACGTTCCGCAATTCGTACCAGAAGAGCGAGGGGACGTGCACGTCCCCGAACGCCGTCGCTTCGAAGAGGCTTTCGATCCGATCGGACGGCTCATCCGGCATGAGCCATGTGATCGCTACGGACGCGTCTAGAACGAAGGACACCGCCTAACCTTGTCAGGCACGGCCCTCGTTTCGCCAAGCACGGATCTCGTCCTGCGTGACGCGTGGCAGTCCTTTCCGCGCCTCCCGGATTTCCTCGATCACGGCACGGACGTCCTCGCTGGGCCGTAACGCTTCCAAACGCGCGACGGGCACGTCGCCCCGCGCGATCACCACGTCCTCCCCCGCTTCCACGAGGTTCAACAGTTCCGACAGCCGCGCCTTCGCTTCGCCAACCTTGACGACCATACCCATGGTTCGATCTCCTTCGCCCACCCCTGACAGGTACGTCCGACCCCTCACTTGGTCAAGTCTTGACCAAGTGCCTCCAAGGGGCTGCGGACGCGTGCGAGGGCGACCGAGGACACGTGCGTGACGGGAGGGGTGGCGAAGGGCCGGTCGCGCCGCGACGGACCGGAGCGCGGACCGCGCAAGTGGTCCGCCGGACTGCCCCCGCACAGAACGCCCGTAGGATGCAAGACCGGCGCAACGCGCGATGCTTGTCTGCCAAAACGTATGTACGGGGGGTGTACGGGGGGTGTACGGGGGGTGCATCCCTCCGCGCGGCCTCTTCGCACAAGATATCCTTGTCCGGCGGTCCCACCCTCAGGCGGCCGCGGCGCGGGGGTTCTTACCCAGGATGATCATCGACAGGATGTCGTCCTCGGTCACGTCCTCGACCCGTTCGGTGCCGACCATCTGGCCGTTCTTCATCACCGACACCCTGTCGCACAACGCCATCATCTCGCGCGTGTCGTGGGAGATCAGGAAGATGCCCAGACCTTGCGCCTTCAACTCCCCGATCAGGTCGGCCACCATCTTCGTCTCGTGCACGCCCAGGGCGGCCGTGGGCTCGTCCATGATCAGGATGCGGGCGTTGAAGTACACGGCCCGCGCGATGGCGACCGACTGCCGCTGCCCGCCCGACAGGGCCGACACGGGTTCGTTTATCTTGCGGAAGTTGGGGTTCAGCCGCGCCATGATGCGGCGCGTCTCCGCCTCCATCCGGGCGTCGTCCACCAAGCCCAGGCGCGTGGTCAGCTCGCGCCCCAGGAACAGGTTGGCGGGCGCGTCCAGGTTGTCGGCCAGGGCCAGCGTCTGATAGATCGTCTCGATGTTGAAGCGCCGTGCATCGGCGGGCGAGCGGATGTCGGCGGGGGTCCCGTCGATCAGGATCTCGCCCGCGTCGCGCTGGTACGCGCCCGATAGGCACTTGATCAGCGTAGACTTTCCCGCGCCGTTATGGCCCAGCAGCCCGACGACCTCGCCCGCGTGAAGCGTCAGGCTCACGTCATCGACGGCGCGCACGCCGCCGAACGCGATGGAGATGTTGCGAAGCTCGACCAGCGGGGGCCCCATGTCCTGCGCCATCAGTCCCGGGCCCCCGTCCGCTTGCGGTACACGATGTCGATCATCACGGCCACGACCAGGACCGATCCCACGACGATGTTCTGCAACGGGGCGTCCACGCCGACCATCGCCATGCCCGATTGCAGCGACTGCATGATCAGCGCGCCCAGGATCGCCCCGTGGATCGTGCCGACCCCGCCCTTCAGGGCGGTGCCCCCGATCACGGCGGCCGCGATGACGCGCAGCTCGTCCAGGGTCCCGATGTCGTTGGAATGATTGGCCAGCCGCGCCGACGCGACGACCGCGGATATCGCGCACAGCGCGCCCATCAGCGCGAAGATCTTGACCGTCAGCATCCGCGTGTCGATGCCCGACAGCTCGGCCGCGTCGGGGTTGCCGCCCGTCGCGAAGATGTAGCGTCCGAACCGCGTGCGCCGCGCCACCACCGTCATCGCGATGGCCACCAGGACCAGCAGCACGATGGAATAGGGCACGCCGTAGCCTTGGGTGAACCCATCGGGCATCACCTCGCCCCTCGCCTCGAACATCCGCTCCAGCCGACGTTCGGGCACGTCATAGGCGTTCAGGAGGGCGACGAAGCCCAGGATGCCGCCCACGACGATGGCGCCGACCGCGGCTTCGGCCCAGATCGGCTTGACCGGGAAATCATGGGAAACCTTGTTCCGGCGCGCCGCCATCAGCGCCCAAAGCGCCGCCGCCGCCGCGATCAGGCCGGCGATCCAGGATCCGGTCTCGCCCAGGGTGCCGTTGATGCCGCCCAGGGTCATGAAGTTGCGGTCCAGCGGCCCGATCGTCTGTCCGCTGGTGGTGTACCAGGCCACGTTGCGCCACACGAGGAGCCCGCCCAGCGTGACGATGAAGGCGGGGATGCCCTGATAGCCGACCAGCCAGCCGTGGAAGGCGCCGATGACGATGCCCACCGCGATGCCCACAGCGATCGCGATGGGGGCGGTCAACGGATGGTTGAGGCCCAGGCCCATCCAGTCGGGCATCACCACGGTCTGCACCATCGCCATGACCGCGCTGCACGTGGCCAGGATGGACCCGACGGACAGGTCGATATGGCGGGTGACGATGATGAACACCATCCCCGTCGCCATGATGGCCACGGAGGCGGTCTGGATCGTCAGGTTGAACAGGTTGCGCGCCGTCACGAACCGTCCGTCGCTGGCCAGGTGGAAGGCCAAGCAGATCACGGCGAAGGCGCCGATCATGCCCAGCAGGCGGGTGTCCAGCTGGAGCGCGCTGAACCCCGTCAGGCGCGGGGCGCCCGGCGGGGGCGCGACCCGGTCGGTCGTGTCGGTCATCGGGCCCTCCGGTCGGGACGCATCGGGGATGTCTGGGGTTCCGCCGATCCGCCCGCGGGACCGGTCGGGGTCGGGCCCGCCCCCGATGGGGCGGACCCGGTCGCCTCGTCAGTTGCAGGGGGCGGGGCCGTTCTCGACGCCCTGGCACAGGGCCTCCTGCGTGATCCAGCCGGCGTCGACGACCACGTCCAGGTTGTCGCGCGTGATCGGCACGGGCTCCAGGAACTGGGCATGCAGCGTGGTGCCGCCGGGCGAGGTCCATTCCGACGCGCCCTCGATCTCGTCCAGCGCGGTGCCCCCGGCCAGCGCGACCGCGATCTCGCCGGCGCGCCGGCCCAGGTCGCGGGCGTCCTTCCACACGGACACGGTCTGCGCGCCCCGAGCGATGCGGTTCAGGGCGGCGGTGTCGCCGTCCTGGCCCGACAGCGGCGTGTCGGACATGCCCTGCGCGGCCAGCGCCGCGGCCACGCCCGACGCGGTCGAGTCGTTGGACGCCACGACGGCGTCGACCTCGTTGTCGTTGGCGGTCAGGATCTGTTCCATGTTGCGCTGCGCGTTCGCCGACAGCCACTGATCGGTATAGGCCTCGTCCAGGATGGTGACGTCACCGGCGTCGATGGCGTCCTGCAGCACCTCCTGCTGACCGCCGCGCAGGAAGTCGCTGTTCGGATCGGTGGGCGAGCCCTTGATCATGACGTAGTTGCCCTCGGGCGCGGCCTCCAGCACGGCACGGGCCTGCATGCGCCCGACCTCCACGTTGTCGAAGGTCAGGTAGAAGGCATAGGGATCGTCGATCAGGCGGTCGTAGCCGACCACGGGGATGCCCTCGTCGCGGGCCTGGGTGATCGCGGGGCCGATGGCCTGGCTGTCCTGCGCCAGGATGATCAGCGCGTCCGCGCCCTGCGCGATCAAGCTCTCGATGTCGGACAGCTGCTTGGAGGACGACGACTGCGCGTCCGCCGAGATGTAGGTCGCGCCCGCGGCCTCCAGCGCTTCGCGGATGGCGGCCTCGTCGGACTTCCAGCGCTCCTCCTGGAAGTTGGACCAGCTCACGCCGACCGTCTGGGCATGGCTGTCCGTCGCGGCCATGCCCGCGAACGTCACGGAGGCGGCAGCCGCCGCCGTCAGGAACTTCTTCATCTGTATCCTCCCTAGGGATGCCCGGCCCCTCATGCGGTCGGGGGCTTCGGATGGGCCGAACAGCAGCACGGTTCCGCGCGCATGTCAAAACCGCTTTCAGAATTCCTTTGACGTCGCCCGCACCGTCGCCATGACTGCCGATGCCGCGAAGGGGGACAGGGGACATGGGACACGCATCGAGGGCCTGGACGCTCCGCCTCGCCGTGGCCGTCGCGGCCTTGCCCGCCGCCGCCGACATCGCGTTCGAGCGGATCGCGGTCCCCCCACACGTCTATGCCGGCGGGTGGGAGCATTTCGTGGGCGGCGGCGTCGCGGTGTTCGACTGCGACGGCGATTCGCTGCCCGAGGTCGCGGCGGCGGGCGGGACGAACCCGGTCGCGTTCCTGCGCAACCGCGGGGCCATGGCGTTCGAGGCGGGCGCGTTCCCGACGGTCACGGGCGCGACCGGCCTCTACCCGCTGGACATCGACGGCGACGGGGCACTGGATCTGGTCGTGCTGCGGGTGGGGCCGAACCTGTTCCTACGCGGCGACGGGGCGTGCGGCTTCGCGCCCCACGACTTCGGCGGCCTGCCCGACGGGGGCGACGCCTGGACCACCGCCTTCTCGGCCGCATGGCTGGGCGGGGACCGGCCGACCCTGGCCTTCGGGACCTACGTCGACCGGGCCGACCCGGAGGGGCCGTTCGGCACCTGCGACGCGAACCTGCTGGTCCGTCCCGACGGCACGGGCTGGCGGGCCACCCGGTTGGAGCCGGGCTTCTGCGCGCTGTCGGCGCTGTTCTCAGACGAGGATCGCGACGGCGCGCCTACGCTGCGGCTGTCGAACGACCGGCATTACTACGTCCGGGGCGGGGCCGAGCAGATCTACGACCCCGCGCTGGGGCGCTTCCTCGGGCCGGGGGACGGCTTCGACGCGCCGTCGATCTGGGGCATGGGCATCGCCAGCCGCGACGTGACGGGCGACGGACGGCCCGACCTGGCGCTGACGTCGATGGGGGACCAGCTGGTGATGCTGTCCACGCCCGAGGGCCACGAACCGGCCCCCTTCGCCCTGGGCACGGCGGCGCAGCGGCCCCACACGGGGGACGACGGACGGCCCAGCACGGGCTGGCACGCGGCTTGGGGGGACGTGGACCGCGACGGCGACGCGGACCTGTTCATCGCCAAGGGCAACGTCGATCAGATGCCCGGCATGGCGATGGCCGATCCCAACAACCTGCTGCGCAACGACGGCGGCGTGTTCGTGGAGGTCGCGGCCCGCGCCGGCATCGCCACGACCGACCGGTCCCGCGGCGCGGCGCTGGCGGATCTGGACGGGGACGGACGACTGGATCTGGTCGTCGTGAACCGCCGCGCCCCGTGGGAGGTCTGGCGCAACGTCACGCCGGGCGGCGCGTCCCTGTCCGTCGACCTGCGCGGGGGGGACGGCAACACCCGTGCCGTGGGCGCCTGGGTGGAGGTGCGGACGGATGCGGGTGTGCAGGTGCAGGAGATGACGGTCGGCGGCGGCCATGCCGGAGGCGTCGCGGGACCACTGCATTTCGGGTTGGGCGCCGCCATTGCGGCGGACCTGCGCGTCCGGTGGCCGGACGGGACCCTAGGGGCTTGGCGGACCGTGGAACCGGGCCGCGTGCGGATCGAACGCTAGCCGGCGTCGGGGCGGGCCTGGGGAAGGCGCTGCGCTTCCCGCAGGCCATAGAGGCGCAGGCGGCGTCGCGCCCGGGGATCGATCAGGACGTCCGCGGCGATGTCGAAGTACTCGTCCCGGATCCGGGCCCGCGTCCCGAGCGGCTGCTTGTTGAAGGCGCGCAACGCCAGGAACAACCCGATATACCCTTCCTCCACGGACATGGATGTTCCCTCGCTCTGACGTTCACCCCTGTCCGTTGTGATTGACGGACTTCCACCGGGGAAGGGGTAGGTCCCCGCACTGCGACATCATGGCAACTCCACCAGCAGGCCCGATGGCACCGTGGCGGGGATTCCCAACCGCCCCCGGAGGGCGTCGGCGTCCTCCAACGTGGCGAGGAAGGCCATCAGGGCCGATACCTCGCCGTCGGTCAGGACGCGGTCCGGTCCCTCGACCGCCGCCACTATGGCGGTCCGGGCGGCGGGGTCGTCGGCGATGCGCCAATCGGCCACCGGCAGGTCGGGCAGGGCCGCGTCCCGGGGCCAGGCTGCGCCGGCCCGACGGGGCGCGGCGTGATCGCGCAGGAACGCCGCCAGGTCGGCATGACCCCCCGCGTGACCCCATGGGCCGGTCCGGGTCACGTTGCGCAGGCTGGGGGTGCGGAACGCGTAGGCATCCGCAGGATCGCCCGTGACGCGCATCCGGCCGTCGTCGCGAGCGTGGTCCTCGAACCGGGCGGCCTTGCCCGGCCCCAGCTGCGGGGCGCCGGTCGCGTGGAAGCCGTGATCGGTCTGGAACGGGCCGGCATGGCAGGCGGCGCATCCCGCCGCGCCATGGAACAGCTCGACCCCGGCCAGGGCGTCCGGGGGCAGCGTCCCCTCGCCCCGCAGCCAGGCGTCGAAGGGCGACGTGTCGGACCGCCATTCGTGTTCCACGAACTGCGCGATCGCATCGGATATGTCGGTGAAGTCCAGCACGTCGTCACCAGGGAACGCGGCGCGCCACAGCGCACGGTATTCCGGGATGCCGCGCACCCGTTCGGCCAGCAGGTCCCAGGCCCCGCCGGGCCCGGTGATGACGCCCCGACGCACGGCGACGCTGACCTCGTTCTCGCCGTAATGGCCCGCCATCTCGTCGGCGGACAGGACGGGGAACATGGTCTGCGCCGACAGGAGCGTGTCGAACCCCTCCACCATCTCGGGGCCCATGGGGGTGCGCAGGCCGTCCGCCGCCGCCTCGATCCGACCGTCGTGGAACAGAACGGTGAATTCTTGCGCGCCCAGGTTCCACAGAGCGGGGGCGTTACGGGGGATGCGCTGCTCGGGCGGGTTCGCGGGATCCGCCACGCGGTCGAGGCCCAGCCCCACGCCCCCATCGCCCAGGCCCAGCGCGAGACCGTCGCCCGTGCCGAAGCGGGGGTGGTGGCAGGTCCCGCAGGACAGGGTGCGATTGCCCGACAGGATCGGATCCCAGAACAGCAGCCGCCCCCATTCGACGACCGCGGGGTCCGTCGCGCGGTAGTCGGCGTCCGTAACGGGGGCGGGGATGTCCATCGCCGCCACGGGGCCGGCCAGGATCGCGGAAAGGAGCAGGACGCGCATGGCGGCCGTTGCACCATGTGGGCGGTCCGACGTCCAGGGGATGCGGGGCCGGTGCGACCACTGGCGTTCCGCACCCGTCGCGCTTATGTGGCGGCCGACTCCCCACCGATTCGCATTCCCCGACCGAAAGGCCGCCCCATGGACCTTCGCAACATCGCCATCATCGCGCATGTGGACCACGGCAAGACCACCCTGGTGGACGAGCTCCTGAAGCAGTCCGGCACCTACCGCGAGAACGAGGCCACGACCGAACGGGCGATGGACAGCAACGACCTGGAGCGGGAGCGCGGCATCACGATCCTGGCCAAGGCCACGTCGGTCGAATGGAAGGGCACGCGCGTCAACATCGTGGACACCCCCGGCCACGCCGATTTCGGGGGCGAGGTCGAGCGCATCCTCAGCATGGTGGACGGCGTGGTGCTGCTGGTCGATGCGGCCGAAGGCCCGATGCCGCAGACGAAGTTCGTCACCTCCAAGGCGTTGGCGCTGGGGTTGCGGCCCATCGTCGTGCTGAACAAGGTCGACAAGCCCGACGCCGAGCCCGACCGCGCACTGGACGAGGTGTTCGACCTGTTCGCCAACCTGGGCGCCACGGACGAGCAGCTGGACTTCCCCGCGCTCTATGCCTCCGGCCGGT
The DNA here is from genome assembly GCF_030973515.1 of Jannaschia maritima. Taxonomy (GTDB): domain Bacteria; phylum Pseudomonadota; class Alphaproteobacteria; order Rhodobacterales; family Rhodobacteraceae; genus Jannaschia; species Jannaschia maritima. Next base: position 76,679 of record NZ_JARGZA010000006.1, read on the forward strand.
CGGGCTGGGCGGACGTGGAGCTGGACGGCCCGCGCGAGGATCTGTCCGCGCTGTTCGACCTGATCGTCGCCCACGTCCCCGAGCCCCGGCAGATCGCCGACCGGGGCAAGCCGTTCCGGATGCTGGCCACCACGCTGGGCGCGGACCCGTTCATCGGGCGCATCCTGACGGGTCGCGTCGAGTCCGGCACGCTGAAGGCCGGTCAGACGGTCCAGGCCCTGTCGCGCGAGGGCGGACGCATCGAGCAGTTCCGCGCCACCAAGATCCTGGCGTTCCGCGGCCTGTCGCAGCAGCCCATCGAAGTGGCGGAGGCGGGCGACATCGTCACCATCGCGGGCATGTCGAAGGCCACCGTGGCCGACACGCTGTGCGACACGTCCATCGACGTGCCGCTGCCCGCGCAGCCCATCGACCCGCCGACCATCACGGTGACCTTCGGCATCAACGACAGCCCGCTCGCCGGGCGCGACGGCAAGAAGGTGCAGTCCCGCGTCATCCGCGAGCGCCTGATGCGCGAGGCGGAGGTGAACGTCGCGATCAAGGTCAGCGACACGCCCGGCGGGGAAGCATTCGAGGTCGCGGGCCGGGGCGAATTGCAGATGGGCGTGTTGATCGAGAACATGCGCCGCGAAGGGTTCGAGCTGTCGATCAGCCGCCCGCAGGTCCTGTTCCGAGACGTCGACGGTCAGCAGATGGAGCCGATCGAGGAAGTCACCATCGACGTGGACGACGAATATTCCGGCGCCGTGATCGAGAAGATCACCGGGGCGCGCCGGGGCGAGATGACGGAGATGAAGCCCGCGGGCGCCGGCAAGACGCGCATCGTGGCGCACGTGCCCAGCCGTGGGCTGATCGGCTATCACGGCGAGTTCCTGACCGACACGCGCGGCACGGGCGTCCTGAACCGGGTGTTCCACGAATGGGCGCCCTACAAGGGCCCGATCCCGGGACGGCGGCAGGGCGTCCTGATCTCGATGGAGGACGGCGTCAGCGTGGCTTATGCGATCTTCAACCTGGAAGACCGCGGCCGCTTCTTCATCGGCGCGCAGGAGCAGGTCTATCAGGGCATGATCATCGGCGAGCACAGCCGGGACAACGACCTTGAGGTTAATCCACTGAAGGGAAAGAAGCTGACCAACGTGCGCGCCAGCGGCACCGACGAGGCGGTGCGCCTGACCACCCCCGTGCGGATGTCGCTGGAGGAGGCCATCGCGTATATCGACAACGACGAGCTGGTGGAGGTGACCCCCAACGCCATCCGCCTGCGCAAGCGGTTCCTCGATCCCCACGAGCGCAAGCGCCAGGCCCGCGCGGCGGGCTGACGCGCGAAGGCCCCTGGCACGCGCCGGGGGCCCGCGAGCCGCGGGACGGCGTCAGAAGAGCACCGGTTCCTCCGCGACGGAGAACGCGCCCATGTCGGTGACACCCTCCACGTCGCGGACGTCCCCGGCCTGATCCGAGGTCACGGCGAAGGCCGGTCCGGCATCCGCCACGGCATAGTGATGGCCGTTCCCCGCGGGGTCCTCACCGCCCACGGGTTCGCGGAAGACGAAGCCGTCCGGCTCGTCCGGCGAACCGGGTTGGGTGGTCTGGTCCAGCTTCGCGAAGATGTCGCCGTCGATCACGACGTCCGGCGTGTACGCGTCCTCGGGCGAGGTGGGCTGCGTCGTCTCGTCGTGGTCGTCGATGTCGTTCTCGTCCAGGACGATGCCAGGCCCGTACTCGTCGTCGGGCGAGGCCGGCATGGTGGTGGACTCGTCCTTCTCCTCCTTCTCCTTCTCGGCCAGCTCCGCGAACTCTTCGCGCGTCAGCCCGCCGCCACTGTCGTCGTTGGGGTCGCGGGGCGTCGTGGTCGCGGCCTCGCCCTCGTCGCCGGTGCCCTCGCCCTGGCCTTCGTCCTGGCCTTCCCCCTTGTCCGAGTTGTCGGCGACCTCCGTGTCCCCCTCGGCCTCGTCGTCGGAGTCGTCGGTCCCGCTCGATCCGCCATCGGTGTCATCGGTGTCGTCGTCACCATCGTTCGACGCCGTCGCGGTGTTGCCTTCCTCCGTATCGTCATCGCCTTCGTCGTTCTGTGAGAAGTTGACGCGCTCGTCGATGTCGTTGCTCGTCTCGTCCCACTTGTCCTTCACGTGCATCAGACCCCCGATCGCCGCGCCGACGCCGGCGCCGATCAGGCCGCCCACCGCCGTGCCGACGGCCGGCACGACGACGGTCCCGCCGACCGCGCCGGTGACGCCGCCCGCGGCCACACCCAGGCCGACCTTCTCCGTGAAACCGTCCCAGAAGCCACCATCCATCAACTGGCCCTGCTTGCCGCCGATCAGGCCGCCCGGATCGGGTTGGCCGGGAATGCCGGTGCCCGCGCCCAGCATCTCGGCCAGCCCGGCGGCGTCGGTCCGGGTGAATCCTTCGGGTCCGGCGGCGGCGTCGAACCCGTCGGGCATGCCGCCCTTTCCGTGGAGGTCCGCTAAGCTGGGACCGAAGCGTTCCAGCGCGTCGGCCGCGTCGAGATACGCCCCCGCGTCGGTCCCGAGCGCATCGAGAAGCGCGCCCAGACCGGAGGCACCCTCCTTCGCCGCATCGGCCATGCGTTCCAGCACGGCGGGGTCGAGAACGATGGCCACGTCGTCGTCCTCCAGGGTGGCGACGATCGAGAAGCTGTCGGTGGACTTGATCAGATACTGGGTCATGGTTCCGTCTCACATCGGGGGTGCCGTCGACGCGGCGTGCCTGTCGATGTGCAAGGATGCCGTGTGGCGGCGTAGTGGGGGAAACCCTACCTTCGGGCGGAACCGGGGTAGGGAAATCCACCGTTTCGGCGCGTGGCGCCCTCGTCAGCCAGCACCGGGGCGGTCGAACAGCGGAAGCGGAACGGCGGTCACGGCGGGTACCGCGCGCCGCCCCTGCCGCGCGTCGCACAGTTCCGCGACGACGCAACCGGCGCAGTCCGGCCCTCGCCAATGGCACACCTTCTGCCCGTGCCGCATGAATGCCTGGTGGTGGTCGTACACCGCCTGCGCGTCCCACGCGTCCGGCAGGAACCCTTCGAGGATCGCATGGCTGGGCCCGACGCCGACCTTCGGCCCGACCAGCCCCACCCGCTGGGCCACGCGGTGGTGGTGGCTGTCCACCGGCAGCGCCCGCCCCCGCAGGGTCGAGAACGACAGCACCGCGGCAGACGTCTTCGGCCCTACCCCGTCCATCGCTTCCAGCCAGGCGCGGGCCTCGTCGGCAGGCATCCCGCCCAGGAAGTCTAGCGACAGCCGGCCGGCCCGTTCCGTGATCGCACGCAGGGCGGCCTGGACCTTGGGCGCCTTGGCCTCGGGCCAGGTGGCGGGGGCGATGGAGGCCTGCACGTCGGCCACGGGGGCGTCGCGCACCTCCTCCCAGGTGGGGAACGCATCGCGCAGCGCCTGGAACGCCGCCTTCGCATCGCGGTTGCGCGTGCGATGGTTCAGCATGGTGCTGACCAGTTCCGACAAGGGGTCCAGCGACTGGAAGTAGGGAAACGGCGCGCCATAGGCGTCGCACAGGATTTCGTGCAGTGTCAGGGCCTTGCGGGCCAGGCAGGCATCTCCGTCGGACATGGGGTGCGAATCCCCATACCCCCGCATCGGTTCCACGCGTTGACACCGGGGGCCCGGGCGTCATGGTCCCGCTGGGCATCCAGGGAGGACACCGCCATGACCATCACACGCCGCCACGCCCTCGCCGCGATGGGCGCCACCGGGGTCGCGCTGGCCGCGCCGGCCCTCGCGCAGGGCACGAAGCTGCGCGTCGGCGCGCTGCGCTTCACCAGCCACAGCCCCAGCTTCGTGGCGCTCGAACGCGGCTACTTCGCCGATGCGGGACTGGACGTGGAGCTGGAGTTCTTCCAGGCCGCGCAGCCGATGGCCGTGGCCATAGCCAGCGGCGACGTCGATTATGCCATGACGGCCATGTCGGGCGGCCTGATCAGCCTGGCCGACAAGGGCGCGATCAAGGTCATCGGCGGCGGCCTGTCGGAGGAGGCGGGCATCGACGGCCAGAAGATCCTGGCCTCCGACGCGGCCTACCGGGACGGCGTGACCACGCCGGCCGGTCTGGCGGGCAAGCGGTTCGGCATGACCACCGCCGGGTCCAGCTTCCACTACATGGGGTCGAAGATAGCCGAAGCCGAAGGCATCGAGATGTCGTTCGTGCCGCTCCAGAAGGTGGGCGCGGTGATCGGCGCGCTGCGGTCGGACCAGATCGACGGCTGGTCCATCGTCCCCCACATCGCCAAGCCCATCGCCGGCACGGGCGAGGTCCACGTCATCGGGGACGTGTCCGACTACCTGCCGGACTATCAGGTCACGACCGTCTTCACCTCGACCGCAAACGCGGGCGACCGGGACCGGACCCAGGCGTTCCTCGACGCGTTCGGGCGCGGCGTGACCGATTACAACACCACGATGATCGACCGGGCGGGCGGCGACGAGGGCGTGGACGCGATGGTCGACCTGATCCACCGCTACGTCTATACCGACCGCGAGCGCGAGCGCGCGGCCCCGTCCATCATCGACGGCACCATGCGCATCAACGAGGGCGCGGCCCTGAACGTCGCGTCCCTGCAGGACCAGTTGTCGTGGTTCCAGTCCGAGGGCCTGGTGGACGCGGACATCGCGCTGGACGCCATCGTGGACGACAGCTTCGTGCGGACGGTGGGCTGACGCTTGATCCGTCATCGCCGGACCTGACCCGGCGATCCACCGATCGACGAGTGCGGACGTGGATCGTCGAGGCGAGCCCGACGACCACGTTCCCCGGACCCGAGACGCGACCCCAGGACGTCCCAGACCCATGGACCTGACCCTTCGATCCATCACCCACCGCTACGGCGACACGGAGGTCCTGCGGGACGTCACCATCGACGTTCCCTCCGGCCGGGTCGTGTGCATCGTGGGACCGTCGGGCTGCGGCAAGTCCACGCTGCTGCGCATCGCGGGCGGGCTGGAACGGGCCGGTGGCGGGCAGGTCCTGCAGCGCGGGCACCCGCCGGACGGCTGCCTGAACCCGCTCACCTACGTGTTCCAGGACTTCGCGCTGCTGCCCTGGCGCAGCGTGGCGGGCAACGTCGAACTGGTGCTGGAGGATCATCCCCTGTCCGCCGCCGAACGGCAGGCGACGGTGGCGGACGTGCTGGCCCGCACGCGCCTGGACGGGTTCCGCGACGCCCTGCCCCGGCAGCTGTCGGGCGGCATGAAGCAGCGCGTGGCCATCGCCCGCGCGCTGGCCGTGCGCCCCGCGGTGATGCTGATGGACGAGCCCCTGTCCGCGTTGGACGCGCAGACGCGCGAGCTGCTGATGGACGATCTGGTGGGCCTGTGGACTCGGCAGCCGTTCACCGCGCTCTACGTGACGCACAACCTGTCGGAGGCGGTGCGCCTGGGCCACCGCGTCGTCGTCCTGTCGCGGCGCCCCGGCCGCGTGCGCGAGGTGGTGGACCTGGACGTGCCCCTGCCCGATCGCCACGACGCGCATCCGGACCTGGTGCGCGCGCGCGACCACCTGTGGTCGGCCATCCGGGCGGAGGCCGCGGCGGCGGACGCGGAGCTTCAGGATGCCTGACGCCCGGGCCGTCCCCTTCCGCGGCGGCGGCTTCCGGCCGCGGGGCAACCGCTGGGCCGCGCTGATCCTGTTCGCGGCGATCCTGGTCCTGGTCGAATGGGGCCTGCGCGGCGGTTGGATCTCTCCGCTGACCCTGCCGCTGCCCTCGGCCGTGCTGGCGACCTTCGGCGAGCTGTGGCGCACCGGCGCGCTGGTGGACCACATGGTCCCGTCGCTGTCCCGACTGGCGGTGGGCGCGGTCCTCGGGGCGGGGCTGGGCATCGCGGTCGGCGTGGCCATCGGTCTGTTCGGGCTGGTCCGCGCGGGGCTGATCCCCTTGGTGGCCGCCATCTTCCCCATCCCCAAGATCGCGCTCCTGCCCCTGTTCGTGATCTGGTTCGGCATCGGCGAGGCGTCGAAATGGGCCTTGATCGCGTTCGGCACCTTCACCCCCACCGTGGTCGCGACCTACGGGGCGGTGGACAACGTGGATCGCGGCCTGATCCGCATGGGGCAGTCCTTCGGGCTGCGCTGGTGGTCGATCGTGTCGAAGATCGTCCTGCCCGGCGCGATGCCCGGCATCCTGTCGGGCCTGCGCGTCAGCCTGGCCATCGCGATCATCCTGCTCGTCGCCGCCGAGATGCTGGGCGCGGAGTACGGCATCGGGGCCTATATCCTGACCGCGGGCTCGCTCTACGACCTGGAACGGCTGTTCGCGGGGGTGACGATCCTGTCGATCCTGGGGGTGCTCGTGTCCGCCGTCATCGGTTGGCTGGAGAAGCGGGTCCTGCGCTGGCGGACGTGACGGCGGGACGGGGCCACCCTTCTACGATGCTGCGCTGCGGCGAAACGCTCTCCGATCCGGGGTGCGGCGGGGGTGCCGGTGCGACGAGTGTGGGTCCGAGCGGGGTGCGATGCAACCGGGGGCGATCCGCCAGCGGTGCAAGGCCCCGGGGCGGTCCTCCGGGCCGTGTCGGCGGGACGGAACGCGCCGCGGGAACCGATGCGGCGCGTGTCTGCGTCCCGTCTGCCTTCCGTCTGCTCCGCGTCGGACGGAATCCCGATTCGGGAGCCGGGATCGTGCGGCCGCACGCGGCGCTTCCCGACGCGTGCTAGAGGACGTGGACCGGCGTTCCGATCGGCACCCGTTCGTACAGATCCTCGATATGCGCGTTGACCATGCGGATGCATCCGTTCGACACGCTGCGCCCGATCGAGCGCGGCGAGGTCGTGCCGTGGATGCGGTAGTAGGTGTCGACCCCGTCCTGGTAGAGATACAGCGCCCGGCTGCCCAACGGGTTGTCCGGCCCGCCCGGTACGCCGCCCGCATACTGCGCATAGCGTTCGGGGTTGCGCGCGATCATGTCGGGCGTGGGGGTCCAGCTGGGCCACTCGGCCTTGCGCGCGACGTCGGCCACGCCCTGGAACTCCAACCCCGCGCGGCCCACGCCGACGCCGTAGCGCATCGCGGTTCCCCCCTCCTCCATCCAATACAGGAAGTGGGTCTGCGGGATCACCACGACCGTGCCAGGCGCATAGGCGTCGCGCACCGCGATCCGCGTGGGGCGCAGGTGGACGGGCACCGTATAGCCCAGCGCGGGCGTGGCGAGCGCGGCGGCGGACGCGGCGGACAGGAAGGCACGGCGGTTCATGGCGACGGGGATATAGGACCGGATTGCGGCGACGTCATGGCCCCGCCGGTCATTCCGTGACGACGTTCCAGTCGCGCAGCTCCCCCTGCGACAGGATGTAGATCTCGGCGGCCGGGGTCGCCAGGGCGGGCCCCATAATCCGCAGGTCTATGCCCATCTCCGTCAGGTGGTCGAGCACCTGCGCCTGGCCGCGCTGTATGTCCTCCACCGCCAGGAAGGCGGGCAGGATGGTGGATTCGCCGAAGCTGTGCTGATGCACGCCGATCCGCGCGTCGTCCCCCGCCGTCCGCCGGACGCCCCCGGCGAGGATGTAGGGGCAGGCCGACATGCAGACCGCGCCGTCGCGCACGATCGTCGCGATCCCCTCCGCCCGGACCGTGCGGCCGATCAGCAGCGCGTCGCTCACGCTGCCGCCGGGGCTGTCCAGGGTCACGAAGGCGGGATCGCCCTCCAGCAGGGCCGCCACGATCCGGTCGCCGTCGCCCGGCGCGATGTCGCCGCGCAGCGCCAGTCCGTCCGCGCCGTCCGCCTGCACGGGCTCCGCCGTCAGCCGGCGGGGCATGTCGGCGGGACCGGTGCGCGTGGGGACGTCCATGCGATAGCGGCGCGTCTGGTCCCCGGGCCGGGTCGGGCGATCCAGTTCGGGCGCGGCCGACGGGTTCAGGAGCCGCGGCAGCGTCGGCACCAGCTCGACCACGACCAGAAGGACCGCGATGGCGATCTGCGCGCCCAGCAGCCAGCGCAGGGTGCGCCGCTCGGGCGCGGGCGTGGGCCCGTCCGCGGCGCTCATTCGGCGGCGGGGCGGGGCTTGGACGGCAACGGCTCCGGCACGGCGGCGGGCGGCGGCGCGGCGGGCGCCGGAGGCGCGCGGCCCTCCACCTCGCGCAGGGCCTGCAACGCGGCGCGCAGCTCGCCCACGCTGAGGGTGTCGGCGGGGGCGGCGGGGGCGCGGCCCTGTCGGACGGCGGCCTGCGCCACGGCGACGATCAGCACCAGCACCGCGGGCAACAGGTCGATCGCGATGGCGCCCGCCCAGGACGGCACGAAGTTGCGCGCATACAGGATCACCGCGTCGGCGGTGGAGATGGGGGTATAGACGACCTCCGCCGGGGCCTCCAACGCCAGGACCTCGGCCGCGGCGGATTGCAGGGTCGCGGCGCGCTGCGCCAGGACGTCGAGCAGGCTGTCGATCGTCGCCCGCTGCGCGGCCTGCCCGCCCGCGTCCTGCGCGTCCAGGCGCGGCAGGACGACCGATTGCGCCAGGTCGCGCGCCGCCCGGTCCACCAGGGGCGCCACGGACAATTGGCGCAAGGTGGTGATGACGCCCGCCAAGCGCACCGCTTCCTCGGAGAACTCGACCGACCGCGCCTCCACCGGGCCGGGGGCCACGGTCAGGGCGCGCATCCGCGACAGGATGGCGTTGCCCTCGGCGAAGGCGGCCGCGACGGGGGCCTCCTGCGCGGCGATCAGCTGCTGGAGCGCGGCCAGCTCGTCGGACTTCTGCGTCAGCACGCGGAACACCGCGCCGCGACCGGCCAGGCCCGACAGGTTGCCGCCCGCCTCCTGCTCGGACAGATCCTCGAATCCCTGGCGCGCGCGGCCCACGTCGAGCGCCAGCGCCTGCCCCTGCAGCGTGTTCTCGTTCGCCCGTTCGAGCGCGGCCTGATAGTCCTGCACCGTGCGCGCCAGGTGCTGTTCGACCGCCGCGGACCCGGCCAGCGCGGCGGCGTTCAGCCAGGACGACATCGCCACGATGGCGAGCGAGCCCAGCACCATCGCGGCCACCAGGCCCAGGCGCGTGCCCGCGGAACGCATGGCGGGCAGCAGCCGCAGGAGGTAGGACCAGAACACGAAGATACCCGTGGACACGGCCGCCGAATAGGCCAGCGCCGCGAAGAGCGACAGCGCCCCCCCGTCGTCCAGGAGCCCCCGGACCCCCAGATAGGTGTAGATCCCCGACGCCACCGCCAGCACCCCCAGTGCCGCGGAGGTGAAGCTGTCCAGCCAGGCCAGATGGCCTTCGACCTCGCGCGCATGGCGTTGGCCCGTGATGCTCCGGTCGTCGGTCATGGCGCGTCTCCCGGGGGAAAGTTGGGGGGTGGCAGGGGGTTTGGCAAGGCGTCAGGCGCTGCGCCGCCCCCCCGACCAGGCGCCGCGGACCAGGGGCAGGCCGTCGTGGACGGACACCCGCACGAGATCCGCGCGCCGCCCCCGCGCCAGCGTCCCGCGATCCGGCAGCCCCACGGCGGCGGCGGGCGCGGCGGTCACGGTGCGGACCGCGCGGGGGAGGTCGTCCCAGACCGCGCCCAGCCGCCAGGCGGCCACGAGCAGCCCCGCGGGCACGTAGTCGGACGACAGGATGTCCAGGAGCCCCGCCCGCGCCAGGTCGAGGGCGGACACGTTGCCGGAATGGCTGACCCCCCGGATGACGTTGGGCGCGCCCATCATCACCGGGATGCCCGCGTCGCGGCAGGCCCGCGCCGCATCCAGGGTGGTGGGAAACTCCGCCAGGCGGACCCCGTGATCCGCGCTGACGGCCACCTGCGCGGGCGTCGTGTCGTCGTGGCTGGCCAGCACCGCGCCGCAGCGCCGGGCGAAGTCCACGGCGCCCCGTTCGTGGTCCGGGCCGATGCGGTCGCGCATCGCGCGCAGGCGGTCCACATGGGCCGCGAAGCCGCCGGGCATGTCGCGGTTCTTGCCTTCCCAATAGGCGCGCAGCTTGTCCAGGTCGCGGAACTGCCGCTGCCCTGGCGTGTGGTCCATCAGGCTGACCAGGCCCACCCGATCGCCGGGGCCGAACGCCGCCAGCTCGTCCAGCAGCGTTTCCGAACAGACCTCCGCGCGCAGGTGCAGGTGGTGGTCGATCCGCAGCGCGCCCGCGTCGCGCAGGGCGGCCAGCTGCGTCGCCAACGCGCGGGCATAGGCGCGGTAGGGGCGACCGTCGGTGCTGGAGCCGACGCGCATCGCGTCGAACACGGTGGTGATCCCGCAGCCCGCCAGCTCCCGGTCGTGGGCGGCCAGGGCCGCGGCGGCGGGCCAGTCCACGCCGGGGCGCGGCGCGACGTGGCGTTCCACGTTGTCGGTGTGAAGCTCCACCAGGCCGGGCAGCAGATGGTCGCCGCCGCAATCGACGGCGTCCGCGGGCACGGCGTCGCCTTCCGCGACCTCGACGATCGTGCCGTCCGCCCAGGCGATGCGGCCCGGGACCACGCGGTCGGGCAGGACCAGGCGGACGTTCGCCAGGTGCCCGGATGTGATGTCGTCCATGGTCCGCCGTCCCGTGCTGCTGCGGGGCGGGGTATCGCGGGTCGGGGTCGCGGCGTCCACCCACGGGGCGCCGCGACGGCGGGCGGGATCAGGCCAGGCGGCGGAGCCCCGCGACCGCGCCCAGCGCGCCCAGCAGCAGGATCCCGGCGGCGGGCAGCGGGATCGGGTTCAGGGGTGCGACGGTGGCGGACAGGACGGGGAAGCCGAAGCCCGTGTCCTCCTCCGCCCGGAAGGAGATGGTCGCGATGCCGCCGCCGGCATAGGCGGCCGCGTCCGTCCCGGTCACGGACCCGAAGGTGAAGGTATAGGTGTCCACGGTCGGGGTCCCGCCCGCGGGCGGCGCGATGTCCAGGGCGACGGCGACGACGTCCATGCTTTCCACGAAGGGATCGGGGCCGGACCCGGTGACCGACACGCCGCCGGTGCCGAACGCGAAGTCGTAGTCGACCACGATCGCGAGGTCCCCGTCCCGCTGGAAGTATTGCAGGAAGGACGGCGATCCCCCGACGGCGTCGTCCAGGAAGGCGTCGCCGCCCTGGACCTGATAGCTGGCCGCTCCGGCGGCGACGGGCATGGCCGCGATGGCGGCGGCGAGGATGGCGTTGCGCATGAATGTGTCCCTTCGGGTGGTTCGAACGAAGGGCGGCGCGGGATGCGCCGCCCGGTGGTGATGGCGTCAGGCGAGGCCGATCGGATCGGCGAAGACGATCGCGTCGATGTCAGTCACGCCCAGGAGGGTGACGCTGTCGCCGTCCTCCCCGTCCAGCGCGATGCGCAGCGACGATCCCAGGGCGCGCGCCGACGCGATCGTGGCGCCCCCCAGATCCAGGACGTCCTCGGCGGTGTCGAAGTCCATGATCCGCAGCCCGTCGCGCGACCCGTCGATGTCGGTGAACACGAACGTGTCCGCCCCGCCGCCGCCGAAGACGACGTCGATCCGCCCGCCCCCGCCGTCGATGATCTCGTCCGCGTCGGTGCCGTTCAGGCGGTCGAACCCGGCATCCCCGGCCAGGACGATGCGGTCGTCGTCGAGCGCCAGGCCCACGATCACCGGGTCGTGGTCCGATGACCGCAGCGGGCTGTCGCCGTCGAACAGGCCCTGATCCGTCGGGCGCAGCACCGGGCGCCCGAACGTCGCTTCCAGGTTGTAGTCGTGATAGACGGGCGTGTCGGAGTTGATCGTCCAGGTCGTGGCGCCTGTCACCTGTCCCGTCAGGGCCTCGTTGGCCAGGGCATAGTCCAGCGTCCCCACCTGCCCCGAGAAGCGATAGGAATAGACGTCCTCGCCCTCGAACGACCGGGCCAGGTCGGTGTAGCCCGCCCCTTCCAGCACCTGGATCGGCTCCTCGCGGGCATAGGCGTTCAGGTCGCCCAGGATCAGCACGTCGTCGTCGCCCGACCCGGTGGGATCGCCCGCCAGCCAGTCGGCCAGCTCGCGCGCGGCCTCCGCGCGGGTGGCGTTGCCGCGGCCCGCGCCGTCGCCCGCGTCCTCGTCCGCGGCGGCACCCGTGGCGGAGCCCTTCGACTTGAAGTGGTTGACCGATGCCACGAAGCTGCCGCCCGATCCCAGGTCGGTGAAGGTCTGCGCCAGGGCGGCGCGATTGAACGCGTCGCCGTTCGTGGTGGCGTCCCCCAGGGGATCGAGGAACGCGTCCGTGTCCAGCACGGCCGCGTCGCCCCTGAGCCCGGTGGTCGTGGTGTCGTAGATGAACGCCACCGCGATCGCGTCGCCGCCCACGAATTCCTGCCCCGGATCGACGAAGTTCCAGGTCCCGGCCCCCGCCTCCACGTTCAGGGCGTCCACGAGGGTCCGGATCGCGAAGCTGTCGCCGGCGAAGTCGTTCTCGATCTCGATCAGGCCGATGACGTCGGAGTCGAGCGCCAGGAGCGCTGTGACCAGCTTGTCCTGCTGGCGGGCCAGCTCCTCCGCCGATTCGGCCCCGCGGGGACCCGCGCCGATATCGGTCAGCATCCCGTCCGCGTCGAGCGTCGTGAAGTAGTTCAGGACGTTGAACGACGCGACCTTGTAGGCGCTGCCCACGGTCAAGGGCATGTCGGGCACCGGGTTGGTGTCCGCGTCCAAGGCGAACCCGGACGCGTCGGGCACGCGCAGGCGGAAGTCGCCGAAGCCGTAATCCACGATCGCGGTCAGGCCGGTCGTGGACTGCCCCATGCGCGGGGCCGTGGCGGGGTCGCCGATCGGGTCGCCGTCGGGTTCGGGGATGGGGTCGAGGTCACGGCGACGGCCATCCAGCCCATCCTCGATCAGGATGGTGCGGTCCGCGACCTCCGCCTGATAGGCCGCGTTCGCCGCCGCGTCGGGCGCGTTGCGCTGCGAGAACTGATAAACGATCCCGTCCGTCGACAGGGTCGCGGTGTTGAACTGCTCGTAGTCGAACGACTCGCTGAAGGTCAGCGATTCCGTCACCGTGACCAGCATCGATTCGAACGCTTCGCGGTCGGCGACGCCGGGCAGCGCCGTTTCCACGGCCAGCGACAGGGGATCGACGGCGGGCGCATCGGTCACGCGGATCTCCGCGGCCTCCAGCACGGTCCGGCCGAACACCTCGCGCACGGTGCCCAGCACGCGCACGGTCTGACCTTCGGCCACGTCCGTCAGGGCGCCGTCCGGATCCTCGACGAACAGCCCTTCCGAGGTCGCGGCGTCGCCGTCGCGGTCGGCCGCCTCCTCCATCACGAAGAAGCCGCCCAGGTCGCGCAGGGGATCGCCGTCGCCGTCCTGGAAGTCGCCCGTGACGACCGCCTCCACCACCACGGTCCGGCCCACCAGCGCGGCCCTGTCCTCGGTGCCCTGGATGGCCGAGATCACCGTCGCCGCGTCATCGATGGTCACGTCGCCGCCGCCGCCGCCGGTGTCTCCGGTCCCGCCCGCGGTGGGCGTGTTCGTCGCGGGATCGTTGCCGAAGTCCAATTGCACGAAGTCGGACGCGGCATCGGTGTCGACCCCGTCCTCCGCCCGCCGCACGCCGGGCGGCAGGAAGCGGCCGTCCGGCCCGATCGCGGGCGCGCCGAAGAAGACCCGATCGGCGTCGGCCGCGTCCGAGAGCGCGGCGACGGCGTCCAGCACGACCTCCGCCCCGGTCACGCCGCCGTCCGACAGGCTGTCGGTGCGCACCAGCGCATAGGTCGCGGACCCGTTCTGCAGCTCGCCCGCCAGATCGCGGTCGGGCGTCACGCCGAAGGCGGCGACGGCCGTCTGGTTGGCGAGCAGGAAGAACCCGTTGTCCCCCAGCGCGTCGCCGTCCGCGAAGTCGTAGCGCAGGTTGAACGTGCCCAGGTTGCCGTTGTCCTCCCCTTCGACCGCCACGAAGCTCAGCCCCGCCAGCGACGTGCCGGGGGCGCCGAACAGCTCGACGTATTCGGCGTCGGGGCGGCCGGTCGTGTTGGCCAGGACCGCGTTGACGACCACGTCGGGCGCGGTGGGCGTTCCGCCGCCGCCGTTGCCGCCGGTACCCTCGTCGGCGGTGACGGTGATGTCGTCCAAGCCGAATTCGTCGCGCGCGCCGCCGCCATCCACGTCGTCGCCGGTCCACCGCAACGTGACCTGCGTGTCCGCGGCCAGATCCGGCAGCGACACGGCGACGGATTGCGTGACGATCGCGGGCGCCGCATCCGCCGCCAGCGGGCTGGTGAAGCTGTCCAAGGGCACGAACGCGCCGCCGCCGACCGACAGTTCCAGGTCGAAGGCGTTGGCGCGATCCTGGTCGTTCAGGACCAGACGGTCGAACGTCATCCGCACGCCCGTCGCCGCCATCCCGCCGGTGTCGAACGACAACGCGACGAACCCGGGGGTGAAATCGCTGCCGCCCGGCTGGATCCAGAGCGCGGTGTCGCCCCCGCCTTGCGTCAGGGCATAGACCCCGCCCGTGCGCTCGCCGCCATCGGTCGTGCCGCGCGACAGGTCGCTGTCGCTGCTGAAACCACCGAACGTCCAGGTGTCGGGGTCCAACTGCCCCGGTCCGGTCCCCAATCCCGATCCGGTGAAGTTGTCGAAATCGGCGGAGAAGAGGGTGCGGGGCATGGCGTGTCCTTCTGACGATGCGATCGAACGGTTGTTCTCAACCACTGCGAATCACCCATGGGGCGTCCACGACCCAGAAAGGTTAACGAACCCCCGACACGCAAGACCGGAGAGGGCGACGTCGCGTCAGTCCCATGCCGGATGGCGGGTTCGCGTTCGCGGGATGCACGATCGAGTGGCGGGCCCTGAAGGATTCGAACCCTCGACCTGCCGATTAGAAGTCGGCTGCTCTATCCAGCTGAGCTAAGGGCCCCCGCCCCGACCTGACGCGATCGCGCGGCCGGGTCAACGGTCGGCCGACGCGGGAAGGACCACCTCGATCGTGCCGGGGGCGGGTCGGGGCCGGAACGAGGCGTAGTCCCGCAGGGGCACGCCCAGCCGTTCGGCCAACCGCGCGGCCGCCGCCCGGTCGGCATCGTGGAACACCCGCACCTGCGGGGGCGGCCTGACGAGGCCGAGGGGGTCCCGCGTCACGGACCGGGCCCCGGCGGCGGTCAGTCCCCCTGCCAGAGACGGGGGCACGTCCAGGCCCGGCGGCACCAGCAGCGCGATCCGCAGCCCCGCGAAGGGCGGGCGGGGCGCCGGGGCCCGTTCGGTCGCCCGGATGGCGCCCGCGGTCGCGGCCCCGTCGCGCGGCGCGAAGGGTCGGGGGGTCGCGCTCGGGGCGACCGGCCCCACGGGCGCCGCCGCGTCGGGCGACGGGTCGCGTACGCGTGCCGCGACCCGGACCGCCGTTCCGATCGCGGGCGATGCCGGTCGGCGCGGCACGGTGGCGTCGAGGATCGGATCCGGCACGGCCGCCCCGAGGTCGGGAACCGGACGGGTCGCGGGCGACGGAATCGTCGACGGAACCGGCCGCGCGACGTCCACGCCGGCGTCAGGGAACGGCCCGACGGGCGCGGGAGGACCGATCGCCCACGCCGCGTCCACCGGTCGTGGCGCGGCCCCGATCGACGGCAGGGGCACGGGGGACTGCACCGCCATCCGCATCGTCGTGACGGCGGAAGGTCCGGGCATGTCGGAGGGCGGGACGATCCGGCCCCGCCCGTCGCCATCGGACCCGTCCTCCGGCCGCGCGCCGGACGCGACCAACCGGACCGCGTCGGACAGGACGCCGCCCGCCCAGACCCCGTCCGGTTCGGTCGGACGGGACGTGACCGCGACCGGCACGGGCGGTTCGGTCGATCCCGCGCGCGGATCCTGCCGCTGCGGCAGGACGAGGACGAGCGCCCCGATCAGGACCAGCGCCGCCCCGAACCCGGCGACCGCGCCGAGGACGGCGCGCGCCGGTCCCGTCCGGCGCGACCGCGTCCGCGGCATCGGATCGTTCCCCTCCGCTTCCGCCGGATCGCCTGGATGCGGTGCCGCGGTCGCCGGGCCGGAGGGGGCATCCGGCCCGACACGGGCGGCGTCCCGCCGGGCCAGGACCGCCGCGCGGGCCGCGCGGGCGGCCTCCAGCTTCCGTTCCCATTCGGGCGAGCCGATCATCGCCGCGACCGCAGCCCGCTCGTCCCGCGGGGGCGCGGCGTCGCCGGACCGTTTCGCGGCGGCGAGGGGGACGACCTTGCTCATCCCGGGTCGTCCGCGGCGCGGGGGCCGCCCCGGAGGACCACGACGACGTCCGCCGCCGCATCGGCGGACGTTTTCACGTCGTCTGGGGCCAGGACCGGGATCGACAGGCTGAGGTCGCGGGCCAGAGCCAGCGCCGCTGGATCGGCCGCGACGATGCTGCTGCGACCCGGAAGCGCCGCGCTGTCGCGGATCCGCACGTCGGAGCCGACCACTCGCAGGGCCGCCTCGAGTTCGCCCGCCAGACGGGAGGCTGCCGCGTCGCCCGGCGACGACAGGATCAGGACGTCGGGCCGCGCCCGCGGCGGCGTGCCGACGTCGAGCCATTCACCGAACGGCTGACCCGACCGGGCGATCCGCCAGCGCCGGATGGGGCTCCCCCCGGGCGGGACGGCGACGGCGGAGGCCCGCGTCTCGATCTCCACGACGTCCCCGTCGGAACGGGCGACCTCTACGGCGAAGGGCCGATCCTCCGGATCCTCCGCCGCGGTCCAGGCCAGGACCACCGTGCCGTCCGCTCCGACATAGACCTCGTCCGGTCGCGGGCGTTCCCCCGATCCGGTGCCGCCGAACGTGGCCGGCAGCGCACGGCCCAGTTCGGCGGCGCGCGGCAGTTCGGCCGCCGCCTGCGCGAACCAGGCCCGCGCGATCTGCGCGTTGCGCGGCACCCCTTCGCCCCCGCCGTGGATCTGCCCCAGCGCGAAGGCGGAGCGCGCGTGACCCAGCGCGGCGGCGCGCGCGAACCACAAAGCGGCGTCGGCGTCGCGCCCGCTTTGATCCAGTATCGCGGCGGCGTTCGCCATGGCCGCGCGGGACCCGGCCCAGGCCGCGCGGCGGTACCAGCGCAAGGCGGCCTCGGGGTCGCGCGCGACGCCGCGCCCGAAGTCGAACCGCAGGCCGATCTCCAACGCCGCATCCGCCGCGCCCTCCGCCGCGGACGCCCTGAGGGCCGCCATGTCCTGCGCCGGGGCCGGACCCGCGCCGAGGGCCAGGAGGAGCGCCGGGACGAGGAGCCGGATCAGCGCCACCGGATCTGCGCGACCCGGTTCTCCCGCTCGGATTCCTCGTCCCCGGTATCGACCACGAGGTCGCCGTTCCCGCGCGCCACCAGTTGCAGCTGCAGCGGGTCCAGCCCCCGCGCGATCAGACCGTCGACGACCGATTGCGCGCGCGCCGTGGACAGGCGGAGGTTCAAATCCGGCGCGCCGACCGTGTCGGCCACGCCCGCCACCTCGACCCGGACGAACGCGCCGTCGCGGAACGTCCGCACGACGGTGTCCAGCTTGGCCGCCTCCTCCGCCGGGATGCGGGCGCTGCCGCTTTCGAAGTAGACGGCCAGCGGCCCCTGCCAGTCGAAGGTCGCGGCCATGTCCGACCCGCCCGCTGCGGCGTCCTGCGCCCGGACCGAGGTGGTCGTCACGGGCTGGAGGCAGAAGACCGCCGCGGCGGCGACGATGGTGGTGATGCGGAACATGATGGGACCCCCGTGTTCGATCGTGACGCCGGCGGTCGGGCGTGGACCCGAGGGACCGGTCGTCGGTATCAATACGGCACGCCTAGCCCAAAAGTTTCACCGATTCCACGGACGACCCCGGCTCCGATCGCCCGTCGCAGGGGGCGGACGGGCGGGCGGAGGCGCGGATGCGGCGGGATCAGTGCGTCCACGACCCGCGGCGATCCGTGGCGAAGTTCTCGCCATAGCCGCCGGCCCGCAGGTTCGCGCGGCGCTTCTGGGGCCGCAGGACGACGTACTCAATGCCGCGGTCCTTCGCGTAGTCCTCCGCCTCGCGCTGGGATTCGAACTGCAGGCGCACCTGGGCCTGCGTGTCGCGCGACCCCGTCCAGCCAGTCAGGGGGTCGATCTCGCGCGGGGCGCTGGGCACGAACTCCAGCACCCAATCGCGCGTCTTGGCGGTGCCCGACGACATCGCGGTTCGGGCGGGCTTGAAGATCCGGGCGGGCATCGCGTCCTCCGAAGGGAATGGTCCACCCCGCCGGATAGCGGTCGCACCGCGAGGCTGACAAGGGGGACCGGAACGGCGGCGTGGCTGCCGGTCGATCCGAGGGAGCGAGGGGTGGGGTGGGTGTCGGACCGATCGGCAGCCACTCTGCTGCACGCCTCATCGCTAGGCCGCGCGCGGGAGCATGGCAAGGAAAATGCAACCGGAGGGGGTGCCTGCGACAACAAGGGCGGGGTTGTGCGAATCGCGGCGCCGGGATCGCCCTTGAACGGGAGGGGGCGGATCCAACATCACGATAGGCGCAATCGGACAGGTACACCCCATGGACGTCATCGACACGGCCCCCATCCTCGCGCGCAACAAGACCGTCCCCGGCCGCCCCAAGCTGGAAGGCGGCCGCCGCCTGCGGATGGAAACGAAGTTCGAGCCCGCCGGCGACCAGCCCACCGCCATCGCGGAACTGTCGCGCGGCGTCGTCGACGGCGAGCGCGACCAGGTCCTGCTGGGCGCCACCGGCACGGGCAAGACCTTCACCATGGCCAAGATCATCGAGGAGACGCAGCGCCCCGCCATCATCCTGGCCCCCAACAAGACCCTGGCGGCGCAACTCTACGGCGAGTTCAAGGGCTTCTTTCCGGACAACGCGGTCGAGTACTTCGTGTCCTACTACGACTACTACCAGCCCGAAGCCTATGTCGCGCGGTCGGACACGTATATCGAGAAGGAATCCCAGATAAACGAGCAGATCGACCGGATGCGCCACTCGGCCACCCGGGCGCTCCTGGAACGCGACGACGTCATCATCGTCGCCTCCGTCTCGTGCATCTACGGCATCGGCAGCGTCGAGACCTACGGCGCGATGACCCAGGACCTGATCGCGGGGACCGAGTACGACCAGCGCAAGGTCATGGCCGACCTCGTGGCCCAGCAATACCGCCGCAACGACGCCGCCTTCGGACGCGGCACGTTCCGGGTGCGGGGCGACAGCGTGGAGGTCTGGCCCGCCCACCTGGAGGACCGCGCCTGGCGGCTGTCCTTCTTCGGCGAGGAGCTGGAGGCGATCCAGGAGTTCGACCCCCTGACCGGCGCCAAGACGGGCGACATGGACAAGATCCGCATCTACGCCAACAGCCACTACGTCACGCCGCGGCCCACGATGCAGCAGGCCATCAAGGGCATCAAGGCGGAGCTGGCCGTGCGCCTGGACCAGCTGGTCGGCGAAGGGAAGCTCCTGGAGGCCCAGCGCCTGGAGCAGCGCACCAAGTTCGACCTGGAGATGCTGGAGGCCACGGGCGTCTGCAACGGGATCGAGAACTATTCCCGCTACCTGACGGGCCGCGCGCCGGGCGAGCCGCCCCCCACGCTGTTCGAGTACATCCCCGACAACGCCATCGTCTTCGCCGACGAATCCCACGTCTCCGTGCCCCAGATCGGGGGCATGTACCGGGGCGACTACCGCCGCAAGTTCACCCTGGCGGAGCACGGGTTCCGCCTGCCGTCGTGCATGGACAACCGCCCCCTGAAGTTCGAGGAATGGGACGCGATGCGGCCCCAGTCGGTCTTCGTCAGCGCCACCCCCCAGGCGTGGGAGCTGGAGCAGTCGGGCGGCGTCTTCGCCGAGCAGGTCATCCGCCCCACGGGGTTGCTGGACCCGGAGGTGGAGATCCGGCCCGTCGACATGCAGGTGGACGACCTCCTCGACGAGATCCGGCGCGTGACCCAACGCGGCATGCGCACCCTCGTCACCACCCTGACCAAGCGCATGGCGGAGGATCTGACGGAGTACTTCCACGAGCAGGGCATCAAGATCCGCTACATGCACAGCGACATCGACACGATCGAGCGGATCGAGATCCTGCGCGACCTGCGCCTGGGCGCCTTCGACGTGCTGGTGGGCATCAACCTCCTGCGCGAAGGCCTGGACATCCCCGAATGCGGCCTGGTCGCCATCCTGGACGCCGACAAGGAAGGCTTCCTGCGCTCGGAGACGTCGCTGGTGCAGACCATCGGGCGGGCCGCGCGCAACGCCGAAGGCCGCGTCATCATGTACGGCGACCGCATCACCGGCTCGATGGAACGCGCCATCGCTGAAACGGACCGCAGGCGCGCCAAGCAGATCGCCTATAACGAGGAGCACGGCATCACGCCGGAAACGGTCAAGAAGAATGTCGACGACATCCTGGCCGGCCTCTACCAGGGCGACACCGACCAGTCCCGCGTCACAGCCAAGGTCGACAAACCCATGGTCGGCGCCAACCTCCAGGCCCACCTGGACGGCCTGCGCGCGAGCATGCACAAGGCGGCCGAGAACCTGGAATTCGAGGAGGCGGCGCGGTTGCGGGACGAGGTGAAGCGCCTGGAGGCGGTGGACCTGGCCGTGGCGGACGACCCGCTGGCGCGGCAGTCGGCGGTGGCGCAGGCTGTGGAGGATGCGCGGAAGGCCGAGGGGCGGAGCACGGCGGGACGGCCGGGGCAGCGTGGGGGGAATGTGAAGCGGAAGAGGAAGGGGGGGCGTTAACCCAAACGACACCGAATCGTCCGAATTAAGGTGTGTCGCAAGCTATGGAGGTCTGATGCGTTCTCTTGTTCTTCTTCTAATGCTGAGTTCCCCTGCTCTAGGTGACTATATCTCCGTAAAGCCCAATATCGCCAATCCAAACTATCCCACCCACTTCGTTTCAATTTCGGCTTCTGAAAGCGACGGATCGCTGACCTCTTTGTCCATTCGCTGTGAGAATAACTCGACGGATGTCTACGTTAATTTCGATGGTATATTTGGGCATCGCGGTGTCTTGACCGTACGCTGGAACGGAATGACGGAGGCCAAGAGAATCGCTGCAAATGATGCGACGACTGGGGACGCGGCCTTCATTCGAAACCCCATTTCTTTTGTCAAAAGGCTCGTCGAGGAAGGAGGTGTCATTCTTGGAGCGACTGGGCATAGCGTGAGGGGTGCGGCTCGTTTCAGCCCCGAGGAGAACACTGTCGGCGCAATATACGAACTAGCTTCGACTTGTGAGTGGTCGGATCATCTGCCCTCCAGGGAGGATCAGGAAACTACGTCTGAGACTAGGGTAGATTTGGCTGAAGAAGAGGTCATTCGAAACATAATTCTTCTACAGAAAGGCAAGCTGCGGTCTGTTGGTCGCACACGTGTGATAGCGATCCTTGATCAAGAACTTGGGGCATGGTGATTGCGGCGCAATCGTAAGTAAGACGCAGAGTGGGCATCACCACGGCCACCGTCCCACGTCTGCAAACCATCCAACCGTCCCATCTGCGGCACCGTCTCCCTGGTGGGCGTGGTGACACCCACCCTACGGGCGATCGACACACCGGTCATCCGCACCAATCCGCCAGCGCATCGCCGTGGCGCGCGGCTTGGTGGAACGACGAACACGGCCAATCGACGGACCGCACCCGGTAGGTTGGGCCTGCACGGCCCACCATCCGATGGTTCCACTATCCCCCCGGTGGGCGATGAACGCCCACCCTACGACCAACCCGTCCAATCCGGCGGCACGTCGCCCGCTGCCACTGCGTCATGAAACGACGAATGGGGCCAATCGACGGGCCGCTGCACCAAGCCGTGCCGCACGGGGTTCGTCCAACAATACGCCACAGCCGCGCGCATCTGCGCCTCGTCGCGGATCATCCGCTCGAAGTACCGACGCTGCCATATCCCGCGTTCGCGCCTGCGCGCCTTGCTGTCCGACCGCGCGGGCCGAACGTTCAGGGCGTGCGTGAACCGGGCCTTGATGACCTGCCATCGCGTCGGGAAATCGGAGTCATCGTCAGGCAGGGTCCAGATCGCGTGCAGATGATCCGGCAGGATGACGAGCGCGGGACAGGTGAACGGACGCTCCGCCTGCGTCCGCCTCCACGCATCCCGGAACGCGCAGACCTCGTCGGTCAGCGTGGTTCCCGTCCGGTCGGCCAAAGCGACCGTAAAGAAATAGCTATGTCCCGCATGTCGGAAGCGGCGATAGTCCGGCATGCGCCATCTTCGCCAGAAGACATGAACGAACCGTAGGGTGGGCGTTCATCGCCCACCGGTCGGGTCATGCCATGGTGGGCGATGAACGCCCACCCTACCGCTTCCCCGACACCGCCCGCACCAACGCCACGACCGCCGCCGCCGCCACCGCGCCCACGACCAGCAGCAGCACCACGCCGCCCGCGGCCAGCACCGTCACGCCCAGCAGCGCCAGCACGAAGGGGGCCGCCATCGCGGCCACCGCGCCGATGATGCCATAGAGCAGGACGCCCCGCCGCAGCAGCATCCCCAGCGCCGCGCCCA
Source organism: Jannaschia maritima (assembly GCF_030973515.1). Lineage (GTDB taxonomy): Bacteria > Pseudomonadota > Alphaproteobacteria > Rhodobacterales > Rhodobacteraceae > Jannaschia > Jannaschia maritima. The sequence continues at coordinate 99,038 of NZ_JARGZA010000006.1, forward strand.
CGGCGAAGCCGATCACCGCCAGGATCACCAGGGCCGTGATGCCGATGCCGCCCAATACGCCTTCCATGTGCGATCCCTCCCGCGGTTGCGCCAAGGCCAACGGACGATCCCCCCGGCGGTTCCATTCCGGCCCCGTACACCGACCGTTAACCGCCGCCGCCCATCAGGGGGCGATGCGCCCGATCCTCGCCGCCCTGCTCCTGCTGCTCCCGCTCCCCGTCCCGCCCGCCGCCGCCGGGCCCTGGCCGCGCGCGCCCGGCGTGGCCTACGTGTTCACGGGGTTGGAGCACGAGGTGAACGGCTGGAACGCCCTCTACGTCGAATACGGCCTGCCCTGGCGCGACCTGACCCTGGGGCTGGAGGCCGGCGCCCGCCTGGCGGGGACGGTCACGGCGAATCCCGACCACCCGATGGAGGGCCGCGCGCGGCTGTTCGTGCGTCTGCCCGTCCTGTCCGGGTCCGACCGCCGCGCGGCGCGGCCGCCCTGGCTGGAACCCTGGCTGATGGCGGTGGAGCTGGGCGTGGCCGTGGACCACGACCCCCTGGCGCTGGACCGCGACCTGCGGCCCGCCCCCTATACGCATCTCCGCGGCAGCCTGGGCGTCACGGTGGGGCGCGGCCTGTCCACGCCCCTGGGCGACGGGTGGACGACAGTCGATCTGCGCACGACCCTGGGCGGTGGCGACGGCGGCGGCGGACGCCGGACGAAGGCGGCCTGGACCTTGGGCGTGAAGCCGACCCCCCGCATCGCGGTCGACCTGACGGTGGCGGCGGAACGCGCGCGCTTCGATTCGTGGTCGGTCGCGCCCAGCGTCCAGATCGGGCTGGGCCGCTTCGGCGACGGTCGGATCGGGGTGATCCACAAGGACGACGGCCGCACGCTGATGACCGTGGGCCTGGCGCGGACGTTCTAGGCCCTGTTAGACAACCGATCGATGATCGCTGCGATGTGGAGTGCGCCTTGGTATGAGGCGGCGGTCTTGTCGTATCGTGTGGAGACGGCGCGCCATTCCTTGAGCCTGGCCCAGAGGTTCTCGACCTTGTGGCGGCGGGCATAGGCGCGACGGTCGTAGCAGACGGGCGGGTGCGTGCGGTTGGCGGGGACGCATTGATCGGCGCCCGCCTCCTCGATCATCAGCCGCCACGGGCGTGACGAGTAGGCCCTGTCGCAGACCACGCGCCCTACTTGTCCAAGGGCGGTCACGGTGGCGAGCAGCGAAGGCGCCGCCCGAAGCTCGGAGGCCTGCCCGCACAGCAGGACGAAGGCCAGCGCGAGGCCGCGCGCGTCGCAGGCCACCACCGCCTTGCTGCCGTAGCCGCCGCGCGACCGCCCGAGGGCATGGGCTATGCGCCCCCTTTTGCCCCGGCCGCTTTGTGATGGGCGCGGATCGACGTGCCGTCCACGAACACCTCCTCCAACGCAGGACCGCCACCCCACGTCCCGGCGTCGCGGATGTGGGCGAAGGCGCGCTCCCACACGCCCAGGCGGGACCAGCGGATGTGCAGCTGCGCCGCCCGCCACCACGGTCCGAACCGCCCGGGCAGACTTCGCCACTTCGCCCCGTTGCGCATCCGCCAGACGATGCCCTCGACCACCGAACGCTCGTCGCGCAACGGACGTCCCGTCCCGGACCGTGCCGCATCCAGGGCCGCCTTCAGCACGGCCCACTCCTTATCCGTAAGCTCAGACATGCACCCAGAATCCGCAAGACACGTCAGAGTTCCCTAACAGAGCCTAGGCCCTCACCACCCTTCCGTGCCCGGCGCGCCCTTCACCGTGCCCCGCAGGTTCGGCGTGACCCACCCGCCATAGAAGTTGCCCGGCTGCGGCTCGACCGCGACGCCGCCGACGCGGCATTCGTCCATCGCATGCGCATAGATCGCCAGGTGGTCCTTCAAGGCGATGAACCCCGCCGTGGGCGTCGGATAGTCCCACGCGCACCGCGCGGCCGTGATCCCGCCCGCGGACAGCGACCAGTACCGCGCCGCGCCCTTCCATTCGCAGAAGCTGGTCCCCCCGTCGCGGGTCGACGCCGCGCGGATCGCCTCGCGGGGGATGTAGTAGGTGGGCGCGTGATGCGTTTCCAGCACGCGCAGGGCGTCGGTCGTGTCGACGATCGGCTCGCCGCCCAGGACGACCTGGACGCGGTGGGGGACGGCTTCCAGCGATGGGGGGCGGGGATAGGATTGGACGTCTTCGACGGGCAGGCTCATCACGGACAGATATGGCCTTCGCGCCGGCGATCCATGCCCCGGTGCCGCCCTCAGGTGATCTTGATGACCCCCGGGTCCAGATCCAGGACATAGCCCTGCCGCGTGATGTTGCGGATCAGCAGCGCCGTGACGATCTGGTTGCCCATCGCGTCGCGCAGCCGCTTGATCCGCGTGGCCCCCGCCGCCTCGTCGCATTCGGCCGCGGGCTTGCCGCTGACCGTCGCCTCGATCTGCGCGCCGTTCAGGACGTCGCCGTCCAGGCGCGCTTCGGCCAGCACGGCCAGCGTCTCCATCGCGGCATCGGTCAGCTTCAGCTCGATGTCGTTCAGATAGACGGCGTTCTGCGCGCGGGCCAGCACCAGCGACGTGACCTGGATTCCCGACCGCTCGATCTCGCCCATGCGCCGGTTCAGCGTCACCGTGGCCGCCAGCAGCGCCAGGCAGGCGATCAGCAGGCCGGCGGCGAACAGCAGCAGCACGAAGATCACCACGCGGTACGACGCCAGCACGTCGCTGAACGCGGTGCCCGACTGGGCCAGGATCTCCAGCAGGCGGATCTCGTTGGGCTGCCGCAGGCCGGCCGTTTCCACGAACAGCCGTTCCACCCGCTGGTTGAACGCGTCCGCGCCGGGCAGGGACGCGAACAGGAACACCGCCGTGGCCGCCAGGATCACCACGACCGCGGCCACGCCGACGGTCAGGATCCGGGCGGATCGGGCGCGCGCCTCAGTAACGGAGGAAGTACTGGCCTGCACTTGCGCGCCGCTCCTCCAAGCCGTCGTCGCCGAACACGCCCTCCACCGACAGGAGCTGCCAGCCGTCGCCCAGCCGCGCGCGCAGGGCCGCGGCGGCGGCATCGGCGTCGCAGGCCCCGTCGGGCAGCGCGATCACGCCGTAATGCAGCCGCAGGGGATCGTCCCGCTTGGCCTTGTAGTCGGCATAGCACGCCGCCTGCGCGGCACCGGCGCAGCACAGGACGGACAGGATCACGGCGACGCGCAACATGCCCCCTATCTGCGGCAGCGGCGCGCCGCAGGCAATATCGCGCGCGCCGTCATGCGATGACCGACCGGCGTCATTGCCGTGCGCCCGGACGGCGCCGGATCCCCGGGGGGCACCCCCACCACGGAGACATGCCATGATCCGCACCATCCTGACCGCCATCCTTTGCACGGCCCTCGCCCTGCCCGCGACCGCGCAGCAGCAGCGCCCCACGGGACGCGACATGGCCGTCGTCCTGGGCGGCCTGGTCGCGCTCTATGCCTTGAAGGAGACGATCGACCGGCGGAACGACCGCAAGCGCGCCCGCCGGGAGGCGGCGCGGCCCGAGCCCCGGGCCCACCGGGCCGACCGCCGGTTGCGCGCACCCGACCGTTGCCTGCGCGCGCATCGCACCGATCGCGGGGTCGTCCGCGGCTATGGCGCGCGCTGCATGCAGGATCGCGTCGTCGGGCCCGGCCTCCTGCCGCCGCGATGCCTCCGCCGCCTGCGGACCGATCGCGGGCGGCGCGCGGTCTATGCGCCCCGCTGCCTGCATCGCGAAGGCTGGCGGGTGGCGCGGCGTTGACACCCCCGCCCGGCCCCGCCACCCACGGTCCATGGACGCCCCCGACCTGACCTTCGAGCGGGCCGCCCGCGCGGGCGGCGCGACCCTCGTGGCGGGGGTGGACGAGGTCGGGCGCGGCCCCTGGGCCGGTCCCGTCCTGGCCTGCGCCGCCGCGTTGCACGGCCCGCCCCCGCCCGGCCTGGGGGATTCGAAGGCGCTGACGGCCAGGCGCCGCGCCGCCCTGGTCGGCCCCATCCGCGAGGCGGCCCATCTCGGCATCGGACGGGCGGAGGTGGCCGAGATCGACCGCCTGGGCATCGCCGCCGCCACCCGCCTGGCCATGGCCCGCGCCGTCGCCGCCCTGCCCGTGCCGCCCGACCACCTGCTGATCGACGGCCGCGACCGGCACGACTGGTGCCCCTGCCCCTTCGTCGCGATCGTGCGCGGCGACGCGCGGTCCGCGAGCATCGCCGCCGCCTCGATCGTGGCCAAGCAGGCACGCGACGCCTTGATGGTGTCACTGGCGCAACGATTCCCGGGCTATGGCTGGGACACGAACATGGGCTACGGAACGCCGGTCCACCGCGCGGGCCTGCACGCCCAAGGGGTTACGCCGCATCACCGCCGGTCCTTCGCGCCGATCCGGGATCTGTTGCGCCCGCGCCTCTGACACGATCCCGCCACAATCGCGCCCCGCCTCCGCCCCGCGGAGCCCTTTGACCTGCTCCTCGCAGAACAAGGCCACGCCACCAAAGAGCGGGCCATCGAGGCAGAGACATGGCAATGAACCAACGGACGCACCCGCGCCCGACCGATACGATCTTGTCCGGCGATTGCATCGCCGCGATGGAGACGATGCCGGCGGACAGCGTGGACCTGATCTTCGCGGATCCCCCCTATAACCTGCAGTTGCGCGGCGACCTGCACCGGCCCGACAACAGCCGCGTGGACGGCGTGGACGACGCCTGGGACCGCTTCGACACCTTCGCGGATTACGACGCCTTCACCCGCGCCTGGCTGAAGGCGGCCCGCCGGGTCCTGAAGCCCGACGGCGCGATCTGGGTGATCGGCAGCTACCACAACGTGTTCCGCGTGGGCGCCGCGCTGCAGGACGCGGGCTTCTGGATCCTCAACGACGTGATCTGGCGCAAGACCAACCCGATGCCCAACTTCCGCGGCAAGCGGCTGACCAACGCGCACGAGACCCTGATCTGGGCGTCGAAGTCCGAAGGCAGCCGCTACACCTTCAACTACGACGCGATGAAGGCGGCCAACGACGGCGTGCAGATGCGGTCCGACTGGACCCTGCCGATCTGCACGGGCCACGAGCGGCTGAAGAACGCGCGGGGCGAGAAGGCGCATCCCACGCAGAAGCCCGAAAGCCTGCTGCACCGGGTCATCCTGTCGACCACGAATCCCGGCGACGTGATCCTGGACCCCTTCTTCGGGTCCGGCACGACCGGCGCGGTCGCCAAGCTGCTGGGCCGCCGATGGATCGGCATAGAACGCGAAGCGGAGTACCGCGCCATGGCCCGGGCCCGCATCGACCGCGTGGTTCCCGTGGAACGCGCCGCGCTCGACGTCACCCGCGCCAAGCGCGCTGAGCCGCGCGTCCCCTTCGGCACCCTGGTCGAACGCGGCCTCCTGCGCCCGGGCGAGGAGCTGCTCAGCGGGAACGGCAAGCGGCGCGCGAAGGTCCGCGCCGACGGCACGCTGTCGTCGGGCCGGGACGCGGGCTCGATCCACCAGCTCGGCGCGCGATTGGAGAACGCGCCGTCGTGCAACGGCTGGACCTACTGGCACATCCGCCGCGACGGGCGGCCCGTGCCCATCGACGCCCTGCGCCAACAGATCCGCGACGAGATGGCCGGCATGGCCTGACGACGCCACCAGTTACCGCCTGCGTCTGCTGTCCAATGTCCGGCAGACGCCACCTTACCCCCGCGCCGGACGGTGCGGGGGCTTTTGGCGTTCAAGGAACGCGCGCGACGGCGTCACGCCGGACCCCGCGGACGGACGGCCAGTCCCAAACGAAAAAGGCGCCCCAAAGGACGCCCTTCCCGCGGTCGAAACGCCTGCGCGGATCAGTCGCTCGCGACGGCGGCGGCGATCAGGATCAGGGCCAGGATCGGAACGACGATGCCGGCGGACGAGGACGACGTGTCCTCGACGATCACGGCGGGCACGACCGGATCGGGAGGGGTCTCAAACGTGTTGCCGGCGAAGGCGGTGGTGGCGGCGCCGGAAATGGCGACGGCGAGTGCGAGTTTCTTCATGTCATCCTCCAAGATGGGCCACCGCCGCATCGATGTGACGCGCCGTGTGACACCAGAGACGGTACCTCGTGCGAATCGTTAAGCAGCAAGACCCGTTGTTTGCAACGCGGACACGCCCCCGCACCCCTGCCCCGGGGGCAGTTTCGTCATATCAGCAACACCTGCGTCCCGACCCGCGCCATCGAGAACACCTCCGCGATGTGCTCGTTGTAGAGGCCGATGCAGCCGGACGACGCGCGCCGCCCGATCTTGCGCGGATCGTGCGTGCCGTGGATGCGGTAGTACTTCCAGCCCAGATGCATCGCGTGGGTGCCCAGGGGGTTGTTCGGTCCCGGCGGGATGTGGGCGGGCAGGCTGGGGTCCCGCCGGCGCATGTTGGGCGTGGGCGTCCAGCCCGGTCCCACCACCATGCGGGTGACGCTGGTGCGGCCCCGGCGCGTCATGTCCTCCGACATCGGCACGGACGACGGATACAGGTGATACGCGCCGTTCTCCTCCCACATGTGCAGGATGCGGCTGTCGATGTCGACCAGGATGGCCCCGCGCCGCAGGCTGCCGAAATGCGGACGCCAGTCCTGGGCCTTGAAGCTCATGGTGTTGCGCGGCACGTCGCGGCCCGCCGGACGCTCGATCGCGATGGGCGGCAGGGTCTGGGCGGCCAGGGGCGCGGCCAGGCTGGCCAGGCCCGCGCCCAGCAGGGCGCGGCGGCTGAGGGTGCGGTTGGGGCGGTTCATCGGCACAAGTCTCCCGTTCTCGACGACAAGGGGTAGGGCGGGGACCCCCTTTGGGCAACCAATGCGGGCGCAAACGTGAAGTTCCGATTGTCGCGCCGGGACCCGCGCGGGATTTGCGTGGGCCCCCGTTCGGCGCTAGGTCGCTCGTCACCCGCAACCGCCCCCGCACCGCATCCCCCCCGGAGGATCCGCATGAACCGTCGCCACGCCCTTCTCCTGCTGACAGGCACAGCCCTGTCCGCCTGCACCACGCCCGCCCCGCCGACCATCGGCCCCGACGGGCAGTTGCTGCCGCAAGCCTACCGAATCACCGGGGCCGTCGCGCGCGAGATACCCGGAAACGCGCTGCAGGCCGTCAACGCCCTGCGCGCGGGCGCGGGCGCCCCGCCCGTTCGGCTGGACGACGCGCTGACCCGCGCCGCCCGCGTCCATTCCCGCGACATGAGCCTGCAGAACCGCCCCTGGCACTTCGGCTCGGACGGCACCAACCCGATCGACCGTGCCCGCCGCGCGGGATACGGCGGCCGCCTGCTGGGCGAGGCCGTGGCCGAAACGTTCGAAACGGAAACCCAGACCATCGCCGCCTGGGCGCAGGAACGCGGCACCCGCCGCGTCCTGGTCGACCGGACGGCCACCGACATGGGCTTCTCCTGGTTCCAGGAACCGGGCGGCAAGATCTGGTGGACGCTGAACATGGGCGCGGGCGCGGGCGGCGTCGCGGTGGCCGCGCTCTGACGCGGCGCGGGCGCGCAGGGGGCCCGAACCGACGGGCCCCCGATCGCCGCGCCCCTCAGGCGAAGATGTCCACGGGCGTCCCGTTGCGCACCATCGCATAGACGTGCCGCATCTCGCGGTTGGTCACGGCCACGCAGCCCGCGGTCCAGTCCTGCGACCGGCCGCGGCGCGTCTCGCCCCAGCCGTGGATGAAGATGTCGCCGCCCGGATCGACGCCGCGCTCCTTGGCCCGCGCCCGGTCGACCGCGTTGGGATAGTCGATGCCGACGGACAGGTAGAACCGCGAATCGGGGTTGCGCCGGTCGATGTGGTAACGCCCCTCCGGCGTGCGGCCGTCGCCGTATTGCTGCTTGTGGCCCGTCGCCGTGAACCCCAACTGCACGTCGTAGGTTTCGAGCGCCACGTTGCCGTGCAGCAGGTGCATCCGCCGCTGCGTCTTCTGCACGATGATGCGGGTCACCTGCGGACCGCCGTATTCGTAGAACTTTCCGCCGCAGCCGGCCAGGGTCAGCGTGCCGCCCACCCCCATCGCCAGCGCGGCGCGCCGCGTGATCGTCTGTCCCATCTGCCCCTCCGTCGCCGGGCCCGTTGATCGGACCATCCGTTGCGCGAACAGGGTTACCATATCGTAAACCACCCCCCCGTGGGAAGCCGTCGCGCGTCACCCGTCGCGCGACAACAGGTCCGCCAGGCCACGGCGGTAGTCGGGGTGGCGCAGGCGCACGCCGAGGTCGCGCTTGATGCGGTCGTTCCGCACGCGCTTCGATTCGGCATAGAAGCTGCGCGCCATGGGGGTCAGGTCGGCCTCCTCGAACGCCACCTCGGGCGGCGGGGGCAGGCCCAGCAGGGCCGCGGCATGGGCGATCACGTCCTGGGGCGGCGCGGGATCGTCGTCGCACACGTTGTAGACGGCGCCCGGATCGGGCCGGTCGAGGCTCGCCAGCAGCACGGCCGCGATGTCGTCCACGTGGATGCGGCTGAACACCTGCCCCGGCTTCACGATGCGCCGCGCCGTGCCCGCCCGCACCTTGCTGAACGGCCCCCGGCCGGGCCCGTAGATCCCTGCCAGGCGGAACACGTGCACGGCGGGGCAGAACGCCCGCCACGCGGCCTCCGCCTCCACCCGCCACCGCCCCCGCCGGGTGGACGGGGTGAGGGGCGTGTCCTCGTCCACCCATCCGCCGCCATGGTCGCCATAAACGCCCGTGGTCGACAGGTACCCTACCCAGGCCATCCCCCCGATCCGGTCCCGCAAGGCATCGCCATAGGTCGCCAAGACCGGGTCCCCGTCCTCGGACGGCCCCGCGCTGACCAGGACGTGCGTCGCATCGCCCGGCAGGGGATCGCCCCAGATCAGCGGCTCGACCCCTCCGGCGCGCAGCGCGTCCGCCTTGTCCGCCGACCGCGTGGTGCCGACCACGCGCCAGCCCCGGTCCAGCAGGGCGGGCGTCAGCGCACGGGCCGAATAGCCGTGCCCGAAGGACAGCAGGGTCTTCATGCCAGCCGCCCCACCGCCCAGCGCGCCGCATCCGCCACCGCGGCGTCCGCGTCCTCGCACAGCGCCTGCACCACGGGCCGCAGCGATGCCCGCCCCGAATTGCCGATCGCATAGGCCACGTTGCGCACCATCCGGTCCCGCCCGATCCGCTTGATCGGGCTGCCCGCGAAGCGCGCGCGGAACCCCGCATCGTCCAGCCCCGCCAGTTCGGCCAGGTCCGGCGCCCGGTGCGGCCCGTGGTAGCGCAGGTCGCCCGCCGCCACCGCGAACTTGTTCCAGGGACACACCGCCAGGCAATCGTCGCAGCCATAGATCCGGTTGCCCAGGGCGGGGCGCAGGCCTTCGTCCACCGGGCCGCGATGCTCGATGGTCAGATAGCTGATGCAGCGCCGCGCATCCAATCGGAACGGTGCGGGAAAGGCATCCGTGGGACAGACGTCCAAGCAGCGGCGGCACGTGCCGCAACGTTCGGCCTCCGCCGCGTCCGCGGGCAGGTCCAGCGTCGTCAGGATCGCGCCAAGGAACACCCAGTTGCCGAAGTCCCGGCCCAGCAGGTTCGTGTGCTTGCCCTGCCAGCCCAGCCCGGCGGCCTGGGCCAGGGGCTTCTCCATCACGGGGGCGGTGTCGACGAAGACCTTGATGGCCGGATCGGTCCCCGCAGCGTCGATCAGCCACCGCCCCAATCGCTTCAACGCCTTCTTGACCACGTCGTGATAGTCCCGCCCTTGCGCATACACGCTGACGGCCCCCCGCGCCGGGTCGGCCAGGTCGTCCAGCGGATCGTGGTCGGGCGCGTAGCTATGGGCCAGCATCACGACCGACCGGGCCTGCGGCCACAAAGCGCCCGGATCGCCCCGCCACGCCGCACGGTCCGCCATCCACTCCATCTGCCCGTGATGCCCGTCGTTCAGGAAGCGTCGCAGGCGGGCCGGCGCGTCGGGGATGGCGTCGGGACGGCAGACGCCCATCGCAGCGAACCCTTCGGCGCGGGCTTGCGCCGACAGGCGGGATTTGAGCGACCCGCCGTCCAGGCCCGCCGCTTGGGTAGGGGCCTCGCGGCGGGCCAACCCTAGAAGTCCAGATCCGCGTAATGCGCCGCGGGCCGGAACCCGGGCACGACGTCGGCCAGGATCGAACGGAAGGCCGGGCGCGACTTGATCTTGGCGTACCAGTCGCGCACGCCCGCGTTCCGGTCCCAGTCCACGTCGCTGATGTAGTCCAGGCACGACAGGTGCGCGGCCGCGGCGAAGTCCGCCAACGACAGCGCGTCGCCGGCCAGCCAGCGCCGCTGGTCCAGCAGCCACCCCATGTAGTCCAGGTGGAACTTGACCGCCTTCACGCCCGCCTTGACGTTCGCCCCGTCGGGATAGCCCTGCCGCGTCAGCTTCTTGTTGATCCGCTCGTAGACCAGCTTCGACGTCACCTCCGCGTGGAACTTGTCGTCGAACCACCCCGTCAGGCGCCGCACCTCCGCGCGGGCGGGCGCGTCCTCGGGCAGCAGCGCGGGCCGGGGCACCGTTTCCTCCAGGTACTCGCAGATGGCGGCGCTGTCGGACAGGGTCAGCCCGTCTATCCGCAGGACGGGCACCTGACCGGCCGCGTTGCGGCGCAGAAACTCGGGATGGCGCTCCCAGTACCGCTCCTCGATCAGATCGACCTCCAGCTTCTTCTCGGCCAGCACCAGCCGGACCTTGCGGCAGAAGGGCGACAGGGCGAAGTGATGCAACTGGATCATGCCATGCTAGATGCCGCAGCCCCGCGGCCGGTTCAATCCTGGAAGCAGCGCGCCCGCCCGTCCGCCCGGATCGTCGCAGCCCCGTCCCGGATGGACGCGGCCCGGTCGCGCACGAAGCGCGACGGCGCGCCCGCGTCCCGCCCCTTGGGATCGGGCAGGATTGCGGCCAGGCGCGCCGCCTGCACCGCGGTCAGCGCCCCGGCGTCCACCCCGTGATAGCGCCGCGCCGCCGCCTGCACGCCGAACACGCCGCGGTCGAACTCCGCGACGTTCAGGTACACCTCCAGGATGCGCCGCTTGGGCCAGGCCGCCTCGATCGCCAGGGTGAACGGCACCTCCAGCGCCTTGCGCAGCCAGGACCGGCCCTGCCACAGGAACACGTTCTTGGCCGTCTGCTGGCTGATCGTGGACGCGCCGCGCGCGCCGCCGCCCCGGATCGCCGCGCGGATCGCGTCCACGTCGAACCCCCAATGGCGGCAGAAGTTCGCGTCCTCCGCCGCCACGACGGCCCGCGCCATCACCGGCGCGACGTCGTCCAGCGCCACCCACTCGCGGTCCACGCCGCCCAGCCGCCAGGATTCCGAGACGATGTAGGGCGTCGCGGGCGGCGGCACGACGCGGAACGCCAGCACCAAAAGCATGAGGAAAGCGACGCCAAGGAGGCCTGTGCGCAAGGCGAGGCGTCCCATCGCCCCGACGGCACGCCGCACGCGCATCCGAAAGAGGTTCCGCATTGTACGCTTTCTCGCACGTCGCAGCGTAGTCCGAGCCGTCATGACCGAGCCGGCCGTGCCCTTGCCAGGGCGGAGGAAAAGGCAAAGGGACGTGGAGGACGTCTCAATCGAAATCGTATCCGTAATTTCGCCATGAACCCGGTCCGAATGTCATGCCCTCGAACTTCGACAGGTACGACGCGTTGCTGTTGCGCAGGACCCGGTACCGGTCCGGCATCGGCAACGGACGGTCCCGCACCGGCAGGTCAAGGGCTTCGATCACGCGGTCGATCTCGCCCTCGGGATCCACGCAGAACGCCTCGTATGTCAGCACTGCGCAATCGGTGTCCAGGTCCGCCCATGCCGTGGCATAGGCGCGGTCCCAATTCTGCATCAGCATCGGGATCTCGTAATGGACCCATTTGCTTGTGGATGCAGACACGACGCGGGGGTCGCGAGCCAGCACCAGGAACCGGGCGCCGGGGAACACCGCGCGAAGCCAGGCGATTTTGGTCAGGTTCGGCGGGCTCTTCTCCAGCAGCGCTTCGCCCTCGCCTGTCATCCAGGGTGTCCAGCGGGACAGAAGGCGCCGTCGCAACTCCGGCGCTGTGTCGGGCGGGGGTGGCTCCAGGGGCCACTCCAGTCCGAACTGCCCCACGCCGCCCCCGGTATAGACGTCCTGAAGGTGAATACCTTCGTTCTCAGGCACCGGCCCCTCCAAGCCGACGAAGCTGCAACGAACCCGCAACGCGCTCTCGAGCAGCGTGGTCCCACTGCGATGCGCGCCGCAGATGAAAAGGTAGCGACCGAAGCACCTGGGCGTGTCGGACCATGCGAGAACCGGCAAAGGGTTGCGACGGCGATTGACGAGACCACGCAGGACGGCTTTGGCACGCCGCGTCGTGGATTTCAGTGTCATGCTCCGGTCATCCTTTCTCCTACGTTCGCGACGAGGGCGCATCGCGCGGCATCCGGACGACCCCGTCCAGCCGAACCACGCGGCGGTTCCCCGCGTCTGCTTACGCTATGGAGCTAAATAAGGGCGAGGCCTCCAATCGGTCAAAGACTTTGGAATCTGCGCACGCCGGGTCCGTCCGAGCGACCTTCGATGACGGGCGTCCCGGTCCGACTCTCGTTCACCTTGCGAACGTGGCGCGGTTGCCACGTCCGGTGGGACCGCCTAGACACGGCCCCTTCCCTGCCTGGCGTCGGAGTCCGCCCATGAAGAAGCTGATCCTGGGCTTCGCCACGAACCAGACGACCGCGTCCGTCGCGGTGTTCCTGCGCTCCGCCCGGGCGGTCCACGATGCCGATGCCGTCGACATCGGGCTGGTCACCAACACCACCGACGGCATCGCCGACATCGTGCGCGAAACGGGATGCCGCATCTTCCACACCGTCTCGACCTACGGCCCGCGGATGGGCCGGCCCGCTAAGGCCGCGTCGCGCGCCGTGATCCAGGGGCTCCGGGCGCTGCAGCGCACCGGCGCCCGCCGGCGCATGCCCGAGATCGCGGACGGCTACCGCCACGTGATCGAGATCTGGCACCACCCCCACTTCGCCCGCTGGACCGCCATCGCCCGCGTCTTGGGGGCCCATGCCCACGAATACGAGGCCGCGTTCCTGTCGGACGTGAAGGACGTCCTGTTCCAAAGCGACGTCTTCGCGCATCTGGGCGATGACGCCGTGCAGATATTCGAGGAGGCGCACACCTTTGGGGAGCAGCGGTGGAACGCGGAATGGGTGCGCAAGGGCTACGGCGAGGCGGCGGTGAAGCGGCTGCACGACGTTAGGCCGATCTGCGTCGGGACCGTGATGGGCCGCACCGAGCCCTTGCGCGCGCTGTGCCTGGAATTCTTCGACATCATCGGGCGGGATCCGTTCCTGACCGTCGAGCAGGGCATGTTCAACTACCACTACCAAGCCGGCACGTTCACGACGCCCCTGACCGTGATCCCCGAACTCGAAGGGGCGGTCGCCACGCTCGCGGGCGAGGTCGGCGCCGCCACGACGTTGCTGGACGGCACGGTCCTGCGGCGGCGCTCCGACGGGCGGATCATCCCCGCCGTCCACGGCTACGACCGCTACGACCACCTGCGCGACCCGATGGCCGCCCCGTTCCTGCGCCCGCCCGCCGCCTGACGCCGCGGGCGGGGACCCGTCACTCCGCGGGGATCGCGCCCTCCTCCAGGGCCAGGGGCGCGGCCAGGTGGACCAGCATCTCCTTGGGGCAGACCTGCACGAAGTGCCGCAGCTCGCCCGACCAGTCCGACAGCAGCGCCGTGGCCTTGCGGCTGCCGGTCTCGGCCGCGTGCCGCTCGACCAGGCCGCGCAGCTGCACCGCCCAATGGTCCACCGTCACGGGGCAGGTCACCAGCGTTTCCGCGTTCATCAGCTTGGGCACGCGTCCCTCGGGGTCGTACAGGTACGCCATCCCCCCCGTCATGCCCGCGCCGAAGTTGCCGCCGATGTCGCCTAGGATCACGGCCACGCCCCCGGTCATGTACTCGCAGCCGTTCGACCCGCACCCTTCCACCACCACCGACGCGCCGGAGTTGCGGACCGCGAACCGCTCGCCCGCGCGGCCGGCCGCGAACAGGTGGCCCGCCGTGGCGCCATAGAGCACGGTGTTGCCGACGATGACGTTGCGGTCCGCGCGCAGGGGGCTGACCTGGGGCGGCCGCACCACGATCGTCCCCCCCGACAGCCCCTTGCCGACATAGTCGTTGGCGTCGCCCGACACCTCCAGCTTCAGGCCCGGGGCGGCGAAGGCGCCCAGCGACTGCCCCGCCGATCCCTGCAGCTTCACCGTCAGGTGGTCGGGCTGCAAGCCGTTGCGCATCCCGAACCGCCGCACGATGTGGCTGCTGGTGCGCGTGCCCACGCTGCGATGCGTGTTCTGCACCGCATAGGACAGCTGCATCTTCTCGCCGTCGTCCAGGAACCGCTCCGCGTCGCGCACGATCTGCGCGTCCAGCGTGTCGGGCACCGCGTTGCGGTCGCGCCCCCGGTCGTAGCGGATCCGGTCCGCCCCATCGACGGTGATCAGCAGCGGGTTCAGATCCAGGTCGTCCAGATGCGCCGACCCCCTGCTGACCTGCGCCAACAGATCGGCCCGCCCGATCACCTCGTCCAGGCTGCGCGCCCCGATCTCGGCCAACAGCCCCCGCACCTCCTGGGCATAGAAGGTGATCAGGTTCACGACCTTGTCCGCCGTGCCGGTGAACTTCTCGCGCAAGGCCGGGTCCTGCGTGCAGACCCCCACGGGGCAGGTGTTCGACTGGCACTGGCGCACCATGATGCAGCCCATGGCGATCAGCGCCGCCGTTCCGATGCCGAACTCCTCCGCGCCCATCATCGCGGCCATGACCACGTCGCGCCCCGTGCGCAGGCCCCCGTCGGTCCGCAGCGTCACGCGGGACCGCAGGTTGTTCATCGCCAGGACCTGGTGTGCCTCCGTCAGGCCCATCTCCCAGGGCAGGCCCGCATACTTGATGCTGGTCCCGGGGCTGGCCCCCGTCCCCCCGTTGTGCCCGGAGATCAGGATGACGTCCGCCTTGGCCTTCGCCACGCCCGCAGCGATGGTCCCCACGCCCGAGGACGCCACCAGCTTCACCGTGACCTTCGCGCGCGGGTTGATCTGCTTGAGGTCGTAGATCAGCTGCGCCAGATCCTCGATCGAATAGATGTCGTGATGCGGCGGCGGCGAGATCAGCGTCACGCCGGGCGTGGAATGGCGCAGCCGCGCGATCAGCTCCGTGACCTTCATGCCGGGCAGCTGGCCCCCTTCCCCGGGCTTGGCGCCCTGGGCCACCTTGATCTCCAGCTCCTCGCAGTGGTTCAGGTACTCGGCCGTCACCCCGAAGCGCCCCGACGCCACCTGCTTGATCTTGGCCGACGGGTTGTCGCCGTTGGGCTCGGGCACGAAATGCGCCGGGTCCTCGCCGCCCTCGCCCGAATCCGACTTGGCCCCGATCCGGTTCATCGCCACGTTCAAGAGCTTGTGCGCCTCCGGGCTCAGCGCGCCCAGGGACATGCCGGGCGTGACGAACCGCTTGCGGATCGACGTGATCGATTCCACCTCCTCGATCGGCACGGGCCGGCCTAGGGGCTTGATCGCCAGCAGGTCGCGCAGGTGGATGGGCGGGTTCGCCTTCAGCGCCGCGGAATACTGCTTCCACAGCTCGAAGGACGCGTTCGCGCAGGCCGCCTGCAGCATGTGCATCGTCTGCGCCTCCCAGGCGTGCCGCTCGCCGCGGCGCCGCGCCTTGTAGAACCCGCCGATGGGCAGGACGTTCGTCGCCTCCGCCCGCCAGCCCTTCGCGTGGATGGCCTCCATCTTGCGCTGGACGCCGATGACGCCGATCCCGCTGATCCGGGACAGCATGCCGGGGAAGTACTCGGCCACCATCGCCCGGCTCAGGCCCACCGCCTCGAAGTTCAGCCCCCCCCGATAGGAGCTGACGACGCTGATCCCCATCTTCGACATGATCTTCAGCAGGCCGGAATCGATCGCCGCGCGGTACCGCGTCACGGCCTCCGTCAGCGACCCTTCCAGAAGGCCCCGCTCGATCCGGTCGGCCAGGCTGTCCTGCGCCAGGTACGGGTTCACCGTGGTCGCCCCGCAGCCCACGAGCACCGCGAAGTAATGCGGGTCCACGCATTCCGCCGACCGCACGTTGAGGCTGCAGAACGTCCGCAGCCCCTTGCGCGTCAGCCACGAATGCACGGCGCTCGTAACCAGGATCATCGGCATGGCCACGCGGTCCGCGTCCTGGAACCGGTCCGTCAGCACCAGATGCCCCGCCCCGGAGCGCACCGCCTCCTCGGCCTCCTCGCGGATGCGGGCCAGCCCCGCGGCCAGGGCGCCCTGCGCGCCGCCCGCGGGGAAGGTGCAGTCGATGGTGACGACCGATTCCCCCATCTGCCCCATGATGGCCTGGAACTGCGCGTTGCCCACGAAGGGGCTGTCCAGGACCAGGATCTCCGTCTGGCTGCTGTCCTGGTCCAGCACGTTCTTCAGGTTCCCGAACCGGGTCTTCAGCGACATCACCCGGTATTCGCGCAAGGAATCGATCGGCGGGTTCGTCACCTGGCTGAAGTTCTGGCGGAAGAAGTGCGACAGGGGCCGATAGCGTTCGGACAGCACGGCCGCGGGCGTGTCGTCGCCCATGGACGCGATCATCTCCTTGCCCGATTCCGCCATGGGGGCCAGGACCTGCTCCAGCTCCTCGATCGTATAGCCCGCGGCCACCTGGCGGGTGCGCAGGGCCTCGCCCGAATGGACCGCCGCCTCCGCCACGCCCGCGGTCACCGCCTCCAGGTCGGTGATCCGGTCGCACCAGTCTCCGAAGGGCAGGGTCGCGGCCAGGTCGTCCTTGATCTCGGCATCGTGGAACAGCCGGCCTTCGGCCATGTCCACGGCGATCATCTGCCCCGGGCCCAGCGCGCCCTTCTCGATCACGGTGGCCTCGTCCACGGGCACCATGCCCGCCTCCGAGCCCGCGATCAGCAGCCCGTCGCCCGTCACGACGTACCGCATGGGCCGCAGCCCGTTCCGGTCCAGCCCCCCGCAGACCCAGCGCCCGTCCGTCATCGCCAGCGCCGCGGGCCCGTCCCACGGCTCCATCACCGCGTTGCAGTAGTTGTACATGTTGCGCCACGCCTCGGGCAACTCCTCGGCCTGCTGCGACCAGGCCTCGGGCACCAGCATCGTCTTGGCCATGGGCGCGTTGCGGCCCGCGCGCACCAGGACCTCGAACACCGCGTCCAGGGCGGCGGAATCGCTGGCGCCCTGCGGCACGATGGGCTTGATGTCGGCGGCCTGGTCCCCGAACGCGCCGCCCGCCATGCGGATCTCGTGGGACCGCATCCAGTTCAGGTTGCCCTTCAGCGTGTTGATCTCGCCGTTATGCGCCAGCATCCGGAACGGCTGGGCCAGCCACCATTGCGGGAACGTGTTGGTGGAATACCGCTGGTGATAGAGCGCGAAGGCGGAGGTGAAGCGCTCGTCCTTCAGGTCGGGATAGAACTCGGCCACCTGCTCGGCCAGCATCATCCCCTTGTAGATGACCGACCGGCACGACAGCGACGCGATGTAGAGGCCCCCGACCTGGGCGGCCACCGCCGCCTTCTCGATCCGCCGCCGGATGACGTAGAGCTCGCGCTCGAACGTCTCCTCGTCCGCGCCCTTGGCGTTCGATATCAGGATCTGCTCGATCTCGGGCCGCGTCGCGTTGGCCTTCTCGCCCAACACGTCGATGTTCACCGGCACGTGCCGCCAGCCGTAGATCGTGTGGCCCATGCGCAGGACCTCCGCCTCCACGATGGTGCGGCACACCTCCTGCGCGGCGAAGTCGGTGCGCGGCAGGAACACCTGCCCCACGGCGAGGATCTGGTCGGTGTGCGGCTCGTGCCCCGTGCGGCGCACCTGGTCGTGGAAGAAGTCCACGGGGATCTGCAGGTGGATCCCCGCGCCGTCGCCTGTCTTGCCGTCCGCGTCCACGGCGCCCCGGTGCCAGATCGCCTTGAGCGCCCCGATGCCCGCCTCCACGACCCGGCGCGACGGGCCGCCCTTGATGTCCACGACCAGGCCCACGCCGCAGGACGCGTGCTCGCTGTCCTCGCGGTACAGCGACGCCGTCCCCATCGCGGCCCGACGTTCGACCTCGCGGCGCTCGTACTCGGTGAACCAATGGGTCATGGATCGTCCCCCTCGATGTGGAAGGCCCCGGCCTCGTATTCGGCCCGGGTCCTGGTGCGGTGGTCGCCCGTCAGCGGCACGTGGGCCGGGCGGCGATCGACGTAGATTTCCGATATCAGCGGGAAGTCCCGCGTGCCCTCGAACGGGCCGGGGATCATCTCGTAGGGCGCATGAGGCTCGTCCGGCATCTCCATCCACAGATGGGATCCGTAGGTCCCGCAGAACGCGCGGACCGCGTTCTCGCTGGACCGGTAGCGCACCACCGGCCCCGTCGCCGCGACCGCATCGCGCGCCACGTCGAACGTGCCATAGACCAGCCCCGACCAGCGGCGGCACATCGTGCAATGGCACGCGCCCACCCCGGCCACGTGGTCGCCGTCGATCACGATGCGCACCGCCCCGCACAGGCACCGCCCGTCCAGACGCCCCGTCCGGCGGTGGGGATCGCGGATGTCGCTCATGACGCCGACGCGTCAGCGATGCTGACCCATTGCGCCAGGTGGGATGCACGTCCGTATGCACGGGGGGTGTACGGGGGGTGTACGGGGGGTGCATCCCGCCGATCGGCCGATCGGTCGCCCGTCCATGCGTCGGGCGCAACGGGGATGGATCCGGCCCGGACCCGATCCCCGGGCAGGTCAGTGCCCGCCATGTCCGCCCCCGTGACCACCCTCGTCGTAGCCGCGCAACCGGGCATACACCATCCGCTGATGCCGGTTCAGAAGCGGCGCGGTTTCCAGATGCGCTTCCAGGTGGACGGCGCGCAGCGCCGCCTCCGTGGTCCCGGCTTCCACCGTCAGCGCGGACAGACGCGCGGGGTCCAGACCGCCCGCCTCGAACGCCGCGTCGAGCGCCGCCTCCGCCGCGATCAGCGCCTCGCCCAGGGGTCGCGCCCGGGCCAGCATGCGCGCACGGATCGCCTCCACGGCGGCGCGTTGCTGCGGCGTCAGATCCAGCGCCGCGCCGTGTTCCAGAACGTGCAGCGGACCGGGATAGCCGTTCAATTCGGCCGCGAGCGCATAGCCCAGTCCCGCGCCCGCGCGCAGCCCCGCCACCCGCTCGGGCGGCAGGGTCGCGACGTCGCGTCCGTCCAGCCCGGCATAGGGCGCCGCCGTCTCGGCACCGGCAGCCAGGCCCGACAGCGCCCAAGCCGCGATCGCTGCCGCGCGGATCATTCCGCTGCCACCGCTGCGGACGCCGCACCGAAGCGGTCCAGGATCGCCTCCGCCGCCTCGCGCCCGTCGCGGATCGCCCACACCACCAGGGACGCGCCGCGCACGATGTCGCCCACGGCATAGACCCCGTCGAGCCCCGTCTCGTGCGTGCGGAAGTCGGCCTTGATCGTGCCCCACCGCGTCACCTCCAGCTCGGGGGAGTCCCACAGCGTCGGCAGCGCCTCCGGCTCGAAGCCCAGGGCCTTGATGACCAGGTCCGCGTCCTCGACGTAATCCGCGCCCTCGATGATCTCCGGGCGCTGGCGGCCCGTGGCGTCGGCCTCGCCCAGCTTCATGCGCTGCACGCGGACGCCGCCCACGGCGCCGATGCGGCCCGGCCGCACGCCCGCCACCTGCTCCTTGGGCCCGATCTGTCCCACCTCGGCGGGCATGGGGCCTCGCGTCTCGAACCCGCCCGGGGCGGTCAGCCAGACGAACTCGACGCCCTCCTCCTCCGCGTTGGCGACCTCGCGCTGGGATCCCGGCATGTTGGCCCGGTCGCGGCGGTACAGGCACTTCACCGACGTGGCGCCCTGGCGGATGGCCGTGCGCACGCAGTCCATCGCCGTGTCGCCGCCGCCGATCACGACGACGCGCTTGCCCTGCGCGTTCAGGCTGCCGTCGTCGAACGCGTCCACCTGGTCGCCGAAGTACTTCTTCGACGACACGGTCAGATAGTCGATGGCCTTGACCACGCCGTCCGCGTCCGAGTTGTCGCCTTCCAGCTCGCGCGACTTGTACACGCCCGTGGCCACGATCACCGCGTCGTGCGCATCGCGGATCTCGGCGAAGGTGACGTCGCGCCCGACCTCGCAGCCCAGGCGGAAGGTCACGCCGCCCTCGGCCAGCTGGCGGTTGCGGCGCTCCACCACCTCCTTCTCCAGCTTGAAGCCGGGAATGCCGTAGGTCAGCAGCCCGCCCGCCCGGTCGTAGCGGTCGTACACGGTGACCTGCACGCCCGCGCGGCGCAGCATGTCGGCCGCGGCCAGCCCGCCGGGGCCCGCGCCGATGACGCCCACGCTTTCCGTTCGCTCGACGCGGGGCGCGATGGGCTGGACCCAGCCCTCCTCCCAGGCGGTGTCGGTGACGTACTTCTCGACCGACCCGATCGTGACGGTGCCGTGGCCGGACTGCTCGATCACGCAGTTGCCTTCGCACAGGCGGTCCTGCGGGCAGATGCGACCGCAGATCTCGGGGAAGGTGTTGGTGATCTGCGCCACGTCGTACGCTTCGCGCAGCCGCCCCTCGGCCGTCAGGCGCAGCCAGTCGGGGATGTCGTTGTGCAGGGGGCAATGCGACTGGCAGTACGGCACGCCGCACTGGCTGCACCGGCTCGCTTGCTCGGCGGCCCGTTCGGCGGCAAACTCGCGATAGATCTCGCCGAAGTCGTCCTTGCGGTCCGCCGCCCCGCGCTTCTCCGGCATTTCCCGCCCGACGGAAACGAACTTGAGCATCCCCCACCCTCCCTCGACACGATATGGGTCATACGTGCTGACCTATTAGACCCGGACCTTCGGCTTAGTCTTTCCCGACCCGTCCGTCCAGACGGGATCTTGGGGCCGATGCGGTCCCAATCTGGCCCTTTCATACCGGCATGCTCTGGGTCAGAAGCCCCCCGATCCCCCCGATTCGGCTCCATGCTCCTCTGGCACCTCATCCTCCTAGCGGTCATCCAAGGCGTGACCGAGTTCCTGCCGATATCCTCGTCGGGACACCTCGTCCTGTTGCCCGCGTTGACGGACCTGCCCGATCAAGGCCGGTTCCTGGACGTCGCCGTCCATGTCGGATCCCTGGGTGCGGTCGTCGCGTACTTCCGCGCCGACGTCGCCGCCGCCTGGCGCGGCACGGTGGGCCTGCTCCGCGGCGGCCGCGGGCCGGAGGAACGCCTGGCCCTGGGCCTCGTCGTCGCCACCGTGCCGGTCGTCCTGGCGGGGGCGGCCCTGACCGTCACGGGGGCAGCGGACGCCCTGCGCTCCGTCGCCCTGATCGGCTGGACCACCCTCCTGTTCGGGCTGCTGCTGGGCGTCGTCGACCGCTGGGGGCCGCAGGTCCGCACCGCCGGGGACTGGACGATGCGGCACGCCTTCGTCTTCGGCCTGTGGCAGGCGGTGGCGCTGATCCCGGGCACGTCGCGGTCGGGCATCGTCATCACGGGCGCGCGCGCGCTGGGCTATGCCCGCCACGACGCCGCGCGCCTGTCCATGCTGATGTCCATCCCCACCATCGTCGCGTCCGGCCTGGCGCTGGGCGCCGGGCTCGACGGCGTCGTGGACGCCGCCGTGATGCGCGACGCGGCCGTCGCGGCCGCCTTCTCGTTCGTCGCCGCCCTCGTGGCGCTGACGCTGATGATGCGCCTCCTGCGGTCGGTCAGCTTCCTGCCCTATGTCGGCTACCGCATCGGGCTGGGCTTGGTGCTGCTGGTCTGGGCCTACGCCTAGGCCGGGGCCACGCGGTTGCGCGGCACCGCCCCCGCCAGCCGCCGGATCCACGCCCCGTCGGCAACCCGCAGCCCCGCCGCCCGCGCCATGACCAGCACGGCCCCGGCCGCGAAGACGTTGGCGATCACCGCCGCCCCCAGCACGCCCGCATAGCCGAAGGCCCATGCCCCGAGCCATGCCAGGGGCAGGTACAGGACCAGCACGCGGACCATCGACATCGCCATCGCATAGCCCGCCGCCGACATCGCGTTCAGCGCCGCGTTGCCCACCACCAGCATCCCGTAGCCGAACAGCGACCACCCCACGATCCGCAGGTACGCGGCCGTGGCGGCCCGGCTCTCGTCGCCGGCCGCGAACGCGCCCGCGATCGGGTCGGCCAGCAGCCACAGCGCCAGGGCGGCCAGCACGCCGTAGCCGACCGCGAACAGCACGGATTGCCGCAGCGCCTGCGCGGCCCGGTCGGTCAGCCCCGCGCCCCAGGCTTGCCCCACGACGGGACCGATCCCCGACGACAGCGCCAGGAGCGGCACGGCCAGCAGGCTCTCGACCCGGGTCGCGGCGCCGAACCCCGCGACATAGGACGCGCCCAAGGTCGCCACCGCGGCGGTGACGGCGGCCATGCCCGCGGGCGCGATGGCGTTCGACAGCGAGGCCGGTCCCCCCACGGACGCGACCGTGCGGACGCTGCCCCCGAACCCCTTGGATGGACTGCCGCAGGTGCGCAGGATCCCCGCCCGCCAGGCCAGCCACCCCGACACCGCGCAGGTCCCCACCTGCGCCAGCAGCGTGGCCAGCGCGGCCCCGGTCACGCCGAGGGCGGGCACCGGCCCCCATCCGAAGATCAGGAGGGGCGTGGCCGCGACGTTCAGGAGCGACGACAGGATCATCACCCCCGCCGCGCGCTTGCCCGCCCCGTGGGCGCGGAAGACCGCGTTGATCAGCATCATGCTGACGAGGAACGGGAACGAGAACGCCCAGACGGTCGTGTATTCCAGCGTCGCGTCCAGCACCGCGCCCCGCGCGCCCATCAGACGCATCAGCCCGGCATCGCCCAGCCCGAACGCCAGGGCCGTCACCGCCCCCAGGCCCACCCCCAGCGTCAGGGCGTGCAGGCCGATGCGCACGACGTGGTCGTCGCTCTCGCCCCGCCCGATGGCTTGGCTGATCGCCGCGTTGGCGCCCGCGGACAGGCCGATGGCGAGCGACATGACCGTGAAGATGACCGGATACACGAAGCCCACCGCGGCCAGCGCGTCGCCGCCCAGCCGGGCCAAGAAGTAGCTGTCCACCAGGCCCACCGAGACCGCGGACAGGATGCCCAGCGCCATGGGCCCCGACAGCGACAACAGCGCGCGCCAGACCGGCCCGTCGTTCAGGTTGCGTCGTTTGCCTTCGGCCATGGTCCGGCCCCCTCGCTCGTCGGGGCCAGCGCCCGGTCAGGTTCGCAGGTTGCGCGCGCTTTCCTTGATCTCGGCGTACTGGCCGCTGGGCCGGAACCGCCAAAGATAGGTGGGCAGGATCGCCTCCATCGTGGTGGGGGTGATGCCCAGATCCGCGAAGCCGGGATGGCGCCCCGACACGACGTTGTCGCGCCCCAGGTTGCGCACCTGGTCGCGGGTCAGCACGCCGTTGTGGACGATCCCGAACGTCGCCTTTTGCATCAGGTCGAAGCCGAACCCCATCGCGTGACCCACGAAGAACGGCACCGGCAGGATCAGCGCCCGGCGCCGGATCACGTGCAGCATGGTCTGCATTAGCTCGCGGAACGTATCGACGTCGGGGCCGCCCAGCTCGTAGACGCCCGGCTTCGCCTTGCCCTCGACCGCCAGGGCCGCGGCATGGGCCACGTCGTCCGCGAACACGGGCTGGAACCGGGTGGACGCGCCCACGACGGGAATCACCGGGGCCCGGCGGGCCATCGCGGCGAAGCGGTTGAAGAACTGGTCCTCCGGCCCGAACACGATGGACGGACGCAGGATCGTGGCGTCGGGGGCGTGGTCCAGCACCCCCGCCTCGCCAGCGGCCTTCGTGCGGGCATAGTCGCTGCGGCTGTCCGCGTCCGCCCCGATGGCGGAGACGTGGACGACGCGGCGGATGCCGTGCGCGGCGGCCACGCGTGCCACCCGGGTCGCGCCGTGGGCCTGCACCGCGTCGAACCCGTTGCGCCCCGATTCCGCCAGGATGCCCACGCAGTTCACGACCGCGTCCGCGCCGGCGCAGGCGGCGGCCACGCTGTCGTCGTCGCGGATGTTGCTGAAGACCGGCTCGACCTGACCCACCTTGCCGTAGGTGCGCACGAACAGCGCCTCGTTCGGGCGACGGCAGGCGACGCGCACGCGCCAGCCGTCCTTCGCGAGGCGGCGGGCGACATAGCGGCCGACGAACCCCGATCCCCCGAATATCGTCACGAGCCGTTCCATCGCACCTCCGCCGTTCCGGTGGCCAATGCGATAGCCCCGCGGGGGTTCCGCGGCAAGGCGCGCCATTTTGGTCCTTTCGTCATCCGGACCGATTGACACCATCCGGACGCCTTCGTATTGGCCCCGCACCGTGGACCTGCCCAGGTGGCGGAATTGGTAGACGCGCTGGCTTCAGGTGCCAGTTCCCGCAAGGGAGTGGAAGTTCGAGTCTTCTCCTGGGCACCACGGCCGACCCCCCCATCGCGACCACGAACGCCCCCCGGACCCGCCGGAACGGGTCCGCCTTCGGACCCCGTGAGCATCCGTTCGACCCCCCCGGATCTGGAAACGCCGCGTTTCGCGGGTGCGGGGCGATGCCGGTCGTGGCGAGGCCCCGGCAAGTCGCCACGCCCAAGCGACACAGGCGTTCGGGCACCGTGACGGGGTTCGGCGGCGGGCGGATGCGGGCATCCGGAACGCGCCCGAAACGATTCCGCATTTGCATCGAATTGGCTTCATCCGTGCCGGGCGTCCGTGCATGGGTGCCGGGTTCCGTGCGGCGTCCGTGTGTTTGGGCCCGCGCGATTTGGTTGACGAGTTTGCGCCGGGGTTTTGGCGATGCGGTATCATTTGGCCTACCGGGCCGACATCGACGGGCTGCGTGCGCTCGCCGTCGTTCCGGTCCTCCTGTTCCATGCCGATCTGGCCGCCCCGGGCGGGTTCGTGGGGGTCGACATGTTCTTCGTCCTGTCGGGCTATCTGCTGTCGCGCATCGTGGTGGAGGAGGCGGCGGCGGGCCGGTTCGGGTTCCTGCGCTTCTACGAACGGCGGTTCCGGCGCCTGGCCCCCGCCTTCACGGTCGTCCTGCTCTCGACGGGCGCTGCGTTCGCGGCGGTGATGCTGCCGGACGACTTCGTCGACCTGGCGCGGTCGGCGCGGGCGGGGGCCTTCTTCCTCGCGAATATCCACTTCCTCCATACGATCGACTACTTCAGCCAGTCGGCGGAGTTGATGCCGCTGCTGCACCTATGGTCGCTGGCCATCGAGGAGCAATTCTACCTGGCCCTTCCGGTCTGCGTCGTGGTCGCGCTGCGGATTCTGCCGCCGCGTGCGCTGCCATGGATGGTCGGGGCCGCGCTGGTGGGGTCCTTCGGGCTGTGCCTGCACTACACCGCGGCCTGGCGGCCCTATGCGTTCTACATGCCCCATACCCGTGCGTGGGAGCTGCTGGCCGGAACCCTTCTGGCCACGTTGCCGCGTTTGGCGGGGCCACGCCGCCTGGCGGACCTGACGGGGCTCGTGGCGCTGGCGGTGCTGCTGGCGGTCATGGCGCTCTACGACGAGCGGGACGCCTTTCCCGGGTGGCGCGCCGCGCTGCCCGTGGCCGCGACCGCCGCGCTGATCCATGCGGGCGCCGCGCATCCGGGCCATTGGACGGCGCGCCTGCTGTCGACCCCGCCGTTCACCTTCGTGGGACGCATCTCCTATTCGCTGTACCTGTGGCACTGGCCGGTCATGGTGTTCGCGAACTACACCGATCTGGGTCCCGAAGGCCCGGTGCGCGGGCTCGCCTGCATCGCCGTGTCGTTCGCGCTGGCCACGCTGAGCTGGCGCTTCGTGGAGGAGCCGGTCCGCCGCCGCCGCGTCCTGCCCACCACGGACGGCGCGATGACGGGTGCGGTGGCGTCGACCGCCCTGGTCGCGATGCTGGCATGGGGCGTGATCGCGTCGGGCGGCAGGCCGGCCTCCGTGCCGGACGACCTGCGGGCCTTCGTCGACGTGGACCGTCATGCGACGCCGCATCCCGAATGCTTCCACAGGGGCGACCTGACGGACGCGGTGCCCTGCCGCCGCGGGGCGCCCGGCGTGGCACCGTCGTTCTTCCTGATCGGCGACAGCCACGCCCATGCCCTGGCACCGGGCCTGTTCGACGCGGCCGCGCGGCGGGGCATGGCCGGGTTGCAGTTCACCGCCCCCGGCCTCTTTCCGGGGCTGGGGCGGCGCCCGGCGGGGGCGCGGGGCGACGACGGCCGCCCGGCCGTCATGCTGCAGGCCGTGCTGGACCGCCCCGAGATTGAAACGGTGATCGTCGCGGCCGCCTGGGGGGAGAACGCCGTCGGGACCAACTGGAAGGGCGCGCGCTGGCTCTTCGCGGATTCGGAAGGGACGGCGCGGGACGCGGCGGGCAACGCGGCCGTCTTCGTCCGCTCGCTCGACCGGCTGGCCCGGGCCCTGCCCGACCGGCGGATCGTCCTTCTGGACGACATCCCGTCGGGCGAGGTGCTGGACCTGCGGACCTATGTGCGCCACGCGATGCTGCGGGGCGCCGACCCGGAGGGCGCGGTTCTGGACCGCGACGCGGTGGTGGCGCAGCGCGCGCGGTACGTCCCCCTGCTGGAAGACGTCGCGGCGCGCCATGCGAACGTCGCGTTCCGGCCGGTGCTGCGGGGGTTCTGCGCCTCGCCCGCGGGCTGTTCCCTCTTCATGGCCGATGGGCGGACGCCGCTCTATCGCGACGGCGACCACCTCAGCGGGCGGGGCGGCCTGTCGCTGTCCCCGCTCTTCGGTCCGCTGCTCGACGATCTGGACCGGACGGACGCCCGACCGGACGGCTGATGGCGCGACCCGGGTTCAGGCCCTCCGCGCCTCGCGCGCCGGCGCGGGCGCGGCGGCGCCGTCCGCGCCGGCTTGCACCGCGTTCCATTCGGCCTGCTCGACCGCGTCCTCCGCCACCTCGTCGAGGCGGGCGGACCGGTCGCGGTTCTCCCGCAGCAACTGGCTGATCTGCTGCGCCGCCTCCGTGGCCTTGTCGGCCAGGATGCGCACCTCGCCCGCGACGACCGAGAACCCGCGCCCCGCCTCGCCCGCGCGGGACGCCTCGACGGAGGCGTTCAGCGACAGGGTTCGGGTCTGATTGCCGATGTCCTGAATCGACGCCACGATCCCCTCGATCCGGTCCGTGGACGCCTGGATCGTCGCCATCGCCCCATTGACCAGGGCGTCGCGCTCCGTGGTGTCGATGCCGAACATCAGGATCTTGGTCAGCTCGCCGGCGTCGTCCTCCACGGTGTTGAAGACGGCGTCCAGGTTCATGACGCCCCCGCCCTCGCGCGGCCATTCGACCATCCGACGGATCGTCTCGCCGGACTTGACGCAGGCCCGTTCGCCCGCGGGCAGGATGACGTCGAGCCCCGATTCGAGCGCCCCGTTCTCGCGCAGGAACCGGTTCGACGTCAGCGGGCTGCCGTCCGCGTTCCATTCCGCCACGGCGGAGGTGGACGAGATCGCCTCCAGCCGCCGCGTGAACTCCAGGCTGGCGCGCTTGGTGGCGTCGATGTTGGACTGGATCGACACGAAGCGCTGCACCGCGCCGTCCGCCCCCATCACGGGGTTGATCGCCAGGCTGATCCAATAGGGCTGGCCCGCCTTTGTGTAGTTCAGGATCTCCTCGTAGAAGGACTCCCGGCGGTTCAGCTTGTCGCGCACGCGGGCGATCGTGGTGGGGTCGGTGTTGGGACCCTGCAGCAACTCGCCCGGACGCCGGCCCACGACCTCGTCCAACCCATAGCCGGTCAGGTCCATGAAGCCCTGGTTGACGTACTCGATCACGCCCTTCGCGTCCGTGATGATGACCGAGTTCGCCGTCTCGTCGGTGACGAGCGACAGCAGCTCGACCCGGCGGCGGTCGATCACCTCCTCCGTGATGTCGTTGGCGAACTTCACCACGCCGACCGTCTGGCCCAGGGCGTTCTGGATCGGGTTGTAGATGCCCCGGATCCAGACCTCCTCCCCCTTGCGGGCCCGGCGCGAGAACTCGCCGGCCTTGAACTGCCCTTCCCGCAGGTCGGCCCAGAAGCGCCTGTACTCCTCGCTGTCGCGGTGGGCCTTCGACACGAAGATCGAATGATGCCGCCCGATCACGTCGGCGCGGGCATAGTCCATCGCCGACAGGAACGCTTCGTTGGCATCGACGATGATGCCGTCGAGGTCGAACTCGATCATGCCCTGGCTGCGGTTCACGGCCTCCACCTTCGACGTGTCGCGGGCCGCGCGTTCGCGGTGCTGCGTGACGTCGGTGGCGAACTTCATGACGCCCACCACCTGCCCGTCCGCGGCGATCAGCGGGTTGTAGGTGGCCTGGATCCAGACCGGCTGCCCCCTCTGATCCGTGCGCATGAACTGGCCCGTGTGGAACTGGCCCGCCCGCAGCTTGCCCCAGAACTCGCGGTATTCTTCGGATCTGGCGTCCTTGTCGGTGACGAAGATCGAATGGTTCCGCCCGACCACCTGGTCCGGCCGATCGTAGCCCATCAGGTCCAGATAGTTCCGGTTGACGCGTTCGATCGTGCCGTCCAGCCCCATGTGCATCACGGCGGTCGAGCGGTCGAGCGCCTGCAGCTCCGATCGCAGCTGCGCCGCGGTCTCCGTGCGCTCGGTGATGTCGGTCGCCATCTTGACGATCTTGGCGATCCGCCCCCGCTCGTCGCGCACGGGCGCATAGGTCGCCTGCAGCCAGACGCGCCGCCCCGCCTTGCCGCGGCGCACGAACTTGTCCGACGCGTGGAAGCCCTGGCAGATATTGGCCCAGAAGGTCGCATAGGACGCATCGTCCATGACGTCGGTATCGACGAACATGCGATGCGGCTGGCCCAGGACCTCGTCGCGCGCGTATCCCATCACGGTCAGGAACGCGTCGTTGACGTCCAGGATCGTCCCGTCGAGGTCGAATTCGATCCGCGCGAAGGTCGCATCCAGGGCGCGCAGCTTGGCCTGATCCTCGTGGGCGACCAGCGTGGCGGCGGCGACGGTCCGCCCGATCAGCACGACCTCCGACACGGCGCCGTCGGCGCCGCGGATGGGCGCGTAGTCGCAGCGCAGCCAGAGCGTGGATCCGTCGCGGCGCCGGTGGGCCTTCAGCCCCGTATAGGGCGCGCCCCCGCGCACTCCCTTCCAGAAGGCGCGGTGCTCGGGGGAATGCGCCTCCTCCGCGGTGAACAGGATGCCCAGGTCGTCCCCCTCCACCTCCCCGGGCTCGTAGCCGAAGAGCGTGGCGAAGTGGTCGTTGACCGCCGCGATGGTGCCGTCGGGGCGGATGGACACCAGGACCTCCCCCTGCCGCGCCGCCGCCACGACGGAGGCGTCCGAGACCGCTGGGCGGGCGTCCTCGTCCGCGTCCTCCGCCATCAGTGCGACGACGATGTCGCGCCCGCGGCGCCAGCGCCAGCGGCCCCGGCGTGCCCTGGCCCGGACGCGGCGGTCGCCCGCCCCATCCACGCGCAGAAGGACCGCGTCGCCGTCCAGCGCGGCCAGCGCACGGACGTCCAGCCGGTCGCCCGCGGCATCGACCAGATGCGGTTCGCCCGTCGCGTCGGGCCCCAGCAGGGTCCGCACCCCGGCGGTCCGGCGCACGAGGCGGCCCCTGCCGTCGAAGAACAATGCACCCGTCGTCTTCGTCATGGGGGATTCTCCACCTTCGTATCGCGGGATGGCCTAGCGGACGGGAAGCGAAGGAAGCGTTAACGACGACGGCCGCGCCCGCCCCCCGGGTGTTGCCCCCCGGCCGTCCCGTGGGCTAAGCCGCCGGAACTCCCGCGTCCCCCCGGAGGTCCGCATGGCCGACACGTCCCACATCACGCTGCACGCGGGCGACCTGCCCGACGGGCTGGATCTGGGACCGTCCGTCGCCATCGACTGCGAGACGATGGGCCTGAACCCCCACCGCGACCGGCTGTGCTTGGTGCAGTTGTCCGCGGGCGACGGCACGGCGCATCTGGTGCAGGTCGCCAAGGGGCAGACCCGCGCCCCGAACCTGGAACGCCTGCTGACCGACGGGTCCGTGACGAAGCTGTTCCACTACGGTCGCTTCGACATCGCGGCGATGTACCACGCGTTCGGCGCGCTGTGCGCGCCTGTTTGGTGCTCGAAGATCGCGTCGCGCCTGGTGCGGACCTATACGGACCGCCACGGCCTGAAGACGCTGCTGTCCGAGATGTTGGACGTGGACATATCCAAGATGCAGCAGTCGTCCGACTGGGGCGCGCCCGACCTGACGCCCGCGCAGATGGCCTATGCGGCCTCGGACGTCCTGCACCTGCACCGCCTGCGCGAGGTGCTGGATCCCATGGTCGCGCGCGAGGGACGGGCGGATCTGGCACGGGCCTGCTACGACTTCCTGCCGACGCGGGCGCGTCTGGATCTGATCGGATATCCCGATACCGACATCTTCGCCCATTCCTGACGGCCCTCGGCCCCGCCGCGCTGCGGGTCGAGGCGGGCTGCATTCGCGTCTGGTCGCATGGGCCCGGGTGGTCCTGCCGATCGGCGCGCTGGTGTTGATGTCCACCTTGTTCCTGCTGGCCCGCGACATCGACCCGTCCGACGCGCTGCCCTTCGCCGAACTGGATCTGACCGAACGCGCCCGCGACCTGCAGCTGACCGAGCCCCGCGTCAGCGGACGCAGCCTGGATGGCACCGCCTTCCGCCTGGTGGCCGACACCGCGCGGCCCGACCCGCGCAACGCCCGCCGCCTGACCATCGACGGCCTGCGCCTCGATTTGGACGGGGCCGGGGGGGACATGGCGCGCATCACCGCCACGACGGGCGTGATCGACACCGCGGGCCGCACGCTGTCGCTGCGCGGCGACGTCCGGATCGCGACTGGCACGGGGCTGGTCGTCACCACCGGTCGCCTGGACGGCAACCTGCGCCGGCTGCGCCTCACCGCGCCCGGCGCGGTCGCGGCGCGCGGCCCCTTCGGCGACGTCGAGGCGGGGGGGATGGTGCTGCAGGACGGGACGGGCGGCGCGCGGTTGCGGTTCACGGGCGGCGTCGATCTGCTATACGTCCCCCCGTTGCCCTGAACCAAGCCCCGCGAGGTCGCCGATGCTCCGTGTCCTGCCCGTCGTC
Source organism: Jannaschia maritima (assembly GCF_030973515.1). Taxonomy (GTDB): domain Bacteria; phylum Pseudomonadota; class Alphaproteobacteria; order Rhodobacterales; family Rhodobacteraceae; genus Jannaschia; species Jannaschia maritima. The sequence continues at coordinate 130,149 of NZ_JARGZA010000006.1, forward strand.
CTGACGCTCCTGGCCCTGCCCGCATGGGCGCAGGGAACCGGGGTGGGCTTCGGGCGCGGGGACTTCGACCGCGCCGCCCCCGTCGAGGTCGCGGCCGAGACCCTGGAGGTCGATCAGGTCACCGGACGCGCCGTGCTGTCGGGCGACGTCGTGATCGTGCAGGGCGACCTGCGCCTCAGCGCGCAGGAGGTGGTGGTCAACTATGCGGATGCGGACGGCGACCGCCGGATCGAACGCCTGGACGCGGCGGGCGACGTCCTGATCGTGGCGGGCGAGGATGCGGCCCAGGGGCAGTCGGCGACCTACGTGCTGGGCACGTCGCAGGTGCTGCTGACGGGCGACGTGGTCGTGACCCAGGGCGGCGCGACGCTGGCGGGCGACCGGCTGGCCATCGATCTGGGCACCGGGGCGGGCACGGTGTCGGGGCGCGTGCGGACCACGCTGCAACCCTGATGACCGTCCTGTCGGTGATGCATGGCGACGGGGGCCTGCGGGTGGCGAACCTGCGCAAGGCCTATCGCAAGCGGCCGGTGATCCGCGACGTGTCGCTGGAACTGGCGCGGGGCGAGGTCGTGGCGCTGCTGGGTCCGAACGGGTCGGGGAAGACGACGACCTTCTATGCCATCGCGGGGCTGGTGACGCCCGACGGGGGCCGGGTCGTGCTGGACGGCACGGACGTCACCTACCTGCCGATGTACCGCCGCGCGAGGGCGGGGATCGGATACCTGCCGCAGGAGGCCAGCATCTTTCGCGGCCTGAGCGTCGAGCAGAACATCACCGCCATCCTGGAGGTGGCGGAGCCCAAGCGCCACCGCCGCCGCGACCGCCTGGAGCAGCTGCTGGGCGAGTTCGGGATCGAGCATCTGCGCCGCACCGCCGCCCTGGCCCTGTCGGGCGGCGAGCGCCGGCGGGTCGAGATCGCGCGCTGCCTGGCCGCGAACCCCCGCTATCTGCTGCTGGACGAGCCGTTCGCCGGCGTCGATCCGATCGCCGTGGGCGACATCCGATCGCTGGTGGTCCAGCTGAAGTCGCGCGGCATCGGCGTGCTGATCACCGACCACAACGTCCGCGAAACGCTGCAGATCGTCGACCGCGCCTATATCCTGCACGACGGCGGCGTGCTGATGTCCGGCGCCCCCGACGAGGTGGTGGCCCACGAGAAGGTTCGGCGCGTGTATCTCGGCGACAGCTTCGCGCGTTAGGGTTGCGACCGGCTTGCGGATTGACACATGCCCGGAATCCGTCGTGACCTGGGGACCGAAGACATCAGGGAAGGACCCTCCATGCGCTATCAGGTGACCGGGCTGCACATCGATGTCGGCGATTCCCTCAAGGCCCATGCCGAGGCCGAGTTGGGCGCCGTGATCGAGAAGTACGCGCAGCGTCCGATCGAAGCGCAGGTCGTCTTCTCCCGTGCCGGACACGAATACGTCTGCGAGGCCACCATCCACCTGTCCACCGGCCTGAAGGCGCAGGCCAGGGGCCGGGCGGACGAGATCTATGCCGCCTTCGACAGCAGCGCCGAGAAGCTGGAGAAGCAGTTGCGCCGCTACAAGCGTCGCCTGAAGAACCACCACCAGACCCGGGCCGACCCGGTTGAAGTCCTGGACGCTTCCTCCTATGTGATCGCCTTCGATGAGGGCGAGGAGGAGCCGGAAACGCTTCAACCCGTGATCGTCGCCGAGATGCAGACCCAAATCTCGACCCTGTCCGTGGGCGAGGCGGTGATGCGGATGGAACTGGCCAGCGCCCCGGTGCTGGTCTTCAAGAACGAGAAGGGTGGCGGCCTGAACGTGGTCTATCGCAGGGACGATGGGAACGTGGGCTGGATCGACCCCGTCACGGCGCGCGGCTGAGCGGCGGCGCGCAGGCAAGAGGCATCGGACGCGCCCCTGGGGTGGGGCTTGGGACGGAGCGGGACGACTATGCGGTTGAACGACATCCTGGCCCCCCGGGCCGTCCGGCACTTGCCGAAGATCTCCAGCAAGAAGCGGCTGTTCTGCGAACTGGCCGACGTCGCCGCCGACGTCCACGGCCTGGACCGGGCGTCCGCGTTCGAAGCGTTGCAGGACCGTGAATCGCTGGGACCCACGGGCGTCGGCGACGGTGTGGCGCTGCCCCATGCCCGCTTGTCCGGCCTGGACCGCGTGCGGGGGGTGTTCTTCCGCCTCGACGCGCCGCTCGACTTCGATGCCGTCGATCGCCGCCCCGTCGACGTCATCTTCGCCCTGTTCGCCCCCGAGGGCGCGGGCGTGGCCCACCTGAAGGCCTTGGCGCTCGTGTCCCGCACGCTGCGCGATGGCGCCCTGCTGGCCAAGCTGCGCGCCAACGGCGACGCCCCCCTCCTTTATACCCTTCTGACCGAAGCGCAGACCTCCGAAGCCGCCTGACGCGGCGAAGCCGTGATCGCCGCCGGTCCGACGGATCGTCGGATGACCACCGTGCTGGGCCAGGCACGGTCACGGGAATCCCAGATATTTCGGTGAACGGACGTCACCGCACGGATGCAGGCTTCGCCACGCCCGCGGCGAAGCCGGGCCACGAACGGAGAGATGTGGAAACGATGAAACTGGTCGGGCAGAGAGGATTCGAACCTCCGACCCCCTGCTCCCGAAGCAGGTGCGCTACCAGGCTGCGCCACTGCCCGACCGTGTGCGGGGCGATACGCCGGCCCGCGCGGCGATGCAAGGGTGGCTGCGGGCCCCGCGCCTAGCGGGGTCGGACGGACGCGTCGCGCTCGGCCTCCGACAGCATGGGGCCGATGCGCGGCGTGGTCCCCGTCTCGGCCCGGGACCGCGTGCGCAGGACGGGCGTGTTAGTGGACCGCCCGCCGCGACCCTCGCGGAACACGATCATCAGGCCCGAGCCGATCACGATGGCCGCGCCGATCGCGGTCCAGAGATCCACGCTTTCGCCGAAGAAGTACCAGCCATAAAGGACGGCCCATATGATCTGGCTGTATTGCATCGGCGCGACCAGCACGGCGTCGGCGCGGCGATAGGCCTCGATCGACAACAGCATCGCGCCGAACGCGAAGACGGCCATCAGCCCCCACAGGCCCAGATCGCCCAAGGGCATCGGCACGTAGATCAGGGGCAGCAGGCAGGCCATCACCACGACGTTCGCCATCATCGGATAGAGCATCAGGACGGCCACCCGTTCCTCGCGCCCGATGCGGCGGACGATCACGGCGGCCAGCGACGAGAAGAACGCCCCCGTCAGGGCGGCGAGGTGCCCCAGCCCCATCTCGACGCTGCCGGGGCGCAGGACGACCAGGACGCCCACCAGTCCCACCGCCACGGCGCCCGCGCGCCAGGGACCCACGCGTTCCCCCAGCACGGGGATCGACAGCACCGTGATGATCAGCGGCATCGAGAAGATGATCGCGTAGGTCTGGGCCAGCGGCAGGACCGAGAAGGCGTAGAAGATGCAGAACCCCGTCACCGTCGTCGATGCGGTCCGCAACGCCGTCCACCAGGGGTGATGCGGCTTCAGCGTGTCCCGCGTCTCGTCCCGCATGACCATCAGCACGACCAGCGGCATGGTGAACAGGACGCTGAAGAACACGACCTGCACGACGTGATAGCGCCCGCCCAGCATCTTCACCGCGACGTCGTGGACGGCGAAGAGCGCGAAGGCGGCCAGCGCCATCAGGATGCCCGACAGGGCGGTGGAGCGTTCGGGCATGGTGGGTCCTTCGGCCGTGCCCGTCCCCTCCCCGGACGGGCGACCGTGGTTGGGTCTCAGGCGGCGTCGAGCTTGGCCAGGATGGCGTCGCCCATCTGCGCCGTGCCGACGGGGGTGCCGCCCTCCGGCCCCATCAGATCCCCGGTCCGCACGCCGTCCGCCAGCACCGATTGCACCGCCCCTTCCAGCAGGTCGGCACCGTCCCCCGCATCGAAGCTGTAGCGCAGCGCCATCGCGAAGCTGAGGATGCAGGCGATCGGATTCGCCACCCCCCGGCCCGCGATGTCGGGGGCCGATCCGTGCACGGGTTCGTACAGGGCCTTGGGCCGCCCATTCGCCATCGGCGCGCCCAGCGAGGCGGAGGGCAGCATCCCCAAGGACCCGGTCAGCATCGCGGCGACGTCGGACAGCATGTCGCCGAACAGGTTGTCGGTCAGGATCACGTCGAACTGCTTTGGCGCGCGCACGATCTGCATGCCGCCCGCATCGGCCAGCATGTGCGTCAGCTCCACGTCTCCGTACTCGGCATCGTGTACCTCCTGCACGACGTCGTGCCACAGGATGCCCGCCTCCATGACGTTGCGCTTCTCCATCGAACAGACGCGGTTCCGGCGCTTGCGGGCCAACTCGAACGCGGACCGGGCGACGCGCGCGATCTCCGATTCCGTGTACCGATGGGTGTTCACGCCGACGCGTTCGTTGCCGTCGTGGCTGACGCCCCGCGGCTCGCCGAAATAGACGCCGGACGTCAACTCACGCACGATCATCATGTCCAGACCCGCGACCAGGTCGGGCTTCAGGCTGCTGAAGTCGGCCAGCGCGTCGAAGCACTGCGCCGGGCGCAGGTTGGCGAACAGGTCCATGTCCTTGCGCAATCGCAGCAGGCCGCGTTCCGGCTTGTCCTTAAAATCCAGGTCATCCCATTTGGGCCCGCCGACCGCGCCCAGCAGAACGGCGTCGACCGACTGCGCGACCTCCATCGTCGCATCCGAGATCGGCGCGCCCTCCTCGTCATAGGCGATGCCGCCGACCAGGCCCTCCGACACCTCGAAGGGCATGCCGCGATTGGCGCCGAACCAGTCGATCACGCGCCGGACCTGGGCCATGACCTCCGGTCCGATACCGTCGCCCGGCAGGATCAGCAGCGTGTTCGTCATGGGGTCGGCCCTTCGTGGATGGCATGTCGCCGCGTGGGCTAGACCCCCGCCGGGGGACCGTCAAGGAAGCCGCAGGTCGACCCAGACCAGGCGCCCGGTTCCGGCCGCAGCGACCGTCGTGGCGAAGGGATCGTCCGCGGCGGGCCAAGCGACGCCCGCGTCCAGCACTTGCACCTGCGACGCGACCAGGACGTAATCGACGCGCAGGGGGCCCGGCCCTTCCCATGCGGCGGTGTCCAGCCGGGGGTCGCCGCGATGTCCATCCCCGCCGCCGCCCCGCCCGCGCGGCTCCGGGTCGCGCCAGCGCGGGTGGGACAGCAGGGCGCGCATCGCGTCCCGCCGCCCCGCCCCGTCCACAGGATCGACGTTCGCCCGCCCCAGCAGGACGGGCATCGCCTCCCCCTCCGCCAGCGTGGCGGCGAGCACCAGTTCCGCGGCGTTGCGAATGCCGTTGCGGTCCTCCGGTCCGTCGAAGACGGGCGTGCCCGCGGCCAGCGTGACCAGCGACAGCCCCGTCCCCTCCAGGGGCACGACCCATTGCGCGACGGTGGGGATCGGGATCGAAACCCCCTCGGGCACCAGGTCGCCCGCATCCGCCCAGGGCGCCGCGCTGTGGTCCGCGACCGGCCCGAGCGGGATCCGCGACAGCAGGACCAGGCCCGAATCGCCCGTGAACCGCCCATAGCCCAACGCGTCGCGCGCCGTGCCAAGACGGCCGTCGCCGTCCAGGTCCGCCCCGCTGGGCAGGCCTGCATTGGGGCGCCGCACGACATGCCAGGGATAGCGCAGGCCGTGGTCTGCCAGCCGGCGCAGAAGGGCATCCAGCCCCGCGCCGGACGCGTCCCAATCGACGTCGCCCAGAAGGATCACGTCCGGATCGGCCCATGCGATCACGTCCAACGCGGCCTCCGCCTGTGCGTCGCGACCCGACAGCAGGTCGCGCACCATCACGGCGGGGCCGCGACGGCCGAGCCCGGCATCAAACGCGGCGATGCGGATGTCCTGCGCGACGGCGCCGCCGCCCGGCAGGGACGCGGTCAGCCCAAGGCCCAGCCCCCATGCCGCGGCGCGCGCGACAGCAGCTGCGCGAGCCGGCGCAGCGCGATGCCGCGCAGGATCAGGCAGAAGGGAACGAGCACCCACAGCGATACGATCCAGATCAGCAGCAGCGGGCCGTCGGCGGGCAACCCGCCCAGGGCCATCGCCAGGGACGGGGACAGGTATAGGACCGCGAATCCTAAGGCGACGTTGATCGTGCCATCGCGGCGCAACCGGGCGACGACGTCACGGGCCTGCGGATCGAAGGTCGGCAGGTTGATCCACGGATTGAACGTTCCCTGGCGGAACGGCCACCCGTCGTCGCGTGCGGCCCGGGCGAAAGCCAGGCAGGCGGTCGCCATGACGATCAGGCCCGTGCCGCCCATCGCGGCCACGTCCCCGCGCAGGGCGGGCGGCGCCGACCCGACCATCGGCGCCAGGGGCGATCCGGCGACGTCCAGCGCCGCGCCCGCCACTGTCGCGATCGCGCGCACGAGATCCGGAAGGGGCCCCGCGCCATCCATCGAAAGGACGACGCCCACGCTCAGACAGGCCGCCAGCACGGCGAAGCGGATCCGGTTGTAGGGTGGAGCGTCGCGGAACTCGACCAGCGACGGCGCGCCGGGGGCGTATTCCAGGAACACGAACACCGCCGCGGCCGCCGCGGCCAGGAGCACCACCTCCGCCGAGCCGCCGCCGAGAAACAGGGACGGGGCCACGACAACACACGCCATCGAAAGGCCCCGCAGGGCCGCGCCAGTCAGTTTCGCCAATTCCACCGTCCTTGCCTGTTGCCGCCGTCCGACCCGATACGATGCCGGGCCGTGTCCGGCGCGTGAAACCCCGGCCTCACGGGGTCGCCTCGCTATGGCCTCAATCCTGCCCCGTTTAAGGAAGACCCGCAACCCTCTGACTTTACGTAAGAACGCACGTGAAGATCGCTGTGGCGGCGGAACGACAGCACGCGGAGGAAGCACATGCGGATCAACGGGTTGCGGAAGGCGTAGGCCGTCAGACCCAGGGACGCTCCCCCTGCATCCGGGATTCGAAGGCCTCGATCGCGGGCGCCTTCTCCAAGGTCAGACCGACATCGTCCAACCCTTCCAGCAGACAGCGGCGCTTGAACGAATCGACCTCGAACGGGATGCGGCTGCCGTCGGTCAACCACACCTCCTGCGCTTCCAGGTCGACGGTGATGCGCGCGTTCTCGCCGTTCCGCGCATCCTCCATGATCCGATCCACCTGCTCCTGCGGCAAGGCGATGGGCAGGATGCCGTTCTTGAAGCAGTTGTTGTAGAAGATGTCCGCGAAGGACGGCGCGATCACGCAGCGGATTCCGAAGTCCAGCAGCGCCCAGGGCGCATGCTCCCGCGAGGATCCGCAGCCGAAGTTGTCGCCCGCGACCAGGATCTGCGCATCGCGATAGGCGGGTTGGTTCAGCACGAAATCCGGAACCTCGCCGCCGTCGTCGTCGTACCGCATCTCGTCGAACAGGTTCACGCCCAGGCCGGACCGCTTGATGGTCTTCAGGAACTGCTTGGGGATGATCATGTCGGTGTCGACGTTGATCAGCGGCATGGGCGCGGCGACGCCCGTGATGGTGGTGAACTTGTCCATGTCTCGCTCCCCTCGGGTCCGGCGTCGTTGCCTACCCCTCCGGCACCGCGAAGGTCAACGCGGCCCAATGGGTGCCCCAGACCGGGTCGCCGTCCGCCGCGGGCTCCAAGGGTTCCAGCACGACGGCGTCCGCAAGATAGACGTGGCCCGGCGCCACGGGCAGGACCGCGACCCCGTCGGCGTCGGTGCGGTGCAGCGTGACCTCGACCGTGCCGTCGGGCCGGCGCGCGAACAGTTCAACCTGCGCGTCGGCGCGGGCCGCGCCGTCCCACAGCACGCGGACCGGCAGACCGCCCGTCACCTCGTCCGCATAGGGGTTCGCCAGCGCCACGATCTCGGAGCGCAGGCCGAACGCGCGGTCCGACCCCGCCCCGTCGCCCACCGCCACCAGGGCCTTGGCATAGCGGCGATAGGATTCGCGCACGCCCTCGCGCGGCAGACCGCGGGAATCGTGGCGGGCGGCCAATTCGCCGAAGTCCTTGTGCGCGCCGAAGGCCAGGAACCGCTCCCACCCCGTGCGGCCGTCCTTGTCGCCATAGGTCAGCGTCGAATCGGCCGTCTCGTGAAGAATGACCAGCAGGCCGTCGGGAAGGTCCGGCACCGCGAAGGCGGGGCTGTCCCCCAGACGCGCGGGCACGGGTCGCACCGCATCCCCCACGGCCATGTCGAAGCGCACCGACCGGCGTGGGATATAGCTGAAGGCCGATCCGGCGAACTTCTCCCCGTTGCGGAAGTCGGCCGTGACCGTTCCATTGGAGGGCACCGTCCAGTCCTCCGCGTCGATCCAGAACTCGTGACCTTGCGCCTGGAAGGCGGCGATGCACAGTGCGGCGGTCAGGATCAGGGAACGGATCATGGGGCTTCTTCCTGCACGGTTGGCGGCGGCGGCGGTCGCGGTCACGCTGGCGACCATCGGCGCTTCGGCGCACGAGGTCCAGCCCGCCGTCGCCGACGTGACCGTCGGTCCCGACACGGTGACCATCGACCTGCGCGTCGCGGTCGAGCCGGTGCTGGCGGGCATCGACCTGGGGGCGGTGGGTGACACGGACGAATCCCCCCTGTCCGCCGACAGCGACGCCTTGCGCGCACTGCCGCCGCAGGCGCTGGCCGACCGCCTGCGCGCGGACTGGCCCGACCTCGCGGACCGCATCACCCTGCGGGCGGGGGACACAGCCCTCGCGCCGGAGCTGGCATCGGTCGAGGTGCCGCCGGTGGGCGACGTGGCCATCCGCCGCGACACCGCGCTGACCGTCCTGGCGCACCTGCCCGACGACGGCAGCGACGTGCGGTTCGGATGGGACCCCGAGCTCGGCGCCCTGATCGTGCGGCAGGGTGCGGGCGCTTCCTCCTACGAGGACTTCCTGACCGACGGCACCCTGTCCGAAGGGATGCCGCGCGGCGCGGTCGCCGAACGGCCCCCGGCGGAGGTGATCGCGCGCCACGTCGTGGCGGGCTTCGACCGCATCGTCCTGGAGCGTCCCGATCACGCCCTGTTCGTCCTGGGCCTGTTCCTCTACGCGCTCGCCTGGCGGCCCCTGCTCTGGCAGGTCGCCGCGTTCACGGCGGCCCACACCGCGACCCTGGCATTGGCCACGACGGGCCTGATCGCGGTGCCGGGCGGTTGGACGTGGCTGGTGGGGGCGACCATCGCCGCGTCGGTCGTCTATGTCGGGGTGGACAACATCCTGGGCGACCCTGCGCGGCGCGGCGTCACGGGGCCGCGCGTGGCGGCCGTGTCCGGCTTCGGCCTGCTGCACGGGCTGGGCTTCGCGGCCGCCCTGTCCGAGCTGGGTCCGGGCCGGCCCTCCGTCCTGTCGATCGTCGCGTTCGACGCGGGGGTCGTGTTGGGGCATCTGGTCGTCGTCGTCGTCGCGTTCGGAACCCTCGTCGTGGCCTTCCGCCTGATGCCCGCGCCGCTGCGCGCCGGCAAGCCCGAGTTCCGGGCCGTGTCCGTGGTCGCATCCTTCCTGATCGCGGCCATGGGGCTTTTGTGGATCGTCGATCGGGTCATCTCGGTCTAGGGGCGCCCCGGCTAACGCCTGCGCGGGCCGGAGAACTTCATCTCCTGACCGGCCAGGGCGCCGGGCGGGCCGATCCAGGCATAGGCGAGCAGGCAGGGCTCGCCCCCGCCGGTTGTGATCCGGTGCTCCTCGCCCGATCGGTTCAGGATCAGCGACCCCGGGGCATAGACGGCGGCGTTGTTCTCGGACCAGGCCCCCGCGATGGAGACATAGGATTCCTCGACCTCCGAATGGCTGTGCTGCGGATAGGTCGTGTCGGGCGCGAACAGCACGATGCCCAGGATCAGCGCCTCCGACGGGACGGGACCGCGGGGGCCCAGCACCTCGGCATAGGCGTACTTGCGGGCCAGCGCGCGCGGCATCTTCTCGTACCCGTATTCCCAGGTCAGGGCATCGCGGACCTCGCGCAGGGCACGGGCCATGCCCTGCATCGCGCCGCGCTCGCCGACGTCCAGCGCGCGGGACAGGTGTCCGACCACGGGGCGGACGTCCGGCCTGCGGCTCCACACGGCGGGATCGGCGTCGAACGTGGCGGACAGGGCGCCGCGGACGGCCCGGCGATGCTGCCGGATGACCCTGCTGCCCCCGTCGCAGCCCTGCCCGTACAGAGCGTGGAACTCGCGCAACAGATAGAACCAGTCGGGCCGCTCCGACAGGCGGGGGGCGGGCGGCAGCGTGGCGACAGCCGGACCCGCGCTCATGCCGGAACGGCGTCCCGGTTGCGCCGCCAGATGTCGAAGTTCAGCGCGCCGGCATAGCTGACCCAGACCAGATAGGGCACCGTCAGCCAGAACCCGATCCGGTCCAGGGGCCAGAGTGCCGCCAACAGGCCCGCGACGGCGAGCCACAGCACCACCAGCACGACCAGCGCCGCCCCCAAACGCCGCAATCCGAAGAAGACGGGCGTCCACAGCGCGTTGAACGCGATCTGCATGGCCCAGAACGCTACCGCATGCGCCGAGCCGGGCAAGGGCGCGGCCCGCGCCGCCGTTACGGCCAACGCCAGGTACAGCGCCGTCCAAGCGACGGGGAACAACCAGTCGGGCGGGGTCCAGGACGGCTTGTCCAACCGGCGGTACCAATCCCCCGGCGGGAACATCGCGCCGGTGGCGGCGGCCCCACAGCAGGCCGCGAAGAAAATCGCGAAGAGCGTCCAGTCCATCGCCCGGGACCTAGCGCGGGGGCACGGGATCCCAAGGGGTGCTGCCACGCATCGCGGGGTCGCGGGTCGGGGACCGCATCCGGCTCAGACGGCCGCCCCGCCCCCGTCCACGGTCCGGTCCCGCGCCTCGAGGGTGGCGAAGACGGCGATCAGGCCTTCGCCCCAGCCGCCCCGTGCCGGGCGGGGGTCGCTGGCGGCATCCACCAGGAACGCCGTTTCCGCCAGGGGGGCGGCATGCAGGATGGGGGAACGCGGCATCGCCGTGATCCAGACGGACTGCGCCAGCGACAGGGCCAGCCAGCCCAGCTTGGCATTCCGCGACGTGATCGCGCGGCGGCTGACGCTGTCGTGCCCCTGCCGCCGCAGCACCCCGCCGATCCCGGCATAGGCATGGCGCGCCGCCAGGATGCCCGGACGCGCGGCGACGGGCAGTGCCCCCACCCCGGCCTCCGACCGATCGTACAATCGCCGCGCCTCGCCCAACAGGTCGCGCACCTGCGCGGCCACCCGCGGGTCGGGCCCGGGCGCGGCCAGGAAGGCGTCCACGTCCATCCCGTCCCGCGCCATCCAGTCGGTCGGCAGGTACAGACGCCCGGCGCGGGCATCCTCGCCCACGTCGCGGGCGATGTTCGTCAGCTGCATCGCCACGCCCAGGTCGCAGGCTCGTGCCAGCGTGTCGCGATCCCGCACCCCCATCAGCACGCACATCATCGCGCCCACGGCGGACGCGACCCGCGCCGAATAGCCCCGCAGGTCGGACAGGGTGGCATAGCGGTGGCCGGCCGCGTCCCAGGCCAGCCCTTCCAGCAGCGCCTCCGGCAAGGCGCGGGGCATGGCATGCGCCTCGACCACGCGGGCGAAGGCGCGGTCCGCCGGCGCGTCGAAGGGGCGGCCCGCGAAGACCGCGTCCAGCCGGTCGCGCAGGCGCAGCACGGCGGTGGCCTTGTCCAACACCTCGTCCACCGCATCGTCCGCCAGCCGGCAGAAGGCATAGAGCGCGAGCGCGGGGTCGCGGACGCGGGCGGGCAGCAGGCGGCTGGCGGCGTGGAACGAATGGGACCCGGTCCGGATCGCGTCGCGGCAATGCGCCAGGTCGGCGGCGGCCGCGGCGTTCATTCGGCGGCCCGGCGGTACTGTTCGGCGCCGTTCGCGACCGGCTCCAACTGCGGAACCAGCCGTTCCAGCACCTCGGCGGACGCGACGACGCCGGGCAGGCCCGCGCCGGGATGGGTGCCCGCGCCCACCAGAAACAGGCCGGGCACGTCCTCGGACACGTTGTGGGGGCGGAACCAGGCGGATTGCAGGATCCGCGGCTCGATGCTGAACCCCGCCCCGTGGGGCGACAGATAGCGGTCGCGGAAATCCTCCGGCGTCAGGGTCATGGACGCCGTCACGCGATCGCCCAGGCCCGGCAGCAGCCGTTCCTCCAGCACCGCCTGCACGCGGGCGCGGTATTCGTCGGCCATCTCGGACCAGCGGACGGGGTCGGGGTGGCGCAGATGCGGGACGGGCGACAGGGCATAGAACGTGTCGTCCCCCGGCGGCGCCACGGCCGGGTCCGTGACGGACGGACGGTGGACGTACAGGCTCATGTCGTCGGCCAGGACTCCGCGGCGGAACACGTCGCGCAGCAGCCCGTCGTAGCGCGGCCCCGACAGGATGGTGTGGTGCCCGGCATCGGGCCACATGCCCCGCGTTCCCTCCGTCCCGAAGTACCACACGAACAGACCCATCGACAGGCGGGTCCGGTCCAGCCGGCGCCGCGACCACCGGCGGGCCCGACCCCGCAGCAGCCGGTCGTACGTGAAGCCCGGATCGGCGTTCGACACGACGATGTCGGCGGGGATCTCGGTCCCGTCGGTCAACGTCACCCCGCGGGCGCGCCCGGTGCGGTCCTGCGCGATGGACGCGACCTCGGATCCCAGGCGCAGGTGGCCGCCCTGCCCTTCCACGATCGCGGCCATCCGCGCGGCGATCGCGCCGACGCCGCCCATGGCGTAATGCACGCCCTCCTTCGCCTCCAGATGGCTGACGAGGGCGTACATCGACGTCACGCGCGCCGGGTCGCCGCCGATGAACAGGGGATGGAAGGACAGGGCCATGCGCAGCCGCGGGTCGCGCACCCGCGCCTTGGCCAGTGCCAGGATCGACCGATCGGCACGCAGCCGCGCGAATTGCGGCAGGACGCGGATCGTCGACCAGAGCCTGTGCATCGGCTCGGTGAGCATCCCCTCGTAGCCGACGACGTAACGGGCCGCCGAATCGGCCTGGAACCGCCGCCACCCCGCCAGGTCGTCCGGCGCCAAGCGTTCCACCTCCGCGGCCATGGCGGCGGGATCGGCGCGCGCCGGCAGCCGCGACCCGTCGGGCCAAGTGATGGTATAGAAGGGGTCCAGCGCCCGAAGGTCGATCTCGGCATCGAAGTCCCGCCCGCAGGCCGCCCACAGGCGGCGGAACACGGCCGGCGCGGTCACGATGGTGGGCCCCAGGTCGAACCGATGGCCCCGCGACGTGATGCTGCTGGCCCGCCCGCCCGGCATGTCCAGCCGGTCCAGCACGGTGACGGTCCAGCCCTTCGCGCCCAATCGCATTGCTGCGGCCAAACCGCCCAGACCGGCGCCGATCACGACGGCGTGCCGTCCGTCCGCGCCGCCGATCCGTTGTTCCGAGATGAAATCGCGCATGTCACGCCAGACTTACAGCACTCCCGTCCCCATTGCTATTCCATATGTCACGTTCGATGTGCAATCAGAGTGTATGAATGGATGGACATGCAGATCGCGACGCTGACGCTGTGCAGGTTCGACGGCTGGGCCGATCGGGTCTGGGCCTTCGCGCAGATGGGACTGGCCCGGGGCCCGTTGCGGCGTGCGCCGGGCCTGCGCTTCTTCAAGTTGCTGGGGTCGGGCGCGGGGTCGGGCTTCGCGCCCGTACCCAACACGGCGGTTTGGGCGATCCTGGCCGTATGGGACGACGCGGACGCGGCGCGGCGCGGCCTGTCGGGGGGCGTCTTCGCGCGCTGGCATGCGCGGGCGGACGAATGCGCGCACCTGACCCTGTCCACCCTGTCCGCGCGGGGCGCGTGGTCCGGCGTGGCCCCGTTCCAGCCGGGCGCGACCGCGGATGACGGCCCGATCGTCGCCCTGACCCGCGCGACCATCCGCGCCCGCGCCCTGCCGCGCTTCTGGCGCCGGGTGCCCCACCTCGACGACCTGATCGGCGACAACGGCGACGTGCTGATGAAGGTCGGCGTGGGCGAGGTGCCGTGGCTGCACCAGATCACGGTCTCCGTCTGGCCCGACGCGGCCAGCATGGCCCGCTTCGCCCGCGTGCCTGGCCCCCATGCCGACGCCATCCGCGCGGTGCGCGAAGGCGGCTGGTTCGCGGAGGAACTGTACGCCCGCTTCCGCATCCTGGACGCCAGCGGTATCTGGCAGGGACGACCGCTGCGGGACGCGCTGACATGACATACCCCTTCGCTGCCCTCGTGGGGCAGGACGAGATGAAGACCGCCATGATCCTGACGGCGGTCGATCCCGGCATCGGCGGCGTCCTGGTGTTCGGCGACCGGGGCACGGGCAAGTCCACCGCCGTGCGCGCCCTGGGCGCGCTCCTCCCCGCCATCCGCGCCGTGCGGGGTTGCCCGGTCCATTCGCCCGCCCCCGATGCCGTCCCCGACTGGGTGACGACCGCGGGGGACGACGTCGTCGAGATCCCCACCCCCGTCGTCGACCTGCCCCTGGGCGCGACGGAGGATCGCGTGACCGGCGCGCTGGACATCGAACGCGCCCTGACCCGCGGCGAGACCGCGTTCGAGCCGGGCCTCCTGGCGCGCGCCAACCGCGGCTACCTCTATATCGACGAGATCAACCTGCTCGAGGACCACGTCGTCGACCTCCTGCTCGACGTGGCCCAATCCGGCGTCAACGTGGTCGAGCGCGAAGGCCTGTCCATCCGCCACCCCGCCCGGTTCGTGCTCGTGGGCTCCGGCAACCCGGAGGAGGGGGAGCTGCGCCCGCAATTGCTCGACCGCTTCGGCCTGTCGGTGGAGGTCGCGTCCCCCACCGACGTCGACACCCGGATCGACGTCATCCGCCGGCGCGACGCATACGACCGCGATCCGGACGGCTTCGCCCGGCGATGGGCCGACGCGCAGGACGACCTGCGCGCGCGCATCGTGGCGGGACGGGACGCGCTGGCCGGGGTCGATGCGGGCGACGACGTGCTGCGCGATTGCGCCACGCTGTGCATCGCCCTGGGCTCGGACGGGCTGCGGGGTGAGCTGACCCTGCTGCGCGCCGCCCGCGCGCTCGCGGCCTTCGACGGCGCCGACCGCGCCATGCGGGATCACGTCCGCCGCGTGGCACCCATGGCCCTGCGCCACCGCCTGCGCCGCGACCCCCTGGACGAAGCCGGCAGTACGTCGCGCGTCGCCCGCGCGGTGGAGGAGGTCCTGGCGTGACCGCGTGGGGTGCCGCCGCCCATGCCGCGCGGTGCCTCGCCGATCCGTCGTCGAACCTTCGCGGCCTGCACCTGCGCGCGCGGGCGGGCCCCGTGCGCGACGCGTTCCTTGCCCTCCTGCCGCCGGCCCGCCGCGTGCCCCCCGGCACGGACGCGGACGCGCTGTTCGGCGCACTCGACCTGCCCGCCACCCTGCAGGCCGGCCGGCCCGTCCACCGACCGGGCCTCCTGGACGGCGGCGGCCTCCTGGTGGTGCCCTCCGCCGAACGTCTGGAGCCGGCGCTGGCGGCCCGGCTGGCCGGCGCGTTGGACCGCGGGGGCGTGCGCCTTCTCCTGCTGGACGAAGGCGACGGGAACGCGGAAGGCATCGCCCCCGCCCTGGCCGACCGCATCGGTCCCGTCGTCGATCTCGACGATCTGTCGATCCGCGACGTCGATCGGGCGGCCCCCCTGCCCTACGCCGTTCCCGACGGGGACGACGCCGAGCCCGTGGCCGTCCTCGTCGCGGTCGCGACGCGTCTGGGCGTGGCCTCCCTGCGCGCGCCGATGGCCGCGCTCGCGCTCGCCCGCGCCTCCGCCCGCCTGCGCGGCGGAACGGTGGACGCGACCGACCTGGCCTTCGCGATCGACCTGGTCCTGGTGCCACGGGCCACGCGGATGCCCGACCCGGCGGAGCCCGACGCCCCGCAGGACGCCGAACCGGACCGGCCGCGCGACGACGACCCCGCCCCCACGGGCCCCATGGCGGACCGCGTCCTGGACGCCGTCGCCGTCACCCTGCCGGACGACCTGCTGGCGCGGTTGGCGATGCGGGCCGCGGCGCCGAAGGGGACCGGCGCCGGCGCGACCCGCAAAGGCAACCGGCAGGGCCGGCCCTTGCCGTCGCGTCCCGGCCGCCCCGACGGACGCGCGCGCATCGACCTGGTCGCCACGCTGCGCGCCGCCGCCCCCTGGCAGCGCATCCGGGGCGGTGGTCCGGGACGGCGGCCCCGGGTGCGCAAGGGCGACATCCGTTTGCGCCGCCGCGAAAGCCGGTCCGACCGGCTGCTGGTCTTCGTGGTGGACGCCAGCGGATCGTCCGCCATGGCCCGCCTGGGGGAGGCAAAGGGCGCGGTCGAGACGCTGCTCGCCCGCGCCTATGCCCGGCGCGACCACGTTGCCCTCGTGGCGTTCCGGGGCAACGGCGCGGAGGCGATCCTGCAACCGACCCGCAGCCTGGTGCGCACGAAGCGCGAACTGGCCGCCCTGCCCGGCGGCGGGGGCACGCCCCTGGCCGCGGGCCTGCGCGACGGGGCGGCGATGGCCGCGCGGATGCGGGACCGTGGCATGGCGCCCGCCCTGGTGGTGCTGACCGACGGGCGGCCCAACGTCGCCCTGTCCGGGGAACCGGGCCGCGCAGCGGCGATGGCGGACGCGGAGGTCACGGCGCGCGCCCTGCGCGGCATGGCCCTGCCCGGGCTGGTCATCGACACGGGACGCCGCACCAGCCCCTGGCTGGCAAGCCTCGCCGCGACCATGGGCATGACGGCGATGGCGCTGCCGCGGGCGGATGCGGCGGCCCTGGACCGCGCCGTGACGGCCGCCCTATGAGGTGGGCGGACTGGCGGGACCGGTGGCCCCATGCGGACCGATCCCGCTTCGTGGACGCGCGCCCCTATCGCTGGCATGTCCAGCAGATGGGCGAGGGGCCGGACCTCCTGCTCCTGCACGGGGCGGGCGCGGCCACGCACAGCTGGCGCCATCTGATGCCACGCCTGGCGGAACGCCATCGCTGCACCGCGGTCGACCTGCCCGGGCACGGCTTCACCCGCGCGGTCGCGGGCCGCTCCACGCTGGACGCCATGACGGCGGACCTGTTCGCCCTGCTCGATGCGCTCGACGTCGCCCCGGCCGCCCTGATCGGCCATTCGGCCGGGGCCGCCATCGCCCTGAACATGGCGCGGGAGCGACCCGCCCCCGTCGCATCGATCAACGGGGCCTTCGCGATGTTCGACGGTCTGGCGGGCTGGCTGTTTCCGTTCATGGCAAAGGCGTTGGCCTTCAATCCCTTGACCGTTCCGTTCTTCACGGCGACCGCCTCGCCCGCGCGCGTGGGCCGGATCCTCCGCGCGACGGGCAGCCGGATCGACCCGGACACGCTGGATCTCTACGCCGCCCTGATCGGCGACCGCGACCACGTGGCGGGCACGTTGGCGAAGATGGCGTCCTGGCGGTTGGAGGCCCTGGTCCGCGCCGCGCCCGGCATCGACGTCCCCGTCCTCCTGCTGGCGGGCGACCGGGACGGCACCGTGCCCGCCCGCGTCAGCCGCGACCTCGCCTCGCGCCTGCCCGACGCCACGTTGCAGGTCATGCCGGGCCTCGGCCACCTCCTGCACGAAGAGGCCCCCGACCGTGCGGCGGGGGCCCTTCTGCCATGGTTGGCGGACGTGGTTCGGGCCTAGCTCGTGTTCGGGCTCAGCTGTCGCCTTCGCCCCCGAACTGCGCCAGGAACGCGTACAGGTTCACGGCGTCCTCCTCCTGGCGGACCTTGTAGGCCATCTTGCCCCGGCCGTTGTCGCCCGTGATCTCGCGCAGGTGCTCGGTCGGGTCCATCACATAGGCGACGAAGTTGGCCTCGTCGTAGATGGCGCCCTGCTCGCCGGCCAGGACCATGATGTCGGAATAGCGGAAGTCCTCGACCATGCCATAGCCGCGACCGACCACGCCATAGAGGTTGGGGCCCGTGCGCGCCGCGCGGCCGGCCAGGACCTCGCCGTCGGGGCTTTCGACGACGTGGCAGGACTGGCACTGGCGGAACGCGCTCTCGCCCGCGGCCGCGTCGCCGGAGGCGGTCAGGTGCGCATCGGCGAAGGCGGGGGCGGTGAACGCGGTCGCCGCGACGGCGGCGATGCTGAGATGGCGGATCATGTGGCTCTCTCCCTTTGAGTCCTGGGGAAAACTAACACTCCCGCGGGTGCGTTCCACCCCATTTCGCGCGGTCGCCATTGTGTCGCGTCACGCCGTCGCGCGGGCCACGGCGCATTGCTTCCACAGCACGTTCAACGCATCGACCAGGTGGTCGATATCCGCGTCCGAATGCGCGGGCCCCGGCGTGAAGCGCAGCCGTTCGGTTCCCTTGGGGACGGTGGGATAGTTGATGGGCTGCACGTAGATGCCCCATTCGTCCATCAGATAGTCCGACAGCATCCGCGTCTTGACCGGGTCCTTGATCAGCACGGGCACGATGTGGCTGTCGTTGGCCATGTGCGGGATCCCGTGTCGGTCCAGCCCCGCGCGCAGGCGCGCGACCTGACGCTTCTGCAGGTCCCGCTCCGCGCGGCTCTCCTTCAGGTGTCGGATCGACGCGGTGGCGGCCGCCGCGATGGCGGGGGGCAGCGCGGTGGTGAAGATGAAGCCCGACGCGAAGGACCGGATGAAGTCGCAGACCTCCGCCGACCCGGCGATGTAGCCGCCCATCACGCCGAACGCCTTGCCCAGCGTCCCCTCGATCACGGTCACGCGGTCCATCAGCCCGCGTTCCTCGGCCACGCCGCCGCCGCGGGGGCCATACATGCCGACGGCGTGGACCTCGTCGAGATAGGTCATCGCGCCGTACGTCTCGGCCACGTCGCAGATCGCCTCGATCGGCGCGATGTCGCCGTCCATCGAATACACGCTTTCGAAGGCCACGATCTTCGTGGCGTTGGCCGGCAGGGCGGCCAGCTTGCGTTCCAGGTCGGCCACGTCGTTGTGGGCCCAGATGACCTTGCGCGCCTTGGAATGGCGGATCCCCTCGATCATGCTGGCGTGGTTGCCCGCATCCGACAGGATCACGGCATTGGGCAGCCGCGAGCCCAGCGTCGACAGCGTGGCCCAGTTCGACACGTAGCCGGACGAGAAGATCAGCGCCGCCGCCTTGCCGTGCAGGTCGGCCAGCTCCGCCTCCAGCTCCAGGTGCTGGTGCTGGGTGCCGCTGATGTTGCGCGTGCCCCCCGCGCCCGTGCCGCAGGTCTGCGCGGTCCGGGCCATGGCGGCCACGACGTCGGGGTGGTGGCCCATCCCCAGATAGTCGTTGGAGCACCAGACCGTGACCTCGCGCGCGACGCCGTCCTCCGTCGTGTTGGTCGCCCGGGGATGGGCGCCGCAACGGCGGGTCAGGTCGGCGAAGTAGCGATAGTTGCCCTCGGCCTTCAGGGTGTCCAGTTGATCGCGGAACAGTCTATCGAACGGCATCCTCGTCCTCCCCCGTGGTCGTCATCGTTGCGGGCGCGGGTGCGGGCAGCATCCAACGCCAGAGTTTCTCGTCCGGCAGCGGCACGATCATCAGCCAGTGCTCCAATAGGGCCAGCGCCGTCAGCGTCGCAAGTAAGGCGAACCCCACCGCCTGCGCCGGATCCCCCGCCTGGACCGCGCGCTCCAGCCAGCAGGCCGTGGCGAAGGTCAGCGCCGTGACAGAGGTCGGGAACAGCCAGTTGATCCGCGCCACGCGGAAGTGGCTGGGCAGGTGGCGCAGGGGCGTGGGGATGAACTCGACCGCCACCTTGCGCACGCCCAGGTACAGGTTCAGCTTCGCGCTGATCCGCGCGGCATAGAGGATCGCGAAGGTCCACAGCCCGAAGCGGTTGGGCGCGCCATGCGCCATCGCCGCCAGGCCGATCAGCGCGGCCGTCAGCGTCATCTCGTGATAGGCCACCGTGCCCCAGGCCCGCACGAAGCGTTCCCATTCGGGCACCCCGGGCCGGGCGGGCCGGTCGTTCGGCCCCGTGATGACGCCCGTCAGGAAGGCCAGCTCGATCCAACCCCACACGGCCAGCGCCGCGAA
Source organism: Jannaschia maritima (assembly GCF_030973515.1). Classification (GTDB taxonomy): domain Bacteria; phylum Pseudomonadota; class Alphaproteobacteria; order Rhodobacterales; family Rhodobacteraceae; genus Jannaschia; species Jannaschia maritima. The sequence continues at coordinate 150,093 of NZ_JARGZA010000006.1, forward strand.
GAATGCGCCATACACGGCCCCCGCCTGCCCGGCCGTGACGTGGAACGCCCACAGTCCCGCCCCCATCACGGGCAGCGTGGCTAACGTCGCGGCCCCGTGCAGCCCGCGCCTGTCGGCGGTGCGGACCAGCGCCAGGATCGCCCCGGTGGAGGCCCACCAGGCCAGGCACGCGACCGCGCCGGCGATCAGGGCGGGCGTCAGTAGCACGGGTCCAGCCGCGGGGACGCGGGCACCGCGTTCCGCTTCGCCGGGATCGCATAGAGCCGGGCGAAGGCCGCCGCGGCCCGGATGCGCCCGCCCAGCTTGCCCAGGGGCCCCGTCGCCGCGTCGATGTCCCGGTTCGCCCGGTTCAGCCGGCGCAGCGTCGGCAGCCAGGCGGGGTGGTCGATGTCCAGCACGACGGGGAAGATCTGGCGCGTCAGCGCGTTGGTCTTCTCGAACACGGACTGCGCGTACCATTCCTCGTCCACGCCCAGGGCGCGGTGGAACGCGGGCCGCTGATGGTCGCGCACGAACATCGTCCCATAGACGGCGGTCAAAAAGAACTTGATCCACCAGACGTTGCGGCCCCGGGTCAGCTTTGGGTCCGTCTTCATCAGCAGGGCGAAGGCCTCGCCATGGCTGAACTCGTCGTTGCACCATTCGCGGAACCACTTGAAGATCGGGTGGAACCGCTTGTCGGGGTTCGCCTCCAGGTGGCGGAAGATGGTGATGTAGCGGGCGTATCCGATCTTCTCGGACAGGTACGTGGCGTAGTAGATGAACTTCGGCCGGAAGTAGGTGTACTTCTTCTGCTGGGTCAGGAAGCCCAGGTTCACCGACACCCCGGCCTCGCGCAGCGCGTCGTTGATGAAGCCCGCATGCCGCGCCTCGTCGCGCGCCATCAGCTGGAACAGCGTGACGATGTCCTCGTTCGACCCCCGCCGCTTCATCTCCTTGTAGAGCACGCAGCCCGAGAACTCGGCCGTGCACGACGATATCAGGAAGTCGACGAACTCGCGCCGCAGCGCGGGGTCCATCCCCTCCCAGTCGGCGTCCCAGTCGTCGTTCTTCTTGAAGTGCCCCCGGTTGGGGTCGGCCTTCATCCGCGCGATCAGGTCGTCCCATTCGGCGCGGACGGGCGACACGTCGATCGCGTCCATCTCGTCGAAGTCGGTGGTATAGAAGCGCGGCGTCAGCAGGGTGTTCTGCATCGCCACCGCGGTGGCCTGCTCGTTCGTGGTGACCTGCTGGTTCTCGGCGGCCAGGGCCTCCTCGACGGTGGCGGCGTCGGCGGAATGGGTGACGTGGGCATTCATTCCAGGACCTCCCCGCTGAACGAGAACTCGCACAGCTCCATGAACTCCGTGTCGCCGGTCAGGCGGGTCCACCACCGCTCCAGGGCGCCGGCGCGCGTGATCACGGCGGTGCGCGCCTCGCGGACGACCTCGCCGAAGGGGGCCATGATCTCGGGGCCCTCGACCTGCACCGCGTCGCCGGGATGGACGACGCTGCCGTCGTCGAAGCGGACATGCGCCGACAGTTCCTCGAAGCGGTGCGAGATCTCGACGGTGCAGGGCACCCGTTCGGTCGTTCTGGTCAGGATGGGCATGGTCGTTCCCCCTTCACGGTTTCAGTCGAGCAGTCTGGCGAAGACGGCGGCGTTGTCTGCGCCGAACCCGATCAGTTCGGCACGCCACCCGGTCGTGTCGTCGCGCAGCGACAGTTGTCCGCTGTCGAAGCGGATCAGGCGGACGGGGCGGGTCACGTCCGCCCCCCGCCGCGTGCGTTCGAAGGTCAGCGCGCGGTGGACGCCGGCGACGAAGCCCCCGGTCTCGGCGTCGAAGGACGCGATCACCGTGCCGTCGGCCCCCAGCACGCGCGCGGCGCCCGTCGTCCCGTCGGCGTCGATGAAGATCGACCGCTGCGCGGCCACGCCCGACGTCTCGTCGAGCACGGGCATCGCTTCCAGCGGGCGGTCGGTCAGGCGGGCATAGCCCACGATGAACAGCGCGCACACGACCAGCGTGGCCAGGGCGCGCAGCAGCACGGTGGGGACCATCTCGCGGTCGCGGGCCCGCAGGCGGTTCTCGGGGGTCATGGCGCTACTCCGCCGGAACGGCCAGGCCGCCCGGATGCTGGGGTTCGGACGGGTCCGCCGCCGCCGCGCGGGACGGGACCGCGCCGGCCGCGTCGGCGATCAGGCGCGCCACGGACGCGGCGTCGGGGATGCAGCGCAGGGCGGGCTGCGTCGGGTTGAACCGCCAGGGCCGGACGTGCGGCCAGGTCATCAGGTACGACATCCGCGTCCGGCCCAGCGTTTGGAACGCGACCGTGCCCGTTCCGTCCGCGGCCAGCTTCAGATCCGCCGCCCCGATCCAGCGGTACGGGAACTGCAGCGTCATCGTCAGCGCTGCGCCGATGCGCATCACCACCCGCCGGTCCGTCACCGTGTACACCGTGGCCTTCGCCTGCGCCCAGGCGACGGCCCACAGCAGCGCCGCCGTCACCCCCCACAGCACAAGGAAGAACGACGCCTCCCCGGCGGCCGCGGCCCAGGGGATCGCGGCCGCCGCGTCGACCGTCTTCCAGGCGAACAGCACCAGGAAATAGGCCGACACCCAGCGGATCCGCAGCGCGTCGCGCAGCAGCGCCCGGACGTCGGGCGCCCCCTGCCACAGGATGCGCTCGCCCGGGGGCAGCATCTCGGGCAGGCCGCGGATGGGTTCGTGCTCGAAGTCGTCGTGGTCCATGGTCGGTCCCTCCCAGGCGGGGTCGCGCGGCTGCCGGCCTCAGCCGAGCTGCGGCTCCTGCCGGTCCCAGTTCGCGTACAGCTTGCCGCCGCCGACGAAGGCGGTGATCTTGTCCTCCTCCAGCAGGGTGACCTGGCTGGACGACTTGGTCTGCGGGATCTGCGCGAAGTGGCGCTCGTGCAGCGCCTTCACCTCGACCTCCGTCTGGAACACGCGGACCAGCTGAATGGGGATCAGGTGCTTCGTGCCGGCCGGCACCTTCACCTCGATGTAGCGGACGTGCTGCTCGGGGGCGTCGATCCACATGTCGCTGACCACGCCCGCGACCTTGTCGTCCGCGCCGCGCACCTCCAGGCCGCGGGGGTCGCGGCCCGCGCTGACGCGGAAGTCGGGCATCTTGTCCATCGGCACGATCTTGGGATGGCCGTGGCCGTCCAGCTCCGGCACGTCGCGGCGCGGCGCCCAGCTGGCGGCACCCACGCCGTCCAGCATCGGGTCGCCCGTCGGCTCGAACGGGAAGCCGTTGGGCACGGCGGTCTTGTGCATCGCGATCTCGCGCCCCTCGGGGTTCATGTCGGGCACCGTGACGGTGCCGCGGCCATGCGGCAGCACGAAGGTCTTCTGGCTGGGCAGGGGAAACGGCCCCTGGTTGGGCGCCAAGGTCCCGTCGTCGTTCTCGAGCGGATAGCCTTCGCGCATGTTCTCCGTCTGCAGGTAGTACACCAGGAGCGCGAAGAACCCGAAGAACAGCCAAAGGCTGAGGCTGGCCAGGTCGAAGTTGGCGAAGAAGGCGTCCACCTGTTGCATGGGATGTCCTTTCGGGGCTGGCGATCAGGTCGGGAAGTCGGCCAGGCCGATCCGACTCGGTGGTTGCGATTGAGGGCGGGTTTCGGTGCGCCGGACCAGGGGGCCCAGCGCGATCAGGGTCAGGAACAGCAGCCCGACCTCCAGGTGATAGACGACGGAATAGCCGGTGGCGGGATCGTCCAGGGCCGGTCCCAGCGCGCCCGACCGGGCGAGCGTGTCCACGCCGTCCCGCAGGCCCCCGCCGACCGCCGTGGCCAGGCCCTGGGCCGACGCCTGCGCCGCGCCCCAGACGCCCAGCGCCAGGCCGCGGCCCGCGATGTCGGTCACGGGCAGGGTCATGGCCGTCGTCAGCGTGGCGACCGCGAACAGCCCCCCGCCGAAGCCGATGCCCAGGCTGCCGGCGAAGAACAGCGCGGGCGAGCCCAGGGGCGCCGCGAAGATCACCGCGCAGAACGCGGCCAGCCCCGACAGCACGCCCCGCGCGGCCAGCCGCGTCGCGTTCATGCCGCCCGCCAGGGCCTTCGCCGCCAGGCCGAACGCGGCCAGCGCGCCCACGGCCCAGGACGCGGTCAGCAGCGTGGTCGCCGACACCGACAGGCCCAGGATCTCCCCGCCATAGGGTTCCAGCAGGACGTCCTGCATCGTGAACGCCATCGTGCCCAGGAACACGGCGGCGATCAGGCGGCCCGCCGTGCCGCCCCGGGTCAGGTCGGCCCAGGCATCCGCGAAACGGGGCGCGGGGGCGGCGCGCTCGGCCGCGGTCGTGGTCCGCAGCGCCTCCTGCCGCCACAGGGCCACCAAGTTCAGGACCAGCGTCGCCACCGCCGTGCCCTGGATCACGCGGATCAGCAGCACACCGTCGAAGTCCCGCAGGAGCCAGCCCAGCAGCAGCGACGACACCAGCATGCCGCCCAGGAACGCCACGTACAGCAGCGCCACCACCTGCGGCCGCGTCGCGTCGTCCGCCCGGTCGGCGGCCAGCGCCAGCCCGGCGGTCTGCGTCATGTGCATGCCGATGCCCGTCATCAGGAACGACAAGGCCACGGCCACCTCGCCCGCGAAGGGCACCTCGATCCGGTCGTAGCCGCCCAGGATCAGCAATGCGAAGGGCATGATCGCCAGGCCCCCGAACTGCCACAGCGCCCCGAACCACAGATAGGGGATGCGGCGCACACCCAGCGCCGACCGCCGGTTGTCCGACCGGAACCCCAGCAGCGCGCGGAACGGCGCGATCAGCACCGGCAGCGCGATCATCCCCGCCACCAGGAAGGCCGACAGGCCCAGTTCCACGATCATCACGCGGTTCAACGTGCCCAGCAGCATCACCGCCGCCATGCCCACGCTGATCTGGAACAGCGACAGCCGCAGCAGCTGCGCGATCGGCAATCCGGCCGACCCCGCATCCCCGAAGGGCAGGATGCGCTGCGCCAGCCTCACGCCCGCAACTCCAGGCAGGTCGAGATGTAGAAGCCCGACACGACCCGCTCGATCACCGCCAGCTCGCCCCGGACCAGGCGGGCGAGGCGGGCGGGGTCCTGCGGCACCATCGCGGGCGAGCGATCCGCGCGCGGGAACGCCTTGCCCGCCAGGAACATCGCCATCAGCAGGGGCGTGCGGGGGGCCGCGGTGAACACCACCTGCGGGGCGCGCGCCGACCATGCGTCCAGCTTCGCGGCCAGATCGGCGGTGGCATAGTAGATGGTCGAATCCTGCGCCACGACCGCGTCGAACGACCCCAGGCTTGCATCGAACATGTCGCCCGCCCGGAACGTCACCCGGTCCGCTAGCGCCGGGTCCAAACGCCGCCGCGCCACGTCCAGGATGCCGGGTGCCACGTCCACCGCCACCACGTCCGCGCCCCGCAGGGCCAGCGCGGCCGTCTTGGCCCCCGTGCCGCAACCCGCGTCCAGCACGCGGCAGCCGCGCAGGTCGGCGGGCAGCCGGTCCAGCATCGCCGCCCGCATCCGGTCCCGCCCCGCGCGCACGGTCGCGCGCACGCGGCTGACCGGCGCGTCCGACGTCAGGTCGGCCCACACCGTCTTCGCGGTGCCGTCGAAGTATCCTTCGACGCGGGAACGGGTGGCGGCATAGTCCATGTCAGTCGAAGCCCAGCAGCTCGAAGATCTCGCGGTCGGGCAGCGGTTCGGGCGCGACCCCTTCCGTCCCGTCGTACAGCACCTGCGCCAGCCGCACGTACTCCGCGCGGCAACGGACGATGTCCTCCTCGTCGGGCATCTCGAACAGGGTCTTCTTCTTCAGGCGCGACCGGCGGATGGCGTCCACGTCGGGCATGTGCGCGATCCGCTTGAAGCCCACCGTGTCGCAATAGCGGTCCACCTCGTCGGTGTCCTTCGACCGGTTCGCCACGCAGCCCGCCAGCCGGACCTTGTAGTTCTTCGACTTGGCCTGCACCGCCGCGATGATCCGGTTCATCGCATAGATGCTGTCGAAGTCGTTGGCCGTCACGATCAGCGCGCGGTCCGCATGCTGCAGGGGCGCCGCGAAGCCGCCGCACACCACGTCACCCAGGACGTCGAAGATCACGACGTCCGTGTCCTCCAGCATGTGGTGCTGCTTCAGCAGCTTGACGGTCTGCCCCACGACGTAGCCGCCGCACCCCGTGCCCGCGGGCGGGCCGCCGGCTTCCACGCATTGCACGCCACCGTAGCCCACGGTCACGAAGTCCTCCGGGCGCAGCTCTTCCGCGTGGAAGTCCACGTCCTTCAGCGTGTCGATCACCGTGGGCTGCAGCTTGCCCGTCAGCGTGAAGGTGCTGTCGTGCTTGGGGTCGCAGCCGATCTGCAGCACCCGCTTGCCCAGCTTCGTGAAGGCGGCCGACAGGTTCGACGACGTCGTCGACTTGCCGATCCCCCCCTTGCCATAGACCGAGAAGACCTTCGCCCCCTCGATCTTCGCGGCCTCGTCCTGGTGGACTTGCACCGAACCCTCGCCGTCGCCCCGGAGGGGCGCATGAGGCGCGTGGCCCTTCAGGTCGGGAATGGTATCCTTGGGCATCAGATGGTCCCCTTTGCTAGGTCATCCCCGGACTTGATCCGGGGACCTCCGACCACGGAGATCCCCGGGTCGAGCCCGAGGATGACGCGTTTCATTGTGGCGCGCTCGAAGGTCATTCCGCGGCGATCCCCTCGACCCGGTCTTCCAACTCGTCGGCCGCGTCCTGCAACGCGGCCAGCGTGGCGTCGTCGGGCGTCCAGAACCGGCGGTCGCCCGCTTCCAGCAAACGGTTCGCCATGCGCGCCGATGCCTTGGGATTCAGCTCCGCCAGCCGCCGCCGCATCGCGTCGTCCAGCACGAACGTTTCCGACAGGCGCTGATACACCCAAGGCTCCACGGCACCCGTCGTCGCCGACCAGCCCAAGGTGTTGGTCACCTGGCTCTCGATGTGGCGGACCCCTTCGGCTCCGTGCTTCAGCATGCCCTCGAACCAGCGGGGGTTCAGGCTGCGGGACCGCGTCTCCAACGCGACCTGCTCCTCCAAGCGCCGGACCTTGGCCGCGCCCGTGGTGGCGTCGCCGATGAAGACCGGCGCGTCGGCCCCCTTCGCCCGCTTCACCGCCCGGCTGATGCCGCCCAGCGTGTCGAAGTAATGATCGACCGTCGTGACCCCGAGCTCCACGGATTCCAGGTTCTGATAGGCCAGATCGACCTGACCCAGGGTCGCCTGCAGCAGCTCGGGCTGCGCCGACGGCTTGCCGTCCCGGCCATAGGCGTGGCCCTTGCGCGCCTCGTACGCGTCGGCCAGCTCGCCCTCGTCGTCCCAGGCGCCCGAATCCACCAGCATGTTGACGTTCGACCCATACGCCCCTTCGGCGTTGGAGAAGACGCGCAGCGCCGCCTGCTCCAGACCGCATCCGGTCAGCGCGGCATGGGCCAGCGCGTTGGCGCGCAGGGGGTTCAGATGCGCGGGCTCGTCCGCGTTGGCGGCCAGCCACGCGGCCTCCGCCAGCATCCGCGTCTGGAGCGGCAGCAGGTCGCGGAAGATGCCCGACAGGGTCATCACCACGTCCACCCGCGCCCGGCCCAGCTCGTCCAGCGGCACCAGCTCAGCGCCGCAGAGCCGCCCATAATGGTCGAACCGGGGCCGCGCGCCCATCAGCGCCATCGCCTGCGCGATGGGCATGCCGTCCGACTTGATGTTGTCGCTGCCCCACAGGACCAGGGCCACGCAGCGCGGCACCGATTCGTAGGTCCGCAACAGCAGGTCGGCCTGGGCCTGCCCCTGCCGCATCGCGTGCGCGGTGGGCATCCGGAACGGGTCGAAGGCGTGGATGTTGCGCCCGGCGGGCAGGATCTCGGGCGACCGGATCAGGTCGCCGCCGGGCACGGGCGCCACGAACCGGCCCCCCAGCGCGGCCATCAGCCCGTCCAGTTCTGCAGGCGATTCCAGGGCGGCCGTCATCGCGTCGCGGTCGCCGCCTTCGACATGGGCCAGATAGGCGTCCGCATCGACCGCCCCGCCCACGACGTGCAGCCCGTCGGGGATCAGCGCGTCCTGCGTTTCCAGCAGCGTCAGCCACAGGTCGTCGGGGTCGCCCGACAGGTCCACCGCCGTCGCCTGATCGGCGATCAGGGCGGCCAGGTCGTCGCGCGCCGCATCGGGCGGCAGCGCGCGCCATGCCGCCAGGCTGTCCTTCAGATCGGCCAGCCCGCGATACAGCCCCGACGCCGCCAGGGGGGGCGTCACGTGGCTGACCGTCACCGCGTTCGAGCGCCGCTTGGCCAGCGTCGCCTCGGACGGGTTGTTGGCCGCGTACAGGTACACGTTGGGCATCGCGCCGATCAGCCGGTCGGGCCAGTCCGACGCGCCCATCCCCGCCTGCCGGCCCGGCATGAATTCCAGCGCGCCGTGCATCCCGAAATGCAGCACCGCGTCCGCGCCGAAGTCGCGGTCGATCCAGCGATAGAACGCGCCGAACGCATGGGTCGGCGCGAAGCCCCGCTCGAACAGCAGCCGCATCGGATCGCCCTCGTAGCCGAAGGCGGGCTGGATGCCGACGAAGACGTTGCCGAAGGTCGCGCCCAACACGAACACGCCGCGCCCGTCGGTCTGGTGGCGCCCCGGCGCGGGGCCCCACGCGGCCTCCGTCTCGGCCAGCCAGGGATCCTCGGCCACCAGGCGGTCGGCGGGGACGTGCGCCGCGACGTTGGCGTCCTGCCCGAAGCGTTCGGCGTTGCCCCCCAGCACCGCGCGGCGCAGCGCGTCCACGTCCGCGGGCACGTCCACGGCGTAGCCGTCCGCCGCCATCCGCCGCAGCGTGTTCAGCAGGCTTTCCCACACGCCCAGATGCGCCGCCGATCCGGTCGCGCCGGCATTGGGCGGGAAGTTGAACAGCACCACCGCGACCTTGCGGTCCGCCTGCCGCGACCGGCGCAGGCGGGCCAGGCGCGCGGCGCGGTCCACCAGCCGCCCGATCCGCTCCGGGCAGGGCGCCATGGCCCGGCTGTCGTCGCCCCGGCATCGCAGGGGGCAGCCGTCGCAACCGGTCGCGTCGTGGCGTCCCGCGAAGACGGTCGGGTTCGTCGCGCCGTCGATCTCCGGCAGGGCGATCAGCATGGTGGTCTCCACCGGCCCCAGCCCGTGCTTCGACGCGCCCCACTGCCCCAGGGTCTGGAACTCCAGCGGATGCGCGGCCAGGTACGGCACGTCCAGCGCGCGCAGGACCTCCACCGCCGCGTCGCTGTCGTTGTAGGCCGGTCCCCCCACCAGGCTGAACCCCGACAGGCCCACGAGCGCGTCGATGCGCCCGCCCGCGAAGTATGCCTCGATCGCGGGCCGCGAATCGAGCCCGTGCGCGAAGGCCGGCAGCACCCGGCATCTCGCCGCCTCGAACGCGCGGATCACCGCGTCGTAATGCGCGGTGTCGCCCGCCAGCACGTAGGACCGCATCAGCAGCAGCCCGATGGTGGGTCGGCTATCCGTGCCCCGGACTTGATCCGGGGCCGCGTCGTTCTGGGCCGAACCGCTCGCGACCGCTTCTGTAGATCCCGGTTCGAGTCCGGGACCCGGCATATACCCCCCGCCTGACAGGCGTTCCCCTTCGGACCCGATGGTGTACGGGGGGGCGGAGGGCCGGTCCGCAGGACGGGTCGATCCAGTGGATCGAGCCGAGGTCCGAAGCGCGGTTCGCCCGAGCGAACCGCCGGACGCACCCCCCGGTCGGACCGGTTCTGCATCGCGTGACGCCCGCCCGGAAGACTGCCCTGCGTATGCACGGGGGGTGTACGGGGGGTGTACGGGGGGTGCATGTGACAATTCGGTCACGATGCCATGGTCGGGATGGTACAATCCGACCGCCGGATACTCGACCGGCGCCGGCACGGGCGCGCCCGTTCCCGGACCGTATCGGTCCAGCAACATCCGCAACAGCCCTTCGAAGTTGTCGTCCGATCCGCCCAGCCAATACTGCATCGACAGGAACCAGGCGCGCAGATCCTGCGCCTTGCCGGGAACGAACCGCAATATCTTGGGCAGGCGGCGCAGCATCCGCATCTGCGCCTCGCCCGTCTTGGGCGCCGCCCCGTCCGAACCGCCGCCGCGCAGCTTCTTCAGCAGTTGCATGGCGCCCGAGGCGGGCTTGGCCATGTCCAGGTCGCCCATCCTCGTCAGCCGCACGACCGACGGGTCCGACACCATCCCGACCAGCGCGTCCAGCCCGTCCCGCCGCGCCCGCAAGGCGGGCAGCACGGCCTGCAAGTGCTCGTCCAGGAACAACAATCCGCAGACCACGATGTCGGCCGCGGCGATCGCGTCGCGCGCCGCCTGCGCCTTCGCGGGCGCCTCCGTCCATTCGGCGGCGGCGTGGACCGACAGCTCCAACCCCGGCACGTCCACCGCCAGTCGCGCGCCCGCGCGCGCGATGGGACCCGCCGCGTGGGCGTCCAGCGTGACGATCGCCACGCGGTAGGGCCGGGCCGCCATTCGGGGGATGGGTCCGTCACCGCGCATAATGGGCCTTCGCTTCGTACAGCGTGTCGATCGTGATCGACCCCAGCCCCCGCTCGGCGGCGAAGGCTTCGGTGTTGCGGCGCGCCTTGCCGCGCACGAAGAACGGGATCTTGCGCAACTCCGTTTCGGCGGACGCGTCCCAGACCAGCGACAAGGCCGGTTCGCCGCCCGCGTTCGCCGGTTCGGGGATCCGCGCGACGGCCGCCGTTCCGTGCCCATGGTGCGACGGGCCGGCGGCGTCGTGGAACTCGGGGTCGTCGCGGAACATGGTCAGCAGGTGTTCCTCCAACCCCATGACCAGGGGGTGGACCCAGCTGTCGAACAGGACGTTCGCGCCTTCGACGCCCATCTGCGGGCTGTGTCGGGCGGGAAAGTCCTGGACGTGCACGGGGGCCGAGATCACCGCGCAGGGGATGCCCAGGCGCTTGCCGATATGGCGCTCCATCTGCGTGCCCAGGATCATCTCGGGCGCGGCCTGCGCGATCGCGTCCTCGACCTCCAGATGGTCGTCGGTCACCAAGGCGTCTACGCCCATCTCGCGGGCCAAGGCCCTGACGGGGCGGGCGAATTCGCGGTTGTAGCAACCCAGGCCGCAGACGGCGAACCCCATCTCGTCGCGCGCCACGCGGGCGGCGGCCATGGCGTGGGTGGCGTCGCCGAACACGAAGACCCGCTTGCCGGTCAGGTACGTCGAATCGACGCTGCGCGACCACCAGGGCTGGCGCAGCGATCCCTCGTCCAGCACCGGCGCGACGCCCGCCAGGGCGGCGACCTCGGCTACGAAAGCGCGGGTGGCGCGCGCCCCGATGGGTATGGTCCGCGTCCAGGGCTGGCCATGCTCCCGCTCCAGCCAGCGCGCGGCGGCCTCGGCGTGTTCGGGGTACAGCAGCACGTTGAAATGCGCGGCCCCGAGGCGTGCCAGGTCCGCCGGCTCCGACCCCATGGGCGCCACGGCATTGACGGAAATCCCCATGCCGTCCAGCAGCTTGCACACCTCCACCACGTCGTCGCGGTGACGGAAGCCCAGGCCCGTGGGACCCAGGACGTTGCACGACACCTCCGGCGTCCGGTCCACCGGACCGGCCAGATGGCGCACCAGCTGATAGAACGTCTCGTCGGTGCCGAACGCTTCCTTGCGGCTGTAGGACGGCAGTTCCAACGCCACGACGGGGATCGGCAGGCCCAGTGCCTCGGCCAGGCCGCCGGGATCGTCCTGGATCAACTCGGCGGTGCAGGACGCGCCCACGATCATGGCGCGGGGCTTGAACCGCTCGTAGGCCGCCAAGCAGGCATCCTTGAACAGCGTCGCCGTGTCGGACCCCAGATCGCGGGCCTGGAAGGTCGTGTACGTCACCGGCGGACGCTCGCCGCGCCGTTCGATCATGGTGAACAGCAGGTCGGCATAGGTATCGCCCTGCGGCGCGTGCAGGACGTAATGCACCCCTTCCATACCCGTCGCCACGCGCATCGCGCCGACATGGGGGGGGCCTTCGTATGTCCAGACGGAAAGCTTCATTCCGCGGCCACCGCGGCGGGACCGGCCAGCATCGCGCGGCGGCGCAGCGGGCGGGCGAACAGGGCGGCCAGGTCGGCGGCCTGCTCGTAGAAGTGGATCGGGCTGAACACCAGCTCGATCGCCCATTTCGTGCTGAACCCTTCCGATTCCAGCGGGTTCGCCAGACCCAACCCGCAGACCGTCAGATCGGGTGCGTCGGCGCGCACGCGGTCCAGTTGCTTCTCGACGTCCTGCCCTTCGGCCAGGCGTGTCCCCTCGGGCAGCAACGCCAGTTCGGGCTCCATCAGGGCGCGGTGCAGGAAGGGCGTGCCGACCTCCACCGGGACCATGCCGCATTCGCGCGCCAGGAAGCGGGCGAGCGGGATCTCCAACTGCGAATCGGGCAGGAAGGTGACGCGGCGGCCCCCCAGGTCGCCCGCCACCTTCGCCACGGCCCGTTCGGCCCGCGCCCGGGGGGCGGCGGTGGCGGCGTCGAAGGTCGCGTCGTCCACGCCGAACGCATCGGCCACGGCGCGCAGCCAGACGGTCGTGCCTTCCACCCCGAACGGGAACGGCGCCGCGATCCGGGTCGCACCGCGCCCGTCCAACGCTCCGGCGGTGTCGCCCAGGAAGGGTTGCAGCAGGGCGTAGCGGGTATTGGGTCCCACGGCAGGGGCCTGCCCGGCACGGCGCGCGGGCAGCACCGACACGTCGTCCAGCCCCATGGCGGACAGCAGCGACAGCGCCTGATCCTCGACCACGTCGGGCAGGGCGCCCACCAGCACTAGGTTCGACGCGTCCGTCCGGGGCAGGCCGGGCACCATCGCGGCGAGGCACGCATCCTCGCCCTGCGTGAACGTCGTCTCGATGCCCGATCCGGAATAGTTCAGGACCTCGACATGGGGGGCGTGGGTCACGTTCAGCCGTTCGGCCGCGCGCTGCAGATCCAGCTTGATGACCTCCGACGGACAGGATCCGACCAGGAACAGGCGGCGGACGTCGGGGCGGCGGTCCAGCAGGCGCGCGACGGTGCGGTCCAACTCCTCGTTGGCGTCCTTCAGGCCGGCCAGGTCGCCCTCCTCCAGGATCGCGGTGGCGAAGCGGGGCTCGGCGAAGATCATCACGCCGGCGGCCGATTGAAGAAGGTGCGCGCAGGTGCGCGAGCCCACGACCAGGAAGAACGCATCGGGCATCTTGCGGTGCAGCCAGACGATGCCCGTGAGGCCGCAGAACACCTCGTGCTGGCCGCGCTCGCGCAGCACGGGGGCGTCCAGGCACCCGCGGGTCACGACGCCACCTGCCGGCGCGCCATGCGCAGCTTGCGCAGGAACTGCGCCGCGTTGACCAGATAGGCCGCATAGGCGGCAAGCGCGCAGGCCATCTCGGCCCCGGGGGCAAAGCCGCCGTGCAGCAGCATCGCCAGGTACGCCAGGTGCAGCGCGATCACCCCGAAGCTGACCACGTCCTCCCAGAAGAAGGCAGGCGCCAGCAGCCAGCGGCCGAAGACGGCCTTTTCCCAGATCGAGCCGGTGACCATGATCGTCAGCAGCAGCGCGGTCTTGGCGACCACCGACGCGGTGGCCGCGGCGTACCCGTCGCCCGTCAGGAGGAAGCGCAGCACCAGGACCAGCGACACGGCGAAGACGGCGAACTGGAGGGGCGCCAGGATGCCCTGGACCAGCGTCCAGGGCGTCGCGTCCCGCCGCGCGCGCTCGGCGGGCGTGTAAAGGCCCCGCCGTCCGTCGATGTCGTGCATGGCGATCGTCAACCCGAACCCTCCCGGTCACCCGAGTATCAACAGAGTGACGGGGCAGTTGTCAATTTGCATTTACATTCGGAGGGAGGAACCGGTCCATTCCGTTTGACGTCCATGTGTCAGGGCGCATTGACATTTCGGGGGAATGGCCGGACACTTGACCGACACCGGAACGCGGGGGCGGGATCATGGACATCCACGTGATGGACGGCCGAAGCGGGGTGGCGTCGCCCGACATGGCCTTGGCTGCCCTCCGGCACCCCGATCGGGGCCGCGGTCCGGCCACCGTCCTGCGGGACGTGCTGCACGCCCCCGACGACGAACCCTGGCGCGTCCTGACCGACCGCGCCCTGCGCGATCCCGCTACGGCGGCCGCGATGCTCGACGCCATTCCCGCGCTGGCCGCGGCGATGGGCGACGGCTGGATGGACGACGCGCTGTCCTTCGTGGACGTCTCCATCGGGGCGACGCGGTTGCACGCGGCCCTGCGCCGGCTGGGGGCCCCCGCGGCACGGGCGGCGACCACGCCCGCGATCCCCGTCCTCGTGCCCCCGTGGGAGCAGCACCTGCTGGCCGCGTCGCTCGCGGCCCATCGCCTGTGCGCCGCAGGACGCCGGGCCGTCGTCCTGACCGACCTGCAGCCCGCGCAGGCGGCGCGGATGCCGCTGATCCAGGCGGCCCCGGCGCTGATGGTGTCGTGCACGCGCGATCCTTCCCCCCGCCGGTTGGAGGATTATCTCCATCGCCTCAGGACGGCGCTCCGGGGCGCCGTTCCGATCGTGGTCGGGGGACCGGGATTCGGAACCGATCCGGCGGATCGCGCCGTTCCGACGGACGCGTCCTGCGTCGCGACCGACCCCGCCGCCGCGCTGCGGTCCTTCGGCATCGCGGTCGGCGGCGGCGCGCACGCGACCAACGGGGATTAGGCGGACCATATGGCCACGCGGGAAATCGACTTCTGGAACGAACGGGCCGGACCACGCATCGCGCCGGAATACCTGGGCGACATCCTGTCGACCGCCGCGGATCTCGCGCTGATCGTCGGTCCCACGGGCCTGGTGCATTCGACGACCACGAACCCCCTGAACTCGGCCATCGGCAAGATCGACCACTGGGTCGGTCGCGACATCCGTGACTTCCTGATGCCCGACAGCCGGGTCAAGGTGATGCGCCAGATCGCCGCCGTGGCGGGCGGCGATGCGACGCGGCGCGACACGATCGAGGTCAACCACCACGACGGCGCCGCCTGGGACGCGCCGATCCGCTACACCTTCCACCTGACGGGGCGCGAAGGGCGCGTCCTGATGCTGGGCCGCGACCTCGGCCCCGTGGCGGAGCTGCAGCAGCGGCTGATCCGCGCCCAGATGGCCTTGGAGCGCGACCACGAGCATCAGCGCGTGTACGAGACGCGGTTCCGCGTTCTCCTGGACGAGACGGCGGAGGGGTTCGTGCTGCTCGACGTGGCGAACGGCCGGATCCTAGACGCGAACCGCCGCGCCGGCGAACTCTTGGGACACCGGCCCGACGCGCTGCAGGGCACGTCGCTGGCGCAGGAGCTGGACGGGCGCCGCCGGGGTGAGCTGATCGATGCGCTGTGCGCGGCGGGCGGCCGCGACCGGCGCGACGTGGTGCGGGTCCGCGCGACCCGCAGCGGCGCCGACCTGCGCCTGCGTCCGCGGCTGTTCCGCGGGGGCGGCGAGCGGGTGCTGCTGTGCCGGATCGAACCGGCCGACGGCGTCGAGGCCGCCCCGGCGCGGACGGCGACCGACGGACGCCTGCGCGACCTGTTCGACAACGCCGCGGACGCGATCGTCACCCTGGACGCCGACGGCATGATCACGGATGGGAACGAGGCGCTGCTGTCGCTCCTGGACGTCGACGCCGCGGCCGACCTGCACGGGCGCTCGATGACCGACTTCCTGGTCCGCGGCCTGGTGGATCTGCGCGTGCTGACGGGTTCGGACGGCGTCCGCCTCTATGCCACGCGCGTCGTGTCCGCCTTCGGCACCCAGGTCGGGGTGGAGGTGACGCCCGTACCCCTGTCCGACGGCGGCCACGCGCTCCTGATGCGGGAAGCCGACCGCACCCTCGCCATGCGGGAGGCCGCGCCGAGCGCGGGCGTGCCCGGCCCCACCGTGGACAACGCCCGCGCCCTGGTCGGCACCGAGCCCCTGCGCGACATCGTGGCGTCCATGACCGACGTGATCGAGAAGGAATGCATCGAGGCCGCGGTCGAGCTGACCAGCAACAACCGCGTCGCGGCCGCCGAGATGCTGGGCCTGTCGCGGCAGAGCCTGTACGTCAAGCTGCGCAAGTACGGCCTCCTGCGGCGGGACGAGGGCTGAACGCCCGCCCGCGACGACCGATGTGTAAACCCCGCTTGCCGGGCCGCATCTGTCTGGTCTAGCTTACACTCATGGACGCGACCATCCCTTCGCCGGGGCGTGCCTGGCCCGCACCGGGCGCGCTGCTGCAACTGCTGAAACCGGTCACGTGGTTTCCGCCGGTCTGGGCGTATTCGTGCGGCGTCGTGTCGTCCGGCGCGGCCTGGGGGGCCGACCCCGCCGCGGTCGCGCTGGGCCTGGCGCTGGCCGGCCCGATCGTCTGCGGCATGTCCCAGGCCGCGAACGACTGGTGCGACCGCCACGTGGACGCGATCAACGAACCCGACCGTCCCATCCCGTCGGGCCGCGTGCCGGGCCGCTGGGGCCTTTGGGTCGCGCTGGCGATGACCGCCCTGGCGCTGGTCCTGGCCCTCCGGCTGGGCCCCTGGGGCTGGGGCGCGACCGCCCTGGCCTGCGCGGCGGCCTGGGCCTATTCCGCCGAACCCGTCCGCGCGAAGCGCTCCGGCCTGTGGGGACCGGGCCTCGTCGGCCTGTCCTACGAGACCCTGCCCTGGATCACCGGCGCCGTCGTCCTGTCGGCGGGCACGCCCGACCCCCGCATCGTCGCCGTGGCTCTCGCCTACGGCATCGGCGCGCACGGGATCATGACCTTCAACGACTTCAAGGCTGTCGAAGGCGACCGCGCCACCGGGATCCGCAGCCTGCCCGCCACGCTGGGGCCCCGCCGTGCCGCACGGATCGCCTGCACGGTCATGCTGATGCCGCAGGGCGCGGTGATCGCGATGCTGGCCCTTTGGGATCAACCCATTCACGCCGCACTGATCGGGCTGCTGGTCCTGGCGCAGCTGGCCGCGATGCGACGCGTGCTGCGCGACCCCCTGCGCCTGGCGCCCTGGTTCAACGCGACCGGCGTCGCCCTGTCGGTGTCCGGCATGATGGTGGCGGCCTTCGCCCTGCGGGGGCTGGCGTGACCGGCTGGGGCACCCTGGTCCGCCTGGCCTTCGTGAACGCCGCGATCGGCGCGCTGACGGCCCTGCCCGTCAACCTGTTCAACCGACTGATGAACGTGGAGCTGGGCCTGCCCGCCACGCTGGCGGGCCTGTTCGTAGCTCTGCACTACGGGGTGCAGCTGTCGCGTCCGGTCTGGGGCCATCGCGCCGACGCCGCGGGGCGGCGCACGCCCGTCATCCACGCGGGCCTGGCCGTGCTGTCGGCGGGCATCGTCGCGGCCGCCTGGGCCATGACCCTGCCCCTGGGCGCGGCCCTGGCCGTCTGGACGCTGGCCTACGTCGCCATCGGCCTGGGGGTGGGCGCGGCGGGGACGTCGTTCCTGGCGCTTCTGGCGGTCGCCACGCCCAACGGGCGCAAGGGGGCCGCCGCCACGATCGCCTGGCTGACCCTGATCGCGGGCGCCATCGCGGCCAGCGTGGGCGCCAGCGTCATGCTGGGCGACTACGACCCCGCGCGGCTGACCGGCATCGTCGCCACGATCGCCGCCGCCGCGATGGGCGTGGCCCTGCTGGCCACCTGGGGGGTGGAACGCCGCCTGCCCGCCGCGGGCCCCGCCCCGCGCGAGGTGTCGGACGGCCTGCGCGCCGCCCTCGCCGCCACGTGGTCCGATCCGACCGCGCGGCGGTTCACGGGCTTCGTGTTCCTGTCGATCCTGGCCTTCTACGCCTCCGAGTTGATCCTGGAGCCCTTCGCCGGGCACGTCCACAGCCTGGCCCCCGATGCTTCGACCGCGCTGTCGGGCGCGAAGGACGGGGCCGCGCTTCTGGGCATGGTCTCGGCGGGCGTCCTGGCGACGCTGGGCGTGGGCACCTTGCGCGCCTGGGCCGTGACCGGATGCGCGGTCTCCGCCACGGGACTGATCGCCTTGGCGATGCAGACCCCCATCACGCCCGCCACCCTGACGCTGGGGTTGGGCAACGGCCTGTTCGTCGTGGGCGCCGTGGGCTCCATGATGCGCCTGGCCGCCCGCCGCGCGGGCGCCGCGGGCACCCGCATGGGCGTGTTCGGCGCGGCTCAGGCCGTGGCCGCGGGGCTGGCCGGGCTAATCGCCACCGCCACGGTGGACCTGCTGCGCCTGACGCTGCCCGATGCCACCGCCTACGGCACCGTGTTCGTGGCGGAAGCCGTCCTGTTCCTGGCCGCCGCCGCAATGGCCGCCGCCATCCTGACCCGGTCCGACGACCCGGTCGCCATCCCGGGGGAGTAGAGGGAATGACGCAAGACTACGACGTCGTCGTCGTGGGGGGCGGCCCCTGCGGCGCCACCGCGGCGGAGGATCTGGCCCGCGCGGGACACCGCGTCGCCCTGATCGACAAGGCGGGCCGCATCAAGCCCTGCGGGGGCGCCGTGCCGCCCCGCATGATCCGCGACTTCGCCATCCCCGACGATCAGCTGGTCGCGCGCATCGACACCGCGCGCATGGTGTCACCCACCGGTCGCCACGTCGACATCCCCATCGAGAACGGCTTCGTCGGCATGGTCGACCGGGAGCATTTCGACGAGTTCCTGCGCGCCCGGGCCGCCACCGCCGGCGCCCATCGCCACACCGGCACGTTCCTGCGCGTCGAACGCCCCCAGGGCACGCCCGTCGTCCATTACCGCGACAAGGCCACCGGCGCGGAACGCGCCCTGCCCTGCCGCCTGGTGATCGGGGCCGACGGCGCGCGGTCCGGCGTCGCCCGCGCGGAGGTGCCAGGCGGCAAGGACATCCCCTACGTCATCGCCTACCATGAGATCGTGGCCGCTCCCCCGCGCAGCGCGGACTACGACCCGCATCGCTGCGACGTCGTCTACGACGGGCGCATCAGCCCGGACTTCTACGGCTGGGTGTTCCCGCACGGGGGGCAATGCTCCGTCGGCATGGGCACGGGCCGCGACGGCTTCGACCTGAAGGCCGCCACGGCCGACCTGCGCCGCAACGCCGGCCTGGAGGGGGCGGAGACGATCCGCAGGGAAGGGGCGCCCATCCCGCTGAAGCCGCTGGACCGCTGGGACAACGGCCGCGACGTCGTGCTGGCGGGCGACGCGGCGGGCGTCGTGGCCCCGTCCTCGGGCGAAGGGATCTTCTATGCCATGGCCGGCGGGCGCGTGGCGGCCGAGGCTTGCGACAAGGTCCTGGCCACCGGCCGCGTGGCGCATCTGGCGAAGGCCCGCAAGCGGTTCCTCAAGCAGCACGGCGCGGTGTTCCGCATCCTGGGCGCGATGCAGGACGCGTATTACCGCAGCGACGACCGGCGCGAGCGCTTCGTTACGCTGTGCCACGACGTCGACGTCCAGCGCCTGACCTTCGAAGCGTACATGAACAAGGAACTCGTCCACGCCCGGCCCCTGGCCCACATCAAGATCGGCCTGAAGAACCTGGCGCACCTGTCGGGTCTGGTATCGGCCACCGGACGGGCATGACGACGATCCTCGTCCCGGCCTGGGACGGGGACGCCCTGGTCCCCGTCGAGAAGCTGGAGGTGCATCGCCGCGGCCTGCGCCACAAGGCGGTGTCCGTCTTCGTGCGGGACGGGGCGGGCCGCATCCTGCTGCAGCAGCGGGCCGACGCGAAGTACCATTGCGGCGGCCTGTGGGCCAACACCTGCTGCACCCACCCCGCCTGGAACGAGTCCGGCATCGACTGCGCGCGGCGCCGGCTGGCCGAGGAACTGGGCATCGCCGGCCTGACCCTGCACCCCCGCCCCGCCATCGAGTACCGCGCCCGCGTCGGCCCCGACATGGTCGAGCACGAGGTGGTGGAGGTGTTCACCGCCGAAGCCGCGGCCGACCTGGCACTCGCACCCGACCCGGCGGAGGTGCAGGCCGTTCGGTGGATCGACCTGCCCGCGTTGCACGCCGAACTGTCCGCCTATCCCGACCGCTTCACCCCCTGGATGCGGATCTACATGGCCGACCACGCCCCGGCGATCCTGGGGGAACGGGTCGGCGACCGCCTGACCGGCTGAACCGGGTCAGGCCCCGCGCCGCGTCCATCGGACGCCCGATGCGAGCAGCACGGAACCGGCGATGCAGGCCGCCCCGCCCGACGCCAGGGCCCCGAACCCGGACCCGGCATAGAGCGTGCCCAGACCCAGCGGACCGGCCAGCGCGCCTAGATAGGTGACGGCCGTGTTCAGCCCCAGCACGGCCCCGCGCATCGCCCCGCGATCCGCGCTCAGCCGCAGGACGGTCAGGTTCAACGCGGCGTGGTTCACGAACCCCCACGCGAAGGCCGCGGCGAACGCGCCCACGGGGGCGGTCACGACGAACGGCATCGCGGCATAGACCGCGCCGACGCAGGCCAGCGCCAGGGGCAGCGCGCGTCTCGGATCGATCCGCGTGACGGCGCCGTCCCCCAGCGCGGCCAGGCCGAACCCCACGCCGTAGGCCAGGACGACCGCGCCCGCCGCCGCCGTCGATAGGCCCAGCCCCGTCTGCAGATGATCCCCGAGGAACGCATAGACGCCGTAGAACGCCGCCATGAATAGGAACTGCACCAGCAGCAGGACGGCCACCCCCGGAAGTCGGATGGCCGCGATCGGACCGTCCGCCGCCGCGGCCGACGCGGCGGGACGCGAGCGACGGGGAAGGCGCAGGAAGCCGATCAGGGCGATCGACGCCAGCGCCCCGAGCAGCACGTAGGCCGCGCGCCATCCGAGCTGCGACGCCGCGAAGGCCGACAGCGGCACGCCCGCCACCAGGGACACGGACCATCCCGTCAGGACGCGGCCCAGGATGCGCGCGCCCTCCGCCGGGGTGCCGGTCGTGGTGGCCGACGCGTAGATCGCGGGCAGCATGACGCCCGCCGCCAGTCCGGCCAGGACCTGCCCGGCGGCGAGGATCGTCCAATGCCACGCCGCGGCGCTGCCGAACGTGCCGATCGCCAGAAGGACGGTCCCGCCCGCCAGCGTCGCCCGGACGCCATGACGGTCGACCACGAATCCCAGTGTCGACGCGGACAGGGCCGTCGCCCCGCCATAGGCGGCGATGGCGCGCGCCACGGCCGCGGGCGTCGCATCCAGGGCGGCGGCGACGTCGGGCAGGATGGGGGACAGCACCAACCCGTTCGAACCGATCACGGTCACTCCGAGCATCAGCAGGAGGGTGAGGGAACCATTGGACATCGTTCTCGATACCGGCCTTATGGCATTCGTCGGTGTCGGGATCAGCCGCACGCGGTTCGCTCGCAAGACATGGGGAGCGTCGGAATGTCGGAAACGAACGGGGTTCGACGCAAGGTGGCGCCCGCCCCGGCGCTCGACGACAGGGACCGAACGCTGTTAGCCCTGCTCGCCGAGGACGCGACCCGATCCTACGCAGCGCTCGGCGCCGCCGTCGCCCTGTCGCCGCCCGCGGTGCACGAACGGGTCAAGCGGCTGCGGCGGACCGGCGCCATCGCGGGCACGGTCGCCCGCTTGGACGGACCCGCGATCGGCCGCCCCCTTCTGGCCTTCGTCCATGTCGACACCGCCGGGTGGGGGGCAAAGGGCGCGTTCCTGTCGATGGAGGGGGAGCCCGACGTCGAGGAGGTCCACACCGTGGCGGGCGACGCCTGCATCCTGATGAAGGTGCGCTGCCGCGACGCGCAGGCGCCGGAGGACCTGCTGGCGCGCATCCACGCGATCGAAGGGATCCGCGGTCCTACATCGCGCTCTCGACCTATCTGGAACGCGGCCCCCGGCCCCTGTCCGAGGACTGAGGCGGGGACCGCCGCCCAGCCGGTCGACGCCCCCCGGTCCCGCACGACCTCGCGCCACCGTGAACGCGGCCCCATGCCATATCTGCCGGACGCCACCATATCGGGACCATCGACCCCGTCGCATCCCGCCCATCCGAAAGGACACGCCATGCCCCGACAGACCCGACGCTCGATCCTCGCCACCGGCGCCGCCGCGGTGCTCGCCGCGCCGATGCTGATCCGGCCCGCCGCCGCGCAGACGCTCGCGCCCACGCCGACCATGCGCGGCGGAGCCAACAACTACCGCCCCGGCGCGCCGATTGTGGAGCGCATCGGCGGGGGCGGGTTCTGGACCTCGGGCACCGTGCGCCGCGCGTCCGACGGAGCACCCCTGCCGGGTCGCCGCATCCAGGTCTGGGCGCACACCACCGAAGGTCACGAACGCGACGCCCGCTCCCACGGGGCGACCCGGACCGACGCCGACGGCGTGTTCCGCATCGAGATGCCGCAGATCGTTCCCGCCTTCGGTCAGCCGCACGGGCACCTGGCCTACGACGCCGACTACGACGACGGGGGCTTCCGGACCGTGTTCCTGCGGCCCGTGATGCCGTCGGCCGCCGACACGACCCTGCGGGTCGACTTCGTGCTGGTGCCCGCCTGAACCGGCGCCGCCGCGCTGCCGTGGCGCTGGGCGCGGTCCTGCTGATCGGGGCCGCGCTGTGGCAGGCCGGGACCAGTCCCCTGCTGGCGTGGCGCGATCCGCTCTACGTCGCGGCCGGCCTGGCGGGCGTCGCGGGCCTGGCCCTGCTGCTGGCACAGCCCCTCCTGATCGGCGGGGCCGTGACGCCCCGGCCCGCGCGCCGCCTGCACGCCATGGCGGGTGCGGCGCTGGCCGCGGCCGTGGCGCTGCACGTCGCGGGCCTGTGGGTCACCAGCCCGCCCGACGTGGTGGACGTGCTGCTGTTCCGCTCGCCCACGCCCTTCGGCGCGTGGGGGGCGGTCGCGCTGTGGGCGGCGGTTGCGGCGGCCCTCCTGGCGCTGGCCCGCCACCGCCTGCCCCCGCGCCTGTGGCGGGTGGGGCACGTCGCCTGCGCCGGCGTCCTGGTCGTGGCGACCGTTCTGCACGCCTGGCTGATCCAGGGCACCATGGGCACCGCGTCGAAGGCCCTGCTATGCGTGCTGGCGCCCGCCGCGACGGTGTGGGCGGTGCGCCGCCGGGGCACGTGGCGCCTGCTGATGCGCCCCCGGCGGTCCCGCACCCCCTGACCCCCCGGATGCGAAGCGGCGCGCCCGGTTCCCCGGACGCGCCGCCCCGCGTGCCTCGTCCCGTCGCGTCGACGGCGACCCTACCGGACCACCGCGGCCGTTTCCTCCACCAGGAACGCGGAATAGTCGGGCACCCCCGGCGCCGCCAGCTCCGGCCAGTCGGCGATCGCGTTCAGCCCCTGCATCGGCTTGTGATATCCCTTGTGGCAGGTCTTGCAGGCGGCCTTGGGCGCGTCCGCATAGATCGGGCCCAGACGGACGGGCGGATACACGTCGACCAGCGGTTCGAGATAGATGGTGTTCAGGTCGCGCACCATCTCGATCGCCAGGGACGCGTTGGCCCATTGCGGCGTGTACTGCGACGGGTCGTAGAAGGCACGTGAGTTGTGGCAGAACACGCAGTTCACGCCCAGGCTGTTGGAGAAGTAGTTCATCAGGCTGAACGTCCGCTCCGTGTCCTGCCAGGTCGGGCTGTCGGGATCCGACGGCCAGTCGCCCACGCGGCTCTCCAGGTCGTGCACGCTGATCCGCGCGTCCTCGTAGAGGTAGCGGTACAGCGCGTCCGACGGCAGCGAGGTGAATTGCGACTGCGCGGTGACGCGGTTCTGCACGCCGCCCCACCCTTCCATCACGTCCACGGCCGGGTCGATGCGGAACCAGATCTCCGTCGGCACGGGCTGCCCGCGATGGCAGGAATAGCAGTTCACCCCCACTTCCGCGTTATAGTTCACGTGCCCCGACCACTCGTCGTTGATGGTCTGCGTCATCTGGATCATGCGGCGGCTGACGACCTTCGTGTACAGGTTGTCGTCCGCATAGAGGCCCTCGTCCGCCTGCGCGTGGCAATACGCGCAGCCCTGCTCCGGGCTGACCCACTGGGTGATCGCGTTCATCACGCGAAGGAAGTTGGCCTCCGTCACCGCGCCCAGGACCTGCACGTTCTCGTACACCTCGCCCGCCAGCGGCTCGCCCGGCTCGGGCGGGTACGGCGCTTCGGTGTAGTACTCCGCCAGGGTCGGGTCGGGGCCGCGGAAGTCGAAGTCCGCGACCATCATGCCGATCCCCGGCGGGCCGGTCTGCACCGCCTCCACGCGGTAGGGCGTGCCCCAGCTGACCAGCACCGCGGCCGCGACGACCGCCCCGCCGATGGCCCCGAAGATCACGACCGGCTTGTAGATGTCGACCGGGTTCTCCCGGTTCCACTGGCTGAACCACTTGGGAAACATTCACTCCCCTCCCGCGATCTCGGCACCGCGGAGGTCGAACTCGCCGGTCCCATAGTACTCGTAGCCATAGGGCTCCAGATAGGTCGGCGCGAAGTTGCGCTCCTGGGCCCAGATGAACCAGTTGTCGACGACCGTGCCGGTCAGCAGGATCCCGATGCCGCCCGTGATCGGCGTCAGCACCGCGAACCACCACGCCCAGCGGTGGATCCCCTCCATCGTGGCGTTGAACCCCATGGTCCAGCGCCAGAACAGCGACGCCCGCTCCGTGGCCGTGCCCCGGTCGTAGATCTGCTCCAGCTCCCGGTCGCCGCCATAGCGGGTCACCGCCAGGATCGTGCCGCCGTGCATCGCGAAGAGCAGCACGGAGCCGTACAGGAACACGATCGAAAGGCAGTGGAACGGGTTGTAGTAGAGGTTGCCGTACCGGATCGAGAACGCGGTGGTCCAGTCCAGGTGCGGGAAGATGCCATAGGGCACCATCTCGGACCACGACCCCATCAGGATGGGGCGGAACAGGCCCAGCACCAGGAACAGCCAGATCGCGGCCAGGAACGCCCAGGCGACGTGCTTGCCCATCTTGTGCTGCTTGGCGAGGCTGTAGGACCGCACCCACCAGGACATGACCGACACCAGCAGGAAGAAGGAGGCGATCATGTACCAGCCCCCGTCGTACAGGGGCGGCATCCGCAGCCCGTATTCGGGGCTGGGCGGCTCCAGCGACAGCCAGAACAGCTGGCGGATGAACTCCGGGATCGACCAGTCGACCTGCGCCAGCATGTTGAAGCCGATGATGTTCAGCCACAGCGTGCCCGTGGCCAGGCTGACCACGCCGTAGATCCCCAGATAGATGGGGCCCAGCTGCGCGTTGCCGACCAGGCCGATCAGCGTGCTGATCGACGTGCCGCGCGTGCGGTCGCGGATGTCCATGTCGTCGGGCTGCACGCCCATCTCGGGCGGGCCTGCGACCTGCACCTGGGTGAAGATGTTCTGATATTCGGGCCACCAGCTCATGGCTCAGATCCCCCCTACGGGCAGTTGCTCGCCCGGCCAGATCGGCAGCTGCAGCCACCAGTTCCACCATTCCGGCCAGCCTTCGGCCCACAGGGGCCCGCTGATGATGATGCACACCGCCGACCAGAAGCCCGCGTTGATCGCCAGGAGGAAGCCGAGCCGGTGGATGCCCAGCGTCCCGATCGAGTACCCGATGAAGTCGCGGAAGAACGTGTCCTCCATGTCGGGCAGCTTCGCCTCCTCGCCCTTCTCGGGGTTGGCGGCCGACAGGATCAGCGCGCCGTGCAGCGCCAGCGCCAGCGTGGTGGTGAAGAACAGCGTCACCGCCAGCATGTGCGCCGGGTTGTAGTGGAAGTGCAGGTACGCATAGCCCGTGTTCGACACCCAATCGAGGTGGGAGAAGATGCCATAGGGGAACGCATGCCCCCAGGCCCCCATCAGGATCGGGCGGAACACGTTCAGCGTCACGAAGGCGAAGATCGCCACGCCGAAGGCGAACGGCACGTGATAGCCCATGGCCAGCTTGCGGCAGATCTCCACCTCGCGCAGGGCCCAGGACACGAAGGCGCCGACCGCGCAGATGGTGATGATCTGCCACAGCCCCCCCTCGCGCAGGGGCGCCATGCCCAGCCCGTACGCGATGTCGGGCGCCTGGATGTGGATCAGCCAGGGATTGAACGTGCCCTGCCAGGACGCCCCGATCAGGATCAGGATCGTGCCCAGGGCGGAAAAGAAGATCGTCGTGACCCCGAAGAATCCGACGTAGAAGGGACCGACCCAGAAGTCGAACAGGTCGCCCCCCACCAGGGTCCCGCCGCGGACCCGGTATTTTCTCTCGAAGCTCAGCACCGCCATGGGTGATCCTCCGCTTGGGGACGGCGGGTGGGCCGGCGTTCAGGCGGCGTCCGTCGTCGGGTTGTGATGTCGGATGGTCGCGGGCGGTGCGCCCGCCCGCGACGATGGTCGTGCGGGTGGGTCAGTCCACGATCACGGCTCTCGCACCGGGCAGCGCCCCGTTCGAAAGCTCGAACCAGTTGAAGCCGTCATGCGACAGCAGCACCAGGTGGATCATGACGGCCAGCAGGAACAGGAAGACGCCCTGCGCGACGAAGACGCGGCGCGGGTCGAAGACCAGCCAGATCTTGTAGAATTTTGCCATGATCGATTACCCGAAGCTGAACCAGGGGAACACGATGTACGTCAGGAGGTGCGCGAGCACGGCCACGGCCGTGAACAGCATCGCCCCACTGATGTATACCGCATGCAGTTCCTGGGCCTGCTCATCGGTGAGACCTGTAAAGGACAGGTCGGTTCTGTCAGCCATTGGAATACTCCCATGAAGCCGACGCCGCACACCCTGCGGCCGGGCCCCGACGCGGGCTCATTCCCACGCCGGCCGTCCACCCCCGACGGGGATGAATGTCCGCTCCGCACCGCCCGGCCACGGGGGTGGAGCCTGTCTCGACCCCCGCCGTGTCTGACGTGGCGGGGTATGGGTCACCGCCCCCGCGGGGGACGGATCGGGATCGGCGCGGTCCTCAGACCGAGCAGATGGTCGTCGTCACGTCGCGCGCGCGGGTCCAGGCATCCGCGAGGATGCCGGGGCGCGGGGTCGCGTCGGACCGCACCACCGCCATCGCGGCGCGCAGCGCCGACAGCGGCACGGACACGGCCAGGATGGGCGCGAAGTACATCCAGTATTCCAGACCCGGCTCGCGGCGGTTGCGCGCGAGGGGCGAGTTCGAGGTCATGTCAGACATGGGCGTTCTCCTTCGACTCGGGTGGGGTGGTCGCCCGCGCGTCGGGCGCGGGCGGGGTGCCGCGGGCGGCGGCGGGGTGCAGCCGCGCCATCAGATCCGCGTCCACCGCGTCCGCGCCCGCCGCCAGCGCGGCGCGCTCGGCGGCATCGCGCAACGACTTCGCGGCGGAGATGCGGGTCAGCACGGGGTGGCCGTCCACGATGCGGTCCAGCATCGACTGCGCCGCCGCCGACCAGGGCAGGTCGCGGGTCAGGCGCGCGGGCGTGGCGGCCGCGTCGTCCAGCCGCGTCCCCAGGGGCAGGATGTGGAACAGCGCGTCGAACAGCCCGTTGCAGATCTCCTGCAGCAGATAGGTCGCGCCGGCATAGCCCATGAACGGCGTGCCCGTCGCCCGACGGATCGCGGCGCCGGGGAAGCTGGCGGGGATGAAGGACGGCGCGGGGCCATGCCCGCCTGCCAGCTCGGCCAGGTACATCTTCTCGTTGATCGACCCCAGCACCACGGTCGGCCGGGTCGCGGCCATCGCGTCGCGCACGGCGTCGTTGTCGGTCTTCTTCCCCGCGACGCGCGCGGTGGCGAAGGCGCAGGGCAGGCCCAGGTCGTCCTCCAGGAACATGCGGATCCCGCGGGTGTACGTCTCGTTCGCGACGATGCCGAAGCTCGCCGTGGCGAAGAAGTCCTGCGTCACCGACCGCCACAGGTCCCAGACCGGCTTCAAGGTCGAATGCTTCTCGCGCGCGATGAAGGGCTCCGGGTCCAGGCCCGTCAGCTCGCCCAGCTTGCGCAGGAACAGCGTGGTCGATTCCACCCCGATGGGGGCCTGCAGGTACGGCTTGCCCAGCACCTCGGCCAGGCCGCGCCCGAACTCGCGGTACATCACGACGTTGACGTCCGCGTTCACCAGGTCGCGCATCTCGGCCAGATGGGCGCCCAACGGGAACACCATGTTGACCTCGGCGCCGATGCCTTCGACCAGGCGCCGGATCTCGGCCAGGTCGGAGGGCATGTTGAACGTGCCGTACATCGGTCCCAGGATGTTGACGCGGGGCGGGGCATCCGGGTCGCACTTGGCTTCCCGCGGCATCCGGCCCTTCGTCTGGCCCCATTCCGTGAACAGCCAGGTCATCGCGCGGTCGGCGGCCTGCCACTGATCCTCGTCGATGGTGCGCGGCAGGAAGCGCTGCAGGTTCGTGCCCTGCGGCGTGACGCCCCCTCCGATCATCTCGGCGATGGACCCGGTGACGACGACGGACGGCAGTGCGGGGTCCAGCGTGTTCCAGGCCCGCTTCATGGCGCCTTCGGTCCCGTCGCGGCCCAGCTCCTCCTCGCCAAGGCCGGTCGTGACGATGGGCAGCTCGTGAGGGGGCAGCGCGTCGGTGTAGTGCAGCACGGAGGTGACGGGCAGGTTCTCGCAGCCTACGGGCCCGTCGATGACGACCTGCAATCCCTTCACCGCGCAGAACGCGTACACCGCGCCCCAATAGCCGCCGGCGCGGTCGTGGTCCTGGATCAGCATGGCGCGCCCCCAACCCGTCCGACGGACGTCGCATGCAGGTCGCACGCGGGTCGCGCCGCCGCCGGGGGGCAGACGCGGCGCAGACGGAACGCAGACGCGGTGCAGACACGGGGCCGCACGGGACGGGCGGGCGTCGGACAGCGGGTCATATCATCGCCTCCGCCGCCTTGGCGCGGGCCTGCTTGGCCATCTTCTTGGCGTTCATCGCACGGAAATCCGGCCGCAGGTTCGGGTCGCCCGACCAGATTCCGGCGGTGTCGCCTTCGCCCACGCCTTCGAAGAAGGCGCGCATCCGGCCCATGCGGTCGCGGTTGCCGATGGCGGCGTTCACCACCTGCGCCAGGCTTCCGGCGCCCGCCGCGCCCATCAGGGGGCGGGCGGAAATCAGGTTCGTGAAGTAGAGGCTGGGGATGCCCAGCTCCTTGGCACGTTGGACGACGGGCGTGGTCCCGATGGCCAGGTCCGGCTGCAGCCCTTCCATCGCCGACAGGTCGTCCTCCAGCGAGGCGCGGAACCGCACGGTCGCGCCATGCGCCTCCAACCATTCGGCATCGGCCGTGCTGAACTCGGTCTTCGGGCAGGCGGTGCCGACATACTTGACCCGTGCCCCGCTCTCGATGAGAAGCCGGGCGGTGATCAGTTCGGACCCTTCGTAGCCCGACACCGTGATCACGCCGTCGATCGGCGCGTTGGCCAGAGATTCTTTTATCTGCCGCACCGCAGCATCCTGCGCCGCCGCGACCTGCTTGGCGGGCACGCCGAACGCATCGCCGATCGACGCCAGCCAGGCATGCGTCCCCTCGACGCCCACGGGGGCCGACCCGACCACGTCGCGCCCGGCCGCGCGGAACTCGCGCACGGCGCTCGTGTAGAACGGGTGGATCGCGGCGACGGCGCCGCAATCCAGGGCTGAATATAGCTCGCGCCACTCACGGCAGGGAACGACCGGACCTGCCGCCAGACCGAGTGGCGCGAGCATTCCGGCTATCCCCAAGGGGTCGGCCGGAAACATTTCGCCCAACAGCGTCACCGTCGGGCGATCCGATTTGCCCGCGACGGGGGCGGGCACCGGACCGGCGGCGACCTCCTCGCGGGCGAATTTCAGCATCGCGGCGGCCAGGACGTCCTTGGCCTCCGCGTGGGTGGGGATGCCGAACCCCGGCACGTCGATGCCGATGATGCGCACACCATTGATCTCGTTCGGCAGCAGCCGAAGCGGCACGCCCGACGCGGTGGGCACGCACAGGTTCGTCACGACGATCGCGTCGAACTTCGCCGGATCCGCCATCGCATGGACCGACTCGCGGATGTCCTCGAACAGCTTGCCCGTCACCAGCGTCTCGCTGTCGAAGGGCACGTAGCCCACCGATCGCCGCGCGCCGTAGAAGTGGCTGACGAAGGTCAGGCCATAGACGCAGCAGGCCGACCCCGACAGCACGGTCGCCACGCGGCGCATCCGCAGGCCGGTCCGCAGGCTGCCGAAGGCCGGGCACATGCTCTGCGGCTTGTCGTGGGGACCCACCGGATAATCCTCGCGCAGGCGGTCCATCAACGCGCCCTGCCCCGCGCGACGCGCCGCATCCTCCATCCCGTTGGGATCGGAACAGGCGGCCGCCTCCATATGCGCCAGGTCGTCAGGCATCGTCGTAGACGACCTCCAGGCTGACCTTGGGGGCGGCGTCCTTGCCGCGCATGTCGGCGTCGGTGGCCGGTTCCAGCACGAAGCCCGCACCCGTCTCGGACCCGTCGAACAGAGCCAGCAGCCCGTCCTGGTCCACGGGCGTGGGCCGGACCGGTGGGGCGATGGCGACCGCGTCGCCCAGGCCCGCGAACAGCGCGCCCCACTGCGATTCGGCGGTGCCCACGATCTGGTAGTTCGCCGACTTCTTGCGCAGGTCGTCGTCCTGCGGGATCGACGCCAGGATCGGAATGCCCGCGACTTCCGCGAAGGCCTGCGCCTCGCCCGAGCCGTCGTCCTTGTTCACGACCAGCCCCGCGACGCCGACGTTGCCGCCCAGCTTGCGGAAGTACTCGACCGCGGAACACACGTTGTTCGCGACATACAGCGATTGCAGGTCGTTCGACGCGACCAGGATCACCTTCTGCGCCATGTCCCGCGCGATGGGCAGGCCGAAGCCGCCGCAAACCACGTCGCCCAGGAAGTCGAGCAGGACGTAGTCGAAGTCCCAGTCGTGGAAGCCCAGCTTCTCCAGCAACTCGAAGCCGTGGATGATGCCGCGCCCGCCGCAGCCGCGCCCGACCTCCGGGCCGCCCAGCTCCATGGCAAAGACGCCGCCGCGCTTGAAGCAGACGTCCCCGATGGCGACCTCCTCGCCGGCGAGTTTCTTGCGGGTCGAGGTCTCGATGATGGTGGGGCAGGCCTTGCCGCCGAAGAGCAGCGAGGTCGTGTCGGATTTCGGGTCGCAGCCGATCAGCAGCACGCGCTTGCCCTGCTCGGCCATCATGTGGCTGAGGTTCGCCAAGGTGAACGACTTGCCGATGCCGCCCTTGCCGTAGATCGCGATGATCTGCGTCTTCTTCGTCGCCTCCGTGGGGATGACGTCGGCCAGGTCGGCGTTCGCCTCGTCCCGCAGACGGTCCGAGAAGTCCTTCAGGTCCGGTATGTCCTTCATCGGACGCCCTCCCAGTTCAGGACCATCTTCAGGCAGTCCGGGTCGGTGAACGCGGTCGCATAGGCCGCGCGGGCGTCCGCCGCGGCGCTGCGATGCGTGATCAGGTCGTCCAGCCGCAGAAGGCCCGCCTCGACCAGGTCGCGGGTCGCGCGCAGGTCGTCGCGGGTCCATTCGGCGCTGATGCGCAGCCGTGCCTCGCGCAGGAAGGCGGGCGGGTACGCGAAGGACAGCGGACGGGCGTAGAAGCCGGCCAGCACGATCTCGCCCCCCTTCGTCAGGCGGGGGATCACCGTGTCGAGGATCCCGTCCGCGCCGGAGGCGTCGTAGATGGTGGCATAGGTCGCGTCGTCCGCGCCCGGGTCCCGCACCTCGTAGCCCTGCGCGCCTGCGCGGCGGGCCGGATCGGTGTCCCACACCACGGGGGCGCCCCCGGCGGCGACGGTCAGGCGAGCCAGCAGGCGTCCGAACGCGCCGTGGCCCACGATCAGGTCGGGCAGGGCACGGCCCACGCCCGCGATCGCATGGCGGGCCGTGGCAGCCAGGGCCAGCAGGGCCGCCGATTCGCCGTGTCCCGCGTCGATCCGGACGAGCCGGTCCGCATCCGTCACCGCGGTCGCGGCCGCGGCGCCGAACAGGCCGCGCGCGCCGTCGAACCGATCGGATCCGGGAACGAAGACGGTATCGCCGGCCTTCAGGTCGCCGGCCGCTTCCACGACCTCGCCCACCGCCTCGTAGCCGGGGACCAGGGGATACCCCATTCCGGGGAAGGGCGGCATGTCGCCCGACCAGAGCAGGCGTTCCGTGCCGGCGGAGATGGCGGAATGGCGCATCGCGACCACCGCCTCGTTCGCCCGCGGTGCGTGAAGGCCCACGGTGCGGCGCGCGATGTCATGCGGCCCGGCAAGGATGATCGCTTCGGTCTGCACAGGCGGACCCTTCCTCCCACTCGGCGACGATGTCGCCATCCACCGTCACCTTACCCGGACATCGTATGTTGTCAATCAGGCTGGACACTTATTGTGTAACGCCAGCGGACAGCACGTGGGTGACGAACGGCCTCGCGCTGCCGTGGTCCCGCGGCGCGGCGAACCCCGCCTCCCGCAGCATCGCGGTGATCCGCGACGGCGCGCGTGCACGTCCCGTTCCCATTGCGAGCGTGTAGAACGCGAAGTAAGCGTCGCCCGCCCGGTGCGGCCTGTCCCCCCCGGTCATCGGCTCGGACACGACGACGCGCCCGTCCGGGGGCAATGCCGCGCGGACGGCCTGCAGGAGGGCCATCGCCGTGACGTCGTCGTGGTCGTAGAGGATCCGCACCAGCGTCACCACGTCGGCGCCGGTCGGCAGCGGGTCGTCGCGGAAGCTGCCCGCCGAAACGGTGGCCCGCCCCTCCAGGCCCGCCTCCGCGAAGCGGGCCCGCGCGCCGGGCACCACCGCGGGCAGATCGAACAGGTGGAGCGCGGGTCCCGGATGCGCCCGGCCCAGCGCGATCAGGAACGCGCCCGTCCCACCGCCGACGTCCAGCACGCGGCGGGCCCGGGACAGGTCGACCCGCGCCAGCGTGTCCTGCGCCACGAGGGTCTGGCTGTCGGTCATCAGTTGCGAATAGGTCGCGGCCCGCTGCGGGTCGGCGGCCGCGCCTGCGCCGAACACATAGGGCCAGAAGGCACTCAGTTCGGTATCGGCCCCCTGCAGCAGGGCGACCGGATCCGCCATGTCGCGATAAAGGACGGGGTGGTGCAGGATCATCCCCTCCAGCCCCGGCACGCCCAGAAGCGCCGCGCCGCGCCGGGCGATCGCGTACCCTTTCCTGCGGCGTCGCATCAGGGACAGAGCGCAGGCGGCGTCGCACAGCACGGCCATGCGACGGGCATCGATCCCCGTTCCGTCGGCCAGCGTCGCGGCATCCGCGGGACCATCCATCAACCGATTCAGGAGGCGCAGGCGGACCACGGCCAGGAGGACCTGGCTGTGCACGAACCCCGCCACCAGATCCATCAGGGCGTCCCCGTCCCGCCGCGCGAAGCGGCGCAGGACGGGCACGCGCGCCACCGCGGCCTGGACCCGGGGGTCGGCCACCATGCGCACCCAAGTCGGTCCGCGCGGCGTCCGACGTGGCGGAGGGCCTGCGTCGACGACCGCCACGGCTATTCGGCGGGGGTGCGGCGATGCGCGGGGGTCAGGGCCTGTGCGGTGCGCCGCACCATCGCGGCCAGCGCCGCCTCGCCCGGGCAGGCGGGGATCGACGCGATGGCGCCCGACAGCGTGTCCTCCAACAAGCGGGTGGCGCCGTCGATGCCGTGCTCGACCACAGCCGAGGGGCGGCCCCGACGTTCGTCCTGGCCGGCGGGCTTGCCGGTCTCCGCTTCCGGACGCAGCACGTCCAGCAGGTCGTCGGCGACTTGGAACGCGCGCCCGATGCGGGAACCCAGTTCGGTCCAGGGCTCCGGGTCGTGACCCGCCGCGATGGCCCCCATGCGCGTCGCGGCGATGAACAACGCGCCGGTCTTCGCCTCGTGGTAGGTCGCCAGGTCGATGGCGGGCTCCGATTCCCAGCCCTGGCCCGCGCAGATGCCGCCCGGCATGCCGGTGCGATGCGCCAGCTCCATCACCAGCGGCAGCGCACGGGCAGGCGCCGCGCGGCCCGCCGCCTCGAACCCCGCGACGATAAGGCTGTCGCCGGCCAGCACGGCCAAGGGCTGGCCGAAGGCCACGTGAACGCTGGGCTTGCCGCGACGGACGGAGGCGTCGTCGAAACAAGGCAGGTCGTCGTGGACGAGGGACGCGCAGTGGATCAACTCGATCGCCACGCCAGCGGCGTCGGCATCGGCGCGGTCGGCCCCGCAGGCGGCCGCCACCGACAGGCAGATCGTCGGACGGATCCGCGCGCCGCCGGGCTTAACGGCGTGGATCATCGCCGCCGCGAGACCGGCGGGGGCCCGACGGGCGGTCGCGCGGTCCAACGCGGCGTCGATCGCGCCTTCGATCCGGGTTGACAGGTCGCCTGGAGTCATTCCGTCACCTCCGCCGATATGTCATTGAAAGATGACAGATGGTGTTCCATGATGTTGACACTGGCCTATCCTGTCAACGGGGGTGGACGGCATGACCCGCATCGTCGTCATCGGGGCCGGCATCGGTGGCCTGACCGCCGCCATGCGCCTCGCCCATGCGGGGCTGGACGTCACCGTGCTGGACGCGGCGGAGGCACCGGGCGGCAAGATGCGCACCGTGCCGTCCGCTGCCGGTCCCGTGGATGCGGGACCTACGGTGCTGACGCTACGCGACTACTTCGCGGGGGCCTTCGATGCCTCCGGCGCCTCGTTGGAGGCGGAGGTGTCCCTGACGCCGTTGGACACGCTGGCACGTCACCATTGGAATGACGGATCGCCGCTCGACCTCCATCCGGACGCGGACCGATCGCGCGACGCCATCGGCCTATGGGCCGGCGCGGGGGCGGCCCGCGACTTCGCGCGGTTCGACGCCACCGCCCGCGCCCTGTTCGACGCGTTCGAGGGGCCGATGATGCGCGCGGTGGACCCCGCGCCCCTGCGGGCGGCTTGGCGGTCCGCCGTCCGCCCCGCCACCCTGCCCCCGCTGCGCCCCGGCTTGTCCCTGGCCGCCCTCCTGCGCGCCCGCTTCCGCGACCGGCGATTGCAGCAGTTGTTCGGCCGCTACGCCACTTATGTCGGCGGCGATCCCAGGCAGTCGCCCGCGGTCCTGTCGGTGATCTGGCATGCGGAGTCGCGCGGTGTCTGGGCGGTCGAGGGCGGCATGCACGCCCTGGCCCACGCAATGCGGCGCGTGGCGGAACGGGCGGGGGCGGCGTTCCGCTTCGGCACGAAGGCCGGGCGGATCGTTCTGCGGGACGGTCGCGTGACGGGCGTCCTGACCGACGGGGGCGAGGTGCCGGCCGACGTCGTCGTCCACAACGGCGACCCCAACGCCCTGCGTACCGGCCTGCTGGGGGATGCGGTGGCGGGCGCGGCGCTGGACCGGGGCACGCAGCCGCGCAGCCTGTCGGCCTTCGTGTGGTCCTTCGCCGCGCGCGCGGCGCAGCCCCCCGGACAACGCCATTCCGTGTTCTTCGCCCGCGACCCGGAGGCGGAGTTCGAGGACATCGCCCGCGGCCGCCTGCCGCGGGATCCGACCCTGTACGTCCATGCGCAGGACCACGGACACCCGCCCGGCGCCCGCGCCCGGTACGAGATCATCGTCAACGGGCCGCCCCGCCGCGGCACCACACCCGACCCCGAGGAGGCGACGCAATGCCAGAGGATCACGTTCGACATGCTGGACCGGATGGGGTTGCGCTTCGCGGAACGGCCCGACCCGACCGCGCTGACGGCGCCGGAGGACTTCGGCAGGATGTTCCCGGGGTCTATGGGGTCCCTGTACGGCCGCAGCCCGCACGGAACGCTGGCGCCGTTCCACCGCCCCAGGGCGCGGACGAAGGTGCCGGGGCTGTACCAATGCGGGGGGGGCATCCATCCGGGGCCTGGGATCCCGATGGCCTCCCTGTCCGGCCAGCACGCGGCCGCGGCGATCATGCGGGACCGCGCTTCGACGCGACGGTTCCGCCCGGCGGCTATGGTTGGTGGTACGTCGACGGCCTGAGCGCGGACGGCAGCCGCGCCATATCGGTCATCGCGTTCAT
Organism: Jannaschia maritima; assembly: GCF_030973515.1. GTDB lineage: Bacteria > Pseudomonadota > Alphaproteobacteria > Rhodobacterales > Rhodobacteraceae > Jannaschia > Jannaschia maritima. Next base: position 185,932 of record NZ_JARGZA010000006.1, read on the forward strand.
CGGGTCCGTCTTCTCGCCCTGGTACGGATGGTCGGGCCGGACGGACCCGACGAACAACGTCTGCGTCAACGTCCTGATGTCCGGCCCCGGCGGGCGGTGGACGATGACGGACCGGGGCCGGGCCGCCCTGCACCAGGCGCCCGAGCGCATCGAGATGGGCCCGTCGTCGCTGCACTGGGACGGGACACGGCTCGCCATCGAGTTGGACGAGGTCGCGACCCCGCACCTGACGCCGATCAAGGGTCGGGTCACGATCACGCCCCGCGGCGTCACGGGGATCGAGGCCGCGCTGAAACCCGATGGCAGCCACGTCTGGCGACCCCTGGCGCCCGCATCGGACATCCGGGTGGAGATCGACCGCCCCGGCTGGACCTGGGACGGCCACGGCTATCTGGACAGCAACTTCGGCACGGCGCCACTGGAGCAGGACTTCGCCTATTGGCATTGGGGCCGGTTCCCCGTGCCCGACGGACGCGTGATCTTCTACGAGTCGGAGCTGCGCGACGGGACCGAGACGCGGATCGCGCTGCACTTCGACGACCACGGCAACGCGCGCGAGATCGAGGCCCCACCGTTGCAAAGGATGCCTCGGTCCGCCTGGGCCCTGCGGCGCGAGACGCGCTGCGACACGGGCCATGCGCCCCGCCCGGTGCAGTCCATGATCTCCGCCCCGTTCTACCAGCGCGCGGTCGTCGATACCGTGATCCACGGGCACCGCACGCAGGGTGTTTGGGAAGCGTTCGACGGCGATCGGTTCCAGGCCTGGTGGATGAAGCCCCTGCTGGCCCTGCGCGTGCCCCGGCGGGCGGGGTGGCGCCGGGACTAGGGCTTCCCATATGGGGTCCTGACGCGAGCGAGGGGCACGACATGGGCGAACACAACGACTTTCCGGGCTGGCACGGGACCACCATCGTCGGGGTGAAGCGCGGGGGCCGGGTCGTGATCGCGGGCGACGGTCAGGTCACGCAGGGCCAGGCCACCGTGATGAAGGGCAACGCCCGCAAGGTGCGTCGCCTGTCACCGGGCGGCCACGACGTCGTGGCGGGCTTCGCCGGATCGACGGCCGATGCCTTCACCCTGCTCGAGAAGCTGGAGGCGAAGCTGGAAGCGCATCCGGGCCAATTGCAGCGCGCCTGCGTGGAGCTGGCGAAGGATTGGCGCACGGACAAGTACCTGCAGAAGCTGGAGGCCATGCTGATCGTGACGGACGGCACCGAGCTTCTGGTCGTGACCGGCGCGGGCGACGTCCTGGCGCCCGAGCACGACGTGGCCGCCATCGGGTCGGGCGGAAACTACGCGCTGGCCGCCGCGCGCGGGCTGATGGCCACCGACCTGGATGCCGAAGCCGTGGCCCGTCGGGCCATGGCGATCGCCGCCGAGATCTGCGTCTATACGAACGGCACCCTGACGATGGAGGCGATCGGCGGATGATCGACCGCGACGACCTGCGTGCCGCCGTGGCCGCGGGCACGATCACGGAAGCGCAGGCCGCCCGCATCGTCGACCTGTCCGCCATGCGGCGCGACGCGCGCGTGGGCGCGTCCGGCGCGGACGAACCCTTCGCGCTGTTCCGTGGGTTCAACGAGATCTTCATCCTGGTGGGACTGGCGATCCTGGGCTTCGGCTGGCTGGGCTTCTGGGCGATCGCGGCGGGCACGTCGAACGGCTTCGGCGCGGTATGGACGATCGGCACGCTCTGCACTTTCGTGGTGGTCGGCCTGCTGTCGGAATACTTCGTACGCCGCCGCCGCATGGTGGCCCCCGCCATAGCACTGTCTATCGCCTGGACCGTCGCGGCCGGCTGGCTGTGGCTGGTGCAGCTCGAGTCCTTCACCATCCTCGGCGGCATCAGGCCGGGACGGGTCGCCCTGGTCGCCGCGCTGACGGGGGCGACGGTATTCGCGTACTGGCTGCGCTACCGCGTGCCCTTCGCGATGGCGCTGATCGCGCTCGCCGCCTTCGCCACGGTGCTGTTCTTGCTGTCCGCCGTCTCGGGCGAGACCATCGCGTCGGCCGAGGTCTTCCTGCTGTCGGGAACGGGACCCTTCGCGTGGGGCACCATCCTGCTGGGGATCGGCCTGTTCGCGATGGCGATGCGGTTCGACATGTCCGACCCCCACCGGATGACCCTGCGTTCGGCCAACGGCTTCTGGCTGCACGTCGTGGCCGCCCCCGCCATCGTGAACACCGTCGCCATCACCCTGCTGGCGGGGGGCGAGGGCGATCCGGCGGCGTGGCGCATGCTGGTCCTGTCGGCGTTCCTCGTGGCGATGGCGCTGATCGCGGTGATCATCGACCGGCGCTCCTCCCTCGTATCGAGCGCGGGCTACATCGTGGTGCTGGCAGGCATCGCGGGATCCGGCATCGGGGTCGTCACGTCCGTGCTGGCGATCGGTGTCGCCCTGTTGATCCTGGGCGCGCAGTGGGTCCGCATCCGCGCCGCCCTGCTGCGGCGGGTGGGGGGCTGGCTGCCTCTCGACCGCCTGCCCCCCGCCCATTTCACGGAATGACGGATCAGCCGCCCAGCTTGGCGACGCCCAAGGGCACGTTGTACTGTTCGCACCAGATCCAGACCTCGTTGTACTCGGAAGGATCGATGCCCGCGGGGATGGTGTAGCTGGACGCGCCCTGGGTGTTCTTCAGCAGGCCCATCAGCGTATTCGGGTCGTAGCCGTCGCGGCCCAGCGCGACCTTCGGGTCCGGCGCGCTGCCGAAGCGAAAGTCGTCAAGCAGGTTCACCTGGTTGCCCGCGACCTCCGCGGTGCCGCCGATGCCGTAGCGCGCGGCCCCGGTGAAGGTGCCCAGGCGCCCATGGCCTCCCGCCATGGCGGGTAAGGTGACGTGGGCGGCGGCCAAGGCCGTGCCGAGGGTGGACATGCGGGTCAGGAAGGTTCTGCGGTCCATCGGGTATCCTCCGAAGCGATGGTTGTGTCTTCCCGACGATGCGCCGCGACGATCCGTCTGGCTACCCGCCGCACGCCGATGTGACGGACGTTGCGTTTCCGTGAACGCCGCTTATCTGCGCCCCATGACCGACCTGACCCCCCGCGAGATCGTCTCCGAACTCGACCGCTTCGTCATCGGACAGGCCGACGCCAAGCGTGCCGTCGCCGTTGCCCTGCGCAATCGTTGGCGGCGCCAGCGGCTGGACGACGACCTGAAGGACGAGGTCTATCCCAAGAACATCCTGATGATCGGCCCGACCGGCGTCGGCAAGACCGAGATTTCGCGCCGGCTGGCCAAGTTGGCGCGCGCACCCTTCCTGAAGGTGGAGGCGACGAAGTTCACGGAGGTCGGCTATGTCGGTCGGGACGTCGAGCAGATCGTCCGCGATTTGGTCGAGGCCGCGATCACGATGGTCCGCGACCGCATGCGCGACGAGGTGAAGACGAAGGCCCACGACGCCGCCGAGGAGCGCGTGATCACGGCCCTGGCCGGACAGGATGCCCGCGACGGGACCCGCGAGGCGTTCCGCCGCAAGTTGCGGACGGGCGAGTTGGACGACAAGGTGATCGAGTTGGAGTTGCAGGACACGTCCAACCCCATGGGCATGGCGATCCCCGGTCAGCCCGGGATGGATCAGATGGCCAATCTGGGCGAGTTGTTCGGAAAGGCGTTCCAGCGCACCATCAAGCGCCGCATGACGGTCGCCGCCAGCTACGAGGCGCTGATCGACGAGGAGGCCGACAAGCTGCTGGACGACGAGACGGTGAAGCGCGAGGCCATCCGTGCGGTGGAGCAGGACGGCATCGTCTTCCTGGACGAGATCGACAAGGTCTGCGCCCGGTCCGATGCGCGGGGCGCGGATGTCAGCCGCGAGGGGGTGCAGCGCGATCTGCTTCCCCTGATCGAAGGCACCAGTGTCAGCACGAAGCACGGCACCGTCAAGACGGACCACATCCTGTTCATCGCATCGGGCGCGTTCCACGTCGCGAAGCCCAGCGACCTGCTGCCCGAGTTGCAGGGCCGCCTGCCGATCCGGGTCGAACTGCGGCCGCTGACCGAGGCCGACTTCGTCCGCATCCTGACGGAAACGGACAACGCCCTGACCCGCCAGTACGCCGCCTTGATGGGCACGGAGGACGTGTCCGTCACCTTCACCGAGGACGGCATCGCCGCCTTGGCCCGCGTGGCCGCGCAGGTGAACCAATCGGTCGAGAACATCGGGGCGCGGCGGCTCTATACCGTGTTGGAGCGGGTGTTCGAGGACCTGTCCTTCGATGCCCCCGACAAGGGCGGAGCGGAGGTGGTGGTGGACGCCGCCTTCGTGGACGGCCAGGTGGCGGAACTCGCGCAATCGGCGGACCTGTCCCGCTACGTCCTGTAAGGAAACGGAACGTCGACCCAGGCGGTTCCTCGGGCAGATCTTCAGGGTGACGGTTCTCCCCGCCTAGCGTCGCAGATAGACGTAGTACGCACCTTCCCCGCCGTGGCTGCGATGCGCCTGCGCGACCTGCAGGATCATCGGCGACAGGGGTGGCATCCGCAGCCATTGCGGGACCTGGTGCTTCAGCACGCCGAACCGCGTCGGGATGGGACCGTCGTCGGCGCGGCGCTTTCCCTTCCCCGTCACGACCAGCAGCAACCGCTTGCCCCGTGCACGGCAAGACTGCACGAAATCGATCAGTTCGGGGTGAGCCACCTCCAGCGTCATCCCGTGCAGGTCCAGCTTCGCCTCCGGGCGCAGCTTGCCCGCCTTCAGGCGATGGAACGCCTTGGCGTCCATCGTCACCGGCTGCGCGGCCAACCGTTGCGCGAGCGGGGCCATGACGTCGTGGGTGGACCGTGTGCCGCCTGCCGCCTGGGCGATGCGGAACCGTGGCACCGTCGCGGGTGCCGGGCGCGGGGCGGGCGCGGGCCGCGCGGGATCGGAGTCCGGATCGGGGCGCACGTCCCGCATGCCCCGGCCCAAGGGATCCGCCGTCTTACGATAGGCGTTCCACGCCGCGCGGTCCGCCTCCGACAGGCGCCTCATGGCCGCGCCAGGATCGTCATGCGCCCCCGCGCGTTCAACCGTCCGGCCCGGTCCCCCGCGGCATCGCCCGTTCCGCAGAACAGGTCGATCCGCCCCGGGCCGGTGATCGCGCTGCCGGTGTCCTGGGCCACGCAGATCCGGCGGATCGGATCGGGACCGTCGATCGACAACCACACCAGGGATCCCAGGGGCACATGAGCGGGATCGATGGCGATGCTGCGCAGGGACGTCAGCGGAACGCCCGCCGTGCCGATGGGGCCCAGCGCCGGATCGGTGTCCAGGAGGCGGAACATGACGTAGGATGGGTTGCGCCGCATGGTCGCGCGCCCGCCATCGGGCTGCGCCCGCAACCAACCTGCCACCGCCCGGGCCGTGATCGTGTCGGCATCCAGATGCCCCGCCTCGATCAACAGCCGGCCCAGTGAAACATAAGGGTGCCCGTTTCGACCGGCATAGCCGACGCGCAGGTCGCTGCCGTCCTCCAATGCTATGCGTCCCGATCCCTGCACCTGCAGGACGAAGCGGTCCACGGGATCCCGCAGCCAAAGCAATTCGCGCCCGGCCAGCAGGTCGCCGTCCTCGATGGCGGCGCGGGACGCCGTGATGCCGCCCGGGGGCACGGCGTGAATGGGAACGGGATAGGCGTCGGACCGACGACGGGCGCCCCGCAACTCGGGCTCGTAGTAGCCCGTCACATGGACGACGACCGTCCGTTCCGGCCGGATCCCGGGGGGAAGGCGATCGATCCAGGGGTCCGTTCCGTCCCAGCCGTCCAGGTCCGACGGAGCATGCACCGCGGTCGCGGCGCACATGTCATTCGCCCGTCGCGACGAGCTTCCAGTTGGGATCGTCGGCGCCCATCACGCGAGCGAAGGTCCACACGTCACGCTGCTTGCGGATCTCGTTGGGGTCGCCTTCGACGATCTCACCCTCCGCGTCGCGCACCACGGAGGTCAGCTCGCCGACGAAGCGCAGGGTGATCTGCGCGGTGTCGGTGGCGCGGTCGAACTCCGCATCCACGAGCGTCGTCTCGCGCACGCCGATGAAGCTGGCATCCACCTTCAGGCCCTGATCCTCACGGTCCGAGACGACGGACAGGAACGCCTCGTAGACGTCCTCATCGAGGAAGGGCTGCACGGGGGCCAGGTCCCCGTTCTCGAACGCCATCAGGATCATCTCGTACGCCCCGCGCGCGCCGCCCACGAACTCCGTCACGGAGAAGCCCGGCTCGGCCAGCTTCATCGCCGCCAGCGCCTTGGCCGCGGGGCTGCCGTCGTCGACGTGATCGGTGATGTCGCGATCGGGCCCGCCCTCGATCACCTCAAAGTCGCGGCGCACGGCGGGGCCACGCGGCGGCGTGCCCTCGACGGACGGGGGTTTCTCGAACCCCGTGCGGGTGCCCAGGACGTTCTTCAGCCGGATGATCAGGAACAGCGCGATCGCCGCCAGGACAAGAAGTTGTATCACTGTATCGTCCATCCCTGTCCGAAGGCCCCGCCTTGGTATCGCACGGAGGGCACATATGTAACCCGCCAGACGGGTCAAGGCGCCCGTCCAGTGCGGAGGTGCGGCCATGTGGCTGTTCGCGTTGTTCGTGGCAGTCCCCATCCTGGAGATTGCGCTGTTCATCCAGGTGGGCGGATGGCTGGGCCTGTGGCCGACGCTGCTCATCGTGGTGCTGACCGCGCTTGCCGGCACCTATCTGGTGCGGCGCCAGGGGTTGGCGCAGCTGCGGCGGATCCAGTCGTCCTTCAACACCCTGTCGGACCCGACGAAGCCACTGGCTCACGGAGCGATGATCCTCGCGTCCGGCCTGCTGCTGCTGACGCCCGGCTTCTTCACCGACGTCGTGGGCTTCGCGCTGCTGATCCCGGGGATCCGGGATGCGGTCATGCGATACGTCGCGGCGCGCGTGACGGTCGCGGCGTTCAGCGGACCGGGACGGCACGACCACCCGACGCGGCGACCGCCCGCGCGCGACGACGTGCTCGAAGGCGAGTATGCGGAAGTGCCGCGCGATGGCCGTCCGACCGGTCCGTCGGGTTGGACACGCGACCCGGACGGCCGGTGAACGGGGGTTAGCCCCCGTTGTGAGTGGGAGGCCGGTTTGATATCGCACGCCCGATTTCCATGACGGAGCGACCCATGGCCGACGATACAGACACGACGACCGCCCCCGCCGCCGCGCAGAACGGTCAGGCGAACGGCGCTCAGCCGCAGCAGCAGCAGCTTCCGCAGATGCAGGTGCTCGGACAGTTCATCCGCGACATGTCCTTCGAGAACGTCGCCGCCCAGAAGGGCCGAGCCGCCGAAGGCCAGCCCGAGATCGCGGTCCAGGTTGGGCTGGATGCCCGCAAGCGAGGGCAGGACGGCCAGTACGACGTGTCGATCAAGCTGAACGTCACGTCGAAGGCCAAGGAATCCGGCGACGTGATCTTCGGGATGGAGATCGACTATGCCGGTATCTTCGCGATCAAGAACGTGCCGGACAATCAGTTGCATCCCTATCTGCTGATCGAATGCCCGCGGATGCTGTTTCCGTTCCTGCGCCGGATCGTCCACGACGTGACCCGCGACGGCGGCTTCCCGCCGCTGAACCTCGAGCAGATCGACTTCGTGTCGCTGTACCGCAACGAGATCCAGCGCCGCGCCCAGGCCGAAGCCGCGGACGCCCCTAAGTCGTAACCTCATCGGACGTGGGGATTCCGGTTCGATCCGGGATCACGATGGAGACGATTCCGCCGGGCATCCCAACGCTGGTTCATGCCCCGGGCGCGTCCCGTTCGGGCCACTGCACCCATAGTGCCCCGTCCCCCATTCCCGCGACGAATGCATCGTGCGCTGACCGCTCCGCGTCGGTCAGGCGCGGCGTCAGGGGCGTCGGGCGGGGGCCGGGCCGCCAGTGGCCCGCATCGGCTATGGCGGTGCTGGTGCGCGTCGCGGCAAGCGTCAGGCTTGATTGCCGCCCGCCGATCAGTTCCAGGTAGACCTCCGCCAGGATCTCGGAGTCGAGCAACGCGCCGTGCTTCGTGCGCGATGCGTTGTCGACGCCGAACCTGCGGCACAACGCGTCGAGCGATGCGGGCGAGCCGGGGAACTTCGATCGCGCGATGGCCAACGTGTCCAGCGCCCGGTCGGAAGGCAGGCGCGGCAGGCCCATCCATTCCAGTTCCGCGTTGAGAAACTTCATGTCGAAGGCCGCATTGTGGATCACGAGGCGAGCGTCGCCGATGAAGTCGAGGAACGCCTGGCCGACCTCCTTGAAGACGGGGAAGTCCTTGAGGAAGTCGTCACCCAGTCCATGGACCTCGAAGGCGCCCGCTGGCATGGTCCGTTCGGGATTAACGTATTGGTGATAGGTCCGGCCCGTGGGAACGTAGTTCTCCAACTCGACGGCGCCGATCTCGACGATGCGGTCGCCCTCGTCCGGCTCGAAACCGGTCGTTTCCGTGTCCAGCACGATCTCGCGCATCAGGTCAGCTCCGCCATGATCCGGTCCACCATCGCACGCGCCGTCGCCGGCGTCGACGTGTCGATCACGTAATCCGCCCGCGCCCGCTTGTCCGCGTCCGGTATCTGCCGCGACAGGATCGCATCGAGTTCGGCGCCAGTCATGGTGCCCCGCGACAGGATGCGGTCCCGCTGCGTCGTGGCGTCGGTGGATACGACCGCGACGCGGTCTACCCGGGCATCCAGCCCCATCTCGAACAGCAGCGGGACGTCAAGGACGACCAGCGGATCGTCGCGGCCCATCAGGAAGGCCTCGCGGTCCCGCGCCACCAGCGGATGCACGATGGCGCTTACGCGGTCCAGCACTGCGGGATCGGCCGCAACGTGGGCTCGAAGAATCGACCGGTCCACGCCGCCGTCTGATGCGACGATGTCGGGGAAGGCCTCCACCAAGGGCGGGACCGCGGCTCCGCCGGGCCCATAGAGTGCGTGCACCACCGCATCGGCGTCCCAGACGGGCACGCCCCGGTCACGGAACATCCCGGCGGTCGTCGTCTTGCCCATGCCGATCGACCCCGTCAGTCCCAAACGGATCATTCAAGGACTGCGTCGCGCAGAGCACCGTCCACCCGCGGCTCGACCCCGAACCAGGCGCGGAAGCCCGGCACCGCCTGGTGCAACAGCATCCCCAAACCGTCCACCACCGGATTGCCCCGTGCGCGTGCGGCGGCCAACAGGTCGGTCTCGAGAGGGGTATAGACGATGTCCGTCACCACGGCATCGCCGGGCAGCTCGGACAGGTCGATGTCGAGGGACGGCTGCCCCACCATCCCGAGCGCGGTCGTGTTCACGAGGAGACCCAATCCCTGGAGGTCCGGCCCCCATTCGACGGCACGCGTTCCGGGGAACGCGTGGGCAAGCGCATCGGCGCGCGCGCGTGTCCGGTTGGCCACCCGGACGTCGCGAGCGCCCGCGCGGGACAGGGCATCGATCACGGCACGGGCGGCACCCCCCGCACCCAGGATCAGAACGGGTCGTGCGGGATCCCACCGGGCCCCCGCCGCCAGATTGGCGAGGAACCCGTATCCATCGGTGTTATCCGCGTGAATGACGCCATCGGCGAAGACCAGCGTATTGGCCGCGCCAATCCGCCGCGCGCGGTCGGTGGCGGTGTCGGCCAATGCCAGGGCCGCCTCCTTGTGGGGGATGGTGACGTTGCAACCCGCGAAGCCCAGCCCGGGCATCATGCGGAGGAGATCCGGCAGGACGACCGCCGTTACCCGCAACGGTACGTACGCCCCATCGATCCCGTGGTGTCGCAACCAGTGCCCATGCAGCGCGGGCGACCGGGAATGGCTGATCGGATCCCCCAGGACGGCGGCGAGGATCACGTGGCCACCACGCCGCGATCCGCGAGGAACCCGATCACCTGCAACAGCGGCAGCCCCAAGACGGCGAAGTAGTCGCCCTCGACCCGGTCGAACAGCCGCGCGCCCTCCGCCTCCAGCTGGTAGGCGCCGACGGCATGGCGGATCTCGTTCCAGTTCCGCTCGACGTAGTTGGCCACGTAGGCATCGGACAGCGGACGCATCGTCATCCGCACCTCCGCCACGTGACGCCAGACGGGGCGGCCGTCCTCCGCGATCACGGCCGCGGACAGCAGCCTGTGCTGCTTGCCCCGCAGCCCGTACAGTTGCGTTACCGCATCCGACCGATCGCGCGGCTTCGACAAGAGCACATGTCCATGGGTCAGGACCTGATCGCAACCCAGACACAGTCCAGGCACGGCCCCCTTGGTGGCCTTCATCTCGGCCAACGTATCCGCCACGTCGCGCGCGGAGGCGTCCTCCGCCGACAGGGAAAGCTTCACCGCCTCCTCGTCCAAACGAGCGGGACGAATCGTCACCGGGATTCCGGCGGCTTCGAGCAGGCGCGCGCGCGTCGCGGAGGCGGAAGCCAGCGTCAGCCTGTGGGAAAGCCCGGGGGAAACCCTGTCCATGACCCGCGGGATAGAACTGTGAACCGATTTCCGCAAACGATGCGTCCCCCGTCCTCCGCAGGCTGTCGCATGATTCCCGCACCGGAGTCGGACCTGTGGCAGCCCTGTGCGATGGTTGGGGATGAACGTCGGACCGTGTCGTCCGTCCCCAATCGTATGCGCGATCGACAGGACAGTGGAGACTGGGATGCCGGTCGCTTATCCCCGAAGTTCACACGAAGGTGCCCGTCTGAGCTTCCCGTCGTCGTGGACCTGGGGACGAACCGATCCATCCCCGTTCTTCCATACCCCTAAAACTGCTTCATCCCTTAGAATCCCTTCTTATATGGAGAGTTGACGGAGGCGTGCCGGACGCATAGCCACTGTTCCAAAGGCGGGGTCGTCCTGACCCGGATTGCCGACCTCACAATTTCCACCATGTCGCGGGCCGTACGATACGTGCCCGCCGGAGTGCGACCCATGCGTGACGACCACGATCCCACCCAGACGGATGCCCCCGAGGCGGCCGAGAAGCTCAACCTGCGTGACCTGAAGCTGACCAGTCCCAAGGACCTAGTCGACATGGCGGAAGGGTTGGAGATCGAGAACGCTTCCACCATGCGCAAGGGGGAACTAATGTTCTCCATCCTGCGCGAGCGTGCCGACGAAGGATGGGAGATCTCCGGTGAAGGGGTGCTGGAGGTCCTGCAGGACGGCTTCGGCTTTCTGCGCGCGCCGGAGGCGAACTATCTACCCGGTCCGGACGACATCTATGTCAGCCCGGACGTGATACGGCAGCACAGCCTGCGGACCGGCGACACGGTCGAGGGCGTGATACAGGCGCCCGACGACAACGAGCGCTACTTCGCCCTCACGAAGGTGGCCGTGATCAACTTCGAGGATCCGGAACGAGCACGACACAAGGTCAGCTTCGACAACCTGACGCCACTCTATCCCGACGAGCGGTTGAACATGGAGATCGAGGATCCGACGATAAGGGACCGCTCCGCTCGGATCATCGATCTCGTATCGCCGATCGGGAAGGGGCAGCGGTCGCTGATCGTCGCGCCGCCGCGGACTGGCAAGACGGTCCTGCTGCAGAACATCGCCAAATCGATCGAGACGAACCATCCCGAATGCTATCTGATGGTCCTGTTGATCGACGAGCGCCCCGAGGAGGTGACCGACATGCAGCGGTCCGTAAAGGGGGAGGTCATATCGTCTACCTTCGACGAACCCGCGACGCGCCACGTCGCCGTGAGCGAGATGGTGATCGAGAAGGCCAAACGCTTGGTCGAGCACAAGCGAGATGTTGTTATTCTTCTCGATTCGATCACAAGACTTGGTAGAGCATTCAATACGACCGTGCCGTCGTCGGGCAAGGTCCTGACCGGTGGCGTCGATGCGAATGCCTTGCAGCGCCCTAAGCGTTTCTTCGGCGCGGCGCGGAATATCGAGGAAGGGGGATCGCTGACGATCATCGCCACTGCCCTGATCGATACCGGCAGTCGCATGGACGAAGTCATCTTCGAGGAGTTCAAGGGCACGGGTAACTCCGAGATCGTGCTCGACCGGAAGGTCGCCGACAAGCGGGTCTTCCCGGCGATGGACATCCTGAAGTCGGGTACCCGGAAGGAGGAGCTGCTGGTCGATTCGAAGGACCTGCAGAAGACGTTCGTCCTGCGCCGGATCCTGAATCCGATGGGCACGACGGACGCGATCGAGTTCCTGATCTCGAAGCTGAAGCAGACGAAGACGAACTCCGACTTCTTCGACTCGATGAACTCCTGACTAGGCGATGGCCGATACGATCCATGCCGTCGCGACGGCACGGGGCCGTGCGGGCGTCGCGATCGTTCGGGTGTCCGGCCCGAATGCCGACGCGATCTGCGAAGCCGTTTGTCGTGGGCTGCCGAACCCTCGTGTCGCATCCCTCCGCTCCATCTGGTCCCCCGATGGCGGACTGATCGACCGAGGCTTGGTCCTCCGGTTCTCGGTGGATGCGAGCTTCACGGGTGAACCGGTGGTGGAGTTCCACGTTCATGGCGGGCCTGCCATCGTTGATGCCACCATGCGGGCGATCGAAGGGACAGGGTGGTCTCGGCAAGCCGATGCGGGCGAATTCACCCGACGGGCCTTTCAAAACGGTCGGATGGACCTGACACAGGTTCACGGCCTTGCCGATGCGATCGACGCCGAGACTGAGATGCAGCGCAAGGCCGCAGTTGCCCGCATGACCGGTGCGTCGGGGGACCGTATCCGAAACTGGCGGCGCGAGATGATCGAGATCGCCGCGCGTTACGAGGCGACGATCGATTTCGCCGATGAAGATCTACCACCCGACGTGTCGAAGGCGCTGGGTCGTCGGATTGCCGAGCTCGAACGGACCTTGAAGGCGGAACTGGGACGATCCGAAGGGGTACGGGCACTACGCCGAGGTTTCCGCATCGCCATCGTGGGCGGTCCGAACGTTGGAAAGTCGAGCCTGTTCAACACGTTGGTGGGGGAGGAGGCGGCGATCGTCGCAGACATTCCCGGTACGACCCGGGACGTAATCGAAGCCCGGATCGACATTCACGGCTTTCCCATCAGTCTGTTCGATACGGCCGGCATCCGTGAGACGACCGATCCGGTCGAGCGGATCGGTATAGATCGGGCCATCGAGTGCGGAGCTTTGGCCGATATCCGTATTGTCGTCGGGCCTCTTCCACGGTCGGCCGGGATCGATATCGGTAAGGAAGACATCAGGGTTCCTGCCCGCTCTGTGGACGATTCCGTCCTGCCGGAGGACAACGGACGATCTGTGGCCGATAGCATTGCTACTATCCTGCATGCTAGGACGAACGATGACAGCGCCATCTCTCGACGTTGGGAGCAGAAGGTGGTCCGAGATGCTATAGAGGCCCTAGGCCGCACTCGGCTTGCAACAGACGGTGAACTTGCGGCATATCATCTACGAACCGCGATGAACGCGTTGTCGAGCATCTTGGGCGAAGTGGGTGTCGAGGATCTACTCTTTGAAATATTCTCGAGTTTCTGCATCGGTAAGTAGGGATGTTTCACGTGAAACATGATTTCGATGTGATCGTCGTTGGGGCGGGACATGCTGGTGCCGAGGCAGCAGCTGCGGTTGCCCGGATGGGTCTGCGTGCAGGCCTAGTCACGATGGCGCGGTCTGATCTCGGCGTCATGTCTTGCAACCCGGCCTTCGGAGGTCTTGGGAAGGGCCATCTCGTTCGAGAAGTCGATGCATGTGATGGCCTGATCGGGCGGGGCGCGGATTTCTCCGGGATTCAGTTCCGGCTGTTGAACCGGCGGAAGGGTGCCGCTGTGCAAGGTCCCCGATGTCAATCGGATCGACGTCTGTTTGCACAGTGGATGGCTACCCATCTGCTCGATATGTCCAATCTCTCAGTCATCTTCGCTGAAGTCGTCGATCTGTTGATGGATAGCGATAGGATCGAGGGCGTCGTCCTTTCGAATGGCGAAACTATATCCGCTTCGAAAGTCATCCTTGCGACGGGAACGTTCCTGAATGGGCGTCTCCATGTAGGCAAGAGCATGACCGAGGGTGGACGCGCTGGAGATCGCTCCTCCACCTGGATGGGGGATCGACTTCGCGACCTGCTTCCGCAGATGGGTCGTTTGAAGACCGGGACGCCACCCCGCCTGCGTCGCAGCACGATCGCCTGGAACGTCCTGGAATCCCAGCCGAGCGATAGCTCGCCCGTCATGCTTTCGTTCGAGAACCATACGCCCTCGCAGCGTCTCATCGATTGCGCGATCACGCATACCAACGTCGCGACCCATGAGATCGTCCGAACGAACATCGGACAATCTGCGATGTATGGAGGGCACATCGAAGGTGTGGGACCGAGGTACTGTCCATCAATCGAAGACAAGGTGCTGCGCTTCGCCGACAAGGATTCCCATCAGATATTCCTCGAACCGGAGGGCCTCGAGAGCGACCTCGTCTATCCCAACGGCATCTCGACGTCCCTGCCTGCGGAAATACAGCTTGAGTACATACGAACTATAACCGGGCTGGAGAACTGTGAGATCGTTCAACCCGGATACGCAGTTGAATACGATTATATCGATCCGCGCCAACTTCGTTCGACTATGGAGGTTCGGGACGTCCGAGGCTTGTACTTGGCTGGTCAGGTAAACGGAACGACCGGGTACGAGGAAGCGGCGGCCCAGGGATTGGTCGCTGGAATGACGGCGGCTTGTGCCATCCTTGGACGGAATCCACGTCTTTTCGATCGTACCAATAGTTATATAGGGGTCATGCTAGACGACCTCACGACCCGGGGCGTGACGGAGCCGTACCGTATGTTCACGTCGAGGGCGGAACATCGTCTCCATCTCCGGTGTGACAACGCCGACCGTCGCCTTACTCCGATGGCCCGTGAGATCGGGTTGGTCGCCGACCGACGCTGGGACATTTTCGAACGAAAGCAGTCGACGATCACGAAGGTCGAATCCCTTGCGGAAAGTATGTCTCTGTCCGGCAGCGAACTCTCCGATCTCGGTATCGAAGTCGCGCCAGATGGAACACGCCGGAGCGGGCTCATCGCCCTTGGACTCGGTGTCCGGTCGATCGACGACGTCGCGGATCGTCTGGGCCTGGCGGGATACCCGCGTGAGATCGTTCAGACGGTTGCAAACGATGCATTCTATCGTCCGTATGAAGAACGGCAGCTACGAGAAAGGCAGCGATCAGAGCGGGATCATGACCTCGAGATACCTGCGAGTGTACAGTTCGCCGACATTCCAGGTCTATCGGTCGAACTGGTCGAAAGGTGTTCGCGAATCCGTCCGCGGACGATCGGACAACTCGGTTCGATGGAGGGGATCACACCGTCGACCATGATCGTCGTGTCTCGGTACGTGAGGGCTACATCGTCCGAAGAGGTGGCATGAGTGTTTCACGTGAAACATCTCGAGATTTGTCAGCCTATGTTGCGCTCATAACGAAATGGTCGTCGGCCATCAATCTCTTATCCAGGAACGATCGCGCGATCGTTTGGGAACGCCATATTGCTGATGCGATCCAACTCAGCGAAGTCGCTCCGGCAGGCGTCGACTGGATCGACCTCGGTAGCGGGGGCGGCTTCCCAGCGGTTCCGGTAGCGATCCACCGGAAAGGCTCAGACACGTGTCTGACTCTGGTGGAGGCTGATACGAGGAAGGCTGCGTTCCTCCGCACCGTTCGAAGGGAACTCGGCCTCGAATACGAAGTGATCAACGACCGCATCGAACATCTTCGCACCGAACGGTTCGAGGTCGTCACCGCCCGTGCCCTATCGTCCCTACATCGCCTTCTGGATCATCACTATGACCTAGTAGCAAATAACGGCCTCGGCCTCTATCCTAAAGGGCGTACGTGGCATAGGGAGGTGGAGGCAGCACGTCGGACATACGAATTCGATTTTCAGCCGATAACCAGTGTGGCAGGAGAGGGATCCATCATACTGAAAGTCGAGAACGTACGCAGGCGGGCGGATGCGGGCTGAAATCGTTAGCGTGGCGAATCAGAAGGGTGGTGTCGGAAAGACGACGACCGCCATCAATTTCGGGGCTGCCCTCGCTGCCCGTGGCCTGAAGGTACTGATCGTGGATCTGGACCCGCAGGGTAATGCCTCGACGGGACTTGGTATCGACAGGACGGCGCGGACCCAATCGGTCTACGATGTCCTTCTGGACGGTGCCCCGGTGGACGACGTCGCCCGCTCGACTGGTTTCGATGGTTTGGACATCATACCGGCGACAACGGATCTGAGTTCGGCGGACACCCAGTTGATCGCCAGCCCGCGACGGGTGACACACCTGAAATCTGCGCTGACGCGATCGAACCGCAAAGACGATGTCGTTCTGATCGATTGTCCGCCCGCATTGAACTTACTGACCATCAATGCCCTCGTCGCGTGTCGATCGGTCCTAGTCCCACTGCAGTCGGAGTTCTTCGCCTTGGAAGGGCTGTCGCAGCTGCTCCTCTCGATAAAGAACATCCGACAAACGGCGAACCCGGAACTTCGGCTCGGAGGGGTGGTCCTGACGATGTTCGATGCGCGGAACAACATATCGCGGCAGGTGGAAGCCGATGTCCGCGGAACGTTGGGTGACCTCGTCTTCCAAACGCGGATCCCGCGCAACGTCCGTTTGAGCGAAGCGCAAAGCTATGCGATGCCGATCCTCGCATTCGATCCATCGTCGCGGGGGGCCATCGCGTACAAGACGCTCGCTGGGGAGTTCTTGCGTCGTATTCAACCTACGCAGGAGGTTCAGCATGCCGGATGACACGAAACGTCGCGCTTTGGGTCGTGGTCTGTCGGCCCTCATGGCGGACCTGGAACCGGCCACCACCTCCGGGGACGGAATGCGCATCGTCCCGATCGATCTCATCCGTCGGAACGAGAAGCAACCGCGACGCACGTTCGATCCGGATCGCATGGAGGAGCTTGCGGGATCGATCCGCGACAAGGGCTTGCTGCAGCCCATCGTCGTGCGCCCAGATCCGAACCGTACCGACGGATATGAAATCGTGGCAGGGGAACGCCGTTGGCGGGCGGCGCAACAGGCGCGGCTGCACGACGTGCCGATCGTGGTCCGCGACATCGACGACCGCGAGATGCTGGAACTCGCGATCGTCGAAAACATCCAACGCGTGGACCTGGACCCGATCGACGAGGCTTGGGGCTTCCAACAACTGATCGACCGGTTCGATCACACGCAGGAGCAGATCTCGAAGGCGCTCGGGAAGAGCCGCAGTCACGTCGCCAACCAGCTGCGTCTTCTGAAACTGCCCGATGCCGTTCAGGGCATGCTGCGGGATGGAAAGCTATCCGCAGGCCACGCCCGCGCCCTTCTAACCGCCCCAGATTCCGTCGGACTGGCGCATCAGGTCGTTGCGAAGGGTCTGTCCGTGCGTGAAACGGAACGATTGGCTAAGACGGTGACCCGGGCAGATGGAAGCCAAGGCTCCGACATGGCGACCGCGGTCCCGAGCGGTTCGGATGCCGATACGATCGCCCTGCAGCAGGACATCGGTGCCGCCCTCGGGATGGTCGTCACGATCAAGCACGGTCGCGACGGCGGGGGGACCGTGTCGATACGGTACAAGTCTTTGGATCAGCTGGATAATTTATGCGAAGCCCTATCACAGGTCGGTTCGGACCTAGCCGCTAGATAGGCGATAATGCTGTCGCACAGGGCGCGGCCGCGTGCGGTCGGTCGCAGGACCGTCCCATGGCAACTGGCCAGCCCTTCTTCCATCAGCGTGTCGAGGGCATCGAGCCGGACGATCGATCCCAAACGGTTCAGTCGTGCCAGGTCCAGGCCCTTGCGCAGTCGCAAGGCGCCGATGAGGTATTCGTCGGCGTGAGCATCGCTTGGCAGGGTCGATTGCTCGATCAATCCGTGACCGTTGGCATCCACCGCCCCGAGCCAGGCCTCCGGCATCGATACGGCTCGGGTCGCCCGGCGCTCGGTTCCCCACGTCAAGCGTCCATGCGCGCCGGGTCCCACCCCGACCCAATCGCCGGCCCGCCAATAGGTCAGGTTGTGTCGGCATTCCCGTCCCGGCACGGCATGGTTGGACACCTCGTAGGACGGCATTCCGCACCGTTCCAGGATCTGATCGGTTGCGAGGTACAAGTCGGCCTGCACGTCGTCATCCGGCAATCCGGGCAGCCGGCCGGCATCGTGACGGCGGGCGAACACGGTCCCCGGCTCGATCGTCAACTGATAGACGGACAGATGATCCGGTTGCAGGGCTACGGCATCGCCCAGTTCGGAACGCCAGTCGTCCAGCGTTTGACCTTGCCGGGCATAGATCAGGTCGAAGGATGTCCGATCGAACACATCGCGGGCCAATTGAAGCGCCCGCAGGGCCTGCGCCACGTCGTGCGTGCGTCCCAGCGCGCGCAAGTCGCGGTTGCGCAAGGATTGCACTCCCAGCGACACGCGATTGACGCCGGCATCGCGGAACGCGTGGAAGCGTCCCGTCTCCACCGAGGTCGGATTGGCCTCCAGCGTGATCTCCAGGTCGTTGGCTGGCGTCCACAGACGCCGCGCCTCCGCTATGATGGCGGCCGCGATGTCCGGGGGCATGCGCGAAGGGGTGCCGCCCCCGAAGAAGATGGACCCCAGCCGTCGGTCCGGCAGGCAGGCCGCCTGATGGCGGAGGTCCGACAACAACGCATCGCGCCAGCGGGTCTCGTCCACATATCCCGTGACGTGACTGTTGAAGTCGCAATAAGGGCATTTCGCCTCGCAGAAGGGCCAGTGGACATAGAGGCCGAAGCCCGCTTCCTGCCAGTTCTCCGTCACCGCGGGCTATAGGCCGTGACCTCGATCTCGATCAAATCGGTCGGGTCGATCAGCTTCGCCTCGATCACCGTGGCGGCGGGCGGGTTGTCGCCGAACGCACGACGCAATGCGGGCCAGCACAGCTCGAACTGCGCGATATCGGTGACGTAGTACGTCGCGCGCACGACGTCGGTCAGTCCCGATCCGGCGTCCCGCAGGGCCATGTCGATCCGGGCCAGGGCGCTGTCGCATTGCGCCACGATACCGTCCGGTACCGGTTCCGACGCGACCGTTCCCGCGACGTAGACGGTGTCGCCCGCGCGCACGGCGCGGCAATAGCCGACCTTCGCCTCGAACGGGCCGCCGGAACGGTAACGCGTGATGCCGGTCATGGTCGATCCACCAACGCCGCCTTCAGCTCGGCCGTCGCCAATGCCCGATGGCTCAGGCCGTTCTTCTCGTCCGGCGTCATCTCGCCCAGCGTGCGGGCGTGGCCATCGGGCACGAAGATCGGATCGTAGCCGTGCCCTCGCGCGCCACGCATCGGCCAAACGACGCGACCCCGCAACGTGCCGTCGAACACAGCTTCCGTGCCATCGGGCCAAAGCAGCAGCAGGGTGCAGCGGAACTGCGCGCCGCGAGGTTCGGGCACGTTCCGATCCTCCAGCGCGTCCCAGGCCCGGCGCATCGCCAACGCGAAGTCGCGGCCAGCGGGCGTTTCGGCCCAATCGGCGGTATGGACGCCGGGCGCTCCGTCCAGGGCGTCGATCTCGATACCGGAATCGTCGGCCAGGACGGGCAGGCCGGTCGCCTGCATCGCGGACCGCGCCTTGATGCGCGCGTTGCCGACGAAGGTATCCTCCGTCTCCTCGGGTTCGGGCAGGCCAAGTTCGCCCGCGCCCTTCACGGAGACGCCCAGGGGGGCGAACAGAGCGCGGAACTCGTCCAGCTTGCCCGCATTGTGCGTGGCGATCAGCAGCGTGTCGCCTAGCGGCTTCACGACGTCGCAGCCTTCTGCGCGGCGACCAGTTCGGCCACGCCTTTGTCCGCCAGTTCCAGCAGAGCATCGAACTCGTCCCGCCGGAACGCCGAACCTTCGGCGGAGGCCTGGACCTCGATCATGCGGCCGCTCCCGGTCATCACGAAGTTGCCGTCCGTCCCGGCCTGGCTGTCCTCCGGATAGTCCAGGTCCAGCACCGGTTGGCCCGCATAGATCCCGCACGACACGGCTG
Organism: Jannaschia maritima; assembly: GCF_030973515.1. Lineage (GTDB taxonomy): Bacteria > Pseudomonadota > Alphaproteobacteria > Rhodobacterales > Rhodobacteraceae > Jannaschia > Jannaschia maritima. The sequence goes on from NZ_JARGZA010000006.1 coordinate 205,880, forward strand.
CGACGTGGTCGAGGATCGGGTCGCTGGTGATCGCGCCCTTGTCCAGCAACGTGTTCAGCGCCAGCCGCAGCGCGACCCATCCACCGGTGATCGACGCGCAGCGCGTGCCCCCATCGGCCTGGAGGACGTCGCAGTCGATCGTGATCTGGCGTTCGCCCATCGCCTGTCTGTCGACGCCCGCACGCAGGCTGCGTCCGATCAGGCGCTGGATCTCCTGCGTGCGGCCGGACTGCTTGCCAGCCGCCGCCTCCCGCCGTCCACGGGTGTTGGTCGCACGGGGCAGCATGCCGTATTCCGCCGTGACCCAGCCCTGTCCGCCCCCGCGCAGGAAGGGTGGGACGCGATCCTCCACCGATGCGGTGCACAGGACATGCGTGTCGCCGCAGCGGATCAGGCAGGACCCTTCGGCATGACGACTGAACCCGGTCTCGATCTGGATGTCCCTCATCTGGTCCAGCGCGCGTCCCGACGGTCTCATATCAACGTTCTCCGGTAAGGTCCGCCCTCCAATGGCGCGCGCATCCGCGACGCGCAAGCGATTGACGCGGGGCGGACGGCCCCATAGATCCCGTCCGCCCATGAGACACGACCCTTCCGATAACGCCCGCGTCCTGGCCGAGATGACGGACCGCTCGCGCGAGGTATTCCGCCGCGTGGTCGAGGGGTATCTGGGCAATGGGGAACCGGTGGGCAGCCGAACCCTGTCGCGCGAAATGACGGACAAGGTGTCAGCGGCCACCATCCGCAACGCCATGCAGGACCTGGAACTGATGGGTCTGTTGCAGGCCCCGCATGTCAGCGCCGGCCGCGTGCCCACGCAGGCCGGCTTGCGCATGTTCGTGGACGGCCTGCTGGAAGCGCAGTTGGGCGACGACGACCGCGAGCGGATTGAAGCCAGCATGGGTGCGACCGATGCCGATGTCTCCGCCGTGCTCGATCGGGTAGGGGAGGCGCTGTCGGGCATCACGCATGGGGCGTCCCTGGTGCTGGCACCCAAGCACGAAGCCCCCATCAAGCATATCGAGTTCGTGCAACTGGCCCCCGACCGGGCCCTCGTGGTCCTGGTCTTCGCCGACGGGCACGTTGAGAACCGCGTCTTCGTCCCGCCGCCCGGCCAGACGCCGTCTGCGATGCGCGAGGCCGCGAACCTCCTGAACGCGATGATCGAGGGGCGGACCCTGTCGGATCTGCGCACCACGGTACAGGCCGACATCCAAGCCCGACGGCGCGAGATCGACACCCTGGCCCACGCCCTGATCGAGAAGGGCCTGGCCGCTTGGCAGGACGAAGGGGAACGGACCGAGCGTCTGATCGTGCGCGGCCGGTCCAACCTCCTGGACGGGGGCGCCGCGCCGGAGGAGCTGGACCGGATCCGCACCCTGTTCGACGACCTGGAGCGCAAGCGCGACATCAGCGACTTCCTGGCCCTGACCGAGCAGGGGGAGGGCGTGCGCATCTTCATCGGGTCGGAGAACACCCTGTTCTCACTTTCCGGTTCAAGTCTGGTCGTGTCGCCTTATATGAACGCCGACCGACGAATCGTGGGTGCCGTGGGGGTGATCGGGCCGACGCGGCTGAATTACGGGCGCATCGTGCCCATCGTGGACTATACCGCACAATTGGTGGGTCGGATGTTGTCCGGCCCCGGAACGACGAGGTAAGCAATGGGCGAGCCCAAGGAACAGCCGTTTCTCGACGACCCCGAGGACGAGGCGATGGAGTTCGACCTCGACGCCGCCATGGAGGAGGAGCCGGACGCCGAGGACGATGCCCCGTCCCCCGCCGTGGAGGCCATCGTGGCCGAGCGCGACGAGCTGCGGGATCGCTTGATGCGGTCCCTCGCGGAGGCGGAGAACGTGCGCAAGCGTGCCGCCCGCGACCGTGTGGAGGCCGAGCAGTACGGCGGATCGAAGCTCGCCCGCGACCTGCTGCCGGTCTACGACAACCTGAAGCGTGCCCTGGACGCGGTGAGCGAGGGGCAGGACGCGATTGCCGAGGGGATCCAATTGACGCTGAAGGAGCTGGCGTCGGTGTTCGAGAAGCACGGGGTCAAGATCGTCTCGCCGGCGGAAGGCGACCGCTTCGATCCCCAGATGCACCAAGCCATGTTCGAAGCGCCCCTCCCTGGCACGAAGGCCGGCGACGTGATCCAGGTCATGTCGGAGGGCTTCGTGCTGCACGACCGCCTGCTGCGCCCCGCGCAGGTCGGCGTCAGCAGCACGCCGGCGAGTTAGGACGTCGTCATCCCCGGGCTCGACCCGGGGATCTTTTGCACCCGGCACAGGCAATGCAGCATCCTGGGGTCCAGTCCGAGATCGACGGCTCCTATTCCCTCGTCATTCCGCGCAACTCGTACACCAACTCCAACGCCTCCCGCGGGGTCAGCGCGTCGGGCGAGACGGCTTTCAACCGTTCCTCCACCGCGCTGTCCTTCGTCACCGGGGCAGCCACGGACATCGCCGCGTTGAACAGCGGCAGGTCGTCGATCACCGCCTTCGGGCGCGCCCCGCCTTCGCGCTCGCCTGCCTCCAGGGCTTCCAGAACGGCCCTCGCGCGTTCGACGGCCACGGGCGGCAAGCCCGCCAGCTTCGCCACCTGCACGCCATAGGACCGGTCGGCCGCGCCGGGGCGGACCTCGTGCAGGAACACGACGTCGCCCTTCCACTCCCGCACCGCGACGGTGCAGTTCTCCACCCCGTCCAGGCGGGCGGCAAGCGCCGTCATCTCGTGGTAATGCGTGGCGAAGAGCGTGCGGCAGCGATTCACGTCGTGCAGATGCTCCATCACGGCCCAGGCGATGGATAGGCCGTCATACGTCGCCGTGCCGCGGCCGATCTCGTCCAAGATCACCAGAGCGCGGTCGCCCGCCTGATTCAGGATGGCGGCCGTCTCCACCATCTCCACCATGAACGTGGATCGCCCCCGTGCGAGGTCGTCGCTCGCGCCCACGCGACTGAAAACTTGGGCCACGCGTCCGATATGCGCGGATCGGGCGGGAACATAGGAGCCCGACTGCGCCAGGATCGCCAGCAGGGCGTTCTGACGCAACCATGTCGACTTGCCTGCCATGTTGGGTCCGGTCAGCAGTCGGATGGCGGCGCCGTCCTCCGCCGTCAGATCGGCGTCGTTCGCGACGAAGGGCTGGCCCCCGCGGCGCAGCGCGGCCTCCACCACCGGATGCCGCCCCGCCTGGATCGTGAAGGCGCGGCTGTCATCCACGCGGGGGCGGCACCAGTCGTGGGCACGGGCCAGATCCGCCAGGGCGCAGGCCACGTCCAGATCCGCCAGGGCTGCCGCAGCCGCAGCAACCGCGTCGGCAGCGGCCAGGACGGTCTCGCGCAGGCGGGCGAAGATGCGCGCCTCCTGCTCCTGCGCCAGGCTGGCGGCGTTCAGGATGCGCGTCTCCAACTCCGACAGCTCCAGGGTGGTCCAGCGCAACTGGCTGGCCGTGGTCTGGCGGTGGATGAAGGTGTCGGGCAGGGCACGCATCGTGGCGTCGTGGATGGCTGTCGTCTCAACGAAGTAGCCCAGGACGTTGTTGTGCTTGACCTTCAGCGACGCGATCCCCGTCAGATCCGCGTACTTAGCCTGCAGGCCCGCGATCACGCTCCGCCCCTCGTCCCGCAGGCGGCGCGTGTCGTCCAGTTCGGCGTCGAACCCCGTCGCCACCACACCCCCGTCACGCAGCAGCAGGGGCGGTTCCGCCACCAGCGCGGCGTCCAGGAGGTCGGACAGGGCCGCGTCCCCCGCCAGGCCCGCCAGGTCCAGCGGCGGTGGGTCGTCCGCCAAGGCATCCGCCAACGCGGATGCGGCACGCAGGCCCGCGCGGATCGCCGCCAGGCCGCGCGGGCCGCCCCGATCCAGGGCCAGCCGCGACAGCGCGCGGTCCATATCCGCCGCGCGACGCAGCCCGTCGCGGATCCCGTCCGCGCGAGCGGGCGCGTCCACGGCCCAGGTAACCGCGTCCAGACGGGCCGTGATCACGTCCAGGCGGGCGGATGGCGCGGACAGTCGGCGTTCCAACAACCGCGCGCCGCCGGCGGTGACGGTACGATCGACGGATGCCAGGAGCGATCCGGTCCGGGTCCCGTCGGCACCGCGGACCAGTTCCAAGTTCCGCCGCGTGGCCGTGTCGATTTGTACGGCGTCGTCTGCGGCCTCCCGCACTGGGGGGCGCAGCAGGGGCAGGGCGCCGCGCTGGGTCAGTTCGACATAGGCCACCAGCGCGCCCATCGCGGACAGGTCCGCTCGACCGAAGGCGCCGAAGGCGTCCAGCGATGCCACCCCGAACACGTCGCGCAACCGTCGCGCCGCGCCGTCGCTGTCGAAGGCGGCGGGGGCCATGTCGGCGATCGTCACGCCCGCTTCGCTTGCAACCGGTTGCAAGGCGTCCCCGTCGGGCAGCACCAGTTCCCGCACGCCCAGCCGGGCCAAGTCGGCACCCAACCGCTCGGGCGGGCAGGGCGACACACGCAGATCCCCGGTGGAGATGTCGGTCCACGCCAGCGCGCCCTCGTCCCGTATGCGGGCGAAGGCGGCCAGATGGTTGCTGGTCCGCGCGTCCAGGAGCGTGTCCTCGGTCAACGTGCCCGGCGTGACCAGACGCACGATGCCACGCTTCACGACCGCCTTCGAACCGCGCTTCTTCGCGGCTTCGGGCGGTTCCAGCTGCTCGCAGACGGCGACGCGGAAGCCCTTGCGGATCAAGATCATCAGATAGGATTCCGCCGAATGGACGGGCACGCCGCACATGGGGATCGGCTGGCCCAGATGCTCGCCCCGCTTGGTCAGCGCAATGTCCAGGGCCGCCGCCGCCGACACAGCGTCGTCGAAGAACAGCTCGTAGAAGTCGCCCATGCGGTAGAACAGCAGGGCGTCCGCAGCCTCTTCCTTGATCTCCAGGAACTGCGCCATCATGGGCGTCACGGACATGGGCCTACCCTTTCCCCCGACGGGGCAGGGCTAGCGGCAGGGGGGCAGGGATGGAAGTCGTCGTCGCGGGCGCGGGCATCGTGGGTGTCGCCACCGCCATATGGTGTCAGCGGGCAGGGCACCGCGTCACCCTCGTGGACCGTGCCGGCCCGGCTGCGGGTACCAGCCACGGGAACGCGGGCGTCCTGGCGGCGGGCGGGCTGATCCCCGTCTCGACCCCCGGCTTGGCGCGGCGCGCGCCTGTGATGCTGGCTGACCCGGACGCGCCGCTGTTCCTGCGCTGGGGCTACCTGCCGCGCCTGCTGCCGTTCCTGCGGCGGTACCTGGGATACGGAACGGCCGCGCATCTGGCGCACTATGCCGAGGCGATGCATCGCCTGCTGGGGGATGCGCACGCGCAGCACATGGACCTCGCGCAGGGGACGGGAGCCGAACGGTTCGTATCCGCCGCCGACTATGCGTTCGGCTACGCGGACCACGCCGCACGGCGGGCGGAGGATGCGGCCTGGGCCACGCGGGATCGCTATGGCGTGCGGTTCGAGGACAGGGCCGGCGACGCCTACGACGACCCGGTGTGGCGAGGGAGGTTCGGGCACGTCGTGGTGTGCCGGGACCACGGAAGCGTCACGGATCCGGGGGCCTATGTCGCCGCGCTGTTCGACCATTTCCGGGCGGAGGGCGGCGCGTTCCGCCGGGCCGACATCCGCAACGTCGCGATGCACGACGGGGCCTGCACGGCGCTGGATACATCGGACGGGTTGGTGTCGGGGGACGCGGTCGTCCTGTGCCTGGGTCCGTGGTCCGCGCCGATGGCGCGCAAGCTGGGCGCGGCACGGCTGAGCTTCGAGTCCGAGCGCGGATACCATCTGGACCTCGTCGGCGCGTCCCTGCGCCCCCGCGACAGCATGATGGTGGCCGCCGGCAAGTTCGCCGTCACCCCGATGGAGGGTCGGGTCCGTGCCGCGGGCATCGTCGAGTTCGGAGGGCTGGTCGCGCCGGCGAGCCCCAAGCCGTTCGCCTTGCTGCACCGGCAACTGTGCGCGCTGCTGCCGGACCTGACCTGGTCGGAAGCGCGCGAATGGATGGGCCACAGGCCCGCCCCCGCAGACAGCCTGCCCCTGATCGGCCCGGCCGCCCCCGGAAGCTGGCTGGCCTTCGGGCACCAGCACGTCGGCTTGACAGCGGGGCCGAAAACGGGACGCATCGTGGCGGAAATGATCGGGGGTGAACGCGCAGCACGAGATTGGGCGGCCTTCGACCCCATGCGCCATTCGCGGCGCCCACCAGGGAGAAGACCATGAAGACGATCACCATCCTCGCGACCACGACGATGCTGGCCGCCCCCGCCCTCGCGGACGGCCACGCGCAGGCCTGGGACATGCCCATGGCGTATGCGGCGAGCAACTTCCATTCGGAGATGGGGGAGGTCTTCGCCGACCGCGTGCGCGAGTACACCGACGGGGCCATCGACATCACCGTGCATGCGGGCGGCTCGCTGTTCGGCGGCGGCGACATCAAGCGCGCCGTGCAGACGGGCCAGGTGCCGATCGGCGAACGCCTGATGTCGGCGCACAGCAACGAATCCGCGCTCTTCGGCTGGGACAACGTGCCCTTCGCCGCGACCACGTTCGAAGACAACGAGGCGATGTGGCAGGCCGCCAAGCCGGTCGTATCCGAGGAGTTGGAGGCGCAGAACCTCCATGTCCTCTATACCTGCCCCTGGCCGGGCCAGGGCTTCTATTTCAACAAGGCGGTCGAAAGCAGCGACGACACGCAGGGCGTCAAGTTCCGCTCCTACAACACGGCGACCGCGACCTTTGCGGAGGAGTTGGGCATGGTCCCCGTCCAGGTCGAGGCGGCGGAACTGTCGCAGGCGCTGGCGACCGGCGTGGCCGAGGCCTTCATCTCGTCGGGGGCCACGGGCTACGATCGCAAGGTGTGGGAACATCTGACCCACTACTACAAGGTCGAGGCTTGGATGCCGCGCAACTACGTGCTGGTGAACAAGGGCGTCTGGGACGGCCTGGACGCCGCCGTGCAGGATGGCCTGACCCGGGCCGCCGAGGAGACGGCCGCCGACTGCATGGCCCGGTCGGAGGAACTGACGAACTTCTATTACGACGAGTTGGAAGCGAACGGCATGACCGTGACCGATGCGTCCGGCACGTTCGCCGAAGAGCTGCAGGCGATCGGCGTCAAGATGACCGAGCAGTGGCTGGCCGACACCGGCGAGCAGGGTCAGGCGATCATGGACGCGTATCGCAACTGATCCATGCGGGGGACGTCTCGGCCCCGCGGGGCCGGGGCATCCTTCCGTTCTGGATTGATCGTCTGTTATGACCGACTGGTCCCCCTTCCTCGGCCTGCCGCTCTGGGTCTGGCTGTTCGCCCTTCCGGGTGCCTTCGCCCTGTCGGCCGTCTTCGCTGGTGATGCCCTGCGTCCCGTCCTGGCGCCGGTCTGGCGCGCGCTCGACGCGCTGTACCTAGCGGCGGGTGTCGTCGCAGCCGGCTTCCTGATCGCCATCCTTCTGCTGATCGTGGCGCAGATGGTGTCGCGGTGGACGGGTACGGCCTTTCCCGGTTCCACCAACTTCGCGGGCTACGCCATGGCCGGTGCGTCCTTCTTCGCGCTGGCCCACGCGCTGACCCGGGGGGCGCATATCCGCGTCGGCGTGTTCCTGGGCCTGAACGGCTGGACACGGCGTTGGCTGGATGTGGGTGCCTTGGCGGTCGGGGCAGTGACGGCCACGTACTTCGCGCGGTTCGCGGTGAAGGCGAACGGCTTCTCCGCGATGCTGAACGACCGGACGCAGGGCCAGGATCGCATCCCCGGCTGGCTGGTGGAAGCGCTGGGCGGGCGGGGCGGGGACGACTGGGTCTATACGCCGCTGTGGATCCCGCAGCTGGTCATGTCCGCGGGGACCGTCCTGCTGGCGATCTGCCTGTGGGACATGCTGATCCGCACGCTGGTCCTGCGCCGGCCGCAGATCGTGTCGGAGGCGGTGGAATGACCGAGGTCTGGGCCACGGTCATCTTCCTGTTCACCCTGTTCCTGCTGCTGGGCGGGTCCGTCTGGGTCGGCCTGGCGCTGATGGGAGTGGCCTGGGTCGGGATGGAGCTGTTCACTACGCGGCCCGCGGGCGACGCGATGATCACGGTGATTTGGGCCTCGTCCTCGTCCTGGACGCTGACGGCCCTGCCCATGTTCATCTGGATGGGCGAGATCCTGTTCCGCACGCGCCTGAGCCAGGACATGTTCCGCGGTCTGGCGCCGTGGCTGCGCGGCCTGCCCGGCGGCCTCCTGCATACCAACATCGCGGGCTGCACGCTGTTCGCCGCCGTGTCGGGCTCGTCGGCGGCCACGCTGACCACCGTGGGCAAGATGTCCATTCCGGAACTGCGCGCACGGGGCTATCCGGAACACATGATCATCGGCACGCTCGCAGGCGCCGCCACGCTGGGGCTTATGATCCCGCCGAGCCTTGCGCTGATCGTCTACGGCGTGTCGATCAACGAGAGCATCACGCAGCTCTTCATCGCGGGCGTCATCCCCGGCCTGGTCCTGGCGGGGCTGTTCGCGTCCTACATCGTGGCGATGCACTTCCTGCGTCCCGGCGACCGCGCCGCGCCGGAACCCCGCATGCCGTTCCGGGACAGGCTGTCGGAAAGCCGGTTCCTCCTGCCCGTCCTGTCGTTGGTGGTCGTCGTCATCGGATCGATGTTCGGGGGCTATGCCACCGCGACGGAGGCGGCGGCCGTGGGCGTCATCGGCGCGCTGATCCTGGCCGCGGCGCAGGGGTCGCTGAGCTGGGGGACGTTCGCGGCGGCGCTTATGGGGGCCACGCGAACCTCGGCCATGATCGCGCTGATCCTGATGGGCGCGGCGTTCCTGAGCCTCGCGATGGGGTTCACTGGCCTGCCGCGCGCGCTGGCCAACTGGATCGAGACGCTCGACCTGTCGCCCGTCACGTTGATCTTCGCGCTGACGGTGTTCTACATCATATTGGGCATGTTCCTGGACGGGATCTCGTCCATCGTGCTGACCATCGCCATCGTGGAGCCGATGGTCCGGGCGGCGGGAATCGACCTGATCTGGTTCGGCATCTTCGTCGTCGTGGTGGTCGAGATGGCGCAGGTCACCCCGCCCATCGGCTTCAACCTGTTCGTGCTGCAGGGCATGACCACGCACGACATCGGCTACATCGCGAAGGTCGCCCTGCCGATGGTGGGGCTGATGCTGGTGATGGTCGTCCTTCTGGTCTTCTTCCCGGAGCTGGCGACATGGCTGCCCGACGTGCTGCGCCCCACGACCGCCCCCGGCTGACAATCCTGCAACTGGACACGCACTTCGCCCGCATCCCCGGCGACGTGGCGTGCCCGGACAGCTACGCTGCGGCGATCGAAATCCTGCGCGTACCGGCCACCGTCCGCGACGTCGTCCACGACGCGCCGGAGGACATCGACATCGCCCCGTTCGAGGACGCCCTGCAACGGGCCCGGGGCGACGTGATCACGACGTCCTGCGGCTTTCTGGCGCCGTGGCAGGACCACCTGTGCTCGCTCGTGGACCGCCCCGTCCTGGCGTCGGTCCTGAACGGGCCGCCGGTCGCGGACGCCCTCGTGATGACCTACGACGCCGCGGCGTTGGGTCCCGCGCATCTGTACGGGTGGGGCGATGCCGCGATCGTCGGCCTGTCCCGCGGCCTCCACCTGCGCGACGTCATCGGACGGAACGCCCCCCTGTCGTTCGCCCGCGCGGAGGCGGAGGTGGTCTCCCTGGGGCACGTCGCCCTCCGCGACCGATCCGCGATCGTCCTGGAATGCACCAACTTGCCGCCCTATGCCCCCGCCCTGCGCATGGGCCTGGAACGACCGGTCCACCATATCCTGACCGCCCTGGAAGCGCTGTCCCCCGGCTTGGTGCGTCCGGCCTATCTGACCGCCTCTTGAGTCTTCGGCGGGAAACCGCGACCGTGCGTTCCAGGAGAGATCCAACAGGAGAGACAACAATGAAAAAGACCATCCTCGCCACGGCCCTCATGGCGGCCACGGCCCTGACCGCGACCAGCGTTTCCGCCGAAACCCTGCGCTGGGCCCGCGCGGGCGACAGCCTGACGCTGGACCCCCACGCCCAGAACGAGGGGCCGACCCATACGCTGGCACACCAGATCTACGAACCCCTCATCATCCGGGACACCGAGGGGAACATGCAGCCCGCGCTGGCGACCGACTGGGCCGTGTCGGAGGAGGACCCCAACATCTGGGTCTTCAACCTGCGCCAGGGCGTGACCTTCCACGACGGGTCCGACTTCACCGCCGAGGACGTGGTGTTCTCCTTCGAGCGGGCGAAGTCCGAGACGTCCGCGATGAAGGAGCTGCTGACCTCCATCACGGAGGTCCGCGCGGTGGATGACCACACGGTCGAGTTCGTCACCGACGGACCGAACCCGATCCTGCCCAACAACTTCACCAACCTGTTCATCATGGACAAGGACTGGACGGAGGCGAACGACACCGTCACCGTGCAGGACATCGCCAACGGCGAGACGAACTTCGCGGCGACCAACGTCAACGGCACCGGGCCGTACCGCTTGGTCAGCCGGGAGCCCGACGTGCGCACCGTGTTGGAAGCGAACGAGGATTACTGGGGCGTGGGAGAGTTCCCCCTGGAGGTGACGCGCATCGAGTACACGCCGATCCAGAACGCCGCCACGCGGGTCGCCGCGCTGTTGTCGGGCGAGGTCGACTTCATCCAGGACGTGCCGGTGCAGGATCTGGGCCGCGTCGCCGACACGGACGGGCTGGAGGTCAAGACCGCGCCGCAGAACCGTACGATCTTCCTGGGCATGAACGTCGGCGCCGACGACCTGGAGCGCGACGACGTCGATGGCGCCAACCCCCTGGCCGACGTCAACGTGCGCCGGGCGATGAACATGGCCATCAACCGCGACGCCATCCAGCAGGTCGTGATGCGCGGCCAGTCGCAGCCCACCAACGTCATCATGCCGCCCTTCGTGAACGGCTGGACCGAGGAGCTGGACGCCCTGCCCGCCGACGGCATGGCCCAGGCGCAGGAACTGATGGCCCAGTCCGACTTCGCCGACGGGTTCTCCATCCAGCTGGACTGCCCCAACGACCGCTACGTCAACGACGAGGCGATCTGTCAGGCCGTCGTCGGCATGCTGGGTCAGATCGGCATCGACGTGAACCTGAACGCGCAGGGCAAGGCGCTGCACTTCCCCTTGATCCAGAACGGAACGACCGACTTCTACATGCTGGGCTGGGGCGTCCCGACCTACGACTCGGAGTACATCTTCAACTTCTTGACCCACACGAAGGGCGGCGACCGAGGGTCCTGGAACCCGACCGGCTTCTCGGACCCGGAGATGGACGCGAAGATCGTCAGCCTGGCCTCCGAAACGGACCTGGACGCGCGCAATCAGACCATCGCCGAGATCTGGGAGGAGGTGCAGGACGAGCAGATCTACCTGCCGCTGCACCACCAGGTCCTGAACTGGGGCATGGCCGACAAGGTGGGCATCGAGGTGTCGCCCGAGGACGACCCCAAGATGAAGTTCTTCGAGATGAACTGATCGGGTCCAATGCCCGACACGACGCGGGGGCGGCCTTCGGGCCGCCCTCCTTCGTGACGGTCCCTCGCGTTGCGCGGGGACCTCCCTCGGCCCGGAGGGCGACGATGTGGCCCTGCGGACTAGCCCCATGCAGGGGTGGAAAGTTACTTAAACCCGAAACCACCCACCCTCGAACGTCACGCCGGTCACGTTCGCCAGCTTGGCGGTGCGCGCCAGCGCCCCCTCCAGGCGCGCCTGCCGCCCCGCGCCCCAACGCACCCCCCGCTCCGGCCAGAGCGCGCGGACGTGCAGGCGTCCGTCGACCCGCTTCGCGTCGATCCGTCCCACCAGCCGGTCCCCTTCCAGGATGGGAAACACGTAGTAGCCGTACCGGCGCTTGGCCTCCGGCACGAAGATCTCGATCCGATAGCGAAAGCCGAACAGGCGTTCCGCACGGTCGCGTTCCCGCAGGACGGGGTCGAAGGGGCTGAGGATCCGCAACCGTGGGGTGACGGTGGGGACGGGTGAGTCCGGAAGTTCCGGCGGGGCGACGTGGCGACGCAGGCGGCCGTCATGTCCCGCCACGTCCACGTCGATCACCGTCCCGTCCGCCCGAGCGCCCGTGACCCAGTCCTTCGCCTCCGCGGGCGTGACCAGATCCCAGAACGCCGCAAGCTCTCCGGATGTCGCGAAGCCCAGCCGATCCAACGCCGACCGGCAGGCCCTGTCCACCGTCTCCGCCTCCGGGACGCGCGCGTTCAGCCGTTCGGGCGGGATCACGTTCTCGGTCAGATCATAGACCTTCACGAACCCATCGCGTCGCGTCACCGATAGCTCGCCCGTATGCCACAGGTATTCCAGTGCCGTCTTCGACGGATGCCAGTCCCACCAGCCGCCCTTCGAGCGAGCCTCCCCCTCGCCCAGTTCGGCCGACGAACGGGGACCATCGTCCGCGATGAGGCGCAGGATATCCTCGCACAGGGCGGGAAAGCCGTCTCGGTCGACTGCTGTCCACCGTCGTGCCAACCGATCGCGGGACCGTGCGAAGCGCAGGCGCCAATGCGGGAACACGTCCATGTCGATCGCGCTGGCATCGTGAGTCCAATGCTCGAACACCGCCCGGTCGCGATCGTGCAACCGATGCAGGGCCGATTGCACATAGGCCGGGCGCCGCGCGTGCAGGATCATGTGCTGGGCCCGCGCAACGGTGTCGATGCTGTCCAACTGCACGAAACCCAGCCGCGCGATCGTACGGGCCAGGTCCGCCCCCTTGCCCGGCCCCGCGGGCGGTTCGGCCAGGCCGTGGTGGTCCAGGAAGATCGCGCGCGCGGCACGGTTGTCGATCACGGGCACCATGGGACCGGCCTAGCCTGCCGCCGCGACCATCGCGAGGCGTGATTTGACACCGCGGCCCTGCACGTCATCCTGCCCCCGACACAACGGGAGACATCCATGCGTTCCATCCTGCCCCTGCTGGCCCTGTCGGTGGCCCTGCCCGCCGGGGCCGCCGAACTTCGCTATGCGTCCACCACCGATCCGAACACGCTGGATCCACATGCGGGCAACTCCGCGCCGAACTTCAGCCTTCTGGGCAACGTGTACGAAGGGCTGGTCCGCCGGGGCCGCGACATGTCCATCGAACCCGCATTGGCGACGTCGTGGGAGCCGATCGGCAACGGCGAGGGCTGGCGCTTTACCCTGCGCGAGGGGGTGACCTTCCACGACGGCGAGGCGTTCGACGCCGACGACGTGATCTTCAGCTACGAGCGCGCGTCGAGCCCGGAATCGGACGTGGCCAGCTGGTTCGCACCCGTCAGCGAGGTCGTGAAGGTCGACGACTACACCGTCGACATCCTGACGAGCGCGCCGAACCCGATCTTTCCCGATAGCATCGCCAACTGGATGATCCTGGACAGCGGCTGGGCCGAGGCGAACGACGTGGCGCGCCCGAACATCGAACAGGGCAACTTCGCGACGACGAATGCCAATGGGACCGGCCCCTATCGCGTGACCGAGCGCCAGCCCGGCCTGCGCACCGTGCTGGAGGCGCATGATGGCTGGTGGGACGACGACATTGGCAACGTGGACCGCGCTGTGTTCCAGCCGGTGCAGAACGCGGCCACGTCGGTCGCCGCGCTCCTGTCGGGCGAGCTGGACCTGATCGAACCCGTGCCCGTGCAGGACGCTGCGCGCGTCGAGCAGGCGGACGGCGTGGACGTCGTCCGAGGGATCGAGGCCCGGGTCATCATGCTGGGCTTCCCGCACGACGCGGACGGCCTGTATGGTGGAGACGTCGAGGGGAACCCGTTCCAGGACGCCCGCGTCCGTCGTGCCGTGGCACAGGCGGTCAACGTGCCCGCGATCCTGCAGACGGTGATGCGCGGATCCGCCGAGCCCGTTGCGCAACTGGTCGGACCCGGGATGCGTGGCTTCACCGAAGGGCTGGACCCCTACGCCTACGATCCCGACGCTGCGCGCGTCCTGCTGGCGGAGGCCGGGTATCCGGACGGGTTCCAGTTCAGCCTGCGATGTCCCAACGACCGATACCTGAACGACGAGGCCGTGTGCACCGCGATCAACGCGATGCTGGCCCAGGTCGGCCTGCAGCCGCGACTGGAGACGATGCCCGTCGCCAACTATTGGCCCACGCTGCGGGCGGAGGAGCACGACGTCTATCTGTTGGGCTGGTCGCCCGGCACGTTCGACGCCGAACACCCGATCCGTTTCCTGGTCGCCACCCCCGACGAGGAGGCAAAGCTGGGGTCCTGGAACTTCGGCGGCTATTCCAACGATCGCGTGGACGAGCTGCTTCCGCGAATTCAGTCCGAGATCGACGACGGCGCGCGGCAGGCCATGCTGGACGAGGTGGCGAACATCGTGAAGGACGAGGCGGTCTACGTGCCCCTCTACGTCCAACCGCTCATCTGGGGCGTGAAGGACGGGGTGGATCTTGTGCAACGCCCCGACAACTTCGTCGTCCTGCGTTGGATGGAGGTTGCGGGCTAGAACGAACCGCACGGAGGGGCGGTGCGTTGGGCGGCATGCCGAACGCACGCCCTCACATTCCTCGCATCCTCCTGGCTTTCGACTTCGACCGGACGCTGGCCTCCGACTCCATCAATGCGATATGCGCCGCCTATGGTGTGGATCGGTCGGATTGGGAACGGGACTACGAGGAACCACTCGGCTCGCACTGGGACGAAATCGTCCGAAGGGGACAGGCCCTGATCAACATGGGTCACGCGCGGGACAATCCGCTGTCCAACGCGATGTTCGACGAGGCGGCTGATCACATCGAACTGTTTCCCGGCGTGATGGATATGCCGGATCGCCTGCGATCCGCCGTCGACGCCATCGCGGATGGGATCGACCTGGACTTCGTAGTCCTGTCCTCCGGTTATGACGAACTGATCTCCCGCACACCGGTCGCGCAGGCGTTCGACCGTATCCTAGCCTCCGGGTTCGAAGGCGGCGACGACGGTGTGATGAGTTGCGTCAAGCGCGTCGTCGGCCATCCCGCCAAGGCCCTCTACCTGGAGGCGCTGGGCAAAGGGGCCGACGTGGACGGTCAGAACGGCCCCGAACGCGCGGCTGACTACGTCGGGCCCGATGACATGTACGTCCCGTTCGATCAGATGATCTATCTCGGCGACGGGCTGTCCGACTTGCAGGCATTCGAGTTCCTGCATCGCGTGGGTGGTCTGACCATAGCCGTTGCCGCAGGGGGATCCTTCGATCCGGGCGACATCACGGCCCCGCAGCGCGTCGATGCCGCCCCGCCGCCCGATTAACGGGACGGTCGCCCGTTGATGCACGCGCTGGAGCATGCGGTCGCCGCCTGCGCCCACCGGATCGCCCTACGGCGCATCGGCGCCGCTTGACCGCACCTCCCCGTGCGGACAGAGGTAGGCGATGGTCGCCTACATCGTCCGCCGCATGCTGCAATCGATCCTCGTCCTGCTGGTCGTGGGGCTCGTCGCGTTCTCGATGTTCCGCTTCGTCGGCGATCCGATCGAGCAGTTGCTTGGGCAGGAACGCACGCAGGCCGACGTGGACCGGCTGCGTGAAGCCCTGGGCCTGAACGATCCGTTCCCGGTCCAGTACTTCGACTTCCTCGTCCGCGCGGTCCAGGGCGACTTCGGCATCAGCTATCGTCAGTCGCGCCCCGTGGCGGACATCATCGCCGAACGCTTGCCCGCCACGCTGGAACTGGCATTGATATCAGGGCTTTTGGCCGTGACGCTGGGTATCGCGCTGGGCGTCTTCACCGCGATCCGCAGGCGGGGCGTGGCGGCCAACGTCATTATGTCTACCTCGCTGATCGGGGTCAGCCTGCCGACTTTCCTGATCGGCATCCTCTTGATCTACGTCTTCGGAGTGCAACTGCGCTGGCTGCCCACCTTCGGGCGGGGAGACGTCGTGGATCTGGGCTGGTGGAGCACCGGCCTGCTGACGGAATCGGGTTTGAAATCGCTGATCCTGCCCGCGATCACGCTTGGCCTGTACCAGATGACCCTGATCATGCGCCTGGTTCGGGCCGAGATGCTGGAGGTCTTGCGCCAGGACTACATCCGCTTCGCGCGCGCGCGGGGCCTGCGGTCGCGGGCGATAAACTTTCGTCACGCGCTGAAGAACACGATGGTCCCCGTCATCACGGTGACGGGCCTGCAACTGGGCAGCATCATCGCCTTCGCCATCATCACGGAAACGGTGTTCCAATGGCCCGGCGTGGGCTTGCTGTTCATCAACGCGGTGCAGTTCGTCGACATACCCGTGATGGCCGCCTACCTGATGCTGATCTCCGTGATGTTCGTGCTGATCAACCTGATCGTCGACCTCCTCTATGTCTGGGTCGATCCCCGCCTCCGCATCGATGGGAAGACAGCATGAGCGATCTACCGGACGCCACGCGCCAGGGCGCCAAGCCCCTGGGTCGGTTGGAAGCCGCGGAGGTCACGCGCCCGTCGCGCTGGCATGCGGCCTGGGACAGCGACCTGTCCTACAACTTCCGCCGCTCGCCCGTCGCGATGGTGGCTGCCGCGGTGACCCTGCTCCTGGTCCTGTCCGCCGTCTTCGCACCCCTTATCGCGCCCACGAATCCGTTCGATCCGGCATCGCTGAACTTGATGAACGGCTTCTCGCAGCCGGGGGTGGCGAACCAGTTCACCGGCGACACGTTCCTGATGGGTACCGACGACCAGGGGCGCGACGTCTTCTCCACCATCCTCTACGGCATGCGGATCTCGCTCTTCGTCGGCGTCATGGCCGTGCTGCTCGCGATGGTGCTGGGCATCTCGCTCGGATTGATCGCGGGCTATGTCGGGGGTCTGACTGACGCGGTCATCATGCGCGTGGCCGACGTGCAGCTGACCTTTCCGTCGATCCTGGTGGCGCTTCTGATCTTCGGCATCGCGCGGGGCGTTATTCCCATCGAGTACCGCGACCAGATGGCGATCTGGGTCCTGATCTTGGCCATCGGCCTGTCGGACTGGGTGCAGTTCGCCCGCGTCGTGCGCGGCGCCACCCTGGTGGAACGGGGTAAGGAGTACGTGCAGGCCGCCCGCCTGATCGGGCGGGGATCGGGGGCCATCATGGTCCGCCACATCCTGCCCAACGTCCTGTCGCCGGTTCTGGTCATCGCGACCATCAGCCTGGCGCTCGCCATCATTGCGGAGGCCACGCTGTCCTTCCTGGGCGTCGGCGCCCCGCCCACGCAGCCCAGCCTGGGAACGCTGATCCGCATCGGCCAGGATTTCCTGTTCTCGGGCGAGTGGTGGATCCTGTTTTTCCCCGCCTGCACGCTGTTGGCGCTGGCGCTGTCGGTGAACCTGCTGGGGGATTGGCTGCGCGACGCGCTGAACCCCAAGCTGAACGACTGACGGGGGCCGGACCATGGTGGACGTGAACCACAGGCTGACCATCGATGACCTGACCGTCGAGTTTCCGACGCGGCGCAAGCTGTTCACGGCCGTGGACGACGCGACCCTGACGGTGGAGCCGGGCGAGATCCACGGGCTGGTGGGTGAATCCGGGGCGGGAAAGTCGACCATCGGCGCGGCCATCATGGGGCTCCTGGACCGGCCCGGTCGCATTGCGCACGGCACCATCCGCCTGGGCGACCGCGAGATCTCCGGCTTGGACCAGGCCGCGATGCAGGACCTGCGCGGCCGCGAGATCTCCATGATCTTCCAGGATCCCCTGACGTCGCTGAACCCGCTCTTCACCGTGGGCGAGCAGTTGGTCGAGACGATCACGGCCCATCTGAATCTGAACGCGCAACAGGCCCGACGGCGGGCCGTCGACCTGTTGGACCGGGTCGGCATCCCGGAGCCGGGCCGGCGTGTGGACCAGTACCCGCACCAGTTCTCCGGCGGGATGCGGCAGCGGGTGGTCATCGCGCTCGCCCTGTGCTCGGAGCCCGAGGTCATCATCGCCGACGAGCCGACCACCGCGCTCGACGTGTCGATCCAGGCGCAGATCCTGGACCTTATCCGTGAGCTTGCGCGCGAACGGCAGGTGGGCGTCATCCTGATCACGCACGACATGGGCGTCATCGCCGAAACCACGGACCGCGTCACGGTCATGTATGCGGGCGCCATCGTGGAATCGGGCCCCACCGTGCAGATCCTGGGCCAGCCCCAGCACCCCTACACCAAGTCGCTGATCGCCGCCGTGCCGCGCCCCGGCCTCAAGCTGCATCGCTTTCCCCAGATCAGCTATGGCGGGCGCGAAACGACGTTCAAGATCGAGGATCTGGCCCGCAACTGGCCCGTCCAGCCGGCCACCGACGGGCCGCTGTTGCAGGTGCAGGGTATCACCAAGCGGTTCCTGGACAAGAACAGTCTGATTCCGTCCCGGCGCCGGTACTTCACCGCCGTGGACGACGTGAGCTTCGACATCCGGCCGGGCGAGGTGTTCGGGCTGGTGGGCGAGTCCGGATCCGGCAAGTCGACCATCGCGCGGATGATCGCTGGTCTCTATGGAATGGACGCGGGCCGGGTCCTGTTCGACGGCACGCCGATCGAGGACGACGTGGACGGGTATCGCCGTCAGGTGCAGATGATCTTCCAGGATCCCTACTCCTCCCTGAACCCTCGTCACCGCGTCGACGCCATAGTAGCCGAGCCTGCGTTGCACCTGGGCGTCATCCCCAGGGCGCAGGTGAAGGACCGCGTGGCGGAACTGTTGGACCGCGTCGGCCTGGGGGCGGAGGCCGGGTTGAAGTATCCGCACGAGTTCTCCGGCGGGCAGCGGCAGCGCATCTCGATCGCGCGGGCCCTGGCAACGCAACCGCGGTTCCTGATCTGTGACGAGCCGACCAGCGCGTTGGACGTGTCCATCCAGGCCCAGATCCTGAACATCCTGAAGGACCTGCAGGAACACCTGGGCCTGACGATGCTGTTCATCAGCCATGACCTGCCGGTCGTACGCCAGATGTGCGACCGCGTCGGCGTGCTGAAGGACGGCGCCCTCGTTGAGGTGGCCGAGACGGCGCAGCTGTTCGGGGCCCCGCAGCACGACTATACCAAGGAATTGATCCGCCTGATGCCGAAGACGGACCTGCTGTCCGACGAGGGATTGGGGAGCGCTGCAGAGTGAACGAAGGCGGCGGCGCGGCCATCCGCCTGCTGGTCGTGTCGACGGCGCGGAACACCGATGCGATCCTGAGCCGCCTGGCCCGCCGCCCCGACGTCGGGGTCGCGCTGCACTTCGGCGGAGGGGACGCGCATTACAAGGGCAGGGCGTTGACACGTA
Organism: Jannaschia maritima; assembly: GCF_030973515.1. Classification (GTDB taxonomy): domain Bacteria; phylum Pseudomonadota; class Alphaproteobacteria; order Rhodobacterales; family Rhodobacteraceae; genus Jannaschia; species Jannaschia maritima. Next base: position 225,139 of record NZ_JARGZA010000006.1, read on the forward strand.
TGGAGACGGGTGCGGGGCGGCGCGGTGATCTGATGCCCACCGCCCGACAGCCCATACGCCGCGACCCCCGGCAGCATCGTGGCACCCCGCGCCTTC
>NZ_JARGZA010000007.1 GCF_030973515.1 Jannaschia maritima
GTTGGTCTTGGCGGGTGGAAGTATGCCTGGTGGGGCGCCCGCCCGCCTGGCGGCGAAGAACGTCCAGGGACGGCCCGGCCCTGGACCAGTCGTCGATCCAGGCCTCGAACGGATCGGCCACGACACCCGCCTGTCCCACGTCGCCGCGGGCCAGCCGTTCGCCCGAATAATGCGCGTCGGGCGTCGTCACGCCCAGATGCCCCATCCAGACCTGCGGACCCGTGGGCGTCAGCGCGGACCGGAACAGCGTCCACTGCACCCCGTAGGTCCGCCCGTCCGCACCGTCGAGCACGGCGGTCAGGTACCACCACTCGATGCGATAGTCCGGATGCGCGCCGTGGTCGGCGGGAAAGCGCAGGACCGTCCCGTCCCGCGGCAGGGCGAACCCCTCGCCCCCCTGCCCCAGGCCCGCGAAGCCCTGGGCCGTGGCGGCGGTGCAACCGGTTGCGAGGATCCCGGCCAGGACGAGGGCTCTACCGTTCATGCGCGAACACCTTCACCAAGCGCGCGGGCGGCATCCGCCACAGCCGCGCGGTGGGCAGCGCCGCGGCCAGGCCGGCCGCCAGCATCGCCCAGAGTCCCAGAAGCGCCCATTCCCCGGGGAACACCCGCAGGGGCAGCCGCCACCCGAAAGCCAGGACGTTGACGACCGCCAGGAGGGCCCAGGCCAGCGCGACCCCCACGGGCACCGCCAGCAGGGCCGTCAAGGCGGCCAGGCCCAGCGCACGGCCCAGATCCGCCAGCGCGATCCGCCGCCGCGTCAGGCCCAGCGCCCACAGGGGCGCGATCTGCGGCAGGCGCATCTCGGCAAGCGTCGTCAGCGATGCCCACAGCGCGAAGGCCGCCACCCCTAGCGTCAGCACGTTCAGGGCGGTGGTCACCGCGAAGGTCCGCTCGAACACCGCGAGGCTGAACTCCTTGATCGACGCCTGGTCCACGATCCGCTGGCCGGGCAGGTCGAACGCCGCCGTCAGGTCCGCGATCACCCCTTCCGTGCCCCCAGGCACGACGCGAAGGGCGAACTGCGTGATCGGCGCGTCCGCATAGGTCGCCCGAAACACCTCCAGCCCCAGCATCGCCTGCCCCAGGGGGTTGCCGTAATCGGAATACACGCCCGCCACGGGCCAGGTCCCGCCGCGGCCCAGATCGACGGTCGCGCCCGTCCACAGGCCTTCCCGGCGGGCCAGCTGCTCGTTGACCAGCGCCGCCTCGCCCGCCGCGATGCGGTCCCAGACGTCCGGAGCGCCGTCCAGCAGGGGCCAGTTGTCGCGATAGGTCGCGTGGTCCGCGATCGCATAGACCTGCCCCGCCGCGCCCCCGGGCCGGTCCTCGACCGATGCGATGGGCAGGATCGCCGTCACCCGGGCGTCGTCGGCCAGCAGCGCCTGCATCGCCTCCGCCTCCGCGACGTCGGCGGCGGTGACGTAGATCTCGGACGCCAGCCGCTGATCCAGCCAACCGGTGAACGTCCCGCGGAAGCTGCCCACCATCGTGCCGACGCCGATATTGGCCGCCAAAGCCAGCATCAGCGCCATCAGGGCCAGCGACAGGCCCGGCACCTGCTGGCGCGCGTCGGCCCACATCCATTCCGCCACCGGCCGGCGCGCCAGCCGCGCGCCCCCCGCCAGCACCGCGGTCACGACGGCGGGCAGAAGGAACGCGGCCCCCAGCAGCAGCGCGCCCAGCAGCGCGAACCCCGCCGGCAGACCGTCGCCCACCACCGCCAGCACCCCGGCCGCGACCAGCAGCCCGGCCCCCGCCACCGCCTGCCGACGCAGCGTCGCGGTGCGGGCCATCGCCCAGGCGCGCGGCTGCGCGGGCGCCAGGAGCGGCAGGCGGGCCAGGGACCACAGGCTCTGCCCGCCCGCCACGACCAATCCCAGGGCGGCCATGCCCAGACCCGACAGCCACCAGGCCGGCGACAGCGACAGGGACCCCGACACCCCCGCGCCGTAGAGCCCCGACAACGTCGCCGCCACGCCGGGCAGCAGGGCCGCCGCGACGACGTAGCCCAGCGCCACCCCCAGCCCGCCGCCCAACAGGGTCAACGCCACCAGTTCCAGCGACAGGCAGCCCATCAGCACGCCCAAGGGGACGCCCAGCGCGCGTAGGGTGCGGAACAAGGCGCGCCGCTGCTCGAACGCCAGGCCGATCGCGGCATGGACGATGAACAGCCCCACCGCGAAGGCCAGCAACCCGAAGGCGGTCAGGTTCAGATGGAAACTGTCCGTCAGCCGCCCGATCCCAGCATCGCCCGAAGGCGCGACCAGGCGGGCGTCGGGAAACAAGCTGTCCAACGGCACCGACCCCACCCCGTCCGATGTCAGCAGCAGCCCGTCCAGCCGGTCGGTCCCCGCCAGATCCAGCGCCCGCGCGACGTCGGCCACCACCACGCCCGGCGCCAGACCCTCCACCGCGCGGGCGGCGATCCCGTCCGGCACGCGCGCCGCCGTGCCCGGTTCCACCAGGACGACCGCCCCCAGCAGGAACCCGGTCAGCACCTCCGCCTCCCCCACCGCGGCCGAAGCCGGCCCCGGCGGCGCGGTGAACGGATCCAGGCCCAAGACGCGAAGCCCCGTGCCGGGCAGCGCCGCGTCGACCACGGGGGTCACCGGCCAGCCGGCCCGGCGGGCGGCGGCGAAGTCGTCAAGCGTCAGCACCCCCTCCAGCCGGGGAAGAGTGTCCCGGTCCAGCGTCGCGGCCGCATCGGCATAGCTTTGGCGCGCCTGCGCGTTGATCGCCTGCACCCCCGTCCACAGCCCCGTCGCCAGCGCCAGCCCCACGACCAGCGTCAGCAGCTGCACCGGGTGCCGCCGCCAATGGCCCAGCAGCGCGCGCAGGGCGGCGCGGATCACGCTACCCGCCCCGCGCGCAGGCGCAGCCGGCGGTCCAGGCGCCCCGCCAGACGTTCGGAATGAGTCACCATCAGAAGCCCCGCCCCCGTCTGCCGGGTCATGTCCACCATCAGGTCCAGCGCCGCGTCGCCCGTCGCCTCGTCCAGGTTGCCCGTGGGCTCGTCGGCCAGGACCAGCTTGGGCGACGCGGCCAGGGTCCGCCCGATGGCGACCCGCTGCTGCTGCCCGCCCGACAGCTGCTCGGGCCACTTGGTCAGATGCTCCGACAGGCCCAGCCGTTCCGCGATGGGCGCGGGGTCCACCGCCCGGCCCGCCAGGCGCGCGTGAAAGGACAGGTTCGCGGCCACGTCGAGCGAGGGGATCAAATTGAACTGCTGGAAGATCAGCCCCACAGACCCGCGCCGCAGCGCCGCGCGCGCTCCGTCCGCCGCCGTCGTCAGGTCGGTGCCGTCCACCACCACCGCGCCTCCGTCCGCCGTGTCGAGACCCGCGCACAAGTGCAGCAGCGTGGACTTGCCCGACCCCGACTCGCCCGTCAGCGCCAGCGTCTGCCCCGCCGCCAGGTCGAAGGACACCCCGTCCAAGACCCGGATGGGACCTTCGCCGGTGTCGAAGGACTTCGTGACGTCTCGGACGGACAGGAGCATGGATCGCAGGGTAGCCGGGGGGCGGCCCGCTTCAAGCGGAAGCGCGGCCGCAGCCCCCCCTTCAGCTTCCCTGACCCGGCCGCGCCAGGGGGAACGTCCGCTCCACCGCGGCATAGTCGCGATACCCCATCCGCGCCAACGGCACGTACCGCGCGGGGTCGAACAGGCCGTCCACCAAGCAGTCGTCGCGCAGATGCACGCCCACCACCTCGCCGAAGGCCACCAGGTTGGCCGCGCCCGGCAGCGTCACGATCCGCGTCAGCTGGCATTCCAGCGACGCCGGGGCGTCCGCCACGCGCGGGCAGTCGATGGCCCGGCACTCCGCCTTCGCCACGCCCGCGGCCGCGAACTCGTCCACCCCCGCCGGATGCGGGGCCGAGGTCGCGTTCATCGCGTCCCGCGCCGCATGCGCCACCACGTTCATGCAAAACACCCCCGTCTCGCGGATCTGGGCCAGGCTGTCCTTCGTGCCGTCCCGATCGTCCTTCGCCGTGGTAGAGGCGAACATCACCTGCGGCGGCACGTAGGCCACGGCGTTGAAGAACGAGTACGGCGCCAGGTTATCGCCCGCGGCCCCCCGCGTGGCGATCCAGCCGATGGGGCGCGGGGCGACGACGGCGTTGAACGGGTCGTGCGGCAGGCCGTGCCCGTCCGCGGGGCGATAGAACATGGGGGGCGGCGTCCCGGCGTCGTGGCGTGTTGACCCCCCTCTAGCGCCGTGCGACCGCGGGCGCCATGGAACTGCTGCGGGAACGGCCCGACGACCTGTGGGAGGTCGAGGCGCTCTACGACCTCTGCTTTGCCCCCGGCCGCACCGCGCTGTCGTCCTATCGCCTGCGCGACGGCGTCCCCCCCGCCCGCGACCTGTGCCTGTGCGCGCGCGAGGACGGGGCGCTCGCCGGCGCGATCCGGTTCTGGCCCGTCCGCGTGGGCGGGCGCTGGGACGCGATGCTGCTCGGGCCAATCGCCGTCCACCCCACGCGGCAGGGCGAGGGCGTGGGCGCCGTGCTGATCCAGTCGGGCCTCGACCGCGCCCGGGCTGCCGGCATCGCCCGCGTCCTCCTGGTCGGCGACGCCCCCTATTACGGCCGCTTCGGCTTCGCCCGCCTCCCGGACGTCACCATGCCCCCACCCACGGACCCCCACCGCGTCCTGGGCTGCTGGGACTGGGAGGGAGTCGCGGGGACGGTGGAACGCGCAGCCTAGGACGCGTGCATCCGGCTTGGCCCAGGTGATGGCCTGGTTCGGACGGTGCCCGTCGATCACGGCGTCCCGCATATCGACGCCCCCTCGATCCGCCCGACGGGAACCAACCATGCCACATGGCCGCCCAGGGCGGCGGGGACGTCCTTCGGACCATCGATCATGCCGCGGATCGTCCAACCCCCGCCATGGCTGTCGGCACCCAATCCACACCGATACCGCCGTGATACGGACCCAAGCACCCGGCGCATGCCGACACAATGTCGTCATCGGAGGAGCGTCTCGCCGTTCAGCAGGAGGACGACGGAGTCGGCCCCACTCGATATGTCCGATCTGCCCTTCTGGAATGCCGGTACCCGCCGCGATTCTACCCGGCAGGAATCACGTTGTGCGCTCGGGATTGTGGCCGATGCCTTCCACGAAGTTCTCCAAGGCTCGCTCGAACATGTCGTACGGCAGGCGGTCGAAGAAGGCTTCGAGCGGATGGAGCGCGCGGCGAAGGGACAGACGTTCGGGCATCGCATCGCGGGAAGGAACGAGGTGACGTCGCCGGTCGTCACGATGGCACGTGACCAGCTGAGACCGTATTCGCCGGAAGGTCACGCCCCGTCATCTCGCCGTCGCGCACCGCCGGGAAATCGGTCCCGTCCACCTCGTACCATTCCCTACTCTCGGACGGACCGCCCGACACGTACTCGAACGTCAGCTTGCCGCACATGCGTCCCATGCCCCGTGTCGTCGCGACGACGCGGTCTTCCTCGCATCGGATGCCCCTTCTCTCCGGACCGCAATTTTCTCCGTGAGTTTCATCTGTCGTCATGGCCGTGAACGATCGGCTCGAACGAGACACGGTCGAGAACGGTATCGATCCGCAAGTCCGCGAATAGGTCGATCCCATCGTCCCCGATCGCGATAGGTATGCGCTTGCTGGTCGGGTTCAGATCAGCGCTCAACCCCGGCCAGGCTGTCCAATGAGACGGGGGGCACTCGAGTAATCTTGTATCCCGCATCCAGTGAGGCTCGCGCATCAAACGATAGCGTAGAGGAGCCGCCGTCGGTCGATCAGAGCCTTCGATAGGTCGACGCCCTTCATGTTCGTTCCGATGAAGCTGGCACGGGTGAACCGAGTGCCCTCGACGGAAGTGCCCCTGAAGTCCGATCCATCCAAGGTCGCCTTGTGAAACGATGCCCCCGCAAGATTGCACGATCTGAAATCGCAATCGACCAGATGGGCGCCGACGAACTCGAACCCGCTCAAATCCATCCCGGAAAGATTAGCATAGCCCAGAGCGCATTCGCTGAGATCCACTCCGCTGAGGTCGATACTCCGCATATCCAAGTGCTGCCCGTTGAAACGCCGCCCGGCTTGCCCCCTCGTCCGGAGCCAATCTGCATGCGCTTGAAAAGCGGCTGGGACTTCGTGGATTTCTTCGATCATGGCCAGAACCTGACGATTTCCCCAAACCCATTGTCACCGACGATCTGCCTCAAGGTGTTCATGTCAGCTGCTGAAATGTTCCGGGTATCGATCATTACGTTCTCTCCCAGGCGGCGAGATAGATCCAGTTGCTCTTCCACACGGGCAGGGTCGAAGCCGTTTGGGAAGTTGGAGTTATAGGCCTTAACGTCCCATTCGACGCCATCTGCGTCAATGAACTCTGCCCCCCCGGTTGGATCGCGTCTGATCGGTCCAGGGACCTCGCCCCGCTCTTCCAGTCCGAGGCCGACGTCACGTTCCGCTTCGCTGCTTCGTGAAATCCGCCCCCCGTGGGACGGGTCTCGGGCCAAATCGTCTAGTTCGTCCTGCGTCCTGGGATGCCGCGGCACCCTTGCCGGCGGCGCCTCCACGTTCTGCTTGACCGTATGCGCCTTGCCGTTGCGCGTCCCGCCGCGACCGATGCGGCTCATGGCGGCGGCGAGCGTCTGCGCCAGCCGGCGCTGAAGCGTCGTGGCGGCCTCGCGCAGCTTCTCCGTCGCCACCCCACGGAAGGCCCCGACGCGGGCGATGCCGTCGTTCAGGCGGGCGTTCCAGCCCGTCACGCCGCCCAGCCGCGTCTTGGCCCAGTCCATGTACGCGGCGGCCCGGTTCAACAGGCGGTTCAGCTCCCCCACCGCCCAGTCCAGGATGTCCCCCGTCAGCCGGCGCGAGAACTCCTTCAGCCAGCGATGAGCGTTGCCGATGCCGAAGAAGTTGAACACGCCGTAGAGCGAGCGCAGCGCGCCGATGTCGCCGGCACGCCGCAGCACCATCTTCAGGATGCCCTTCGCGAGCGATCCGAAGGTCGGGATCAGGCCGATCAGGGTGATGACCAGCAGGATCCAGTGCGCAGGGACGTCCCATTCCCGCCGCCAGATCAGGCGGTAGAGGATGTTGACGATGTCCTGCGCGTCCGCCAGCTGGTCGATGCCGGGGATCATGGTCAGGATCATGCGCGCGATGATCTGGCTGGTGCTGGCGTCCTCGTTGAAATCGCCCTGGATTACGCCCCAGACCCAGTCCCCCGCCTCCGCGATGTCGTCCCAGAGGCGCGCGAAGAACCCCTCCTCCGGCTCCTCGACCGGCGCACGCGCCTCGGGATCCTCGTAGGGCTCCCCCTCCGGATCGTCGAAGAAGTAGAACTCCACCTCCTCGATCCCGCTAGGCAGGGTCGCCACGGCGTCGCCGTTCCCGTCCGTGACGCCTTGTGCCAGGACCTCGCCGGTGGCGTCGCCCGTGACGGTCTGGACGATATAGCTGGCGCCCGCCACGCCCGACCCATCCGCATGCTCGTAGCGGATCTTGACCCAGTTGTCGTCGCACAGGCAGGTCGGATCGTCGATCGCGGCGGAGCCATGCGCCGTCGCGCCGTCCGCCGCGCTCGCGAAACCCGCCGGGCTTTGCGGGCCGCTCATCGTCCCGCCACGTCGGCGTACAGCGCGTGAAGCCCGCGGGCCAGATCGGCCGGCGTGTCGTCCGCGGTCACGATCGCCTGCAGGCGGGGATATTGCGGATCGGAAAGCCAGCCGGTGCCATGGACCAGGGCGCATGCGGTCGCGGCCAGGGCGTGGGACGGACGCTCGGTCAGCGTCGCGGGCAGCCGCGGCACGAGCCAGCGGAGGAGTCGCGCGTTGTCTTCGTCCGAAAGGACGCGCCAATGGCCCGGCAGGACGGCCTGCAGCGTATCGCGCTCCAACGGGGCGCCCATGCGGATCGCGTGCGTCAGGCGATTCGCGAAGCCGGTCAGATCATCCCCCTGCCAAAGCGTTTCCAGCCACGTTTTGACTGCCTTGACCAGCGTCAGGGCGACGCGGCTGCGGGGGATGGCGTCGTCCAGCGCCCCCGTCACCAGGGACGCCGCGCGCGGGTCCATCCAGAAGCGGTGGCCGAACGACGCTGCGACGACCGACAGGCGCATGACGTCGGCCTCCGCGCGGATGCCCCGCGCCTGCGCCCATGCGGCCACCGCCTCGATTACGGGGCCCAGCACATCGGCCGCCACGCCGTGCGCGCCGTAATGCCCGGCGAACGTGGCGTGCAGATGTGGGGCCCGCGCGGCCACCCATCTGCCGCGCGCCGTGTCTCGGAACGTCTCGAACTGCCGATCGGAAAATGTCAGCACGGGGAAAGGCCCACAACAATCGACCGGGGGCGTACCGAAGGAACGCCTCCCAACGCCAGCGACGGATCCCCTCCGGGACGATCGCGGCGGAAATCGGCCCGACCGGCGATGCGGGCCCGACCGGGTAGGGCATCCCGACGGCGACCCTGGCCGGCACGGTCCCCGGCCGCGGTGCATCGGCGTGACCCCCGCCGGACGGACGGCATGTCCTCGACATCGACGGGGGACGTCGTGGGGAAGCGATCCATCCCGGAACTGCGGATCCGGTTCGCCCCCCCAGGCGGCATCGACGATCGCAGCGGCAGGCGTCCGCATCCCGCTCGTCGCCCCCTCTTGCCCTCCCCCGTCCCCGCACCAACATCACCCCCATGGAACAGCAGACCGTCTTCCCCCCGCTCGACCGGGATGCGGAACTCGACCGCATCGCCGGGATCCTGAAGGACGCGCAGGGCGCGGGCTTCCAGGTCCTCAACCTCGTGGGCGCGCAGGCCGAGAACCTGCTCGACATGCTGCCCAAGGGCGCCAAGGCCCGGTTGGAGAAGGCGACCGTCAGCGCGCTCGACTATTCGCTGACCGCGGCCAAGGCGTCGCGCGGCGGGCGCATCCCCGACACGTCGGACTGGCTGACCCGCGCCATCACGCTGGGCACGGGGGCCGCGGGCGGGTTCGGCGGTATCGGCACTGCGCTGGCGGAGCTGCCCGTGACGACCACCGTGATCCTGCGGGCGATCCTGTCTACCGCGGAGGAGCACGGGTTCGACAGCGACCACCCCGACACACGCGCGGCCTGCATCCGCGTCTTCGCCGCCGCAGGCCCCCTCGACGAGAAGAAGGAGGCGGACCTGTCCTTCCTCACCCTGCGCCTGTCGGTCACCGGGGGCACCGTGCAGGGCTTGATCGCCAAGGTCGCGCCCCGGCTGGCCGTCCCCCTGGGCCAGAAGGTCGCCGCCCAGATGGTGCCCGTGATCGGCGCCGCGGCGGGGGCGGCCATCAACTACGTCTTCACCGCCTACTATCAGGACATGGCCAAGGTGCAGTTCGGCCTCATGCGCCTTTCGGAAGCCACGGGCGAAAGCATCGAGAGCCTGGGCCACCAGGTGAAGGCCCGCCTGGTCTAGGCTTCGGCCCCGTTCGCCGCGACCCCGCGCCATCGGGTCGGGCGAGGGGACGTTCCGTCGGACTATGGCCCCGCGGCAGGCCGATCTGTCTCGCGAGGGTCGGTTACGGTCATGTCACCCAATCGCACCCGGCCGGGCGGTCGAACCGGGCGCCCCGGAGCGGCGTCGGAATCGGCATATGTGGGGCGGCGTTCGCATCCGTGGCGGGGGTTAGCTCATCGCCTTCATCCGGATCACCGCAGGACCATCTCGACCCGTCGGTTTCGGGCACGTCCGTCCTCATCGGCGTTGGGCGCGGCGGGCGCGAGGAAGCCCACGCCATGCGCCTCCATCCGCGCGCCGGGGATGCCGAAACGCTCGGCCAGTGCGGCACGGGCGGCAGCCGCCCGGCGGGCGGACAGGTCCATGTTGTAGCCGAGGTCGCCAACGTTGTCCGTGTGGCCCACCAGCAGCACGGAGACGTCGGTGTCGCGGAGGTAAGTCGCCATCTGCTCCAGCATTGCGTCAGCAGCGGGCAGCAGGACTGCGCTGTCCGTCTCGAACTCGAGCCCGTAGATCGCCGCCGCGCCCTCCGCCGCCAGCGCCGCGGCGATGCCCTCCGCGTCGAGGCGCTCCAACTCCAGCGCCTCGGCCTCGGTGGACCCCCACCGGACCTCGGCGGTGTGCGTCGAACTGCCCAAGCTCACCATCACGTCGGCCAGTTCCCGGCGACTGTCCGCCACCCGCTCGAAGCTGGCGTAGCGCATGTCCGCCGCCGTCCGGAAATGGGGGCGCTTGGGCGCCGTCAGGGCCGCATGCGCGTCGCCGAACGTGCCGAAGTTGGTGCATTCGGCGCGTCCGTCGCAGCTGAAGACCTCCGCGAACCCTGCCGCCTCCAAGGCCTGCCCATAGGCGCGGATCACCTCCAGCGTCGAGCGCCCCTCGGGGATCTCGTAGGCGATGCGCCGGGTCTCGCCCTCCAGCCCGATGGTTTCCAGCGGGGACTCTGCGTCGCGATAATCGTGGGCCTCGGTCATCACCCGCATCTCGGCGTAGCCCTCCGCCTCCTCGAAGGCGACCTCGGCGCCAGGGAAGGCCATGTCGAAGACGTCCTGGGCGAGGGCGGGGGACGTCAGGGTGAGGAGGGTGGCGAGAGGGGCGATGCGCATGGGGTGGTCTCCGGAGGGCTGTCTCCACGCATTGAAGCGGTTCGCCTGCCCGCGCGTCAACATCGGCGCACGTCGCGCGCCCCGTTCGAAGCGATCGAGCGTTCCGCCGCGGTACGGCCGACCATGGGACGACGCAGGCCTCAGAAGCCGTCACCTGCGCCGCGCCCGTCTAGCGCGAACCGGCGCTTTGACTTGAAAGCGTCATGACGCCATCGCTGCTCGTGATGTCCACAGTTCCAACCGTGGCGATGGCGGAGGGCGAGAACACGAGGGTCACGAAACAGCCGCTGACCTGAACCTCGCCGGTCGCGACCTCGATCTCGGTATAGAGCTGCGGCACGTCCTCGGGATCGCAGCCCAGAACGAGGCCCATCTCGTCCAGCGTCACGCCGATCGGCGCGCTTCCCTTCGCCACGAGGTCGTCCGCAGCCAGCGACGTGTCCATGAACGTCCACTCGTAGGTCGACGGCATCGGCGGGGCGGCGTCGGCGACGGTGAACGTCCCGCCATCGGCGCTGCCCTGATGCGTGATCGTGCTCGGACCGGGACCCATGACCTGAGTGTATCCCTGCGCCGTGACGGTAACGGTGGTCGTGCCGTTCCATGTGCCCGCCACGGCCCGCGCGACCTCTGCGCGGCTCCAGTCGGCGCAGAACGCATCGTCGGACCATGCGGGCGAGGCCAACGAAACCGCGGCTGCGAGGGACCAGACCATTTCTCGATGGATCATCACGTGGCTCCCATACGGCAGACCACCACGAGCGTCTCTTCAAGCACGGACGGTGAGGTCATCCTAATCCCGATGGGCGACCGCCGGATGACCCATTCGTACGGACGAGCCGGGTTCTGTCCAGCAGCGCGCGCCAAATCGCTAGGGCATACTCGCGGGACGTCACGGGTTGCGCAGGCATATTGCCCACATGCGTAGTCCGACCGGTTCTCGTACGATCCGTCGCATCATGTTCCCCCGCCCCGCGACGCAGCCGTCCCGCCCCGAATTCGTCGCGATCGCCACGGTGCCCATGGCGACGATCGCGTTGGCGATCGACGTGATGCTGCCCGCGCTCGGCGACATGGCGTCGGAGTTCGGGGTAGAGGACAACAAGCGGCAGTTCGTGATCGCTGCGCTCTTCCTCGGGCTGGCCTTCGGCCAACTGATCTTCGGTCCCCTGTCGGACGGGATCGGTCGCCGCCCCGCCATCACGGCCGGCGCCGCGCTGTTCGCCATCGGCGGTGCGGTCTGCGCGACGGCGACGACGTTCGAAGGTCTGATCGCCGGCCGCCTGTTGCAGGGCGTGGGCGCGGCGGGACCGCGGATCGTGACCGTGGCGCTGATCCGCGATCGCTTCGAAGGGGCGGCCATGGGTCGGATCATGTCCATCATCATGGGCGTCTTCATCATGGTCCCCGTCCTCGCCCCCTCGGTCGGGCAGGGTCTGCTGCGCATCCTCGACTGGCGGGATCTCTTCACGCTCCTGTCGGTCATCTGCGTCGGCGGCACGGCGTGGCTCCTGCTCCGCCAGCCGGAGACGCTGCCCGAACGCCGTCCGTTCCGCATCGGGCCGTTCGCGGATGCCGTCGCCGAGGTCCTGCGCGATGGAAAGGCCATGGCGTTCACGATGGCGGGTGGACTCTGCTACGGGGCCCTGATGGGCTACGTCAACTCGTCCCAGCAGCTGTTCCAGGAAACCTACGTGGCGGGCGACTCCTATTCGCTTCTCTTCGGAGCGGCGGCGGCCTTCATCTCCGCCGCCACGCTGACGAACGCCAGGATGGTCGGGCAGATCGCCATGGACCGCATCTGCATGTGGGCGGTCGGATCGCTCCTCGTCTGGTCCCTGTTCGTCCTGGCCTTCTGGCAGCGTTCGGGACGCTGCCGCCGCTCTGGGCGTTCATGGCGGCGAACTGTCCGGCCTTGTTCCTGCTGGGACTGACCTTCGGCAACTGCAACGCGATCGCACTGGAACGTCTCGGCCATGTCGCAGGTCTGGCTGCGGCGATCACCGCGTCGATCCTCACACTCGTCAGCATCGCCGTTGCCGCGGTGATCGGGCTGAGCTTCGATATGACTTTGGTGCCGATCTTCCTGGGTTACGCCGCCTGCGGCGCGGGAGCGCTCGCATTGATGACGGTCTCGGGGGTACGAGGCAAACGAGTGTCGCAGCGAGCTGCCTAGCCCGTCGAGGTGCAACCCGTCGGGACGTCGAGGTTGAACGGTTTGGGAGTTCCGACGATATCGGTCCCTGTTTCGGGGAACGCCCGGGGTGGCGGGGCCAAGCGCGTACGAAGCGGGTCCGCGGCTCGTCCGATGCTGGTACGCGAACGACCTCGACGCCCTGCCGCCGCGATCGTGACCGCGACCCGAACGGCGGAACGAGGACCCGTCCATCCCGGTCCGGTATCTCGGTGGCGGCACGCCCGGGTCGTGACAGGCCCGAGGGATGCGCCGTCCCGATGCATGGGGTGAAGCACCGTCAGGGGAAGGGATCGATCCGAGGCCCGAGGCGCGATCCGCGACGGCGGACCGCCGGGCACCGCCCCCCGATCGGAACGCTCGTGCGTCGCGCATCGTCGACCGAAGACGATGCCTCTGCGTATGCACGGGGGGTGTACGGGGGGCGTACAGAGGGCGCTCCCCATACGGTGCCCGTTGCGTCCGCCGCGGATCAGTCGTGACCCCCGTCGAAATGCTCCGGATCCGCGGGATACACCCCCAGCACGGCCAGCCGGTCGGTGAAGTATCCCAATTCCTCCAGCGCCCGCGCGACGGGGGGATCGTCGGGATGGCCCTCGATGTCGGCATAGAACTGCGTCGCGCTGAACCGTCCGTCCACCATGTACGATTCCAGCTTCGTCATGTTCACGCCGTTCGTCGCGAACCCCCCCATCGCCTTGTAGAGCGCGGCGGGTATGTTCCTGACGCGAAACACGAAGGTGGTCTTGACGGGTCCCGATCCGGGGGCGGGGGCGCGGGGCTCGCGGGCCATGACGATGAACCGCGTGGTGTTGTGCGCCATGTCCTCGATGCCCTCGGCCAGCACGTCCAGCCCGTGGATCCGTGCCGCCAGCGACGAAGCCAGGACCCCCTGACCCCGCTGCGGCGCCGCCGCCAGAGCCGCCGCCGCCCCCGCCGAATCGGCCGCCGCCTCCGCCGCGATCCCGTGCGCGTCCAGGAACGCCCGGGCCTGGGGGATCAGCACCAGGTGCGCCCGCACGCGACGGATGTCCTCCAACCGCGAACCTTCGTTCGCCATTAACGCGATACGCACCCGGACGAACGCTTCGCCCACGATGTGCAGGCCCGAGTCCGGCAACAGCCGGTGCACGTCCGCGACCCGGCCATAGGTGCTGTTCTCGATGGCAATCATGCCCCGATCCGCCCGCCTGTCCCGCACGGCGGCCAGCGCGTCCTCGAACGTGGTGCAGGGCAAGGGGTCGTGGTCCGGCAGCGCCGCGGCGCAGGCCTGATGCGAGTACGAGCCCAGGTCCCCCTGGAACGCGATGCGGGGTGCCATCGAACGATCCCGTTGCTGGTGCGTTTGGTCGCGGGACCTATATCTTGCCACGGCGGTCCGAAACCCGATACACGCCGCCCGATCCGCCACGAGAGAGACAGTCCATGGATACGATGACGATCACCAAGGCCGGCGGCGCGCTCTGCGCATCCTTGCTGGTGTTCCTGCTGGGCCTTTGGGCCGCGGAAGGGTTGTATCACGTGGGCCACGACGGACATGGCGGCGAGGTCGCGATGGGCTACGAGATCGTGGTCGAGGATCCGACCGAGGTGGCGGAAGCCGACGCCGCCCCCGAAGTTCCCTTCGAGGAGGTCTATGCCAGCGCGTCGGCCGCGGAGGGCGAGCGTTTGTGGCGCCAGTGCTCGGCCTGCCACAACCTGGAGGGTTCGAACGCGACGGGCCCCTACCTCAACGGCGTCGTGGGCCGCGAGAAGGGGTCGGTCGACGGGTACAACTATTCCGACGCGCTTCTGGGGCTCGGGCAGGACTGGACGCCGGAGAACCTGTCGGGCTTCCTGCTGAACCCGCGCGAATACGCGCCTGGCACCAAGATGGCCTATCGCGGCATGGCCGAGGTCGAGGACCGCGCGAACCTGATCGCCTATCTGGACGAGACGGGCGGCTGACATCCGCGGGGCCGCCCCGCGGACGGGCGGCCCTTCGTTGACCTGCGCGCGGGCCGCGCCACCTTTATCTCACGCATTCGCTCACGCCCGCGTGTGCGACTTTGTGCGGCACGCCCTTGCGCATCCCCGCGCCGAATCGCACATTCCGGCCGTTCGGGAAGAGGGGTCCTGCCCATGTTCAGACTTGTCGCCGCGGCCGCAACCGCGCTGTCGTTCACGCCTGCGCTGGCTCAGGAGACCATCGTCACCCATGCCTACGTGAACTTCGGCGAACCGGCTTACGGCCCGGACGCGGCGCATCTGGACTACGTCAATCCGGACGCGCCCAAGGGCGGCGAGATCAGCCAATGGTCGCAGTCCACCTTCGACGGATTCAACGCCTATACCCGTCAGGGGGTCAGCGCGCCCGGCTTCACCGACCTGATCTTCGAGGGGATCCTGAAGGCCACGGCGGACGATCCCTATGCCGCCTACTGCTATCTGTGCACGACGATGGAGTATCCCGCGGACCGCTCCACCGTGACCTTCAACCTGCGCGACGACGTGACCTTCAGCGACGGCACCCCGCTGACCGCCGAGGACGTCAAGTTCACCTTCGAGTTGGGGTTGGAGCAGGGCATCGCGGAGTACCGCAACGTCGTCAGCACCTTCGTATCGGAGGTGGAGGTCCTGTCGCCCACGCAGGTCCGCTACACGTTCACGGACGACGCGCCGGTCAACGACCGCGTCACCTTCGTCGGCGGCCTGACCGTTCTGTCCAAGACCCACTTCGAGGAGAACGGCCTGCGGCTGGACGAGACGCAGGAGCGTCCGTTCCTGGGCACGGGTCCCTATGTCGTGGGCGACGTCGATTTCGGTCGGCGGGTGGTGTACGAACGCGACCCCGACTGGTGGGGCGCGGACCACTGGCTGAACGTCGGACGCTGGAACTTCGAGGCGATCCGCTACGAGGTCTTCGCCGACAGCAACGCGGCCTTCGAGGGGTTCAAGGGCGGCGTCTACACCGCGCGGGAGGAGAACACCTCGCGGCTGTGGGCCACGGGCTACGACATCCCGGCCGTGGAGCGGGGCTGGATCGTGCGCGAGGAACTGCCCGACGGCGCGATCAAGGCGGCACAGGGCTACGTCTTCAACCTGAAGCGCGAAACGTGGCAGGACGCGCGGGTCCGCGACGCCATCGCCATGATGATGAACTTCGAATGGTCGAACGAGACGCTGTTCTATGGCCTTTACGAGCGGCCCACGTCGTTCTGGCAGGACAGCGACCTGCAGGCGACGGGCACCCCCTCGGAGGCCGAACTGGCGCTGCTGGAACCGTTGGTGGCCGACGGTCTGCTGGACGCGTCCATCCTGACCAACGAGGCCCGCCAGCCGTTCGAGAACGACGCCGACAGCACCACGCCGGGCCGCCGGATGCTGCGTGCCGCCAGCCGCCTGCTGGACGAGGCCGGATGGGAGACCGGCGAGGACGGCCTTCGTCGCAAGGACGGCCGGACCCTGTCGTTGGAGATCATGACCTTCTCGGCGCTCTTCGACCGGGTGGTGAACCCCTATGTCGAGAACCTCCGCCGCATCGGCGTCGATGCCAGCCTGCGGCGCGTGGACGTCAGCCAGTACGTGCAGCGGCGCCGCGACGGCGACTGGGACATGACCACGCACCAGCCGACGCAGGGCTACGAGCCGAGCCTGGTGACGCTGAAGCAGTGGTTCCACTCCGACACGGCGGAGGATTCGTCGCGCAACGTGATGGCGCTGGCCGATCCGGGCATCGACGCGCTGGTCGACAACTTCCGCACCATCGAGGGGCTGGAGGACCTGACGGCGAAGGCCAATGCGCTGGACCGGGCCCTGCGGGCGCATGGGTTCTGGATCCCGCAATGGTACAATCCGACCGACTGGGTCGCGTACTGGGACATCTACGACCGTCCTGAGGAACTGCCGCCGCTGTCCGTCGGCCTGCTGGACTTCTGGTGGTACGACGCCGAACGGCACGACGAACTGCGTGCCGAAGGCGCCCCGATCTAACCGATGGGCGCCTATATCCTACGGCGGCTGGCGCTGATGATCCCGACGCTGTTCGGGATCATGGTCATAAACTTCTTCCTGGTGCAGTTCGTCCCGGGCGGCCCGATCGAGCAGATCATCGCCAACATCGAGGGCGAGGGCGACGTCTTCGCCGGCATATCCGGCGGCGGGTCTGAACTGGGCAACGACGGGGGCGACGGGGGTTATACCGGCGCGCGCGGTCTGCCGGAGGAGTTCATCCGCGAATTGGAGATCCAGTTCGGCTTCGACAAGCCGCCGCTGGAACGGTTCCTGTCGATGATGTGGGACTACATGCGCTTCGACTTCGGGGAATCCTACTTCCGGTCGATCAGCGTCTTCGACCTCGTGCTGGAAAAGATGCCCGTGTCGATCACGCTTGGGCTCTGGTCCACGCTGATCGCCTATCTCATCTCCATTCCGCTGGGCATCCGCAAGGCGATGAAGGACGGCAGCCGCTTCGACACCTGGACGTCGGGCATCGTGATCGTCGCCTACGCCATCCCCGGCTTCCTGTTCGCCATCCTGCTCCTCGTCGTGTTCGCCGGCGGCAGCTACTTCCAGATCTTCCCCCTGCGCGGCCTGACGTCCGACAACTTCGAGGAGCTTTCGCTTCTGGGAAAGGTCGGCGACTACCTGTGGCACATCGCGCTGCCCGTCACGGCATCGACCATCAGCGCCTTCGCGGGCCTGACGCTCCTGACGAAGAACTCGTTCCTGGAGGAGATCCGCAAGCAGTACGTCCAGACCGCCCGCGCCAAGGGCTTGGCGGAGAACCGGGTCCTGTACGGTCACGTCTTCCGCAACGCGATGCTGATCGTCATCAGCGGGTTCCCCGCGCTCTTCGTCAGCGTGTTCTTCGGCGGCAGCCTCATCATCGAGACGATCTTCTCGCTCGACGGGCTGGGACGCCTGGGGTTCGAGGCGGTCGTGTCGCGCGACTATCCGGTGATGTTCGGCACGCTTTTCGCGTTCAGCCTGATCGGGCTGGTGATGGGTCTGATCACCGACCTGACCTATATCTGGATCGACCCGCGCATCGACTTCGAAAGCCGGGAGACGTGACCTGATGGCCCTGTCCCCCCTGAACCGCCGCCGCTGGGCGAACTTCAAGGCGAACCGACGCGCCTGGTGGTCGACGTGGATCTTCGCGGTGCTGTTCGGCCTGTCGCTGTTCGCCGAACTGATCGCCAACGACAAGCCGCTCCTGGTCAGCTATCGGGGCGAGCTGTTCACCCCCGTCACCGCCTTCTATCCCGAGACGGCCTTCGGCGGCGACTTCCGCACGGAAGCCCCCTACCGCGATCCGGAGGTGCAGTGCCTGATTGTGTCGGGCGGCCTGGAGGATTGCTTCGACCTCCCCTTCGAGGTCATCGAGGAGGTCCAGGCGACCGGCGCCTATGGCGGCACGGCGGTCGAGGAGGGCTGGCTGATCTGGCCGATCATCCCCTATAGCTACGATACGGTGAACGACATCGACGGGGCGGCGCCCAGCGCGCCGGACGGGGACCATTGGCTCGGCACGGACGACACGGCCCGCGACGTGCTGGCGCGCGTGATCTACGGCTTCCGGCTGTCGGTCGCCTTCGCGCTGATCGTGACGCTGCTGACGTCGGTGATCGGCATCGCGTCGGGGGCGCTGCAGGGGTTCTTCGGCGGGTGGATCGACCTGATCTTCCAGCGCGTGATCGAGGTGTGGGGATCGACCCCCAGCCTCTACATCATCATCATCGTGGCGGCGATCATCCCCATGAACTTCTGGCTGCTGGTGGGGTTGATGACGCTCTTCGGCTGGACCGCCCTCGTTGGGGTCGTGCGGGCCGAGTTCCTGCGCGCGCGCAACTTCGAGTATGTCCGCGCCGCGCGTGCGCTTGGGGTCGGCAACGGGACGATCATGTTCCGCCACGTCCTTCCCAACGCGATGGTCGCCACCATCACCATGCTGCCCTTCATCGTCACGGGCACGATCGGGGGGCTGGCGTCCTTGGACTTCCTGGGCTTCGGCCTGCCGTCCTCGGCCCCCTCGCTGGGCGAGCTGACGTTGCAGGCCAAGCAGAACCTCCAGGCCCCCTGGCTGGCCTTCACCGCGTTCCTGACCTTCGCGATCATGCTGTCGCTTCTGGTCTTCATCTTCGAAGGCGTGCGCGACGCGTTCGACCCGCGCAAGACCTTCACCGCGGAGCCCGTGGCCCCCGTGCGGACGGTCCGTCAGGCCTCAAGCGTCGCGGCGGAGGGGAACCAGTGAGCGCCGCTGCCCCCATCCTGTCCGTTCGCGACCTGAACGTCCGCTTCCGCCAGGGCGCAGCGGAAACGCATGCCGTCCGCGGCGTGTCCTTCGACGTGGGTCAGGGCGAGACGGTGGCCCTGGTCGGCGAATCCGGCTCGGGCAAGTCGATAACGGCCCTGTCCACCGTGAACCTGCTGCCGGACAGCGCGGACCTGTCCGGGTCCATCACCTATGACGGGCGCGAAATGGTGGGCGCGGACGCGCGGACCCTGAGGGAAGTGCGGGGCAACGACGTCTCCTTCATCTTCCAGGAGCCGATGACCTCCCTGAACCCTCTGCACACGATCGAGAAGCAGCTGGGCGAGTCGATCCGCCTGCACCAGGGCCTGTCCGGTGCGGCGGCGCGCGACAGGATCCTCGAACTGCTGGACCAGGTGGGCATCCCCGACCCGGCCAGCCGGCTGTCGGCCTATCCCCACCAACTGTCGGGTGGGCAGCGGCAGCGCGTGATGATCGCGATGGCGCTGGCGAACGGCCCGGATCTGCTGATCGCGGACGAACCGACCACGGCGCTCGACGTGACGATCCAGGCGCAGATCCTGGAACTGCTGGCCGACCTGAAGCGGCAGCAAGGCATGTCGATGCTGTTCATCACGCACGATCTGGGCATCGTGCGCCGCATCGCCGACCGGGTCTGCGTCATGCGCCAGGGCGAGATCGTGGAGCACGGGCCGACGGCGGCGTTGTTCGCCAACCCGCAGCATCCCTATACCCGCATGCTGCTGGAGGCGGAGCCGACCGGCATGCCCGACCCGGTAGCCCCGGACGCGCCCGAGATCGTCTCGACCCGGAACCTGCGCGTCTGGTTCCCCATCCAGCGCGGCGTCCTCAAGCGCACGGTGGGCCACGTGAAGGCCGTCAACGATGCCTCCGTGTCCGTCCGCGCGGGCGAGACGACGGGCATCGTGGGCGAATCCGGCTCCGGCAAGACGACGCTGGCCCTGGCGGTCATGCGGCTGATCTCGTCCGAAGGGCGGATCGTGTTCCTCGGGCGCGACATCCAGGGGTTGCGGTCCAAGCAGATGCGCCCCCTGCGGTCGGACATGCAGATCGTGTTCCAGGACCCGTTCGGCAGCCTCAGCCCCCGCATGAACGTCAGCCAGATCGTGGCGGAGGGGCTGGCGCTGCACGACACGGGCGACCCGCGCCCCCACCGCGACCAGGTGGCCGAGATACTCGGGGAGGTCGGCATCGACCCCGGGGCCATGGACCGCTACCCGCACGAGTTCTCCGGCGGGCAGCGCCAGCGCATCGCCATCGCGCGCGCCATGATCCTGCGCCCCAAGCTGGTGGTGCTGGACGAGCCCACCTCGGCGCTGGACCAGACGGTGCAGGTGCAGATCGTGGACCTCCTGCGCGACCTGCAACGCCGGCACGGCCTGGCCTACCTGTTCATCAGCCACGACCTGCGCGTGGTGCGCGCCCTGTCCCACAACGTCGTCGTCATGCAGCGCGGCGACGTGAAGGAGCAGGGTCCCGCGGGTCCGATCTTCGACGCCCCGAAGGATTCCTATACGCGCCAACTGATGGCGGCCGCCTTCGGCCTGTCCACGGATGCGCGGATGGCCGGCGAATAGACGGGCCGCCTGCGCCCCGGACCGGGGCCTTCCCTCAGGCGGGGACGTCCACGTCGGGCAGGCTTTCGAACGCCGTGCGCAGGGCATCGGACCAGCCGTCCGAGACCGCACGCCAGTCCGGGTCCGTGTCCTCGATCCGGCGCGAATGGCCCAGACGGAACGTGTCCGTCTCCAGGATCTGCAGATCCAGCGGCGTGCCGACGGACAGGTTCGCGCGGATGGTTGAATCGAAGCTGACCATCAGCAGCTTGGTCGCGCGGGCGAAGTCCATGTCGGGGTCGTAGGCCCGCACGAGGATGGGACGGCCGTACTTCGTTTCGCCGATCTGGAAGAACGGCGTGTCGGTCTGCGCCTCGATGAAGTTGCCGGCCGAATAGATCAGGTACAGCCGCGGCGGCGACCCCGCGACCTGCCCGCCCAGGATCATCGTCGCGTTGAACGTCGTGGTGGATTCGCGCCCGCCTTCCAGGCGGCTGACGATGACCGACCGCAGCGTGTCGCCGATCAGGTTCGCGGCCTGGAACATGCTGGGCACCGTCAGGAGCGACGGGTTGCGGTCGTCGGGCGCGAGGTTTCGCTCGTCCAGCAGGCTGACGACCGCCTGCGTGGTCGCCAGGTTGCCCGCGGTCATCAGCACCAGGGCCCGCTCGCCCGGCACCTCCCAGGTATAGAGCTTGCGATAGGTCGAGATGTTGTCGACCCCGGCATTGGTCCGGGTGTCGGACATGAAGACCAACCCACGGTTGGTCTGAAGGCCGACGCAATATGTCATGGGGCTGCCGTCCGTGTGGGTTCGGGCCCCTGTGCCACGCCCCCGCGGCCCGGGCAACGCGTGACGCCGCGGAGGTGGGGAACCGATGCGCGCGTGCCATCCCCTCCCCTGCGCCCCGCGGATGACGGCCGGCGGACACGGCCTAGGTCCGGGGCATGACCGACCCGCTGATCGCGACGCTGCGACTGGACGAGGCGAACGCGACCCGGTTCGACCGCTTGCGGCGTCGCCACTTCCCGCCGGAGCGGAACAGGATCCCGGCCCACGTGACGCTCTTCAACCAGCTTCCCGGGGACCGGGAGGATCGCGTCCGCGCCCGCCTCCGCGACGTCGCGGCCCTGACGCCCGTGCTGCCGTTCACCGCGACGGAGGTGATGGCCCTGTCCAACCGCGGGGCGGCCTATCGCCTGGACGTGCCGGGGTTCGACGCCCTGCGGAACCGCATCGGCGCGGGGTTCGACCTCATCCCGCAGGATCGCGGACGGCGCAGGCCGCACGTGACGGTGCAGAACAAGGTGGACCCGGAAACGGCCGCCGCCACGCTGGCGGAGCTGCGGGACGGCTTCGCCCCGTTCACGGGGCGGGCCATGGGGCTGGACCTGTGGTATTATCGCGGCGGCCCGTGGGAGCGTTGCGCGACCCACGCCTTCGCCGGATACCGACTTCAGTCGCCCGACATCTGCTGTTGCTGCTGCTGACCGGTCCCGGACTGCGATTGCGACTGGGACATGCGCCCGGCCGACACGTTCAGGGCGACGGTCATCGCCTCCGCCGCACCACCCAGGCGCAGGCCGCGGATCGGCGCCGCCTCCCCATAGTCGAGGCCCGTCGCCACCCGGACGTAGCGCGCATCGGGCGAGATCCCGTTCGAGATGTCGAACCCGACCCAGCCCAGGCCGTCCAGATGCGCCTCCGCCCAGGCATGCGTGGCGTCCTGTTCGTCGCGGCCGTCCATTCGGAGATATCCGCTGACATAACGGGCCGGGCGGTCCAGCAGGCGGGCGCAGGTGACGAAGATGTGGGCGTGGTCCTGGCAGACGCCCGTGCCGGCCGCGACCGCCTCCTCCGCGGCCATGCCGACGTCGGTCGTGCCGGTGGCATAGGTCACGGCCTCCCGGATGGCGGCGGACAGGGCGTGCATCTGGCGCAACGGGTCGTCCTGGCCGCGCAGGTCCCGCACCAGGGCCAGCGTGCCCGGGCCGCGGCGCGTGCGGTCGGTCGCGCGCAGGAACATCCACAGCGGCACATAGCCGCCATGCGCGCCGATCACCCCGGCGCGGTCCTCCACCTCCACCTCCCCCTCCGCGGTGACGCAGATCTCGGTACTCTCCGCCTCGTGGGATATCAGTTGCACGCGGTTCGCGTTCTGGTCGTCGAACTGCGTCTGGACCGCCCCGCCCTCCACCTCCGTCGCCCAGGACAGGACCTGCTGGCCCGCCCGCGACTTCGGCGTCAGCCGCGTCTGCAGCAGGCCATAGGGGACCGGCGCGTCGTAGCGATAGGTCGTGGAATGGCGGATGCGGAGGCGTGTCATGCGCTGAACCGATAGTCCCGTTCGATCTGCGCCCCGAGGGACGCGTTGCGGTGCATGAAGTCCTGCAGGAAGCTGTGCAGCCCTTCGTCGAAGATGGACTCGATGGTCGCGCGGGACAGGCGGTTCGCCATGTCCTGCGACAGATCCTGACTGGGCAGGCGCAGGCCGTGCGCGCGGTGCAGCCAATCCAGGTTCCCCGCGATCTTCGAATAGCAGAAGGCCAGGCTTCGCGGCATCCTGTTGTCCAGGATCAGGAACTTGGCGATCAGGGCCGGACGCCGCTGCTGGCCATAGGTCTGGCGGAACGACCCCTCGGCGCTGACGCCGCGCAGGATCACCTCCCATTGCGCGTTGTCGAGCTGCGAGCCCACCCCCGCCGCCGACGGCAGCAGAACGTAGTACTTCACGTCGAGCAGGCGCGCGGTCGCGTCCGCACGTTCGAGGAACGTGCCGAGGCGGCTGAAATCGTACGCCTCGTCGCGCAGCATGGTGCCGTGCAACGTCCCGCGCACGAAGGCGGACCGTTGGCGGATCGTGTTCAGGACGGCGGGCAGGTCGCGCGTCGCGATGCGGCGCGACAGAAGCGACGTCACCGTCATCCACGCCTCGTTCACGGCCTCCCACACCTCGCGGGTCAGGGCCGTGCGGACCAGGCGCCCGTTCATGCGCGCCGCATCGATGCAGGACACGACGCTGCCGGGATTGTCGCGCCCCCGCAGGATCCAGTCGATCACGGCCTCGCCCGTCACGGCATCGTGGTTCGCGTCGAACGCGTGCTTCGTCGCGGCCGTGTGCAGCACGGACGTCCATTCGCTGCTGGACCGATCGGGACGCGTCAGGGCGATCCGCTGGCCGGTGTCGACCAGCCGGGCCAGGTTCTCGGCCCGTTCCAGATACCGGAACATCCACAGCAGCCCGCCCGCGGTCTTGCCTAGCACGACGGGGTCCTAGTCATCTTCCAGCACCCACGTGTCCTTCGTCCCGCCGCCCTGGCTGCTGTTCACCACCAGGGACCCCTTCTTCAGGGCCACCCGCGTCAGCCCGCCCGGCGTGATCTCGATGCCCCTGGGGGACACCAGCACGAAGGGGCGCAGATCCACGTGGCGCGGGGCCAGCCCCTTGTTGGTGAAGATAGGAACGGTGGACAGCGACAGGGTCGGTTGCGCGATGTAGTTACCGGGCCGCGCCTCCAGCTTGGCGCGGAACTCGGCCAGCTCCCGCTTGGAGGCGGCGGGACCGATCAGCATGCCGTACCCGCCCGAGCCGTGGACCTCCTTGACGACCAGGTCGGACAGGTTGTCCAGGACGTAGGCCAGGCTGTCGGCCTCCGAGCAGCGCCAGGTCGGGACGTTCTCCAGCAGAGGCTTCTCGCCGGTATAGAACTCGACGATCTCCGGCATGTAGCTATAGATCGCCTTGTCGTCGGCGATGCCGGTACCCGGCGCGTTGGCGATGGTGATGCCCCCCGCGCGATAGACGTCGAAGATGCCGGGCACGCCCAGCAGGGATTCGGGGCTGAAATTCAGCGGATCGAGGAAATCGTCGTCCACGCGGCGGTACAGGACGTCGATGGGCTGATAGCCCCGCGTGGTGCGCATCGCGATGCGACCGTCCACGACGCGCAGGTCGTGGCCCTCCACCAGCTCCACGCTCATCTGATCGGCCAGGAACGAATGCTCGTAATAGGCCGAGTTGTGGATGCCGGGGGTCAGCACGGCCACCACGGGCTCGTCGCGCGTCGCGTCCGGCGCGCAGGCGGCCAGGCTGTCGCGCAGCGCCTGGGGATAGCGGTTGACGCGCTGCACCCGGTTCCCTTCGAACAATTCGGGAAACATGTGCAGCATCGTTTCCCGGTTCTCCAACATATAGGAGACGCCGGACGGGGTGCGGGCGTTGTCCTCCAGCACGTAGAACTGATCGGGGCCGGTGCGGACGAGGTCGATCCCCACGATATGCGTCCAGATGCCGCCCGGGGGCGTGACGCCGATCATCGGGGACAGGAACGCCTCGTTTCGGGCGACCATGGCGGCGGGCAGGCGGCCGGCGCGCACGATCTCCTGCCGATGGTGGATGTCCTGAAGGAACGCGTTGATCGCGCGGACCCGCTGCTCGATCCCGCGCGACAACCGGACCCATTCCCGCGCCGACAGGATCCGCGGGACGATGTCGAACGGGATCAGCCGTTCCGAAGCGTCGGGGTCGCCATAAACGTTGAACGTGATCCCCATGAGGCGGAACAATTCGTCCGCCTCCCTGGCCTTGGATCGCAACCGGGCCGGATCCTCCGCTTCGAACCACTGCGCGAGCGCGGCATAGGGGTCACGGACGGTGCCGTCCGGGCCGCCCATCTCATCGAAGTTCATGGGGGGACGATGGAGGTTGCGGCAGGTGGACGCAACCGTTCGTTGCGCAGCCGGGATCGGCGGGCGCACGGAATGCCCGACGGACGGGCCGTCCGCCCGGCACCCGGTCAGAGTTGCGACCCGCCGCGCGGTCCGGGCCCGTCCTTCGCCAGCGACGATTTCGGGGCATCGGGATCGTCCTTCCGATCCTCCGTCTTCTTCTTGCTGGTGATCAGGAAGATCATCACGGCGATGAAGGTCATGCCGGCGAGGCCGGCGAGGAATATCTCGAAAGTCATGGTCCGGTCTCCAGGGTCTGTTCGCCAATGCAACCCCCGGGTGACTGCCGAGTTCCCGCAATGAAAAGGCAAACGCCCGGCGATCAGGCCGCGGGGCGTCCGGGCTAAGGGCGTCCCGGCGGGGGGTTCTCGTCCCGATCGAAGCCCGGTAAGCGCGGCCTCAATTCCATTCCCGCGGGATCACGGACTCGAAGACGTCGCGGTGGACGTCCCCCCCTCCGTCGGTGGCATGGACGGTGCAGCGGGACGCGAAGGCGTCGGCATCACCTTGGAGATAGGCCTCCACCACCACGCGCGCATCCATGGGTCCCTTCGCGTGACGCCATTCGATCAACACACGCGCTGTCGCGGTCGTCGGATCGGCGGGAACGACGGTCCAGTCCTCGTGCTGCACGGTGGCGAAGGTCATACCGTGATCCTCGATCCGCCAGGTGCCCATGTCGTCGCGCACCGTCACGCGGGCGGGCGGGCCTGCATCCACCTCGCGCGTCCGTCGGGGAGGCGTGACCTCTACGCGGCCCGTGGGCAGGTTCGGCGGCGGCGGCGGCGGCGGCGCGATCGGCGTGCCCGATGCGACGGGAAGCCGCAGGACGCCGTCCACCCGCAGGCGCACCGGGGCGGGGGCGGGCCAGACCTGCGGCCAATGCCCGGTCGTGGCCGACAATCGAAGGACGTGGCCGCGCCGGAGGCGATAGGCGGTCACGTCCAGGGGCACGCTCACGCGGACCGCCTCCCCCGGGACCAGCGCGCGGGGCGTCCGGTCGCTGTCCGCCCGGTTCAGCGAGGCGACGCCGAACCCGATCCGCGTGGCGCGTCCCGACGGGTCTACGTCCATCAGGCGCAGCGCCAGTTGCGCCACCGGCGCATCCGGGACCACGCTCAGGTCGGCCACCGGCCGTCCCAGCAGGTCGAGCGGGGCGTCCACCGGCCAGTCCCACACCGTCGCCTCCGCGTCGGCGGGGGTCTGTTCGGCGGGCAGCTCGGGGCCCGTCGCGAAGGCGCACCACGGCATGACCTCGCCCCCGTCCACGCCCGCCGCGATCCCGCCGTCCACGTCGGCGGGGGTCAGGGTACGGACATCCCATGCCTGCGCCAGCGCGGGGGCGGCGACCCACGTTCCTTCCGTTTCGGGATGGGGCATCGGTCCGGGGGGCATCCCTTCCCGCCGGAACGCGCGCACCTCGCCCGGGCGGTCGAAGGCGGGTTGGCCCGCGAAGACGCGGCCGAAGAACGCGATCCATTCGCCCACCGCGTCGAAGGACGGCCCCGGCAACGACTGATGCGGATAGCGGTGCATCGACGGCGTCAGCCACGCCTGCCACGGCGCGTGCAGGCGGGGCAGCAGGTCCGCGGCGGCGTTGGCGAACATGGGATCGTGCTGCCCCCAGGCCAGCCAGAGCGGGATGTCCACCTTCGACCAGTCCCGAATCAGGCGGTTGTCCCAGTACGGGCCGCGCGACTGGTTGCGCAGGAACCCGTCCAGCTGCGGCGTCAGGTCGCTCAGGCGTTCGCGCCAGACCCCCCGCCAGTCATCCACGACGTCCGGGTCGGGCGGGCGGGCGTTCAGCGCGGTCACGGTGGTGGCCCAGCCGAACACC
Source organism: Jannaschia maritima (assembly GCF_030973515.1). GTDB lineage: Bacteria > Pseudomonadota > Alphaproteobacteria > Rhodobacterales > Rhodobacteraceae > Jannaschia > Jannaschia maritima. The sequence continues at coordinate 27,164 of NZ_JARGZA010000007.1, forward strand.
CGGTTCAGGATGGCCCCCCCGCGATAGAACATGCCGAACTGATACGTGTCGTGGCTGAAGCAGCACGCCACCGCGGCCTTCAGCGCGGGAGGCCTGCGCGCCGCGGTGAAGATCACGTTCGCCCCGCCCCAGGATATGCCGACCATGCCCACCTGCCCGTCGCACCAATCCCGCGCGGCGATCCAGGCGATGCACTCCTCCGTGTCGGCGCCCGCCGTGACCTTCACGCTGTCGGACAGCAGCCCCTCGCTGTCGCCCGACCCGCGCATGTCCACCCGCAGACACGCGAAGCCCGCGGCGGCCAGACGGGGGTGGATCGTGGCGTCCCGGGCCCAGGTCACGTCGCGGCGGCGATAGGGGACGATCTCCAGGATCGCGGGCACGGGCCCCGCGCCGTCGGGCCGCCACAGCGTCGCGGCCAGCCGCGTGCCGTCCGACATGGGGATCCACACGGTGTCGGTGCGGGCGACGGGGTGATCCATGCTCAACGGGCAACCTCCCTTGTCTTTGCGGTGCGGCGCATCGGTGCCAAGGTGGCGACATGACCGAACCGCTTCTGCGCGTGGAGGGGCTGACCCTCGACTATCCGACCGAGACGGGCACGTTCCGGGCCGTCGATGACGTGTCCTTCGACGTCCACCGCGGCGAGATCCTGGGCCTCGCGGGCGAGAGCGGGGCGGGCAAGTCCACCGTGGCCGCCGCGATCCTGGGCCTGATCGACGCGCCCGGGCGCATCGCCGCCGGACGGCTCCTCCTGGACGGGACCGACCTGGCCACCGCGGCTCCGGCGACGATGCGGTCCCTGCGGGGCCGCCGGATCGGCGCGGTCTTCCAGGATCCGCTGACCGCGCTGAACCCGGTCCTGACCGTCGGGCGCCAGGTCGCCTGGGCGGTGGAGCGTGTGACGGCGCATCGCGGCGGGGCGGCGCGGGCCCGGGCGGCCGAACTGCTGGACGCGGTGGGCCTGCCGGACGCCCGCGCCCAGATGCGCCGCTATCCGCACCAGCTGTCGGGCGGGATGCGGCAGCGGGTCGTCATCGCCATCGCGCTGGCGGGCGACCCCGACCTGATCATCGCGGACGAGCCCACGACCGCGCTGGACGTGTCGATCCAGAAGGGCGTGCTCGACCTGCTGCGAGGCATGTGCCGGGACCGGGGCATCGGCGTCATCCTGGTCACGCACGACATGGCCGTGATGGCCGAGACCGCCGACCGCCTGGCCGTCATGCGCCACGGCCGCATCGTGGAGGCCGGGCCCTGCCGCGACCTGATCGCCGCGCCGACGCACCCCTACGTCCGCCGCCTGATCGCCGCCGTCCCCCCGTCCGACCGTCGCCTCGACCGCTTCGAGGGGGTGGACGACGCGCAGGCCGCGCCGTCCGGCCCCGCGACGCGGCGGGCGGATGCGCCCGCGGGGGCCGAGGCCGCGCTGGAGGTGACGGACCTTTCCGTCCGCTTCGGGACCCTCGTGGCCGTGGCGGACGCGGCCTTCGCCGTGGCACGGGGCGAAAGCTTCGGGATCGTGGGCGAATCCGGGTCCGGCAAGTCCACCCTGGTGCGCGCGGTGGCGGGACTGGCGCCCAAGGCGTCCGGCACCGTCCGGCTGCACGGCGCGGACGTGACCGCCCGGGGCACCGACCGCGCGGTGCGCCGCGCGTCGCTGGGCCTGCAGATGGTGTTCCAGGACCCGTTCTCCTCGCTCGACCCGCGGCAATCCGTGCTCGACTGCCTGCTGGAGCCGATGACCGTCCACGGCCTCGTGCCCCGGAGCGAACGCCGCGACCGCGCGGCGGCCCTGCTCGAACGCGTGGGGCTGGGGGCCGACGCGCTGGGCAAGCTCCCGCACGCCTTCTCGGGCGGCCAGCGCCAGCGGATCTGCATCGCCCGCGCCCTCGTGATGGAACCCACGGTCCTGATCTGCGACGAGCCGACATCGGCCCTGGACGTCTCCGTCCAGGCGTCGATCCTGAACCTGATGAAGGACCTCCAGGCCGAACGCGGCATGGCGCTGATCTTCATCTCCCACGACCTCAGCGTCGTGCGCCAGATGTGCGACCGGACCGCCGTGATGGAGAAGGGCCGCATCGTCGAGCTGGCCCCCACCGAACGCATCTTCGAAGCGCCGGCGCATCCCTACACCCGCCGCCTGCGCGACCTGATGCCCAAGTTCCAGGCACAGGGCGCGGGCCGCTAGGGGGTGGGGCATCCCGGGCTCGACCCAAGACGCGGATGTTCGACGCGGAACCGTCGGAGCAGCGCCACCGAGGCCCCGGACCGGGTCCGGGGAGCGATGGGCGGGGTCTATCCTCTCCATACCGCCCCCCCCCGCGCCGGGTCGGCGACGGGGCCGTCCGGGTCGATGGCGTGGACCGCGCCGAAGGGGCGGGGGGCGGCGGCGATGGCCGCATCGGGATGGGCCGCGCGCAGGTCCGCATCCGCGCGCGGGTCCAGCGCCACGCCGTCGCCGTCCAGGCCCCAGCGCGGTCGGTCAATGGCCGCCGCCAATCCCTGCCCCGCCCGCCGCGCGGCCAGCACCTGGACCAGGGCCGCGGGGATATGCGCGCCGCCCTGCGCGCCCGCGACCAGGGTGGGGCGACCGTCCGTGACCGCCAGGACGGGGGCCAGGGCCGACAGGCGCGGTTGGCCCGGGGCGGACCCACCAGGGCGGGGGTCGAACCCGCTCATGCAGCCGTTCCAGAAATGGCCCCCGGTGAAGTCCCCCGACGGCAGGGCCAGGGACGACGACAGGGCGACGGCGCAGTTTCCGTCCACGACGGAGATATGGGTGGTCCCGGCGGCGGCGGGCTCCCGCGACGCGGCGGCCCAGGCGCGGCGCAGGGCGTCCGGCGAGGCACCGTGCCGCAGCGCATCCAGCACGATGCCGCCCGCCGTCGGGTGCGGCGTCGCGTGCAAGTCGCCCCAGGTCGCGGGCGCGACGACCTCGGCCGGAACGACCTCCGCCGCCGACCACGACGCGCCGGGGGGCGGGGCCGGATCGGTCCCCCCGGCGATGGCGGTCAGGGTCGCGGCATAGGCGGGGTTCCGGCAGACCTGTCCCGCCCGGGCGGCTCCGAAGACGGCGCGGGCCGACGCCATGCGGTCGGCATAGGGTCCCGACGCGACCAGCCGGGCGAAGTCGGCGGAGATGGCGAAGCCGTCCCGCGCCGAACGGATCGCGGGGGCGATCAGGTCGCCCCAGGGCATGGTCCCGCCCCATTCGTGCAGCGCGCGCAGGCCGGGCAGCCAGCCGGGCACGGCGATGGCGGCCGGACCGCGGGCGTTCGGGTCCCCTTGGACGACGTGGGACAACCCGTCCGCCGACCGGCCCCGGTATCCGGTCGCCCAAGCCGCCGGCATGTCGGCAGCAGGTCGCCGCGCGGGGAACACCCAGGCCCGCACCCCCTGCCCCGCGCGGTGGACCAGCGACGCGCCGAAGCCCCCCGGACCCGCGTTCATCGGGTCCACCACCGACTGCACGAAGGCCGCGGCGATCGCCGCGTCCGCCGCCGACCCCCCGTCCCGCAGCACCGCCGCGGCGGCGTCCGTGGCGGGCGGCTGCGCGGTGGTGACGGCCCTCAACCCCGCCGCCTGCGCGGGTTCAGCAGGTCGCGCAGGCGGTCGCTGACCAGGTTGATCGAGAAGACCAGGACCAGCAGCGCCAGCGCGGGAAACACGCTGATCCACCAGAACCCGTTCAGCATGAACTGGAACCCGTTATAGACCAGCCGCCCCAGCGATGGCTCCGTCACCGGCAGGCCGACGCCCAGGAAGGACAGCGTCGCCTCCAGCGTGATGGCGTGCGCGACCTCGACCGTGGCCACCACGGTCAGGGGCGGCAGGCAGTTGGGCAGCACGTGCCGCATCAGGATCCGCAGACCGGAGAACCCCATCAGCTTGGCGGCCTGGACGTATTCCTTCTCCATCTCGACCAGGGCGGAGGCCCGGACCGTGCGCGCGAAATAGACCCACTGCACAGTGACCAGCGCGATGATCGTCTTGTCCACCCCCCGCCCCAGCACCGCCAGCAGCACCAGCGCCACCAGGATCGACGGGATCGCCAGCTGGATGTCCACGACCCGCATCACCAGCGCGTCCACCCAACCCCGGCGATAGGCCGCGATCAGGCCCAGCGCCGTGCCGATGACGAAGGACACCGCCGACGCCACCGCGGCCACGATCAGGCTGATCCGCAGGCCATAGACGATGGCCGACCACAGGTCGCGCCCCTGCTCGTCGGTGCCCAGGGGATGCGCGACGCCCGCGAAGTCCCTTTCGCCCGGGGCCAAGCGGGCATCCATGATCGAGAAGGCCGACAGGTCGTAGGGGTCGTGGATCACGAAGACGGGCGCGAAGACGCACAGGACCACGATCGCCGCGAAGACCACTGCGCCCAGCACCGCGCCCGGCGCGCGGCCGAAGTCGCGCAGCACCCGGCGCATCCCCCGGGGGGGCGGGGCGACGGCGACCGCGTCGGTCATCGCGGCCGCACCCGCGGGTCGAGCAGGGCATAGACCAGGTCGACCGCGATGTTGATGACGACGAACAGCGTCACCACCACCATGATGTAGGCGACGACCAGGGGCCGGTCCAGGCGCTGGATCGCCTCGATGATCAGACGGCCCACGCCGGGCCAGGCGAAGATCGACTCGGTCACGACCGCGAAGGCGATCAGCAGGCCGAACTGCATGCCGACCACGGTGACGATGGGGATGGCGATGTATTTCAGCACGTGGTTGCGGATGATCCAGCCGTCCGGGTGCCCCTGCGCGCGGGCGAAGCGCACGAAGTCCAGGTCCATCGCCTCGATCATGCCGGACCGCGTCAGGCGGATCACGAAGGCCATGGGGAACAGCGCCAGGTTCAGCGCGGGCAGCAGGACGTGGCGCAGCCCGTCCAGCGTGAACAGCGACGACGACAGCCCCAGCACCGTGCCGACCTCGCCCCGCCCCGTCGACGGCAGCCAGCCCAGCCAGACCGAGAACACGAGGATCAGCGCCAGGCCCACCATGAACGTCGGCATCGAGAAGCCCAGGATCGACGCCGTCACCAGGCCCCGGTCCACCCCGGAATAGGGCCGGGCCCCCGCGATCAGGCCCAGGGGCACGCCGATCGCCACCGCCAGGACGATGGCCGCGAAGGCCAGCTCCAGCGTGGCGGGCAGGCGGATCAGGATCACGTCCATCGCGTCCTGCCGGAAGGTGAAGGATTGCCCGAACTCACCCTGGAACAGGTTGCCCACGAAGACCGCGTATTGCTGCCACAGCGGCAGGTCCAGGCCCATCGACCGGCGCAGCGCGGCCTCCGTCTCCGCGTTCGCGTCGGGCGACAACAGCAGCGACACGGGATCCCCGATCGCATAGACCCCCACGAACACCAGGAGCGAGACGACCGCCAGCACGATCGCCCCCTCCAGCAGCCGCTTGAGCAGGTAGGCCCCCACCGGGAGTCAGTCGGTGGTGGTCACGTTGACGGCCAGGCTCGTCTCGTCGGCCATGATGGTATAGTCCAGCCCCTCCCGCAGGGCGACGATGACCGCCTGCGCGTGCAGCGGCACGTAGGCCGCCTCGCTCGACAGCAGGCGCATCGCCTCCGCCATGGCCTCGCCGCGGGCATCCGTGTCCATGACGGCGATGGACTCGTCGATCATCGGGTCGGCCGCGTCGATCAGCGTGCCGCCGTTCCACGACCCGCCGGAGCGGAACACCGACGGCAGGACCGATCCGGCATGGCCCTGGCTGTTGCCCCAGCCCAGCATCCAGGCGCCGAACTCGCCTTCCCGCATCGGCGTGAAGTAGGCGGAGCGCGGCATCGTGTCGACGGTGGTCTGCACGCCCGCGCGGGTGAACATCTGGCCCACCGCCTGACAGATCGCCGCGTCGTTGACATAGCGGTCGTTGGGGCAGGACAGGGTCAGGGCGAAGCCGTCGGGATAGCCGGCTTCCGCCAGCATCGCCGCCGCGTCGCCGGCCGCGTCCTCCAGGTCGTCGGCATGGCCCAGGAAGCCCGCGGGCACGGCCTGCGTGGCCGGCGTGGCCAGCCCGTCCATGATCCGGTCGGCGATCAGATCCTGATCGACGGCGGCGGCCAGGGCCTGGCGCACGCCGGGAACCGACAGGGGGTTGGGGTCCAGGGGCGTGCCGGACGCGTCGGTCACGTCCGGGTGCGGCGCGGGATCGGACTGGAACTGGATGAAGATCACCCGCGCCGACGGCCCGGACACCACGCTCACCCCGTCCGCGTCCCGCAGGCGCCCGACGTCGAGCGGCGGCACCGCGTCGATGAAGTCCACGTCGCCCGCCAGCAGCGCCGCGACGCGGCTGCCGTCGTTGGGCATCTCGCGCAGGACGACCCGCTCGAAGGCGGGGGCGCCGTCGAAGTAGTCCTCGTTCGCCTCCAGCACGACCTCCTCGCCCTGGCGCCACTCGACGAAGCGATACGGCCCCGTTCCGATCGCGGCCGTGCCGTCGTTGAAGTCGGCGGTGGTGACGCCCGGGTCCAGTTCGTCCGAGATGATGAAGATCGTGAACAGCTGCGAGATGAAGTTCGGCACCGGCACGTCGGTGGTGACGCGGATCTTGTGGGGCGACAGGACCTCCACGTTCGTGATGGGCGCCATCTTCTCGGTGTTCAGGCCGTCCGACCCCTCCACCGTGGGCAGGCGTTCGAGCGTGAACAGCACGTCGTCCGCGTCGAAGGCGGACCCGTCGTGGAAGGTCACGCCCTCGCGCAGGTCGATCTCCCAGGTCAGGTCGTCGACCAGGGTGTATCCGGTCGCCAGCTTCGGCACCGGCTGCAGGTTGGGCGACCGCATGAACAGCGCGTCGTAGACGTGGGAATAGTACGTCTCGTCGGACCCCAGCGCGCCGAGCTGCGGATCGAAGGAGGACGGGGTCACCGACAATCCCATCGTCAGCGTCCCCTCCTGCGCGAGCGCGGGCGCTGCGAACGGGGTTGCCAGCATCGCCGCGAGGACGGCAGATCGTATGGACGGCGCGGACGGCATAGGTGGACTCCCCAACTCGATGGCTTCGTCGCAGCGTGGAAAGCTCCTGGCGTCTTGTCCAAGACCGATCCGGCATCAATCGAAAGGTCGTCCATGCCCTTCCTGGAAGTCAACATCGCCCCGGGGCGCGACGCGGACGCGAAGGCCGCCCTGATCGCCGACCTGACGGAGGTGGTCGTCCGCCACCTGGGCGTGCCCGCCCCCACGGTCGCCGTCCTGATCCGCGAGGAACCGGCCGAGAACTGGGGCCGCGGCGGCCTGTCGAAGACCGCGCTGGACCGCAAGCGGGCGGCGGGCGAGGACGTGGACTGACCATGCCGGGAGCCGAGGCACCGAACGGTGCGCGCGGTCGAGCCGGCCGCCACGCGCCGACAGCGTATGCCACCGCGTATGCACGGGGGCGAAGGACCGGTCCCGCAGGGGCGGGACGGTCCGGGGGACCGTTCCGAGGGCCGCAGCGCGGGCCGCGCGAGCGGCCCGCCGGACCACCCCCCGCACGGAACGCCGCCGTTCTGCAACCCCGACGCAACGCGCGGTGCCGATATGTCCCGCCGTATGCACGGGGGGTGCACGGGGGGTGTACGGGGGGTGCATGCGACGATCCGTCCCGAACGGACTGCCTCGAATCCGGGCGACCCACGCAACGGCGTTGATTTCGAACGCTGAATCCCGTCGCGCGCAATTCGACCTATTCTTCCGCTCCGGCCCGCCCCCGCTCGGCCCTACAACCCCCGTCTATGGCGGATATCGAACGCGGGGGAGCCGTCAGCGCCCCCGTAGCAGCCGCGCCTGGCGGCGGCGCTGCCGGACGATGGCGAAGATCGACAGCGCCGTCAGCGCGATGAAGACCCACGACATCGGGTCCTCGAAGAAGTACTCCGCCCGCCCCCGGCCGATGCGGACGGACCGGCGGAAGTTGTCCTCCACCAGGGGTCCCAGCACGAAGGCGATGACCAGGGGGGCGGGCGGGATGTCCAGCCGCAGCATGGCGAAGCCCGCCACGCCCGCCACCGCCATCAGGCCGACGTCGAACATCGAGTTGTTCACCGAATAGCTGCCCAGCACGCAGAACAGCAGCACCGCGGGCATCAACAGGTCGGGATCGATCCGGCTGATCCGCGTGAACCCGCGCGAGGCCAGCTTGCCCAGCGCCAGCAGCCAGATGGGCGACAGCGCCAGGCCGAAGAAGATCGCATAAACGATGTTGCCGTGACGCTCGAACAGGCCCGGGCCGGGGGCGATGTCGTGGATCATGAATGCGCCCAGCATGATCGCCGTCACCACGTCGCCGGGCACGCCCAGCGCCAGCAGCGGGATCAGCGTCGCGCCCGCCACGCCGTTGTTGCCGGCCTCCGCGGCGGCGACCCCCTCGATGTTGCCGCGGCCGAACGTTTCGGGCGACTTCGACACCCGCTTTGCCTCGCCGTAGGACAGGAACGACGCGATGCCCCCGCCCGTCCCCGGGATCGCGCCGACCCCGACCCCGATGGCCGAGCCGCGGAAGATGGTGGGCAGCAGACGCCGGAACTCGGACCAGGTCAGCCCCTCCCCCGTGCCCTCGAACCGCTCCCGCGGGCGGGGCTTCGACGCATAGTGCGAGATCACCTCCGCCACGGCGAACAGCCCGATCAGCAGCGGGATCAGCGCGACGCCGCCCGCAAGCTCGCGCTGCCCGAACATCAGGCGGTCCGATCCGAAGAACAGGTCCCGCCCCACGGTGGACAGAAGCAGCCCGATCCCCACCGCGATGAACCCCTTGGCCAGGCTATCGCCCGACACCGCCGCCACCGTGGTCAGCGCGAAGCAGACCAGCCAGAAGTACTCCGCCGGGCCGAACTGCCGCGCGAACAGCACGATGATGCCCGCCAGGAAGATCAGCGCCAGGTTGGAACAGAAATCCGCCACCGCCGACGAATAGAGCGCGGTGTCCAGCGCCTTCGCCGCCTCGCCCCGCCGGGCCAGGGGGTAGCCGTCCAGCAGCGTGCAGGCGGCGGCGGGCGTGCCTGGCGTGCGGATCAGGATCGCGGTGATCGACCCGCCGAACGTGCCGCCCTTGTAGATCCCTGCCAGGAAGATGATCGCGAGCGCGGGGTCCATCGCGAAGGTCAGCGGCAACGCCAGCGACACGGCAAGCGTCACCGACAGGCCGGGGATCGCGCCGATGACGATGCCGACCGCGATGCCCAGTCCGAACAGGCCCACGGTCTGCCAGGTGGCGAACAGGGCGAAGCCCGCGGCGATGTCCTCCCACACCGGTCAGATCTCCCAGGGACCGCGCGGCAGCGGCGTCCCCGCGAGGGCCACGAACATCGCCCAGGCCAGACCCACCGCGACCGCCGCGGTCGCCAGCGCGGCGGGCCAGGCCCGCGGCCCCTTGCGCGCCAGCACCAGCGCCACCGTCAGGACGACGCCCGTCCCGATCGCGCCCAGCAGGGGCATCGCCACGACATAGGCGCCGACCCCCGCCACCGCGAGGGCGAGGCCCCGCCACACCGTCCGCTCCGGCGCGTCCGACCCCCGCCGCGCCCGCCAGGCCAGCGCCGCCCCGGCCAGCCCCAGGATCGCCGCGGACGCCTGCGGCAGCAGCCAGGGCGCCAGCCCCAGGGGCCGGGGGGTCGAGAAGACCGGGACCCAGATCGGGATCACCACCGCCATCAGCGCCATCGACGCGGCGACGGCGCTTAGCCCGATCCACAGGTCGAGGCGGGAAGGGCGGGCGGCATCCATGCCCCAGTCGTGGCCCTTGCGGGGGCCGACGGTCAACGGCGCAGGCGATTGATGCCGTATCGTTATGGGTACAGACTGGGACGGCCTTGGACGGACGCCTCCACGGCATGAATAGAATGGCACCGATGCCGTCCGGCAGGGGCGGCGGGCCGAGAACCGATCCTGGGAGACATCGATGATCCGACACCTTTCTGCAGCCGCCCTCCTGACGCTGGGCACCGCGACCGCTGCATTCGCCGACTATCCGGAGCGACCCGTCACCATGGTCGTAGGCTGGAACGCCGGCGGCGGCACCGACCTCGTGACCCGCTTCATCGCCGATGCGGTGTCCGAGCGGACCGGCGCCGAGATCGTGGTCGAGAACCGCCCCGGGGCGGGCGCCGCCATCGCGTCGGAGCAGGTCGCGAACGCGGACCCCGACGGCTACACGCTCATGATGGCGACCGCGGACAGCCACACGATCGCGCCGCTGCTGCGCTCGAACCTGGGCTACGACGGCTACGAGGCGTTCACGCCCATCTATCTGGCCGCCACGCTCACCTTCTCGATGGTCACGCGTCCGGGGCTGGAAGCCGAGGGCCCCGAGGCCGTGATCGCCGCCGCGGGCGAGGGCGACGGCCTGACCGTAGGGACCTGGGGCGTGGGCTCCACCGCGCACATCGCCGCCGAGATGTTCAACCAGGCCACGGGCGTGGAGCTGGTGCACGTCCCGTATCAGGGGTCCGCGCCGGCCATCAACGACCTGCAGAACGACCAGATCGACATCATGTTCCTCGGACCGGGCACCGTGACCCAGAACATCGAGGACGGCACGATGAAGTTCGTCGGCGCCGCCTCGCCCGACCGCATCGGCATGGCACCCGACCTGCCCACCTTCGCCGAGCAGGGCGTCGACGGCGTCGAGATGCGCACCTGGTTCGGCCTGGCCGGGCCCGCCGGCCTGCCCGACGAGGTGGTGTCGTGGTGGGACGAGCAGATGGACGCCCTCATGCAGGATCAGGCGTTCCTCGACCTCCTGCGGGCGCGCGGCATGGACCCGGCGGGCCTCGATTCCGAAGGCTTCGCCGCGTTCATGGACGAGCAGTCCGCCATGCTGGACCAGGTCATCGACGCCGCGGGCATCACCGTCGAGTGAGGCGGGGGCCATGCCCGTCGAGCTGAGGGACCTGCGCGCCTTCCTGGCCGTCGCGGAGGAGCGCAGCTTCGCCCGCGCCGCCGAACGTCTCAACGTGGCCCAGCCCGCCCTGTCGCGCCGCATCGCGCGCATGGAGGCGGAGCTGGGCTTCCCGCTCCTCGCGCGCACGACCCGGCGGGTGGAGCCGACCCCCGCCGGCACCGTGTTCGCCGCGAAGGCCCGCGGCGTGCTGGAGGAGATGGACCTGGCCATCGACGCCGCGACACGCACGGCGCAGGGCCGCATGGGCGAGGTCTGCATCGGCTACAACGACTTCGCGATCGGCGGCCCGCTGCCCGACGTGATCCAGGCCTTCCGGGCCGAACACGACCGGATCTGGGTCCAGCTGAAGCGCGCCGGCACCGAGGAGCAGCTGCGCCTGCTGCGCCGCGGCCGGGTGGACGTGTGCTTCCTGATCGGCCCGATCGTCGCGGACGGGTTGAACCGCCATACCGTCTGGCGCGACCGCTACTGCGCCGTCGCCGCCGAGAACGACCCCCTCGTCGCGGGACCCGACGTCGCGCTGGCCGATCTGGCCGCCCGGCCTCACGTGCTGGGCGACCGCGCGGGGTGGCAGGCGTACCGCGAACGCGTCCGCCGCCTTTATACCCGCGCGGAGGCCTTCCCGGAGATCGTGGCCGAAGGGCCCGACACGTCCGTGGTGCTGGGGCTGGTCGCATCGGGCGTGGGCGTGACCGTGTACCCGGCCTGCATCGAGAACGTGTTCCGCCGCGGCGTCGCCTTCCGCCCCATCCGCGACGTGGACGCCACGCTCGACACGCTGATGGTGTGGGACCCCGATCGCATCTCTCCCGCCGCGACCACCTTCGTGGAGGCCGCCATCGGTCATTGCGCGCGCTGGCCGGACGGACGCTACGACACCAACGTGCGCGCCATGCCGCGGGTGATGACCCTATGAAGACCGTCCTGATCCTGAAGCCCTTGCGCCCCGCCGGGCTGGACCTCTTCGCGGCGCGCTCCGACCTGCGCGTGGTGCGAATCGACGCGCCCACGCGGGACGACATCGCGCGCCACCTGCCGGACGCCCACGCCGTGTGCATCAAGAACACGCCCCTGCCCGCGGACCTGCTCGACGCGGCGCCCGACCTGGCCGTCGTGTCCAAGCACGGCGTGGGCCTGGACAACCTGCCGATGGACGCGCTGACCGCGCGGCGCATTCCCGTGGCCTGGATCGGGGACGCGAATGCCGGCGCGGTGGCCGAGCACGCGATGCTGCTGATGCTGGCCCTCGCGCGTCGTCTGCCCCAGTATCAGGCGCGGGCGCGGGCGGGCGGCTACATCGTCGATCCCGACTGGCCGACCTTCGACCTGCGGGGCCGGCGCCTTCTGCTGGTCGGGCTGGGGCGCATCGGGACGCGCGTGGCCGATCTGGCCCGTGCCTTCGGGATGCGGGTCACGGCCTTCGACCCCGCCGCGCCGGACCACGCGGGCGTCGCGCGCGCGCCGACCCTGGCCGATGGCCTGTCGCGGGCGGACGTCGTGTCCCTCCATGCCCCCTACACCCCCGCCACGGACGGTCTGATCGACGCGGACGCGCTGGCGGCCATGCCGCCCGGCGGCTGGGTCGTGAACACCGCGCGGGGCGAGTTGATCGACGAGGCGGCCCTGATCGCAGCCCTGGATTCGGGCCATCTGGCGGGCGCCGGCCTCGACGTGCTGCGCCGCGAGCCGCCGGACCCGGCCGACCCCCTGCTGTCGCATCCCCGGGTCATCGCCACGCCCCACACCGCCGCCCTGACGGAGGACACCGCGGAGGCGATGTCCCGCCTGACCGCGCAGAACGCGCTGAACGGCCTGGACGGACGCCTCGACCCCGCCCTTCTCGCCAATCCGGAGGTCCTGCCGTGACCGCGTCCCGCTCCATCCTCGATCACCTCGAAGGGTTCGACACCCCCACGATCTGCAATGCGCTCGAGGTCGTGCAGGCCGATCTGCGCGGCGTGGGCGCGACGCATCGGGGGTTCGTCTCGACCGCCTCCGCCGGGGGGACGTCCTGGGACGGAAAGGGTCGGCGCGCGATCTGCGGCCCCGCCGTCACCGCCCGCATCCGCGCGCGCGATCCGGGCGAGCGCTCCGCGCCCGCGGTGCGTTCGGAATGGTATCGCCGCGTCGCCGGCTCGCCCGGCTGCGTCGTCGCGATCGAGGATCTCGACGACGGCACGGGCGACGGACCCGTCGGCGCCTTCTGGGGCGAGGTGAACAGCGCCGTCCACGCCAGGCTGGGCGCGCGGGGCGCCGTCACCAACGGCGTGATCCGCGACCTGGACGACCTGGACGGACGCTTCCTGCTGCTGGGCGGCAAGGTGGCTCCGTCGCACCACTTCGTGCGCTGGGTCGACCAGGGCGCGGGCGCGACCGTCCTGGGGATGGCGGTGGCGGAGGGCGACCTGATCCACGCCGACCGCCACGGCGCCGTCCGCATCCCCGCGGACGCGCTGGACGCCCTGCCCGACGCGGTGGCCGAGATGCAGCGCCGGGAAGCGCCCCTGATCGGCTGGGCCCGCGCGGACGGTCCCGCCGACCTCGACGCCCTCGACCGCATCATCGGAGCGCTGCATTGACCGAACTGAACGAGAGCCTGGACCTCGACGCCGTGCGGGCCGCCGTGTCGCCCGAAGCGCGCGCGCTGGTGGACGACGCGCTGGTCTGGGACATGACGCTGCCCTGGACGCCCGACTACGTCCACACGGACCGCATCCTGCCCCGCTTCCACCGGGCGGGCACGGACGTGATCTCGCTGACGGTGATGGGCCCCGAGCGTCCGCTGGCCGACACGATCGTCCACTTCGCCCGCGTCAAGGCGGCCATCGACGCGCGCGACGACATGGTCCGCTGCGCCACGATGGCCGATATCCGGCAGGCGCGGGCGGACGGCAAGCTGGCGATCATCTACAACCTGCAGGAAACGAAGCACTTCGACCGCGACCTGTCGCTCGTGGGCCTGTTCTACGACCTCGGCGTGCGCCACGCGCTTCTCGCCTACAACAGCCGCAACCGCGTGGGCGACGGCTGCGGCGAGCGTCAGGACAGTGGCCTGTCCCATTGGGGCGTGGCCGTGGTGGAGGAGATGATCCGCACCGGCATGCTGGTGGACGGCACCCATTCGGGCCACGCGACCACGATGGACGCCATCGGCCTGTGCGCCGACCGCGGCGCGCCGTTCGTGTTCACCCATTGCAACGCCCACGCCGTCGTCCCCCATTACCGCAACATCCACGACGACCAGATCGAGGCATGCGCCGCCACCGGCGGGGTGATCGGCGTCAACGGGCTGGGCGAGTTCCTCGACGACCCCCACGCCACGTCCGAGGGGATCTTCCGGCATCTGGACCACATGGCCGGGCTGGTGGGGGCGCGGCATCTGGGCCTGGGCCTCGACTTCGTGCTGGACGTCGGCAAGTTCTGGGACTGGGTGGAGGCGTTCCCCCACATGTGGCCCGAAAGCCCCGGCGTGCGCCGGACCCGCGCCGCCTTCGCCCAGCCCGAGCAGGTTTTGGAGCTGTGCGAGTGCATGCTGCGGGCGGGCTGGTCGGACGACGACGTCCGCGGGGTGCTGGGCGGCAACTGGGCCCGGGTGTGCGAGGGGGTCTGGCGGTGACGGGCCACGTCGACGCCCATCACCACGTCTGGGCGCCGTCCGACGACGCCATCGGCTACGGCTGGCTGCGCGACAGGGGCGCGCCCAAGCCGTTCGGCGACCCAACGCCGATCCAGCGCGACTACCTCTGGGCGGAGTTCCTGGCGGACGCCCGGCAGCCCGCCGCGTCGGTCCACGTCCAGGCCGACAACGCCGCCGACCCCCTGGCGGAGGTGGCCTTCGCCGCCCGGGGCGCGCGGGCGGTCGGCCACGCGGTGGGGATCGTCGGGCTGTGCGACCTGTCCGCGCCGGACGTCGGGGACCGGCTGGCTGCGCTAAGCGAATGGCCGGAGCTGCGCGGCATCCGGCAGATCGTGGCGGTCCATCCGGACCGCCCGCGCCTGACCTTCGCGCCGCGCGACCTGCTGGCGGAAGCGGGGTGGCGCGGGGGTCTCGCCGCCGTGGCCGCGGCGGGGCTGTCGTTCGACCTGCAGATGTATCCCCACCAGGCGACGGCCGCGCTCGACGCGCTGGCCCCCCTGCCCGGCCTGCGGGTCGTCGTGAACCACGCGCTCTGCCCCGTGGACGGGCCGGACGCGGCCTGGCGCGACGCCGTCGCCGCGATGGCCGCGCGCCCCGACACCTTCGTCAAGCTGTCCGGCTGGGGGATGTACGACACGGGTTGGACCGCCGCCTCCATCGCGCCGATGGTGGAAATCCTGCTCGACGCGTTCGGGTCGGAGCGCACGATGTTCGGCTCGAACTATCCGGTCGAAGCGCTGGCCCGCCCCTACCCGGACGTGCTGGCCTGCACCCGCGCTGCGGTCGAGGCGGCGGGCGGCGACGTGGACGCCGTCATGGCGGGCACGGCGCGGCGCGTCTATGGGCTGCCGGCCTGAAGCAGCGCACGGCCCAGCAGCACCAGCGCCGAGGCCGCCGCCAGGCCCAGCGCCCAGGGCCGGATCGCACCGCGCTCGAACCGCGCGGCCAGGGGACGGACCGCCAGCAGCGTGACGGGGACCAACGGCACCAGGGTCGCCGCCAGCAGCAGGTGCGGCGCGCGGATCAGCCCGGCCAGGGCCAGGGCCGCGATGGACACTGCCATGCCGAACCCGAAGAACGCGTTCTGCGTCGCCGCCGACCGCCGCGCCTCGACGTTGGCGTACAGGATCGCCATCGGCGGCGCCCCGATCCCGGTCAGGGTGCCCATCACCCCCGCCGCCACGCCCGCCCCGAACAGCGAGCGCCCCGTGATCGCCACCCGCAGCCCCGCGAGCGACAGGACCACCGCCAGCAGGACGACGCAGGCCACGACGATGGGCAGCAGCGCGGTCCCCACCACGGCGCCCGCGACGAACGCGGCCGCGACGGCCCCCAGGGTCCGCCCCGCGAACCCGGGCGGGAGGTCGGACCGCACCACCGCGTCGCGGGTGCCCAGCAGGGCGCCGGCCCCGACCGCCAGCCCGACCAGGAGGATCGTACCCGGCACCCAGTCCGGCGCGGCCAGCGTCATCGCGGGGGCCGCGACCATGCCGAACCCCGCGCCGGACAGGCGCTGGATGACGGTGCCCACGACCACCGCCAGGGCGCAGAGCGACCAGGGTCCGAAGGTCGGCAGCAGGTCGGTCAAGCCGATGCCGCCCCGACCGGTCGGGCGCCGCGGCGGTCCGGGCGGGCGGTGATCCTGGGCATGGCGGACGGGTCCCGACGGCGTCAGACGGCAGGCCCAGCACTCCACGATCAGGGCGGGGGGAACAAGCCCGCGCGCGGACAGCGGAACGGGCGGGATCGCCATTGCGGCCGGTCCGGGGGGTGATACGGTCCGCGCCATGTCGCAGCCCGATGCCCCGCCCCGCCGCACGGCGCCCACGACCCTCCTCGGGCTCGCCGCGGCGACGGTCGCGGTCGTGGCGGCGGCGGCATTCTGGCAGTCCCGCCCCGCGGGCCGGACGCCCCTGCCCGCCCCCGGCCTCGCCGCACCCGTCGACGCCGACGGCCTGCGCGGCCAGGGATACGGCGTGACCATCGCGATCCTGAACGCCGTCTACGGCGCCTTCGCCGAAACCGACGAGGCCGCGATCTACGACGGCCTCGCCACCGTGGCGGCGGGCGACGCGCTGGAAGCGCTGTACCTCGAACGCGCGGGCGCGCTGGCCACCGGGGGGCTGCCCGACCAGGTGGTCCACGAACTCGACCTGATCGACGGCACGTGGCGCATGGCGGACGGGGCGATGACCGCGGACATCCGCTGGGCCGTGCTGGCGCAGGTCGGCCACGACGAGCACACGCACATGCGCGGCAACGCCTATGGGGCGGAGCTGACCATCGCCCCGGCCGCCGGCGCGTGGCGCATGACGGACTTCCGCCTGACGGACGTCGACCGGACCGAGGCGGGCACCCTGACCACCCCCCCGGACGGCGACGGGGCCGTCCCGGCAGCGCCCCCGGGATGATCGAGGTCCGCGACCTGCGCTTCGCCTATGGGGGGGGCTTCGCGCTCCACGTCCCTGCCCTCTCCGTGGGGGCGGGCGAACGGGTCGCGGTGGTGGGCCCGTCGGGGTCGGGCAAGACGACGCTGCTGAACCTGGTCTCCGGCATCGCCGTCGCGGATGCGGGCGACGTCGTGCTGGACGGGGTGGCGGTCGGCGCGCTGTCCGACCGGGACCGGCGGCGCCTGCGGGCCGCGCGGGTCGGCTTCGTGTTCCAGGAATTCGCCCTCGTCGACTACCTGCCGGCGGAGGAGAACGTCCTCTACCCCTACCGCGTCGGAACGGGGCTGCGGCTGGACCGCGCCGCCCGCGACCGGGCCCGCGCGCTGCTGGCGGATTTCGGCCTGGGCGCCAAGACGCAGCGCCGCCCCCACCAGCTGAGCCAGGGGGAACGCCAGCGCGTCGCCATCGCCCGGGCCCTGGTCACGCGGCCCAAGGCGATCCTGGCGGACGAGGCGACGGGCAACCTCGACCCCGCGAACAAGGAAGCGGCGCTGGACCTGCTCTTCGCGCAGGCCGCCGACACGGGGGCCGCCCTGCTCTGCGTCACGCACGACCACGAGCTGCTGCCCCGCTTCGACCGCGTCGTGGACTTCGCCGCTCTGGCGGTGGCGGCGTGAACGCCGTCTATCTCGCGGCGGCGAACCTGCGGTTCCACTGGATCCGCACGCTGGTTCTGATCGCCGCGGCGGCCCTGGTCCTCGCCGTGCCCGTCCTGACCCGCGCGCTGCTCGCGCAGGGCGAAGCGGCGCTGACGGCCCGGGCGGACTCGACGCCCCTGCTGCTGGGCGCCCGCGGCAGCCGGCTCGACCTGGTGATGGCGGGCGCCTACTTTACCGACGACCTGCCGGAGCCCACGACCATGGCCGCGGCCGATGCGGTGTGGGAGTCCGGCCTGGGCATCCCGGCCCCGCTCCACACCGCGTTCACGACGGGGGACGTGCGCATCGTGGGGACGACGCTCGACTATCTCGACCTGCGCGGCCTCGCCGTGGCCGACGGGCGCCCCTTCGCCCTTCTGGGCGAGGCCGTGCTCGGCGCGGGTGCGGCGGCACGTCTGGCGATGGGGACCGGCGACGCGATCCTGTCGGATCCGGAGAACCTGTTCGACCTCGACGGGGCCTATCCCCTGCAGATGGACGTGGTCGGCGTCCTGGCCCCCACCGGCACGCCCGACGACGACGCCGTCTTCGTGGACATCAAGACCGCCTGGGTCATCGCGGGCATCGGCCACGGGCACGACGACATCCTGGTCGAGGGCGAGGACGCCGCCGCGGCCGCCGCCCGCGCCGTGCAGTTCGCCCGCATCACGCCCGAGAACATCGACAGCTTCCACTTCCACGGCGATCCGGCCGGCTATCCGGTGACGGCCGTGGTGGTCGCGCCCTACGACGAGCGGTCCGCCACGATCCTGCGCGGTCGCTATCTCGACGCCGAAGAACCCGTCCAGGCGGTGGTGCCCGCGGACGTGATCGACGCGCTCGTCGCGCGGCTGCTGCGCATCGCGTCGCTGGTCGACGCGGTCACGGTCGTCGTGGGTCTGGCCGCCGCGCTTGCGCTGGGCCTGGCGCTGTTCCTGTCCTGGCGGCTGCGCGCGCCCGAGATGCGGACCGCCCACGCCCTGGGCGCCGGACGCGGCATGATCGCGCAACTGGCCCTGGCCGAGATCGTTCTGATCGTCGCGGGCGCCATCGTGATCGCGACGCCCCTTGTCATCGCGGTGCAATCGCAGGCACCCATGATCGCCGCACGTCTCATCGCCCTCGGAACCTAGACCGGAGAAACCCAATGAACCGCCCGATATTCCTCGCCGCCCTGCTGGCCGCCGCGCCGGCCGCCGCGCATTACGGCATGATCATCCCATCCGATCCGATGCTCGCCCAGGACGAAGGGCGCTCGGTCGACCTGACGGTCTCGTTCTCCCACCCGTTCGAGGAGGACGGCATGGTGCTGGAACGCCCGGATGCGTTCACCGTCACCCATGACGGCGAAACGACCGACCTGCTGGGCGAGCTGTCCGACGCCACCGTGATGGGCGAGCCGGGCTTCACGATGACCCACGCCCTGGAACGCCCCGGCACCCACGTCTTCGCCATGACGCCCGTGCCGTACTGGGAACCGGCGGAGGACGCGTTCATCCAGCACTTCACCAAGACCTACGTCTCCGCCTATGGCGACGACGAAGGCTGGGACGCGGAACTGGGCCTGCGCACGGAGATCGTGCCCCTGTCAAAGCCCTTCGGCCTTTGGGCGGGCAACGTGTTCCAGGGCATCGTCCACCTGGAAGGGGAGCCCGTCCCCTATGCCGAGGTCGAGGTCGAGTTCTACAACGAGGGGCAGGAAGCCTCCGTGCCGTCGGATCTGATGATCACGCAGACGATTAAGGCCGATGCGGACGGCGTGTTCACCTACGCCGCGCCGACGGACGCGGACGGGTGGTGGGGCTTCGCCGCGCTCAATACCGCGCCCGAGACCATGGACCACGAAGGCGAGGCCAAGGCCGTCGAACTGGGCGCCGTGATCTGGGTCCACTTCGAGGAATGGGAGGATTGATGCGTCCGCTCCTGGCAGCCGCCCTGATGCTGGCCCTCGCGGGGCCGGCATCCGCCCACCGGGTCAACGTCTTCGCGTCCGTGCAGGACGCGGCGGACGGCACGGAGGTCGTGCTGGTCGAGGCCAAGTTCTCCACGGGTCGCATCCCCGCCTTGGGCGAGGTGCGCGTGGAGGACGCGCAGGGCACCGTCCTCGCGACCTACCCCCTGCAGGACGGCGCCGCCCGCTTCCCCCTGGATCGGGACGCCGCGGCGGGCGGGCTGGCGATCACCGTGTCGACGGACGACGACCACGAAGGGTACTGGCTGCTGACCCCCTCCGATCTGGACAGCGGGGGCGGGTCGTGATCCGCGCGGCTCTGGCCGCAGTCCTGCTGGCCGCGCCCGCCTGGGCGCAGGACCGACCCGTGATCGTCGCGGACAGCTATCCGATGGCCTACTTCGCGGAACGCCTCGCCGGAAACGCGGCGGAGGTGCGACTGTCCGTGCCGGACGGCCGCGATCCGTCGTCCTGGCGTCCGGGCCTGGCCGACGTCGTCGCGATCCAGGCCGCCGACCTGATCGTGTTGAACGGATCGGGCCTGTCGGACTGGACCACCCGCGCGGCTCTGCCCCGCGCCCGCACCGTCGATACCGGGCGCGGACTGGCGGACGACCGGATCGCCACCGAAACGATCACCCATTCCCACGGCGAGGAAGGCAGCCACAGCCACGAAGGGGTCGCCACGCACACCTGGCTGGACTTCGCCCTCGCCGCCCGGCAGGCGGAGGCCCTGGCGGCGGCGATGGCGCGTGCCCTGCCGGACGCCCCGGTGGATGCGTCGCTGGGCGCGCTGCTGTCGGACCTCGCCACGCTCGACGCGGCGGGCGACGCCCTGACGGGCGGCCGGACGGTTCCGGTGATCGTCAGCCACCCCCGATACGAATATTTCGGGCGGGCCTACGGTCTCGCGGTCGAGGCGCTCGATTGGGAGGCCGGGGCGGCACCCGACGCGGATGCCCTCGCCGACCTCGCATCGCGCGCGGATCGGACCAGCGCGCGCATCCTGATCTGGGAGGCGGAACCCCCGACCGAAGCCCGCGACGCGGTCGCCGCCCTGGGACTGTCCCAGGTCGTGCTGCCGCCGATGGCGACGCCGCCCGCCGAAGGCGACTTCGTGACCGGCCTGCGGGACGGCATGGCCGCCCTGGGCGCCGCCATCGCGGCGGGGGGCTGACGCGCGCCGAATCACCGACCCGTCGGACGCGGGGCAGACGCGGAGCAGACGGAAGGCAGACACCCGCCGGACGCCCCGCGGCCCATCGCATGCGCCGCCGCGATGGGTCCGGTGCCCGGCGTCCATCTCCGCGGAGACCCAGTCTCCATTGGGGATGCCGCGGACTTGCATCGGCGTCGCGCTCCCGGTCAGACTGTGGTCCAGCAAAGCCCCACGGATCGCCCGAACCGAAGAGATTTACGCCGCACCGCAGCAAAGGGGTACGGCCGTCAGACCATCTCCTCGGGAACCGACTTCAACCGGCGCCCGAACCGTGCGGCGGGGCGGTTGAGATAGGGGACCATGAACCCGCGTCGCTCCTCGGGGCGGGTCCGGGCGTTGCCGAGTGCGTGCCGCTGCCAGGTGCTCGCCGCGGCGCCCGGCGTCCAGAAGTCCGGCGTGACGATCCCCGGCCCCAGGACGCCGTCCATGCAGCGTTCCCGCAGATGCGCGACCGTGGCCGGATCGCGGGTCGACGTGCCCAGTTCGGTGTCCCAGGCCAGCGAGCGCCCGTTCAGGTTCGCGCTGGACACGATCGCCATTCGATCGTCGAAGATCGACACCTTGGAATGCACGTAGATCAGCGGCGCCCCGTGCAGGACGTTCAGGCCCTGCCCCTGCGCCGTGAGCGGCTGCGCCATCGAACCGATGAACACCCGGCCCTTATAGGCGCGCCGCAGGCGCCGGATGCACAGCGCCTGCAGGAACTCGCCGTACCGCGCGTCGTCGCGGCGCGATGCCTCGAACGCCACGTCCTCCGGACGGCCCGGCAGGATCAGGATCAGCTCCAACGCCGGGTGCCGCTTCGCCGCCTTCGCCAGCGCGGCGGCGATGCGCCGGTCGCGCAGGAACTGCGTTTCCAGATAGATCAGGCGCCGGGCGGACCGGATCCCTTCGAAGTTGGCATCCGCGAGCTCCCGCAGGACGGGCTTCGGCGACAGGGCCAGGGGACCGCGGTGGCGCTTGGACGATATCGTCCGAAGGATCGCGCCGCCCAGATCGGTCGGCTTCGCTTCGGCGGCGATGACGGCCGGCAGCTCTAGCAGATGCGTCCGCGCCGCCCGTGCCGCGCGGGGATCGCGCTGGATCACCTGCACGTCGTGCCACGTCTCCTCCGACGGGCGGTCGTGATTCCGGTCGTCCCACCGCCGCTCGTTCAGGTCCAGGCCACCGATGTAGAGGACCTTGCCGTCGATGGTCGCGACCTTCTGATGGTGCGTGACCGGTGCCAGGGGCGGCACCGGCCACCGACGGGGACCCGGGATGGCCTGATCCGTCATCAGCAACCGGGACAGGTGCGGATGACGCCGCAGGAAGCGCTGCCGCCGCGGCTTGTCCAGCGACAGCACGCGCGACGTCTTCTCCCGCAGCATCCGATCGACGCGGGGCCACAGCACGAGGCTCGCCAGCGTGCCGACGCGCGCCGGGTGCAGCGACGGGACGACCGTCAGGCGACCCGCGCCTCGACCGGCCAGCTCCTGCATGGCGGTGGCCTGCTCGACCGTACGCCACGTGCAGCCGTGGAGATCTGTGCCCACCACCGCGTCGAAGTCCGAGATCACCATGTGGATCGAGACGCCCCGCCGGAGCGCGTCCAACAGCAGATCGAACCAGTCCCGCCCGACGGTCCGAGCCTGATCCGTCCGCAGCCTGGTCGACAGATCGAAGATGCGGAACCCCGCCACGATCTCGGTCCGCGCTTCGAGTACGAGGCGCTCCAGCGCCGGGTACGCCTCCCCCGCGGTGATCAGCGGTTCCAGTTCGTATCGCTTGGTTTCAGTAGTCACGGGGTTCGTCCTGATCTGCGCGGATCGGAAAGGTCAGGTCCATCACATAGCGCCCGCCCTCGCGTCGCGTGGACAGGGCGCCGTCCAGCTGGCGCGCGAACGCGCGGACCAGCTGCTGACCCAGACCGACCGCCTTGCGATCGCCGGCGGGGTCGGGATCGACGCAGGGGTTCTCGACCGTCAGGCGGGCGGTCTGTGCGTCCGGACGGGTCAGCGACAGCACGATGCGTCCGTCCAGGCCCGCATCCGCGGCGCGGCGCGTTTCCTCGACGGCGTTCGTCATGGCCTCCGACACCGTAAGGGACAGGGCGACCGCACGGTCGGTCGTCAGATGCACCGGATCGGCGGAGACGTCGAAGTCCGACCCGGCCCCACCCGTGCCGGTCACGGCGATCTGCCGCGCGAGGTCGGAGATCATCGCGCCCGCATCGATCTGGTTCAGATCGGGCGTCTGGTACAGGCTGCGATGCACGGCGGCCAGGCCCATCACGCGGTCCTGGACCCGGCGCAGGACGTCCAGGGCCTCCTTCGACTCCAACCGCCGGGCCTGCATGTTCATGATCGAGGAGATCAGCTGGAGGTTGTTCTTAACGCGGTGATGGATTTCCTTCAGAAGGATGTTCTTCTCGCGCAGGTTGTCCTCCAGCAGCGCCTCGTCCTGGACGATGGCTCGCGCCATCTCCCGGAACTCGGTCTCGATCGTTTCCAGCTCCATGCCGGCATCGTCCATGGTCGGTCGGGACGTGAGCCGGCGGGACCGCGCGAAGGCCCGCATCTGCCGCCCGAGCGCGCGAATGTGGCGCAGGATCAACCGTTCCAGGGCCATGACGGCGACCAGCAGGCTCGCGACCCACATGAGGATGGGAAGGGCGCTGGTCACCACGAACCGGTCGATCGCGCCCCCTTCCACCGCCGCGCGGGGCCAGGACGTCAGCGCATAGGCCGTGTCAGCGACGATGGGCACGACCGCGAAGACGCGCTCCTCCCCCCCCATGTCGGGCGCGCTGAACGCCCGGGATCCCGCGCCCGGCAGCGTCCGCAGATCGACGTCCGCGGGCAGGTGGTCCTGCATCGCCTCGTCGCTGGACGACGTCAGTACGTCGCCAAAGACATTGAACGTCACCAATGAGAACGGGGCTCTCGCGCCTTCGATCTCGGGCGCGTCCAGCAGGGCGCGGGGCACGGACAGCGTAAGGATTCCCGCGAACGCACCATTCGTCGACCGGATGGGTTGGTTGATCAGCACCACGGCGCGCCGGCTCAACGGCGCATCGGCGTTCACCGACACGCTCGGCTGCGGGTCCACCATGGACCGTTCGAAATTCGGGAACTCCGAAAAGTCGAAGCGCCGCCCGTCGGCGGAGCATTCCATGATCCCGTCCGTCCCGAGGAACGCCGCATACGAGAACCCGTCGACCCGCTCGACGAAGGCGCCGAGATAAGCGGAGCAGGCGGCCGGATCGTCGCGAAGCTCCGCCACGCGCTGGGACAAAGCCTGCGCCGCACCGAACCCATGCTGCAGGACGTCCTGCAGCGGGTTCGCGGCGCGCTGCGTCAACGACAGCAGCGAGGCTTCCAGCTGGATGGCCGATTGCGCGGCGATGCGCTGCGTCTGCCATATGCCGATCGCGCCCAGCGGAAGCAGGGCGAGCGACAACAGCATCAGGACGCGTAGCGTCAAGCTGCGCCCTCGCCACGCGCGTTCGATCATTACATGCTGCCGTTTTGGAGCGACGAGACCACGGCCATCGTGGCCGAGTCCGTCAGCTCGAACGCATCCTCGTCGTTGATTCCCATCAACTCGGACAAACGAACGCGGCCACGGTTGACGCGGCTCTTGATGGTACCCACCGCCACGCCGCACGTCTCCGCCGCCTCCTCGTAGGCGAAGCCGGACGCGCCGACCAGGATTAGCGCCTCGCGCTGTTCGGACGGCAACTTCGCGAACGCGGTCTCGAAATCCATCAGGTTCAATCGGCCATCGTGGTCCGGCTTGCGCGACAAGGACGCCGTGATCGCGCCGTCGCTGTCCGGAACCTCACGCTTGGCCTTGCGCCGGTTCGAATAATACGTGTTCCGCAGGATCGTGAACAACCAGGCGCGCATGTTCGTGCCGGGCTGGAACTTGTCCAGATTGGACCAAGCCTTCACCAGCGCGTCCTGAACCATGTCGTCGGCGAGCGACGCGTTGCGGGTCAAAGATACGGCGAAGGCCCGCATGGCGGGTAGATGCTCGACGATTTCCTTCCGCGGGTCTGGCGCGGCTTCGTTCTTCGTCATGCTTCCTCTCCGGTACGGTTCGACGGTGCGTCGTCGACGGTCGGCGGAACCTCTCCCTTTTCGAGTTGAGACAGAAGCTGTGCGAAACGGTCCGGGATATCCTCCTGGAGGACGGAGTCGTACACCCGTTTGAGATTCGCATCTATCAGCTTGTCGACCTTGGGATTTTCATCGTCTGTGTCCATGCGTTGTTTGCCTGTTTGCGGAACCGGTCGGCTTAGATCTTTCGTTGGAACACAACACGACGGGGGATAGTTGGTTCCGCGCACAACCTTGAGACGGACAGACACATTCGATGGATACCACCGCGGAGATCAGCCAAGCGCTGCCTTATCTGCGCCGATACGCGCGCGCGCTCACCGGGGCGCAATCGAGCGGGGACAACTATGCCGCCGCGACCTTGGAGGCGATCCTCGCGGACCGCACCCTGCTTGGCGAAACCGGTTCGACGAAGACGGATCTCTTCCGCACGTTCCACGGCATCTGGTCCACATCCGGGGCACAGATCGAAGTGCAGGAGGACGATGCCCCCCGCAAGGCGGCCCAACGCCACCTTTCCCGGCTGACGCCCAACACGCGCGAGGCGTTGCTGCTGCACACCGTCGAGGAGTTCAGCTACACCGACATCTCGAAGATCATGTCCATCGCCCAGACGGAGGCCGAGGAACTCGTCGATCTCGCACGCCGCGAGATGGCGGACGCCGTATCCGGACGCGTGATGATCATTGAGGACGAGTCGATCATCGCCATGGACCTGGAAGCCCTGGTGGTCGAGATGGGGCACCGGGTCACCGGCGTCGCACGGACCCATCGCGAGGCGGTCGCGCTCGCCGGCGAGGAGATGCCCGACCTCATCCTGGCGGACATCCAACTGGCGGACAATTCCAGCGGCATCGAAGCCGTGAACGAGGTCATGGGCGATCTGGGCACCTGCCCGGTGATCTTCATCACCGCGTTCCCCGAACGCCTGCTGTCGGGCGAGCGGAAGGAGCCCGCGTTCCTGATCGCCAAGCCCTACACGCAGGAACAGGTTCGTTCCGCCGTCAGCCAGGCCATGTTCTTCGCGTCCACCGAGACCCTCAACTGACGGGACGCGGTCGGACTTCGGCACGCCGGGTTCCGCCACGGCGACCGAAGCCCTCCCCTGCACCGGCGTTGGGGAACCACCGCCGGGAGGTCCGGGCAGCCATGGGGCCGACCCTTTTCCTCGGGCCGACCTAGGGCTAGGTCTGGCCGCACGCATTTAACTGCGACGTATGCGGACGTTACGGAACGCACGACGGGAGCGACGAACGGCGATGGTCACACGCTGCGATGCCTGCCCCCTTCGGAAGCGAGACCTCTTCGTGGGCATGTCGGACGACGAGGTGCGTCAGACCCAGCGATTCAAGGTGGGTGAACTGACGGTCGAAGCCGGCACGCCGATCCTGACCGAGGGGGCCCATTCGGCACAGCTCTTCACCGTGCTGTCGGGCCTGGGTCTGCGCTACAGCACCTTGGAGAATGGGCGGCGCCAGGTCCTGTCGTTCGTTTTCCCCGGCGATCTGATCGGCCTGCAGGGCGCCGTGATGGCCGAGATGACCCATACCGTGGAGGCGCGGTCCCGCATGCGCCTTTGCGTCTTCGATCGCGCCGCCCTGTGGAACTTCTTGAAGCACGCGCCGAGCCGGGCCTACGACCTGACGTGGATCGCGGCCACGGAGGAGCACTTCCTCGGCGAAGCTCTGACGACGGTCGGACAGCGCACCGCGGAGGAGGCGGTCGCCTGGGCGCTGGTCAAGGTCTGGAAGCGCGCGCGCGCCCTGCTTCTCATCGACGGAAGCGCGATGAACCTGCCGTTCAAGCAGCAGGATCTGGCCGATGCGCTGGGCCTTTCCCTCGTTCACACCAACAAGACCCTGGCGAAGTTCCGCGAACGCCAGATCGCCACCTGGCGGGACGGACAACTCAGCGTCACGGACCTGGACACGCTCGCGGCCATCGGAATGGTCGGGACGGATGACCCGCCCCCGCGACCGTTGTTGTGACCAAGGGTCGGGTGCTACGCCCTGGGACGGAAGGTCCGTCCAGGCGGGGTCCTATTTCTTCTTCAACTCCGACTCGGATTTCAGGACACGGTCGCCGTCGTCCTGCTCGATCATGAAGGCCGGCTCGTCGTCGGACGCATCGCGCGTCACCTCGTTGCCCTTGATCGTGCGGGTCACCTTGTCCGTGAAACGCTCCGTCACCTTGCCCGATCCGGTGCCGTTGCCCCAGTTCCATTCGACCGTGTCGCCCTTTTGGATACCCATCGTCGTTCAGCCTTTCCTGTAGAGGGGGCGGCGGTGCATCTCGTCCTTCACCTGACCATGCGCCAACAGCGAGAAGATCGCCGTGCCGCCCACGATGTTCCCGGCCAGCACCGGGAGGAAGAAGGTCAGGAGACCTTCCACGAATCCTGTATGCCCCCGCCAGACCAACCAGCCCCATTCGACCGAACCGGCGACGACATGGGTGAAGTCACCGGCCGCGATCAACCACGTGAAGGTCAGGATGATGGCGAACTTCCCCGAGTTGCGCTGCGGCAGCATCCAGACCAACGCGGCCACGAGCACGCCCGCGGGGATGGCCCGGAAGAAGGCCTCGCCCGGGGGGAACCCGGTGGCATGGACCGACAGGCTGTCGATGGCCGGATGGAACACGGGATCGATCGCCGGCGTCAGCGCGAACAGGGCGGCGATGGCGAAGCATCCCACGACGTTCGCCGCGAGCACGATGCCCCACAGGCGCAGCATCCGCATGACGATGCCGCGCGACGGCTCGGCGATGACCGGCAGGACGGTGGTGATGGTGTTCTCGGTGAACAGCTGCATCCGCCCCAGGATCACGATCAGGAATCCCAGCGAATAGCCCAGGTTCTCCACCAGGTACGACCATCCGGCATCGGGCAGGTATGTGCGGAACACCGCTTCGCCCAGGACGGACATGGAGATCATCATGCCCGCCGCGATGCCGGAATAGACCAAGCTCCGCAGGGGGCGGGTCATCTCCTCCTCGCCATCACGGCGCACGACCTCGTAGAGGAGCTTCGGTGCCAGCTTGGCGGCATCCTCTATCGCCTGCTCCTCGACCTCCGCATGGGCGTCCTCGGCGCGCTCCGCCTCCGCACGCGCGGCGTCGACGGCGTACCCGGTCGTCATCGTCATGCAGCTGGCCCCCGGTGGTATGCAGGATCACAACGACACCCGGCGCCGTCCCGTTCCGCCGCGACCGCGATCGCCTGGCCCCGGCGCGTAAAATCGGTTTGCCTCCCCCCGCATCGTCGTTAACTGGTGGGAACGATGGACAATCGCGCGTTGCACCCCGTTTCCACCACCCCCGCCCAGCGGGGGGCCCGCGCCCGATTGCACCGATCGGCCGCTGCGGTTGCCCTTTGGCTGCTCGTTCCGGTCGCGGCGGACGCGGCGCAGTTGCAGTTGCGCCTGGGTGGGGACGACGATCTGCGCGACGGCCTGCGGGCCGCGTCGCTGCTCGAGCAAACGATCGACGAGGATCCGAACGCTCCCCGCCGCGACATCGTGGCTGCGGCGCAGGCCGATTACCGCCGTCTGCTGGCCGCCTCGTTCGAGGCCGGGCATTTCGGACCCGTCATCTCGATCCTCGTCGACGGCGTAGAGGCGGCGGCCCTCCCCGCCATCGGGTCCGACGCGCCGGTGGGCACCGTCGTCGTGTCCGTGGACCCGGGGCCGCGCTACCTGTTCGGACAGGCCCAGATCGGGCCGGTTCCGCCGGGGACCGAGCTGCCGCCCGGCTTCGCCGTGGGGGAGCCCGCGGGCACCGACGTCCTCCGGGACGCGACGGCGGCGGGCATCGATGCCTGGCGTGGCGACGGCCACGCGAAGGCCGAACTGGCGTCGCAGGATATCGTGGCGGACCATGCGGTGGACCGGGTCAACGTGGCATTGCGCCTGAACCCGGGTCCGCAGCTGCGCTATGGCGGCCTGGGGGTGGACGGGAACGAGGCGGTGCTCGAACGTCAGATACGCCGCATCGTCGACCTGCGCCCCGGCCAGGTCTTCGACCCCGAGGAGATCCGACAGGCCGCGCGGCGGCTACAGCGCACGAACGCCTTCCGGTCCGTGACCATCACGGAGGCCGAGGAGGCGAACCCCGATGGGACGCTGGACATGCAGGTCGACGTCATCGAACGACTGCCCCGCCGGTTCGGATTCGGCGCGGAGGTCGGATCGACCGAAGGTTTGGCACTGTCGGCGTTCTGGCTGCACCGCAACCTGACCGGCTATGCCGACAACTTCCGGGTCGAGGGCGAGGTTTCGGGCATCGGCGGGGATTCGGGGGGCGCCGATTACCGCATCGGCGTCGACTATGTCCGCCCAGCCACGTTCAACAGCGAGACGGACCTGCTGCTCGGCGCCGAGTTGGAGCGCCTCGATCAGCCGGACTTCACGTCGGACCGGTTCGAGGCCACCGCCGCCGCGCGGCGCATCGTCAGCGACGAGTTCCAGTACCAGTACGGCGTCTCCTACTCCTACTCCCGCACGGAGGACGCGTTCGGCCGGCGCGACTTCTCGATCCTGTCGCTGCCCCTTGCGGCGCAATACGACCGTCGGGACGATCCGTTGAACCCTGCCGACGGATATTACGTCGAGATGGGATTGGAGCCCTTCCAGGGGTTCGAGACGGCAGGGACGGGTGCGCGCTATTCGGCGGACCTGCGAGGCTATCAGGGGTTCGGTGCCGAACGCGGCACCGTGATCGCCGCACGCCTTCAACTGGGCGCGGTGTTCGGCCCCGATCTACAGGACATTCCCCCGGAATGGCTGTTCTTCTCCGGCGGCGGGGGCACCGTGCGCGGGCAGCCGTTCCAGGATCTCGCCATCGTTCAGCCGAACGATCGGCGCACCGGCGGACGCTCGTTCCTGGGCCTTTCGGGCGAGTTGCGGCAATCCGTCACCGAACGGATCGGCCTCGTCGGTTTCGTGGATGCCGGCTGGATCAGCGCTGACGTCGACTTCACGGGCGGCACGGACCATGTCGGCGCGGGCGTGGGCGTGCGTTACGACACGGGCATCGGCCCCATACGGGTGGATCTCGGCGTTCCCGTCAGCGGCCCGAGCGACAACGACGGCGTCGAGATCTACATCGGCATCGGGCAGGCGTTCTGATGCGGGGTCCCGTCGCATTCGCCACTGCCGCACTGCTGGCCGTACCGGTCTGGGCACAGGACGACCGCGATCCCGGCTTCCTGGCCGGCCTGATCGAGGAGCAGTTGAACAGCCCCGGTCTGAACGTGCAGATCGACGGGTTCGACGGAGCCCTATCGTCGACCGCGTCGGTCGAGGAACTGCGCATCGCCGACGACGAGGGCACATGGCTGGTCATGCAGGACGTCGTCCTGGACTGGAACCGGTCCGCCCTGCTGCGCGGACGCCTGGAGGTCGAGGAGCTGTCAGCCCAGACCATCCGTCTGGAACGTCTTCCCCTGCCGGCGGAAGGGGTCGAACCCCCCGCCGCCGCGGCCACGGGATTCAGCCTGCCGGAGCTTCCCGTCTCGATCGACGTCGAAGCGTTGCGAGCCGAACGCATCGAATTGGGCCAGACCGTCCTGGGTCAGGAGGTCGCGCTGTCGCTCGCCGCGTCGGCGCGGCTGGCCGACGGATCGGGGGCCGCGACGATCGAGGCACAGCGTCTGGATGGCGTGGGCACCTTCTCGATAGCCGCGAGCTATGATGCGGAGACACAGGCCCTGGCCATCGACCTGGACGTCCGGGAAGCGGAAGGCGGCATCGCGGCCACGTTGCTGAACCTGCCGGGCGCACCCGCCATCGAACTGACCGTCGCGGGCGAGGGTCCGCTGGATGCCTTCGCCGCCGACATCGCGCTGGCCTCCGACGGGGTTCCGCGACTGGACGGGCGCGTCGCGCTGAACGGGACCGACGAGGGGCGCCGCTTCGACGTCGATCTGGGCGGCGACGTGACGGCCCTGTTCGCGCCACGGTACCAATCGTTCTTCGGCGACGACGTGCGTTTGGTTGCCAATGGGCTGCAGGGGAACGACGGGCGGATCGTGCTGGACGACCTCGATCTGACGACCCGTGCGCTGGTCTTGCGGGGCGAGGTGCGCCTCGGCCCCGATGGTTGGCCGGAACTTCTCGACGTCACCGGGCGCCTGGCTTCCGCCAATGGCAGCCCCGTGCTCCTGCCGCTGGAGGCGCGGACCGAGCTGGCCTCGGCCGACTTCGCCCTGACCTACGATCCGGCGGCGTCGGACAACTGGCTCCTGTCCCTGGAGGCGGCGGGTCTGGATACCGATCAGGTGAACCTCGCCCGCGCGACCCTGACCGCGGACGGCGTCATCGCCCGCGACGGCGGCACCGTGCAGGCCGCGACCGCGGTGATCCGAGGGGCGTTGGAAGGGTTATCCTTCGCCGATCAGCGCACGGCGGGCGCGGTGGGCGACCGCGTGGATCTGTCCGCGGACGTCGACTGGCGGCAAGGCGGACCCGTCACGCTGTCGGGGTTGACGGTCGCCGGTGCGGGATACGGTTTGGACGGCGACGTCGTGGTCGACGTCACCGCCGAGACGGGCTTGCCCATCGAGTTGGACCTGTCCGCTTCCGCTGAGCGCCTGGCGCAATTCGCGGCCTTGGCGGGGCTGGATCTGAGCGGCGCGGCGCAGGCACAGGTGAATGGCACCTACGACCCCATCGGGGCGACGTTCGATCTGGAACTGTCGGCCGCGACCGACGACTTGGGCCTGGGCATCGCGCAGGTGGATCCGCTCCTGGCCGGGCGCACCACGGTGGCCGGCAACGCGCGCCGCACGACGGAGGGGTCGTTCCTCGACGGGTTCCGTATCGAGAACGAGCAGATGCGCGCCGCCGCCGACGTCGCCATCTTCGGCGAGGACGCGGTTCGGGAAGACGGTCGCACCGGGCAGGCCGTGATCCAGGCACGGATCTTCGACGGAACCCTGATCGACCCGCGCCTGGACGGCGAGATCGCGCTGGACGCGGACGTGGCGCAGGACTCCGCAGGCGTCTGGGCGGGCGACGTGGCCTTGACCGCGCCCGAAGGCGTGGCCGTCACCGCGCAGGGCACGCTGACGGGCGACGCGCCCGATGTGACGTTCGACGCTACCGTGCCCCGCATCGCGGCCTTCGTTCCCGACATCCCCGGTGGCGCGCGATTGTCGGGACGCGCGTTCCAGCGCGACGGAGTCTGGAACGTGGCGACCGACGTCGCGGGCCCCTGGGACCTTACTGCGCGGATCGAAGGGCCGGTGACGGGCGACGCCCCGCGGATCGCCTTCGCCGCCGAATTGCCCGACCTGTCAGCCCCCGTACCCGCCACGGCCGACATCGCTGCGCTGCAGGGCGGCGTTCGGTTGGACGGCACCTTGTCGCAGGCCGACGGGGTGTGGTCCGTCGATACGGTCATGGCGACCGAAACCGGCATCGTCGCGCAAACGGAAGGCGTCGTCCTGGGTGCCCCCCTGGATCTGGCCGTCGCGGCCGACGTCCCCGCGCTGGAAGGCTTCGCCGATGCCCTGCGCGACATTCCGCCCCTGACGGGTGCCGCCAACCTGACGGGCCGCGTCACCCAGCCCGACGACGCCATCGTCGTCGACCTGTCGCTGCGGACAGCTTCCGGCATCACCGCTGCCGTGGACGGTCCGGTCACGGGCTCCACGCCGAGGGTCGCGATCGACGCGCAGGTGCCGGAGGTGCGGGACTTCATCCGTATCTACGTCCCCGCGCTCGAATCGATCGAAGCGCTGCAGGGCCCCGCCATCTTGGAGGCCGTGGTCGAACGGACGGATGGCGCGTGGACCGCCGACGCCAGCGTCGATGGACCGGCGGGGCTGACCGCCCGCGCCCGTGGCGACCTGACCGGCGACGACGCTCTGGACCTTGCGCTGGCCGTCACCGTCGCCGACCTGGCCGCGTTCGCCGACCTCGCCCCCGGGGTCGAGGGGCTGAACGGCGCGCTTTCCATCGACGGCCGGTTGGAGAACACCGAGGCCGGGTTCGCGCTGGTCGCCGACGCCCGCGGTCCCCAAGCGGTCCGCGCACGGGTCGATGCGCGGCTGTACGGCGTGCTGACCGCGGACTTCGCCCTGATCGCGCCGGACGTGTCCGCCTTCGTCCCCGCCGTGCGGGGCGGACTGGACGTCACCGGCACGGCCCGGCTGCCCGACACGGGCCCGGAAGTCATCCTGTCCGGCACCGCGCCCTTCGGCGTGACCCTGGACCGGGCCGTCGCGCGCCTTCCGGAAAGCGGGCCCGTGATCCAGGCCACCGGCACCTTGGCCGACCCGTCCCAGTTCACCCCTCAATTGCAGGGTGCGATCGACTTCGACGTGGCCGCCGAGCAGGTGGACGGCGCTTGGCGCGTGGAGGCCGACGCATCCGGCGCGCAGGGATTGCGCGTGACGGTGCAGGGCATCGCCACGGGCGAGGATGCGGACCTGACCGTCAGCATCGACGCCGCCGATGTGTCCCCCTTCGCGCCGGGGCTTTCGGGTCCTCTGGACGCCGACGGGCGGCTGTTCTGGAACGATGGCGGCTATGCCTTCGACGTGGATGCCAGCGGCCCCCTGGGGGCGACCCTGTCGGCCGAGGGCCAGTTGACCGGCCGTGCGCCGGAGGCGACGTTCGACCTGTCGGTGCCCAACATCGCCCCCCTGGTACCCGATCTGAACGGTCCCCTGCGCGCGCGGGGCACCGCCCGCCAGCAGGGCGAGGTGTGGGCCGTCGACGTCGCGCTGGACGGACCCGGGGGCACGACCGCGCGGGTCGCGGGGACCGCCGGTGCCTCGATGGACCTGACCATCGACGGGCAGGCCCCCCTGGGGTTGGCGAATGCCTTCATCGCGCCGCAGCGCATCACGGGCACCGCCCGGTTCGACCTGGCCCTGCGGGGCGCCCCCGCACTGGAGAACCTGTCGGGCACCGTGGCCACCACGGGGGCGGCCCTGTCGCTGCCGACGCTGCGCAATGGGCTGATGGGCATCGACGCGACGGTGAACCTGTCGGGAAGCCGGGCGCAGGTCACCCTGTCCGCCGGGGTCGAGACGGGGGGCCGTCTGTCCGTGACGGGCCCCATCGGCCTGACCGCGCCATTCGACGCGAACCTTGCGGTGCAGTTCGACGTGACCGCGACGGATCCCAACCTCTACACCGCCGATCTGCAGGGCAACCTTTCCGTCGCAGGTCCCCTGACCGGCGGCGCACGGATCGCGGGCACGATCCTGATCGACGGGGCCGAGATCTCGGTCCCGTCCTCCGGCCTGACCGGCGTGGGCGACCTGCCGCCGGTGACCCACGTCAACACCCCTCGTCCCGTCCGTCGCACCCTCGCGCTGGCGAACCTGGACCAGCGCCCGGAGGGCGGCGGCGCGGCGGGCGGCGGGGGTGGTGGTCCAGGCTATGGCCTCGATATCCGCATCACGGCGCCGAACCGCATCTTCGTGCGGGGTCGTGGTCTGGATGCCGAACTGGGCGGGGACATCGTCGTGCGCGGCACGACGAACGCGCCGGTCGTATCCGGCGGGTTCGAGCTCGCGCGGGGACGGTTGGACATCCTTCAGCAGCGTTTCGCGCTCGACGAGGGGTCGATCACCTTCCAAGGCGATCTCGTACCCTTCATTCGGCTGGTGGCCATCACCCAGACCGACGCCCTGACGGCGTCGATCATCGTCGAAGGTCCCGCCACGGAGCCCGAGGTC
Source organism: Jannaschia maritima (assembly GCF_030973515.1). Lineage (GTDB taxonomy): Bacteria > Pseudomonadota > Alphaproteobacteria > Rhodobacterales > Rhodobacteraceae > Jannaschia > Jannaschia maritima. The sequence continues at coordinate 61,760 of NZ_JARGZA010000007.1, forward strand.
CGTTTCGAATCGAGTCCCGACGTTCCGCAGGAGGAGATCCTGGCCCAGATCTTCTTCGGCCGCGACCTTTCCGAACTATCGCCGCTGCAAGCGATTCAGCTGGCGAACTCGGTCGCGGTATTGGCGGGACGCGGAAGCGGTGGCCTGCTGGAACGCCTGCGCGGATCGGCCGGGCTGGACGACCTCGACGTCACGACCGATGCCGACGGCAACACCGCCGTCCGAGCCGGCAAGTACATCAGCGACAATGTCTATACCGACGTCCAGGTGAACCAGCAGGGCGAGGCGGCCATCAGCCTGAACATCGACGTGACGCCGAACCTGACGGTCCGCGGTGCCACCGGCGCGGACGGGGAAGCGTCGGTGGGCTTGTTCTTCGAGCGGGATTACTGATCCGATGACCTCCGCCGCGCCCCGCGACGATCTGGTCTGCTGCCCGGTCTGCGATGCGCTCCACACGCTGGACGCCACGCCCGAGGGTCGGCGCGCCCGTTGCATCCGCTGCAACACGGTCCTGTCGAGCGGCGGCCCGGAGGCGATGATGCGGGTGGTGCTCCTGGCTTCCGCCTCGCTCATCCTGATGACGATCGTGATCTTCTTCCCGTTCCTGCAACTGCGGCAGGGGGTGTTCACCGCCAAGGCATCCGTGTTCGACACGGTGATGTCGTTCTCGCAAGGCGTCATGGCGCCCCTGTCGCTCGCGGTGGGATTGTTCATCATCGTCCTGCCGGTCGGGCGCCTGACGCTCCTGATCTGGGCATTGGGGCCCTTGTCCTTCGGCACCAGCCCGTGGCCCGGCGCGCGCTTCGCGCTGCGCTGGGCCGAACGCATACGTCCCTGGGCCATGGCCGAGATCTTCATGATCGGCGTGGCCGTGGCACTCGTGAAGCTGGCCGACCTCGCGACGTTGACCATGGGACCCGCCTTCTGGTCCTTTGCGGCGATCGTCGCCATAACGGCATTCCAGGACACGCAGCTGAGTCGACACTCGATATGGACGGCACTGGACACGGCGCGCTCCACGCGCTGACCGCGCGCGAGGCGGGCCTGATCGGCTGTCGCACCTGCACGCGCGCCTGCGCGCCGGAGGACGCCCTGTGCCCTCGCTGCGGCGCGCCCTTGGCCAGCCGGGACGTGACGTCGCTCCAGCGCGTCTGGGCCTGGTGGCTCGCGGGCGTCCTGTTCTTCGTTCCGGCCAACGTGTGGCCGATGCTCATCACGTCGACCGTGGGCCGCGCGCAGGAAGCGACGATCATCGGCGGCGTGATCGAGCTGTGGCATTACGGGGCCTATGTCGTCGCGATCATCGTGTTCGTCGCCTCCATCCTTATTCCGGTGGGCAAGTTCATCGCGATCGCGTATTTGGCCCTCGCGGTGCAGTTTCCCCGCGGCCACCGTCCCGGTCCCCTGCTGCATCTGTTCGAGTTCGTCGAATTCATCGGTCGCTGGTCCATGATCGACGTCTTCGTCGTCGCCATCCTGGCCGCACTCGTGCAGTTCAGCCTGCTGGCGTCCATCAACCCCGGCCTGGCGGCCATCTGCTTCGCCGCCTCGGTCATCTTCACGATGCTGTCCGCCCTCAGCTTCGACAGCCGCCGCCTCTGGGATAGGATCGACGCAGCCGCACCATGACCGACACGCCCCCCCCTTCGCCCACACGAGCGACGCCTCCCGCCCCAAAGCTGGAACAACGCCGCCGCCGTCCGATCCTGTCGGCCGTCTGGCTGGTGCCGCTCGTCGCGATCCTCGTGGCCGGCGCGATCGCATGGCAATCCTATCGGAACCGGGGCGAGTTGATCTCCATATCGTTTCCCGACGCATCCGGCGTCACCGTGGGCGAGACCACGCTCCGCTACCGGGAGGTCGCCGTTGGCATCGTGGAGGACGTGGGCTTCAGCGCGGATCTTGATTCGGTCAACGTCTATGTTCGCGTGAACGCGGACATCGCCCCCTATCTGGACGAGAGCGCGAGCTTCTGGATCGTGCGGCCGGAGGTTTCCGCCCGCGGCGTCGAGGGCCTGACAACCATCCTGTCGGGGACCTATATCGAGGGAACCTGGGACAGCGTGATCGGCGACCGCGTCAGCTTGTTCGGAGGCAACGAGCGCGCGCCGATCGTGCCGCCAGGGGTGGAGGGCACGCCGATCGTCCTGCGTGCGGCGGATTCCGCCCGCCTGGATGCGGGCGCTCCCATCCTTTATCGCGGGATCGAGGTCGGGGAGGTCGCGACCCCGCGCCTGTCGGGCGACGGGTCCGAGATCCGCATCGATGCGTTCGTCCGCGCGCCCTACGACCGGCAGATCACCACGGCCACGCGGTTCTGGGACTCGTCCGGCATCTCCGTCAGCCTGGGTGGCTCCGGGGTGGAGCTGAACGTCGGCTCGCTCGCTGCGATCCTGGAGGGCGGATTGGTCTTCGACACGCTCGTGTCCGGGGGGCAGCCGATCGAGGAAGGCTACGTTTTCGACATCTTCGACGACCGCGAGTCAGCGCTCACCTCCACGTTCGAAGCCCCGGCCACGCGGTCGGTCCGGTTCTCGGCACTGTTCCCGTCCGCGGCGGCGGGCCTCGTCGAAGGGGCCCCGGTGCGCTTCCGCGGCGTTCGCGTGGGCGCGGTGTCGTCCATCACCGGCTTCATCCGTCCAGATCGACCGGGGGCCCAGCCCGAACTGCTGGCCGTCCTGTCGCTGCAGCCATCGCGCATGGGCATGTCCGACATGCAGACGGATTTGGAGGGCATCGATTTCGTTGGCGATTTGGTCGAATCCGGCCTTCGCGCGCAACTCGTCTCCACCTCGCTCCTGGGCAGCGACCTGGCGGTGGAACTGGTCGACGCGCCCGATGCGCCCGCGGAGGGTCTGGAGATCGGGATCGCCGACAACCCGCTGATCCCCACCATCGAGGGGGAGACGTCGTCGATCGCCGCCTCCGCCGAAGGGGTGCTGTCGCGCATCAACGACCTGCCGATTGAGGAGTTGCTGTTCGCCGCGACCGACCTTCTGAACAACGTCAACCGCATCGCCTCCGACAGCGACACGCGTGCCATCCCGGGTGCTGCCCTCGCGGCCCTCGAACAGGGCGGCGGTCTGGTCCGCGACGCCCGCGCCATCGTGTCCTCGCCGCAGACCGCGTCCACGCTGGCCGATGTCCAATCGATCGCCGCCGACCTGCGGGGCATCGCCGCCGACATCGCCGCCCGTGAACTGGGCGATACACTGGCCGGGACGCTCGACAGCGCCTCGGCGGCCGCGGCGAACATCGCGGCGGGGACCGCGAACCTGCAAGATCTGTCGAACACCGCCCTGGTGCTGTTCGACGATGCCGGGCGCCTGATCGCGTCGGAGGCGACGCAGGCGATCCCCGAGAACCTGAATGCGGCGGTCGAGGCGGGCCGCGCGGCCCTGGCCGCACCCGAGATCGCAGCCATCCTGAACGATACGGCGGCGGCGACCGCGTCGATCCGTGCCCTCACCGATCGCATCGGATCGGGTCCCATCCTGACGCAGGTGGAATCCGCCCTGTCCAGCATCGACGCGGCGGCGCGCGACGTCGCGACCGGCACCGCGGACATCGCGACCCTTCGGGCATCCATCGATTCCGCGGCCGCCGGGGCCGACGCGCTCATCAACGCCGCCGCCCTACAGACCTTGCCCGATCGGATCGGCAGCATCGCCGAGGGGGCCGACGGCCTCGTCGGCGATGCCCGCGCCATCGTGGCCGCCCCCGAGATTCGGACGCTTCTGGCGGACGTGCCCCGAATCACCGGCGCGCTGCGCGATGTGGCCACCCGGCTGAGCGAGGGGCCCATCCTGACGCAGGTCGAAACGGCCCTCGCCAACGTCGACGCGGCAGCACGCGACCTCGCGGCCGGAACGGCGGACATCGCCACGTTGCGCGCGTCGATCGACGCCGCCGTGGGCGGTGCGGAGACGCTGTTGACCGATCCGTCCCTGCAGGCCCTGCCCGACCGGCTGGGCGGGATCGCCTCGAACGCGGACGGACTGATCGGCGACGCCCGCGCCCTTCTGGCCACGCCCGAGATCCAGGCCGTGCTGACCGACCTGCCGGCCATCACGGAGGATATCCGGATCATCACCCGGGAACTGGCCCAGGCACAGGCCGTGGCTGCGCTGACGTCCACGTTGCAGGCCGCGGAACGCGCCGCGACCTCCATCGCGGACGGAACGGCGAACCTACCGGCCCTTTCCGCCTCCGCCGAGCGCGTCACCGCGGAGGTGGAGGTGCTCGCACGCAACCTGAATGACCTGACCACCAAGGCCAATGGCCTCGCGCTGGATCAGTTGGTGAACGCGACGACCGACCTGATGCAGACCGCCGATGCCTTTCTGTCGTCGGACGAGGCGGGCGACGTGCCCGTCGTCCTGTCCGAGACCCTGCAGGAGGTTCGCGCCACGATCGAGCAGATCCGCACGGGCGGCACGCTCGACAATCTGAACGCGACGCTGTCCTCCGCATCGGGGGCGGCTGACTCGATCCGGGTGGCGGCGACGGACCTGCCCGCGCTGGTGAACCGCCTGCAGGCGCTGACCACCGGAGCGACCACGGTCCTGTCCACCTATGACAGCGACAGTCGCGTCGCGCAGGAGTTGTTCGCGACGCTGCGCGCCGCGACCCGCGCCGCCGACGACGTCAGCTCGCTCGCGCGCACCATCGAGCGGAACCCGAACTCCCTCCTCCTGGGCCGCTAGGGCCGCCACGAAGGACCTCGACCATGCGACTGCCATATCTCCTGCCACTGGCCCTGATCGCATGCGGCGAGACGCAGTACTTCGCGCCGCCCCCCGTCACGACGGACACGCGCATCGCGGTCGCCGCGTCCACCGTGATGGTGAACGAGGTGTCCATGCCCGAATACGCGATAAACCAGGAGATACCGATCCAGCAGCCGGACGGCAGCTTGACGACGGACGGCGATCGCCTCTGGGCGGACCTTCCCGACCGGGCGCTGCAGGTATCGCTGGCCCGCCACCTGAACACGATCACCGATGCGCAGGTCGCCGTGGAGCCCTGGCCGCTGACAGGCTTCCCCGACCGGGAGGTGACCGTCACGGTCCAGGACATGATCGTGCAAGTCGATGGACGGCTGCGGTTCACGGGCAGCTATGCCATCCGCAACGACGTCAGCCGCCGCGGGCGGATCGAGACGTTCACCCTCTTCGCTCCGGTGACGGTGCCCGGATATACCGGCATCATCGCGGCGCACGAAGCCGTCTGGCTAGCCCTGGCCGAACAGATCGCCCCACAACTCTAGCTCGGATCGGCCCGGCGATCGGGCGGAACGACGATGCGTCGTCGAAGCGGCATGCGTTCGGAAACGGACGCCCGCATCGTGACCATCGGATCGAAGGGGGCCGCCCTTGGCGGGCGGCCCGAGGAACGATCAGGGCAGCAGGGCCCCGATCTCGGACGTCAGACGCTCCGCCGCGCCGGCGGTATCCAATCGGTCGTTGGCGACCGCGGTGATCGTATCGACGACCTCCTGGCTGATGCGGATGCCGTTCTGGCCGGGCCAGGCGAACCAGGGCAGCGATCGGTCCATTTGCGTGGCCGATGTCCGCCAGGCCGGGTTGTCGGAATAGAAGTCCGCCAGCAACGCCTCCGCGCCATCGTTGACCGGCATGTAGCCCGTCGCCTGCACGATGGTCGCCTGCCCCTCGGCCCCCGTTCCATATAGGACGTATTCCATCGCCGCCTGCCGCTTCTCCGGATCGTCCGTCAGGATCACCGCGGCCATCCCGCCCGACGCCACGCCGCCGTCCTCCGTCAGACGCGGCATGGGTGCAGTGCCCCATTCGAACCGATCCTCGATCTCGCGTGCGAAGGATCGCACCGCGGCGGTCGAGTTGAAGTAGAGGCCCAGCTTGCCCGCGTACATCATCTGGCGCGCTGCGGAGTTCGGGATCGCCTCCTGTCCCGCCTCGTCGTGGAACCGCTCGAACAGGGCCAGCGCATCACGGCCTTCGGGCGTGTCGAACGCGATAGTGCCGTCCGACAGCGGCGCCAGGTTCGCGGTCGCCAGCAGGTTCTGGACCATCCAGTCATCGTCGCCGGGCGGGTAATAGAATCCTTCGATGTCATCGCCCAACGCCTCGATCGCCTTGCCCAGGGCGATGGCCTCGTCCCATGTCGTGGGCATGGCCGCGGGGTCGCCGCCCGCCTGTCGCACCAGTTCGGCGTTGTAGAACATGACTGGGGTCGACGACGTCCAGGGCAGGCCGACCTGCACGCCGTCCACCTGCGTCAGGGCCAGCGCGGCGTCCGAATAGCCCAGCGCGTCCATGTCGCGCCCGTCCAACAGGTCGTCCATCGGGGGGGCCAGGTCACGGGCCGCGACCTCTGCCAGCAGGTGGCTGCCGACGAGGAACAGGTCGGGCGCGGTGCCGGCCATGTCCTGCCGGATCACGCTGACCAGCCCCTCGTCGTAATCGGTGGACGGGGCGAGCATTCGGATCGTCACGTCGGGGTTCGCGGCCATGAAGTCGTCGGCCAGACGCTGCTGCCATTCGGCGTGGTGCGGCCAGGCGTGGAACACGGATATCTCCGTCTGGGCCGCGGCCGGGACTGCGGTGGCCAGAAGGGCCGCGGTGAGCATGGTGTTTCGCATCGGGGTCTCCCTTTGAAGTGGTGGATCAGGCGCGCGCGGATGCGGAGAGGCCGCGCATCAGGCTGCGTTGCAGGAACAGGAAGGCCACCACCAGGGGCGCTGTCACGATCACGCCGCCCGCCATCAGCGCACCCACGTCACCGGAGGATTCGGCGGTGGCGCGGAAGGCGACCAGTCCCAGGGGCGGGGTCATCATGTCCGTGTCGGTGATGACCACCAGGGGCCAGTACAAGTCGTTCCAATGGTTGATGACGCTGATCGTGGCGAACGCCGCCACCGCGGGCCACGCGGCGGGCACCATCAGACGCCATACGATGGACAGTTCGCCGAACCCATCCAGACGTGCGGCATCGAGCACCTCGTCCGGATAGGACAGGAAGAACTGCCGGAACAGGAACAGCGCGAAGGCCGAGATCACGAACGGCGCGATCAGCGACGTGTACGTGTTCAACAAGCCCAGCGACGCCACCCCCAGGAACAGCGGAATGGCCGGAACCTGCATGGGAATCATCAGTGCCAGCACCACGCCCGCCAGCATCAGCGGTCGTCCCCGGAACGGCAGCTTCGCCAACGCGTATCCCGCAGGAGCGGCAATGGTGACCTGCAGGACCAGGATCACCGCGCAGACGAAGGCACCGTTCGCCATGTACCGTAGCAGGGGCACTTCCGTCAGTGCGGCACGATAGTTGTCGACGGCGGCGTTCAGATCCGGGCTGGGCAGGATGCCACCCTCGTAGATCTGCGCCGGACCCGCCAGGGACGTGGCGATCATCACGACGAAGGGCGCCAACGTCGCCGCCGCCACTAGGATAAAGGCCATCGTCCTCACCGCCGCCGCTCCGCGATCCAGATCTGTGTCAGCGACAGGGCCATCACGAACACCAGGAAGACCGCGGCCAGCGCGGAGGCCCGGCCGATGTCGAAGTATCGGAACGCTTCCTGATACAGGGTGAACAGCACCATCTCGGTCGCGCCGTCGGGACCGCCGTTCGTCAGGACGACGACCAGTTCGAATTCGCCGAAGGTGCGGATCAGGGTGATGACGGTCACGAACAGCGTGACGGGGGCCAGCATCGGCCATGTCACCAGGGTGAACCGTCGCCAGCCGGCCTCCGCGCCGTCCAGGGCCGCGGCCTCGTACAGCGTCCGGTCGATCGTCGCCAGACCCGCCAGGAACAACAGCACGTTGTATCCAAGCAGCTTCCACACCGCCAGCACGGCCAGCGTCCAGAGTGCGAGGTTCGGATCGGACAGGAACCGTTGCGCGGGCAGCCCGAGAACCCCAAGCAGAGCGTTCGCCATGCCGAAGGACGGGTGCAGCAGAACCTCCCACGCGGTCGCCATGGCGACGAGGGTGGCGGTAACGGGCAGGAAGAACACCGTCTGCGCCAAGCCTCGTGCCCGGCCCGCCCCTGCGACGAGGATCGCCACCCATAGGCCGCCGAAGACCGCCAGGGGTGCGACCACCGCCACGAAGGCGAATGTGTTCGCCAGACTGCCGCGCAGCCCCGCATCGGTCGCCAGGGCGGCATAGTTCGCCGCTCCCACCCAGTTCGCCCCGGGCATGCCGAGTCGGTAATCCGTGACCGAAAGTCCCAACACCGCCAGCGACGGCCCGATCACCAGGACCAGCAACGTCAGCGCCGCGGGCAGCGCCAACGCCGCGCCCAGGCGTCGCCGATGGCGGATTTCGGGTGCGGTCGCCAACTCAGGACGCCATCGCGCGCGATGGTCCGCCCGCATCCCCGAACACCCGCGCCGCATCCAGGCGGAAGCCGAAGACCCCGGCCCTGCCCGCAGGCCAGTCCGGCAAGCGTTCGGACGGGAGCCGTACGGCAAGCCGCCGCCCGCCCGCATCGCGCAAGTACAGGTGGCTGTCGGCGCCGCCATGCTCGGCCTCCGTCACTGTGACGGGCAAGCCCGGCAGACCGGGGCGTGCAGCCTCGCGGATCTCGGCGTGCTCCGGACGAACGGCGACGATGCCGGTCGCCCCCCTCAGGGGAACGCCGCCGACCGCGATCGGTCGCCCCGCCGTCGCGATGCCGATGGCGTCGCGCAGGACGTCCGCCGGGATCTCGTTCAGATGCGGCTGACTCAGGAACCGCGCGACCTGGAGGGTGGCGGGTGTGCGATACAGGTCGTCGGGGGTGCCGACCTGCGCGATGCGTCCGTCGAACATCACGATGACGCGGTCCGAGATCGCCATCGCCTCCGCTTGATCATGGGTTACGAACAGCGTCGTGGCCCCCAGCCGGCGCTGCAGCGCACGCAACTCCGCACGGGTGGTCTGCCGCAGGGCGGCATCCAGGTTCGCCAGCGGCTCGTCCAGGAGGAACAGGTCCGGTTCCCGGATCAGCGCGCGGCCCAGCGCGACCCTCTGGCGCTGCCCGCCCGATAGCGCGCCGGGCCTCCGGTCCAGGAACGGCTCAATCTCCAACATTGCCGCCGTCCGCTCCACCCGGGCGGCGATGGAATGACGTGTCCGCCGAGCCGTGGACGACAGTCGCCACGCTAGCGGCACCCGCCCCAGCGCGGACAGTTCGGTCATAACCAGGGGCGCGGCTAGGTTCGCTCGACACGTCATATGCGGATACAGCGCGTAGGACTGGAACACGAAGGCCACGCCACGTTGCGCGGGACGCAGGGGCGCCACGTCGCGTCCGCCCACCGCGACGTGCCCCGACGTTACCGGCTCGAGTCCCGCGATCGCGCGCAGCAGCGTGGACTTGCCACAACCCGATGGCCCCAGGATCGACACCAGCGCACCCGGTTCCACGACGAAGCCTATACCGTGCAGCGCGGTCGTCTCGCCATAGCGGACCGTCAAGTCCTCCACCGTCAAGCCGCACGCAGAACGTTCCGTCATCGAGATGCAAGCCGATGGCCGCGCGGCCGCTCATGCGGGATACGTCCCGACCGGGAACTCCACAGGGAAACCTCGTCCGTCATCGTCTTTGGCGTGCTTTCGATGGTCTCCGCATCGAAGGCCAACATCGTCGCAAGCCGAGCGGGCCGCCACCAATTTCTACCTGTTCGCGGATTATGGCGGATTCGCCGCAGGCCTCAGATCGCCAACAGGACCAGCATGGTCACGGCCATGCCCATCATCATCAGGTTCTCGGTAAGACTGACGAAGCCCAATGGAACGTTCGAATTGCCGCCGACGCAGGCGCATTTCAACGTGCGCCCCTCCAGATAGACTGCCTTGAACACGCTCCAGGCGCCGATCGCGCTGACGATCAAGGCCGCAGGTGCGGCCAGCCACGTCAGCAGCATCCCGGTCATCAGGATGCCCGCCCCCGTCTCGATCCAAGGATACACGTAGGCATAGGGCACCCAGCGCCGCGCCAGGACGTCGTAGTTCAGGAACATCGTCGCGAACCCTTCGACATCGCGCAGCTTCTGCATTCCCAGCAGAATCATCGAGATGCCGACGAACCAACCCAGCGTCTGCCATCCCACCGCCCCCAGGACGCCGATCGACAGCGCCAGCGCCGTCGCGGCGGCAACCGCGAAAAGATAGATCACGGGCCGATAGGTGGTGGCGTTCGGATCCCACCCCGTGAGCCGTTCGCACAGGTCGGTATAACCACCCACCCTCTCGCCCTCGATCCAGATCTGGGGGGTCGTCGCGACCCCCTGCGATTCCTTAAAGGCATCCACCTGCGCCCGCGTGCGGAACAAACGATCGTCCACCTCGAAGCCCTGGCGCTCCAGCAGCCACCGGGCCTTCTGGCCGGAAGGGCACAGATGATCCGGCAGCGCCATCCGATACAGGACGGCCCGACGTCCTGTCGCCGCGACGGCGGGGTCGGTCATGTCATCGACGGCGTCGCGTGTATCCTTGGGCAAGGGAACCTCCAATTCGGCGCGCCCTGCAATATACCCCCCACGGGTATTGAATCAAGATGCAGGACGGTCGAGTTGGCGATCCGATCGTTTCTTCGCTAGACGGCCCCATGCACGCCAACAAGGACACCACGCTCAAGCGCCTCCGCCGCCTGGAGGGCCAGGTCCGTGGCATCGCCCGCATGGTGGAGGATGATCGCTATTGCGTCGACGTCCTGACCCAGATCGCCGCCGTGCGCGCCGCGCTGAAGGGGGTGGAACGGCTGGTCATCGATGACCACGCCGCCCATTGCATCGAGGACGCGCTGGCCTCCGGCGATGCCGACGACCAACGCGCCAAGTTCATGGAACTCTTGGAACTGCTCGACCGGGCGCGCGACTGACGTTCGCGATCGTCATCCCTCCCGCGGGGAAGGACCGCGGGCCCCGGTCCGTCCATGATGGAACGGACCGGAAGCGTCCTTCAGCCTCCGCCGTCGCCTGGTGTCACCACGAAGACCTGCAGCATCCCCGGCCCGAGGGTGGTGCGGATGTCACCGTCGACGGCCACCACCTCCGACACGATGGACACGTCGTCCTTTGTCTCGGTCGTGGTGTTGTGGGTCTGCATGTCGCCCGTCATGGTGAACCGCCTAACCGTTTCGGAAGGATCGCCCTTCCGCCGGACCAGTATGTTCTCGCTGTCCACGCTGGACAGGTTCCCCAGCACATAGGTGGTGTGGGTCGGCGCCGTCACGCGATAGCCGCGCGTCATGCCGTCGATCTCCTGCACCGACCCCCAGCGCGGGTGCACGTCGCGCAACTCCGTCCTGTCCAGGATCCGGGACAGACGGGTCGTCGCGCCGATCATGTACCGGTTCATCAGACCCATCCACTGATAGGCCGGGACGACGCCGTTGCCCTGATCCTCCCGCGTGCGCGACGTCCAGTTGTTGCCCGAAGCGACGAAGAAATAGCTATGGTCCACGATGCCGATCGAATGCGCGTGCATCCAGCCCATCATCATCGACGTGCCTGTCGCCACGCTCTTGACCGCGCGTTCCTGGCTGGCTGCCTTCACCTCGTCGTAGTTCGCATTCGGAATGCTGTATCCGGGCCCGTTCTCGTACTGCCGCGCGAAGATGGCGTTGTCGTCGCAGATTTCCGCGATGGTGGTGTTGTTGAACCAGTCCCGGCCCAGGAAGTGGGTGTCCAGGATGACTTGGTACGCCTCCGCCTGACCGTCGTTGACGGCACCGTTCTCCGCATCCCAGCCGCCGGTATAGCCCGCGCTTCCGCTGCAGGTCGCGTACTGGCTCGCCTCGATGCCGTCGCGGGTCCAGCCTTTCGGATCGACCTGCCATCCGCCGACATAAAAGTCCGCATCCGCCAGACGGAAATGCGGGTTCGCCTCCAGTCGTCTGGCGAGACGATCCAGCAGCATCCCGTTCACCGCGCCGCGGGAATAGCCGTTGCTGTCGGGCACCCGATAGAATTCGGGCCGCGCGCCGGTCTGCCACCCCTCGTTGCCGACCTCGAAGCACCACTTGATCGCTTCCGTTCGTCCGGTGACCGGATCGACCCAATCGTCGAGCGCGTCCTGCCACGGCACGACCTGCCCCTGCTGACCGCGCAGATAGGCCCACGGCTTGTTCACGGGATCGTTCACGTCCGGGTCGCACAGGTACTCGGCGAGGCCGTCGTAGTCCTCCTCCGTCCAGTACCAAGGTATCTGCAACCAGGGGCGGCAGTGCCCTTCCCGCTTGATCAGGTGCAGGATACGCGCCATCGAACCGTTGGCGATCTGCAGGAAATCCTGCAGCCGGTATCCCGATGGCGCGCTCTTGCAGTGGGCATGGAACCGCACGAGCCCGGGATTGGCGCTGTCGAGGTCCTCCAGCTCGCTGGGGAACATCCGTTCGAGCGGCAGATCCGCCTGGCGGATCACCACGCTGTCGATGTCCAGATCCCCATCCCACCGCAGATGGGCATACTGGACTCCTCCGCCTGACTTGAACGTATCGCGACGCACGTCATGCGTCAGCGTCACCCAGCCCGAGTTCGCCGGAATGGTGCGGGAGCGCGCATCCAGGTCGTTCATGCTGTCGTAATCGAAGCTGAACGCGACCGGTGTGGATCGGATGTTCCGGACGACCACCGTGATGCGGTACGTCACCCCGGGCAGATTCACGTCGTAGAACGACTGATCCGCGCCTGCCGACGGTTTCTCGACGAACCACCCATTGCGCCCGTCGGGATCGATCGTGGTGCGGATGAATTCCCGGCCGTCCTCCTCGACGAAGTTGACGCCGTACTGACCGGGATCCGGTTCGGACGAGCCGTAGTAGAACTCCCCCAACTGGTCGATCGGCGATTGCCCCGACGCTTCCCAGACGTAGTCGGAGACCCGCGTCTCGTTTGGGGTCCGAGCGTCGAATGTCTTCTTCAGGATGAAGATGTCGTCCGGTCGGAGGTGATCGACGCTCGCATCCACCGTGATGCCGCACCGAGTATCGAAGGTAGGCTCGTCGCAGAACACGACGATGCAGTTGCGGCCCGGCACCTCGTCCCAAGTCACGCGGCACGTGTTGCCATCGTCCGTGGGCGTGACCGTGACGCCCGTGGGCACCGGAAGGTCCGGGTCGACGGTGTACTCGCGGGGGTCCTTCCTGGGCGCATCGACGAAGTCCCCTTTCACGGCGGCGCTCGCATCCTCGACCGGGTCGTCCCCCTGATCGAAAGGCACGGGCGCCGAGAAGGCGGACCGGCGGTTCCCTTCGATGCTGGCCACCGCCCACCAGACACGCGAGTTGGGCCGATAGGTGCTGCGCGTGCCGACATGTGCCGTCGATACGCCCACCGCGCTCATGCCGTTATCCGGACGAATGTGCATGTTGCATACACGGGTCTCGACGATGTCGAACGTCCCGATCTCCTCGACCGCGCCGTTAACCGGACGGAGCACGTCGATCCGCCCCCCGTTGGCCCAACCCGCGGGGAGCGTATGGAAATGCCGGATGTCGGGGGATTCGATCTCGGTTCCACTCGCCGATCGGACGCTGAACACCAGGTTCATCCGCGGACGGGCGAGCGAAACGCTCGTGACGAAATGCGATCCCAGGAGGACGACGTTCACTCCGGCGGGACGGCTGACGCGTCCCGGAACTCCGTCGTCCGTCAGGATCGTTCCAGCCGCTTCCGGCAGGCCCGGCAGGACCGTCAATTCAGTCGACATCTGCGAACTCCTGGAAAGGGGATTGTTCGGTGAAATGGAAGTCGCCTCCGGTCCCCGGATTCGTGCCGGCCGTCAGGTCGTCGAGGGTCTGGCCGTCCAGTCTCACGTCGTAGAGCGGCACCCCGAGGACCGTGTTCGCCCGGTCGTGCGATCGCATGCCCCCGTCCTGCTGCATGAGTTCAACCCACAGGGCGGGGTCCGACAGGTCCGGCGCGGTGGGCCACAAGGCCAGGCGCCTGAACTCGGCCCGCACATCCGAGTTGATCATCAGGTCCATCGAATGCTGATCGAAATGGACCCCTCCGGAGTAGGAGGAGGTGCGGCTGGTGGACTGCCGCGGCCCCCCGTCGATCGAAGCGTGGACCTCCATCGTTCCGGTGGCGCCCTCGATCTGGGCCACCACCAGCACGTCCGTGCCCGCGACGATGTTCCGATCGAAATGTAGGGTCGCGCTGTTGCGCGCGATGGTCCCATCTCCATCGGGCGCGAAATAGAGGAACTGCAACCGGCTGCTATGGACGATCATCTGCAAGCCGACCTGCGATGCACCGTGCTCGTCCCAATAGAACGTGCGCAAGGCATCGAGCCTCGACCCGTCGCTCGACCGATGCCACAGCCCGATGGTCAGGTCCGGTAGGGTCGGACCCACTTCCTCCAGGTTCGCGATCAGGCGGGTCCCATGGAACCGCCGGGCCACGTGGAACGTGGATGCCTGGGCCAGCGCGGTCGCGATCCGACCCGAAGGTCCGCTGGCGTCGTTGACCGCCCGGGCGCGCAGCTCGATGCGGGAGTACTGTCCCTCCGCAGTGATCGAGTGACGGGTACCCGAACCGTCCACGTCGCCGTCGCGCAGCCATTGCATCACGATGATCGGGCGATCGTCGGATGGGGCTAGCAGGATGCCGGGATCGTCCACGATCCACGCGCCCGGGCCGTCCGCCGCCACGCTCGGCGGCACCAGCCAGACGGGTCCACCCGAATTCAGGTCCGCCTGCGACACCGCATAGGTGCCGGCATGTCGCTGGGGGGTCGTGATGGTGACGTCGGCGCCGGCGTCGGTCGCCTGGATGTGGCCACCGATCCCATCCGACCCGGACAACCGAAGCCCAGCCGAGGAGGGAGGAGGCGAGATCCCACCGGAAAGGCCGGTGCCGATCCACGAGACGACCGCGTCGGATCCGACGCCGATCATCTCACCAGCCTCCCACGATGCCCGTGGCGGTGGTGCCCGTCGCATGGACCCGGCAGACGCGCAGCGGATGCCAGCCGGGCGCGATCTCCGGGATCGTCACGGTCTGGCCGCCCGCGGTGGTGATCGACAACGACCCGCCCGCGCCCACGTACAGCGCACGGGTCACGTGGATCAGGTCCGTTTGGTCGTCGGGGACGACGTTGAACATGTTCGACAGCGGGCTCGTCAGACCGGCATCGCGGGTCTTGAACGTGTCTTGGATCGGCATCGGCGGTCTCCTGCAGGGGCGCCAGGATGCCGGGGCTGGACGCTCCTCCGGGTTCTATGATGTCGGGGAACGGCCTGGACCGGCATCCTCGCGGGAAGGTCCGGCGACCCCGATGGGATGCGCCGTTCGACCCCCGGAGATGTCCGTCCGAGCAGAGCGCCCCGCAATCGCCGTCGGCGCGGGAAGCGGACCACCGTACGGCGCGCGGGCGTTAACGGCCTCGCAACCCGACCGACAGGTCCGGCGAATCCCTCTGCCCGGGCCCCAGAAGTTTACGAGCGGTTTTCGTCAACCGTCCGACCCTTGCCGCATCCTTACCGGAACGCGTCCAACTGTCGTGATTTCACCTGAACCAGGGGACCGGCCGTTCCGCATAGGGGACATACAGCGGGTGTTTCGGATGCCCCGCCTTCGAAAGTCCCAGCACCATCGGCCGCACCCCGGCCGCCCGCAGGAGCTGCTCGACCGCCGGCCCCCGGTCCAGATGCGCCCCGTGCGTCCCCCATGCGCAGACCACGACGTCCGCCCAAGCGGCTGCTTCCACGATGGCCCGATCGTTCTCCGGCAGGCCCGCGGGCTCGGGATGCGCACGCATCACCTTCGGGTCCGTGGCGCGGAACGCGAAGATGTTCGTGACGCGGAACGCACCGAACCCCAACGCCCGCGCCCGCCGCTCGCACCGTTCGACGGTAGGGTCGTTCGCCAGTTCGGTCGCGGTGGACGGGTTCAGCATCAGGAAGTTCACCCGCCCGCCCGCGGGATCCCAGACCCGCACGAGGTCGTAGCGGTACGTCATGTCGTCGGAATAGAGGGCGGTCGAGGCCGCATCGCCCTTCTGATGGTCCCGCCTTTGCATTCCGCTCCTGTGCCGCACCCGTGCAACCGGTTGCAAGAGCGCCTAGGCCGCGCCCATGACCGAATGGATCGCCGCCATCGAAGGCACGCCCGCCGCGTCGACCGCCGCCATGGGGCTGGCGCTGGCGGCGGCGTTCCTCCACGCCCTGTTCGGCGCCCTCCAGAAAGGCGGGGTACCTCCATACGCGGCCCGCACCGCCATCGACTCCGGCCTGTTCGTCCTATCCCTGCCCGTGGCGCTGTTCCTCGTCCCCCCGCCTCGGGGCATCGAATGGGGTCTGCTCGCGGGCGCGGTCGTGATCCACACGATCTACAAGATCCTCCAGGCGGAGACGTATCTGCGCGGGGCCTACACGGTCGTCTATCCCGTCGTGCGCGGCACCGGCCCCCTGTTCACCGTGATCGGCGCGGGGCTGGTGTTCGGCGAACGGTTCGCGCCGCTCCAATGGATGGGCGTGGCGGTCCTCCTGACGGGACTGTTCGGCCTGTCCGCCTACAACATGCGGCACGTCACGGCGGGCCGGGCGACCCTCGTGCCTGCGCTGGTCCTCGCGGTGGCGACCGGCGCGATGGTCGCGGTCTATACCACCTGGGACGCCTATGGGATCCGCACGACCCCGGACCCGTTCACCTTCCTCGCCTGGTTCTTCCTGCTGACCGCGATCGACTTCCCCGCCGCTGCCATCGCGCGACGCCGGTTCCGTCCGACACTCCGACTGGTCCGGCTGGGCCTGATCGGCGCGGTGGTCGCCTGGGGCAGCTTCGGATCGATCATGCTGGCCACCCGGCTCGACGACGTGGGCGAGGCCGCCGTCCTGCGCGAGACGTCGACCGTATTCGCCGCCCTGATCGGATGGCTCTGGCTGCGCGAACCGATGGGCCCGACGCGCCTTGGGCTGATCGCGCTGATCGCCGCGGGCGCCCTGATCGTGGAGTTCGCGGGCTGACTGGACCCGGTCCCCGCCACGCCGTAAGGACGCCTCATGGCAACGCGCGATGTCCCCAACTGGTTGAAGACCACCCTGGAGCTGGGGCCGGTCCTGCTGTTCTTCGTCGCCTACTTCTTCCTGAAGGACGAGGTCTATGTCGTCGGCGGCACGGAATACACGGGCTTCGTCGCGGTCACGGCCGCCTTCATCCCGCTGATCCTGGTCTGCACCGGGATCCTCTGGGCGCTGACCGGCAAGATCAGCGCGATGCAGATCTTCACCGCCGTGCTGGTAACGATCTTCGGCGGCCTGTCCGTTTGGCTGAACGACGAGCGCTTCTTCAAGATCAAGCCCACGCTCATCTATCTGCTGTTCGCCGCGATCCTGGGCTTCGGCCTGTGGGTCCAGGGAAGATCCTATCTATCCATGATCCTGTCGGAGGCCATGCCCCTCACCGAAGAGGGCTGGATCGTCCTGACCCGCCGCATGGTCTGGCTGTTCCTGGCCCTGGCGGCGGCGAACGAACTGGTGTGGCGGCTCCTGTCCACCGACGTCTGGGTCACGTTCAAGACGTTCGACATGCCCGTGGCGATCTTCGTCTTCCTGTTCGCGCAGGTCGGCGTCATGAAGCGCCACGCCCTGCCCGAGGACGGGAAGGCGGACGATCAGGCCTGACCGTCGTCCTCCGGGGGGGCGTCCGGATCCGGCTTGGCGGTGCCCCGGAAGATGGCCTTGAACGGGAACACCCACGCGATCCCAAGCACCGCGTACATCACGAACTCGACAGCGACGGGAAAGTCGCTGGCGCCCATCCACGTCGCGACCGTGACGGCGACCACGACGTAGACCGGCATCCCTATCAGTAGTATGAAGAACGCCCAGCGCTTCCGGGCCTTGTAGCTCAGGGCCATCGCGTCAATCCTCGAACGGGTCGGTCACCAGGATCGTGTCCTCGCGCTCCGGGCTGGTGGACAGCAACGCGACGGGACAGCGCACCAGCTCTTCGACGCGGCGGACGTACTTGACCGCGGCACCCGGCAGGTCGTTCCAGCTGCGCGCGCCCTCGGTGCTGTCGGACCATCCCTCCATCTCCTCGTAGACGGGGACGCAGCGGGCCTGCGCCTCCGCTGCGGTGGGCAGGTGGTCCAGCCGCGTCCCGTCCAGGTCGTAGCCCACGCAAAGCTTCAGCCGCGCGAATCCGTCCAGGACGTCCAACTTCGTCAGCGCGATCCCCGTCATCCCCGACGTCGCCACGGTCTGCCGCACAAGGGCCGCGTCGAACCAGCCGCAACGGCGCTTGCGCCCCGTCGTGGTGCCGAACTCGTGCCCCCGCTCGCCAAGCCGCTGCCCGTCTTCGTCCAGCAGCTCCGTCGGGAACGGCCCCTCGCCCACGCGAGTCGTATAGGCCTTCACGATGCCGAGCACGAAATCGATGGCGCCCGGGCCCAGCCCCACGCCAGTGGCCGCCTGCCCGGCGATGACGTTGGAGGACGTGACGAACGGATAGGTGCCGAAGTCGATGTCGAGAAGCGCGCCTTGCGCGCCCTCGAACAGGATCCGCCGGCCCGCCCGGCGGGCATCGTCCATCCGCTTCCAGACCGGCCCCGCGAAGGGCAGGACGTCGGTCGCGATCGCCAGCAGGTCGGCGATCAACGCGTCCCGATCGACCGGCCCCATTCCCAGACCCCGTTGCAGCGCGTCGTGATGCACGAGCGCCCGGTCGATCCGCGCCGCCAGCACGTCCCGGTCCGCTAGATCGCCCACGCGCACGGCGCGGCGACCCACCTTGTCCTCGTAGGCCGGGCCGATGCCGCGCCCCGTCGTGCCGATCTTCGTGCCCGCCTGCGACGCGGCCTCCCGCGCGCGGTCCAACGCCCCGTGGAAAGGCAGGATGAGGGGCGTGTTCTCGGCAATCATCAGCGTGTCGGGCGTGATCTCGACCCCCTGATCGCGCAGCGTCGCGATCTCGGACAGCAGATGCCAGGGATCCAAAACCACGCCGTTGCCGATGACAGACAGCTTGCCGCCCCGTACGACGCCCGACGGCAGCGCGTGCAGCTTGTAGACGGTCCCGTCCACCACCAGCGTGTGGCCCGCGTTGTGGCCGCCCTGGAACCGCGCCACGATGTCCGCGCGCTCCGACAGCCAGTCCACGATCTTGCCCTTGCCCTCGTCGCCCCACTGCGCGCCGACCACCACCACGTTCGCCATGTGCACGGGTCCCCTTCGGAAATGCCGCCGCCCCCTAGCCCGTAAGGCGGCCGCGCGAAAGCCCGGCCCCGCCTTGCAGGCCACGCCCGCACCCTTTACGTGGTCGGGGCCAATCCAGGGAAGCGACCCGCGCCATGCAGAACGTCGTCCTCGTCGTACACCTCATCCTGGCGATCGTGCTGATCGTCGTCGTGCTGCTGCAGCGCTCCGAAGGGGGCGGGCTCGGCATGGGCGGCGGTGGCGGCGTGATGACGGGGCGCCAGGCCGCGACGGCGATGACCAAGGTGACGTGGTTCTTCGCGGTGGCCTTCCTGACCACGTCGGTGGCGCTGACGATCCTGTCGGCGCAGCAGGGGGCCAGCGGGTCGGTCGTGGACCTCCTGCCGCCCACGGCCGACGGGACCGCCCCCGCGGTGCCGTCGGGGGAATCCCTCCTGCCGCCGTCCACGGGCGACCAGCCGCTCCTGCCGCCCCGCGGCGAATGATCCGGCGCTGACGCCGCGCACCCGGTTGCGGCGGCGCCCGGCCCGGTGCTAAGCGCGACCCCCGTGGGTGTGCGCCGGATCCGGGATCGTCCCGGACGGAACGGCGCCAGATACGGGGCTTCGGGCATATGGCGCGGTTCGTCTTCATCACCGGCGGGGTGGTCTCGTCATTGGGCAAGGGCCTGGCCAGCGCGGCCCTGGGCGCGCTGTTGCAGGCGCGGGGCTACACCGTGCGCCTCCGCAAGCTGGACCCCTACCTGAACGTCGATCCCGGCACGATGTCCCCCTTCGAGCACGGCGAGGTCTTCGTCACGGACGACGGGGCAGAAACGGATCTGGATCTCGGCCATTACGAACGCTTCACCGGGGTCGCGGCGCGCGGGACCGATTCCGTGTCCTCCGGGCGCATCTATTCCAACGTGTTGGAGAAGGAACGCCGCGGCGACTACCTGGGCAAGACCATCCAGGTGATCCCCCACGTCACCAACGAGATCAAGGATTTCATCGACGTGGGCGCCGACGAGGTCGACTTCATGCTCTGCGAAATCGGGGGTACGGTGGGCGACATCGAGGGCCTGCCCTTCTTCGAGGCAATCCGCCAGTTCGCGCAGGAGAAGCCGCGCGGCCAGTGCCTCTTCATGCACCTGACCCTGCTGCCCTACATCAAGGCGTCGGGCGAGTTGAAGACCAAGCCCACGCAGCATTCCGTCAAGGAATTGCGGTCCATCGGTCTGGCCCCCGACATCCTGGTCTGCCGCTCCGAGGGGCCCATCCCCAAGAAGGAACGCGAGAAGCTGGCGCTCTTCTGCAACGTCCGCGCGGACGCCGTGATCGCCGCGCAGGACCTGAAATCCATCTACGAGGCCCCCCTCGCCTATCATGCCGAAGGGCTGGACCAGGCCGTGCTGGACGCCTTCGCCATCAGCCCCGCGCCCCGTCCCGACCTGACCCGGTGGGAGGACGTGGTCGACCGCATCCGCGCCCCGGAGGGCGAGGTCCGCGTCGCCGTGGTGGGCAAGTACACGCAGCTCGAAGACGCCTACAAGTCCATCGCGGAGGCCCTGACCCATGGCGGCATGGCGAACCGAGTGAAGGTCCGCGCCGAATGGATCGACTCCGAGACCTTCGACCGCGAGGACGTGGCCCCGCATCTGGAAGGCTTCCACGCGATCCTGGTCCCCGGGGGCTTCGGCGAACGTGGCACCGAAGGCAAGATCAAGGCCGCCCAGTACGCGCGCGAGCACAAGGTCCCGTATCTCGGGATCTGTCTGGGGATGCAGATGGCCGTGATCGAGGCGGCACGGAACACCGCCGATCTGAAGGACGCCGCGTCCGAGGAGTTCGCCGACATCGAAGCGGTGGAGACGGACGACTTCACCCCCGTCGTCTATCACCTGAAGGAATGGGTGAAGGGCAACGCCAAGGTCACGCGCAAGAAGACCGACGCCAAGGGCGGCACGATGCGCCTGGGCGCCTACGACGCGGTGCTGACCGAAGGCAGCCGCGTGGCCGAAGTCTACGGCACCACGTCGATCGAGGAACGCCACCGCCACCGCTACGAGGTGGACATCCGCTTCCGCGAGCAATTGGAGGACCAGGGCCTATGCTTCTCGGGCATGTCGCCCGACGGACGTTTGCCGGAGATCGTGGAATGGTCCGACCATCCGTGGTTCATCGGCGTCCAGTTCCACCCCGAACTGAAGTCGAAGCCCTTCGCGCCCCACCCCTTGTTCGCCGACTTCGTGCGCGCCGCGAAGGACCAGTCCCGCCTGGTGTGACGGGCGACGGGACGCCGGTCCTGCGGATGGGCACGGAACCGGCGACTCTCCCAATCCGTTTCCCCTCCACAGCAATGGAGGACGACACCATGGCGAACGAACATCAGACCAAAGGCAAGGCCAAGGATCTCGGCGGCAAAGTGAAGGAAGAGGCCGGCGACCTGACGGGCAACGACGAGATGAAGCACGACGGCCAGGCCGACCAAGCCGAAGGCAAGGTCCAGAAGGGCTATGGCGACGCGAAGGAATCGCTGAAGGGCAACTGAGCCCCGGCATCGCCGCTCCCGTCGGGTGGCGGGGGCGGCCCCCTCCGCGTCCACTCGGGCGCGAACGTGCATCCCTGTCGGGACCCGGCAACGGTCGGGACCGACCGGTCGAACCGACCTATGCCCTTCACTCCTCCGAGCCGACGTATCGACGCACGATCTCCTGTCCCGTCTCGGAGGCGATGATGCGTAGCAACGCGGCGTTCAGGTCCTCCCGCAGCGGATCGGCCGTCGGGACGGCGAAGGACACGAGCACGGGATCCACCTGCGTCGTCGTGATCGCCAGTCCCGCCCCATCGGCGGCATGCTGCAGCACCGGCGCGGAGCCCAACGCCATCTCCGCCGCCCCGTCCCGCACGAGGGCGACCGCCTCCGCCGCATCGGCCACGACTCGCACGGGAATGGACTGCCGTTCCGCGTAGGCGGCGGCCGCGGTGTCGCGGGCGACCACCACGTCCCGGTCGCGCAGATCCTCGGGCAGGGACAGGGCTGCGTCGCCGGCATTCGCGAGCGTCACGACCGCGGCGGTCAACGACGCGCTGACGGCCAGCCCCATCAGCATCCACAGCATCGCCACCGCACGGCCCCAGAACGTCGCGGGCGCCTTGTCGCCGTACCCGATGGTCGTCAGCGTGACCCCGGCCCACCAGAATCCGTCGCCCAGACCGCGGGCGGGCGAGCGGTGGAACATGTCCTCGTTGGATCGACGCTCGATCGCCCACACGGCGGCGCCCACGGCCAGCAGCAGGACGGACAACCCCAGGATCAGGCGCACGAACTCCCAGGAGGCCAACCCCCGGACGACGGACAGGATGCGGCCCTCGCGTTCCGACACGACGCCCAGCGTGGCGGTATAGACCGGGTGGGTCAGATCGGCCGCAGCCTCCAGCGCGGGCGAAGCCTCCACCGGCAAGACGACGTCCATGCCCGCCTCCAGCCCCGAGGCCACGTCGTCGACGCCCGTGAAGACGGGCGCCAGTCCCAGATCGTCGGCCGCCAGGCGGAACAGGTCCACGGCGAGGCCCGTCCAGGATCCCCCCGCCCCTTCGATGGCGAACGGGGGCGCATCGATCAAGCCGATGGCGACCGGGGTGACGGTCTGGGCCGCAACGCCCGTCGTAAGGGCCGCGGTCAGGGCGAAAGAGAGAAGGATCCGCATGCAGACGAAGCGCGACAACGCGGTAGGGGTTCCCTTGCCAGCCGGCAAGGGGCCGCCCATGCCACGTCCGCGGTCAGAACCCGAAGGTGAACCGACGCGTGATGCCGATGCGGGCGCTGACGGTATCGTCGTCCTGAAGGATCGGGCTGTCCGCGGCGTCGCGCCGATACCGGTCGTAGCGCACGGCCGCGTCCACGCCCCAATCCTCGTTGAAGCGATAGCCGGCCCCCAACTCCACCCCGGTGGAGATCAGTCCGCCGCCGGGATCGAAGGACGTGAAGTTTCCGTTGCTGGCGATGGATTCCGCGCCCGACACCCCGAAATAGGTGTCCGCGTAATCGTTCGACCCGAAGAAGGCCCGCGGCCCCATGCGCAGGGTCAACTGATCGTTCGGACGGAAGAACACGTCGCCGCCCACTTCGCCGACCCAGGCTTCGTGGCCGATCACGCCGTAGCGCACCGCGCCGAAGACCTGATAGTCCCGCGTGCCATAGGCGAGGCCCGCACCCAGCTCCAACGACGCATCGACGTCGTCGAGGCCCGCAAGCTCCGCGTTGTCGTCGTCGTCGCGGTCGCCGACATAGCGGAGCGAACCGGTGACGCGGAACCCTTCGGGAACGTACAGAGGATCGGGGTTCCCGAACTCCAGCCCGCCCAAGCGCAGATAATTCAGCGAGAAGCCCAGATCCGCCGCGGCCTCCGCGCTGTCGGAACCGAAATAGTCCGGCCGCGCCGCCACGCCCGCGCGAAGCGTGAACCCGATCGCGGATCCGGCGCCCTGGGTCGCGACGGTGGTGGAAAGGGGGGCGTCCGCCGCCTGCTGCGCGGTGGCGGCGGTGGCGGTCATCAGCAACAGGGCGATCGGTCGGATCATGATGTGGTTCTTCGTCCGGTAGGGTCGGTGGGACTATGGTGCCTTTGCGGCACGACAGGTATCACGAAGACTACGCCGGGCAACGCGGAATGGTTGCATCGGCGCAAACGTGATGGGGAAGTGATGCCCAAGGGATACTGGATCGCGCATGGCAGGGTGGACGATCCCGCGGCCTACGACCTCTACCGTCAGGCGAACGCGGGACCCCTGGCCCGGTACGGGGGCCGGTTCCTGGTTCGCGGCGGCGCACGCGAACTGCGCGAAGGCGAGGCCAAGCCCCGCACCGTTGTGATCGAGTTTCCCAGCTACGCCGCGGCGCTGGCCTGCTACGACAGTCCGGCCTATCGGGCGGCGATCGCGCTGCGGCAGGGCATCAGCGCGTCCGATCTGGTCATCTGCGAGGGCTACGATCCCGACGGGTGACGACGCGGGTCTGGGCGGACGGGGATCGCGCGCCTATATCCCGCCCATGTTCGCAGACCTCCTACGCCGAATGACGGCCCCCGAACCCGAAACCCTGCCGGAACCGGACGCGCGCCTCGCGCTCGCCGCCCTGCTCGTCCGCGTGGCGCGCAGCGACGGCGACTACGCCACGGTGGAGGCGTCGCGCATCGACCGCATCCTCGTCCACCGCCACGGACTGTCCCCCTTCGAGGCCGCGAAGCTGCGCGGCGAAGCGGAGGACCTTGAGGCGGAGGCGCCGGACACGGTCCGCTTCACCCGGGCCATCAAGGACGGGGTGCCCCTGGACGACCGCATCGCCGTGATGAAGGCCCTGTGGGCCGTCGCGCTGGCCGACGGCGACCGCGACGCGGAGGAGGACGGCTTCCTGCGGCTGGTCGCCAACCTGCTGGGCATCAACGACCGCGACTCAGCCCTGGCGCGCCAGGCGGTCGATACGGGGCCCTGATCGTCCGATCCCGCATGCCCCGTTGCATTCCGCGGGGATTTGCGGCGTAAGCGTGCGGATCGCAGCCCAAGGCGCCCCGCCATCGTGCCAGACCCCGTCATCCAGATCACCGACCTGCACAAGTCCTATGGCAGCCTGGAGGTGCTGAAGGGCGTGTCGTTGACCGCGATGCCAGGCCAGGTCATCAGCCTGATCGGCTCCTCGGGGTCCGGCAAGTCCACCCTGCTGCGCTGCACCAATCTCCTGGAGGACAGCCAGGGGGGCGACGTCGCGTTCGAGGGGGAATCCGTGCGCTGGGCCGGCACGGGCCATGCCCGCCGCCCGGCCGATGCCCGTCAGGTCACCCGCATCCGCACGAACCTGTCGATGGTGTTCCAGTCGTTCAACCTGTGGTCCCACCTGACCGTGCTGCAGAACGTGATGGAGGCGCCGGTCACGGTGCTGCGGCGCGACCCCGCCAAGGTCGAGCCGGCGGCGCGCGACTACCTCGCGAAGGTCGGCATCGGCGACAAGTGCGACGCCTGGCCCGCGCAGCTGTCCGGCGGTCAGCAGCAGCGCGCCGCCATCGCCCGCGCCCTGTGCATGGAGCCGCGCGCGCTGCTCTTCGACGAACCCACCAGCGCCCTGGATCCGGAACTGGAGCAGGAGGTCGTGCGCGTCATCAAGGCCCTGGCCGCCGAAGGGCGGACCATGCTGCTGGTGACGCACGACATGGACATGGCCCGCGACGTGTCCGACCATGTCGTCTTCCTGCACCAGGGCCGCATCGAGGAGGAAGGGCCGCCCGACCGGCTCTTCGGGCAACCAAGCAGCGAAAGACTGCGCCAATTCCTGAACGCCACCGCGGCGTGAGGGCCATACCAACCAACCGGGAGACCACCACCATGAAGACCATCATCCTAGCCGCCGCGCTGACCGCGATCGCGGCTGCGGGCCACGCCCAGACCGTCCGCATGGGCACCGAGGGCGCCTACCCTCCGTACAACTTCCTCAACGACGCGGGCGAGGTCGACGGCTTCGAGCGTGCCGTCGGCGACGAGGTCTGCGCCCGGGCCGAGCTGACCTGCGAATGGGTCACGAACGAATGGGACAGCATCATCCCGAACCTGACCTCGGGCAACTATGACACGATCATCGCCGGCATGAGCATCACGGACGAGCGTGACGAGGTCATCGACTTCACGCAGAACTACTTCCCGCCCGCCGCCTCCGCCTACGTGTCGATGGACCCGGACGCCGACCTGACCGGCGGCGTCGTGGCCGCGCAGATCAACACGATCCAGGCGGGCCACGTCGCCGAGTCCGGCGCCACCCTGCTCGAGTTCGCGACCTACGACGAGACGATCGCCGCCGTCCGCTCCGGCGAGGCCGACGCCGTGTTCGCCGACAAGGACGCCCTAGCGCCCACGGTCGAGGAATCGGGCGGCGAGCTGTCCTTCGTGGGCGACGACGTGCCCCTGGGCGGCGGCATCGGCATCGGCGTGCGCGAATCCGACGGTGAGCTGCGCGACGCGCTGAACGCCGCGATCACGTCCATGAAGGAGGACGGATCACTCAACGAGATGATCGTCGAATGGTTCGGCGAGGACGCCAAGACGTTCTGAACGTGCCGGGGAGATCCGCGCGGCGCGATCGCCGGGCGGGTCTTCCCAGACCGAGGAGTTGACACATGGCTGAGACCAGGACCGTGGACGTCAAGATCGACGCGGACGAATTGGAGAAGGCCGGTCGTTACGGCATGGACTTGTCCGCGATCGCGAACGCCGCACCCATCCAAGCGGTCGAAGCGGCGCGGAAAACCATGACCGATACGGGTGAACCGAGATAGTGGCGCGGTATCGCCCCGAGTTCGGCATCTTTCCCGCCCGCGGCGGCATCTGACCCCCGTGTTCGCCTTCTGCGCCGACCCCGACACGCTGGACCCGGTCCGCTGGTTCGCCTGCTACCTGACCACCGGCAAGCATCAGAACTTCTATTGGGCGTTCGGGACCGTGTTCCTGCTCCTGGCCGTCACCGCGCCCACCGCGCTGCTCTTCGGCTTCGGGGGCGCCATCGCCGCGCGGTCCCGGATCGCGCCCCTGTCCTGGCTGGGCAAGGGCTACATCGCCGTCGTGCGCGGCGTGCCCGACATCGCGTTCTTCCTGTTCTTCGTGATCGCGCTGGACCAGGGCATCGAGTACCTGCGCCACGTCGTGCTGTGCCCCGAATGGACGGAACCCGTGCGCCAGGGCAGCGACTTCCTGGTCTGCAACGAGGCCAAGATGCCGCTCGGCGACTCGCCCCAATGGGTGCACGAGGCGTACGGCTTCGCCTTGGCCGTGCTGACCTTCGCCATCGTGTTCGGCGCCTTCGCGGCCAACGTGCTCTACGGCGCGATGCGCGCCGTCCCCAAGGCCCAGGTCGAGACGGCCGCCGCCTACGGCATGTCGCCGGGCCAGACCTTCCGCCGCGTGATCGTGCCCCAGATGTGGACCTTCGCGCTGCCGGGCCTCGCGAACCTGTGGATGATCCTCATCAAGGCCACGCCGCTCCTGTTCCTCCTGGGGGTGGAGGACATCGTCTATTGGGCACGCGAACTCGGCGGCGCGGTCACGCCGCGCTTCAGCAGCTATCCCCACGGCGACTGGACCTTCTGGTACTTCGCCGTGCTGCTGGTCTTCTACCTGTGCTTCACCAAGCTGTCGGAGGTCGTGATCGACCGCCTGACCGCCAACCTCGCGCGTGGCCAGGCCACCGCGGGGGGCGAGGCGCTGCGCAAGGGCATGGCATGAGCTGCGCGCAGACCGTCGCCGACTACGCGTTCCGCTCCCTGGGCTACGGCGAGCGCCTGTTGCCGCGCACGGACTTTACGCTCTGCCAGCAGTTCACGCTGATCGGATCGGGCATGATCTGGAACGTGTATTTCGGCGTCCTGGCCCTGTTCGCGGGCTTCGCGCTGGCCAACGTCCTGGCGCTGGGCAAGGCGTCCGCGAACCCCCTGATCCGCAAGCCCGCCGACTGGTTCGTGTTCGTGTTCCGGGGCAGCCCGCTCTTCATCCAGTTCTTCTTCGCATACTTCGCCTTCCTGGCCTTGAAGAATGCGGTCCCGGCCCTCACGCCCCTGTCGGGCGCGGCCCTGGGCGCCCTGGTCGTCCTGTTCTGCAACACGGCCGCCTATTCGGGCCACATCTTCCACGGCGCCCTGATGTCCGTGCCGAAGGGCGACCTGGAGGCCGCGGACGCCTACGGCCTGACGGGCTGGCACAAGTTCCGCCGCATCGTCTGGCCCACGCAGATGCGCCTGGCCTGGCCCGCCTACACCAACGAGGCGATCTTCCTGTTCCACGCCACCACGCTGGTCTTCTTCACTGGCTTCCCCGCGCGGCAGCAGAAGGGCGACGCGCTCTACTATGCCAGCTACTTCGCAGACAAGACGTTCAACCCCTTCGTCCCCTATCCGATCCTGGCCTTCTACTTCATCGTGCTGACGCTGGGGATCATCGGCGCGATGGGTCTGGTGAACCGCCGCCTGAACCGTCATCTGCCGGCCGAACGGCGCGCACGCCCGCGCGTCCGACCGGTCCTGATACGATGAGCTGGCTTCTCGAAAACCCCGACATCCATTCCGTGCGCGCCGCGGCCTGCGACCTGAACGGACAGGCACGGGGCAAGCGGTTCCCCCGCCGCACCGCCGCCAAGCTGGAACAGGACGGAACGCGCTTTCCCTTCAGCATCCTGAACCTCGACATCTGGGGCGAGGACATCGCCGACAGCCCCCTGGTGTTCGAATCCGGCGACGCCGACGCGCTGCTCAAGCCCACGGGCCGCGGCTACGTGCCGATGCCGTGGCTGGGCACGCCCACGGCCCTGCTGCCGCTCTGGATGTACCACGACGACGGGCGCCCCTTCGCCGGCGACCCCCGGCACGCGCTCGCTGCCGTGCTGGCCCGCTATGCCAAGCACGGCCTGACCCCCGTGGTCGCGACCGAGCTGGAGTTCTACCTCGTCGACGACAGCGCGGCGCAACTCCGGATGCCCGTCTCGCCCGTATCGGGCAAGCGCCGCCCGGGGTCGCAGACCCTGGCGATGAAGCAGCTGGACAGCTTCGACGCCTTCTTCACCGAGATCTACGACGCCTGCGACGCGATGGACATTCCCGCAGACGCCGCCACCTCCGAAACGGGCTTAGGCCAGTTCGAGATCAACCTGATGCACCAGCCGGACGCCCTGAAGGCTGCCGACGACGCCTGGCTGTTCAAGCTGCTGCTGCAGGGGTTGGCGCGGCGGCACGCCATGGCGGCCAGCTTCATGGCAAAGCCCTATCCCGACCATTCCGGCAACGGGTTCCACATCCACTTCTCCGTGCTCGATGCCGAAGGCGACAACGTCTTCGACGACGGCACCGCGCAGGGATCCGACCTCTTGCGCCACGCGGTCGCCGGATGCCTGGCGGCGGCGCCCGCCTCCACGCTAATCTTCGCGCCGCACGCGAACAGCTACGACCGCATGGTGCCCGGCAGCCACGCCCCCACAGGCCTGGCCTGGGGCTACGAGAACCGGACGGCCGCGATCCGCATCCCATCCGGCGCGAACGCCGCCCGGCGGATCGAGCATCGCATCGCGGGCGGGGACGTGAACCCGTACCTGACCATCGCCGTGATCCTGGCCGCCGCCCTCCAGGGGATCGAGGACGCCGCCGACGCGCCCCGCCCCGTGACGGGCAACGCCTATGGGATGGACCTGACACGGATCCCGGGGACCTGGGCCGACGCGCTGGACCGCTTCACGACCGACCCCTGGACCGAACGCCTGCTGCCGCGCCTGTTGATCGACAACCTCGCCCGCACCAAGCGGCAGGAGATGCGGGGCATCGCCGAGTTGGACGAGGCGGAAGTGACGGCCCTGTATCTCGACGTCGTCTGACGCGGGCATCCGCCGCCGGACCCCCTATCGCCGGTCCGGCACCCCTCCGGCCCCTTCCGATAACCCGATCCAGGACGTCCTCGATCCCGATACGGGACGCCGGGGCCGCGGCCCCGTCGCATGGTCGGTCCATCCAGATCAGGAAAGGACCGACCATGCCGACCGTGACCGATACCCTCGCGCGCTGCGTCCGCCTCGTGGGACGCGCCGCCGCGTTGTCCCTCGCCCTGTCGCTGCCCGCTGGCGCGGCGTCCGACCTCCCCGAACCGCCCGGCTTCGACACCGGACGGATCCCCGCCGCGGGCGACCGCCCCGCGATCGGATACCATCTGTGGTACCCCGCCCGCCCGGGTGGCATGGCGACCGTCGTCGGACGCAACGCGGTCTTCCGGGGAACCCCCGCGCGCCAGGGGGCGCCGTGGCCCGATGGACCGTTCCCCCTGGTCGTGGTGTCGCATGGCGGCGGCGGCAACGCGGGGCAGATGGGCTGGATCGCGGCGGCGCTGGCGCGGCGCGGCTATGCGGTGGCCCTGCCCAACCACCCCGGCAGCACCACGGGCGATGCTTCGCCCGAACGGGTCGTGCAGGTCTGGCGCCGCCCGCCCCACGTCACGGCCCTGATCGACGCGCTGCTGAACGGTCCGGGCCCCCATCCCGCCATCGACCCGGACCGCATCGCGGTGCTGGGCTTCTCGGCGGGCGGGACCACCGCCCTGTCGCTCGTGGGGGCACGCATCGATCCGGAACGCTTGGCGACGTTCTGCGACGACGGCGCCCCGGGCCTGTCGGACTGCGCGTACCTGGCGCGGGGGGGCGTCGACCTGCATGCGCTCGACCTGTCCGCCGCCGTCCGAAACGGGACCGATCCCCGCCTAGGCGCGGCGGTCGCCGTCGATCCGGGCCTGGCCCCGACCCTGACCGCCGACAGTTTGGCGCAGGTCGCGGTGCCCGTCCTCCTGGTGAACCTCGGCGAAGGCGATGCCGTACCCGCCGCCGTGCGCGCGGACCTCCTGGCACAGTCCATCCCCGGCGCCACCCACGCGACCGTGCCGGATGCCGACCACTTCTCGTTCCTGGGGACGTGCACCGAAGGGGGCGCGGCCGTCCTTCGGGCGGAGGGCGAACCCGATGCCCTGTGCCGCGATGGGACCGGCCGTCCCCGCGCCGCGATCCAGGCCGCGCTGGCGGACCGGATCGGCGCCTTCCTCGACGCGGCGCTGCCCCCGGACGAATGACCGCCCTAGCAGGGGCCGCCGACCAGCAGCACCCAATAGGTCTGGCCCTTGCCGTCCACCGACTTTGCCACGGCGGCGTCCCGCGCACGGTGATCCAGCATCGCGCGACGATGGGGGGCCGACCGCATCCAGGCCTTCACGACCGCGGCGCCCGACCGTTGGCCGTACGCGACGTTCTCCGCCCCGAAGCAGAACCCGTAACCGACCTGCGCCATGCGGTGGACGAACCGCTGCCCGTTCTTTCCGCGATGGGACATCACGCCGTTGCGCGCCATCCAGTCGGCATGGGCTTGGGCTGCCGCCTTCAAACGATGGTCGGCGCGAAGGGCGGGCAACCCGTGGGCGCGGCGCTGCGCGCTGGCCCGGGCCAGTGCATCGCCCGAATCGGCCGCCCGGGCCACGCCGGTCGCGCCGCTGCCCGACGAGATCCGCGCCTCGATCATGCTGCGGCTGGACAGGCTGGTATAGGTCAGGTTCCGCGTCGCCTGGACCTTGCCGAGGCTGAAGGGGATGTGCGCCAGCTGGAAGGGCGAGGCCGCGATGGCCGGGGCGGCGGGCACCAGCGCCACGGCGATCGATAGAAGGATGGAACGCAACCTGCGCAGGGACATGGGAACACCGGCGATCTGAAATGACGTAAGCAATGCGGTCACCTTGCCGTTGGCCCGTGACGACGGGTCGATGGAATGGAGGCGAAACCGCGCCTTGCCCGCTCAAATCGCAGCGAATACGACGAGGTTAACGCATCGCGACGGAGCATCCATGCGCCTGGGCATCCTCATGGCGGGTCACCCGCCAGATCGGCTGAAATCCGCTTACGGGGATTACCGCGACGCCTTCGCCCGTCTGCTGGACGGCCATGGCTTCGACTGCGTGGGCTACGACGTGGAAGGCATGCGGTTCCCGGACGGCGTCCACGACTGCGACGGCTGGCTCATCACCGGATCCCGGCACGGCGCCTACGAGGATCACGCCTTCATCCCGCCGCTGGAACGCTTCGTGCGCGACTGCGTCGCCGCCGACGTGCCGATCGTGGGCATCTGCTTCGGGCACCAGCTGATCGCGCAGGCCCTGGGCGGGCGCGTCGTGAAGTATCCGGGCGGCTGGGTCGCGGGGAAGCGGGACTACGACACCGCGGCCGGGACCCTGCGCCTGAACGCCTGGCACCAGGACCAGGTCGTCGCGCGCCCCGACGGCGCCACCCCCATCGGGTCCAGCGCGTTCTGCGAGAACGCGATCCTGTCCTATGGCCGCCGCGCCTGGACGATCCAGCCGCACCCGGAGTTCACGGACGACTTCACCGCCGACCTGGCGGAGGAACGCCGCGACGGCCCCTATCCCCCCGGCATGATCGACCAGGCCATCGCCACCGCCCGCCGGGCCGAGGGCACGGACAGCGACCGCATCGCCGCCGCCATCGCCGCCTTCCTGAAGGACAGGGCCGTCCATGCCGCCCTCTGACTGGCTCGCCCAGGCCCCGCAGCACGCCCGCGACTACCTGCGCGACCGCCGCCTGGACGAGGTCGAGTGCGTCGTGGCCGACCTGTCGGGCATCGCCCGAGGCAAGGCCATGCCCGCCGCCAAGTTCGCCACGCAGACGCACTTCCACCTGCCGGCCACGATCTTCCAGCAGACGATCACGGGCGACTGGGCCGACGACGGCGACGCGGCCTTCACCGAACCCGACATGATCCTGCGCCCAGACTATACCACCGCGCGGGCCGCGCCCTGGACGGCCGACTGGACCGTGCAGGTCATCCACGACATGGCCGACCAGGCGGGCGACCCCTATCCGGTCGCGCCCCGCAACGTCCTGCGCCGGGTCGTGGCGCTCTACGAGGCGCGCGGCTGGACCCCCATCGTCGCCCCGGAGATGGAGTTCTACCTCGTCGCCCGCAACATCGACCCCACCCAGGACGTGCAGCCCCCCCTGGGGCGGTCCGGGCGGCGGGCGGCGGCGCGCCAGGCGTACTCCATGTCCGCGGTGGACGAGTACGGCCCCGTGATCGACGACATCTACGACTTCGCGGAAGCCATGGGGCTGGAGATCGACGGCATCCTGCAGGAAGGCGGCGCGGGCCAGATCGAGATGAACCTCCGCCACGGCGACCCCGTCCGCCTGGCCGACGAGATCTTCTACTTCAAGCGCCTGATCCGGGAGGCAGCCCTGCGCGCCGACTGCTATGCCACCTTCATGGCCAAGCCCCACCAGGACGAGCCCGGGTCGGCCATGCACATCCACCATTCCGTCGTGGACACCGCGACGGGCCGCAACCTGTTCACCGACGAGGGGGGGCTGGAAACGCCCGCCTTCCTCCACTTCATCGGCGGCATGCAGCGCCACCTGCCCAGCGTCATCGCGCTGCTGGCGCCTTACGTGAACTCCTACCGTCGCTACGTCCGGGACTTCGCCGCACCCATCAACCTGGAATGGGGCCGCGACAACCGCACCACGGGGCTGCGCGTCCCCGTCAGCACGCCCGAAGGCAAGCGCGTCGAGAACCGCATCGCGGGCATGGACTGCAACCCCTATCTGGGGATCGCGGCCAGCTTGGCCTGCGGGTACCTGGGCCTGGTGAACCGCATCGACCCGGCCGCGCAGTTCACCGGAGACGCCTATGACAGCGGGGGCCGCATCCCCCGCGACCTGTCCACCGCGCTGGACCTGTTCGCCGCCGCCACCGAGATACACGAGGTCCTGCACCCCCACTTCGCCCGCATCTACGCGGAGGTGAAGCGCATGGAGAACGGCGCCTTCCTGCAGGTCATCTCGCCGTGGGAGCGGGAGCACCTGCTGTTGAACGTATGAACCCCGAATACCTCTGGGCCGGTGCGCGGGTCGCAGACCCGCAGGCCCCGCGCCGGACCGGCCCGCAGGGTCGGCGCGATCGCTACCTCACCGCGGACATCACGGTTCGGATGCATGCCGCACCATAAACGACCAGGCCAACACCGTCGCGGCGCCACCCCTCCGGTCCGCCGCGCGGCCTGCTCCCACCACGCCCCGGGCTCGACCCGGGGCCGCGACGATCTCGATCGAACCGGTCCGCACGACCCCTGGGGGCCCCGGGTCGAGCCCGGGATGCGGGGACCCGCTCGATGACCTCGTCCCACGCCAACGGCGACCGCTCCTGGCTCCACGCCAACGGCGACGACGGCACCTATCCCGCCACGTTCTATGCCCACGGCAAGGCGCTGCCCCCGCCGCGCCCCCCGCTCGACGGCGACGCCCGCGCCGACCTGTGCGTCGTGGGCGGCGGCATCACCGGCCTCAGCGCCGCCCTCCACGCCGCGCAGGCCGGCCTGTCCGTCGTCCTGCTGGACGCCCAGCGCACCAGCTGGGGCGCGTCGGGGCGCAACGGGGGGCAGGTGGGCTATGGCTTCAACTGGTCCGACGCCACCCTGCGCGCCAGGCTGGGCCCCCGCGCCGACGCCGCCATCGCCCTGGGGGCGAGCGCCATCCCCCTGACCCGCGCCCTGATCGCCGCCCACGCGCCGGAGGCCGACTTCCGCCCCGGCATCCTGCACGCGGCCCGGACCGAATCCGCGTTCCGCGCCCTGCGGCGGGACGCGCCGGGGGCGGAGGCGCTGGACCGCGACGCCCTGCGCCACGCCATCGGCTCCGACGCCTATGCAGGCGGCGTCGTGGAACCGGAGGGCGGCTGGATCGACCCCCTGGCCTATGCGCTGGGCTTGGCCCGCGCGGCCGAAACGGCCGGCGCGGCGATCCACGAACGCACCCGCGCCACCCACGTCGCCACCGGCACCGTTACGACCCCCACCGGCACCGTCGCCGCCCGCCACGTCGTGCTGGCCACCAACGGCTACGACCGCCTGCTGGGCGCACAGGCCGCCCGCGTCCTGCCCATCAACAACTTCATCGCCGTGACCGGGCCGGGCGTCAGCCCCATGACCCGCCCCCTGGCCGTGGCCGACGACCGCTTCGTGGTGAACTACTTCCACCCCACCCGCGACGGGCGCATCGTGTATGGCGGGGGCGAATCCTATGGCCGCCGCTTCCCCCGCGACATCCGCGACCGCGTCCGCCGCAACCTGGCCCGCGTCTATCCCGCCCTGGCGGGGGTGGACCTGACCCACGCCTGGGGCGGCACCCTGGCCGTCACCGCCACGCGCCTGCCCTACCTCGCCGAGCCGATCCCCCGCGTCTTCGCGACGGGGGGCTATTCCGGCCACGGCCTGGCGATGTCCGCCCTGTGGGGCAAGCTCTGCGCCGACGCCGCGACGGGCGACCGCGCCGCCTTCGACGCGGGCGCATCCCTCCCCGTCCCCGCCCTTCCCGGGGGCCGCGTGCTGGGCCCATGGATGGCGCAGGCGGGGATGGTCTGGGGCGCGGTGATGGACCGGCTGTAGCGCCGTAGGGTGGGTGAAACCCACCGCATCCCGCCGTGAGAAATGTCGAACAGCGGTGGGTTCCACCCACCCTACGCCCCATGCGCCGTCATCCTCGGGCTCGACCCGAGGACCTCCCACCGCGACGCGCCCCCGCCGCACCATGCGCCCCGCGCCGCAGGCGCCCCAAACGAAGGACGCGCCCGGGGGACCCCCGGGTGGGTGAGGCGACCGTCATGCCGGGGGCATGACGCGACGCCGAACGCCCGCCCCTCCCCGGCCTTGAGCCGGGGCCTCAATCAACCGAGCGCGCCATCACGACGTATCGAGACAACACCAAAGGGTAGGGCCGGGGGCTTCACCCCCACCTCGGCCGGGGGCCGCCCTCCTCATCAGGGCACGACGCCACCCAAACCCACGCCTCTCCCCGGCCTCGAGCCGGGGCCTCGATCAACCGAGCGCGCCATCACGGCGCATCGAGACACCACCAAAGGGTAGGGCGGGGTTTCACCCCGCCGTGAGCGAGGCACGCACGGACCAACCGATCACGGCGGGGTAAACCCCGCCCTCCATGCGTCACGGGATCCGTCCGACCAAGCCCACCACGCCCCGGCCCCGAGCCGGGGCCTTGCCCCACCGAACACGACGCCTCGCGACGGAACACGCCAGACGTCCGTAGGGTGGGTGCAACCCACCAAATCTCAGCATTCCAGATATCAGACGACGGTGGGTTTCACCCACCCTACGCCTAATCACAGTTAATCGTTAATATACAAAGCTACAGCTAGGAGAAATTCATTCCAGCCGCATCGTCGCCGAAGTGGATTAACACCTTATCGTCATCAGCCTGAACGCCAGAGCATTCGTAGTCCACCCCAACTATAACCCGCTTTCTTGTATTCTCTGGTAACCTTGTCTTTTCTCTAAATTCTTCAAATGTGATTTCTCCTGCTAGATAACGCTGGAGAACATTTCTACTCACTACCGCGGTCTGACGATCTCCGGAATAGGATTTTATAGATTGTCTAACCTCTGAATGTCTGATTTTTCGCTCCGGTTTATACTCACCCGCAAGGGTAGAGTTGGAAGATTGATAAGGCCCGTACGATACAGAGGGTAGATTGTGCAATGCGCGCTCTATTAACAAGCAGCATTCATCTGGAACGCCCTCCCGGCACAATATGTTAATTGATACCTCGCGCTTTCTCTTCTCACGGAAACCTTCCTCTACCCAAATAAAAACAATAATATCCAAAGACTTGTTTTTTCGTAGATAGTGTTCGGCTACATCCTTCGGGGTATAACTACCGCCACGGTTAGGCTTCCGCCCGTAAACATCCACTGCGCGAGAACGCCGGAACGGCTTCTTAATCCACTCTGAGCCACCGTCGCAAACCACAGCAATCTTCACAAATGATCCCCAGGCTCCTTCCATCTGCCTGCCTGCGGTCTTCAACGCTTGATAGAGCCTGTTCCTTTCGGCGTCCCATACCTCATCGGGCATATCGACATGCAGTTTTCCTACATTCTTAGGGCGAACTGATAGAGTCAGTCTATTCCTACCTTTATTAATGTCTATCGAACCACTTGCGCCATTCTCCACCCACCTATATAAATGGTCTCTTATTTCTTGATCCAATTCGAATTCGCCGGTGATACCCGAGTATCTCATTGGCCACTCAAGGTAGCTATTGGCCCGAATGTATAGATCGGGGAGAGCTAACTTCTCTGAGCGTATATAGTTTTCAATGATGTTCAACGCTCTCAGCAATCGTTGCTCATCGGTGAGCACTTGTCCAAAAATAGTCTTCACCTCTACCAAGACAGGTTCAGCTATTCCATTGATGTCAAAACATGCTTCCGGCACCGATCGAGCCATCCATGAAGGATACGGCTCTGATATGTTAGCTGATTGCGAAATACTCCAGATAACTGCTAACTCCCATAGAGCGCTGTAAACACCGTCCGCATTGGATAAATAAGATAGACGACTGATAAGATCGTGCTTATTCTCAGAAGGAATATCAATTTGATTAAGCGCTTCCTGCGCCCATCTTCGCGAGAAAATCATTCCGTTATTGAATAGTGAGTCACCCCACCACCCCCATAAACTCCCGCCACTCCCCCACGCTCATCCCACTCGTCTCCTGCGTCACCTCTTCCCCCGCCACCATCCGCCGCACGCACTCCACCCCCCGCGCCGACAGCTGCGCCCCGCCCAACCGGTAATCCTCGAACGCCGCGTACGCCGCCGGCACCCAGTCGGCGACGATCCCGCACAAGGCCTCCGCGTAGACCCGGATCTCGTACTGCGCGTGGGCGTCCGCGCGCAGGCGCAGGAAGTGGAACAGGTTGTGCAGGTCCACCTTCCAGTACCATTGCGTGTACACGTTGGCCGGCAGGTTCATGCGCGCCAGCTCTCGGGCCAGCCCCTGCTGCCCGTCCTGGGAGATCATCGCCTCGTAATGGTCGTAGGCCCGATCCGCGTCCTCGCGCAGCCAGTCCAGCACGCGCGCGGCCTCCGCCCCCTCCAACGCCGCACCCCGGCCCTGGTTGTTCACCACCGACTGCGCCGCCAGGTGCGAAGGCTCGGGGATATAGAACTCCCGGTCCAGGATCGAATAGCGGGCGGAATACTCGTTCACGTTGGCGGTGCGGTGGCGGATCCATTGCCGCGCCACGAAGACGGGCAGCTTCACGTGCAGCTTGACCTCGCACATCTCGAACGGCGTCGAATGCCAGTGCCGCATCAGGTAGCGGATCAGGCCGGTGTCGTTCTGCACCGACTTCGTGCCGCGTCCATAGCTGACGCGCGCCGCCTGGCAGATCGCCGCGTCGTCGCCCATGTAATCCACGACCCGTACGAAGCCGTGGTCCAGCACGGGGTGGGGCGTGTACAGATGCGCCTCCATCCCCGGGGCGGTCGCGCGCAGGGTGGGCTGCGGGTCGGCGCGCATCGCGGCCGCGTCGTCCACCCCGGCGGTCGCGGCATCGGCGTTCGGTTTCGCGTGCGTGTTCATGGCCCTGCCCCCATCGGTTGCCGTGCCACACCCTAGCGCGCCCGCCCCGATTCGGAGAGTCCCGCGGGAGTTCCGCCCCCCGGTTTCCCCGCCCCGCGGCAGGACGGCGACAGCCGGGGCGGCGTCCCCGCATCCGCACGGGGGCGAAGGACCGGTCCCGCCAGGGACGGGACGATCCGGGGGACCCGGCCGGGGTCCGAAGCGCGGGCCGCCCGAGCGGCCCGCCGGACCACCCCCCGCACGCAACGGTCCCGCGACACGAGCCCGACGCAACGCGCGATCCGGATGTGCCCGAACGTATGTACGGGGGGTGCACGGGGGGTGTACGGGGGGTGTATCGACATTTCCGCAGGGGCGGCGGCACATTCCTCCCGCTCCGCGCGCGGGCGCACGGAATCACCGCCCCTACCGCGGGCACCCCGGCCCGTGTATTCCGTGTCCGATCCGCAACGGAAGGACACGGAATGGCCATCGAATACCTCCACACCATGCTGCGCGTGAAGGACCTGGACGCGGCGCTCGCCTTCTGGACGATGCTGGGCCTGGTCGAACGTCGCCGGTCCGAGAACGAGGGCGGGCGCTTCACCCTGGTCTTCCTGTGCCCCCCCGATCAGGCCGACGGTCGGGCCGACGTGGAGCTGACCTACAACTGGGACGGCGACGACGGATTGCCCAGCGATTCCCGGCACTTCGGGCATCTGGCCTACCGCGTGGACGACATATATGCGACCTGCCAGGCGCTGATGGATGCGGGCGTGACGATCAACCGTCCGCCGCGCGACGGCCACATGGCCTTCGTGCGCAGCCCCGACAACCAGTCGGTCGAGTTGCTGCAAAAGGGCGACCCCAAACCCAAGCAGGAGCCCTGGGCCAGCATGGAGAACACGGGACACTGGTAACGGGGGCTTAACCGCTCCGCCCCAACGTGGCGGGTCGTCGGCGCCCCCGTCCCGGGCACCGCCCGGACCCGCCCGGTGGCGATCCCCAAAGCGGTCTCCGCGACGACGCCAAAAAAAATGGCGGTTAACCGTCCGTTAACCCGCCTCCCCGACCGGCAGCACGGCCGCCGCCACCCGCCGCCCTTCGCCCACCAGGACGTTGTAGGTGCGGCACGCGGCGGGCGTCTGCATCGCCTCCAACCCGATGCCCGCATCCTCGCACGCGACGCGCAGGTCGCCGGGGGGATGCGCGATCTCCGCCCCCGTGCCGTACAGGATGACGTCCACGGTCCCAGCCAGCGCCACCAGGGCGGATGCCGTGCCGTCCCAAGGGGTTACGGTCATCCCGTGCACCAGTTGCGGCCCCCCGTGGACCAGCCCCCCGATGCGGAAGAACCCCGGCCCGTACCCGTCGAAGGGCTGCACCCCGTCATAGCTCGGCTCGCTCAGATCCATGCCCCGCACCTAGGCCGCGCGCCTCAGTCCAGCAAGGGCAGCCCCGCCACCACGGCCGCCCCCACGACGGCATAGGCGATCCCCCGGTACACCCGCTCCGCCCCCGGCCGGAACAGCGCCATCCCGATCATCGTGCCCCCGACATACGGCCCGATCAGCACCGCCCCCGCCACCAGCGCGGTCCGGTCCAGCACGCCCTGGACCCACAGCATCGGCAGCAGCGCGGCGTTCAGGATCGTCAGGAAGCTCGCCAGGTTCGCCCGCATCCGCACCGCCCGGTCGCCCGAGGCCAGGGCGGTGACGATCACGACCGGCCCCAGCAGCCCCGTCGCCCCGCCCAGCACGCCGGCCACGGCCCCCACCCCGAGGCGCGGCCCCATGCCGGCCCCCAACCGTATCGTCCAGCCCGCGACCGTGGCCACCAGGGTTCCCGCGATCAGCAGGCACATGGCCCAGCGCAGGGGCGTGGGGTCGACATGGGCCAGCATCCAGATGCCCGCCGGCATCGTCACCGTCGCGGCCCCCACCATCAGCAGCGTCGTGCGCTTGTCCGCCTGCGCCCAGGCCCGCGGCAGCATAGTCACCACCGATCCCAAACCCATCACCGCAAGGGCCGCGACCGCCCCCTCGGGGCCCAGGATCGCGGCGGCGACCGGAATGAAGATCAGCGCCGTTCCGAACCCCGCGAAGCCATAGACTACACCGCAGGTCAACGCCGCCAGCAGCAGCCACGGCAGTCCCGGCAGGGCCAGGACCGCGTCCATCACGTCAGGCGTCCACCGCCCCGAACTGCGTGCCAGCGTCGGGCTGCTTGGGGTCGCGGTCGACGCCGAGCATCAGCACCACGTTCTTGGCCACGTAGACCGAAGAGTACGTGCCCACGATCACGCCCCAGAAGATCGCGAACACGAAGCCGCGGATCACGTCGCCCCCCAGCACCAAAAGGGCCACCAGCGCCAGCAGGGTCGTGCCCGACGTCATCAGCGTCCGGCTCAGCGTCTCGTTCACGGACCGGTTCATCACGTCGATCAGGGGGGTCTTCTTGTACTTGATCAGGTTCTCGCGCAGCCGGTCGAATATGACGACCGTGTCGTTGATCGAATAGCCGATGATCGTCAGGATCGCCGCGATGGTCGCCAGGTCGAACCGGATCTGCAACAGGCTGAACACCCCGATCGTCAGCACGACGTCGTGGATCAACGCGGCGATCGCGCCCACGCTGAACTGCCACTCGAACCGCAGCCAGATATAGATCAGGATCGCGCCCAGCGACGCCGCCACCGCGATCAGCGCGGTGGTGATCAGCTCGCCCGACACCTTGGGCCCCACGGATTCGACGGATGGGAACGTGATGCTGGGGTCCACCCCCTGCAGGGCGGCCTCCACCGCGGCGATCGTTTCGGGCGTGACCGACTCCGCGCCCTCCTGGGCCTGGATGCGGATCTGGGCCACGTGCTGGTCGGGGGCGAAGGTGGGATCGAACACCTCCGATATCACCACGTCGCCCAGCTCCAGGGGCGCGATCGCGTCGCGGTACGCGCCCACGTCCACCGCCTGCGTGCTGTCGGTCCGGATGGTCGTGCCGCCCAGGAAGTCGATGCCGAAGTTCAGCCCGACGATCAGCCAGATCGCGATGGCGCCGACCATCGCCACCAGGGACGCCCCGAAGGTCCAGTGGCGGTACTGCATGAAGTCCCAGTTGGTGTCCTGGGGGACCAGGCGAAGGCGCATGTCAGACCTCGATGGTGCGGGGGCGGCGGCGCTCGAACCACGCCACGATCAGCAGACGGGTGACGAAGATCGCCGTGAACACCGATGTCAGGATCCCGATGCCCAGCGTCACCGCGAAGCCCCGCACGGGGCCGGAGCCCAGGGTGAACAGGATGGCGGCGATGATGAACGTCGTGATGTTCGCGTCGATGATCGCCGACAGCGCCCGCTGATAGCCCAGCTCGATGGCCCGCGCGGGGCCCTTTGCGGTCTTCATCTCCTCGCGGATGCGTTCGAAGACCAGGACGTTGGCGTCCACCGCCATGCCGATGGTCAAGACGATGCCCGCGATGCCGGGCAGGGTCAGCGTGCCGCCGATCAGGCCCAGCACCCCGAAGATCAACGCCACGTTCACGCCC
Organism: Jannaschia maritima; assembly: GCF_030973515.1. GTDB lineage: Bacteria > Pseudomonadota > Alphaproteobacteria > Rhodobacterales > Rhodobacteraceae > Jannaschia > Jannaschia maritima. The sequence continues at coordinate 103,405 of NZ_JARGZA010000007.1, forward strand.
AGCGCCACGGTGGCGAAGGCCCCGAACAGGCCATAGGACAGGACCATGAACACGACGACCGCGGCCATGGCGACCAGCGCCGCGACCTGGCCCGCGTCGATGCTGTCTTGCCCCAGCTCGGGGCCGATGGTGCGTTCCTCCAGGAACGTCATCTCGGCCGGCAACGCACCCGCGCGCAGCAGGATGGCCAGGCGGTTCGCCTCCTCCACGTCGAAGTTGCCGGTGATCTGGCCCGATCCCCCGGTGATCGCCTCGCGGATGGTGGGTGCGGTCACGACCTCCTCGTCCAGCACGATCGCGAAGGGGGCGCCGACGTTCTGGCCGGTGAACTGCCCGAAGGCGCGCGCGCCCGACGGGTTGAACCGGAAGGTCACGGCCGGCAGGCTGTTCTGGTCGAAGCCCGGCTGGCTGTCGGTCAGGTCGTCGCCCGACACCACGGGCGTGCGCTCCAGCACGTAGAAGACGCCAGCCTCGTCCAGCGACGGCAGCAGCAGTTGATCGGCGTCGACGCGGCTCGTCGCGTCCTCCGTCACGCCCGTCACCGCGTGGAAGGTCAGCCGCGCCGTGGTGCCGATCAGGGCCTTCAACTCCTGCGCGGATCCGATGCCGGGCACCTGGATCAGGATACGATCCTGCCCCTGGCGCTGGATCGTGGGCTCGCGCGTCCCCGCCTCGTCCACCCGCCGGCGGATGATCTCCAACGATTGCTGCATCGTGCGCTCGTCGGTGGCGGCGCGCTCGGCCTCCGACAGCGTGACGGTGAGGATGTCACCCTGTCCCTCGACCGCGATGTCGCGCGCGCCCACGCCCGTCAGCGTAGCGATGGGGCGGGCCAGATCCTCGACGGCGGCGATCGCGGCCGGCATCCCCTCGGGGCGGCTGATGCGGACCCGCAGCCGGTCCGGGGGACCGTCCTGGCGGCGGATCGTGCCGATTTCGTCGCGGAGGCCCCGCAGCGCGTCGCGCACCTCCGGCCAATAGCCGTCGATCCGGCTGGCATAGACGTCGGCCAGCTGCACCTCCGCCAACAGGTGCGCGCCCCCGCGCAGGTCCAGCCCCAGGTTCACCAGCCGCGACGGCAGCACCTCCGGCCACAGCGACAGGTCGTCCTCGATCTCGGGCGACGCGATGGCCCCCGCCTGCAATGCGGCGAGGGCGTCGTTGTGGCGCTCGACCCGGTCGTAGAACAGGTTCGGCACCGCCAGGGCGATGCCGATGACGCAGACCGCCGCGATCAGCACGCGCTTCCAGAGCGGGATCTGCAGCATGGGTTCAGGTCGCCGGTTCGGTCTTGGACAGCACCTGGGCGATGGTCGATCGGACCACGGTCACGTTCACGCCCGTCGCGATCTCGACCTCCAGCTCGTTGTCGTCGCGCACCTTGGTCACCTTGCCGATCAGGCCGCCCTGGGTGACGACGCGGTCGCCCCGGCGCAGGGCCTCGACCATGGCGCGATGCTCCTTCACCTTCTTCTGCTGGGGGCGGATCAGGAGGAAGTACATGATCGCGAAGATCAGGATCAGCGGCAGGAAGGAGCCCAGCGCACCGGCGGCGCCGCCGACATCCTGGGCGTAGGCGGGGGTTACGAACATCGTGAAGCGGTCCCTGTCATCGTGGGCGGGGGCGGGCCCCGTCTTTGAGGTCGCGGCACCCTATTTGCGGCAGGCGGGGGGCGCAAGCGGGGGCCGCAAGGCGCGGGCTGGCCCCACCGCCGCACCTGTGGCATTGGCCCGCGCATCCATCCCAGGGGGCCAGACCCATGCACGACATCCGCACCATCCGCGACGATCCGGCCGCCTTCGACGCCGCCCTCGCCCGCCGGGGGCTGTCCGCGATGTCGTCCGACCTGTTGGCGCTGGATGCGGACCGGCGCGCCTGCATCAAGGCCGCCGAGGACGCGCAGGCCGAACGCAACGCGGCCAGCAAGCAGGTGGGTCAGGCCAAGGCGTCGGGCGACGAGGCCACGTTCGCCCGTCTGCGGGACCTGGTCGCCGCGAAGAAGGACGAAGGCGCGCGGCTGGAGGACGAGGCCCGCGAGAAAGATCTTGCGCTGCGCGATGCTCTGCTGGAGATCCCCAATCTGCCGGACGCGGACGTGCCCGACGGCGCGGACGAGGACGACAACGTCGAGATCGCGCGCTGGGGCGAGCTCCGCGCCTTCGACTTCACCCCCGTCGAGCATTTCGACATCGCGGGCGTGAAGCCGGGCATGGACTTCGCCACGGCGGCCAAGCTGTCGGGCAGCCGCTTCGTCGTGCTGCGCGGCGCGGTGGCCCGCCTGCACCGCGCGCTGGCGCAGTGGATGCTTGACGTCCACACGGGCGAGAACGGCCTGACGGAACACGTCACCCCCGTGCTGGTCCGCGACGATGCCATGCTGGGGACCGACAAGCTGCCCAAGTTCGGCGACGACAGCTTCCTGACGCGCGAAGGCTTCTGGCTGATCCCCACGTCGGAGGTGACGCTGACCTATTCGGTGGCGGGCGACGTGCTGGACGAGGGGGACCTGCCCCGCCGCATGACCGCCCACACCCTGTGCTTCCGCTCGGAGGCCGGATCGGCGGGCCGCGACACGGCAGGCATGCTGCGCCAGCACCAGTTCGAGAAGGTGGAGATGGTCAGCGTCACCCATCCGGACCAGAGCCGGGCGGAGCTGGACCGCATGACGGGGCTGGCGCAGGACCTGCTGGAACGGCTGGGCCTACCCTATCGCACGGTCGTCCTGTGCACGGGCGACATGGGCTTCGGCGCGCGCCGCACCCACGACATTGAGGTTTGGCTGCCCGGTCAGAACAAGTACCGGGAGATCAGCTCGTGCTCCACCACCGGCGACTTCCAGGCCCGCCGCATGAACGCCCGGTTCAAGCCCGCGTCGGGGGGCAAGCCCGACTTCGTCCACACGCTGAACGGATCGGGCCTTGCCGTCGGCCGCTGCCTGATCGCCGTGTTGGAGAATGGACAGCAGGCAGATGGGTCCGTCGTGCTGCCCGCGGTCCTACACCCCTATTTGGGCGGCAAGACCCGGATCGGGGCGGATGGGGCCATAGAATAGGCCGCGATGATGATCCGAACTGTCGGGGTCTGTCTCGGCTTTGTCGCCATCGTCCAGCCTGCTGTGGCGATGGATTGCACCGCTTATCGCCACGGCCCGCTGGTGGAGCGCGACCTGCTGGTAAGCCAGTACCGCGCGCGGGGCATCGAAGAGCGGCGTCCCGAGCAGATCCGCTACGACCCTGCCTACGAGGCGCAAGGCGCCGCAGCCTTCGGCGGCACGTCGGCGGGGCCGACGGTGGCGGAGGTGTTCGAGCTGTCACTCGCCACTGGGCTGCCGTTCCGGGGGTCGTCGCTTGATGAGGACGAACTGCGTATCCTCATTGGTGGCGTCGATCTCTTCCCTCTCGCATCGAACCTTCCACACTTAGCCAACAAGCCCTGGAACGAGCGTCTTCTCACTCGGGACGCCCTCAACGTCGAATACTGGGTATGGGAAGACTACGAACTAACAGGGCGCGATCTGCCTGACGGTTTTCTTGGCGTGACCTACCCCGGCGCAGATCGTAGCGCGGACGCGCCGCAGGCATGGGCGCGGTTCGACACAAAAGGCGATGTTACCGAAATTGTGAAATGCGCCACACTTGCGAAGTACCCCAACCCGCAATGTGAACTGCATATTAAAATCGAACCCGTTTTTGCGGAAACTGATTTCGACCGCGACGTTCTCGACCAGCTTCCAGCCATTGTCACGCGGACACGGAATTTTACAGCATGTCTATTAGAGGAACAATTTGATGGCGCAGCTGCTGAACGCGACGGACGTTGAAGCCCTGCGGGGGTTCCAGGCCCGAGGTCAGGACGGCCTGAACGAATATTATGAATACCTTGCGGATCGCGGCTACGAATATGGCAATCTGGCGTTGGGCGTGGCCGAGCAGAACACTATGGCCAACGCCTCTCGTAGTGGTCAGCATACTAAAGGCAAATCTACGCGCATCGTATGGCGCACTTAGTGTATGTTAGAACTTTGATGGACTACAATGAGGTGATGGTATGAGGGGGCGTCTTGTCGTTACGCTATTTATAACTCTCTTCTGGTTATTCGGAGTGATCATAATCCTTGGGGCGAATGACGGAGACTTACAAAATCTCCTGCGAGCATACGTTGGACTGATTGTCGGATTAATACTTGTTCCATATCTCTGGTATTGGACATTTAGGTGAGAATAGATTTTTTGGCCACTGCAACATTAAGAATTAGTGATTCTCCTGTCTCGCTTGGTCTTGATGTATCCTCGGGATATATTGTCGATCAGACTATCGACCTGACCAGCAAGGGTAGGCGAGCTTCCGGTGGTACTTGCAATCAAGGGCCTGCGCTTGTACCTGAACCAACGAGGGGTTGGCACGGGCGAACGCTCCGCCAACCTGGTCAGGGCCGAAAGGCAGCAGCCACAACGGATCCCGTTCGGGTCGTCGTCCAGCCCCTCACCCCAGCGTGCCACCACAGGCGGCGCGCGCCGCCCCGGCAGCGTATCCCGCAGGAATGCGTGGAGGGGGGCCAGCAGACGCACATCTCGACCGAAAGCGACGCACGCCGTTCATCGCGTCCGCCACGCTCCATCCGTTCGGCAGCACCGCCCCGCCCGCCCTTCACCGCCACATCAGGGCAGGCAGGTCACGCCTTCCACGCAGGTCGCATCGTCACGCGCCCCGGTCCCGCCGATGCCGCCATCGGGTTCGACCGCGCGGGTCGATCCGCCCTGACACGCCGCGAGCGTCAGCATCAGGGCCACGAGCGTCAGGTAACGTCGCATCATCGTTCCTCCCCTTCCGTCCAGTATCCGTAACCGCCGAACCGCACGCGCACCGCGCCGTCGCCGGACGCGTCCTGCAACCCCCGGGCCGCCTCGGCCACGTCCCGCAGGACCGCCATCTGCCCTGCCGCGAACCGGGCCGCCAGCGCGGAGGCCGCCGCCTCGTCGAGGCCGTCGAAATGCGCCGCCCGGTCGAAGAAGCCCGCATCCGCGAGCACGTTCGATACGGCCGCCGCCCCATGGTCGTGCAGGTTGTCCGCCAGATAGAGAAGTTGCTCGGGCGATCCGCCACCGGGCGCATAGGCGCGGCGGACCAAGCGCACGGTGTCGCCTTCCTCCGTCACGGACCCCGCGGCGACCAATGCGTCCAGCAGGGTTCGGGGATGGACGTCGCGGCGCACGGACCGGGCCAGGGCGTCGAAACTGTCGTCCCCGCCGCGCAGGGGCAGGACGGCCGCGTCCGGCCATCGCGCGATCAGGCGGGCGGGGGCGGACGGGATCCGGGGGGCGACCGCCATGTCCCGCAGGCGCACGACGTCGCGGCGTTGCAGCCCGGTCGCGAGCGCCAGGGCCGAGTCCGTCTGCCGCACGCCCTGCGTTTCGGCCGCGACGAGGAAGGCCCGCTTCAAGGGATCCAGAAGGTCACGGACGCCCAGACCACGACCGATGGCCAAGCGAGCCAGGGGCACGAGGGCACGGGTCAGGACATCGGCGATCTGCATGGATGTGCAATAAGCACATTCCACCTTGACCGTCGAGCGGTATCATGAGATGTGCTTTTTACACATCTTAGAGGCCCATAATGATCCGCTCCCTCGCCCTCCTCGCCATCTTGGTATCGGCTGCATGTCAGCCGACGATCCAAACCACTTCCGGTGCAGACTACCTGTCGCGCGGTCCGATCGCCGATCCGGCCATCCGAGCCGCCGCGGCGGTCGAGCCGGACCTCCGCTTCCCCGCCCGAATCGGGATCGCCCGGATCGTCAACGGCGCGCTCACCCAGGCCCCGCCGCGGGAGGCCTGCGCTTCGCCGACTTCGCCGCGCCATGCGGGGATGGGCGAATGGGTCCCGCTGTCGCCCTTGGTGGCGGGCATGGTAGAGACGCGGCGGGATTCTTCCCTGATCCAAACGATGCGCACCGCCGCCGCCCGGCAGCACCTAGATTATCTGCTCGTCTACGAGCTGGGCGCACGCAGCGGTCCGACCGGGGACACCCCCTTCGCCCTGGCGGACGTGACGATCGTCGGCGGCCTCCTGCTGCCCACGCGCACGACCCAGGCGACCGGCATCGGCGCGGCGGCCTTCGTGGACGTGCGCAACGGATACCCCTACGGCACGGTGGGCGCGACGTCCGATCTGTCGGGCCTGGCCCGTACCTGGGGTTCGGACGCGGCCAACGCCCGCCTGCGCGCGCGGGCGGCGGATGCCGTCGCGAACGATCTGCTGCCCCAAGTGGACGACATGCTGCGCGCGCTGCATGGCCGGGCCGGTCGGTCGGGCTAGCTGATCCGCCATGGACCGCCACAGCGACGACCAGGACAAGAAGACCGATTGGGCCGAATGGCGCACCGACTGGGCGGAGGACCGGACGGTCCTGGCCAACGAGCGCACCTTCGCCGGCTGGATGCGTACCGGCATGGCGTCGGTCGCGCTGGCCCTGGGCCTGAAGGCCGTCTTCCGGGAGGCCGACCCGGATTGGTTGCCGCGCGTGGTGTCGCTGGTGTTCATCGCCATCGCGGTCGGCATCTTCTGGGCCGCCCGCAACCAAGCGGCCAAGGCACAGGTCCGACTCAGCACCCACGACGCGGAAGCGCAGTCGTCGCGCCTGTTCACCGTGGCCGCGGTCGTCCTGACGATCGCGTGCGTCGCGGTCGGCTACGTCCTCTGGACCCTGTGAGGGGGCTTCCCGTATCACCTCGTCCATGAGCGAACGCGAATCCGAATACCAGGTCCTGGCCCGCAAGTACCGCCCCGCCACCTTCGCCGACCTGGTGGGGCAGGACGCGATGGTCCGCACGCTGCGCAACGCCTTCGAATCGGGGCGCATCGCGCAGGCCTTCATCCTTACGGGCATCCGCGGGACCGGTAAGACGACCACCGCGCGCATCGTGGCCAAGGGCCTGAACTGCGTCGGCCCCGACGGCACGGGCGGCCCGACGACCGATCCCTGCGGCATCTGCGAACCTTGCATCGCCATCGCCGAAGGGCGCCATGTCGACGTGCTGGAGATGGACGCCGCGTCGAACACATCCGTCAACGACGTGCGGGAGATCATCGACTCCGTCCGCTATCGGGCAGCGTCGGCGCGGTTCAAGGTCTACATCGTCGACGAGGTCCACATGCTGTCGACCAGCGCGTTCAACGCGCTGCTCAAGACGCTGGAGGAACCGCCCGCCCACGTGAAGTTCATCTTCGCCACGACCGAGATCCGGAAGGTCCCGGTCACGGTCCTGTCGCGGTGCCAACGGTTCGACCTGCGGCGGTTCACCCCCGAAACGATGATCGAGTACCTCGGCACCATCTGCGACCGCGAGGGCACGGCCGCGGATCCGGATGCCCTAGCCCTGATCACGCGCGCCGCCGAAGGATCGGCCCGCGACGCCCTATCCCTGCTGGATCAGGCCATCGGCATGGCGGCGGGCGGCACCATCGAAGCGGGGCAGGTCCGCGCGATGCTGGGCCTCGCCGATCGGGGGCGGGTCCTCGACCTGTTCGAGACCGTTATGCGCGGCGACGCGGCCGGCGCCCTGCGCGAGTTGCGGGCCCAGTACGACGACGGGGCGGACCCCCTGGCCGTGCTGCGCGACCTGGCGGAGGTGACCCATTGGGTCAGCGTCGTTCAGATCGCCCCCGACGCCGCGGACGATCCGACCGTCACGCCCGACGAACGCGCCCGGGGACAGGAGATGGCCGCCACCCTTTCCGTCCGCACCCTGTCTCGGGCCTGGCAGATGCTTCTGAAGGCCTTGGAGGACGTCGCGACGGCCCCGGGCGCGATGATGGCCGCCGAGATGGCGATCATCCGTCTGACCCACGTCGCTGACTTGCCCTCCCCCGACGAGCTGATCCGCAAGCTGCGCGATGCGCCGGCCCTGCCGGACGCCGGCGGCGGCAGTCTGGCCGCGCCGCGCATGCCCGCGCCCCAGGCCAGGGCCTCGCGTCCGCCCATCCCCATCGCGGCGGGCCGGCGGGCGGTGGCCGCGGTGGCGCAGCCGACGGGGAACCCCGTGCTCGACCGCTTCGCCTCGTTCGAGCAGGTGGTGGCGCTTATACGCGACAACCGCGACATGAAGCTGTTGGTGGACGTCGAGAACGGCGTCAGGCTGGTCTCCTACGCGCCCGGCCGGATCGAGTTCGAGCCGGCCCCCGACGCGGCCCCCGACCTCGCGCAGCGCATCTCGGGCCGCCTGCAGGGCTGGACCGGCGTGCGGTGGGGCGTCGCCATCGGCAAGGGTGGCGCCCCCACCATCGCGGAGGTCCGCGCCGCGGAGAAGGCGGACACGGAAGCGCAGGCCTTGGCCCACCCGCTCACGCAGGCCGTCCTGCAGACCTTTCCCGGCGCCACCTTGCTGGAGGTCCGCGGGCCGGTGGACGCGACCCAGGACGCTGCCGATGCGGCGTTGGAGGAAGCGCCCGACGATTGGGATCCCTTCGCGGAGGAATGAGGGTCGGCGGCATGCGCGATGCCCCCGGGGCGCGGACGATCGACCGAAGCCATCCGACGCACGCAACCGAATCGGTCCCTTCCTAGTTTCGCACGGGCACAAGCGAAGGATACCGCCATGCCCGAGAGTTTCGTCAGCGGCCTGGACAACCAGACCCAATCCCAGATGATCGACCTGCTGAACGCCCGGCTGGCCGACAGCACCGATCTGACCCTTGCCGTCAAGCAGGCGCACTGGAACATCCGGGGTCGCGGCTATATCGGCGTCCACGAGCTTCTGGACGAGGTGGCCGATCGGCTGCGGGAGCAGTCCGACCTCATGGCGGAGCGTACCGCGATCATGGGCGGTCACGCCCGCGGCACCTTGCAAGCCGCGCACGGCAACACGACGCTGTCCCCCTATCCCGTCGAGCTGACCGACATCCAGGCGCACATCGCGGAACTGGTGTCGCGCTTCAAGGATCATGGCGCGAAGCTGCGCCAAGCCATCGAGCAAGCGTCGGAGGCGGGCGACGCCGACACGGAGGATCTGTTCACCGAAGTGTCGCGCGAGGTGGACAAGGACGCCTGGTTCATCGGCGCGAACGCCCCGAACGACTGACGGGCCCGGTCCGTCCGGTCCGGTTGCCCCAAGGCCCCCGGACCACTACCTGCCTGGGTAGGATCCAACGGAGAGGACGGCGTCATGCTGAAGGGATTGGGCGGGCTCGGCGACATGGCCGGGATGATGAAGAAGGCCCAGGAGATGCAGGCCAAGATGGCCGAGATGCAGGAGACGCTGGGCACCATCACCGTGGAGGGGGAATCCGGTGCCGGTCTGGTTCGGGCCACCGCCACCGCGAAGGGTGAGCTGACCGCGCTCGACATCGACCCGTCGATCTTCCAGCCCGACGAGAAGGAGATGGTCGAGGATCTGATCCTGGCCGCCGTGAAGGACGCGCAGGCCAAGGCGCAGGACCGGTCCCAATCCGAGATGCAGCGCATGGCGGAGGGCATGGGCCTGCCGCCCGGAATGAAGCTGCCGTTCTGATCCGATGTCCGCCCGCGGCGACATCGAGCGCCTGGTGGAGGCCATGGCCCGCCTGCCCGGCCTGGGACCGCGGTCGGCGCGCCGCGCGGTCCTGCACCTCGTCAAGAAGCGCGACACCGCCCTGCGTCCCCTGGCCGCCCTGATGGACGAAGTCGGGCGCAGCGTGCGCGAATGCTTGAACTGCGGCAACATCGCATCCGAAGACATCTGCGAGATCTGTGCGTCGGACAAGCGAGCGAACGGACAGGTCTGCGTGGTCGAGGACGTGGCCGACCTGTGGGCGATGGAACGCGCAAACGTGTTCGGGGGTCGGTATCACGTGCTGGGCGGCACGTTGTCCCCCCTGGACGACGTCGGCCCCGACGACCTGCGCATCCCGCGACTGCGCGATCGCGTCGCAGCCGAAGGCGTGGAGGAGGTGATCTTGGCGCTCAACGCCACGGTCGATGGACAGACCACCGCCCATTACGTCGCGCGCGAGCTGGACCGCGCGGGCGTGCGCGTCACCGGCTTGGCCCAGGGCGTGCCCGTAGGCGGCGAACTGGATTATCTCGACGACGGAACGCTGCGTGCGGCCCTCGCATCACGCCACAGCTATTGAACCCCCGTTAGGTCCTTTCCATTCGACAGACACTTGCCCATGGTCGGTGGCATGACGCTCGCGATCCGAGTCCTTCCCATGCCCCCTCCGATCGGCCGGCGGATGTCGGACAGGCGATGACGGCGATCGGCGCCGAGGCAGGCTTCCTGGCCCTGCTGGACGTCGATGGGCTGCGGCGCCTCAACGAACGGTACGGATTGGATGCGGGCGACCGGCTGCTGGACAGCATCGAGTCGTCTATCACGGGCGCGGTACCGGACGGCGTGGTCCACGAATCCCTGCCGGGCGGGCGGTACCTGCTGCGCTTCGAGCGGGGGACGCTCGACGCGGTCTTGGATCAGGTCGAGGGCCTCCGCATCGCCGCCATCCGATCGAACGTCGAGATCGACGGCGAGCGTCTGGGCAGGCCCCTTTCCGCCGCCCTGATACCCCTGCACCGTCACGAGAGCAGGTCGCGCGCGATCCTGCGGGCGGAGGAGGCGCTTCGCCGTTGCAAGGCGATGGGCGGGGACCGCGTGGTCGTGGCCGATCTGCAGGATCCCGACGCGATGGGGATCGACGCGTTGCAGACCGCGACGCGGGCCGGCGAACTGGGATATCACGTCCAACCGGTCTTCGATCTGCGCACGGGCGACGCCGTGGGCGTGGAAGCGCTGCTGAGATGGCAGATGCCGGACGGCACCCAGGTCCGCCCCGGACAGTTCATGCACTGGCTCGACCGCCTGCCGGACGACGTGACCGAGTTGTTCCTGGATCTGGCGGTCGAGGCTGCTGGCCCCTTCGTGCATGCGTCCCGACCGCTCCACGTCGCGTTCAACATCACCGCCTCCGCGCTGGAGCGGACCGAGAGCCAAGCCTATGCTTGGCTGAACGTACTGTTGCACGACCGCCTGCCCCCCGACCGCATTACTCTGGAACTGCTGGAAAGCGCGGTCCTCGTCGAATCGGACGTCCGCATCGGCCAACTCGACCGCCTGCGCGCGTTGGGCACCTGGGTGGCCCTGGACGATTTCGGGACAGGCCTGTCGAACCTCGATCGCATCCTGACGTTCGCCCCCGACCTGGTGAAGCTGGATCGCGCCTTCCTGGCTCGCGGGGACCGGGTCACCGTCCGGGACGCCATGCTTCGCGCGATGGTCGATCTGTCGCGCGATGCCGGCTTCGTCCTGGTCGCCGAGGGGGTGGAGGATGCCGCCACCCGCGATCGAATCGCGGCGATGGGCGTGGCGCGGGGACAGGGGTACTTCCTGGGGCGGCCCGGGCCGGCGGCGTACTGGGCCGGAAGGCTCCTCTAGCGGGCGATGGGTGGGAAGGCCGCGTCCCGCAATGTGCAGTCGCGGATCACGTCGGCGCCGCAGCGACGGGGGGACAACATGCGATCCAAGCAGATGCGCACCTCGCGGATGCGACCCTCGCGACAGGTCACGGTCAGCCCGTCGGCGGACAGATCGGGGTTCACCTCCAGGAAGGCATCCTCGACCACCGCGGCGGGAAGGGTCACGGCCCTATCCAGCTCGCGCAGCAGTGGCGGGCGGGTCACCGTGTCGTAGGCCCGTCGCGACAGCGCATAGTAGTCGGACGCCGCCAGCCCCGAACAGGTTCCGTGCTTGTTCCATTGGTGCCACGCCGATCCAGAGGTCCCGTACAGATCCGCCAGTGCCGCGGTGTCGGACCCTGACGGTGCGCGTTCCACGGTCGGGCAATGGGCGGGCCACCCCCGCTCGTATTGCGGCCACAGGCCGTGCAGCACCCAACCATGGCCGCGACCCGATTCGCATTGCGGCGACCCCCGTGCCGATCCCTCCGCCGCGCACCAGGACGGAGACCAGGACAGCGCCAGGACCCAATAGTCGAAGACGCCCGCACGCTCCCCCTCCGCACGGGCTGTGGCAGCCGCCGCCATCGTCATCGCCAAGACCAAGACCGCTCCGCGCATCCGCACTTCCCCCCACCGGTTCGTTTCCCTATATGGCACGCCAAGTTTCCCGAACGCGAGAACCCGCAGGCTGCGCCTGCCGCCGGGGACGGCGATCGGGGAAGGCATGCCAATCGCCCGCAGGAGGCCCCGAGATGAACAAGCCGCTCCACGCCAAGGCCACCGCCGTCTGGCTGGTCGACAACACGACCCTGACGTTCAAACAGGTCGGCGAATTTTGCGACCTGCACGAATTGGAGGTCCAGGGCATCGCGGACGGCGACGTGGCCGTGGGCGTGAAGGGCTTCGACCCGATCGCGAACAATCAACTCACGCGTGAGGAGATCGAGAAGGCCGAGAAGGACCCCTTGCGCAGGCTGACGCTGAAGCACAATCCGGCCGCCGAAGGCGAGCAGAAGCGCCGCGGACCCCGTTATACGCCGTTGTCGAAGCGCCAGGACAGGCCCGCATCGATCCTGTGGCTGGTCAAGTTCCATCCGGAACTGGCGGACAGCCAGATCTCGAAGCTGATCGGCACGACGAAGCCCACGATCCAGTCGATCCGAGAGCGCACGCATTGGAACATGCAGAACCTCCAGCCGGTCGATCCGGTTGCGCTGGGCCTGTGCAAGCAGACCGAACTGGATGCCGCTGTCCAGAAGGCGGCGCAGCAGAAGGCCAAGGAGGGCGCGGTCATGTCCGACGACGAACGGCGCAAGCTGGTGTCGACGGAGCAGTCGCTAGGGATGGACGACAGCGAACCGCGGATGCCGTCCTCGATGTCGGGGTTGGAAACGTTTACGCTGTCGGACGGGCCCGACAAGTCGGACGATGGCCGCACGCCGGATGCGGACAGCTTCTTCAACCTGCCCGACGACGGCGAGGACGAGGACGAAGCATCCGAGAACCGATAGGCGCAAGTCGCGCGATGCGCCACCGCCCTGCCGGAATTCCGCTATGGTCCGGACACGGGCCCGGGCGATACGGGTCGGGTCATGCATCTCGCCCCGATCATCGACCGCTATCTGCGGGAGCAATCAGGAACGGTCCAGGTCGACTGGACCGTCTTGACGTTCGGCGCGACGGTCACGGCCCTGGCCACGGCCGCGGTGCTGGTGAACGCGACCGGTTCCATCAGCGACGTGATGCGCGCCGAGATCACGGGTGAGCGGACCGTCGTGGACGACACTCAGACGACGGCGGACGGCGATCCGATCGCGGACGCCGACCCGATTGACGATGACGACGATCATACGTGCGGTGGCAGGAAGATCAGCGCGGTCGTGATCGCCACGGGCAAGCGGGTCTGCGTCGGCGTCGGCGTCAAGAACAACCGCGGCAACGGCCGCGACATTGGCCTTCCGATCGATTGACGGTGCGGGGATCGGACCGACCGTGCGTGCCCTCCTGACGTTCACCACCCTGATGGCATGCACAGCCGTGGTGATGTCGGCGAATGCCGGGCCGGCCGCGATCACGGTTCTGTTCGGAATGGGCTTCATGGCCATGATGACGTCGATCGGCTCCGCCAGCGTTCGGGACGCCGCCGCGCGCACCGCCCGTCGGCTGCGTCCCAAGGTCACGAGGCGCGCGGCACGCGTGACCTCGCGCTTGGCGGGCTGCCCAGTGAAGCCGGTCGTTCCCCGTCGCCCTTCCCAGAACCGCCGCTAGCCGCCCACGCACCCTGCCAACTCTATGGCGCCATCCGTGCCGATCGCGGTGATTCGCAGATCGCCCCGCGCGATGGCCACGGGGCCCCGCCGCGCCATCGCGTCCGCCCGCGCGACGATGCGCCCCGCATCGCGGGTGAGGGTCGCGTCCTCGATCCACAGGGACGGGTCGCCCGCCTCGATCGCCACGGCCCGAATGTCGGACAGGGGCAGTGCCGGCAATTGGACGGTGACCGACATCGCCTTGCCATCAGGCCTCAGGACGCAGGTCGCCGTCCGGTCGCTGACCGGGGTCCTCCGTGCCAAGGCCTGACGCACTGGCCCGGGGATGCCGGATCGGACGGGCAGATCGGCGCGGACGCGGAAGCGCACCGGGACGCAGATCTCGGCGCAGACGCCGATGTCGATCGAGCCGTCCAACCGAACGGGGCGGGCCGGATCGCGTACCGCGATGGCCAACGGCAGGACAAAGTCGCGGTCGTAGCCGATGGACTGCCCTGCGCCCTGTGCGAACACGCGGGGGGCGGGCCATACGGGATCGACCCGCGACAGATTCTCGGATCCCCGCCAGTCCAGCCGGGGCGAGATCCCCAGGCTGCCCGCGCTGCGCCAGTACGTCTTCCAGCCCGCCGCGAGCTGAAAGGACAGGCCCGCGTAATGACGTCCGTCCGAACCACGCCCACCCGCGATCACCCCCACTTGGACGAGGGTGCCCAGGGCCTTGTCCGATTGCGCGACGCCGGGTCCGCCCGACGACAGGGCAACGATCAGCGCGATGACGACGGCGAGGAAGGGGGTCGAATGCATGCGACCGCATCTAGCCGTATGGTGCACGGATGGAAAATCACGAGGTCGTCGTCACCCCGTCGGTCCGCGCCCTGCGACGCGGTGACCGATTGAGTGTCAGACGCGGCTGACATAGGACCTGACCATGTCCTCTGACTACGAGACGCCCAGCCTCACGGGCAAGTTGCTGATCGCGATGCCGGCCATCGCCGATACGCAGTTCCGAGGCGCGGTCGTCCTGCTCTGCGCCCACTCGGCGGAGGGTGCGATGGGACTGGTCATCAACCGTCCGGCCGCCGATAGGGCGATTACGCGCTTGCGGATGAAGGCCGGGGCGTCGGTGATCGAGGCTTGGCAGCCGCTGCATTTCGGCGGCCCGGCAGAGGTGGACCGCCCCTTCGTGCTGCATCCCCCGTCCTACGATCTGGGCGACACCACTCTCCGCGTGGATGGCGGCCACAGCCTGACCGCGACGTCCCAGGCTATGGAGGACGTGGCGCGTGGCCAAGTTCCGAAGCGCCGGATCGTCGCACTCGGCTATGCTGGGTGGGGCCCCGGTCAACTGGAACGCGAGATGCTGGCCAACGTCTGGTTGACCACCCCGGCGGATCCGACGATCACGTTCGACCTGCCAAACGATCGCAAGTGGCACGCAGCCGCGGGTGCCCTGGGGGTCGAGGCGCATGCGCTTTCGGGGGCGGCAGGGCACGCTTGAGATCTCGGCAGGGGTGGACGGGCTAGGATAGCCTCACGCCCGCGGGGCCGCCGCCCGTCGCAACCGATCATTGATCGCGCGTCCCAGGCCGTCCTCCGGAACCGGGGCCACATCGATGCGGGTCCGACCCAGACGTGCGGCCAGCGCATCGGCGTCGTGGAGGACCGCGAAGACGGACGCGGCCGCCTCCGCCGGATCGCCGGTCACGGACAGCGTCAATTCTCCCTCTACGTCACCGAAGCCGATCAGGATCGCATCATCCGTTCGCATCCGCACGTCCAGGCGGACCGGACGGACCGGGGCGTAGTGGGAGGCCGACTGCCCCGGCGCCTGCAACGCGGCGGGGGCGGTGTCGGCCATCGGGGCGGTGCCTGAAGCCAGGGCCAATGCCTCCCGCGGGATGCCGCCATCGCGAAGCACGCGCAGGGGGTCAGTCGCGACGATGGTCGATTCCACGCCCACCGGACAGGGTCCGCCGTCGACGATCGCATCGACCGTCTCGCCCAGGCCTGCCGCGACGTGATCCGCTCGCGTGGGCGAGATCCGACCCGACCGGTTGGCCGACGGTGCGGCCACGGGCACCCCCGCCGCCAGCAGCACCCGCCGTGCCAGCGGCGACGCGGGGACCCGGACGGCCACGGTGGACAGCCCCGCCGTCACCGCGGAGGCCAAGCCGTGTCCGTCCCGCAGGGGCAGCACGAGCGTCAGGGGGCCGGGCCAGAACACTGCGGCCAGAAGGCGAGCGGTCGCGTCGAACACGGCCAAGCGTTCCGCGGCCATCTGGTCCACGACGTGCACGATCAGGGGGTTGTTCGACGGACGCCCCTTCGCAGCATAGATCCGCGCCACCGCCGCCGGGTCGGTCGCGTCCGCCCCGAGGCCATAGACCGTTTCGGTCGGGAAGGCGACGAGGCCGCCCCGGGCGATCAAGGCGCCCCCCGCCTCGGCGGTAAAGCCCGTCCCGTGACGTCGTGTTCCAGTTGATGCCATGCGCCTCTGCACCCTAGGTTCCGCCAAACCGACCCCGCCATAGCGTCGCCGGGTCGCCAGCACCACAGGAGCCTGCCATGTCCTATCGCGCCCCGCTGAACGACATCCGCTTCGTGTTGGACCATGTCGTGGGCTTCGACCGAGTCGCCGCGACCGACCGCTTCGCCGAAGCCACGCCCGACACTGTGGACGCCATCCTGACGGAGGCCGCCAGGCTGTCTGAGGACGTGCTGGCCCCCCTGAACCGCCCCGGCGACACGCAGCCCGCGACGTTGGAGAACGGTGTGGTCCGGACCGCGCCCGGCTTCGCGGAAGGGTTCCGCGCCATCGCCGACGGCGGGTGGATCGGCATCAACGCCGACCCGGAACACGGCGGCATGGGCCTGCCCTTCACCCTGACGGCGGCGGTGAACGAAATGATGGGTTCGGCCTGCCTGGCGCTGCAGTTGAACCCCCTGTTGACCCAAGGCCAGATCGAAGCGCT
Source organism: Jannaschia maritima (assembly GCF_030973515.1). Classification (GTDB taxonomy): domain Bacteria; phylum Pseudomonadota; class Alphaproteobacteria; order Rhodobacterales; family Rhodobacteraceae; genus Jannaschia; species Jannaschia maritima. The sequence continues at coordinate 120,073 of NZ_JARGZA010000007.1, forward strand.
CGAGGCGCATGCCTCCGACGACCTCAAGGCGCTGTACTTGCCTAAGCTGATTTCCGGCGAATGGACCGGCACCATGAACCTGACCGAGCCGCAGGCCGGATCCGATGTGGGCGCCTTGCGCGCCAAGGCCGAACCCAACGGCGACGGGACCTATGCGGTGTCCGGGCAGAAGATCTACATTTCCTGGGGGGATGCGGACTTCATCGACAACGTCTGCCACCTCGTCCTGGCGCGCCTGCCGGACGGGGCCGAAGGGACGAAGGGGATCAGCCTGTTCATGGTGCCCAAGCGTCTGCCCCGGGACGACGGCAGCGCAGGAGATCCCAATGCCCTTCGCGTCGTGTCGCTGGAGCACAAGCTCGGCCTGCACGGCAGCCCGACGGCCGTGATGGAGTACGACCGCGCGACCGGCTGGCTGGTGGGCGAGCCGCACAAGGGCATGGCCGCGATGTTCACCATGATGAACAACGCCCGCGTCGGCGTCGGCGTGCAGGGGCTGTCCATCGCGGAGGCCGCGATGCAGCACGCTCTGCGCTACGCGCTGGATCGCAAGCAGGGCAAGTCCCACGTCCCCGATGGCTCCATCCTCGAACATGCCGACGTGCGGCGGACGATCCTGTCCATGAAGGCCCGTACCTTCGCCGTCCGTGCGATGTGCCTGGACTGCGCGGTGTCGCTGGACCTGGGGCGGGCGGAAGGTGACGCTGCGATGAGGGCGCGTGGCGCGTTCCTGACGCCCATCGCCAAGGCCTATGGCACCGATACGGGGATCGGGGTCGCGGGCGACGGCATCCAGATCCACGGCGGCATGGGCTTCGTGGAGGAGACGGGCGCGGCCCAGTTCCTGCGGGACGTGCGCGTTACCGCCATCTACGAGGGGACGAACGGGATCCAGGCTATGGATCTTGTGGGACGGAAGTTGGCCGACGGCGGCGATGCGGCCTTCGCCCTGTTGGACGAGGTGGAACAGACCGATCACGACGGCCTGCGCGCAGCCGCGATCGAGCTACGCACCCTGACCCAGTGGATGCTGGACCAACCGATGCAGGACCGCCTCGCGGGCTCCGTCGCCTATCTGGCGGCCTTCGCGCGGGTGCTGGCCGTCCACTATCACCTGCGGGCGGCGGCGGCGGACGCGGACCGTTCGCGTCTGGCCCGCTTCGCCGCCACCTGCCTGCTGCCGGAAGCCCTGGCCGAGATGGCGAAGGCCCGCGCGGGGGCGGAAGAACTGTACGCCCTGACCACGGACGAACTGGCTGCCGCGTGACCACGCCTGCCGACGACGGGGGCGCCGCGTTCGAAGGCGACCCCATTCCGGATGGCAATGCCGGACTGCGCTTCCCCTGGGACGCGCCCCCGCCGGAAGGCGAGGTCACACCCATCGCGGACGGAGTCCTCTGGGCCCGCCTTCCGCTGCCGATGGCGCTGGACCACGTCAACGTCTACTTCCTGCGCGAACGGGACGGCTGGACGATGGTGGACACCGGTTTCGCCTGCCGCCGGACGCGGGCGATCCTGGATCGCCTGCGTGCGGGGCCACTGCGTGGGGATCCCATCGTCCGCGTCCTGGTGACGCATCACCATCCGGACCATGTCGGCTTGGCCGGAGACTTGGTGCGGGGCGGGGCCGAGTTGCTGATGACGCGCACCGCGTGGTTGCTGGCTCGCATGCTGATCCTGGACGTGCAGGACCGGCCGACGTCCGAAACGGTCGCCTTCTGCCGCGCCTACGGGATGGACGGCGGGGTCCTGGACCGACGCAAGGGGGAGCGTCCCTTCAATTTCGCCGATTGCTGCGCTCCCCTGCCCGTGGGCTATACCCGCATCCGGAAGGGCGATCGGATCGAACTAGGCGGTCGGACCTGGGACGTCCATCAGGGCGACGGCCACGCACCCGAGCATGCCGTCCTGTTCGAGGTGGGGGGCGACGATCTCGTCCTGGGGGGCGACCAACTGCTGCCGGGCATCTCGCCCAACCTGGGCCTCTATCCGACGGAACCCACAGGCGATCCGGTGGGGGACTGGCTGGCGGCCTGCGATCGCCTGGCCCCGTCGGCCTGCGACGACCAATTGGTTCTGCCGGGACACAAGCGACCCTTCCGGGGCCTGCCCGCACGGGTGGCCTCGTTGCGCTCGAACCACGTGCATGCGCTGGACCGCCTGCAAGACCATCTGGCGACCCCGCGCACGGGCGGCGAGTGCTTCACGCCTCTGTTCAAGCGCCCGATCGACGATGCGATCTATGGCCTGGCCTTCTTCGAGACGGCGGCCCATCTGAACCATCTCTGGCTGACGGGCCGCGCCACGCGCACGGATCGGGGCGACGGCGTTTGGCTCTGGCGTCAGGCCACGTGACACCCCCCGCGGGCCACGCTATGGACCCCGCGACCCGAACGTCCGCAGGAGGATCCCCCATGGCCGAGCCCGAGCACGAACACGGCAAGATGGACACCACCGAGCAGGAGAAGACCTTCGCGGGCTTCGTCACGTTCACGAAGTGGGCCGTGATCGTGATAATCGCGATCCTGGTCTTCCTGGCGCTCTTCCGCACATGATCCGCCTGGGGCTGGCGCTGGCCGCACTGCTGGCCCTGGGCGCCTGCACCGCCGAGCATCGCTACGACCCGCTGACGGACGTCGCGGCGCGCGCCTATGCGCATCCCGGACCCGCCACGCTGACCCTGGTCACGGCGATCAACAACCGCTCCGGCGAGGGGGGGCATTCGGCTTTGCTGGTCAACGGAAGCCAACGGGTGATGTTCGACCCCGCGGGCACCTGGCGCCATCCCACGGTGCCGGAACGTGGCGACGTCCTGTTCGGCATGACGCCCCTGATGTACGAGTACTACAAGGATTATCACGCGCGTCCGACCTATCACGTCGTCATGCAGGAGGTGACGGTCCCCCCGGCCACCGCCGAACGGGCATTGCAACTGGTGCAGGCGCATGGGTCCGCATCGAAGGCGACCTGTGGGCAATCGGTGTCGGGCATCCTGCGTGAGTTGGGCTTCACCCAAGTCGAGCGATCTTGGTTCCCGGCGCGCATCATGAACGACTTCCAGGACGTGCCGCGCGTCCGCCGGACGGAACTGTTCGACGACACCGAGGATGCCTATTCCCCGGAGCGTCGGACACCCATCCCGGCCCTCGAAGGCTGATCCGGGCGAGGGGCGGCAGGGAATCATGGCCAACGCGCTGCCCCTGCCCTGCCACGACGCCCCGCGCGCCGACCACGCAGACTGTCCCAACCCCCGCGCCACGCTGACCGCCACGGTCATCGCATCCAGCTTGGTCTTCGTGTTGGGCTCCATCGTCAACGTGGCCCTGCCGCAGATGCAGGACGGGTTCGACGTGAACGCGGCCGGTGCGCAATGGATCGTCAACGCCTATCTGCTGCCGCTCGGGGCCTTCGTGCTGATCGGCGGCGCATTGGGGGATCATTACGGCCGGCGGAGGGTCTTCGTGTGGGGCCTCGCGGTCTTCGCGGCATCCTGCGTCGTGTGCGCCGTGGCTCCCACGTTCGAGACGTTCCTGGCGGGCCGGGTCCTGGAGAGAATCGGCGCGGCGCTTATCGCCCCCACCTCGCTCGCCATCCTGTCGGACGCGTTCACGGGGCGCGCGCGGGGCGCGGCCATCGGGACCTGGGCCGGCGCGGGTGCCGCGGCGGGCGCGGTGGCCCCCGTCGCGGGCGGCGTGATCGTGGACGCCGTCGGCTGGCGCTGGTGCTTCGTCGCCGTCCTGCCCCTCGTCGTACTGGCGATGTGGCTCGGCGCGACCAGATTGCGCGAAAGCGTGGCCAAGGGTTCCGAACGCGCGCCGCTGGACTGGGCGGGTGCGGCATTGGCGGCGGGCGGTCTGCTGGCTGCGATCTGGGCGCTGGTCGCCCTGCCGGAGCGGGGGGCAACCCCCGCCACGATGCTGGCTGCCGCAACGGGGACGGTCCTACTGGCGGGGTTCCTGGTGGTCGAACGGGCGAAGCACGACCATGCGATGGTGCCCCTGACGCTGTTTTCGGACCGGGGGTTCACGGGCCTCTCGCTCTATACGTTCTTCCTCTATGCGGCGTTGGGCGGGCTGCTTTTGCTGCTGCCCTACGTCCTGATCCGGGATCTTGGCTACGACGCGACCGCGGCGGGGGCCGCGATCCTACCATTCCCGCTGCTCCTGGGCGTGCTCAGCCGCTGGACGGGGGGTGCCCTGACCGACCGTTGGGGCGCGCGGTCCATGCTGACCGCGGGCGCGGGTGGCGTGACGTTGGGCTTCGTCTTGTTCGCGGTGCTGGCAGGTGGAGACGGCGGATATGCCACGACGATCCTGCCCGGGCTGGTGGCCCTTGCGTTGGGCATGTCGCTGGCGGTGGCCCCCCTGACGGGCGCGGTGCTGAACGCGGCGGGCGACGACCGCGCAGGCGTCGCGTCGGGCGTGAACAACGCCATCAGCCGGGTGGGGGGCCTGGTCGCCACCGCCCTGCTGGGCCTGGTGATGTTGGGCGCGGCCGACGACCTGATCGCGGGTTTCGCGACGGCGTCCTGGGTGGGGGCGGCGCTAGCCGCGCTGTCCGCCGGGATCGCTTGGGGAATGGTGGAACGGGCGAGGGCCTGATCGATGCGGCGCGTAACGTCGGCTCTCTTCGACACGGTCGCGGTCTCGCTGCTGGCAGTGCCCGCGTTCTTCGGTGCGTTCATCCTGGGTGATATGCTGGCGATGAACCACACTTGGTGGATGCCGGCAGGTTTCTTCGCGGTCTATGCCTGCCTTATCCCGGCTTGGTTGTCACTTCGGCGGGGCGTGCGGGCTTTTCTACGCAAAGGTTCGCGTCAACGCCGATAGGCTGATGTTCCATAAGGAAAACCCCCGCCGCCATCGCGCCGGGGGTCCACATCGCGTCGGTCCCATGGGGAACCGGACGGGGTGCGACTTACATCATACCCTCGCGCTGCGCCTTCTTACGGGCGAGCTTGCGGGCACGCCGGATCGCTTCCGCCTTCTGGCGGGCGCGCTTCTCGGACGGCTTCTCGAAGTGCTGCCGGAGCTTCATCTCACGGAAGACGCCCTCGCGTTGCAGCTTCTTCTTCAAAGCGCGAAGCGCCTGATCGACGTTGTTGTCGCGTACGCTGACCTGCATTGTGGTTGTCACCACCTTTCCAAGCTAGAGTTTCGTGATGCAGGAGGTGGCCCAATAGACGGACGCCGCTAGCTTGTCCAGCGTCAGACCCGCACGCGCCAGACATCCGGAGGGACCGCAACGATCATGCAGGACATCAAGGACCGGCTGCTCGACGCGGCCCTGCCCCACGTGCCGTTCGACGGATGGACCGAACCCGCCTTCCGCGCTGCGGTCTCCGATGCGGGCATCACTCCGGCCGAAGCGCGCGCCGCTTGCCCGCGGGGCGCCGTCGATCTGGCACTGCACTTCCACCGTGCGGGCGACGCCGAAATGGTCCGCCGCCTGAACGAGGGCGACACCGCGAACCTGCGCTATCGCGACCGGGTCGCCCATGCCGTCCGCACCCGCCTGGAGATCGCGGAGGAGAACCGCGAGGCAGTCCGCCGCGGCATGACCTTGTTCGCCCTGCCCATGCATGCCGCGGATGGCCTGCGCGCGATGTGGGGGACGGTGGACGCGATCTGGAACGCGTTGGGCGACACGTCGGACGACGTGAACTGGTACACCAAGCGCGCCACCCTATCGAGCGTCTACAGTGCGACGGTGCTGTACTGGTTGGGCGACGAGTCGGAAGATCGTCGCGAGACCTGGGCCTTCCTGGATCGCCGCATCGACGGAATCATGCAGATCGAGAAGGCGAAGGCCCGCGTCCGGTCGTCTCCGGTCCTGTCACGCCTGATGGCGGGGCCGGACATGCTGCTGTCACGGATCCGAGCGCCCCTGCGGGCGGCACCGAACGATTTGCCGGGCCGATGGCGGAACCCCGCGGAGGACGTCTGAGGAAGGATGCGACCGCGTTCAGTCCGGCAACAGGTTCCGCGCCTCTAGCGCGTCCAGCAAGGGACGGATGCGCGCTTCATGCTTGCGCCATCCGCCTCGACTGTCGCGATAGACGGGGCGCCGAACCTGGGCGAAGCTGAGGGTATCGATCCGTCGCGTCTTCTCATGGAACGACAAGGCATCGGGGGTCCATTCCAGACCCGTCGCGTCATAGAGCGCGCGGGCCTGCCCTTCGGTGTCGTCCAGCAGATCCTCGTACGCGATCTCGTGGAACGCATTGGGCCGGGCGTCTCGCCAGAAACCCAGCACCCGGTCGAACAGTGCGATGTGCCGAGCGATGCCGTCGACGGTCGCGGCATAGCGCTGGGTGCCGTCAGGGAAATGGTTGCGCCACATCGATAGCGCGACGTCGCGCGGGTCGCGGCGCACGACGACGATGGCCGCCTGCGGCATCACCGCCGCCAGGGCGCCCAGATGCAGGAAGGTGTGGATCGACTTGTCCGTGAACCGCCCCTCGGCCCCGCTGCGCCGCCGGGCCGCCGCCTCGTAGGCCGCCGCCGCCGTCGATCCGTCGGGGCGCAACTCGGCCTCCAGCGCGTCGTAATACGGGAACAACGCCCCTTGCAGCACGCTCAGTTCGCCGCCCGCCGTTATGCCGGGCGCGGCCGCAAGGACCGATTCGACCAGCGTGGTGCCCGACCGAGGCAAGCCGGTGACGAAGATCGGATCGACAGTGGCCGTACCCTCGGGGGCGGTCCGAACCGCGTCCCACAGGGGGCCGGACAGACGCGCCCATTCCGCATCGTCCACCTTCGGATCGTATGGAAAGGCCTTCGCCTGCAAGTCGTTCGCCCGCGCAAGGTAATCGAAGGCCTCGTCGGGATCATAGGGTTCGATCGCACGGGCCAGCGCATAGCGGACAAGGCGGGCGTTCGGGTTCGCGTCGACCTGCGCGCGCATGACATCCAGAGCCGGATCGTCTTCGGCGAGCGTCGTGCCATAGGCCAGCGCCCGATGCGCGGTCCCGTTCGCGGGCTCCGCCGCGATGGCGGCACGCAGATCGGCCTCCGCCGCCTCGGCGTCGCCCATCGACTGCCGCAACTGCCCCCGCAGGGTCAGGGCGACGGTGTCCGTGGCGTCGGCGAGGACATCGAGGGCGGCGGCATCATCGCGGGCCGCGGCATGGGCGCGGAACAGGACCTGAGTGCGGTCGGACCACGTCGAGGGCAACTTCGAGGCTAGGCGAATGGCGGAACGCCCGTCGTGGCGGACTAGCGCCGCCTCCGCCCCCAGGCGGCGGGCCAGGGGATCCGAGGGCGCCAGATCCAATGCGCGGTCGGCCAAGGGGCCAGCATGGCGTTCCACGCCCGCAGCGCGGGCGAGGCGGGCAGCCGACAGGAGGGCGGGTGCACTGCGCGGAGCGAGGCGAACGCCTTCCAGGGCATGCGGCAGTGCTGCCAGGGGCCCCGAGATCCGCGCCGTCGCCTCCCCCAGGGCGGTGCGGAGTTCGGCCGCCCAGGGCTCGGCTTTCAGGGCGGCGGTCAAAGCCTGGGCGGCACCCCGTGGATCACCCTTGCCGCGGCGTGCGGCGGCCAGGAGCGACAGGACCTTCGCCCCCGGCTTGGCCAGGGCGGGACGCAACACACCCTCGGCGGTGGTGAAGTCGCGCTTCGCCAGGGCAGCCTCCGCCCGCCTGACGGTCCGTGCGTCGGCAGCACCCAAGCCGCGCGCGGACGCGCCGCGACCCGTGGCCAGGTCGCCCAGCGCGATGGCGAAGTGCGGGGGCATTCCGGACCGTTTCAGGACGCGCCCGAAGGACTTCGCCTCCCCCATGGCCCCGGCGGCCAGCGCGCGGTCGACCCACAGGACCGCATCGCCCTTGGCGTGCTCGAGGGCCCGGTCGAGCAGGATGGCTGCCGCCGCCGCATCGTCCTGTACCATCGCGATCCGCCCGGCCAATTGCAGCAGGCGGACGTTGTCCGGCGCATCGTGCAGGGCGGCGTCGACGGCCGCGCGTGCGGTCAGGATGCGACCGGAATCCAGCAGGCGACGGATGAGGGCGGGGTCTCTGGGAAAATCCGACATGTGCCGCCCGCTACCATGCCGGACATCGCTGTGCGAGAGCGAGAACGGCCTGTTTCCCGCATCGCCGTTGCCCGTCGCATTCCAGTCCGTTTAGGACGGCGTCCACGAAAGGGACGCGCCGTGACCGCACAACGCCCCGTGCCGATGCCGTCCGCGCAGATCGAGTGGATCGACGCACGCGGCCACGCGCTCTGGGCGGAGGCACCGGCCAGCGCCGCCGGCGATACTGCGATATCGATGTTGGCGATCCTCACGGACGATACGCCCTTGATCGGTCCGTCCGGTGCGGTAGCCGCGGGCCAGGTTGGAGCCGGCCGCATCCTGACCGGACCGGACGGTCCGCGCCGCGTCATCTGGTCGGGACGACGACCCCTCGCCACCGGGGAGACGCTTTGGCGCGTCCGGGCCGGCGCCTTCGGACCGGGCCGCCCACAGTCGGACGTGGTGCTGGGTCGCGCCGCGTTCCTGCGGCTGTCGGACCCCCGCTTGCAGCCGCTGATCGGCGGAACGACCGCCTATGCCCCCGTGGCCGCCCTTGCAGACGGGGTCCGGATCGCCGCGGTGCGCCCGCCGCGCCCGCCCGGGCTGGTGGCACTGGCCACAGGCGACCAAGCCCCGATCGCCGTGCTGGGCCTGGATGTCGCGCCATGGCATCCCGCGCAGACCGGTGCAAGCGGGCGTGGCCTCGCGCACCTGGTGCCGCCCCTGGACTGCGCCGCGTTCGCGACCGCACGGATCCCATACCTGACGAATGCGGAGGCGGCCGGCCTTCGAGAACCCTGGCCAAGGACCCCACCTTCGATGCTAGGCTGAACCCCGAACGTCGTTTGGGGGGAGGACGGATCATGGACATCGCAAGCCGCATCGCGGACCGCCGGCGTGCCGTCTGGTGGGATACGAGCCCCCGCGACGCCGCCGCGTTCGAGACGCTGGTGACCACCCCCGTCACGGCGGGAGACTGGCCCCTGGCGACGGAGGTCGCGCTGGGTCGCATTCCCGTCTACGAGGGGGATGCCATCCCCACGCGGGAGGAGGCCCGCGCCGACATGGCGGCGGAATGGGCCACCGCGTTCCTGACAGGCCCCGGGATCGTCGTCATCCGTGGAGCCGCTGAACGAGCGGTCGTGGACGCGGCCAGCGACGTCTTCGACCGCATCATCGATGCGGAACGCGCGGCGGGCACGGGTGGGGGCGACCACTTCGCCAAACCGGGAGCCAATGACCGGGTGTGGAACGCGGTGCAGAAGCATGCCTTCACCGATCCCGCGAACTTCGCGCGGTACTATGCCTGCGATGCGCTGGCGTTGGCGTCCCTGGCGTGGTTGGGTCCGGGATATCAGGTCACGGCACAGGTCAACCGGGTGAACCCCGGTGGGGCGGCGCAGGTCCCGCATCGCGACTATCACCTGGGATTCATGGATGCTGCCCAAGCCGCGCGCTGGCCGGCGCAGGCTCATGCCCTGTCGCCGGCCCTGACGCTACAGGGGGCCATCGCGCATTGCGACATGGACGCCGCGATGGGCCCGACAATGCTGCTGCCCCATTCGCAGAAGGTACCCGAGGGCTATCTCGCGTTCCACGATCCTGCGTTCCGGGACGTCTTCGCCCGTCATCACGTACAAATTCCGATGCGCATGGGGGATGCGGTCTTCTTCAACCCCGCCGTGATGCACGGCGCGGGTACCAACCGGACGTCGGATCGCAGGCGGATGGTGAACCTGTTCCAGGTTTCCAGCGCATTCGGCCGGGCCATCGAGAGCGTCGACCGCACGGCCATCGCGAAGGCCGTGTTCCCCGCCCTGTCGGAGCTGAGTGCGGACTTGGGCCGCAGCGGGACCGAGAACGTGATCTGCGCCGCATCGGAAGGCTATCCGTTCCCGACGAACCTGGATCGCAATCCGCCCAGGGACGGCATGGCGCCCCCTTCGCCCCGCGACGTGATGCGGCTGGCGCTGTCGGAGGACTGGGGGGCGGACCGGTTCGCCGGCGCGCTGGACCGAATGGCGGAGGCCGATCGACCCTGACCATGCCGGGGCACGTAACGCCGGGTCGTCAGGCGGGCTGCTTCAGCCGCTCCTCCATCACTTCGAACGGGACTCCGGGGACGTCCTTCGCGGCACGGATCACGAGGGACGTCTTCACGCTGGCCACGTTCTCCGCCGCCGTCAGTTCGCCCGTGAGGAAGGACTGGAACGTCGACAGGTCCGGCGCGACGCATTTCAGGATGAAGTCGATCTCGCCGTTCAGCATGTGGCATTCACGGACCAGCGGCCAGGACCGGGCCCGATCCTCGAACGCGGCGAGGTCGGCTTCGGCCTGACGCTGCAGGCTGACCATGGCGAAGACCTGCACCTCGAACCCCAGCGCGCGGGCGTTGACATGGGCATGGTAGCCATCGATGTAGCCCGTCTCCTCCAGCGCGCGGACGCGACGCAGGCAGGGCGGGGCACTGATGCCCACCCTGCGGGCGAGCTCGACGTTGGTCATGCGACCGTTCCCCTGCAGTTCGGCAAGGATCTGACGGTCGATCTGGTCCAAGACGTGTCGGGGCATGGTCGTTCCACCCGTGATGGCCCCGTACATGTCCCATATGGCCTCCGAACCCGCAAGATTGTTTCACCAAAGGGCAACATCGTTGCGTGTTCGACTGGGTTCCGTCGCCCGTGCGCCGCGCCTATATCGGTCCGGGGCAGACAAAGGGGCCGCCATGCCGGAGACACGTCATTCGAAGGTTCTCATCATCGGCTCGGGGCCTGCGGGCTATACCGCCGCCGTCTATGCTGCCCGCGCGATGTTGGAGCCCGTGCTGGTTCAGGGGATCCAGCCGGGCGGGCAGCTGACGATCACCACGGACGTCGAGAACTGGCCCGGCGACACCGCCATCATGGGTCCCGAATTGATGCAGCGGATGGAAGCACACGCCAGGGCGATGGGAACCGACATCGTGTCCGACCACATCGCATCCCTGGACCTATCCGAGCGCCCCTTCACCGCCACGTCCGACGGCGGCACGGCCTATACCGCCGATGCGTTGATCCTGGCCACCGGCGCGCAAGCCAAATGGCTGGGCCTCCCGTCGGAGGAACACTTCAAGGGGTTCGGCGTGTCGGCTTGCGCGACCTGCGACGGGTTCTTCTATCGTGGCAAGGACGTGGCCGTAGTCGGAGGTGGCAACACCGCCGTCGAGGAAGCCCTGTTCCTGACGAACTTCGCCAGCAAGGTGACGCTGATCCACCGCCGCAACACATTGCGAGCGGAGAAGATCCTGCAGGATCGCCTGTTCAAGCACCCCAAGGTGGAGGTGATCTGGAACCACGAGGTGGACGAGGTCCTGGGCGCACACGAACCCCGCGGCGTCGAAGGGCTGCGTCTGCGCCATGTCGGCACCGGCGCTCTGCGGGAGGTGGCCATCCATGGCTTCTTCGTCGCCATCGGCCACGCACCGGCGTCGGATCTGGTGAAGGATTGGCTCGACCTCCACAACGGCGGCTATGTGGTAACGAAGCCCGACAGCACGGCGACGAGCATTCCGGGCGTCTTCGCGGCGGGCGACCTGACCGACCACGTATACCGGCAGGCGGTGACGTCGGCCGGAATGGGTTGCATGGCGGCCTTGGAAGCGGAACGGTTCCTCGCGGAGCGTGGACAGGATGCCGGTCCGCCCCAGGATCTGACCGAACCCTTGGGCTATGGCGCGCCCGTCGATGCGGCGGAGTGACGACGCCTGATGGATTGCACGAATGCAATGCCGGATTCCGCAATCCATCCCCGGTTGAGTGCTGGCCTGTCGGAATTGCGGCACTAGCCGCCCAAAATCCGTTATGACACCAGGATCATTGGTTTTTCGGCGATCGGCGAGTCGCCCCGAACGTGACACGATCGCATCACGATGCCCAACGCAGCATCACCGCCGAAAAAGTCGGCGGAACCGGCCCCGGTCATCGGGGTTGGGCCTGCAAGCCGGGATGGACCCGGTACGATAACAAACGCCCTTCTGCCGCTAGGCGGCACCGGGCAGGGACCGTGCTATGTTGGACGATCTGAACATACTCATCGTGGAGGACGAAGCGCTGCTCGCGATCGATCTATCCATGACGCTGGAAGACGAGGGCGCGACCATCGCGGGCCCCTGCATGACGCTCGACGCCGCCCTCGAAGCGCAGGCGGGGGCCAAGCTGGACGCCGCCGTGCTCGATGTCGATCTGCGAGGGCAGGCCGTGTTCCCGCTGGCCGATCGTCTGAAGGCCGATGGAACGCCCTTCGTGTTCCATACGGGCCGGGCCAACCTCGCAGAGTTGCGTGCGCGCTATGGGATCGACGTGCCGATCCTCATGAAGCCATCCCGCCCCTCCGACGTCGTCGACGGGTTGACGCAGGCCGTTCACAGACCGATCGCTTGACGACCCTTCTTAACTTGTGCCTCGGGGCCCGGTCAGTGGACGCTGACCGGGTTCAAATCGTTCTGACGCGCCAGCGTGAAGGCTAGCCTGCGGTCACCGACCAGGGCGACCTGCTCGCCGTCGGAACGATACAATGCATAGAGTTCGTCCAGACCACCCTCGCGGGCTTCGTTCTGGACCGCCTCCGGCAGTTCGTCCACCTGCACCTTGCGCACATAGACCGTTCCACTGCCGACCGCGTCGGCGTTCCATTCCTGTGACATCCGACCGTTCTCCATGTTCGTGTTGGCTCGACGACGTGACACGCGCTTCATGCGCCGCCGCCTTCGGGCCCCGCCTCTATGCGGATCGTCTTCACAACGTTCTCGGGCACCGTTCGTTGCAACGCGATGTGCAGCAGACCGTCGCGGAGCGTGGCACCGGACACTTCCACCCCTTCGGCGAGCACGAAGGCGCGCTGGAACTGGCGGGCGGCGATGCCACGATGCAGGTAGACACGCTCGTCGGCATCACCGGTCCGTCCGCGGACGACGAGCTGCCGATCCTCCAACGTGATGGAAAGGTCGCCTTCCGCGAAACCGGCCACGGCCAGCGTGATGACGAAGCCATCCTCGCCGGTCTGCTCGATGTTGTAGGGAGGGTACCCGTCCGAAGTCCGGGCAGTGCGTTCGACCAGGCGGTCGAGTTCCTCGAAGCCCAACAGGAACGGGTGCGTCCCGAAGGTCGGTCTGGTCATGGCGCGGGTCCTTGCCGTCAAGCGATCCGTTCGGCCGCGGCCCGAATTCGGCACCGCAACGGATCGGATGTGGGGATGGACGGAGCCGGTTGCAACCGCGCCACCTTGGCCCGCCCGGCGCCGGCGTGTATCGGTCCATGCAACCGAAGGGGGGCCCACTCGTGACCGACACGCCCGACGAGATGTCGCGGGAGGACGTGATGCGTGTCCGCCTGTCCGTCCTGCGTCAGGAACACCGCGACCTCGACGACGCCATCGCCGCCCTGGAAGCGCAGCCCCGCCCCGACATGCTGACCGTGCGTCGCCTGAAGAAGCAGAAGCTCGGGCTGCGCGACCGCATCGCGAGGATCGAGGACGACCTGACCCCGGACATCATCGCATGACCGTGGACGAGGCGACGTTGGTCGGGATCGTCATGGGTTCGCAGTCGGACTGGCCGACCATGCAGGGGACCGCCGACATCCTGGCGGAACTCGACGTCCCGCACGAGGTCGCGATCGTGTCCGCCCATCGCACGCCGGATCGGTTGTGGACCTATGGCCGCGATGCGGCGGGGCGGGGGCTGAAGGTAATCGTCGCGGGCGCTGGGGGTGCCGCGCACCTGCCGGGCATGATGGCTTCGAAGACCACGCTGCCGGTGATCGGCGTGCCGGTCCAGACCAAGGCGCTGGCGGGCGTCGACAGCCTGTACTCGATCCTGCAGATGCCGCGCGGATACCCCGTGGCAACCATGGCGATCGGTGCCACGGGCGCGACGAACGCCGGCCTTATGGCTGCCCAGATCCTCGCGCTTTCCGATACGCGGCTGGCGGCCCGCCTTCGGCAATGGCGCGACCGGCTGAGCGAATCGATACCGGAGCGGCCCGAATGACACCCCTGCCCCATGGCGCGACCATCGGCATCCTCGGCGGCGGGCAGTTGGGGCGGATGCTCGCGATGGCGGCGGCGCGGTTGGGCTATCGCACGCACGTCTTCGCTCAGGCCCCGGCGCCCGCCGCGGACGTCGCGACGCGGTGGACGCAGGCGCCGTATTCGGACGCGGTCGCCCTGGACGCCTTCGCGCGCGATTGCGACGTCGTCACATCGGAGTTCGAGAACGTGCCCCTCGGCGCCATCGCTGCCGTGTCGAAGGTCGTTCCCGTTTTCCCCGACAAGCGCGCCATGTCCATCGCGCAGGATCGCCTGCGCGAGAAGGATTTCCTGACGGGGATCGGGCTGCGCTGCGCAAGGTACCGGGACGTGCCCAGCGAACGGGCGCTGCACGCGATCCTGGCCGATCTGGGGCCACCGGCGATCCTGAAGACCCGGTCGATGGGCTATGACGGCAAGGGGCAGGTCACGATCCGTTCTATGGACGAGGCGGCGGAAGCCTATGCGGGCATGAAGGGCGCCCCGGCCATCCTGGAGGAGCGGATCGCCTTCGAGCGGGAGATCAGCGTCGTCGTCGCGCGCGGGCAAGATGGGCAGAAGGCCATCTATCCACCCAGCGACAACGTCCATCGGAATGGCATCCTGCGCGAATCCACCGTCCCCTCGACCTTGCCATCGGCGAGGCTGGCCCGGGCCATGGCGATGGCCCGCACGGTGGCCAAGGAACTGGACTATGTCGGGGTGCTGGCGGTCGAGATGTTCGTGTCCGACGACGGCATCCGCGTGAACGAGATCGCGCCGCGCGTCCACAACTCCGGCCACTGGACGCAGGCGGGTTGCGCCACCGATCAGTTCGAGCAGCACATCCGCGCCATATGCGGCCTGCCCCTAGGCGACGAACGGGCGCATCTGATGGTGCGGATGCAGAACCTGATCGGCGACGACATCGACCAACTGCCCGAGATCCTGAAGCAGCCGGACGCGCAGGTCCACCTCTATGGCAAGGACGAGGCCCGCCCCGGCCGCAAGATGGGCCACGTCAACTGGCTGAGCTATCCGACGATCACGTGACGGCTTCCGCCCGAACGCGATTGCTCCGACAATCCGTCTCAGAGCCGGGGCACAGCGCTCAACCGGATCGGCCCCCGCGCCGTGCGCACGTCCACCACCGCCCCGCCCTGCGTCGCGCGCAGGCCTTCCGCCGCCGCCACGCGGCGCACGTCGTCCATCAATGGCCGCCATTCGTCGGGGGCCAAGCGTCGCGCGGCCTCCGACGGGCAGAAGGTGCGGCCCGTCCGCTCCGCCGCCAGGGCATGGAGGACGGCGGCGATGGCGGCGTCTGTCATCCCAAGGCGGCGTCGCAGCGCCCGCAGACGCCGTCGTGGCCATGCTGACCGACATCGGGCAGCACCTTCCAGCACCGCAGGCACTTGCCGCCCTCGGCATGCGCGAACACCACCGCGACGCCCTCGGTGCCCTCCATCCGGAACGCATCGTCGGGTGCGGCATCGGTTGTCACGGTGATCTCGGACACGATGCACAGATCCTCGAACGGCAGATCGTCGAGCAACGACTTCGTGTCGGCATCGACGTGCACCACCGGCGCGGCCTCCAGCGAGGCGCCAATGACCTTATCGCGGCGCGCGATCTCCAGCGCACCCGTGACCACGCGGCGCACGGCGCGCACGCGGGACCAGCGGGCTGCCAAATCCTCGTCGCGCCACGTCGGTTTCGGCGTGGCGAAGTCCTGCAGGTGGACTGATTCTTCGTCGCCGGGGAACCGTTCCAGCCACACCTCCTCGGTGGTGAAGGGAAGGATGGGGGCCAGCCACGTCGTCAGGCGCCGATGCAGGATGTCCAGCACGGTCAGGGCGGACCGACGCCGCAACGAATCCCCGTCGCAATACAGGGCATCCTTGCGGACGTCGAAGTAGAAGGCCGACAGGTCCAGCGTGCAGAACTGGAAGATCGCCTGCCATACGCCGGCGAAGTCGAACACCGCGTAGCGGTCCCGGACAAGGTCGTCCAACTCCGCCAGGCGGTGCAGGACCCAACGTTCCAGTTCCGGCATCTCCAACGGGTCGGCCGCTAGCGCGGGGTCGAAGTTGGACAGCGACCCCAGCATGAACCGCAGGGTGTTGCGCAGGCGGCGATAGCTGTCGGCGACGCCCTTCAGGATCTCCGGCCCGATGCGGTGGTCGGCGGTATAGTCGACCTGTGCCACCCAAAGGCGCAGGATGTCCGCACCGTACTGATCCACGATGCTCTGCGGGGCGACGATGTTGCCTAGCGACTTCGACATCTTCACGCCCTTGGCGTCCAACGTGAAGCCGTGCGTGACGACCGCGCGATAGGGCGCGCGCCCGATGGTGCCGCAGCCCTGCAGCATGGAGGAATGGAACCACCCGCGATGCTGATCGGTCCCTTCCAGATAGACGTCCGCCAGCCCGTCGCCCGTGCCGTCGTCCCGGTCGCGCAGGGTGAAGGCATGGGTCGAGCCGGAATCGAACCACACGTCCAGGATGTCCATGACCTGATCGTATGCATCGGGGTCGTGGTCGTCGCCCAGGAACCGCGCCTTCGCGCCGGGCTCGTACCACGCATCGGCGCCTTGTTCCTCGAACGCTTCGACGATGCGCGCGTTCACCGCGGGGTCGCGCAGCAGGAAGTCGGGATCGTCCGCCTTGGCGCCCCGCTTGGTGAAACAGGTCAGCGGAACGCCCCACGCGCGCTGACGCGACAGGACCCAGTCGGGGCGCGCGGCGATCATGGAATGCAAGCGGTTGCGGCCCGTGTGAGGGGTCCACTCCACCAGCTCGTCGATCGACGTCAGAGCCCGGGCACGCACGGTCTCGCCATAGGTGTCCTTGCCGTCACCCACGGGGGCGTCGATGGCGGCGAACCATTGCGGCCGGTTCAGGCGCAGCACGGGCGCCTTCGACCGCCAGGAATGGGCGTCGCTGATGGTGATGCGCTGCCGGGCCAGCAGCGCGCCGACCGCCACCAGCTTGTCGATGACCGCCCTGTTGGCGTTCCCCGGCTTGCCGTCGGGCCGGATGATCGCCTCGCCCCCGAAGAAGGGCAGGTCCGCGCGAAGCGTGCCGTCGGCCTCGACGTTGTAGGTCATGGGATCGCCGTCGAACCGGTCGCGATGGGCAAGGACGACCTGATAATCGTCGTCGCCGTGCGACGGGGCCGAATGGACGAACCCCGTCCCCGCATCGTCGGTGACGTGGTGGCCCGGCAGGAGGGGCACGTCGTAGTCCCATTCACCCTCCGCGCCCTCCGCCCCGCGCAGGGGGTGGGCGCAGATGATCGCGGCCAGTTCGTCCCCCTGCACGGGGCGCAGGCGCCTGTACATCGTATCGTCCAGGCGAGCCGCGGCCATGACCTGCGGCGCCAGCGCGTCGGCGATCAGGTAGGTCTGCCCGATCTCGGCCCAGCATTCCACCGGCCGGTCGGTCACCTCGTACAAACCGTATTCGATGTCGGGGCCGAAGCAGATCGCGCGGTTCGACGGAAGGGTCCAGGGCGTGGTGGTCCAGATCAGGACGCGCGCGGCCTCCAACTGCTCCTGACGACCCAGGTTGGCGGCCGTGATGTCGGCCCGGGCATCCTGCCGCTCCTCCTCCTGCGGGATGGCGGTCTCCGCGTCGTACAGATCGGACTGCGCGTCCACGACGGGGAACGCGACCCAGACCGCATCGGTCTGACGGTCGTGGTACTCCACCTCCGCCTCCGCCAGGGCCGTCTTCTCGACGGGGGACCACATCACGGGCTTGGAGCCCTGATACACGAGCCCGTTCATCAGGAAGGTCTGGAACTCCGCGGCGATCACGGCCTCCGCGTGGCGGTCCATCGTCAGATAGGGATGCGCCCAGTTGCCGGTGATGCCCAGGCGCTCGAACTCGCCGCGCTGCACGTCGACCCACCGGGCGGCGAAGTCACGGCATTCCCCCCGGAACTCGATCACCGGAACGGCGTCCTTATCGCGCCCCTTCTTGCGGTACGCCTCCTCGATTTTCCACTCGATCGGCAGGCCATGGCAGTCCCAGCCGGGGACATAGCGGCTGTCGAAGCCCATCATCTGACGCGACCGGACGACCATGTCCTTCAGGGTCTTGTTCAGGGCATGCCCCATGTGAAGGTGCCCGTTCGCATAGGGCGGGCCGTCGTGGAGCACGAAGGACGGACGGTCGCCCGCCGTCGCGCGCAGGCGGTCGTACACGCCGATGCGGGCCCACCGCTCCAGCCAGCCGGGCTCGCGCTTGGGCAGGCCCGCGCGCATCGGGAAGTCGGTGCGCGGCAGGTTCAGGGTAGCCTTGTAGTCGGGGGCGGTCGTGGTGTCGTCGGCACTCATGGTCTCGGCGTCCTCGGGCGGGCGTGGTGGGGGCATGCGACGGCGGCGCGATGCGGATCGGCGCCTGCGGACCCGGCCGCCCGCGCGCTGGCGTCAGGCGACCGGGACCGGAATTCGGTCCCCTGTCCCGTATCGATGCCCGTACCGCGTCATGCCGTGCCGAAGTCCCAGACGGCCCGCAGGCGCGCGGGCCGCGTCTTCCTTAGTCGCGGGCACGATCCTCGTCCAGGGGCGGACGATCAGCCATCGTCGGCGCGGAACAGCCGCAGCAGGGTCTGGGAATCGGGACGCCCGGTCTCCGGCAGGCCGTTCCGCCCCTGGAACGTGGTCAGCGCCTGAACCGCATCGGCGTCGAATCCGGTCGCGTCGGCGGGCAGCAGGTCGCGGGCGATCAAGGCGTCGCGGATGCGGTCGACCACCGCCTCGTAGAGTACGAGCTGATCGTCGCCCGTGCCGATGCGGGCCAGCCCGCTCTCCTCCGTCAGGGCGTCGGGGCGCAGGAACGCGATATAGGCCGCGGCGGCATCCACCAGGCGGGCCTGCGGGTTGGCCTGGCAATAGCTGACGATCTGGGCGGTCGAGACCTCCAGCGGCTGCCATGGGGTGAGGTCGAACACCTCCGTCTCATAGGCGTTCGCGGCGGACAGGAAGCCGCCCAACCAGAAACCGATCGCGCGATACGCGTCCGGATCGTCGGTCTGCGACGACACGACCCGCTTGCAGGACGCGTTGCCCGGCACCTCGATGGCGCCGGTCTGCGCCGTGGCCGGAGAAGCGCCGAGTGCGAGGAGCAGCGGAAGGAAGAGATAGCGCATTGCGGTCACCGGGATGCAGGACGGGGTCGGAGCGACGGTCCCACCGGCGCGACAGACATGCAAGCACCTCCGGTCGTCGCCCCCGCGCCATGGCGGCACCCGGGCCGACGTCGATGCGGGACGGGGCGCCTCCGACACGGGGCTTTCGGGAAACCGTCACGTTCCGTTAACGCGATGTTCACCCTTCGGACGGATGGTCCGATACCGGGAGGTGCATCATGTCCATCGTACTCGTCGCGACGTTCCTCGGCACGGCCGCCATCGTCTTGACCCCGCTCCTGCTGCCGGTCCGCACCAAGCGGCGGCGCTGAGGCCGGCCGGGACCACGCGTCCGACGGTTCGGGCCATGGAACGCCGGCTAGCCGGTCCTAACCCCGCGAGTCCTGGGACCGCAGCACCGTCTGCACGTGGTCCCACACCCGGCTGATGACGACCGATCCCTCGCCCACCGCGCTGGCCACGCGCTTCACGCTGCCGGCGCGTACGTCGCCCACGGCGAACACACCCGGACAGGACGTCGCGAAGGGGCTGTCGGACCCGACCGGCTCCCCCGTCAGGACGAAGCCCTTGTCGTCCGTCCGCACCAGATCGCTGATCCACCCGGTGTTCGGCGCGGCACCGACCATGATGAACGTCGCGCGCGTGTCGATGCGGTCGTCCCCCGCTTCGACCCCGTCGCCTTTCAGGCGCACCTCCTCCAGGTGGTCGCGGCCCTCCAGAGACGCGATCTCCGTGCCGAAGCGGACGCGGATGCCCGGATCGGCTCCCAGCCGCTCGGACAGATAGGACGACATGCTGTCCGCAAGGCTGTCGCCGCGCACCAGCAGATGCGTGCACCGTGCATGGCGCGACAGGTACATCGCCGCCTGCCCCGCGGAGTTCCCGCCACCGACGATCACGGCATCGGTACCCCGGCAGAACCGCGCTTCGATCTCGGTCGCGGCATAGTAGATGCCCGCCCCCTCCAGCTCCTCCAACCGGTCCAGTGGCAGGCGGCGGTACTGCACGCCCGTCGCGATCACGACAGCGCGCGCGCAGGTCCGGACCCCATCGTCTAGGGTGACGCAGAAGGCGCCGCCCGAAAGCCGTTCGATCGACGCGGCCCGGCGCGGCACCGCGAAGCGGGTGCCGAACTTCATCGCCTGAACCTCGCCGCGCCAGCAGAGATCCCCGCCAGATATCCCCGTGGGGAAGCCCATGTAGTTCTCGATCCGCGACGACGTCCCCGCCTGGCCGCCGATGGTCGCATCCTCGACCACCAGGGCGGACAACCCCTCCGCCCCCGCATAAACGGCCGCCGCGATGCCGCCCGGGCCGCCGCCCACGATCAGGACGTCGTGGACGACCGCCTCGTCCAAGTCGAGATCCAGGCCGAACAGCGCAGCGACCTTGCGGGGGGTGGGGTCCGCGACGACCCGATCCTTGCCGAACAGGACCGCGGGCTCGTGCTTGGCGATGGAGCACACCTCCGCGATCTCGCCCGCCTCCCCGTCTCCGACGTCCAGGGTGCGGAAGGGGATCCGGTTTCGCGCGGCGAAGGCGGCGATGGCGCGGATATCGCGGTCGCGGTCCATGCCGATCAGCGTCAGCGAGGCGTCGTTCGACTCGATCAGCCGCCGCCGCCGCGCCGCCATCACGGTCACGATGATGTCCGACATCTCCGGCACCTGGCTCATGCATTCGAGCATCGGCTCCCGGTCCACCACCAGCAGACGGCTGTCCTGCACCGTGCGCATCGCCAGCATCGAATTCGCGCCCGTCAGGAACCCGATCTCGCCCACGAACTGGCCGGGACCCAGCGTCGCCCCGTCGCCATAGCGACCGCCCGTGACGGAATCGACGGCCTCCACCTCGCCCTCCAGCAGGTAATGGAACCGGTCCATCGGCTGACCCAGTTGGACGAAGGTGGTGCCGGCGGGCACCTCCACCTCGCGGCCCAGGGCGCGCAGGCGCTCGACATGGGCGTCGGTCAGGGGGGTGCGGACCATGGTCCGCAGATCGGCGGCGAGCGTTTCCATCAGGCGATGTCCTTGGCGTTGGCGTCCTTGGGATCGAACAGGCCCGTCAGGGCGCGGCTCAGCAGGGCGGTGATGCGGGGCGGGCGTTCGTGGGCGAAGGGCAGCGGGCGGCACACCTCCATGGCGGCCAGGCCCACGCGGGCGGTCAGGGCCCCGTTGACGGCCCCCTCCCCGAAGCGCCGGGACAGCTTGGCCAGCAGGCCCCCGCCGGCGACGGAATGGATCAGATCGTCGCCGACCGCGACCGCCCCCGTGGCGGCCAGATGCGCCAGCACGGTCCGCGCCAACCGCCACGACCCCAGCGTCCCAGCCCGCCCGCCATAGATTAGCGCGATGCGGCGGATCATCCGTAGGTTGCTGGCCGCCGCCGCCGCGACGTCCGCCAAGGCGATGGGCACGAAGGCGGTGATCAGCGCGACCTGGCGGGTCGCGGCCTCCACCTCGCGCGTGGCGGCGAGGTCGAGGGGGACCAGCAGCGTGCGCTCCGCCAGGGCCAGCTGCGCATCGGCGTCGAACACGTCGCCCGTGCGCGCCGCCAACTCGGCCCGCCCCCATTCCGTGTCCGGGCGCCCCGCATAGAAGGCGGCCAAACGGTCCGTCAACGCGCGGGCGGCGGCCAGGTCGGCGACCGTGGCGGCCTTGGCGTGGAAGTGGTCGATCCGCGCCAGGCGCGAAAGGGCCGACACCTCGCGCAGGATCACCGCCAGAGCGGCCAGCACGAAGGCTGCGACGAGGGCCAGCGCGATCCAGCCGAGCACGACGTTGCGCGCGATCAGCCCGGTGACGAAGTCCCAGGCCGCGACCGACGCTGCGAAGGCCAGCAGCGCGGCCAGCGTACCCCACAGCCAGCGCCCGAGGCCCCGCTGCGGACGCGCGGCCAGGACGGCCAGCGTCTGCATGGCGCGGCCCGAAGACGTGTCGGGCGGGGGCGCCTCGTCGGGGATCGGTGGCGCGGCCGCCGGATCGGACGCCGCCTCGGCGTCCAGATCGATCAGCACGGGGCGGCGCGGGCGGGACTGTGGCATGCGCTCGAAGGTATGGAGGGGCGGGGGGGATGCAAGTGGCGCCGTCGGGGTGGCCTCACAGCCTGTCGCCGAACAGGAACTCCGCAGCCCGGTCCATGCGGATGTGCGGCGGCCCCTCCCCGCGGCGAAGGGTGCCGGGGGCGGGCGCGAAGTCCATGAGGTCGTAGTCGCCGTCCCCCCAGCCGTCCGCTCCGGCCCGGGCCTGTCCCAGCAGCCGCATGGGATCCTCCGGCAGCGCGCCGGGATGCAGGGCCACCCGCCGGCCGTCGAGCAGGTGCCCGCGGATCATGGCCACCGTTTCGTCGCCGACCTCGCGCGTCTCCTCCGTCGTGGTGCGCAGGCTGGCCAACGCCAGGGCCTTCGTCGTGGCGCCCGCGAAGTCGGCACGATCGCGGGCATCGCGGACCATTGCCTCCAAGATGGCCTGCAGACGGGCGTGCTGCGTGTGGTGCAGGTGGTCGGCCTTCGTGGCCGCGAACAGGATCCGGTCCACGCGCCGCAGCCCCGCCAGCGACATCAGCCAACCGATGCGGCCCGGCCTGAACGCGCGCAGCAGGTCGGTCATCGCTTCGCGCATCTCGGCCACGGCGCCGGGGCCGCGGCGGATGGCCCCCAGCACGTCCAGCAGCACGACCTGCCGGTCGAGCCGCGCGAAGTGATCGCGGAAGAACGGACGCACCACCTGCGCCTTGTAGGCCGCGAACCGGCGGGCCAACTCGCGCCGCAGCGTGCCGCGGGCATCCGTGCCGGGCGGCAGGGGCGCAAAGGTCAGGACGGGCGAGCCGTCCATCTCGCCAGGCAACAGGAACCGGCCCGGCGTCAGGTCGTAGGCGCCCGCGTCCCGCGCGGCGTGCAGCGCGACGGTGTAGGCCCGGGCGAGGGTCTGGGCATCCCCCTCGTGGAACGGTCCGTCCGGGTCGATGCCGGCAAGGGCGTCCGCATAGGACGTGACGCCCCAGGTCGCCAAGCGCGTCAGAGCGCGGGCGGACCAGGCGTCGAAGCCCTGATCCATCAGGGACAGGTCCAGGAGCCATTCGCCGGGATAGTCGACGATGTCCAGATGCAGGACGCGCGCGCCGGACAGGCCCGACAGCATGCCCCCCTGCCGCACCCGCAGCGACAGCCGCAGCTCGCTGACGGCGCGGGTGCTGTCGGGCCAATGGGGGGTCGGTCCGGTCAGGGTGTGGAGGTTGCTCTCGTACTCGAAGCGGGGGACCGTATCGTCCGGCTGGGGCTGCAGGAACGCGGCCTCGATCCGGGACGACGCGGTCAGGGCGGGCATCCGACCCCGGTCGATCATGTTGGCGACCAGCGACGTGATGAACACCGTCTTGCCGGACCGCGCCAAGCCCGTGACGCCCAGGCGCAGACCGGGATCGAACAGGCCGGCGACGCCATCCACGGCGCCGCCCACAGCGCTTCCCACCGCGTCCGCGACCCTGCCGATGACCATGTGCGTCCCTTCCCTGCCGTCCGCGCCAGATAGGGGTTTCCACGAAGACGGGGAAGGGATGCGGTTTGACGGCGAACCGGCGCGCCACTAGGGGCCCGACCATGCCGCGCCACGCCTTGAGGATCGAATACGACGGCCGGCCCTTCGCCGGCTGGCAACGACAGGCGGACCAGATCACGGTGCAGGGCGTGCTGGAGGCCGCGCTCGCGCGCCTGCAGGGGGCGGACCCGCGGGTCGCGGCCGCGGGGCGGACGGATGCGGGCGTGCATGCAACCGGACAGGTCGCGCAGGCCGACATGGTCCGCGCCTGGGATCCGTTCCGGTTGGCGGGCGCGGTGAACCAGCATCTGAAGCCCCATCCCGTCGCGGTCACGGCCTGCGCCGCCGTCCCGGACGACTGGCATGCCCGGTTCTCCGCGATCGAACGCCGGTACACGTTCCGCATGGTCGCGCGCCGCGCGCCCCTGACGTTGGAGGCCGGGCAGGCGTGGCGGGTGCCGGGACCGCTGGACCCGGACGCGATGGCGGAAGGGGCCGCGCATCTGCTAGGCCGGCACGACTTCACGACCTTCCGCGCATCGATCTGCCAGGCGGACAGCCCGGTGCGCACGCTGGACGCACTGGAGGTCGAGTCCGTCCCCCGCCCCGACGGACTCGAGGTGCGCCTTCACCTGCGAGCGCGCAGCTTCCTTCACAATCAGGTGCGCTCGATCGCGGGCACGCTGGAACGCGTGGGCGCCGGTGCGTGGCCCCCGGCGCGCGTGGCGGCGGCTCTGTCCGCGCGCGACCGCGCTGCCTGCGGGCCGGTGGCGCCCCCCGACGGGCTGACGCTGACGGGTGTGACCTATCCGACCGATCCGTTCGCCTGACGCTTCGTCGGGCGAATCGTGGCTTCCGGTTCCCGCGGGATGCGTGCTAGCGTCGGCGCCATGACACCCAGGCTGGCCCTAGACCTGTCGTCCGATGGCATCGCGGTCCTGCTGCGCGCGCCCGACGACGGGTGGTGGCGCGTCGGCACCGTGCGGTTGGACGATCCCAAGTTCGACGCCACCCTGGAACGCCTGCGGGACATCGCGGTGGGCCGGGCGGACGGCACGGCGGACGCCTATGTCGTCCTGCCGGACGATCAATTGCTGTTCACGACCCTCGATCGCGACGACCGCAAGCCGGACGACACCATCCGTCAGCACCTGCAGGGGCGAACTCCCTATGCGGTGGAGGATCTGGCCTTCGACCACGTCCGCCGCGGCGATCGGCTGCAAGTGGCGGTCGTCGCCCGCGAAACGCTGGCCGAGGCGGAAAGCTTCGTCCTGCGACACGGCTTCCGCGCGGTCGGCTTCTGTGCCGATCCGGATCGGAAGGTGTATGGCGGGGTTGCCTGGTTTGGGCCCGCCGCCGGCCTGTCCGGCCCGGCCCCGGTGCGCCCGGACGGCGGGTTCGCCGCCACCCCCCTTCCTCCGGAGCCGAAGGCGGAACCGCCCGCGCCGGCCGAACCGGTGCCCGCCTTCTCGTCGCGCCGCAAGCCCGACCCGACCGCGCCCGCGCCGCGCCCGCCCGCTCCCCCCAAGCGCGTCAGCAAGCCCGTGGCGGCAGCGGAACCGCGCTTGACCGCCCTCCCCGTGGCCGGGGATGGGAAGGCGGACGCCAAACCTCTGCTCACGACCGGATCGGATGCCGCCCCGAAGGCGCCGGCCCGACCGGAAGAACGACCCGCAGCCACTCCGCGACCGGATCCGAAGCCCATGCCCGCCGCGGCGAAGCGGCCCGCGCCCGCCGACGAAGGACTGCGCATGGCACTGCCGGGCGTCGCGCGCGAAGACGCGAAGGCGCAGACCGGCCGGCGCCGCCGGGGCACCGGGCTTCTGGTCACCGCGGCCCTGCTGGCCCTGATGGTCGGCCTCGCGGTGCTGGCCGGCCTGTTCCTGCGGGACGCGCCGCAAGCGTCCGACGCGACGGCGGACGCGGTGATCGCGACGCTGCCCCCGGACGATGCCGAAGGGGGCGGACCGGCGGCGCCCCAAGCGACGCCCGCCCCGGTCGACCTCGCCGCGATGCTGCCTGAGGGCGCCCCCGCCACGACGCCGGTGCGGAACGCCCCCGAGGCGGCCTTGCCGCCGCAGATCGTCCCCACGCCCGCTGACGCCCCCCGCCCCATCCCGGTGGCGGCGACCGCGGACGGCGCCGCGGCGCCCGATGCGGCGGTGCCTGCACCAGACCGGGACGGGCCCGTCGTCACCGATCTCGTCCCCATCCAGCCACTGGATCCCGCGCCGGCGGAGGCGACCGAAACCGCAGCGGCGACGCCCGACGCGGCACCCGACCGGCAGGCGGCACCCCCCCCCGTCGCGGCGGCCGGGGACCCGGCGCCCGCCATCGTCGCCAATGGCGAAGGCCCAACGGACATCGCGGCGTCCGACCCGGGGGAGGGGACCGCCGCACCCGCCGCCACACCCGCCGCCACGGTTCTGGCCGCACTCGATCCGACGACCGACGGCATCCGCGCTGCGGGGGGCTATCGCCTCGTCGCTGGCCGCCCCGACGTGATGCCGCGTCCGCGTTCGGCCAGGCGCCCGGGTGACGACGCGGCCGACTCCACGGCTGCGCCGGTCGACCCCGCCCTGGCCCTGCCCCGTCCCGGGGCGCGTCCGGATGGAACGTCCGCATCGGTGGCCGAGGCCCCGGTCGCGCTGGCGGCCTGGACCGCCGAGGCTGGGCCGCGCCCCTCGCGCCGCCCCAGCCGCGTGGTGAATCCCGGTCGGGACCCGGAAACGGTGCGCGAGGAGGTGGCCGCCTTGACCGCCGCGCAGGAGGCCGCCGCCGCCTCGCTTGCCGCGATCCGGGCCGAGAACGCGGAGGAGGCGGCCCCCGTCTCGCGCTTGGCGCTGGACCGTTCGGGCCGCCCCGCGATCCGCTCGAACGCGGTCGAGCGGCGCGCGGCGCAAGTCGCGCAGCAACGGCGCGCGCAGCGCCAAGCCGCCGCAGCGGCGCCGGCCCCCGCCGCGGCACCCGCGCAGCAGGCCGCGCGCACGCCGCAGATACGCGACGCGGGCGGCAACGTCGCGCGCGCGGCGACCAACCGGGACGTCCTGCGCCTGAACCAGACGAACCTGATCGGCACCTATGGCAGCGCGGGATCGCGCCGCGCCCTCGTGCGGATGTCGAACGGCCGGTACGTCAAGGTGAAGGTCGGCGACAGGCTGGACCGAGGTCGCGTGGTCGCCATCGGGGATGGGGTCCTGCAATACCAGCGGGGTGGCCGCAATCTCGTGCTTCGCCTCCCGCGTGCATAGCGGGACGGTCTTCCGCCATCCCTTTCGACACGAAGATCCGGTTGACGTCCCCGGTCAGGGGCATATGTGCGATTCCGTGACGACGATCTGCTAAGCCACCGGCAAGCTAACTTTGCGCCACCACTACCGTCGCGATCCTGCGGGCGGACGACCATCATGGGAGGGCCACATCATGGCCACCGGAACCGTCAAATGGTTCAATTCCACCAAGGGCTACGGCTTCGTCGCGCCCGACGACGGGGGCAAGGACATCTTCGTTCACATCTCCGCCGTCGAGCGTGCGGGCCTTACGGGCCTGCGCGACAACCAGAAGGTACAGTACGAACTGCGCGAAGGCCGTGACGGCCGTGCGTCCGCCGTCGATCTCGTCGCGCTAGACTGACGACTTGAAACGCCCCCGGCCGCATCGCACATCGCGATGCGAGCATAACGGGGGCCATCATGTCGCAAGCAAACGCCCTCCGGCCCCGGCCGGAGGTCACGGATTTCCTGTCCACGCGCAGGTCCCGCCCCGCACGGTCGTTGACCGCGCCGGCGCCGGATCGCGATGCCCTGACCACGATGCTGACGCTCGCGGTCCGCGTCCCCGACCATAAGAAACTGGAACCCTGGCGCTTCGTCGTCGCCGAAGGGGCCGCGCTGTCGCGCCTCGCCGATGCGGCACAGGCGCGGATGACGTCACTCGGCGCGTCCGAGAAGGACACCGGCAAGGCGGCGTCGCTGTTCCGCGACGCGCCCGTTGTGGTCTGTATCGTCGCCAGCCCCGTGGCCGACGCCCCCATCCCGGAGGTCGAGCAGACGCTTTCGGCGGGTGCGGTGTGCCTGGGCCTCCTGAACGCCGCCGCCGCGGGCGGGTTCGGGGCCAACTGGCTGTCCGGCACCTTGGCCCTCGATCGACCCTTCCTCGAAGACGTGCTCGGCTTGTCGGAACGTGAATGGGTCGCGGGCTTCGTCGTCCTAGGGACCGAAACGGCGGTGCCCCCCGACCGCCCCCGCCCCGACGTCGCCGCCCTGACGACCTGGATCGACGCGTGAAGGACATCCTTCGGGCGCTGGGCCAGTTGGGCGACCCACGCTTCCGCGGGGTCCTGTTAACGGGGATCGGGCTGTCCGTGGCGCTGCTGGCGGGGTTCGTCGCCCTCGCCGTCTGGCTCGCGCGCTGGCTGGTCGGCCCCACCGTCACCCTGCCCTGGCTGGGTCCCGTGACTTGGCTGGACGAGGCGGCGGGCTTCGCGGTGCTGCCGCTGACCCTCGTTGCCAGCGTGTTCCTGATGGTGCCGGTCGCATCGGCCTTCACGGGCCTGTTCCTCGACCGCATCGCCGCAGCGGTTGAGGCGCGCCACTACCCCCACCTGCCCCCGCCACGGTCGCAGGGTTGGGGGGAGGTGCTGGGCGAGAGCGCGGGCTTTCTGGGCCTGGTGATTCTGGTCAATGCGGGCGCGCTGGTGGCCTATGTCTTCCTGGCCCCGATCGCGCTCTTCGTGTTCTGGGGGGTGAACGGGTTTCTGCTGGGCCGGGAATACGCCCACATGGTCGCGGCCCGGCACCTGCCCGTCGATCGCGCCCGTGCCTTCCGCCGCAGGCACCGCGGACGCATCTGGCTGACTGGCGTGCTGATGGCCGTGCCGTTGTCGGTCCCCGTCCTGAACCTGCTCGTCCCGGTGGTGGGGGCGGCCGCGTTCACGCATCTGTTCCACCGTCTGCGCGGCACCGATCCTGATTCGGCAGGGAGGGTCTAGACGGACCGCCCGGTGATCCAGCGGATGTCGTCGATCCCGATCAGCCCCGACACGATCAACCAGACCAACGGCGCCCAGATCAGGAACGCGATCCAGGTCGCGCGCCACAACCGGCGCTTCAGGCCGACGAACTCGGGCGCCGAGGCGTGCGTCCCCTCCACCCGGCTGCCGGTGTCCCCCTGCGTGCGGACCCCGGTCTGCAACAGGATCAGCATGACCATCGCCCACACCATGGCGAAGACGACGACGGCGGAGAAGATGCTCATGCGACCTGCTCCAACTCGATCAGGGTGCCGGTGAAATCCTTGGGGTGCAGGAACAGGACGGGTTGGCCGTGGGCGCCGATCTTCGGCGTCCCGTCGCCCAGGACGCGCGCGCCGTGCTGCAGCAGATGGTCGCGGGCCGCGACGATGTCCCCCACCTCGTAGCAGACATGATGGATCCCGCCGGCCGGATGCCGTGCTAGGAACGCCGCGATCGGGCTGTCCTCGCCCAGGGGGTGCAGGAACTCGACCTTCGTGTTGGGCAGGTCGACGAATACGACGCGCACGCCATGGGCGGGCTCGTCCTGTGGGGACCCCACGGTGGCGCCCAGCACGTCGCGGTACTGCGACGCCGCGGCTTCCAGGTCCGGAACGGCGATCGCCACGTGGTTCAATCGTCCGATCATGGAGGGTACCCCGTTCTGCAAACCCGCCCCTGCACGCGGGGGGCCGGACGATTCATAACTCGTTAAGGGGCCGGGAGCAATTTGACGCAAAGGCCTGGAAGGGCCGCCATCCCAGAGGTCTCAGAATGGACGAACTCGCGACCCTCGCCCGCCCCGCCCCGACCGCGCAGCGCCCCCTCCTGGGCTTGACCGTCCTTCTGGTTGAAGACAGCCGCTTCGCCTCCGAAGCGGTGCGCCTGCTCTGCATGGCGTCGGGTGCGCGCATCCGCCGCGCGGACTGCATCGCCAGCGCCGACCGCCACCTCGGCACCTATGCCCCCGGCGTCGCCATCGTGGATCTCGGACTGCCCGACGGACCCGGAACGGACCTGATCGCCAGGCTACATGCCTCGCCGAACCGGCCCGACGTGATTCTGGCGACCTCCGGCGTGGACCGCCACGCCGCGGAAGCCGACGCCCTCGCCGCCGGCGCGGACGGGTTCCTGCCCAAGCCCATCGACAGCCTCGCGGCGTTCCAGCAGGCCATCCTGTCTCGTTTGCCCGCCTCGCGTCGCCCCATGGGCCTGCGAGCGGTCAGCAACGACACGGTCACCCCCGACCGGCTGGCCCTGGCGGAAGACTATGCGAGCGCGGCCCGGATGCTGGCGGACGAAGCCGTGCCCACGGGCTTCATCGCGGGCTTCCTGCGTGGCCTCGCGCGGACGGGCAACGACACCGGCCTCCTGCGCGAAATCGGATCCCTGAAGGCGCCGTCGGCGGAACTGCGCGAACGGCTGCGATCCGTCGTCACCGCACGGACGCTGGAGCGGCGGGTCATCTGACCCCCGCCGCCCGGATCGCGCCCAGCGACCGGATCTGCCGTCCGTCCGCATCGAAGTTGGCCGGCGCCAACCAAGTGACCAGCGCGGCACGCCGGTCCGGCCATTCCCGATCCAGGATCGAGAACCAGGCCGTGTCCCGGCTGCGGCCCTTCACGACCATGTGCTGACGGAACGTGCCTTCCGCGGTGAAGCCCAACCGCTCCGCCGCCCGCCGGCTGGCGGCGTTGGCCGCGTCGCACTTCCATTCCAGCCGCCGGAACCCCGCGTCGA
Organism: Jannaschia maritima; assembly: GCF_030973515.1. GTDB lineage: Bacteria > Pseudomonadota > Alphaproteobacteria > Rhodobacterales > Rhodobacteraceae > Jannaschia > Jannaschia maritima. Next base: position 150,571 of record NZ_JARGZA010000007.1, read on the forward strand.
AGGCCCTGTCCGCCATCAGGAACAGAGCCTCGGTCGCGGCGGGGGTCCGTCGCAGCGTAGGCGCGAACGCCAGATGCCCGATCTCGATCGAGCCATGGGCGCGATCGATCCGCATCAGCGCGCCCACGCCGCACCACCCCGCCCCCGACCGCATCGCATAGAAGGCCGGATCCGTCTGCGCCGCGGACCCGGCGACCCAGTCGGCATACGCCGCGCCGTCCGCGAAGGGACCATAGGGCAGCCGGTCCCACATCGCGTCGTCCGCCGCGTTCGCGGCGTGCAGCGCCGCCGCATGGCCCGGGCGCAGCCGTTCCAGCCGGACGCGCGCGCCCGCCATCGTGTCCGGCGGATCGAAGGCCAGGGGCGTCCAATGCGTCGGACCGGTCACGGCAGCGGCATCAGGCGGGCATGGGCGGCGAAGCGGGAGAAGTCCTTCGCGCCGGGCGGGGTCCAAGCGGCCTCGGCCACGGCTGACAGGCGCGGATGCGCCATGTCGCGCAAGCGGTCCATGTCGGACAGGTGCTCAGACCAAAGGCAGGCCTGCACGCCCAGCAAGCGCCCCGGACCGTCCGGCAGGCCCGCGGTCGGCTCGTACGCGTAGGTCCGTTCGACCGGGACCGGGCCGGCCCAGGATGTGCCCGGCGCGTCCCACCCCGCCCCCTGTACCATGTCCAGATAATACGCCTGCCCCGGCGTCGCGACCACGTCGTAGCCCTGCGCGATCAGTTCCGCAGTCAGCTCGCGCGTCTGCCATGCCATCAGGATCGCCCCCTCCGGGAACACGCCGCCGCCGCGGGCGCATTCGTCCCAGCCCGCCATGGTCCTCCCCCGCGCGCGCACCATCGCCTGGACACGGCGCAGGAAGTGGGACTGCAACGCCATCGCTCCCTCGATCCCCAACGCCGCGGCGGCGGGCGAGGCGTGCCAGGCGTTCGCGTCCACCTCGTCCCCGCCGACATGGATCACCGCGCCGGGGAACAGCGCGAACACCTCGTCCAGAAGCGCCTCCACCACCTCGTAGGTGCGGGGCAGGCCGGGGTTCAGGGCGTTGTTCGGATACCCCTGGATGGACCGATAGCTGTCTGCGGGCTCGTCCGAATCGGCCAGGTCGGGGATCGCGCTCAGGATGGCGGTGGTGTGCCCGGGCAGGTCGATCTCCGGCACGACCTCGATGCCCAGGGCCGCCGCATGCGCCACGACTGCGGCGACCTCGAGTTGCGAGTAGGTGCCCGCCTGCCCCTCCGGACCGTCGGCGTATTGCGGCGGCAGCGGCGCGTCGCCCCCGCGCCGCGCGCCGATATCGGCCAGGGCGGGAAAGGCCCGGGACGGAAGGCGGTATCCTTCGTCGTCCGACAGGTGCCAGTGGAACCGGTTCAGCTTGTGCCACGCCATGACGTCGAGCAGGCGCAGGACCTCCCCCGCGCTGCGCATGTTGCGGGCGACGTCCAGGTGGCACCCCCGCCATCCGTGGGTCGGGGCGTCCTCGATCCTGCCGCGGGATGGGAACCGATAGCCGCCGTCCCCCCGCGCCGCATGGGCCATCTGCGCCAACGTGATCACGCCGTGCCGTAAGCCATCCGCATCACGGTGGCGCACCGTGATCACGTCATCGAAGTCCAGCGAATAGGATCCGGGCGCACCGTCCCCTGCGACCAATCGCACCGGGAGCCCGCCTTCGCCCAAGTCGAACGGGGCGGGTGCCGTGGGAAACAGCCGGCGATGCAGCGCCGCGACCGCGGCGAACGGAACCGGGTCGGCATCCGCCGCGGGCGACAGGACCGGCGCGGGGCCCAGGCCATCGACCGCGACCCGGGCGGGCCAGGGCAGCAGGCCCAGCGCAGCGGCCCGGCCCGCGGGCCAGGGCTTCACCGGGCCGCGGGGCCGGTCGTCGGGGGGCTGCAGATCGCCCACCGTGGCGGACAGGGCGACGCCGTCCGCGTCCACGACCCAAGCCGCCATCGCCCCCTGCGACCGGTTCAGGGGCGGGTGGGTCAACCCGTGCAGCGCGACGTCGACCCCCTGCCCCGGCGGCAGGGTCGGCACGGGGTCCAGCGCGACCTCCACATGGTTGGCCAGTTTGCGGTGGACCCGCCCGCCCGTGACGGCCACGTCGTCCGCCAGCCGCGTCATGGACGCATAGCACAGGCGGACCACGGTCACCGGACGGTCGCCCAGGTTGCGCAGGCGGAACGTGAACCCGCCGTTGCCGGGTCCTGCGACGTGGCGCTGGGACAGGTGCAGACGGGCGGTCATGCGGCGGCCCGGTCGGCGGCCAGCAGCGCGGCGCCGCGCGCGCCGGAACTGTCGCCATGCAGTGCGCGCAGGATGCGCGGCGCCGGCTGCGGCCCCAACATGCGGGGGTGGAGGGCGTCCGTCAGCCGCTCCGTAAGGCGGTCCACCCGGGACGCGCCACCACCCAGCACGACGGCTTCGGGCGCCACTAGCAAATGCAGGTCGCGCAGCACGTCCGCCAGCACGTCGATCCAGATCGTCAGGACGTCCCCCGGCACGCCGTCCTCCACCCGGACGGGACGGCCCGTCCGCCACGACGCGATGCGTGCCAGACCCGTTCCGGAGGCATAGACCTCATTGCAGCCCGCGCGCCCGCAACAACAGTCCCACAACGGCAGGTCATGGCGGGCCAGCGCGGCGGCAGGCGCTCCGACGTGGCCCACCTCCAACGGCAGGTCGCCGTGGCGGGGGGGCGGCACGCCGTCCACGCACAGGCCCCCGCCGACCCCGGTGCCCAGGATCAGTCCCATCACGACCCGAACTCCGTCGGCGGCCCCGCCCCGCGCCTCCGACACGGCGAAGGCCGCGCCGTCGCCCACGACCGTTACGGGCCGGCCCGCGCCCGTCGACAGGACGTCGGCGGGCAAATGACCCGTCAAGGGCACGTTCGCCGCGAACCACGCCCCCGTCCGAGGGTCCGCGAGCCCCGGCAGCGCCACGCCCACGGACACGCGCCTGCCTGCTTCGGCATCCAGCCACGCGATCAGGTCCAGCGCCGCGGTGCACAGCGCGTCGAACGACGCGAGCGGGGTCGCCACGCGCCGCGAGGCCACGGTCGCGGCATCAGGCCCCTCGAAGAGCCGCGCCTCCATCTTCGTGCCGCCCAGGTCGATGCCCCCGATCATGCGCCCCTTCCGCCGCCGTTCGCGACACGTTGACCACGCCGCGCGGCGGCGCGCCAGGGGCGCACCACGACCCATGCCCGGCACCGCCGTGCGACGGATGTCGCGAACGTGACGGAAGCTCGGGTTGGCGCGGACGGTGATCGCGACTACCTCCCGACTGGAAGCGCGGGCCGGCTCCGCGGCCGGCATGCCCCCCAACCGACCCGCCGCGCCCGCCGTGGCGCCCCTCGTCCCACAGGTGCCGGAATATCCCTCTCCATACTCGTCGTCTCCTCCGAGACGCAGGACCAGCAGGACGCCCGCCGCAAGCGCAGCGGCGGCGCCTCGCACGAAAGCTTCGCCGACACGCTGCGGCAGATGCGGCCCGGCCTCCGACTGACGGACGTCAATTGCGTCGAAGGAACGCCGCCCCCGGCGCTGTCCGGATACGACGGCGCCGTGTTCGCCGGCTCACCCATCCAGATGCACGAAAACGCCCCGGAGGTCCGCAGCGCGGCGCGCTTCATGGAAGCGGTCTACGAAGCCGGCCTGCCGTCGTTCGGATCCTGCGCGGGGTTGCAGATCGCGGTGGTGGCCGCCGGCGGGTCCGTCCGCCCCCGGTCCGAAACGATGGAGGCCGCCTTCGCGCGGGGCGTGTGGCGCACGCCGGACGGCGCGGACCACCCCCTCCTGGCCGATCGGCCCGGTGCCTGGGATGCACCTGCGATGCATGCCTCCATGGTGGACCTGATGCCGGATGGCGGGACCGTCTTGGCCCGCACGCGCGCCACGCCCGTCCAGGCGGCCGAGATCCGGCGCGGGGCGGGCACGTTCTGGGGCGTGCAGTACCACCCCGAGCTGTCCCTGGCCGAGATTGCGGCCGCGCTTCGCGCCTCCGCGGACGACTTGGTCGGCCAGGGTCTGGCAGGCGACGCCGGCGACGTCGGTCGCTATGCCGATGTCCTGGACGGTCTCGACGCCGATCCCGACCGACGCGACCTGGCCTTCCGTCTCGGCTTGGACGAACAGACCACCCGCGCCGACGACAGGCGGCGCGAGATCGAGAACTTCCTGCGGATGCTGGGGGGCTGACCGGCGAGCGGCGGGCGCATCAGGGCACGGGCAGGCCCACCGCCCGCCGCCCTTCGGGCGTCTTGAGCGAGAAGTCGGTCCCCAGCCAGGCGTCCCCGGCGGGCGTCGCCAGGAAGGCGATGGCGCCGGCGACCCATTCGGGCGGTATGTGCGCGTCCCAGTCCAATCGGCTGACCGGATTGATGCCCGACGCGGCGATCTCGCGTTGCATCTGCGTGGCCACGGTGCCGGGCGACAGGCCGATCACGCGGATGCCTTGGGCCTGCCCCTCCTGGTGGGCCACGCCGGTCAGCCGCAGGACGGCGGCCTTCGACGCGCAGTAATGCGACCAACCTTCCAGCGCGCCGTTGGCCGCGCCCGACGATATGTTGACCACCGTGCCCCCGCCCTGCCGGGCCATCACCGGCATGACGAAGCGCAGGCCGTGATAGACGCCCTTCACGTTCACGTCGATCACCGTGGCCCAGGCCGCGGGGTCGCTGTCGACGATGCGCGCGATGGGGTCGATCAGGCCCGCATTGTTCACCAGCAGGTCGATGCGCCCCCACCGGTCCACCACCGCGTCGACCAGGGCGGCGAACCCATCCGCGTCGGCCACGTCCAGCGCGTGCGCCCAGGCCGCGTCCCCGATCTCGTCGGCCAGGGCCTTGATCGCGGCGGCGCCACGGGCGGCCAGCACGACGCGCGCGCCCAGATCGGCCAGATGGCGGGCGGCGGCGGCGCCGATCCCCCGGCTGGCCCCGGTGATCAGCGCGACCTGTCCGGACAGGTCGGGGCGGGTCGGATCGGTCATGGCGTCGAATCCTTCGGCAGTGGCGATCGGTCCGGCCCCCCGTCCGGGCGGCCATCGGGATCCCCCTAGCTCAATCGTCCCCAGGGCGGAACGCGGGCCTGTGCATAATGGCGGTGCAGGACGCGCACGCCCGGGCCGGGGGCGGAAACTTGGGGATAACGGAAAGGCCATCCTTTACAGCCCACCACCACCGCACCACCATATCTGGTAGGCGCAGGGCGAGCGATTCCAATCCCTGTCCGGCGTCCAACCCGTCGCGAACCCAGGGAGGATCGCACCCCATGCTCCATCAGCGCAACTCATTCGCGGAAACGGGCGACCTGCACCCGATCGACTTGGTCGAAACGGTGGCGGAAGCGCACGACTGGGACTTCGACCGCGTCGGCGACGACCAGATCGCCATGATCGTCGAAGGGCAATGGCGGACCTATTCCGTCACCCTCGCCTGGTCGGAGGTGGACGAGACGCTGCGCCTGATCTGCTGCTTCGAGATGGCGCCCCCCGACGAATCCCTGCCCGGCCTCTACGAACTGCTGAACCGCGCCAACGACGAATGCTGGACGGGCAACTTCACCTATTGGGCGCGCGACGACCTGATGGTGTTCCGCTATGGCCTCGTGCTGGCGGGCGGCGCGATGGCGCAGGCCGAACAGGTCAACCACCTCATCGCCGAAGCGGTGCTGGCGGGCGAACGCTTCTATCCAGCCTTCCAACTGGTCTGCTGGGGGGGCCGCACCCCGCAGGAGGCGATGCAGATCGCCATCGCGGAGGCCTACGGCCGCGCATGACGCGGATGGACGACGTGAACCGCCGCGGCCTGGTCCTGCTGGGCTGCGGTAAGATGGGCTCCGCCATGCTGGCCGGATGGCTGGCGGGGGGCCTGGACCCAGCTGCCGTCCACGTCGTCGACCCGGCCCCGTCGGACTGGCTGCGCGGCACGGGCGTGGTGCTGGACGGCCCCCTGCCCGACACCCCCGCCCTGACCCTGATCGCGGTCAAGCCGCAGACGATGGGCGACGCCCTGCCCGCCCTGCAGGGGTTGCGGAACACGCTGTTCGTTTCCGTCGCCGCCGGGACGACCATCGCGGCGTTCGAAGCCGCGTTCGGCCCGGATGCGCGGATCGTGCGCGCCATGCCGAACACGCCCGCCGCCGTGGGCGCGGGCATCACTGCCATCGTCGGCAACGCGAACGCCGGGGACGCCGACCTCGACCTCGCGCAGACGTTCCTGTCCGCCGTGGGCGACGTGGTACGCCTGGACGACGAGACGCAGATGGACGCCGTCACCGGCCTGTCGGGATCGGGCCCGGCCTATGTCTTCCACCTAATCGAGGCGATGGCCGCCGCCGGCATCGCCCAGGGCCTGGCGCCCGACCTGGCCCTGCGCCTGGCACGCGCGACGGTCGCGGGCGCGGGCAAGCTTGCGCTGGACGGCGCCGATCCCGCGCAGTTGCGCCGCGACGTGACATCGCCGAACGGCACGACGCAGGCGGGGCTGGCCGTCCTGATGGACGAACTGCCCGACCTGATGGAACGCACGGTCGCCGCCGCCGCCGACCGGTCCAGGGCGTTGCGCGGATGACCCCGATCACCTTCGACGACTTCCAAGCGGTCGACATCCGCGTGGGCACGATCGTCCGGGCCGAACCCTTCCCCGAAGCCCGCAAGCCCGCGATCAAGATGTGGATCGACTTCGGTCCCGAACTGGGGGAGCGCAAGACCTCCGCCCAGGTCACGGCGCATTACGCGCCGGGCACCCTGATCGGGCGGCAGGTCGTCGCCGTCGTGAACTTCCCGCCCCGCCAGATCGGCCCCTTCATGTCCGAGGTCCTGGTCCTCGGCCTGCCCGACCGCGCGGGCGAGGTGGTGCTGCTGGCCCCCGACCAGCCCGTCCCCGAAGGCGGGCGAATGCACTGACGATGGACCGCCTGCTGATATCGCGTGCCCTGCCCGACAGCGTCATGGACGCCGCCCGCGACCGGTTCGACGTGACCTGCCGCGACACGACCCTGCCGATGGACCGGGCCGAATGCCGCGCGGCGCTGGTCGGATACGACGTCGTCCTGCCCACCCTGGGCGATGCCTTCGGGGCGGACGCCTTCGACGGCCCCGTTCGCGCGAAGGGGCTGGCGAACTTCGGCGTGGGCTTCGACCACATCGACGTCGCCGCCGCCCGCGCCGCGGGGTTGGCGGTGACGAACACGCCCGGCGCCGTGACCGACGCCACCGCCGACATCGCGATGATGCTGATCCTAATGACCGCCCGCCGCGCCGCGGAAGGCGAACGGCTGGTCCGGGCGGGTGACTGGTCCGGATGGCACCCCGTGCAAATGCTGGGACGATCCGTGTCGGGGTCCACCCTGGGCGTGATCGGCATGGGCCGCATCGGGCAGGCCGTCGCCAAGCGGGCGCGGGACGGGTTCGGGATGCGCGTCCTCTTCCACAACCGTTCCACCAAGGCGGTGGACGGGGCCGAACAGGTCGCCACCGTCGCGGACCTGTGCGCCGCATCCGACGTCGTCGTCGTGGCCGCCGCCGCCACGCCGGGCACCCACCACATCGTCGACGCCCGCGCCCTGTCCGCCATGCGCCCCCATGCCCATCTGGTGAACATCGCCCGCGGAAACCTGGTGGACGAGGCCGCGCTGATCGATGCCTTGCGATCGGGCCGCATCGCGGGCGCGGGCCTCGACGTCTACGAACGCGAACCCCGGGTCCCCGACGCCCTACGCGCCCTGCCCAACGTCACGCTGCTGCCCCATCTGGGCACCGCGACCCTCGCCGTGCGCGAGGACATGGGCCGCATGGCGCTCGACAACGCGGCGGCCATCGCCGAAGGCCGCGACCCGCCGAACCCCGTCTGACGGAACCTCTGACGGACGCCGCGCGGGACCATACCTTCGCGCCATACACGGAGGTTCGCCATGAACGCCCAACCACCACGCCGCATTCAAGTTCAACTCGACGCCGACTTGCTCGATCGAGCCGAAGAGTTGGGTGTTGACATGGACGATGCCGTTCTCGACGGCATGCGCATCGCCGTCGAACGCGCGGAAGGGCGGGCAAGGCGGAAACGGTGGGCGATGGAGAATCGCGGATCGCTCGAGGCCTGGGGCGAGTGGGTCGAGCGCAATGGGTTGCTTCTATCGGATCTCGCGGTGACGAAGCTCTGATGGCAAGATACGATGTCTACCGCTTGCGAGATGGACGACATGTATTGGACGTGCAATCCGATTTCGTCTACGGAACGAAGACGCGAACCGTCGTCCCGCTACAGGAGCCTGCCGATGTTCCAGACGCGACGCCTCACTTGCATCCGCGTATCAAGATCGACACCCGCGAACTCACCATTATGACCCATCTGATCGCCGCCGTTCCAGAAGCTGGGTTAAAGGAGCCGATCGCCAACCTCGACGACCATTCCGACGCCATCACCCGCGCCTAGGATACGCTCCTCACCGACTGGTGACGCCGCGCACGACCAGTTCTCGATACCCCGACACGGCGCAGCCCTCGCGTGCGAAGGCCACGTCCTCCAGCGACACCGCCACCACCTCCGCGGTGGTGTGGATCGCCGATCCCGGCAGCAGGTGCCCGCCCCGCACCCGCCCGTCCCCGTCCGCCAGGCTCAGATGCAGGTGCTGTCCCTGCGGATCCACCGTGCCGACCAGCGATACGATCTCGAACCGGCCGTCATACGCCGTGCCCGCGTCCCGGTCCGCATGGCGCAGGCGGCACCGCGTCAGCGAGCCCACGCAGGTGACGATCGCCATGGCTCGCGCCCCCGCCTCCGCCCGGACGGCCTGCAGGCCTTCGATCAGGTCGGTTCCCGGCATCAGCCGGAAGGCCAGGAACCGCCCCCGGCTCTCCATCAGATCCCGTCGATGCAGACGTACTTGGTTTCCAGGTAATCCTCCAACCCCTGCGATCCGCCTTCCTTGCCCAGACCGGATTCCTTCACGCCGCCGAACGGCGCCTCCACGGTGGTGATCAGACCCGAATTGATCCCGATCATGCCGTATTGCAGCCCCTCGTTCAGCCGGAAGGCGCGGCCCAGATTGGTCGTATAGGCATAGCAGGCCAGCCCATAGACCGTGGCGTTCGCCATGGCGATCGCCTCCGCCTCCGTGTCGAAGCGGAAGACCGGCGCCAGGGGGCCGAAGATCTCGTCGGTGGCGAAGTCCATGGCCTGCGTGGCCCCCGTCACGACCGTCGGCTCGAAGAACGTGCCGCCCAGATCGTGCCGCTTGCCGCCCGTGACGACCGTGCCGCCCTTGGCCGTTGCGTCGGCCACGAACCCTTCGACCTTCTCGACCGCATCCCCGTCGATCATCGGCCCCTGCTCGACGCCCGCGTCGCGCCCGTCGCCCACCTTCAACGCCTTCGTCGCATCCACCAGCTTCGCCACGAACGCGTCGTGGATGCCGGATTGCACATAGATGCGGTTCGCACATACGCAGGTCTGCCCCGCGTTGCGGAACTTCGACACCATCGCGCCCTGCACGGCGGCATCCAGATCGGCGTCGTCGAACACGATGAAGGGCGCGTTGCCGCCCAACTCCATGCTGACCTTCTTCACGGTGTCGGCGGACCCACGGATCAGCTCCTTGCCCACTTCGGTGGACCCGGTGAAGGTGATCTTGCGCACCTCCGGCGCCTCCATCATCGCGCCCGCGATCTCGCGCGCGGACCCGGTGACGACGTTCACCACCCCCGCGGGATAGCCCACCTCCTCGCACAGCGCCCCCCAGGCCAGGCCGCTATAGGGCGTGGCCGTCGCGGGCTTGGCGACCACCGTGCAGCCGGCGGCCAGGGCGGGCGCCAGCTTGCGCGCCAGCATGGAGGACGGGAAGTTCCAGGGCGTGATCATGCCCACCACCCCGATGGCGTGCTTCGTCACCAGGATACGGCGGCCGTTCACGCCGGCAGGCACGATCTCGCCCTTCGCGCGGCGGGCTTCCTCGGCGAACCAGCGGACGTACTGAGCGCCGATGGCGATCTCGCCCTTCGCCTCCGCCAGCGGCTTGCCCATCTCGACGGTCAACAGTTCGGCCAGCGTCGCCTGGTTGTCCATCAACGCGTCGTGCAGCTTCCACAGCAGTGCGCAGCGCTCCATCAGCGCGGTGTCGCGGAACCCCGGGAACGCGGCATGGGCGGCGGCGATGGCACGTGCCGTCTCGGCCCGTCCGCCCTTCGGAACGGTGCCGATCACGGACCCGTCCACCGGGTTCGTCACGTCGATGGTCCCGCCCCCGTCCGCGCCGACCCAGTCGCCGCCGATCAGGTTCGCCTCGCGCCGATACGTCGTATAGCCGCCATCCAGCATGGCCTTCACCCCTTCGAGAATTGGAACGTCGTGACCTGTTCGTAAGCGTCGCCCGGTCGCAGCACCGCGGACGGGAAGTCGGGACGGTTCGGCGCGTCGGGCCAGGCCTGCGGCTCCAGCGCGACGCCGGACCGGGACCCGTTGGGCCGCCCCGCCAGCCCCGGCACGGGCGATTTCAGCTTGGCCCCGTCATAGACCTGCAACCCCGGCTCCGTCGTGCCCAGGCGCATCGTGACGCCGGACGCGCGCGAATGCAGCGTGGCGACGTCGCGCCACGGCACGCGGCCATCCGACAGGCACAGGTTGTGATCCAGGACGTCCCCGCCCCCCACGGGCACCCGGCCTGCGCGGAAGTCGAACGGCGTGCCGTCGACGGAGCGGACCTCGGTCGGGATCAGGTCGTCGTCCACCGCGACGTAGCGGTCGGCCCCCGGCACCGTCAGCACATGATCGTCCAGCCCGCCGGTCTCGTCCAGGCACCAATACGTGTGGTGTCCGACGTTGCAGATCGTCGGCGCGTCCGTTTCCGCGCGATAGGTCACGCGAAGGGTCGCGTCCGGGGCGCAGTCGAACCGCGCCGTGACCCGCAAGGCCCCCGGAAACCCCATGTCCCCGTCGGCCTGTTCGACCGCGAAGGTGATCGCGTTCGCGGACACCTCGGTCGCCTCCCACACCCGTTTGCCCAGACCCGCGGACCCGCCGTGCAGCGTGTGCCGTCCCAGGAAGTTCGGATCCGTGTCGTGCCGCCGCCCGTCCAGCACGAACGACGCCCCGCCGATCCGGTTGATGCAGCGCCCCGCCGTGGCCCCCATATAGCTGCTGTGCTCGGGATAATGGTCCAGGTCCGCCAGCCCCAGCACCAGGGGCGCATCGTGCCCGTCCAGGCGCAGGTCGTGCAGAATCGCGCCCAGATCGGTGAAGGTGGCGGTCAGGCCGTGGCCCGCGATGGTCCAGGTGGGTCGTGTCATGGGGCCCAGCCTAGCCCGCCGCCCCGCCGGACGCGAGGGGGGTGGCGACGTGCTTCAGGGCTTCAGCACGACCAACAGGACGATCGCCACCACCAGCGCCAGCCCCGCGGGCAGGAACAGGCGGTTGCCTCGTGCCGGGCCGACCTCGTCTTCCCACGTCGCGCGCCGCAGGCGTCCGACCAGCGCGCCGTGCAGCCCCGCCAGGACCAGCACGAGAAGGATCTTCGGCCCCAGCCAGGCGGACTGGAACCAGCCGCCCAGGACGCCCAGCAGGATCCCCAGGGCCAGCGCCAGGATCATCGCGGGCGTGGTCACCGCGCGGTCGTAGGCCTTCAGGGGGCGCAGATGCGCGGGCGCCGGATGGCGCAGGGCGACGGCCACCACCACCATGCCCCCGATCCACGCGAACAGCGAAACCAGATGCGCGGCCTTCGCCAACTCGTACAGCATCACGACATCTCCGCTTGCCGGCGCAGCCAGCGTTCGTTGAAGAAACCGCCCAAGGGCACGAACGCGCCGGCGAACAGGCGCAGCGCCCCGATCCAGTCGATCAGCCCCTCCGCCCAGGATCGGACCACGAACCAGAGGAACACCATGAAGGCCAACCCATGGATCGGCCCGACCAGGGACACGGCCTCCGGCACGCCGAACACGTGCTTCAAGGGCATCGCCACGGCGAACAGCGACAGGAGGGTCCATGCCTCCAGCACGGCGGCACGCATGAGGCCCGTCATGGAATCACCCTCATCTCACATAAGTAAACATCCGTTTTCTTTACGGACCGCCCGGCGGGTTGTAAACAATCGTCCACATGCCCATCGTCACGCAGAATGCCGCAGGTCGCGCCCGCGACCGCACCGCGACCGAGGCGCGGATCCTCAGGGCCGCACGGACCGTGTTCGCGCGGCGCGGCTACGACGCCGCCGGGCTGCGCGAGATCGCGGAGGTGGCGCAGGCCAACCTGTCCCTCATCAGCCGCTACTTCGGCGGCAAGGAAGGGCTGCTGGTGGCATTGACGGACCAATTCGTCGCCGCCCGGCGCGAGGGCGCGCTGCCCTACCCTCCCCAACCCAATCTAGAGGCCGAGATCCACGCGTACCTCCGCGCGAAGCTGGCGCAGGACTTGGCGGACGAGGAGGTCATCCGACTGATCGTCAGCCGCTCCGCCATCGACGCCGACTTCCGCCGGAGCGGCGCGCGCCACATGGACGGCAAGGCCGACCGCAACTTCCACGACCGCATCCGGTTGTTGCAGGACCGCGGCGCCGTGCCCCCGGACGCGGACATCGACCTGTTGTTCGCCTCCGTGCAGTACATGTCGTTCTCCGTGAACTTCTTCGGCGCGATGCTGGCAGATCGCCCTATGGCCGAGGCCGAGGCCCTGTTCGCCGGCTTCGCCGCCGCGCTGGCGGACGGACTGCCCCGGGGGGGACGCCCCCCGCCGGGGACGGGGGGCCTTGAGGCATGACGATGCAGTGGGTCCCTGCCCGCGCGCCGCAGGACATGGAGGTGGGACGCGAAACCCCCGACTGCGGACGGGGCAGGGATACGCAGGGACCGTGACGATGCCGGCGGCCTAGCTGGCCCGCTCGCCGGTCATCTCTCGGACCATGCCCTTCTCGGTGACGATCACCTCGCTGATGCGACCGTAGCGGGACTTCGCCCCGGACTTGTACCGATCGAGCATCCGCTCGATCGATTCCAGCGAGTCGGATTCGAGAATTTCGATCATCCGGTCGCGCGACAGCCCGGTCGTCTTCAGAGACACCAGGGACACGTCGCTGAGATGCTCCTCCAACTCTTCGATATGCGGCCGGGTCAGATCGACCCGCTTCTCGCGACCCAACTCGTAGTAGTGCGGATCGACATCCACGAAGGCGAGGACGACGTACCGGCGCTTGCCCGACGTGCTATGGGGGTCCATGGCTTTCTCCCTTGGCTAGGATTGAAACGACGTCAACGAAGCCCGAGGATTGGAACATCCTTCCTTCTAATTCTCAACAAAAACTTCCGTAACGGAAGGAAGAGCCACGGGGGGCGGGGCTCTCGGGCTCACCAAGCCCCATCGGCAGGTGCTGCAGACGCCTAGACCCGCCCGCGCGTCGCCGCCCTCGCGCAGTCCGCCAGGCTACCGAACACCGTCGTGCAGCCCGTCAGCCCCGGTCCGTAATGCGCGTACTTGCCGGAATTCGTCATCACGACCTTCGCCCCCGGCGGGAACAGGGGACGGGCGATGGAGCACCAGCAGCAATCCGACACGACCACCGCGCCCGCCCCTTCCAACCGCGCCAGCGTGCCGCACGCCGCGATCTCGGCTCGCACGGCCGCGCCCAGGGTCAGCACCACGTCCACCCCGTCCGCGACGCGGCGCCCGTCCAGCAGGTCCGCGAACCGGCGGCATTCGTCCGCCGACAGGTGGGGACTGCCCAGCGCGACAAGGTCCACCCGCGCGCCGGGCGCCGCGAAGCCGTCCCGCGCGGCGTCCAGATCCTCGGGCCCGATACGGATGGCGGGCAGGCACGCGCCGGACCAGGCATCCGCCTCGGGCGTCACGCCCGCGACATGCAGCATCGGTGCGGCGGATGTTGTGCCGAACGCCGCGCACAAGGCCTTCAGGTCGTCGTGCGACGGCCCGGCCCGCTCCAACCCCCGCAGCAACGGGATGCCGGCGGGCGACGCGCGCCCCGCCAGCCATCCCAGCATCGGCCACGTTCCGTCGTCCACGACCTCGGGCAACGCGACGTCCAGCGCCGCGACGGGCGCGCGGCCCTCGTCCAGATAGGCCCCCGCCTCGGGCGCGCGCCCCGTCACCGCGATCATCAGGTCCAGGAAATCGGGATGCTTGGGCGTCCGCGCGCCCAGAACGGTGTTGGCGAAGACCACCGCGTTCGATTCCGCCCAGGCGATCCGCTCGCCCCGCGCGGGCCGGTCCGCCAGCAGATAGGGCGCGCAGGTGAAGGTCGGCGCGGCCCCCATGGCGACATACGCGTCGGCCAGTTCCTGCGCGGGCGTCCCGAACGCGGGGGCGACCCCCTGCCGCCGCCAGCGCGCCCGGTCCACCGAGATCGCGTTCGTCGTCGTCGGCACCCGCACCCGCGCCCCTTGGTCGCGCATCGCGCGCGCGAAGGTCAGGTTGCCGTCGTTGGCATAGATGCAGCCGTCGATGTGGACGCGGGTGACGTCGATCAGGCGGGCGGCACCCTGCACGCGCGCCATCGCCACGACGGTCTCCATCGCGATGCGCGGGGCCGGGCCGTCGTCGCCCGCCAACGTCCGGCGGTCCGCGTCCGACAGGGCGGGACCGTCCCCGCCGCCTTCGCCCAGCGCGATGCGATGCCCGTCGGCCACCAATGCGCTTCCGTCGAACCCGGCCCGCCCCGACGCGGCCACGCGGTCGTAGGCGTCCGCGCGCAGCCGCGCGACACCCACCGCCCGGTCGAACAGCAGCCCCGCCACCAGGGCGCCCAGCGTCAGGACGTCCTCGTCCTCGCAAAAGACCAGCAGGCGGGGGGCCAGACCCGACAGCGCCAGGCTCAGGAGGACGGCACTGCCCGTGCAGGACCCGCGCGAGGTCGGCATCGCCAGCACCGTACCCGCGACCGACGCACCGCGCTGGGGATGATGGGTGTCGATGACCGTGCCGGTCTCGGGATCGACCCCGCCCCAGAAGCTGATCCCTTCGGCGCAGGCCAGGACCGGCGCGTCGGCGAAGACGGGCGGGCGGTGGACCAGCAGGCCGCCCGCGCCGTCCCCCCGCGGCATCGTCACAGGCCCAGCCGGTCCGCCACCGCGCGGGCGATCATCTCGGACACGCGCGCGTTGGCCTCCTGCGTGACGCCGCCGATATGGGGGGTCAGGATCAGGTTCGGCACGCCCGCGAACGGGTTGTCCGCGCCCAGCGGCTCGGCGGCGAACGTGTCCAGCGCGGCGCCCGCCAGATGGCCCGACCGCAACGCGTCGCAGACCGCCGCCTCGTCCACCACGCCACCGCGCGCCGCGTTGACCAGCACCCCGCCCGGCCGCATCGCCGCCAGGGCGGCCCCGTCGATCAGGTCGCGCGTCCCGTCCGTCAGCGGCACGTGCAGCGACACGACGTCGGCACGCGCCAGCAGTGCGGGCAGGTCCACCGCCTCGGTCCCGTCGAAGTCGGACGCGAAAGGATCGTGCGCGATCACCGTCATCCCCAGCGCGCGGCCCAGCGCGCCCGTGCGGCGCGCGATCTCGCCGTAGCCCACCAGCCCCAGGACCTTGCCCGCGATCTCGCGCCCCTGCCCCAGGGGCCCGCGCGGCCAGTCCCCCGCCTGCATGGCGTCGCGCGACAGGTACGCCCCGCGCAGCAGCATCGCGGCCGTGGTGACGACGTATTCGGCGACAGACAGGGTGTTGGCCCCCGTGGCGGGGATCACCGCGATGTTCCGCTCCCTGCACCCGTCCACGTCGATGTTGTCCAGCCCCACACCCAGGCGCCCCACCACGCGGAACCCCGCATCCAGCAGTGGTCCGCGGACCGGCGTTCGGTTGCGCACGATCAGCGCGTGGCAGTCCCGCGCCAGCCGCGCCAGATCGTCCGGCCGGTCCGGCAGGTCGGGTTGGTACGTCACGTCCCCGCGCGCCGACAGCCAGTCGACCCAGTCCAGGGCCATGAACTCGGTGATCAGGATCATGCGGCACCCTCCAACGCGACCGGGCCTTCCTGGCCGGGGATCGGACGGGCCGCAAGCCGGTCGGTCAGAAGAAGAACGCCCCGGCCGCGGCCTCCATCACCACGCCGATATCGCCGCGCTCGCGCGCATAGGCCCGGGCGCCCGCCGGCACGCCCGCATCCGCATCCAGCGCGCGGAACCGGATCCCGTCCGCCATCTGCGTCGTTCCCGCCTCGAACGGCGTGACGACGTTGTTCGCGATCATCGCCGGGAGGCGGTCGATCACCGCTCGCGGGGCCAGCACCACGGTGTCGCGGCGCAACAGCCCGATCATCGTCTCGACGCTCAGATGCGCCGGGTCAGCGCGCGTCAGGATCACCACGTCGGGCCGCCCGAACCGCAGATACGCCGATTGCGGCCCGACCGGGTCGACCATCACCGTGACGCCGTCCACCTGCACGACCAGCCCGACCTCCGTGACGGCGAACGCGTCCGGCGCCCCGACCGCCGCCTGCGCCAGCCGCAGGGCGGGCCAGTCCCGGTCCACCGGCGGCGGTGGGCCACCATCCGGTCCGACGCCCCCCAGCAGCACCCCCAGCCCCGCGATCCCGATCCAAGTGTTCATGCCCGTCCGTCCCGTCCCGTTCGGTCCGGCACATAGGACGCCCCCGGCCCGCCGCCATCCCCCCACGCGACCCGCCCGCCCGTTCCGGAAGACCCATCGCCGGGTCCGGCCGGCCAAGCGACGACACCGTGGACGACAGGAAGGCGTACCGGGGGCGAAGGGCTGGTCCCGTCGGGGACGGGTCGACCCGAGGTCCGCAGCGCGGTCCGCCCGAGCGGACCGCCGGACACCGCCCCCTGTGCGGAACGGCGCGCGACGGGGTCCGATCAGGCCCGTGATCCGACGTTTCGTATGCACGGGGGGTGTACGGGGGGTGTACGCCCTATTCCGTGCCCTCAGGGGCCCCTGCCGCTCAGGTCGATGGCCTGCCCGGCCCGCGCCGATTCCTCCGCGGCCTCGCCCACGAGCACCGACCAGTACCCGTCCTCCAACGTCACCTCCGGCGTGCCGCCATCCTGCACGAGCTTCAGGAAACGTTGGTGCTGATAGAATGTGCTGCCGTGGTGGTCGCCCGCGATCAGCAGCTCGGGGGGGGTCGGCACGACCTCCCGCACCTCCCGCTTCAACGCCCTGATGCTGGTCACGAACTCCGCTTCCCGGGGGGCGGCGTCGGGGGCGAACCGCGCCGGTCCGGGGATCATCGCGTCGCACCGCGCCTTCGGCCCCGTGACGGCCACGAACTCCTGCCAATGGGATCCTTCGGCGAACATGCACAGATCCAGCATCCCCCTGGTTCCATTGGCGAAATCCACGACCACATAGGCGTTGTCCACGATGTCGGGGATCCCCCCCGCATAGCGTTCGTCCCGGTGGTTCACGTCCACGCCCGCACTCGCATAAACCCGCACCGGATCGGACCGCAGGATCAGCCGCATCAGGTCCCAGAAGTGGCAGCACTTCTCCACCAGGGTCCCCCCCGTCCGGGAATTGAACCGATTCCAGTCGTCCACCTTGGGCAGGAACGGGAAGCGGTGCTCGCGGATGGACACCATGCGCGGATCGCCCACCGCGCCTTGGTCCAGAGCCTGCAACAACCGCTGGATCGGCGGCATGTAGCGGTATTCCATCGCCACCCAGATCGGCGCGCGCCGCCCCTTGGCCATGTTCAACAGGTCACGGCAATCGGCGGTGGTCGTGGCCAGCGGTTTCTCGACCAGGATGGGCTTGTCGGTCGCCATCAGCCGCTGCAGCAGGCCCGCGTGCAGGTCGTTCGGCGCCGCCACCAGATACACGTCGACGTCGGATTGCAGGACCAGATCCTCCGCCGTCAGATAGCCCTTCGCCGACTGCGCGGTGGCGAGCGACAGGGCGCGCATCCCCTCGTCCGGGTCGGCCACCGCCGTCACCGCGGCATCGCCCAGGAGGTTGATGTTGCGGATATGCTCCTGCCCCATCATGCCCGCGCCGATCAGACCATAACGGATCACGACGCGCCCCCGCGCGGCGAGCCCAGTTCCAGCAGGGGCACGCCCAGACCCGCCGCGATCCCCGCCAGGGCGTCCCGGTGGTCGCCATAGGCCAGCGCCATGTGATGCTCCAGCCCCGACGCCATGACGTCCCGGCACACCGCGTCCGCGCCCCGGTCGAAACGCACCGTGCCCGACGTGCCCGTGAACGCCATCGGCGCGTCCACCACCTCGCCCGTCGCGACGACGACCCCATGCCGCCCCCGCGCCTGGGACAGCCGGAACAACGTCACCCGGCCGGGCCGCAGGGCGAACTGGTACAGAAGCGCCTGCTTGCGGTTGGTGTGGACCGTCGCCCCCGCGGGACCCGCCGCCATGCTTTCGGGCGCCTGCCCGCAATGCCACACGACGCCGGTGTCGCCGTCCATGTCCACCAGGTCGGCCAGGAACACCGGCGCATCCGCCACGTCCTGCAGGATGGCCTGCGTGACCGCGCCGTAGACGTCGGCCTCGCACGCGCACGGCACGCGCGCCTCGCCCAGCATCGACACGGGGCCGCAGACCGCGCCGCCGTATTCGGTGAACGTCTCGGGCCAGCAGCGGATCGCCACGGCATCCAGCCGTTCCTCGACCCGGATCTCGTCCAGGGCCGCGGCCAGGCGGGTCGATCGGTCCATCTCGCCCGCGTCCAGATCGCCTGCCCCCACCAGCGCCGCGGCCTTAGCGGCATAGGGGGCCACGGCATCGTCGGACACCGCCCGGGCACGGTCGAACAGGGCCGTCAGCGGCATCTCGTGCACGGTGGCGCCGGTCAGATCACGCAGACGCGGCGCGTCGTAGGCGCAGGTGTCGAACCCGTCCGGACGTTCCCCAATCCGGCCGATCCGCAGAGCGGGCACCGAACGCGGGGCGGCGTCGGCGGGACTGCCCAGGATCGGCGCATCGGGCGTCTCCGTCAGCAGCGCGTCCAGATCGGCCCCCTCGCCATAGGCCCAGGTGAACGGACGCTCCGCCAGGCCCAGCGCGTGCGACAACAGGTTCAACCCACAGAACGCGTTCAGCCGCAGGCGCCCCCCCGCACGCGGCTCCCGCGCGGCCCAGATCGCGACGGGTCCGTCGAACCCCGCCACCGCGCGGGCGGCGAAGGCGGCATCGGTGAACGTGACCTGGAGGATCAGCAACACGTCCGCGTTTGCAACCGGTTGCAACGCCGCCTCGTCCGCCCCCATCAGAAGGTCGCGCGGTCCCGAAAGGACGTGACCGTTCGCGTCCGCCCACGCATCGAGGTCGGCCAGCATCGCGGCCAGCGTCTCGCGCGCGTACTCGACGTCGAAGGTCGGCCGGGCCAGCGGCAGGATTGCGATCCTCATGGCACCCTTTCCAGGTCTGCGGCCGTTGGATAGACGGCCCATCCCCCGGCCCGCGCGCATTTGCGCGCCGCCGCTTCATTGGCGAAGGCGGAGGCGTCCGCAAGGGACATGCGCCGCGCGCATGCCAATGCGAACGCGCCGTGCCACAGGTCGCCCGCGCCCAGCGTGTCCACGGCCGCGACGGCGGGGGCCGGGACCGAAGGGCCGCCGTGCCAGACGACGCCGCGCGGCCCGTCGGTATAGGCCACGCGCCCCGGCAACCGGTCCGCAGCCTGCGCCAGCGCCGCATCCGGGTCGGCCAGCCCGGTGAAGTCGGCCAGGCCCTGCGTACTGAAGACGACGGAATCGGCCAGCGCCGCCAGGGGTTCGGGCGTAAACCGCTCGCCATCCAGCACCGACGGCACGCCCAGCGCGCGGGCGTGGCGCAACGCGGCCTCCGCCGCTTCGGGCCAGCGGCAATCGACCAGCACCCCGTCCACGGGCGGCAAGGGCGGCGGCACCGTGGGCAGATCCGCGCCGGGAAAGTTGACGATCATCCGCTCCCCCGTGCGCGCGACCATCACCGACGACACCGGTTGCGATCCGCCCCGCGCGGCGCGCAGGTCCAGCCCCTGCCCCCCCAGCATCGCCGCCAACTCGTCCCCCGCCGGGTCCGTCCCCAGACGCGTCACCAGCGTCACCGCGCCACCCAGCCGCGCCGCGCCCACGGCGGCGTTGGCCGCGCAGCCGCCGCCGATCCGCTCGAACGCGTGACTGCGATGCTTGGCGTCGCCCGCGGGCAGGACGTCGAGGTGGTGGACATAGTCGAGGACCGAGATCCCCACGACGAGCAGCCGCGTCATCGGTCCACCGGCAGACCGGACGGCACCCGATCGGGCCGCCCCAACCTGCCATAGCGGCTGTCGCCACCCGTCAGCGCATGCAGGAAGGCCACCAGATCGGCGACGTCGCCGTCGGTCAGGGGGACCGGCGCGATGTCCAGCTTGCCCGCCACGCGCGCCATCTCGCGCTCGTCGTCCTGGATCACGAAGTCGATGGCCGCCAGCCAGGGGGCGTCCGGCAGCGCGGCGTCCTCGCGGGTCCACGATGCGAGCGACCCGGCCGGATCCAGGTGGTGGCGGACGATTCCCTCCAGCGTCGGATAGGCTCCGTTGTGGCCATACGGCGCGGTCAGCGCGACGTTGCGCAGGGACGGCGTGCGGAAGCGGTACGCGTCATTCAGGTCGTCCGTCTCCGACATGCGGCCCACGTCTCGGGGCATGGGGTCGAACCGCCGCGTCCGGCCCGGGCCGAAGGGCGGCAGCCCGATGGCGTGGAACCCATGGTCGGTGAGGAGCGGGCCGGAATGGCAGGTCGAACAGCCCGCCCCCCCGAAGAACAGCGACCGCCCCCGGTCCTGCGCGGGCGTCAGGGCATCGGCATCGCCCGCGACCCAGGCGTCCCAAGGCGCGTCCAGCGACCGCCATTCCACGTTCATGAAGTCCGCCAGCGCCACGCCCACATGCGCGATGGTCACGTCCGCCGCCTCGTACACGTCGTCGAAGGCATCCACGAACATCGCGCCGTAAGCGGGGATGGTGCGCACGCGCTTCGCCAGGATCGGCCAAGCATAGTCCATGCGGTCGTGGACCGCGCCCGCGACCTCGTTCTCGCGCGGGTTGCCCGCCATCTCGAACTGCGCGACCAGCGGAAAGATCGCCTGGACGGCCAGGAGGTTGGGCAGGCCCGGGGGCAGCCATTCCTCCGCCGGGGAATCCCATCCGTTGCCGTAGCTATCCGAACGGCTGACCCGGCCGTCGTGGAAGAAATGCGTGAACTCGACAGCGCCGACGTTCCACAGGGCCGGCGCGTGGCGCGGGACGCGCTTGCGGATGGCGTCGTCGCCCTGCCCCGCATTCCGCTTCGCCCCGATGCCCGCACCCCCTTCGCCGATGCCCAGCGACAGGGCGTCCGCGCTGAACGTGTCGTGGTGGTGGCAGGTCCCGCAGCTGATGTTGCGGTTGCCAGATAGGATGGGGTCGTAGAACAGCAGGCGCCCGATCGCAGCGCGCGCGTCGTCGTGCGGCAGGAACGTCACCTCTTGCGCCGTCGCGGGAAGCGCGGCCACGATGAAGGCCAGGAGGATGCGATGAAGTCCCATGCCGTCACCTTGGCCGTCCTTCTGGCGCTGTCCAGTCCTGCCGTGGCCGACATCGAGGATGCCCGCGACCTGATGGAGGCCGGCCGCTTCGCGGACGCCAGGGACGCGCTCTGGCCCGCTGCCCGGTCCGGCAACGCCGACGCGGAGGAGTTGATCGGTGTGATGTACGCCCTGGGCCTGGGCGTGCCCAAGGACGAGGTGCGGGCCTTCGAATGGTATCTGCGCTCCGCGATGAAGGGTCATCCCGGTGCGCAGTCGGGCGTGGGCTGGTACTACGAGGTAGGCTTGGGCATGCCCGCCCCCGACCTCGTACGGGCCTACATGTGGTACGCCCTGTCGGCCATCGGCGGCGACCCCGACGCGGCGATCAGCCTGGAGGAGGTCGTCAAGAAGATGACCCGCGCCCAGATCGACCACGCGACGGAATTGGTCGCGGATTACAGGGTGTGGATGTATCCGTTCCGGTAACCGATGGCGTAGCCGGTCTGCGCTGGGTCATCCTCGGGTTCGACCCGAGGACCTCCTTTCCTGAAGCGCCGCGCAAGCATCAGAAGGTCCCCGGGTCGCGCCCGGGGACGACCCCGCACCGCGTCGGGATAGGGATGCCCTAGAACGCGTTCTCGCGCCGCATCACCAAGCTGCCGGGCGTCATCAGCAGGATCTTCAGGTCCAGCCAGGGCGACCAGTTCTCGATGTACCACAGGTCGTGATCGACGCGCGCGCGCAGGTGGGACGCGTCCTCCACGGTGCCGCGCAGGCCGTGGATCTGGGCCCAGCCGGTGATGCCGGGCGGCAGGCGGTGGCGGCGGGAATAGCCCTTCACCATCGCGTCGAAGCTGTCCTGCGCCGCGGATCGCGCATCGACCGCGTGGGGCCGCGGACCCACGAGCGACAGCTCGCCCCGCAGGACGTTGAACAGCTGCGGCAGTTCGTCGATCGACGTCCGCCGCAGGAACGCCCCCACCCGCGTCACCCGCGCGTCGCCTCGGGTCACCACCGCGCGTCCATCGGGATCGGCGGCCTCCTCACGCATGGACCGGAACTTTAGCACTCGGATCGGCCGGTCTGAGAAGCCCGCCCGCCATTGCCGGAACAGGATGGGGCCGGGGCTGTCCAGCTTCACCGCGACCGCGGCCAGCGCCATGACCGGCATGGCCAGGATCAGGGCCAGCGTCCCGAACGCCAGGTCGAACGCCCGTTTGCGCAGGCGCGTCCGCGCCCCGAACGTCCCGTCCGACAACGAGATCAGGCCGCCGGGCGCGAAGTCGAACGATTCCGAGAACGCGGACAGGTGGACCGGCACGGGCAGCACGGCGAACGTCTCCAACAGCTGCCCGATGCGTTCCTGCGCTGAGACGTCGAGCGTGACGATGACCAGATCGATCTCGGCCGCACGGGCGAAGCCGACCAGGTCGTCGAACCGCCCGATCCGCGGCACGTCCAGCACCAGGTCGGGCGACCGGTCGCCGGATCTGTCGTCGAAGATGGCGCAGACCCGCGTGCCGCCCGCGCGGTCCAGCCCCTCGATCACCCGGCGTGCCCCGTCACCCCCGCCGACCAGCACGGCGCGGCGTTCCATCAAGCCCGATTCGTCGGCCCAGCGCATGATCTTGGCGATCACGGCGCGGACCGGGATTGGCAGCATCACCGTTCCCAGGCCCGCCACGGCCAGGAACCGCGCCGCGTCCAGATCCATGGGCCGCAGCACGGCCGCCATCAGCGCGGGACCCAGGGACGCCGCCAGCAGGATCAGGGTGCCGCGACCGACCCGGCCGATCCGGCCCCGGTCATAGGCCCGAAACAGGACCGTCGTCGCCACGCCGACGGCGCCCAATCCCGCCGCGAACGCGGCCGCGGCCCAGGCGCCGAAGGCAGCCCCGGGCGTGGCGGCATAGAAGGCGAACCAATGGACCAGCCCCAGCAGGACGCCGTCCGAGGCGCCCAGGACCAGCGCGACCAGGGGCATCGACATCGACGCGCGGCGATAGCGCCCCGCCAGGTGCCGCGCGGTGGGGGACAGGGTATCGGACAGGTCGGACAAGACGGGCCTCGACGGGTGGATGCGGTGTCGCCGCCCTTAGCGAGCGGCCCGTTAAGGCCGGGTTTAGACGCCCGCCGCCGCCCAGCCGTCCACCGTTTCCACCGCGATGCGCGCCATGGGCGCGGCCGCGTCCGTCCGGCCCGCCAGGCGGATTTGGCTCAACGCCCCCCAGAGCAAGCCCAACAGGTACTCCCCACGGGCCTGCGGATCGTCGACGCCGCCCGCCGCGCAGCAGGCCGCGAACGCGTCGCGCCACATGGTGCGGTAGGCTTCCACGGCCTCGCGCACGGGCGCGGACGTGCGCCCGAGCTCGAACACCGTGTTGACCATGAGGCATCCGCTGTTGCGGACGTCGTCGCCGTCCGCCGGGGCGGCCAGCGAGCCGAACAGCATCCGCACGCCGTCCAGCGAGGGCGGCTCCAGCACCGCGCCGACCACGCCGCGTGCCTGCGCGTGATAGGTCGCCAGCACCCGCAGGAAGATCGCCTCCTTGTCGCCGAACACGTTCGCGATGCCCCGCACGCCGATGCCGGTCGCCTCCTCGAGCATCCGCATGGTCGTCGCGTCGTAGCCATGGTGCCAGAACACGGCCACCATCGCCCCGAGCGCCTCGTCCTCGTCGAAGTTCCTAGGTCTCGCCATTTTATGCAACGCCTATTGCAATACCAGTCCGGTGCCGTATTATACACCGTACGATGTAATTCAGCGGAACGATCGTTCCAGGGAGATCTACCATGCCCACCATCCGCGTCACCGTCCCCCGATCGGCTTGGTCGACGGAGGAGAAGGCCGCCATCGTCGCGCGCATGACCGACGGCCTGACCGCCGTGGCCCAAGCGTCCAGCAAGGGCGACATCCGCCCATACGTCACCGTCCACATCGAGGAGACCGCCGAGGGCGGCTACGCGATGGGCGGCCAGGTCGTCGGTTGAGGGGGGCATCGTCATGAAGATCACGCGAACCTTCCGCATCGACGCGTCCCCCGACAGGGTCTGGGACATCCTGGGCCCGAACTACGTCCATGCCGGCGACTGGGCCAGTTCGGTCTACGTATCCCGCGCACGGGACGGGGCCGCGACCATTCCAGGCGCGCCCGCCGCGGGCCGCACGTGCGAGACGTCGCTGGGCGCCTTCACGGAAACGATTGAAGCCTACGATCCCGCCCGCCGCCACGTCGCCTATTCGGCCACCGGCGCGAAGATGCCGGGTTTCGTCCGCAGCCTCGTCAACGCTTGGACCGTCCATCCCGACGGCGGCGGTTCGAGGGTGGAACTGCGGCTCGCCGCCGACATCGCCTTCCCGTTCAACGTGGTGATGGGGCTGCCGATGAAGCTGCAGTTCGGGCGGGTCCTGCGCGAAGCGACCGAGGAGTTGAAGCACTATGCGGAAACGGGCCAACCCCATCCCCGCAAGCGCAAGGCGGACGGGTCGCGCAAGGCCGTGGCCGCCCGCGCCGCGGTCGCCTGAACGCGGACGGGGCGGCCCGAAGGCCGCCCCGCATCGCTTCACCGGTGCCGGAGGACCGTCACTGCATCTCGGCGTCGCGGCGGGCGTTCACGGATTCCTCCGCCTCCGCGATGGCGGCACGGAACGTTTCGAGGATCTCGTCGCCGCCGTCCACCGTCTCGGTGAACCATTCGTAGACGGGCTGCGCCGCGTCCTGGAACGCCTGCTTCTCCTCCGGGGAGGGGACGTAGATGTCGCCGCCGCCCGCCGTGAACTCCTCGTAGGCGTCGATCGACTTACGCTTCGGCGAGGCGAAGGTCGCCTGCTGCAGCGCCGCGAACCCGTCTACCACGACGCGCTTCTGCTCGTCGGACAGTTCCTGGAACCGCGCGTTGTTCATGATCCACAGCGCACCCATGTAGCTGTGTCCATCCAGCGTGAGGTACTGCAACCCGGCCTCCGGAAACTTCATCGACATGATGTCGGTGATGCCGTTCGCCGTCCCCTCGACCACGCCGGTCTGAAGCGAGGTGAACAATTCTGGCCAGGCGATCGGGGTCGGCGACGCCCCGAGGGCCTGCACCAACTCCTGCGGAAGGTCGGCGACCACGGTGCGCAGCTTCATGCCTTCCAGGTCGGCAGGTCCTTGAACCCGACGTTCCGTATTGGCGAACGAGCGCCAACCGCCCGTGTTGCCGATGGTCATAAGCCGGACGGTATCGCCGGAATCGGTCAGGATCCGGCGCCGAAGATCGTCGGTCAGGCCCGTGGAGGTCAGCACCTCCTCCGCGATGCGGTCGTCCGACATCAGATAGGGCAGGTCGAAGATCTGCACGTAGGGGAACGCGCTGGCCAGACCGGACGATGTCGAGATGTAGATGTCGATGGACCCGTCCGCGACGCCCTGGATGCATTCCTCCGGGGCGGAGCAGAGCTGCGTACCGATGAACATCTCGACTTCGATGGCCCCGTTGGACGCGTTCTCGACGTAGTTCTTGAAGACGACCAGCCCGTCGTAATCCTCGTCGTTCTCGTTGCTGTTGGCCGTGGCCCGCAGCGTGATGGTGTCCTGCGACCAGGCGGCGCCCGGCAGCGCGACCGCCGCGCCCAAGGCCAGCGCCTTGATGGTGTTGCTCAGTGTCATGCGATTCCTCCCTGTCGGGGCCTCGGGACGGCCCCCGTTCGTGCTGGCATCTGAAGGAATGTCGCGCCGCTAGTCCACAGGCGGCGCGCAAAAAACCCGACGTCGTTTCAGCCGGGGGGCCGGATCTCCAGATCCACGGCGGCGTACCAATCGGCATAGGCGCGGATCTCCGCGTCCGTCAGGTCGGCCGCGATGTCCGACATGACGTCGTGGACCCGCGCGCCGCTGCGGAACGCCTTCAACTGCGTGTCGATGTAGATGTTGACCTCGCCCGCCAGGTTGGGCGCGTCCTCCACCGGCGACAGGCCGTCGGCCCCGTGACAGGCGGTGCACGCCTCCGGCGCGTCCGACGCCGCGACCCCCTCGGGCAGCGACGCCACCGCCTCGTGGGACGCGTACCAGGCCGCCACGTCGTCGATCTGCATGTCCGACAGGCCGCCCGCGACGATGGTCATCATCTCGTGCTCCCGCTCGCCCGACTTGTAGGCGTGGAGCTGCGCGGCGAGATAACCCTGCGGCTCGCCCCCGATATGGGGGGCGATGGGCATGACGGCATGTCCGTCGATCCCGTGGCAGGTCCGGCACATGGTCGCCACCTTGCGCCCGGCCTCCGGGTCTGCGGCCTGGGCCGGAACGCCCCCGGCGAGCGTCAGCCCGCCGGAGACGACGATCGGGACGAGGCGCATCACTCCTCTTGCGGCTCGTAGGCGATGCGCCAGATCGCGCCGGCGAAGTCGTCGCTGACCAGCATCGACCCGTCCGGCAGGAAGGCCACGTCCATGGGGCGGCCGCGATACTCGCCCGTCGCCTCGTTCAGCCAGCCATCCGCGAAGACCTCCGCGCCGGTCGCGTTGCCGTCCTCGTCGAGGGCGGTGAACATGACGCGCGCGCCCACCGGCTCCGTGCGGTTCCACGACCCGTGCTGCGCCCAGAAGATGCCGCCCTTGTACTCGTCGGGGAAGCTGTCCCCGCGATAGAACGACATTCCCAGGTCGGCGGCATGCGCCGTCAGCTCCAGCTGGGGTTCCACGAAGGTCACGCCCTCGGGGCGCGGGTGCTCCGCCTCGGACATGATCTCGACCCGGCTGTTGGTCCAGGGGAAGCCGAAGTGCTGCCCCGCTTCGGTCTGGCGGTTCAACTCGCCCGGCGGGATGTCGTCGCCCATGCCGTCGACCTGGTTGTCGGTCCACCACAGCTCGCCCGTCACCGGATTGAAGTCGTGCCCGACCGAGTTGCGGACCCCGCGGGTATAGACCTCCCGCCCCGTGCCGTCGGTGTTGATGCGGATGATGCCGCCGATGCCCAGCTCGTCGTATATCTCGACCTTCTCGGGGGGCTGCACGTTGTGCGGCTGTCCCAGCGAGATGTACAGCATCCCGTCCGGCCCGACCCGGCACACGCGGGCGGAATGGTTGAACGATTCCTCCTCCGGCGGGATCAACTCGCCCTGCGCCACGACCTCGCCCACTGCGATGTCCGGGCTTTCGAAGAAGAACTCGGCGGCCGGGAACTGCAGCACGCGGTTGCGTTCCGCGACGTACATGAATCCGTCCGGCGAGAAGCATGGTCCGTTGGGGATGTCGAAGGCGATGGACGGCGCGAAGTCGAACACGTCGTCCGCCACGCGGTTGCGGTCCCGGTCCACGATCGACCAGACCTTGTCCTTGCGCGTGCCCGCGAAGACCACCGTTCCCTGCGGTGCCACGGCCATCGACCGCGCATCCGGGACGACGGCATAGAGGCTGACCTCGAACCCGTCGGGGACGTTCACGTGCTCCAGGATCGCGCGCAGCGCATCCGCACGCTCGCCGTCCTGCGCGACATGCGTGAACGTCGCGTCCGTCCGCTGCATGGCGGTCAGCTTGTCCATGTTGTCCTGCGCGAAGGCAGGGGTCGAAAGCAGGGTCGTCGCCGCGAGCGCGGCCACCGTTCTCGTCGTCGTCATGCGAAGTCCTCCCGGTTACGGCAGGCGCCCGCTCCCCCGAACGCGCCTTGCCTGGCGGAAAGCGTCGGACGAACGGTTAACGGCTGTCAACACTTTCGCACGGAAAACCGGATGCGCAGGATGTCGCGGGACCGTCGTTCCGCCCAGGCCGATAGGCTGGGGCAATTGCCGACCGCGCGCCATTCGAGGAATGGCGTGGAGACGCGTTCACGAACGCGGGTCCCGTTCCCGATCCCGCCGTCGCCGGTCCGCCCAGTCGATCCAGCGGACACCGAGCAGGGCCAGGGGAATGATTGCCAAGCCTACGAGCAATGCGAACATCTCGCCAGGATTCATCGGCCGTCCCCCTCGTCCATGTACCGAAGGACATAGTGCGCGATCAAATGCAGCGCAAAGGCCACCGTCAGGAACAGACAGCCGACCACGCTGGGAAACGTTTCCTCCGACAGCGGACGGATGACGGCGAAGCCGAGGAAGCCCAGGCCGACCGTATTGATGCTGGTGGCCGTCAGCTTGATGCGTTCCTCACGGCGCTTCGACACGTCACCCTCCTGAAGCCATCGTATCGGACCGATACCGACGGCCCGTTACGACGATCCTAACTCACAGGAACCCGAAGAACCGCGGCACCGCCAGGCTGATCGCGGGGACGTAGGTGATAAGGAAGATCACGACGACGTGGATGGCCAGGAAGGGCAGGATGGCGCGGGCGATCGTCTCCACCCGTTCGCCGGACACGGAGCTCGCCACGAACAGGACCAGTCCCATCGGCGGCGTCGCTAGGCCCACGGTCAGGTTCACGGACATGATGATGGCGAAGTGGACCGGATCGACGCCCAGCGACACGAAGATGGGCCCCAGGATCGGGCCCAGGATGATGATGGCGGGGCCCGCGTCCAGGAACATGCCGATCACGAACAGCAGCAGGTTGATCAGCAGCAGCAGGACCAGGGGGTTGTCCGACAGCGACAGGATGAACGCGGCCAGCGCTTCGGGCGCGTGGGACAGGGCCACGACCGTCTTGAACGACATCGCCGCCCCCACCAGCAGAAGGACGACCGACGATGCGATGGCCGCGCGCAAAAGGACCTCCGGCAGGTCGCGGACCCCCATCTCGCGCAGGATGAACAGCGACACCACCGCGGCATAGGCGACCGCGATGGCCGACGCCTCCGTGGGGGTCATCACGCCGCCCAGGATGCCGCCCAGGATGATGACGGGCGTCAGCAGCGGGAAGAACGCCTTCAACGACGCCCGCCCCTTCTCGGGCCAGGTCGCGCGGCGGTTCAGGGGGGGCATCGCGCCGGGATCGCGGCGGGCCAGGACGTTGGTCACGACCATCAGTCCCAGCCCGACCAGGATGCCCGGCACGATGCCCGCCAGGAACAGGGCCGCGACCGACTGCTCCATCACGTAGGCATAGATGATCATGATGCCCGACGGCGGGATGATCGGCCCGATCACGGAACTCGCGGCGGTGACGGCGGCGGCGAACTTGCGGGTGTATCCTTCCCGCTCCATCGCCGGGATCAGCATGGACCCCAGCGCCGAGGTGTCGGCGACCGCCGAGCCCGACAGCCCCGCGAACAGCATCGACGACAGGATGTTGACCTGCGCCAGCCCGGCACGGAAATGGCCCACCATGGCCTGCGCGAACTCGACCAGGCGCAGCGTGATGCCGCCCCGGTTCATCATCTCGCCGGCCAGCATGAAGAACGGGATCGCCATCAGCGGGAAGCTGTCCATCCCGTTGTAGAGGTTGCGGTAGAGCAGCACGAAGTCCCGCTCCGATCCGTTCAGCCACAGCATCAGGCCGGGCGCGGCCAGGAGCGCGAAGAAGACCGGCAGGCCCACCATCAGCAGGACCAGGAACAGGGGCAGGAACCACACCAGCACCTATTCGGCCCCCGCCATGACCTGTGCGTCGGGGATGGCCGCCAGGTCGTCCCCCCGCCCGACAAGGACGGCCACCTGCCGCAGGATCAACTCGACCATCACGGTCGCCAGCAGGAACAGCCCCACGACCATGGACCCCATCATCCAGCTGCGCGGCATCTTCGTCCAACCGTCGCCCGAGGGATAGTACAGCGACGACGTCGCGAACCGCCCCGAGAAGCCCGTCACCTCCGCCCAGGCGATCCGCAGGCCGATCGCCAGGACGACCACCGACAGCACCGACAGCACCAGCGACAGGACCAGTCCGACCCGCGGCGGCAGGGCCAGCTGGATCGTGTCGATCGCCACGAACCCGCCCCGCCGCAAGGCGGTCGGCGCGACCAGCCCGGTCATCCAAAGCATCAGGAAGCGCGCCGCCTCCTCCGGCCAGGGCAAGGGGTTCGACAGGACGTAGCGCCAGAAGACCTGCACCAGGATGGCCACCACCATCAGCCCGATGGCGGTGACGCCCAGCCAGCGTCCGACGCCCAGGAGGGCGGCGTTGGCGGCACCCAGGGCCCGCGCGATGGCCACGATGATGCCCAACCGGCCCTCCCCCCGTGCAGCGGGGCCACCCAAGCGTGCCAGGACGCCGCGCGTCAACCGCGAAACGGCACCGCGGACGCAGAAGCGCCCCCGCCGGGTGGGAGGATCCCCGCGAGGGCGCGATGCTTTGCCTGCACTGCCTGCGAGGACCATCGTCCGGTCCAGGCCGGCATTCTCTCTGGTGTCCCGCTCGACGGCCGCGACTTCTGTGGTCCCGGTCCGTGGCATTAGGATTACGGCAACGTCGGTTAACGATAGGTTAACGGAAATCGGAAGATCCGGAACGAATCGCGATGAACCGGTTCCGCGCCCGCCGTGCGATCGCGTATCCCGTTGATCCCGCGAGAAAACGTTCCGCGCCACGCATCGCGCACCCTGTGGAAAATAACTTCCGACCGTCCCGTCCCCCGGATCCGACCCCCTGCGCCGCCGGCGGAGCGGTCGGTCCGGCCGCATCGCCCGGGCGAACCGCGAGGCCTGGGCCGCCTCTCAGACCGCCGCCAGCAGGACCCCCGCCGCCGAACAGAGCGCCAGCGTCAGGGGGATGCCGCGACCCAGCCCCAGAAGCAGCACGGCCGCGCCGGTCGCGATCGCCGCGCTGCGCCAATCGAAGCTCGTCACCTCGGGCAAGGCGAGCCGGACCGGACCCGCCTCCCACGAGGCGACCGTGGCGAACAGGACGTGGAGGCCGAACCAGACCGACAGGTTGGCGATCACGCCCACCACGGCCGCCGACACACCCGCCAGCGCGGCCCGCAGCCCGGGCCGCGCCGACAGCCGCTCGATCCACGGCGCGCCCGCGAAGACGAACAGGAAGCACGGAACGAAGGTCACCCAGAGCGTCACCGCCGCCCCCGCGAGGCCCCAGGCCAGGCCCAGCCCCGCGGGCGCGGCGCGCTCGGCGGCCAGGAAGCCCACGAACTGCGTGACCAGGATCAGCGGGCCCGGCGTCGTTTCGGCCAGGCCGAGCGCGTCCATCATCTCGCCCGTGGTCAGCCAGCCCTGCCCCGCCACCGCTTCCTGGGTCATGTAGGCCAGCACGGCATAGGCCCCGCCGAAGGTGACCACGGCCAGGACGGAGAAGAACCGCCCGACCTCCGCCAGCACCGCAGGCGCCGCGACGTGCAGAAGGGAGAGCGGCACGAGCCAGAGAGCGCCCCACACGGCGACGGTCCGAAGGGTGGAGGCCGTGGACGCCGGTGCGGGGGCACTGTCCGGTTCCTCCGCGCGCCCGTCGCGCAGGCGCAGCCAGCCCCAGAGCGCGGCGGCCGCGACGACCAGCGGATAGGGAACCGCGAAGACCAGAAGCGCCGCGAACGCCGCGCCGGCCAGCACCCATGCCTCCGGCCCCGCCAGCGCGCGGCGCGCCACGCGCAGCAACGCCTCGACCACGATCACGAGCACGGCCGCCTTCACCCCGAGGAACAGCGCCTGCACCAGCGGCAGGTCGCCCAGCCGCGCATACAGGCCGGCCAGCACCGCGATCACCACCGCGCCGGGCAGAACGAAGAGCCCACCCGCCACCAGCCCGCCGCGCACGCCGTGCATCCGCCAGCCCGCATACGTCGCGAGCTGCATCGCCTCCGGCCCGGGAAGGAGCATGCAGAACGAGAGCGCGTCGAGGAACCGCCGCTCGCTCAGCCAGCCGCGCGCCTCCACCACCTCGCGGTGGATCAGGGCGATCTGGGCGGCGGGCCCGCCGAAGGACAGCAAGCCGATGCGCCACCACACCGGCAGGACGTCGCGAAGGGACGGACCCGGCAGGGGCCGGCCGTCGACCGGCGCGACGGTCATCGGGCGCGCGCGACGCCGGTGGGCCAGTCGTGCCCCTCGTCCGTCGCGTCGCGCGCCCACCGGTAGAGCGCATCACAGAGCGTCATCCCCGCATCCAGCATCGCGAGGTCGTCGCGATGCATGCGCGACAGCCCGAGCGACAGGGCCAGGAGCCCCGCCGCCTCCGGCGAAAGGTCGTGGCGGTTCGTGTCCGCCGCCCGCACGGCGGTCGCCACGCGGTCGAGCGCCGGATCGCTCAACCCGAAGCGGGACAGGAACGCGTCGAACGAGCAGCGGTCGCCCTCGTGCGTGAGGCCCAGGCCCTCCACGTCGAAGGGCACCGCGCCGAACCGCTCCGCCACGAGCGCCACGTCCACGGGCGGCACGTAGAGGACGCGCGCGCGGGGATCGACGAAGCGGCGGACGAGCCACGGGCAGGCGATGCGGTCGATCTTGGGACGGTGACGCGTGACCCAGACCGTGCGGCCCTCCACGTCGGCTACGGGCACGGCGTCTGCAGCAACCATCGGCGCGCCAGCGTCCCGCCACGCGAACTGCCCGCC
This sequence comes from Jannaschia maritima, assembly GCF_030973515.1. Classification (GTDB taxonomy): domain Bacteria; phylum Pseudomonadota; class Alphaproteobacteria; order Rhodobacterales; family Rhodobacteraceae; genus Jannaschia; species Jannaschia maritima. The sequence goes on from NZ_JARGZA010000007.1 coordinate 183,443, forward strand.
TTCCAGCACCTCGCACGGAACCCCGTCGCTGCGCAGCACGGCCGCCGCGCCCTGGCTGATCTTGCGCCCCTTCTGGCAATAGACGACCGCCCGCCGACCGCGCAGGCGCGGCACGAGGGACGGCAGATCGTGGTGCGCGTGCCGGAACGCGCCAGGGACGAGGCGGGGATCGTCGGCGAAGTCCGCGTCGATGCGCAGGTCGACGAGGACGGGCGCGTCGGGCGTGCCGACGAGGCGGGAAAGCTGGGAAACGGTGATCTCGCATGGCGATGGCATGGGGCATCCTCCGGCGCGGGGGCCATCCCCGCGCGTGTGGCGTTGCGACGGCCACGGGGACCGTCCGATGGGAAGGATGCGAAACACGGCCCGAGCCTCACGAGGCGTCCGCGAGCCCCATGGGAACAAGATGCCAAAACGGTCCGAGGGTCGCAACCACCATGGGGAAACGCGCGGTGGGACGCCTTCGCATCGGTCGAAGGTCGCCCCCCGCCCCAAGGCGTGCCGCTATCGGATGCGGGCGCCCGACTGAGCGTCGAACACCATCACGCGGGCGTCCTCCACGACGATGCCGACGCGGTCCCCCTCGCTGGACCGGATGTCGCCGCGCTCCTCCACCACGATCTTCTCGCCGGTGTCGGACGTCAGATAGGCATAGCTGACCCCGCCCAGCGCTTCCGTCAGGTCGACGCGGTGCGTGTCGCCCGCGGAATCGATCGACAGGTGCTCGGGCCGCATGCCGACCGACACCGCCGTCCCCTCCCCCGGGGGGGTCACGGCGGGGGACAGGGCGCGGCGCAGGGCGGGGACATCGATCGCGGCGCCCGTCACCGTCCCGTCCAGGAAGTTCATGGCCGGGCTGCCGATGAACCCCGCCACGAAGCGGTTGTCGGGATCGCGGTACAGATCCAGCGGCGCGCCGACCTGCTCGATATGGCCCAGCCGCAGGACCACGATCTTGTCGGCCAACGTCATCGCCTCCACCTGGTCGTGGGTGACGTAGACCATCGTCGCCCCGATCTCCTTGTGGAGCCGCGCGATCTCGACGCGCATCTCCACGCGCAGCTCCGCGTCGAGGTTCGACAGCGGCTCGTCGAACAGGAACACCTCCGGGCCGCGCACGATCGCGCGCCCGATGGCGACCCGCTGCCGCTGACCGCCCGACAGGGCGGCGGGCTTTCGGGCCAGGTAGTCGTCCAGCTTCAGGATGCGCGACGCCTCCGCCACCTTCGCGTCGATCTCGCGGCGGGGGTGGCCGTTCATCTTCAGCCCGAAGCCCATATTCTCCGCCACGGTCATGTGGGGGTAGAGCGCGTAGGTCTGGAACACCATCGCCACGCCGCGCTGGGCCGGGTCCTCGCGGGTCACGTCGCGCGCGCCGATCCGGATCCGGCCGTCCGTCGTCTCCTCCAGGCCCGCGATCATCCGCAGCAGGGTGGACTTGCCGCAGCCCGACGGTCCCACGAAGACGCAGAATTCCCCGTCCTGGATGTCCAGGTCCACCCCGTGGATCACCTGCGTCTCGCCGTAACGCTTGACGACCCGTTCCAGATTGACGCCCGACATGGCTTCTCCTCCGTCCCCCGGCGGCCAGGGAAAGGTAAGGGGCCGGGGATTGCAATGCCCGATCCGCCCCCGTCCGGGCGGGACGCCGCATTGACGACGGCGCCCCGCGCCCCAACATGGGGTGGGCCAGCCCGCGCCATCCGGATCGGATTGCGCCCGTGCTGAACCTCCTCCGACGAAAGGTCGGCCCACCGGACCGCGAAGGCACCGCCTCCGCCCCGCCTTCCGCGTCCATCCCGGCTGGTCGCCGCGGGCGCCCCTGCCCCGCCCCAAAGGAACGCCGCCCATGGGCTCCGCCCCCCAGACCGTGCCCGCCCCCGACGCGTGGTCCCGCCGCCTCCGGCCCTACGCCCGCCCCCGCCTCCGGCGCAGCCTCGGCGAGGTCGCGATCACGGTGGTGCCCTTCGTCCTGCTTTGGGCCCTCGCGGCGTGGACCGTGACGCATGGCCACTGGTGGGGGCTCCTCTTCACGGTGCCCGCGGCTGGGTTCCTCCTGCGGCTCTTCGTGCTCCAGCACGATTGCGGGCACGGCGCGCTGTTCGCGTCGCGGCGGGTCAACGACTGGACGGGGCGGGTGCTGGGCGTGCTGACCTTCACGCCCTACGACTATTGGCGCCGCTCGCACGCGATGCACCATGCGGGCGCGGGCAACCTGGACCGTCGCGGGATCGGCGACATCACCACGCTGACGGTGGCCGAGTATCGTGCGCTGCCGCCCGGGGGCCGCCTGCGCTATCGCCTCTACCGGCATCCGGCGGTGATGTTCGGCCTGGGGCCGGCCTGGGTGTTCCTGTGCCAGTACCGCGTGCCCATGGGCCTGATGCGCTCGGGCGCAACGCCCTGGGTGTCGACCGTGGCGACCACCTTCGCGATCCTCGTGCCCGCCGCGCTCCTGTGTTGGGCCATGGGGGTGGGGCCGTTCCTGGCGGTGCAGCTTCCCACGACGCTGATGGCGGCCACGGCGGGGGTGTGGCTGTTCTACGTGCAGCACCAGTTCGACGGGACGCACTGGACCGTCGGGGACGAATGGCGCTTCGCCGAGGCCGCGCTCGAAGGGTCGTCCAACTACGTGCTGCCCGCGCCCCTGCGCTGGATCACGGGCAACATCGGGGTGCATCACGTCCACCACCTCGCGGCGCGCATCCCCTTCTACCGCCTGCCCGAGGTCCTGGCCGACCACCCCGACCTGGCGGGGATGAGCCGCGTCACCGTGGGCGACAGCCTCGCGGCGGTGAAGCTGACCCTGTGGGACGAGGGCGCGCGCCGGCTGGTGTCGTTCAGGGAGGCGGCCGTGCCGGCCTGAGGCCCCTGCCGATCCGCTTGCCCCCGACGGCAAGATGGGTGCATCCTTCCGCCCTGAGGAGCGGCCACCAAAGGGCCGCCCGCAAGGGAGGAACACCATGAAGACCCTGACCGCGGCGTTGGCCGCCACCACCATGCTTTCCGGCGCGGCCTTCGCCGACGGCCACCAGCTGTCCGGCGAGCTGCGCATCATCTCCGACATGTCCAACCCCGCGCCCCGCGCGGTGATGGAAGGACTGGTCGAGGATTTCGGCGAGTTGCACCCCGACCTGGACATCGAGCTGACGGTCGTCGACCGCGAGGCCTGGAAGACCCAGATCCGCAACGCCCTGACCGCGAACGCGCCCGATCTCGTCAACTGGTACGCCGCGAACCGCATGCGCCCCTACGTCGACGCCGGCCTGTTCATGGACGTGTCCGACCTGTGGGCCGAGCCCGAGTTCGAGGCGCTCGCCTCCACGAAGGGCGCCATGACCATCGACGATGCCCAATGGGGCGTGCCCTACACCTACTACCAGTGGGGCGTGTACTACCGGGAGGACATCTTCGACGAGCTGGGCCTCGAGGAGCCGGAGACCTGGGAGCAGGAGCTGGCGAACTGCCAGGCGATCCTCGATTCGGGCCGCAAGTGCTACACGATCGGGACCAAGTTCCTTTGGACCGCCGGCGGCTGGTTCGACTACATCAACGCGCGCACCAACGGCTACGACTTCCACATGGAGCTGGCCCGCGGCGAGGTGCCCTGGACCGACGAGCGCGTGCGCCAGACGTTCAGCAACTGGCGCGAGCTCATCGACATGGGCGCCTATATCGACGACCACCAGAACTATTCCTGGCAGGAAGCCCTGCCCTTCATGGTCAACGGCGAGGCCACGTCCTACCTGATGGGCAACTTCGCGGTCGCGGCCATGCGCGACGGCGGGTTGAGCGACGAGCAGCTGGACTTCTACCAGTTCCCGATCATCGCCCCGGACGTCGAGCGGGCGGAGGACGCGCCGACCGACACGTTCCACATCCCCGCGAACGCGTCGAACCCCGAGGCCGCGAAGGAGTTCCTGCGCTACGTCACCTCGGCGGAGGTGCAGACCCGCATCAACGCGGGCGACGCCCTGGGCCAGCTGCCCGTGAACGCCGGGTCCAGCGTGGACGACGACGAGTTCCTGCAGCAGGGCTTCCAGATGCTGTCCAACGACGCGCCGGGCGGCATCATGCAGTTCTTCGACCGCGACCTGGACGCCGAGATGGCGTCCATCGGGATGGAGGGCCTGCAGGAGTTCATGGTCTTCCCCGACAACCTCGAGGACATCCTGGCGCGCCTCGAAGACGCCCGCCAGCGCATCTACGAGTGATCTGACCACCCGCGCCCCCGTCCGATCGGCGGGGGCGCGGCATCGCTGGTCCATCCGCGAGCCCATGGGCTTCCGCATGCGCCGACCGCGCCGTTTCGGGGAGGAACGCAGCCATGGCCAACGTCGCACCCGTCGTCCCCGACACCCATCCCCCCGTGGAGGGCGGCGGCGCACCCGGACCCGACGGCCGGTCCTGGTACAAGCGTAACGAGATCGCGCTGACCCCCTGGCTGTTCCTGATCCCGGGCGTCCTGTTCTTCGCGGTCTACGTGATCGTCCCCATATTCCAGTCCTTCTACATCTCGTTCTACGAATGGGACGGCTTGGGCGACCTGCATGCGAACGGGGAGTTCGTGGGCCTGGGCAACTACGAACGCCTGCTGGGCGGGGACCGCAAGTTCGAGGTCAGCTTCTGGAACAACATCCGCTGGCTCGTCCTCTACCTGCTGGCGATCCCGCTGGGCCTGTTCATCGCGCTGTTCCTGAACCAGACCGTGCGCGGCATCCGCATCTACAAGTCCTTGTTCTTCTTCCCCTTCGTCCTGTCCCAGGTCGTCGTGGGACTGGTCTTCTCGTGGTTCTACCTGCCGCGCGAGGGGCTGCTCAACGCGGGCCTGGCGCTGTTCGGCGCGGGCCCGGTCAACATCCTGGGCGACCCGTCCATGGCGACCTACGGCATCATCGCCGCAGGCCTCTGGCCGCAGACGGCGTATTGCATGATCCTCTACCTGACCGGCCTGAACGCCGTGGACCCCGAACAGGTCGAAGCCGCCCGCCTGGACGGGGCCAAGGGCTGGCGGATGCTGTGGTACGTGATCCTGCCGCAACTGAAGCCCGCGACCTTCATCGCCTTCGTCGTCACCATCATCGGCGCGCTGCGCTCCTTCGACCTGATATCCGTGATGACCAACGGCGGGCCCTTCGGCTCCACCCGCGTCCTGTCGTTCTACATGTTCGAGGAGGCGCTGTCGGAGTTCGGCTTCCGCATGGGCTACGGCTCGGCCATCGCCGTCGTCCTGTTCCTCTTGATGCTGGTCTTCATCGCCTACTTCCTGTGGTCGATGTACCGCGACGAGAAGGCGGCGGCGCGATGAGCGCCGATCATCGCACCGCCGCACCGGCCTTGCGCCGGGGCCTCGCTGGTCGAGGCTCGAAGCAGGGCTTGCGCCGGGACGGAGGGTTGGCGCCGGGACGGTCGTGGCCTGACACTTTATGGTGCAACATGCCTCCGACCGGCAGTGGCCAGATGAGACGTCGCAATGCGCCGGCCCTGCGGGACCGGACCGGCGCGAGGCCTGCGGGCCTGCGGCCCGCGCTTCGGCCTCGGGGCGTCCATGATGACCGGCCTACGCTATGATCTCTATCGTCTTGATCATCGTCATCGTGTTGATGGGCATCATCGACGTCATGTTGCCCCGAGATGCGCCATATCCGGTCTTCCGCTCGATCTTTCGTGACGCGGAAAGAGCCCGGCTGATCATGTTTGGCCTGTGCGCGGTCGCTGTCGTCACGACGGGGTTGGGAATATGACCCGCCCCGACTTCGACACCCTCTGCGCCACCCACCCCGGCGCCGTCCTCTCCAGCCCCGGCGAGCTCGACGCCTGGAAGGTCGGCGGCAAGATGTTCGCCTGCTTCGGCCATGCCGACACCCGCGACGCCAACACCGAGACCGCGTCCGTAAAATGCCCAGACGTGGAGACGGCGGCCATGCTGATCGACGCGGGCGCCGCCGGCCGGGCCAAGTACTTCCACCGCTCCTGGGTCGCGCTGGACCTGGCAGCGCTCGACGCGGACGAGGCTGCCCACCGCATCGCCGTTAGCTACGGCACGGTGGCGGAGGGCCTGCCCAAGAAGATGCGGGGAGGGCTGACGTGACGCGCCGTAGGGTGGGTGGAACCCACCGCACTCCGACGCCCGTTCCCGGACGGAACAGACGCGCCGAAACACGAAGCGTCCTGCAATGGTGGGTTTCACCCACCCTACGGGGCGCCGCCCAGGAGCACCGCTGACATGTTCCCCACCCCGATCCAGTCCCGCCCGCAGCCCGCGCAGATCGCCTACAAGACGCTTCTGCCCGTGGCCCTGATCCTGTGGCTGCTGCCCCTGATCGCGGTGGCCGCCTTCTCGATCCGGCCCGAGGGCGACTTCGTGTCGGGCAACTATTGGGGCATCCCCACCAGCTTCGACCTGATCCCGAACTATTCGAAGGTCTTCTTCGAATCCGACATGCCGCGCTACCTGCTTAACTCCGTGCTCATCACCGTGCCCACCGTGATCGGGGCCGTGGCCCTGTCGGCGATGACGGGGTTCGCGCTGGGGATCTATCGGTTCAAGGGCAACCTACTGATCTTCTTCATGTTCATCGCGGGCAACTTCGTGCCGTTCCAGATCCTGATGGTGCCCGTGCGCGACCTGACGGTGGATGCGGGCCTCTACGACACGAAGACGGGCCTCGTGCTGTTCCACATCGCGTTCCAGACGGGGTTCTGCACGCTCTTCATGCGCAACTTCATCCGCGCCTTGCCCTATCCGTTGATCGAGGCCGCGCGCGTCGAAGGCGTCGCCGAATGGCGGATCTTCTGGTACGTGGTCCTGCCCCTGATGAAGCCCGCCCTCGCGGCCCTGTCGGTGCTGATCTTCACCTTCATCTGGAACGACTACTTCTGGGCCGTGGTGCTGACCCAGGGCCCCGACAGCCAGCCCGTCACCGCGGGCATCACCGCCTTCAACAGCCAGTTCCGCGCCGCCTATCACCTGATGAGCGCCGGCAGCATCGTCGCCGCCCTGCCGCCCGTGCTGATGTTCTTCCTGATGCAACGCCACTTCATCGCGGGCCTGACGCTGGGGGCCGTGAAGTGACGGATCCGCGCAAGCGCGATCCGTCATCCTCGGGCTCGACCCGAGGATCCCCCTCCATATGGCGTGACGGTTGTACGATCCGATCGGCCGCAGGCCATGGGGCGGGTGCGCGGGTCGCAGACCCGCAGGGCCGTCACGCTGCAAAGCGTGCCTTCGGCAGGACCCGGACCGGCCCGGCAGGGTCGGCGCATTGCGACGTCAGCATACCCGCGCCACCCTCTCGGATGCAGGCCGCACGATAAACGACCAAGCCAGGACCTCTGCAGCGCCAACCCTCCGGTCCGCCGCGGGGCCTGCTTGCCGCCCAATCCGCGAGATAGAAGCCGCAACCATGACAACCCCCACCCCCCGCACCTGGCGCCTCGACGATCACGACGGCACGGCCGCCCGCCAGACCCTCGTCCTCGCCGCGACCGGCGACCGCCTGCCGCAATGCGTCTATTGGGGCGACCCCCTGCCCCCGGACGCGAACCTGACGACGCTCGCCGCCGCCCACGCCATCGACGTCACGGGCGGCATGCTGGACGAGAACCCGGACCTGTCGCTCTGCCCCGAAGCGGCCCGAACCTTCCCCGGCCAACCCGGCCTGATCCTGCGCACTCGCGACGGCACCCCCATCCTGCCCAGATTCCTCTACGTCTCGGACGACCGGAACGGCGACGCACTCGACCTGCGCTACGCCGATGCGGACCATGGCCTGCGCCTGACGTTCCGCTTCGCCACCGACCCGTCCACCCACATCGTCACCGCCAGGACGATCCTGGACGCCGACGCCCCCGTCCACCTGCACTGGCTCGCCGCCCCCGTCCTGCCCGCCCCCCAGCTATCGGACGAGATGATCGACGTCTCGGGCCGCTGGTGCGGCGAGTTCCAGTTGAACCGCACCCCCTGGTCCCCCGGCATCCGCTACCGCGAGAACCGGACCGGGCGGACGGGGCACGAACACTTCCCCGGCCTCCTTGTCCCCTGCCGGGGCGCGACGAACACCCGAGGCGAAGCCTACGCCTTCCATTACGGCTGGTCGGGCGGCCACCGCATGATCGCGGAGGAGCTGCCCGACGGCCGCCGCCAGATCCAATGGGGCCACGCCGCCCGGATGGAGACACACGCCGCCACCCGGTTCGAGACGGCCACGCTCCATGCGACCTACAGCCGGACGGGCCTGAACGGCTGCGCGGTGGCCTTCCAACGCCACGTCCGCGACCGCATCGTCGATTGGCCCGACCGGTCCCGCCCGCGCCCCGTCCACTACAATTGCTGGGAAGCCGTCTATTTCGACCACCGGCTGCCCGTCCTGAAGGACATCGCCAGCCGCGCCGCCGACCTGGGCGCCGAACGCTTCGTGCTGGACGACGGCTGGTTCGGCCAGCGCGACGACGACACGCGCAGCCTGTCGGACTGGACCGTGGACCCCCGCAAGTATCCCGACGGCCTGGGGCCCCTGATCGACCACGTCCACGGCTGCGGCATGACCTTCGGCCTCTGGTTCGAACCGGAGATGGTGAACCCCGACAGCGACATCCACCGCGCCCATCCCGACTGGGCGCTGGGCGCCGCGGATCAGACCCTGGGCCGCCAGCAGAAGGCGCTGGACATGGGCAATCCCCGGGTGCGGGACTTCATCCATGCCCGCATGGCCGCGATCCTGGGCGCGCACGACATCGACTACGTGAAATGGGACCACAACCGCGTCCTGCCCATGCCCGACGCCGACCAGACGCGCGGCTCGTATGCCCTGATCGACCGCCTGCGCCGCGACTTCCCGGGGGTGGAGATCGAGTCCTGCGCTTCCGGCGGCGGGCGCATCGACTTCGGCATCATGGCCCGCACCCACCGCGTCTGGCTGTCCGACAGCAACGACGCGCTGGAACGCCTCCGCATCCAGCACGACGCCGCACTGTTCCTGCCCCTGGCCGTGACGGGCAGCCATGTGGGGCCGCGCCGGTGCCACACCTCGGGCCGGGTGCTCGACATCCGCTTCCGCGCCTGGGTCGCCGCCCAGCGCCACATGGGGTTCGAGATGGATCCGCGCGAACTGACCGAGGACGAGGCTCGCGTCCTGCGCGACGTCACCGCCTGGTGGAAGCGCAACCGCGGCTGGATGACGGGGGCCGACATCCTGCGCCTCGACAGCGCGGACCCGGCCGTGCTGGCCGAACAGCAGATGGCGCGCGACGGCGGCCGCTTCGTGGTCTTCGCGGGCAAGGCCGCCACGAGCGCCCAGATCGCGCCGCGACCCCTGCGACTGACGGCGCTGGACCCGGACGCGACCTATCGGATCGAACTCGCGAACCGCGCCGACGCGCCCGCCCTCAGCCGGGGGACGCCGCTCCTGAAGGACGGTCCCGTCGATCTGCCCGGAACGTGGCTGATGCATCACGGGATCGTCTTGCCTTGGACCTACCCGGACTCGATGTGGGTGGTCGAAGGGCATAGGTTGTAGTCTGCGCGCCTGGGAACCATGCGGAGGGGATCGACTGTGATACGTGCGGGGATTGCGTCATGACCGACGTCACGACGGGCAGGGCGACGTACGGGGCGACGTGGATCCCCCCGGTGTTCCGATGACCGATCCCTGGATCGCGGTCGATTGGGGCACCTCCACGCTGCGGGCCACGCGGATGGACGGCTACACCCCCCGGGATACGCGCGAAAGCGACGCGGGCATGGGTGGACTGGCGCGCGATGGGTTCCAGAACGCGTTGATATCACTTGTGGAAGACTGGCTCGACCGACCGACGGACATCCTCGCCTGCGGCATGGTCGGCGCGCGCCAGGGCTGGCACGAAGCCCCCTACCGCACGGTGCCCGCCACCCCCGCTGGCGGCGCAGTCACGGTCCCCGGCACCGATCCCCGCCTGCGCGTCCGCATCCTCCCCGGCCTGTCCCAGACCGACCCCCACCCGGACGTAATGCGCGGGGAAGAAACGCAAATTTCCGGCATCCTGACGCGCCTCGACGGCTTCGACGGCTGCGCCTGCCTGCCCGGCACCCACACCAAATGGGTCCACCTTTCGGCGGGCGAGGTCGTCAGCTTCCGAACCGTCATGACGGGCGAGCTGTTCGCGGCCTTGACCCGCCATTCCGTTCTGCGTCATTCCATCGCCCCGGACGGTTGGGACGACGACGCCTTCGCGGAGGCCGTCGATGCGACCCTGTCCAGGCCGGAGACCCTGACCGCCAAGCTGTTCCAGCTGCGCGCCGCCGACCTGTTGCACGCGCAACCCGCCGCCGTCGCCCGCGCGACCCTGTCCGGCCTACTGATCGGCGCGGAGCTCGCCGCCACGAAACCCTGGTGGCTGGGCCGCGAGGTCGTGATAACGGGCTCCGCCACCACCACGCCCGCCTACGACAAGGCATTGACGTCGCAGGGAATATCCACCCACATCCTGTCCGCGGCCGACGCCACGCTGGCGGGCCTCGCCGTCGCACGGAGGACATGTCGATGACCCGCCCCCTCATCGCCATCCTGCGCGGCATCGGACCGGACCAAGCCGTCGATGCCTGCGCCGCCCTGATCGAGGCCGGCATCACCGTGATCGAGGTGCCGCTCAACTCGCCCGACCCCTATCACAGCATCGCCGCCATGGTGCGCGCCCATGGCGACGCCGCGACGATCGGGGCGGGCACCGTCCTGTCCCCGTCCGAGGTCGGCAAGGTGGCCCATGTGGGCGGGCGCCTGATCGTGTCTCCGAACACGGACGAAGGCGTCATCCGCCGTACCGTCGAACGCGGCCTCCAATCCTGGCCCGGCGTCTTCACGCCCACGGAAGCCTTCGCCGCCATCCGCGCAGGCGCCACGGGCCTGAAGCTGTTCCCGGGCTCCATGGCGGGCCCGTCCGGCCTGAAGGCCATGAAGGCCGTCCTGCCCGCGGAGGTTCCGGTCTATGCCGTGGGCGGCGCGGGCGCGGACAATTTCGGCGAGTGGGTCGCGGCCGGCGCCGACGGCTTCGGGCTGGGCACGGCGCTCTTCGCTCCCGGCCTGTCCACCGACGACATGGCTGCCCGCGCCCGGGCGGTCGTCGCCACCTGGGACGCCCTGGCGTGACGCCCCGCATCCACGACGACCGCGCCTGCGCACTGGGCGAAGGGGTGCTGTGGCACCCGACCCGCAACCAGTTGTTCTGGTTCGACATCCTGGGCAAGCGCCTCATGTCCCAGTCGGGTGACGGGGCGCCGATCCATTGGGACTGGGACGACCATCCCTCGGCCGCCGGGTGGACCGACGATGCCACGCTGTTCGTCGCCACCGCCACCGGATTGTGGACCTTCGACATCGCCAGCGGCATCCGAGACCGCGTCGCGCCGTTGGAAGCCGGCGACCCGGGCACCCGGTCCAACGACGGCCGCGCCGACCCCCTGGGCGGCTTCTGGATCGGCACGACGGGTCTGGGGGCGGAGGCCGGGCGCGGCGCGATCTATCGCTACTTCCGGGGCGAGGTGCGGCTGCTCTACGAACAGGTCACGATCCCCAACGCCATCTGCTTCGCGCCGGGCGGCGATCTCGCGTATTTCGCGGACACGGCCAAGGGCGCGATCTGGTCGCAGCACCTCGACCGCGCGGGCTGGCCGTCCGGCGCGCCGGAGATGTTCTGCGATTACAGCGCCGTGGGCGTGAACCCCGACGGCGCGGTGGTGGACGAGACCGGCGACCTGTGGGTCGCGCAATGGGACGCTTGGCGCGTCGCCTGCCACGGCCCTGACGGGCGGTTCCGCCGCTCCATCGCCCTGCCCGCCGCCCGCGTCACCTGCCCCGCCTTCGGCGGTCCGGACCGCCGCACGCTGTTCGTCACCTCCGCGACGACCGACCTACCGGACGCACCGCATCACGGCCAGGCGGGCCGGACCTTCGCGGTGGACCTCAACGTGGCCGGTCAGCCGGAACACAGGGTCGTGCTGTGATGGCGCTCCCATGAAGCGGACGCTGGGGACCTGCTACTACCCCGAACACTGGGACGAAGCGGTCTGGCGCGACGACGCCCGCCGCATGGCCGACCTGGGCCTGACATGGATCCGCATCGGCGAATTCGCGTGGTCCCGCCTGGAGCCCGCGCCCGGCGACCTGCGCCTGGATTGGATGGCCCGCGCGATGGATGCGCTGCAAGGCGCGGGCCTGTCCGTCGCCCTGGGCACGCCGACCGCCACGCCACCACGTTGGATGCTGGACCGACACCCCGACATGCTGGCCGTGGACCGCGACGGCCGACCGCGGGGGTTCGGCAGCCGCCGCCATTACTGCTTCAGCCACGATGGCTACCGGGACGAATCCGTCCGCATCGCCACGATCCTGGCCGAACGGTTCGGCGACCGCGTGCAGGCGTGGCAGACCGACAACGAGTACGGCTGCCACGACACGGTCCTCAGCTACTCCGACGCCGCCCGGCAGGCGTTCCGCGACTGGCTCGCGCGACGGTACCAGTCGCCCCAGGCGTTGAACCGGGCCTGGGGCAACGTGTTCTGGTCGATGGACTACGACGATTGGGACCAGATCGACCTGCCCAACCTGACGGTCACGGAACCCAATCCGGCCCATGCGCTGGCCTTCCGGCGGTTCAGCAGCGATCAGGTCATCCGCTTCGATCGCGCGCAGGTGGACGCGATCCGGGCCCATTCCGATGCGCCCATCGCGCACAACTACATGGGGCGCGAAACCGACTTCGATCACTTCGCCCTGGGCGAGCATCTCGATATCGCGTCCTGGGACAGCTATCCGCTTGGTTTCCTGATGGACCGGGTGTACGCGGACGACGACCACCGCCGCCGCTTTCACCGTCAGGGCGACCCGGACTTCCAGGCGTTCCACCACGACCTCTACCGCAGCGTCGGGAAGGGACGCTGGTGGGTGGTGGAACAGCAGCCCGGTCCCGTGAACTGGGCCCCCTACAACCCCGCCCCGCTGCCCGGCATGGTCCGGCTCTGGGCGTGGGAAGCGTTCGCCCACGGGGCCGAGGCGGTGATGCCGTTCCGCTGGCGGCAGGCCCCCTTCGCGCAGGAAAGCCACCACGCGGGCCTGCTACGCCCCGACAACGCCGAAGCCCCCGCCTTCGCCGAGATCGCGACCGTGGCCGCCGAGTTGGCCGATGCGCCCGACGTGGAACGCGGGACCGCGCCCGTGGCCCTTGTCTTCGACTACCCCAGCCAATGGGCGTGGCGGGTCCAGCCGCAGGGGGCGGGGTTCGACCATTTCGGCCTGGCCTTCCACCTCTATCGCGCCCTGCGCAGCCTGGGGCTGGACGTGGACGTCGTCGGTTCCGGCACGACGGACCTATCGCCCTACGCGCTGACCCTCGTGCCGTCGTTGCTGCACCTGGCGGACCCTCTGCGAGGGGCCATCGACGCCGCCCCGGGTCTGGTGATGACCGGCCCCCGCACCGACCTGCGCGACCCCGACCTGTCGATGCGCGTCGCTCTGGGCCCCGACCTGCCCGGCCTGGACGCCACCGCGACCCTGGTGGAGACGCTGCCCCCCGACGCGCCTCGTGCGCTGGAAGGGGGCGGCACGCTGGGCCTGTGGATCGAACACCTCGACACGACGGCAGACGTGGTCGAACGCACCTCCGACGGCCTGCCCGCGCTGATCCGGTCGGGGAACCGCCTGCACCTGGCCGGCTGGCCCGACGGGGAGGGCGCGCGCCGCATCCTGGGCGACCTCGCGCGCGGGGCCGGGCTGGACACGGCCGATATGCCCGACGGCCTGCGCCGCACCCGGGCGGGGGCGGACACGTTCCTGTTCAACTACGCGTCCGAGCCGCGCCGCTTCGACGGCTACGACCTGCCCCCCGCGGGGGTCCTGCGCTACCGGCAATAGGAGCCGGAGCGATAGCGCGCGGTATCCACGTGGAAATGCCCCTGGTGGAACCGGTCGGACCGGGGCCCCAGGACGGTGCCGAACGGGCCGCAGGCCGCGCGCCAGATCGTCTCCAGGATGCGCCCCCGCGCGCCGTTGCCCCAATCGCCGCGCACAGTCAACGCCGTGCCGTTCGCCAGCACGAAGGCCGATATGTCGATGGCCCGCCCATAGGAATGCTCCGACAAGCGCGCGCCGGGACGGCTGTTGCGGGTCTTGCAGACATAGCCGGCCGCGACGCGAAGCTGCATCACCCCCCCACCGGTGCCGCCGATGGCGGGTATGACCCCGCCACGCACCCAATCGTCCAGCGCCCGGGCGGTGGCGCAGTCCATCCGCGCGGGTTGCGACAGCGTGACGCCCGCCACCGCGCGCACCCGCACGGCGCTGGGGATGCCGCAGGCGCCACGGCCCGTCACCTCGCCGATGGCCTCGCCCACCAGGCCGGGGCGCTGGCACAGGCCGCCGCCCTGGGGACGGGGGCGGCCCATGGCCTGGCGCAACACGGGACGGTCCGACAGGCGCACGGTGCCGTCGTCCTCTATCGCGGGCAGAGGGTTGGCCAGAATGGCCTGCACCAGGCGCGCTTCCGCGACCTCTGGATCCTGTCGGCGCTGGGGCCGGAAGGCGCGTTCCAACGGGGCGTCGGCCAACGGCCGGGCTGCGCTGGACAGGACCTCGACCAGACCGCCGGGCCGCTGTTCGGGGCGGGGCTGGGCCAGCGCGTCCGACGGGGGCGGCGGTGCAACCGCGGCACCGGCGGGCCAGGCCAGCAGCACGGCGAGGGCGACGGCCCACGGGGTCACGACGGCACCTTGCGCGGATGGCGCCCGAAGTCGGCGTCCGGCGTGTCCTGCCCCGCCTCGATGATGCCGCGGCGGATGGCCCGCGTGCGCGTGAAATAGTCCTGCAGCATGTCCCCGTCCCCCGTCCGTATGGCGCGTTGCAACGCGAACAGCTCCTCCGTGAAGCGGCCCAGGACCTCCAGCGTGGCGTCCTTGTTGTTCAGGAACACGTCGCGCCACATCACCGGGTCGCTGGCGGCGATGCGGGTGAAGTCCCGGAACCCCGCGGCGGAATACTTGATGACCTCCGAATCCGTGACGCGCCGCAAGTCGTCCGCCACGCCCACCATCGTATAGGCGATCAGGTGCGGGGCATGCGACGTGACCGCCAGGACGAGGTCGTGGTGGTCGGGATCCATGACGTCCACGGTGGAGCCCAGCGCCTGCCACAGTCGGGTCAGGCGGTCGATGGCGTCCGGTTCGGTGTCGGCCGCGGGCGTCAGCAGGCACCAGCGGTTGTCGAACAGTTCCGGGAACCCCGCCTCCGGTCCCGATTGCTCCGTGCCCGCGATGGGATGGGCGGGGACGAAATGGACGCCGTCCGGCACGTGCGGTCCCACCGCGACGATGACGTCCCGCTTGACCGATCCCACGTCGCTGACGGTCGCGCCGGGCTTCAGGTGCGGCGCGATGGCGGCGGCGACGGCGCCCATCGCGCCCACGGGCACGCACAGCACCACGAGGTCCGCGTCCAGCACCGCCGCGGCCGCATCGTCCACCGTCCGATCGACGAGGCCGCGCCGCGCCGCGACCGCGCGCGTCCGTTCGCTGCGGGCATACCCCACCACCTCGCCCGCCAGGCCGTCCTGCCGCATCCGCAGGCCCATCGACCCGGCGATCAGGCCCAACCCGATCAGCGCGACGCGGTCATAGATCATCGTCGCGCTCCGCGAAGGCCCGCAAGGCGTCCAGCACGCGGGTCGTCCCCGCCTCGTCGCCCACGGTGATCCGCAGCGCAGCCGGGAAGCCGTAGCCGACGGGATGGCGCACGACGATGCCCGCCGCCTGCAGGTGGGCATCCGCGGCCTCCGCCGTCGCGCGGTCGGCGAACCGGGCCAGGACGAAGTTCGCCTGGCTGTCGTCGCATCCCAGGCCCAGCGCGCGTAGCCCGCAGATCAGTCGCGCCCGCTGCGCGGCGTTGCCGTCCCGCGTCATGGCGGCGAAGTCCCGGTCGCGCACGGCCGCCTCCGCGGCGGCCAGGGCCACGTTCGACAGGTTGAAGGGTCCCCGGATGCGGTTCAGCACGTCGATCGCGTCCCGCGCGCCATACGCCCAGCCGACGCGCATCCCCCCAAGGCCATAGAGCTTGCTGAAGGTCCGCGTCGCGACGACGTTCGCCCGCGTCTCGGCCAGGCGCAGGCCCCCGTCGAAGTCGTCGGCGAACTCGGCATAGGCTCCGTCCAGCACCAGCAGGCAGCCATCCGGCAGGCCGTCGGCCAGGCGCGTGACGTCCTGACCGTTCAGCAGGGTCCCGGTCGGATTGGCGGGGTTGGCGATGAAGACCAGCTTCGTCGCGTCCGTGACGCCGTCCAGCAGCGCGTCCACGTCCACGGTCCGATCCCGTTCGGGCACCTTCACCGGCGCCGCGCCCGCGGCCCGCGCGCTGATCCCGTACATCAGGAAGCCGTGCTCGGTGTGCAGAACCTGATCCCCCGGCCCGGCATAGGCCTGGCACAGCCAATGGATCACCTCGTCGGACCCCACGCCGCAGATGACGCGTTCCGGGTCCAGGTCGTGAACCTCTGCGATGGCGCGGCGCAGGGGCGCGTGGTCGGTGGGCGGGTACAGATGCATGTCGGCCGCGGCCACCCGGGCCGCTTCTACGGCGGAAGGCGGGGCGCCATAGGGATTCTCGTTCGACGACAGCTTCAGCACGTCGTCCCGGCCCGCGATCTTCGACGCGCCGCCCTGATAGAGGTCGATCCCCATGATGCCGGGCTGCGGCGCGGGTGCGGTCGTCATGGTGGATCCCCGTTGGAACGCGCCGGGTGTAGCCGTCAGAGGGAGGAAGGGAAAGGCGGACGATCCGGCGGTTAACCATCCATCAACCAGTTTCCGCCAAGCGTGGGAGCCGAAGCCGCGTCATGGTCCCGAACCGACGCGGGAATCTGATCCCGACGATGGAGCGAACCTTGACACCGATTCACCTGCCGCGCCTCGGGGCGCTGACCATCGCTGGCGTCTTGGCGTTGACCGCACCGAGCCCGGCCGCGACGGCTCGGAACGTCATCCTGATGATAACGGATGGCGCGTCCTGGGGCACGTTCGACATGGCCAGCTATTGGGAGTTCGGCGCAAAGGGCCGCCAACCCTACGACGCGTTCGACGTCCGGCTCGGCATGACGACGCAGCGTTTGACTGACCCACCGGTAGAGTACCACCCAGACGCGGCTTGGGACGCGACTCCGACCGGCACCGACAGCCATTTCGAGGGATATCGGAAGATCAGGCAGAACGCGACGGACAGCGCTGCCGCTGCGACGGCGCTCGCGACGGGGCAGCGGACGCAGAACGGCCGCGTTTCGACCGGCAGGGATGGGACGAGGTTGACCACGATCACCGAGGAAATGAAGCAGGACGGCCGCGCCGTGGGCGTCGTCACCAGCGTGGGGATCAGTCATGCCACGCCAGCCGCCTTCGGCGCCAACAGCGACAGCCGCCATACCTACAACACGATCGCGTCGCAGATGATTCACGACGGTACCTTGGACCTCGTGATGGGGGCGGGACATCCTGATTATGACCGCAACGGCAAACTCAATACGAGTCCCGACCACAAATGGATTTCCCAGTCGGACTGGGCCGCCCTGAACGGGGCCGACGCGCCGATGACGCTGATCGACCGGCGCGACCAGTTCGAGGCGTTGGCGGACGGAACGCTACAGATCGAGGGCCGCCTGATCGGGGTGGCGCGCGCGGCCGGCACGTTGCAGGCGGACCGCAGGAAAGGCAGGGCGAACGTCGACCCCGATGGGCCACGTCAGGATCGGACGAGCGTCACGGATGGCGACCATTTCATCGAGACCGTACCGACCCTCTCGACCATGACGCGGGGCGCTCTGAACCATCTGTCGCGAGATGGCGATGGGCTGTTCGTAATGATCGAAGGGGGCGCTGTCGATTGGATGGCGCATGCAAACAGGACCGACCGCATCATCGAGGAACAGGTCGCCTTCAATCATGCGGTCCGCACGGCCGTGGACTGGGTGGAGGCGGAGTCGTCCTGGGACGAGACGTTGATGGTGGTTCTGACCGACCACGGCAACGGCATGCCGATGGGACCCGATTCCGCGACGATCGCGTTCCAGGGCATCCAGAACAACGGCCGGGGCATGCTGCCTGGCGTGGCTTGGCATTCGGGCAGCCATACGTCGGAGAACACCCTTTTGTGGGCCCATGGTGCGGGATCGGAGCAGTTGTCCGCTCGCGCGGATGGGATGGACCCCTATTTGATGTCGCGGCTGGGTTTCAACGATGGCCGCTACCTCGACATCGTCGACGTTCATCCAGCGATCAAGGCGGCGGCAGGGCTGACCGGACCGTCACCGATCCCCTTGCCGGCCAGCGGTTGGATGCTGCTGGCAGGGATCGGCGGCCTGTCTGTCGGGGCACGCCGCCGTGCGATCGAGGCACGGACCTAAAGGAAGCTCTGCGGGTCTATGTCGATGCTCAGGCGCGTGGACCGGGGCAGCTCGACCTGCGACACCCAGGCCGCGAGGGCGGACTGGATCGGTGACTGCCGCGGGGCCTTGACCAGCAGGCGCACGCGGTGGCGGCCCCGGATCCGCGCGATGGGCGCGGGCGCGGGGCCATAGACCTCCGCGCCCACCCGCAACAGCGGATCGGCCTTCCGTGCGAGCGCGTTGCCGACGTCGAAGCAGGCATCGACCGATGGGTCGGATATGACGATCCCCGCCATGCGGCCATAGGGCGGCACCCCCGCCATGCGGCGCTGCGCGGCCTCCTCTGCCCAGAACCCGTCCTCGTCGCCCGCCAGGATCGCGCGGATCACGCCGTGCTCGGGCTGATAGGTTTGCAACAGCGCCGTGCCGGGCCTGTCCGCCCGCCCGGCCCGCCCCGACACCTGCCGCATCAACTGGAACGTCCGTTCGGCGGCACGCAGGTCGGAGCCTTGCAGCCCGAGGTCGGCGTCGATCACACCCACAAGGGTCAGCAGCGGGAAGTTGTGACCCTTTGCGACCAGTTGCGTGCCGATGACGATGTCGGCGCCGCCCGACGCGATTTCCTCCACCTTGGCCTTCAGGGACCGGGCGGATCCGAACAGGTCAGACGACAGGATGGCCGTGCGGGCGTCGGGGAACAGCGCCGACACCTCCTCCGCCATGCGTTCGACCCCGGGGCCCACGGCGGCGAGCTTCCCTTCGACCCCGCAGGACGGGCAGGCGGCGGGCATCGGCGCGGTGTCGCCGCATTGGTGGCACATCAATCGCTTCAGGAAGCGGTGCTCAACCATGCGCGCGTCGCATTGGGGGCACGCCACCTGCTGCCCGCAGGCCCGGCACAGCGTCACGGGGGCATAACCGCGGCGGTTGAGGAAGATCAGCGACTGCTCGCCCGCCGCCAGCCGTTCGGCCATGGCGGCCTGCAGGACGGGGCTGATCCACCGGCCCGACGGCACCTGCTGCGCGCGCATGTCGACCGCACGCAGATCGGGCATCGCCGCGTCCCCGAAGCGCGAGGTCAGATCCAGGCGGTCGTACTTCCCCGCCTCGACGTTGGCCCAGGATTCGAGCGACGGCGTGGCCGAGGCCAGGACCACGCGCGCGCCTTCGCAGGATGCACGCAGCACGGCCATGTCGCGGGCCGAATAGAGGACGCCGTCCTCCTGCTTGTAGGAGTTGTCGTGCTCCTCGTCGACGACCGTCAGCGCCAGGTCGGCGAAGGGCAGGAACAGCGCTGAGCGTGCGCCCACGACCAGCTTGGCCTGTCCCTGCGCCACGCGGCGCCAGCAGCGGCGGCGTTCGGCCTGGGTGACGCCCGAATGCCATTCCGCAGGGCGCGCGCCGAACCGCGCCTCCACCCGGGTCAGGAACTCGGCGGTCAAGGCGATCTCGGGCAGCAGGACCAGGACCTGGCGGCCCCGCGACAAGGCCTCCGCCACGGCCTCCAGGTATACCTCCGTCTTGCCGGACCCGGTCACGCCGCGCAGCAGCGTCGTGCCGTAGCCGCCCGCCGCCACGTGACAGCGCAGGACCTCCGCCGCCGCCCGCTGGTCGGGAGCCAGGTCCATGCCGGGTCGGCTGGGATCGAGGTCTGGATAGGGGGCGTCCCGCGGCATGTCGCGCATCGTCACCGCGCCGGTGGCGACCAGCCCCTTCACCACCCCCGCCGACACGTCCGCCAGACCCGCGAGCTCCGCCTGACCGAACAGGTCGTCGGGCCGGTCGCGCAGCACGGTCAGCACCTTCTCGCGTGCCTCGGTGGATCGGCCCGGATCACCCGTTCCCAGGCCGTACACCTTGCGGCCGCCGGGGGCCTCGCCCAGACCCGGGGCGCGCGTCGCCAGCCGCAGCATCGAGACGAGCGGCGTCAGCGTGTACTCCGCCGCGCGCATCAGGAACGTGCGCATGCCCGAACGCATCGGCGGCACGTCCAGCACGCCGAGGACGGGGCGCAGCTTCTCGATCGGCCAGTCCCCTTCGGCGTCCCCCCATACGATGCCCAGAACCTTGCGCGGCCCCAGCGGCACCTCCACGAAGGCCCCCAGGTCGACGCCACCCACGGGCGCGCGGTAGTCCAGCGGCCCGTCCAACGGCTGGGTCGTCAGCACGGCCAGGGGCGCGCCTTCGGGGAAATGGCGGGGGGTCGCGGTCATGCCTCCCATATCGGGCAGCCGCGAGTCGGGGAAAAGGGGGCGTCAGGCCGCCCGACGCGTCAGCGCGGTCGCCGCCCCCATCGCCATCAGCGCGCCGCCGCCCACCCGCGTCAGCGCCCGCAGCGCGCCGGGTCGCCGCAGCCGGTCCCGCAACGCCCCCGCCAGCAACGCGAAGCCCAGCGCGTTCAGCGTCGCCAGCGTCACGAAGGTCGTCGTCAGCACCGCGAACTGCGGCATCAGCGGCGCGTCGGGCCGGACGAACTGCGGCACGAACGCGATGAAGAACACGATGCTCTTGGGGTTCAGCGCGGTCACGATCGCGGCGTGGCGGAACACGCGCCGGGCCGGAACCGGCGTCACGTCCGCCATCCCCGGCAACGCGGCGGACCCCGCGGACCGCCACATCGTCCAGCCCATCCACAGCAGATAGGCCGCGCCGATCCACTTCAGCGCGGTGAACAGCGTGGCCGAGGCCAGGACCAGCGCCCCCAATCCCACCAGCGACGCCGTCATCGCCACCGCGTCGCCCAGCGCCACCCCCGCGGCCGACGCGATCGCGACCCGCCGCCCCTGGCCCAGCGCATAGCTCATCACCAGCAGGATCGTCGGACCGGGGATCATCAGCAGCGCGGCGGAGGCGGCGGCGAACGCCAGCCAAAGGGTCGGATCCATGGCGGGTTTTCCTATGCGGGGGCGTGACGTATGCACATCCCAACACATCCGACCTGGGGGCCGCCATGAAATTCTTCGTCGACACCGCCGACATCGACGCCATCCGCGAACTGAACGACCTGGGCATGGTCGACGGGGTCACGACGAACCCTTCGCTGATCCACAAGTCGGGACGCGACTTCAAGGAGGTCACGAGGGAGATCGCCGACATGGTCGATGGTCCCGTCAGCGCCGAGGTCGTGGCGCTGGACGCCGACACGATGCTGGCCGAGGGCCGCCACCTGGCCGAGATCGCGCCCAACGTCTGCGTCAAGGTCCCCCTGACCTGGGCGGGCCTGAAGACCTGCAAGACGCTGACCGACGCGGGCACGCAGGTCAACGTGACCCTGTGCTTCAGCGTCAACCAGGCGCTTCTGGCCGCGAAGGCGGGGGCCACCTATGTCAGCCCCTTCATCGGGCGGCTGGACGACCTGAACCTCGACGGGATGGAGCTGATCCGCGAGATCCGCGAGGTGTACGACAACTTCGCCTTCGACACGCGGATCCTGTCGGCGTCCATCCGCACGGTCAACCACATGAAGGAGGCCGCGCTCGCGGGCTCCGACGTGGCCACCGCACCGCCGGGCGTCATCCGCAAGATGGCGGATCACCCGCTGACCGATGCAGGTTTGCAAGCCTTCCTGAAGGATTGGGAATCGACGGGTCAGAAAATCCTCTGACCCCGCCCGGGGCGTGCTAGCGTCCTCGTCAATCGGCAAAAGACCGTGAACGAGGCACAGATGAGCATCACAGACACCGCGCTTCCGCGCGACGTGCGGGACCATGTCCTGACCGACCCCACCGCCATCCTGGAGGACGACGCCGTGATGCGCGTCCTCCTGGACGCCAACGACCGCAAGCGCGGCGAGAACGTCGTCGACCTGCGCGGCCTGGCGATGGACCGGCTGGAAACGCGGCTGGACCGCCTGACGGACACCCACCGGCACGTCGTCGCCGCGGCCTACGACAACCTGGCCGGGACCAACCAGATCCACCGCTGCGTGCTGGCGATCCTGGACCACCCCACGCTGGCGGACCTTCTCGACGCCCTGGCCGGGCCGATCGCCGACATCCTGGGCATCCATTCCGTGCGCCTGGTGCTGGAGGCGCCGGAAGGCGAGGGTGCGCCCCATCCGTCCGTCACGGTCCTGCCGCCCGGCGGCATCGCGGCGCGGCTGGGCGGGCTGCACGCCCGGGATCTGCGCCCCGTGACCCTGCGCCGCGACGGGGTCGACCCCGTGCTGCACGGGCCCGCCGGAGGCGCCGTCGGGTCGGAGGCGCTCTTGGGCCTGGATCTCGGCGCGGACCGGCGCCCGGGCCTGCTGGCGCTGGGCGCACGCGACGCGGACCTGTTCGCCCCCGGTCAGGCCACCGACCTGCTGGCCTTCCTGGGTGCCTCGACCGAACGCGTCTTGCGCCGCCATCTGGACGCATGACCACGCAGATCAGCCCGGGCCTGCGCGACATGCTCGCGGCCTGGGCGGACCACATGCGCGCGCTCGACGACGCGGCGGAGGCGACGGTCACCGGCTATGGCGCCGATCTGCGGCACTTCCTGGGCTTCATGGCGGACCACCACGGGGGGCCGATGGGGGTCAGCGCCTTCGCCCGGATCACCACGCCGGACATGCGCGCGTTCATGGCGTCCGAACGCCGTCGGGGGACCGGGGGACGGTCCGTGGCACGTCGGCTGTCGGCCGTGAAGTCCTTCACCCGCTGGCTGTGCGAACGCGAAGGGTTCGACCCGACCGCCATCCTCGCCACCCGCGCGCCGCGGTTCCGCAAGCCCCTGCCTCGCCCGCTGCCGCAGGCGGCGGCCAGGGACCTGATCGAGGCGGTGGGCCTGCAGCATCCGACGCCCTGGATCGCCGCGCGCGACGTGGCCGTCGTCACCGTCCTCTACGGCTGCGGGCTGCGCATCTCGGAGGCGCTGTCCCTGACCGCCGCGCAATCCCCCCTGCCCGACATGCTGCGCATCGTGGGCAAGGGATCGAAGGAACGCCTGGTCCCCGTCCTGCCCGCCGCGCGCGACGCGGTGGCCCGATACGTGGCGGCCTGCCCCTATGCGCTGGCGCCGGTGGGGCCGCTGTTCCGGGGCGCCCGTGGCGGCCCCCTGTCGCAGCACGCCGTGTCGCAGGTCGTGGCCAGGACGCGGATGCAACTGGGCCTGCCCGCCACTGCGACCCCCCATGCCCTGCGCCATTCGTTCGCCACGCACCTGCTGGAAGCCGGCGGCGACCTGCGCGCCATCCAGGAACTGCTGGGCCATGCGTCGCTGTCGACGACGCAGGCCTATACGAGCGTGGACGCCGTGCATCTGATGGACGTCTACGCCAAGGCCCACCCGCACGGGGCCTGATGCCGATCAGCCCTCGGCGTCGCGGATCCAGACCTCCACCCGGCGGTTGATGCGGCGCCCGACCTCGTCGGTGTTGCAGGCGGACGGCGCGATCTCGCCGAACCCCTCGGCGGACAGCGTCAGATCCTCCAGGCCCGGAACCCCCAGCGCCTCCAGCTCCCCCTGCACCTGCTCCGCCCGCTCCCGCGACAGGGCGCGGTTGCTGTCGAAGGCCCCGACCTCGTCCGTGAAGCCCACGAACAGGACCTCCGACCCCGCGGGGACGCCCTGCAGGAAGCGGGCCAGCCGCCGCTTGTCGAGGATGCCGCGCTCGTCCAGGCGGGCCGATCCCGTGCGGAAGCGGAACGTCGTGGACAACCGGTCGTAATCGACCATCAGCCCCAGCATCTCGCGCATGATGCCGCCCTCGTAGGGATCCGCATCCGTCGTCAGCAGCATCTGGCCCCGCGCCGATTCCACCGGCTGGGGCTGACGGTCGACGCCCAGGTCGATGAAGCCCGACTTGGCGATCACGCCGTCCGCGGCCTCCGACTGGGTATAGTCCAGGAACGCTTGCGCGGCCGGCGACGTCGCATCCGCGCGATTGTACATGTAGAGCCGCCGCTGGAGCGGATACTCCTCCGTCCGGGCGGCGAAGGCGGTGGGCACGGCGACCAGCTCGCAGGACGTCACCAGGGGGACCGCGCGCGCGCCCCGCTGGAACGCATAGGACACGAAGCCGATCGCGGTCGGGTCGTCGTTGACCGCGGCCGCCATCGCGACGTTGTCGTCCTGGACCACCGCGCCGGGCGGCAGCGGCACCTCGGCGCCGTCGAAGACGATGGTCTCGAACACGGCGCGCGTGCCCGACCCCTCCGGGCGGCCGAACACGGTGATCGGCGCGTCCTCGCCGCCGAGGTCGGACCAGTTGGTGATCAGGCCGCTGAACACGTCGGCCAGCTGGTCCATGGTGATCCGCTCGATCGGATTGCGGGGATGCACGATCACCACCAGGCTGTCGGCGGCGATCACGTGCTCCTGGTCGGGATGGACCATGTTGCCCGCACCGGCGTCCCGCAGCGCGCGGGCCTCCGCGGGACGGATCCGGCGGGACGCCATGGCGATGTCGGTCCCGCCCGCCATCAGGGCGTCGAACCCCCGGCCGGACGTGGTGGACGACACGAACAGCGTGCCCAGCGGATCGCCGAACCCGTCGTCTCCGATCAGCTCGGCGGTCAGGGCATCCGCCGGCCCGTCGAAGACGATCTCGGCCGTCTGGGCGCCGGCATAGCCTTCCAGCAGCAGCGGCATCATCCCCAGGCCAACCGTGTCCGACCCCGCGAAGGTCACGTCGGCGACGGGCCCCGCCTCCCCGGGGTCGGGGCAGGCCTCGCCCGTGCAGGTCACGCCGTCGGCATCGACCCGAAGCTCGCCCAGCCCGGTCCGCACCACATAGGTGTCGCCGTCGAACGCCACGAGCGCGCCGGACACGTCGACGGCGCCGTCGGCCGATTGCAGCGTGACCTCCTGACCCCAGGCCGCGCCGCAGGCCAGACAGCCCAGCAGCGAGGCCGCGATCGTCTTTCGTATCGTCATGGTATCCCCCGGAAGACCGCGCACCCCCCGCGCGCGGGCACGATACAAACCGCCTCCCCCCATCCGAGTCGAGGGGTCATCCTCATTCTTTCGCAATGCAAGTATTCGGCACGCGATCACCCCGCACCGGGTGGCCGTTCGGCGGCCGGCACCTGCGGATCGGTCAGGGTCAGGACCTCGTCCTCCGCGACGGGGTGGATGGGAACCCCTTCCCGCCGGAGGAACACTTCCACCTGCGCGCGCAACGCGCCGTCGCGGGCGTTCAGGTCGGACATGATCCGCGTGATCAGGGCGGTCGCGCCCGCGGCACGGAAGGCGTCCCGGTCCAACCCGTCCCGCCGCCGCGCGGCCCGTGCGTCGTGGGCCGACACGGTCTGCACGACCGCGAACTCCTCCCCCGCCGCATCCGCGAGGCGGTCCAGGGACCACGCGTCCGGGCGGTCGGCGCGGGTCCCCAGCAGCACGGCTCGATCCTTCACCCCCTCCGGCGCGCGCGACCAGGCCGTTCGTTCGGAGGGGGCGAAGGCGGCGGTGCACCAGACGATCAGGTCCGCCTGCCCCGCGACCCAGGCGACGGCGCGGCCCGCGGCGGTGGCCTCCGCGGGGATGGTGGCTTCCAGCAGCGTGATGCGCCGCAGGGCGGGCAGATCGGATTCCAGTTGGGTCATCGCGGGCGGACCGTCGCGCAGCGCGTCCAACAGCGCGCCCACGTCCCCCACCTGCACCCGCGTCCCGTCCGGGCGGGTCAGCGTGGCGCGGCCCGGGGTGCCGTGGATCACGCGCACCACGCCTAGGTCGCGCCCGTCCGGCACGAGGGGCGCGTCCAGCAGGAGGTTCGCGATCCCGGTCTTTCCCACGCCCGACGGCCCGATCAGGGCGACGGAGGCGGGTTGCAGCAGCGCCGCCATCATCCCCTTCGCCCGGTCGCGCACGTCCGGGCGCAGCGTGCCGCGGATCACCGCCATGCGCAGCGCCCGCACCAGTGCCGCCTGCCCCACCCTGTCCGTCATGCGCCCCCCTCCGGCACCGGCGCGGCGCGCAGCACGCGGATCACGACGACCGACAGGTTGTCTTGGTCCGGATCCCCCAGCCGCGCCGTCGCGTCCAGGAGCGCGTCGACCATGGACCCCGCCCGGCCACGCCGCCCGCGATGCAGCAGGCGCGCGACGCAGGCCTCGCCCAGGTTCGCCAGGCCGTCGGAAGCCAGCAGCACCACGTCGCCGTCCCGCAAGGCCATGCCCTCGGTCGGCGCGTCGCGGGCGGGGATCGGCCGTCCCATCACCACGGAGGTCAGCGCCGACCGGTCCGGATGGCGGGCCGCCGCCTCGCGCGTGATCTGCCCGGCCTCGGCCATGCGATCGATCCGGGGCGCCATGGAATGGTCCGCGTTCAGCCGCCGCAGCGCCCCGCCGCGCAGCAGATGCAGCGTGCTGTCGCCCACGGACAGCCAATGCAGCCGGTCGCCCGCCAGGACCACGGCCAGCAGCGTGGCTCCCATCCCCCGCATCGCCGCGTCGGTCGACACCTGCCGCGCCAGGGCATCGTTGGCCGCGTCCGCCGCCCGGCCCAGGCAGGCGGGCGCGATGGCGGGGCGGGCGGCGATCCCGGGGGCATGGAACTTCAGGTCGCCGAACGCCTCCGCCACGACCAGGTGGGACGCCGTGGCCCCCGCGACGTGCCCCCCCATCCCATCGGACAGCACCGCGAAGCCCGTCTCGGATCCGTGCGCGACGTCCACCGCGACCGCGTCCTCCTGCACGGCGCGGGCACCACGGGACAGGCCGCAGGCGGCGTCGAACCGCGCCCGGCCGTCAGACGATCGCCACATCCTCGCGCCCCTCCGCCGGCGCTTCGGACCAGTCGAAGTTGGGACCGCACAGGGTGCGCAGCATCAGCACCGTCTCGCCGATGGCGATCAGGTCCCCGTCGGCCATCGTCTCGTTCGACAGGACGGGGGCGCCGTTCAGGCGCACGATGTTGGCATGCCCGCCGTGCCCAAGCAGGAACGCGCGCGAGGCGGGGTCGTAGACCACGGCCGCGTGGTTGCTGCGCGAGATGGCGGTGTCGCCGAAATCCAGCTGCACCGCCTGGTCGGGACCGCGCCCGATCTGCGCCATGCCCGCCTGCAACGCGAAGGCATGGCCCCGGCCGGGGCCGTCGCGCACGACCAGCCAGCCCACGGGGAACCGCGCCGCAGCCCCCGCGCCGCCGAGGACGGGGGCCGCCGCGAAGGGGTCGCCGGACTCGTCCACCGCCCCGTCGAACCCGATCAGCCGGGTCCGGCTGCGGCGGGTGCGCGCCGTGGGAAGGGGGTCGTGGTCCGACGGGGGCTCGGTGTCGTCCCCGGGCCCCTCTGGCGGATCCTCCGCTTCTGCGGGGGGCTCCATGTCCCAGATGTCGCGGCGCGGGGCGGCCTCCGGGGTCGCATCCCCGGTGCCGGGCGCCGCCGCATCCCGCACGGGGGCGGGGAAGCGGCTGAAGGGCGGCGCGGCCCCCCCGTCGCCTGGGCGGGAGGCGAAGGCGGCGCGGCCCTCCTCGAACGCGGCGATGCGGCGGCGCTTGCGGGCGCGGCCCCCGAAGAGGGCGGAGAAGACACCCATGGCTCTATCCTACTCGGTCGTCGAAGGTCGGGGCCCGACGCCCACGCCGGGCAGCGAAACGGCGTGGAGGGCGTCGCCGCGGCGGATGGCCAGCGCCATCCGGGCCCGCCCCGCCCGGGCGGCCTCGGCGACGACGCGGGGCAGGGACAGGCGATCCGTCAGGCGCAGGTCGCCCGCGACCCGTCCGTGCACGACGTCGCCGGGCGCCACCAGGCCGCGCAGGCGCGACGGCACATGGGTGACGCGCGTGACCCAGACGCCGTCGTCGCGCCGCGTCTCGAAGGCCAACCCGTTCATCAGCATCGTTCGCTGACGGACCGGCAGGGTCAGGACGCGCGCCGTCCGGGCCCCATTCGGGCGGACGACCGTCACCGCGAGGGCGACGGTCCCGTCCGGACCGGGCCGGGCCGCGGCGCGCGCGGCGGCGTCGAAGGCGGCGCGGTCCGGCGCGGGTCGCCCCGCCACCGCCACGACGCGGGTGCCGCCGCCGGGGCCGAGCCCCAGGTTCGGCGGCAGGATTGCCTGCCAACCCGTCAGCATGCCGTCCACCCGCGGCACGACCGGAACGGCCGGCGCCGCCCGGACCATTGCGGGGATGGAACCCGCCGGCCCATCCGGTCGGCCCGGCGCGACGGGGCGAACCGCGCTCGGACGGACGGTCCCGTGCAGCGACGCAACGCGGACGGGAACCGGTTCGGTCACGACGGCGGGCCTTGCGAAGACGGTCCCGGGCCGCGGCGCGGCGGACGGCGGCGGCGGCGCGCCGAACCCGTCCGTCACCCCCGCGGCGCGCAGGGGGACGGGTCGGACGGCCGACGGCGACCGGGCCGGGACCGCGCGCGGGGAGGGCGGCGCGGACGACGCACGGGGCGGGGCCGGCGCCGTGGCCCCGCCGCGCAGGCCGATCTCCGGCGCGGTGGGCTCCACCGCGTCCGCCGGCGCCAGGTCGCGGCGGACCTGCACCACCGTCGCCATCGCGGGGTCGGGGGACGGCGCGGCGCGCAGGGCGCCCGGTGCCGCGACGTCGCCGGACGCGCCGACCTGCCAGGCCAGGCCCGCCCCGACCGCCAGGACGGGAACCAGCGCCAGGCCGGCCAGGCGACCCACGCGGCGGGGCCGCGGCACGGGGGCGTCCAGCGCCGAGAGCCAGTCCGCCGCCCGCCGGGGCCGGTCCGCCGGCTCCAGCGCCAACGCCCGATCCAGCAGCCGCAGCAGGGCCGCGTCGTGCCCCGGCACCCGCCCCGCCAGCGGGCGCAGGGGATCGGGGCGGCCGGCGGCGACGGCGTCCAGCCGGTCCTCCGCCCCGGCGGGAAGGGTACCGCCGATCAGGTGGTGCAGCGTCGCCGCCAGGCCGTACAGGTCGCCCGTGGGATCCTGCCGCGCCGCCGCGCGATAGAACTCGGGCGGGCTGTAGCCGTCCTTGACGGCCCGCATCGCGTCGCCCGCGCCGCCGGGGGCGTGGACGTGGCGGGCCGCGCCGAAGTCGATCAGCACGGGGCGGCCGTCGCCGTCCACCAGCACGTTGTCGGGGGCCACGTCCCGGTGCAGCATGCCGTGCGCGTGAACATGCGACAGCGCATCGAGCAGGCCGCGCACCACCCGGAGGGTCCAGTCGGGATCCACGGGCGCGCCCGCGTCGATCAGATCCTGAAGGTCGGTCCCGCCCACATGGTCCATCGCCATATAGGCCGTGCCGTTCCCCTCGAAGGCCTGATGGACCCCGACGATGCCGGGATGGCGCAGCCGGGCCAGGTGGCGCGCCTCCGCGAGGAACAGCGACGCGATGCGCTCCAGCGTGGCGGCGTGGCGGTCGTCGCGCGGGACGACCCGTCCGTTCGCGCGGCGGCACAGGGCCGCGGGAAAGCATTCCTTTACGACGACGCGGCGGTCCAGGCCGTCCCGCGCCGCATAGGTGATGCCGAACCCCCCCGCGGCGAGGAACCCTTCGACGGCGAACGATCCGCCCGCCAGAACGGTCCCCGCGGGCAGCGCGAAGGCCCTGCCGGTCCCGTCCGTGTCGCTGCGCGCGTGGTCCACCGGCAGACCCCTCCCCCCGGTCGTCGGAAACGGTTCTAACCGAAAGGTGACGATTCTCAAGAACCCGCGTTAACGTTTCCGCCGCGTGGGTGCCGTGCCGCCGATGCGGGGCGGGCACCGGATCGGCGCGGACGCGTTAACCGCGGCGCGCGATGGACCCCGCCCGCGCTTGCCACCCCGCGGGCCCGACCGCTAAGATGCGCCCCGCACCGAGGGAGGCCGCCATCGACGTCGAGGACAAGACCCGCCCCCCCGTCGACGCGCTGCGATACCGGATGCCGCGGGACCTGTACGCGGCACTGCCCGAACTGGCCGAACTGACGCAGCACCGCCCCCGGGGGGAGGAGGACGCGCAGGCCTATCTGGCGCGGCTCCGGTCCAGCACCACCCCGGAGGACGCGGTCACCTTCACCGCCTTCGCCGCCGTGCCGCACATGGCGATTTGGTGGGGCTACGAATCGCTGCGCGAGCTTCCGCAGGCGGTGGGTCCGCGCGACCGCGACCTGATGGGGCTCGTCGCGGCCTGGACGTCCACCCCGACCGACGACCTGCGCCACCGCACGATGCAGCGCGCCTTGTTCGCCCCCGCCCGCAGCCCCGCCGTGATGCTGGGCCTCGCGGTGGGCTGGTCGGGCGGATCGATCGCGCCGATGGACACCGCGCCCGTGCCGCCCGCGCGCGCGCCCCGATCGATCGCGTCGGCGATCCTGTCCGCGCTGGCCCGCGCGCCGTCGGGCCGGCGGTCCGTCCACCTGGCGGGCGTCATCGCCGTGGCCGAGACGATCTGCCGGGGCGCCTGAGCCATGGCGTTGGAGCTGCACCTGGACAACGTCGACCGCCTGCCCGACGGCGGGCCCGTCGCGGTGCCGCTCGACGCGGGGCGCGACATCCAGGTCGGACGCGGCGCGGCGATGGACTGGCAGCTGCCCGACCCCACGCGCCACCTGTCGAGCCACCATTTCGACGTCAGCTTCCGGGACGGGGCGCACTGGCTGATCGACGTGTCCACCAACGGCACGTTTCTGCTGGGCCGTCCCTACCGGCTGGACGAGCCGCACCGCCTGCAGCCCGGCGACCGGTTCCAGGCCGGGCCCTATATCCTGGCCTGCCGGCAGGTCGCGGCGGTGCCCGCCCCGGATGCGCCGGGCGGCGACGGATTGCGGGACGCCTGGCCCGTCGACGACGACCCTTGGGCGGTGGGCGCCCCCCCCCCGCGGGTCCCGGCGCCCCCCGTGCCCGGACCCGTCCCGCCCCCGATCCCCGCGCCCTGGCCCGCGCCGGACGACGATCCCGGCGTCGACCCGGAACTGCCGCCCCTGTCCGCCCTGCCGCGGCCCGACCCGTCGCTCGTCCTCCGCCCCCCGCCGGCGGAGGCACCCCCCCGCGCAGCACCCGCCCCCGACCCCGCCCCGCGTCCGCCCGCCGATCCCGATGCCGTGGTCGCCGCCTTCTGCGAGGGGGCGGGTCTGGACCCGGGCGAATACGGCGACGTCGATGCCCTCGCCCTGGCGCGCGAGGTCGGGGCGGCCCTGCGGGGCACGGTGGCG
>NZ_JARGZA010000008.1 GCF_030973515.1 Jannaschia maritima
CTGATGCAAAGCGAGGGGTTCTCCGCCACGGAAGCCATGCTGGAGGCGGACGGGGCGTTCGCGGCCGCCGCGGCCGCCGCCCGTCCGGACGTGATCGTGCACCTCGCGGCGCAGGCGGGCGTGCGCTACTCGCTGGAGAACCCGCGCGCCTACGTGGACGCGAACCTGATCGGCACCTTCAACGTCATGGAAGGCGCCCGCGCCGCCCGCGACGGGGCCGGCGTGGACCACCTTCTCATGGCGTCCACGTCGTCGGTCTATGGCGCCAACACCGAGATGCCCTTCGCGGAGGTCCAGAAGACCGAGACGCCGCTGACCTTCTATGCCGCGACCAAGAAGGCCAACGAGGCGATGGGCCATTCCTATGCTCATATCTACGGCCTGCCCGTGACGATGTTCCGCTTCTTCACGGTCTATGGGCCCTGGGGACGGCCCGACATGGCGCTGTTCAAGTTCGCCGACGGCATCCGCGAAGGGCGTCCCATCGACATCTACAACCATGGCGAGATGTACCGCGACTTTACCTACGTGGAGGACCTAGTCCGCGGCATCGCGGGCCTGATCGACGCGGTGCCGCCCGCCCCGGACGCGCGGGACGGCGACCCCGTGCCCGGCGACAGCCTATCCCCCGCCGCCCCCTGGCGCGTCGTGAACATCGGCAATTCCGCGAAGGTCCGCCTGCTCGATTACGTCGAGGCGCTGGAGGACGCGATGGGCCGCAAGGCCGTGCGCAACTACATGGACATGCAGCTCGGCGACGTTCCCGCGACCTGGGCCGATGCATCGCTCCTCCAGGCGCTGACGGGCTACCGTCCCGCGACGGACTACCGCGACGGGGTCCGGCGCTTCGTCGAATGGTACGAGGACTGGCGCGGGGCTTGAAGGCCCCGACCGTCATCATCGCCACGCCTCCCCGGCACGCATCGGATCGGCACGAACGTCCCCCGCGCGGAGACCTCCGCTCCCGACGGCGTCGATGGCGCCGCCCTGCATCGTGCGAAGCCCGTGCGGGGCGGGCCGGAACGACGACCCGTCGGGCGACGGGTCCGACGGGTCATCCGACCAGATCGTGGGTCAGGGCGGTGCCCCGCGCGATGGCCACGCGGGCGGGGCGACCGAGGATCTCCGGCAACAGGGGCGGCGCCATCCCATAGCCGGGCCGGATCGAGCGGACGTTGGCGCGGGTCAACGGCTCGCCCGCCGCGATGTCGGCCACGGCATAGAGCGAACGGCGGAACACGCGGTTCGCTTCCTCGGCGGGCTTCGTGCGGTAAGACACTTCGCCCAGGGCGGCCCAGCCGTCGCGGCAATCCCGGCACAGGCGCGAGAACTCGTCCGGCTCCAGGCTGAAGGCGGCGTCTGGGCCCCCATCGGCGCGCGCCAGGGTGAAGTGCTTCTCGATCACGGCCGCGCCCAGGGCCACGGCCGCGACCGACGTGGCGGTGCCGTGGGTGTGGTCCGACAGGCCGCCCACGACGCCGAACGCCTGCGCCAGATGCGGCAGGGTCCGCAGGTTCGACTGATCCGTCGGCGCGGGATAGCTGCTGATGCAGTGCAGGAGGATCAGCTCGTCGCAGCCGTTCCCGCGCGCCGTGGCGACCGCGCGCTCGATCTCGCCCAGATCCGCCAGGCCGGTCGAGACGATCATCGGCTTCCCCTTGCGCGCGACATGGGCGATCAGGGCCAGGTCGTTGGCTTCGAAGGACGCGATCTTGAAGGCGGGCGCACCCAGCCCGTCCAGCAGGTCCGCCGCGCTCTCGTCGAAGGGGGTCGAGAAGATCGTGACGCCGCGGGCGCGGGCGCGCGCGAAGATCGCCTCGTGCCATTCGAAGGGCGTGTGCGCTTCGCGGTAGAGATCGTAGAGCGTGCGTCCGCCCCACGGCCCCCCCTCGATCCTGAAGTCGTCCCGATCGCTGTCGATGGTCATCGTGTCGGGCGTGTAGGTCTGCACCTTGATCGCGTCGCAGCCCGTGTCGGCGGCGGCGTCCACCAGCGCCAGCATCCGGTCCAGCGACCCGTTGTGGTTCCCCGACAGCTCGCAGATCACGTAGGGCGGGTGGTCCGGGCCGATGGCGCGGCCGGCGATCGTCACGGTTGGGTTCGTCATGTGTCGTCCTTCGGGTTCGGTCCGGGGCCTGCGTCGATCTGGCGGATGACGGTGAACGCCTCCGCCGCCGCCAGGCCCACGGAGGCGCCGCGCCATTCGGCCAGGGCGCGCAGGGCGCGGGCCGAACGGGGGTGGGGGAAGTCCCTCATCTCTGCCGCATAACAATCCAGCGCGCGCATCTTGGCGTCCAGGGTCGCCGCGATGTCGACGAAGTGCTGCGGCTGAAACGGGTCGGGGGTGCCGAAGGCCCATTCGGTCGAGGACGCGACCTCGAAGCCCAGGATCGCGCGGACCGGGCTGCCGGACATCGGGCGGAACGCGGTCAGCACCGCCCGGTGGCAGATCCGGTGGTCCACGTTCAGGTCGCCGCCGTGATGGGTGTAGATCAGGTCCGGCGCGCCCGCCGCCCCCTCGATCGCCTGCACAACGTCCAGCAACGGCACCGCGTCGATCCGGTTGTCGGGGAAGTCCAGCTGCACCACGTCCGCCGCGCCCAGCACCGCCGCCGCCGCGCGCGCCGCGTCCCGACGCGGGGCCGCGCCCCCGTCGCCCCGCGCGCCCACCCCGTCGGTCAGGAACAGCAGCCGGACCCGGTCGCCCGCCCCCGCATGCCGCGCGATCGTGCCGCCGCAGCCCAGGGCCTCGTCGTCGGAATGGGCGGCGACCACCAGGACGTCACGGGGCAT
Source organism: Jannaschia maritima (assembly GCF_030973515.1). Lineage (GTDB taxonomy): Bacteria > Pseudomonadota > Alphaproteobacteria > Rhodobacterales > Rhodobacteraceae > Jannaschia > Jannaschia maritima. Next base: position 2,794 of record NZ_JARGZA010000008.1, read on the forward strand.
GGTCGGCCTTCTGGGCGGGGCCGTCGTCGTGGATCGCCAGGCGGTAGCGACGGCCGCGATGCTCGAAGAAGGCCGGATAGCGTTCGTTGTCCACCACGCGCAGCAGGTCGAACTGCGCCGCCAGGGTCGCGTGGGGGTCCAGGCGGCTGTCGGCCGGACGGCGGCGGGGATGCCAGCTGGGTGTGCCGGTCTGTGGACGTCCCACGGGGGGGGCGGGACGGCGCAGGACGTCCAGGCATATCTCCACCGTGGCCGCCCCCTGCGCGGCCCGCAGGGCGTCGCACAGCTCGGTCCCGTCCAGGACGATCTCGGTCGTGGCGAAGACGTCGCCTTCGTCGGCCGCCTCGGCCGCCTCGATCAGCGAGACGGGGATGCGATCCGCCCCGTCCAGCACCGCCCAGGTCATCGGCGCGAAGCCGCGGCCCCGGGGCAGCGCGCTTTCGTGGACCACCAGGGTCAGGCGGTTGCGGGCCAGCACGTCGGGGGGGACGATGTGAACGCAGCCTAAGAGGAATGCGACCTCGCCCCGGGGCACGTCGTCCGCCCGGCGCGCCAGCACGCATTCGTCGCCATCGGCCCGGACCGCCGCCACCAACCGTTCCGCATGCGGCAGGATCCAGCTGTCGTTGTCCACGAGCGCGCAGATCCGCCGCGGCCGACGCCACCAATCCGGCGCCGTTCCGGTCATGCGCCGTCGTCCCGCCGGCGGATGGTGGCCCGGGCCGTCACCGTGCCGTCCGGCGTCAGGGCGGCGTCCCGCAGCGTGATCCGCAGTTCCCCATGATCCAGATAGGCGTGCGGATAGCCGGGCGCGTCCAGCATGCGGATGTGGTCGTGGATCCCCTCGGGCGTGGCGGTCCCCGGCAGGACGCTCTGAGCCGGGGTGCGGCGGGCGAAGGCCTCCTGACCGGTGGCGTCGGGCTGGGGTTCGGGCCGCGGTTCGTCGCGCGCGATGCGGGCCATCAGGTCGATCGCCCGGTCCGCCATGCGCGCGAAGATCGCGTGGGCGGGTCCGTCCAGCGACAGCGGCGCCTTCAGATAGACCGGCCCCGCATCCAGAACGGCCGTCATGCGCAGCGCGGTCAGCACGGTCTCGCGGTGGCCGCGCGCGATCAGGTTCTGCAGCGGGCTGCCGCCGCGGCCATAGGGCACGTCGGTCATGTGGAAGCACACGCATTCCGTGGCCGCCAGCACCGCTTCGGGTACGATATGCGACCAATGCGGAAAGAACGCATAGCGGGGGCGTACGGCCTCCACCGCGGCGGCCAGGTCGGCCTTGACCGTGACGAGCGTCCAGGTGCCCGGCAGCTCGGCCCGTCGGGCGGAGAAGGCCTCCAACGCCCAGGGCCTGTCCGTGGCATACAGATAGCGCGTCATGCCGCCGCCCCCCGCGCCGTCCGGGCCAGGATGACGTCGGCCACCCGCCCCGCGCCCTGCCCGTCGCAGAGTGCCGCCGCCGCCGCCGTCATCGCGGCGCGCGCGTCGTCGTCCAGGAGCGTATCCACCGCTCCGCGCAGCGCGGCGTCGTCCTGCGCCACCGCGCGGGCGGCCCCGGCCCGGTCCAGGGCGCGCGCGATGCCCCGCTGGTTGTCGGCCCAGGCCAAGGTCGCGGCGGGCAGGCCCAGGCAGCAGCGTTCCCACGAGGTCGAGCCGGCCGCCCCCACCGCCAGGTCGGCCTCCGCCATCAGCGCGGCCATGCGGTCGGTGCCGACCAGCAGGCGGGCCGGTCCGGGCCAGGCCTCGACGCGTATGCGCACCGCGTCCAGGTGGGGCGCGGCGGGCCCCAGCACCACGGTCAGGTCCAGCGCGGCGGCGGGCGGGTGGCCCGCCAGCGCGTCCAGCGCCCAGCCGGTCGTGTCCCCCGGATCCGTTCCGCCCATCGTCACCAGCAGCCGCCGCGCGGCACGGTCCCGGCGCGCGGTCAGGGCGGCGTCCCGGGCCCGCTCGAAGTCCGGGCGCAGCAGCGCGTGGTCCGGCCCGATCAGCAGCAGCGCGTCCGCCGGGACGCGGTCCGCGTAATCCGCCGCCGCCGCGCCCAGGTTCTGATCCAGCAGGATGTCGCAGCGATGGTCCCGGCCCACGTCGTCGATCGTCATGACGGGAACGGACATCGCGGCCTCCCACGCCGCGCCCAGGTCGTAATGGTCCACGATCACGCGGTCCGCGTCCCGCGCCAGCCGGGCGGTCGCGGCGGCATCCGCATCCTCGGGCATCACCGGCAATGCGTTGCAGGCGAAGCCCCCGGCGCGCACGGCGTCCATCATGTGGCCCGGCCGGTCCGCGCAGGCGAAGGACACCCGCGCGCCCCGATCCCGCAACGCCCCCGCCAACGCCAAACAACGCGCTACGTGCCCCGCGCCGATGTCGATCGCGGCGTCGGCGCGGATCAGCACGCGGGTCACGCCGCGGCCCCCGCGCGGAACAGGGCCTCGGCGCGGTCCCAATCCTCGGGCGTGTCGATGTCCTGGACCCGGTGGCGCGGCAGCGGCAGGGCGGCGGAATCCGGTCCGATCAGGGGCGCCTCCCCGAACCAGGCGTCACGCGTCCCCCAATAGAACTGCCCCGCGTCGTGCCACGTCTCCGGCAGGTCCTGGCTGCGGGTCAGGGCATGTTCGGGGTGCAGCATCTCCATCCGTCCGTCGCGGCGCAGGGTCACGGCCCGTTGCACGGGAAACGGAAACGTCGCGACGGGCAGCACGAAGCGCGCCCCCGATCGCCGCAACAGGGCCAGCCCCGCCGCCAGATCCGCCGCCCGCACGAAGGGGGCGGTGGCATAGAGGCAGCAGACCGGTCCCGCCCCCGCGTCCAGAGCCTCGATGGCGTGGCGGATGACGGGAATGGTGGGGGTGTGGTCGTCGGCCAGGGCGGCGGGCCGCGCGAAGGGCACATGGGCCCCCGCCGCGCGGGCCACCTCCGCGATCTCGGGGTCGTCGGTGGAGACGGCAACCCGGTCGAAGACGCCGCTCTCCAGGGCCGCGGCGATGGACCACTCGATCATCGGACGACCGGCGAAGGGCCGCACGTTCTTGCGCGGCACCCGCTTGGATCCGCCCCGCGCGGGGATCACGCAGAGCGTCACGCCAGTTGCCGCCGCAGCGCGCGGGTCACGGCCTCCTGCTGATCGTCCGTCATCTGCGCGAAGAGCGGGATGGAGATCGCGCGCGCGTAGTAGTCCATCGAAGCGGGGAACGCGTCCGGCGCGAAGCCCATCGCGGCATAGTAGGGCTGCGTGTGGATGGGGATGTAGTGCAGGTTCACGCCGATCCCGTCCGCCTGCAGGCCCTCGAACACGGCGCGGTGGCGGGACGGGTCGTCCAGCCGCACGACGTAGAGATGCCAGGACGACGACGCCCCCGCCCGCCGCCCCGGCAAGGCCAGCGGCAGACCCGCCAAAGCCGCGTCGTAGGCGTCGGCCCGCGCCATGCGGGCGGCGACGTAATCGTCCAGCCGCATCATCTGCGACACGCCCAACGCGGCCTGCATCTCCGTCATGCGGTAGTTCAGGCCCAGGGCGACCTGCTGGTAGTACCACGGCCCGTGGGAAGCTTCGGTCATCGCCGCGGGGTCGCGGGTGATGCCATGGCTGCGCAGCATCGCCATGCGCCGGGCCAGGGCCGCGTCCTGGGTGACGGCCATGCCCCCTTCGGCGGTGGTGACGATCTTCACGGGGTGGAAGCTGAACACCGTGATGTCCGCCTGCCCCGGCGCGCCCACGAAGGCGCCGTCCCACCGCGCGCCGATGGCATGGCTGGCGTCGTGGACGACCTTGAACCCGTAGCGGTCCGCCAGCCGCCGGATGCCGGCCAGGTCGGGGGGCAGCCCGCCCATCGCCACGGGCACCACGACCTTGGGCAGCGTGCCCGCCGCCTCCGCCCGTTCCAGCTTGGCGGCCAGGGCATCCACGGACATGGCGAACGTGTCCGGTTCGATGTCGACGAAATCGACCGACGCCCCGCAATAGAGGGCGCAATTGGCCGAGGCCACGAAGCTGATGGGCTGCGTCCACAGCCGGTCGCCCGGCCCCAGCCCCAGCGCCAGGCAGGCGACATGCAGCGCCGAGGTGGCCGAGTTCATCGCCACCCCGTGCGCCGCGCCGACATGGCCCGCGACCGCGTCCTCGAAGGCGGGGACCCGGGGCCCCTGGGTCAGGAAGTCGGACCGCAGCACCGCCGCCACGGCGTCCAGGTCGGCCTCCGTGATGTCCTGACGGCCATAGGGGATCATTCACAGAACCCCGATCTTGCTGCGGTTCGCCTCGATCCAAGTGGCCAGCGCCGCCGGATCCATCCAGTCGTCGTTGGTGTCGGATGCATAGCGGAAGCCTTCCGGAACGGGCGTGCCGTCCTTTATGCGCGCGGGGCTGGCGGACCAGTCGTTGATCGCGGGCAGGATTTTGAAGTGCTCAAGATACTCGAACGTATGCGCCGCGTCCTCGGGGCCGATCATCTGCTCGTGCAGCTTCTCGCCGGGGCGGATGCCCACGACGCGCTGCGCGGCCTCGGGCGCCACGGCGCGCGCGATGTCGGGCACGGTCATGGACGGGATCTTTTTCACGTAGATCTCGCCCCCTTCCATGTCGGCCAGGGCGTGCCAGACAAGCTCGACCCCCTGCTCCAGGGTGATCATGAACCGCGTCATGCGCGGATCCGTGATCGGCAGCGTGCCAGTATCCTTCACGGACAGGAAGAACGGGACGACCGATCCGCGCGAGCCCATCACGTTGCCATAGCGCACGACGCTGAACGTGGTCCCGTGCTCGCCCGAATAGGCGTTGCCCGAGACGAACAGCTTGTCGGAGGCCAACTTCGTCGCGCCATAGAGGTTCACGGGGCTCGACGCCTTGTCGGTGGACAGGGCGACGACCCGCTTGACCTTCTTGTCGATGCAGGCGTCGATCAGGTTCATCGCGCCCATCACGTTGGTCTTCACGCATTCGAAGGGGTTGTATTCGGCCGTCGGCACGATCTTCGTGGCGGCCGCGTGGACCACGAAGTCGACGCCGTCGAGCGCGCGGTACAGCCGTTCGCGGTCGCGCACGTCGCCGATGAAGAACCGCACGCGCGGATCGTCGCCGAACCGTTTCGCCATCTCCCACTGCTTCATCTCATCGCGCGACAGGACGATGATCTTGCGGGGACCGAAGCGTTCCAGGGTCATGGGCAGGAAGGCGTGGCCGAACGACCCCGTGCCGCCCGTCACCAGGATGGTACTGTCTCTAAGCATCGTCGCGCTTCCATCCCATCGCCGAACCCCTCCACTCGCGGTGGTCCTCTAATAACATAGGGTGGACCTGCGCCAGACCCCGGTCGGGAAATCGGCCCGGCGCCGCGCGGGCGCCGGACACCGGCGGACCGGACGAACGCCCGTCCCCTGCCGGTCCGGCCCCGTCCGCACGCCGGGCGTTCCCCGTTCCACCCATGGTCGGGCGAACCCCCACAGGAGAGTGATCGCCGCCCCGACGGGGTCCGCCCTTGGCCACCCGCCATAAGGGTTTGTTGTGGCCGGGGCCCATCCGTGCGAGGACGGCCGGAACGGAACGGGGGCGCGACGGCCCCGGCCTAACGTGGGGGCGGGGCGATGAACACCGTATCCAATCGCGCGGACCGACGCGGCGGCCCCATGTCCACCGTGGAAGGGATCCAGCCGGTCCCCGGCCCCTCGGGCGCCGGTGAGGAGATCGACCTCGTCGCGCTCCTCGGCACGCTTTGGCGCGGCAAGCTGTGGATCGTCCTCGCCGGCATCCTGGCCGTATCGATCGGGGGGTTCTACGCCTTCCGCGTCGCGGTGCCGACATACAGCGCCACGGCCGTGGTCTCGCTGACCGGACAGGAACAGTCGATCGTCGACTTCGAGAGCGTGCTGTCCAGCCTCGGCGGGGACCAGGCCTCCGTCAACACCGAGATCGAGGTGATCCGCTCGCGTCAGTTGATCGAGATGGTCGTCGACCACCTGGACCTGCTGGACGACCCGGAGTTCAACGCCGCGGTCCGTCCCCATGAACCCGGCCTCCTGGACCGCCTGCCCTTCTACGAGGCGGCCGGGCCGGAGCCGCCGCCGACGCCCGAACGCCAGCTCGACCGTACCGTGGACGCGGTGCTCGACGTGCTGTCGATCAGCAACATCCGGCAAAGCATGGTCTTCCACATCACCGCCACCTCGGAGGACCCGCGCAAGGCGGCCGCGCTCGCCAACGCCGTGGCCCAGGCCTACATCGACGACCAGGTCGAGGCGAAGCTGGAGGCGACGGCCCGCGCCACGGAATGGCTGGGCGAGCGGATGGTCGAGTTGCGCGGCGATTTTGAGGATGCCCAGGCGGCGCTTCAGGACTTCAGCACCAACTCCGAGATCGTGACCTACGAAGGCCTCGCGGTGCTGAACCGGCAGATCAACGACCTGCGCGACCGGCTGTCCGGGGTCCGCGAGCAGCTGGACGCGACCGAAGGCACCGCACGCACCCGTCTGGAGGCGCAGGCGGTCGCCCTTCGGCGGACGCTGGACGACCTGGAGGAACGCATCGGCGCGCAGTCCGTCGCCCTGGCGGAGCGCCAGGAGCTGGAAAGCCAGGTGGAGCAGTTCCGCGTCCTGTTCGAGTATTTCCAGACCCGCCTGCGGGAAACCGCCGTGCAGCAGGGGATCCAGCAGGCCGACGCCCGCGTGCTGTCTCGTGCGGTCGTGCCGTTCGATCCGGTCGCCCCCCGAAAACCCCTCATCGTGGCCCTTTCCCTGATCCTGGGTCTGCTCGCGGGCGCGGGTGGCGTCCTCGCCAACGAACTGCGCCAGACCGGAGTGCGCAGCGGCGACGAGTTGGAGAAGATGTCGGGGCTCGTGGTCATGGGGCAACTCCCGCGGACCCCCGAGATCCGCAAGCGCGACAGCATCGCCCGCTACCTGCACGACAACCCGACGTCGCGATTGGCCGAGGCGATCCGCAACCTCCGGGTGTCCATCCTGCGATCCGGCTTCGACGCGACCTCCCGCGTCATCCTGTCGACGTCGTCGGTGCCCGGCGAGGGAAAGACGACCCAGTCGACCGCGCTCGCCCAGAGCTTCGCCGACACCGACATCCGGGTGCTGCTGGTCGAATGCGACATCCGGCGGCGTACGATGTCGCGCGCGATGGGGTTCTCCGACGAGTTCGGCCTGCTGGCGGTGCTGTCCGGCGAGGCCGAACTGGCCGACATCGTGCAGCGCGACGACAACATGCCCGGCGTGGACGTCCTCGTAGGCGACCGGGGCAAGACGAACCCGGTGGACGTGTTCTCGTCGGACGCGTTCGACCGCTTCCTCGACCGCGTCCGCCGCGACTACGACGTGGTCGTGCTCGATGCCCCGCCTGTCCTGGCGGTGCCCGATGCGCGCGTGCTGGCGCCCAAGGCCGATACGGTCCTGTATGCGGTGAAATGGAACGATACGCCCCGTACGGCGGTGCGCGAAGGGCTGCGTCTGCTGGAAACCGTGGGCGTGCGGCCTTCGGGACTGGTGCTGACCCAGGTCGATCTGAAGGGGCTGGCCCGCTATGGCTATGGCGATTATGGCCGGTACGGGCAGGGCTATTATGGCGATTGAGGGACGCGGCGGCCACAGGTCGCCGCCGCCTCGATGACCGTGGTACCCTCGGGAGGAACGATCCGTATCCCCGACCGGGTGCGGGGGAACGGTGGAGTACGGTGCATGGGGGCGGGATCGGCTTTGCTGCGGGCGATGGCGGGGCTTGCGCTGATGGCCACATGTGCCACGGCCCAGACGACGCGCGTCTTCGACACGTCGCCCGACCGGCCCCGCCTGACCTGGAACCTCTACGGTGCGCCCGGCCTGATCGACATGCCAACGGCGCGCGGCGCGCCCGACGGCGAACTTGCGTTGACGGTCAGCCATTTCGGTGGGCTGACCCGCAGCACCCTTACCTTTCAAATCCTGCCACGTCTGACGGGGTCGTTCCGCTACAGTCATCTGGAGAGATTCTCGGACCGAACGTCGGGCAACTACGATCGGTCCTTCGATCTGCGCTTCCGACTGCTCGACGAAGGACGATGGGGCTCCTGGACGCCTGCCGTGGCTGTCGGGTTGCAGGACTTCATCGGGACCGGATTGCAAACAGGCGAATATGTCGTTGCCACGAAAGCGATCACTCCGCGCTTCGATGCCAGCGTCGGCATCGGCTGGGGCCGGTTGGCGGGCGTTGGCTCGTTCGACAATCCACTTCGCGTCTTCGGTGACAGCTTAGCCGACCGACCCGGCCGCTCCGCCGGCGATCGGGGGGGCAATGCCAATTTCAACAGGTTGTTCCGCGGCAATGCCGCGATCTTCGGGGGAGCGTCATGGCAGGCGTCTGAGCGGTTAACCCTGTTGGCCGAATACTCGTCGGACGCCTATGCCCGGGCGCAGGCGGACGGTCTGTTCGAACGACGCAGCCCGATCAGCTTCGGGTTCGACTACCAGGCGACGCGCCGGATGTCCGTCGGCGGCTACGTCATGCATGGGGACACCGCGGGGCTCCGCTTCACCTATGCCCTGAACCCGGCCCGCCCCGATATCGCCGGCGGCGCGGAGGTCGGGCCCCCGCCCCTGACGCCGCGCCCGAGCGCCCGGTCCCAAGCGTTCTGGACCGCGCGGGCCACCGCCGAGCGGGTGCTGCGCGACCGTGTCGCCGAGGAACTGGAGACCGTCGACCTGAAGCTCGAAGCCCTGTCCGTCGGGCCGAACCAGGCCACGCTGCGCCTCCGCAACCCGACCTACGGGAACGAGGCGCAGGCCATCGGCCGGGCGGCGCGCGCGATGGCGCGGACGTTGCCCGCCGGGGTCGAGACGTTCCGCATCGTGCCGGTGGTCGACGGACTGCCGGCTGCGACGATCACCCTGCGCCGCGGGGATCTGGAAGCGCTCGAGAACGATCCGGACGGTTCGTTCCGCATGCTGGCCCGAACCCGGATCGACGCCGCCGCGCCGGACGAGGATCCCGGGACCTTCGCGGACGGGCTGTACCCGCGCTTCGAATGGGACGTGGGGCCCTATCTGACCGCCAGCACCTTCGATCCGACGAACCCGCTGCGTCTGGATTTCGGCCTGGCCCTAGACGTCGCGTACCACGTCGTGCCGGGCCTCCTGGCCGAAGGACGCATCCAGGGCCGCGCCCTGGGCAACCGCGACGATCTGGTTCGCGGGTCGGGCTCGGGCGGACTGCCCCGCGTGCGCACGCTGGGGCCCAGGTACAACGATGCCGACGTCACGATGCCGCATGCGACCCTCACGCATCTGAGCCGACCGGCCGACGACGTCTACGCAAAGGCGACGGCCGGCTACCTCGAGCCGATGTACGGGGGCCTGGTCGGGGAACTGCTCTGGAAGCCCGCGAACAGTCGCCTCGCCCTCGGCGTCGAGGTGGCCTATGTGAAGCAACGCGACTTCGATCAGGACCTGGGGTTCCGCGACTACGACGTCGTCACCGGACATGCCAGCGCCTACTATCGCTTCGCCAACGGGTTCAAGGGACAGCTCGACGTCGGGCGCTACCTGGCGGGGGACGTGGGCGCGACGCTGCGCGTCGACCGGACCTTCGCCAACGGGTGGTCGGTCGGGGCCTACGCCACCAAGACCGACGTCTCCTCGGAGGAGTTCGGCGAGGGTTCGTTCGACAAGGGCATCCTGATCGAGATTCCGATCTCGTGGTTCGGCGGCCAGCCCGAACGCAGCAGGCGGGGGATCCGCATCCAACCGATCCAGCGCGACGGAGGGGCGCGCTTGTTCGTCCGCGACCGTCTGGAAGGCCTGGTGGAAGGGTACGACCGGGTCGACCTGGACCGCCGGTGGGGCAAGTTCTGGCGATGAGCGTGCGGCGTATCCTCGGACCGGCGGGTCTTGCCCTCGTCCTGGCGCTCGCGTCCGGCTGCGACCGGATCGTCGATGCGGTCCCTTCGGTCGGCGCCCTCCTCGAACGCGCGGACGGCCCGCCCCCCGCCGCCGCCATCCTGGCGACTCTGTCGCGTCCGGGCCTCGCGCCGTTCGGCTCGGAGCAGCTCGTCGCCGTCCTGGAACGGCGCGACGTGGCCGCCGTCCTCCTGCCCGGCCCCACGGTGGCGGGCACGACGACCTGGATCGCCGCGGATGCGACCACCGTCTCGGTCCGACACGATGGGCTGGTGGTCGCCACGCGCGGGTTGGCCCCCGACCTGATGCGGGCCGACCTGTCCGAGATCGCGTCCGCGCTGGATGCCGGTGCGGGACCGGCCACGCGGGTGCACCGCCATCTCGACGGTCTCGACCGCGAGGTCGTCGCCGCCTACGCATGCCGGATACGGACGGAAGGGCCCGGAACCGTGACGATCCTGGGCAGGGCGATCCCCGCCCTCCACCTGACGGAGCGTTGCGCGAACGGTCGCGTCCGCTTCCGGAACGACTATTGGCGCGACCGGACCGGCCGATACGTGCGGTCCCGTCAGTGGATCGGCGAAGAAGCGGGCCATATCCGCCTCGAATACATCGGACCTTGACAAGGCACCGCCGAGTCAAGGCAAGAAGCAGCTAGCATTCACCACGATGCCCCCAACCGGAGATATGTCATGAAAATCATCCTTCCCGCGCTCCTGGCCGCGGCCCTCGCCCTTCCGGCCGCCGCGCAGAACCTGTCCCCCGACGTGCAGGCGCAGGTCGTGCCGGGCGCGAACCTGACCCAGGTGGCGGCCGCCAACAACGTTCCGCTGCAGGACCTGGTCGCCTATGCGCAGAGCCAGGGCTTCACGACCACGACCATATCCGGTGGTGGTGCCGCGGCCGGTGGTGTCGCGTTGGGCGGTCTGGGCACCGCGGGTGCGGTCGTCGCGGGCGTGGTCGTCGTCGCCGGGGTGGCCGCCGCGCTGGACGACGATTCGTCGTCTTCGACCACCACGACCACGAACTGATCCCTCCGGGCGCGACGCGCCCCGGCGAGGGACCGGAGGAGCCGATCTGCAACAGGTCGGCTCTTTTCGTGTCGGGCGTCGATCCGCTCCGATCCCCGATCGATAGAGGTTGGACGTCGATCGAGCATTTCGGAGGTTGCATGCGTTTCCCCCTGGTTCTGGCATTCTGCATCGCCCTTACGGGGTGCGGCGTGATTTACGTCTCGCCCTCCGTCCGCGACGTGGCCGCGGCCGGTCCCGTGCGCGTCCTGCCGCTGACGGCCGAAACGGTGCTGGTCGCCAACCGCTCCGATTACCGGGCCAAGACCCTGCCCGATGCCTTCTTCGCCACCGCGGGGACGCAGGCGAGGGCCGCTCCGGCGGGCGCGGTGCCGCCGTCCGCCCTCGACCGGCAGGTCCGGCCCGACGCGTTGCGTCTGATCCCGCCCCCGTCCGCCCCGATGGGGCCCTACATCATCGGCGTGGGCGACATCATCATCCTGGCGACCCGCTCCGGTGCCGACACGGTCGAACAGCTGTCGGGCCTGCTCGCCTCCCAGAACCAGCGTCAGGGATACACGGTCCAGGACGACGGCGCGATCGCGGTGCCCGACGTCGGTCGGGTCCGCCTGGCGGGCCTGACCATCGACGAGGCGGAGGCGGCCGTCTTCGAAAGCCTCGTGGAGGCACGGATCACGCCCGCCTTCTCGCTCGAGATCGCGGAGTTCAACTCGAAGAACGTGTCCGTCGGCGGGGCCGTGGGCCAGGCCGCCCTGGTCCCGATCACCCTTCGGCCCCTGACCCTGACCGAGGCGCTGACCGCGGCGGGGGGCGTGCAGACCCGCGACGAGGAGTTCACCTCGATCCGCATCTACCGCGATGGACAACTCTATCAGATACCCTTGGAGGACTATCTCGCCCGCCCCGATCTCCAAAGCCTTCGCTTGGCGTCCCAGGACAGCGTGTATGTCGACGTGGCCTACGACACGGAACGGGCGCTGGCGTACTTCCAGGAACAGATCACCCGCGCGGATTTCCGCCAGGGGCAACGGATCCAGGCCCTGTCGGAACTGCAGACGGCGGTCGACCTCCGGCGGGGCGAACTGATCGAGCGTCGCAGCAACTTCCAGACGCGGGCCGAACTGGATGCCGTCGATCGCGACTACGTGTACCTGACCGGGGAGGTCACGCGCCCGGCCCGCTTCCCCCTGCCCTTCGGCCGCACCGCGAACCTGGCGGATGCGCTCTACGACAACGACGGCTTCGACCTCGAGACCGGGAACTCGCGGCAACTGTACCTCCTGCGTGGTGCGGACGCGTTCGGCGGCGTCACGGCATATCAACTGGACGCTTCCAACGCCGCGAACCTGATCCTCGCCACGAGGCTGGAACTGCGACCCAACGACGTGATCTTCGTGGCCGAGCAACCGATCACGCGATGGAACCGGTCGATCACCCAGATCTTCCCGCAACTCGTCACGCTCGGGAACCTGACGAACTGAGGGACACGACCCCACCGCGAAGCCGGGCCGAGGGCGTCAGGTCGACCCGCCGATCGGTGCCCGGGCCCGGAACGCGACCCCTCCATCCGATCCCGTCGCGGGAGGTTCCGGGACGCGCGACGCACCGGCGGCACGCGGGACCGCGCCCGGAACCGACGCGCGCGACCCGATCCGATCGACGCCATTCCTTTCGCGACCTATGGAGAACCCCGCTGACACAAACGTCGGGGACGACCGGATGACACCACCCAAGCGGATCGTGATGACCGGCGCGACCGGCTTCGTCGGGTCGCAGGTCGTGCCGATCCTGCTGGAGAAGGGCGTCGAGGTCCTCGTCGTGAGCCGCGATCCGATGCGGGCCCCGAAACGCTTCCCCAATTGCAGGACGATCGGCTACGACGCCCTGGCGGACGAAGCCCGCGACACCGACGTGCTCGTGCATATGGCGACGCGAAACAACGACCGCGGGGGCGACGACGCGGATTTCCGGGCGGCAAATGTCGATCTGTTCCGTCGCGTCCTGGATACGGCCTGCGCCGCTGGTATTGGCCTGGTCGTCCACCTGTCGTCCCTGCACGCGCTCGACCCGGCAGATGCGTCTCCCTATGCGAAGTCGAAGCGCGAAGCGGACGCCTTGGCCAGGGCGACCGTCGATCCCAGGGTGGTGACGCTCCATCTCGCGGCCGTGTACGGACGAGGGCCGGATGGCGCGCACGTGTATGCCGGGCGCTTGAAGACGATCGAGCGGCTCCCAAACGCGCTGCGCCCGGTCGCGTTCGCTTGCCTATCCGCGCTGCGCCCGACCCTTTCGGCGGACCGTCTGGCCGAGCATCTGCTGATGCCGCCGGGGGAGGACGCGATCCTTTCGGATGGTCAGCGAGACAACACGGTCTACGCGGCCATTACGGCGATCCTGGATGTCGTGGTCGCCGCCGCGATCTTCATCCTGTTGTTCTGGTTGCTCCTGCTGATCTGGGCCGCCGTTCGGCTCGACTCGCGAGGCCCCGGCCTGTTCGTGCAGGAGCGCGTGGGTCGCGATGGAAAGCACTTCTCGTGTTGGAAGTTCCGGACGATGCGGGTCGGCGTCCAGCAGGCGGGAACGCATGAATTGTCCGGTTCGGCCGTGACCCGGGTGGGTCGCATCCTCCGACCCCTCAAGCTCGACGAACTACCGCAGGCCTGGAACCTCTTGAACCGGAGCATGTCGATCGTGGGTCCGCGACCCTGCCTCCCCGTTCAGCGCGAACTCGTGGATGCACGCGACCGACGCGGCGTCCTCGACATACGACCCGGGATCACCGGCCTTTCGCAAGTCGAGGACATCGACATGAGCACGCCATGCAGGCTCGCCCGACGGGACGCCGACTACGTCGCGCTCCGCAGCATTCCCCTCGATCTGAAGCTCATGGTCCGGACGGTCGGGGGCGGCGGACGCGGGGATCGGACGGATCGGATGTCCGACGAGCCCCGATAGGACCCGAAGCGCGCCGAGGCCGACTTACGGCTCCGCGCCGGAACCTTTAACGTCGGTCCCAAGCAGGAGCGGTCAGGCGTGCCAGTTCATCTCATCCAGACGGGCGTGATCCATCTCGGGTCCGTCGTTCTGTCCGTCGGGGTCGGGGTCGTCCTCGCGCGGTTCCTCGGCCCCGGGGAGTTCGGCCTCTATGCGTTCGCGCTGGCGATCGTGACCCTTTCGGTCGTGCTGGTGGAGTTCGGGCTGCCGACGGTCATGCTTCGCGAGGCTGCCGCGCGGCGCGAGGATCCGGCGATGATCCGAGCGATCGCCTCGCGCCTGGCCGTCGTGGTGCTGGTGAACGGGGCGGTCGCCGTCGGCCTGCTGATCGGCTCGTGGCTGATCGCACGCGTGGCGATGCGGGACGCGGTCCCGTTGGCACCCTATGGACCCGTGCTGGGGATCGGACTGGCGCTCCTTCCGGTCCTCGCGCTCGTCAAGCTCGGCAGCGGGACGCTGCGGGGAACGGGCGCCATGCTCACCGGGCAGACGACGGAGTTCGTGGTCCGGAACCTCCTCCTGTCGCTCGCGGCCCTCGCGACCTTCGCGATATGGCCGGATGCGCGGACGGCCCCGAGCGCGATGGCGATCCATGTCTGCGCCGCCCTCGCGACCCTGGCGATCACGGGGGCCGCCCTCGCGCGGGTCCTGCCCCGACCACCGAAGGCCGCGCGGCCGGACCCGGTCAAGGCACCGGCGATCCGCCCGCGTCTGCGCAGCGGCTTCTTCTTCCTGCTCGGCAGCAGCGCGCTGATCGTCAACACGCAGCTCGACGTCGTCATGGTCGGCAGCCTCCTGGGCGCCGAGGATGTCGGCCTCTACCGGGTCGCCGCACAGGCGGCGATCCTGACCAGCTTCGGCCTGCAGATCGTACAGGTCGCCCTCGCGCCGCGATTCTCCCGGGCCTGGCGCGAAGGCGACCTCGCCGCGATGAAACGGCTGTGGCTGCAGGGTGCGGCGTTCGGGGGCGGGCTGGCCCTGATCGCGCTGGCGGCCTTCGCGTCATCGGGACGGGTCCTGCTGGCCACGGTCTTCGGGGACGCCTATTCGGGCAGCTTCACCGTCCTCCTCATCCTCTGCGTCGGCTATGCTGCGAACGCCGCCTGCGGCCCGGTCGGCGTGATGCTGTCGATGGCCAACCGCGAACGCCTCGTGGCGGCGTGCATATGGGCGACCTTGCTCGGCAACGTGGCGCTCAACTTCACCCTCATCCCCCTTTTCGGCCTACAAGGCGCGGCGATCGCCACGGCGGTGGCCGTGGCGGGCCTGCAAGGCGCGATGGCCATCGTCGCCTATCGAACCCTGAACGGATAGAGGCGTTGGAATGACCAGGAAACCGCATCTCGCGATCTTCTTGCCCAGCCTGCGGGGTGGCGGCGCGGAACGGGTGATGGTCACCGTCGCGAACGGCATGGTCGACCGGGGCTACCGCGTCGACGTTCTGTTGACCAAGGCGGAAGGCCCCTACCTGCAGGACGTGGACCGCACGATCGAGATCGTCGACTTCGACAGGACGCGGGTCCTGAGCTCCTTCCTTCCGCTCGTCCGGTATCTTCGAAGGGAGAAGCCGGACGCCATGCTGTCCGCGATGAGCCACGTCAACGTCGTCGCGGCGCTGGCGCGAACGGCGTCCCGGACGAGCACGCGCCTCGTCGTCAGCGAGCGGAACGACGTGAAGCAGATCGAAGGGCGCAGCCCGATCGGTCTTGCGATGCGGACGACCTACCCCTCGGCGGACCACGTCGTCGCCGTGTCGGAAGGGATCGCGCGCGACCTCCGACGGCTCCTCCATCTGCCCGACGGCAAGGTCTCGCACATCCCCAACCCCGTGGACGTCGAGCGGATAAGGCGACAGGGGCAGGCGCGCCCCGAACATCCGTGGTTCGCCGACGCGGCCGGACCGATCGTCGTCGCGACGGGCCGGCTCGAGGCGCAGAAGGACTATCCCACGCTCCTGAAGGCCTTCGCATCGATGCGGGGGAAGCGCGGGGTCCGCCTCGCGATCCTCGGACGGGGATCGCGGGAAGGGGACCTGCGACGGCAGGCGTCGGACCTGGGCATCGCGGACAGGGTGCACTTCGCCGGGTTCCAGAAGAACCCCTATGCGTGGATGACCCATTCCGCGCTGTTCGTCATGTCGTCGCGGCACGAAGGCTTTCCGAACGCCCTGCTGGAGGCGATGGCCTGCGGCACGCCGGTCGTCAGCACGGATTGCCCGACGGGGCCGCACGAGATCCTGGATGGCGGACGCTGGGGCGCCCTGGTGCCCGTCGGCGACCCGGAGGCGCTGGCCGACGCCATGTGCCAAACCCTCGACGATCCCGGCCCGCCCGACGTCCTCGGCCGAAGCAGGATCTTCGATCCCCGGTCGATCACGCTCTCCTACGCCCGGGCCCTCGGTCTCGAAGCATGAGAGCGCCGCCGCCCCATCCGCAAAGGTTCGCCGCCGGCCCGCGGATCGTGGTCCCGACGCGAACGCTCTACGCGGTCGTGTTCTCGCTGGCCTATGCGAGCGTGCTCGCGAGCCTTCCCGTCGACGCCTTCATCGACAGGGAGAACTATCTCTCGTATGCGGGCCGCAGCGACATCATCCTGGAAAGATCCCGCGCCCTCGGATGGCTGGTCATGCTCTTCAACGAGCCGGCCTGGCTGTATCTGAACATCCTGATCGGAACGTATCTTCCGGCGGAAGGCACCCTGCGGGTCATCATCTTCGGCTCCGCCCTCGCGCTGTCCATGACGACCTTCGCCCTGTGCCGGCGCAACGTGATCTGGGCGTCCGTCTTCCTTCTCGTCCCGATGGTCCTGAAGAACAACGTCATCCACCTCCGTCAGGGCGTCGGCATCGCCGTGTTCATCACGGGCTATCACCTTCGGCACAGGGCCGTCGGGAAAGGGCTGATGGCCGTTTCGGGGTTCGTCCACGCCTCGTTCTTCATCATCGGCTTCATCGGGACCGTGATCTGGTGCATGGACATCGCTCGCCTTTCGGCGCGCGGCAAGGTCGTCATCGCCACCTTGTCCTTCGTCGCGCTCGGCACCGTGGTCATCGTCATCGCCGGCTTCCTCGGCGCGCGCCAGGCGGAGGTCTACGAAGACTTCGACCTTTCGGGAAGCGGGTTCGGATTCGTCTTCTGGCTGCTCCTCATGGCGGTCTTCCTGTCGTCCGGAAGGGCGTTCCTCGCGCGCCACACGTTCCCGATCGCGATCGTGGGCTTCTACATCGCGACCTACTTCACCGTTCCCTTCACCGCGCGGGTGCTGGAAAGCGGCATGGTGCTGATCCTGGTGGCCAGCCTGGACCTGACGGGGTGGCGCAAGCCGACCTTCCTCGCGATGATCGTTACCCTCTCGCTGGCCTTCTACGCGTCCCGGATCGGCGAGCCGTGGCTCGGATGGGGCGCGCCATTCTGAGGGGGTCCGGCCGAGCCGTCACCGATCCCGCGCGCCCGGCGGCGTCCTTCATGCCGATCCGGGTCGCGGGACGGGCGTCCCGTCCGATCCGGGAGGTATGGCTCATTCCCGCCACGACCTGTACCGCTCCCCGCGGGCGGAGCGCGGACTATTGCGAAGGCGGACGACCATGTGTGGACTCGTAGGGTACTGGGCCCCTGGGGAAGCGTTCTCCGATCGTCTGATCGACGGAATGGCCGAACGGATCGCCCACAGGGGCCCCGACAGTTCGGGCCGATGGCACGACCGGAAGGCCGGCCTCGCCCTGGGTCACCGGCGCCTGGCCATCGTCGATCTTTCGACCGCCGGACATCAGCCGATGACCTCGCCCTCCGGGCGCTACGTGATCAGCTACAACGGCGAGATCTACAACTTCGCGGAGATCCGGGACGAGTTGGCCCGCATCGGCCGGGCGCCGGACTGGAAGGGGCATTCCGATACCGAGGTCCTCCTGGCCGCGATCGACGCCTATGGGCTCGAGGAAACGCTTTCCCGCTTGGACGGCATGTTCGCCTTCGCGCTATGGGATCGGTCGGACCGGGTCCTGACCCTGGCGCGGGATCGGCTGGGAGAGAAGCCCCTCTACTATGGCCTGTCGAACGGCGCCCTGCTGTTCGGATCCGAGCTATCGGCCTTCGCGCCGTTTCCCGGATACGAACCGCGGATCGACCGAAGCGTGCTGGCGCTCTTCTTGCGGCACAACTACATCCCCGCGCCCCACAGCATCTTCCAGGGGATCCACAAGTTGCGACCGGGGCATTTCGTGCGCCTCGAAGGTCCGGGGGACGCGGACGCGCCGACCACCTGCTATTGGGACATCGTCGAGCGAACCCTGGAGGCCGAGCCGGAGCCCGGCGACGCGGCCCATCTGAAGGCCCGGCTGGACGGGATGCTGCACCGATCGGTGGCGCGTCGCATGGTCGCCGACGTGCCGCTGGGCGCCTTCCTTTCGGGCGGGTTCGACTCGACCCTGGTCGCGGCGATCATGCAGGCGCAGTCGGATCGACCGGTCAAGACGTTCACGATCGGCTTCTCGGAGGAAGGGTACGACGAGGCGCATCACGCCCGCGCGGTGGCCGATCACCTGCGGACCGACCACACGGAGCTCTACGTCTCGCCCTCGCAGGCACGCGACGTCATCCCGCGCCTGCCCGAAATCTGGAGCGAGCCCTTCTCCGACAGCTCGCAGATCCCGACCTTCCTCGTCAGCCGCCTCGCGCGCGAGGACGTGACCGTCAGCCTGTCGGGTGACGGCGGGGACGAGTTGTTCGGGGGTTACGGACGCTACGATCTCGTGGCGCGGACATGGAAGCGCATCGACGCCGTTCCCGCGATCCTGCGTCGCACAACGGCGGCCGGGCTGCGAGGGGTTCCGAACGGCGTCCTGCGCGGGATCGAGCGGGCCCTGCCCTCGCGCCTGCGGGCGATGCATCCGGCGGACCGGATGCCCAAGGTCGCCGCGATCCTCGGCGCCGGTTCGGGCATGACGTTCTACAAGCAGATGGTCTCCCATCAGATCGACCCCACCGCCCTGGTCCTCGGATCCCAGGGCGAACCGCGGACCCTGCTCGACGATGGCGCCCGGCTGGCGGAGCGCGTGGGCCTCGACGCCGCGATGGCCCTGGCGGACACGGTCACCTACCTGCCCGGCGACATCCTGACGAAGGTCGACCGGGCCGGCATGGCCGTCAGCCTCGAAGGGCGCATCCCGCTGCTCGACCACGAGCTGGTCGAATTCGCGATGCGGGTCCCGCAGGCCTACAAATGCCGTGACGGCCAGTCCAAGTGGCTCCTGCGACAGGTCCTCTACGACTACGTGCCCCGTTCCCTGATGGAGCGTCCGAAGATGGGGTTCGGCGTTCCGATCGAGCATTGGCTGGGCGGCGCCCTCCGCGACTGGGCGGAAGCCCTGCTCGGCGAGGATCGCCTGAGAAGCGACGGATACTTCGATCCGAAGCGGGTCCGCCGGATGTGGCTCGAACATACGAGCGGCAAGCGGCGCTGGCACGCGCAGCTCTGGGACGTCCTCATGTTCCAAGCCTGGCTCGACCGCCATCGCGAGACGACCGTCGCCTCGAACGCCGCAGCCTAGCGGGTTCGCGGCTCCCGCGTCGCGACGCCCCATGCGGTCCGATGGGACGTCGGACGACATCCGAGGCATCGGCGCCCCCCGCACGTTGTCTCTCCCGGACCCTTCGGCTAGCACGTCGTGCCGAACCGATGTCGGAGACCCATGACCGCCCCGCCCGCCACCATCCTCCACGTGATTTCGGGGCTCGGCATCGGCGGTGCGGAACGCGCGCTCTACGAATTGCTGCGCGGCGGTCTGAACGATCGGTACGGCAACCGCGTCCTGTCGCTGACCGATGCGGGGGCCTATGGTCCGCGCCTGCACGACCTTGGGATCCCGGTCGACACGCTCGACATGCGCCGTGGGCGTCCCTCGGTCGGCGCGGCGGCACGCCTGCGCCGCATCGTCGCCGCGACGCGCCCTGCCCTGATCCAAGGCTGGATGTATCACGGAAACGTCGCGGCCAGCGTGACGGCCGCGACGCTGCGATCGCGACCGGTCGTGACGTGGAACGTCCGCACATCGCTGAACGAAGGCGCGCCCGTCCGGCCGCTCGTGCGGGTCTCCGCCCGGCTTTCGCGCGCATCGCGGCCCCGGGCGATCCTCTACAATTCCGACCGCGCCCTTCGACAGCACGAAGCGGCGGGCTTCCTGGCGAACGGACGGGTGATGCCCAACGGTTTCGACATCGGACGGTGGCGGCCCGACCCCGAGGCCGGGTCGCAACTGCGCGACACGCTGTCGATCCCGGCCCGTTGCCGGGTGGTGGGCTACGTCGGGCGCGTGGATCCGGCGAAGAACCCGCCGAACCTGCTGGCCGCATTGAAGTCCGTCCTGGCCCACGACCCGTCGATCCACGCGGTCGTCGTCGGCCGGGACTGGGACACGGTCGTCGGACGCGATGCGTCCCCCCGGCTCCATCTCCTCGGGCAGCGCGACGACGTGGTGGCACTGATGCCGGGCTTCGACCTGCTCTGCCTCGCCTCCGACTACGAGGGGTTCCCCAACGTCGTGGGCGAGGCCATGGCCTGCGGCGTGCCCGTCGCCACGACCGACGTGGGCGACGTGGCGGAGATTGTCGGACCCACGGGCCGGGTGGTCCCGATCCGCGATCCCGACGCCCTGGCCCAGGCGATCCTGGAAGTGTCGGGCATGGAGCCCGAGGCGCGGCGCGCCCTCGGCATGGCGGCCCGCGCCCGGGTGGTGGACCGCTACGGGATCGATGCGGCGGTGGGGCGTTACGCGACCCTCTACGAGGGGCTGATCGGGTCCTGACGTCCCCGGAACGCCGGCGGTGCATCCGGTGACGCGGCTCGTCGGGGCGGGCATGCCCGTCATCGGTCAGCGGCGACGGCCCTCCGACACGGCTCGGACGGTTCGCCGCGGCGGACGCCGGACGCGGGGCCCCCGGACCGACGATGGCCCAATCGCCGGGTCCCGCGCCGTCCGGTCCCCGGCCGGACCATGGGGGATGTCGGGCGCCGAACGACGCTGCGGCATGATGCGCGTCTTGCCAGACCGGGCATGGGACCCCTAGGCTGCGGACCAGGGACAGGTTCGACGCACCCCTTCCGCCCCGAACGGGCGGATGCAGGCGCGGCGTCGAACGGCAGCGACAGGGGAGGTGACGATGCCGGAGATTTCGATGCGCGTGAACGGGACGGACCGGACCGTCCGGGTTGAGAACCGGACGCTTCTGGTCCACGCCCTGCGCGACGGGCTGCGCCTGACGGGGACCCATGTGGGATGCGACACGTCGCAATGCGGGGCCTGCACGATCCACGTCGACGGCGCCCCCGTGAAGGCCTGCTCGATGCTCGCGGTCGAAGCGGACGGCGCGGAGGTCGAGACCATCGAAGGGCAGGCCATGTCGGACGGGTCGCTGAACACGATCCAGCAGGCGTTCCAGGACCACCACGGCCTGCAATGCGGCTTCTGCACGCCGGGCATGGTGATGGCGACCGCCGCCCTGCTGCGCGAGAACCCCAAGCCCGGCGACGCCGAGATCCGGCACGCGCTGAAGGGCAACATCTGCCGCTGCACCGGATATCAGGGGATCGTGAACGCGATCCTGGCCGCCTCCGGGCAACCCGTGCCTGCGGCGATGGACAGCGAACCGGCCCCCGTGGCCGCCGAATAAGAACGACGACACACAGGGAGGATACGTCATGTTGGACGGCGGCATCGGCACCGCGACCAAGCGGCGCGAAGACGTTCGGTTCCTGATGGGACGCGGCAAGTACACCGACGACCACACGCCGGCGGGCACCTGTTACGCCGCCTTCGCGCGGTCTGACATGGCGCATGGGCGCATCGTGTCCATCGACGCGGCCGCGGCCGAAGGCATGCCCGGCGTGCTGGCCGTCTTCACCGGCGCCGACTTCGCCGACGTGGGCAGCAACCCGGCCGGTTGGCTGATCAACAGCCGCGACGGCACGCCGATGTACGAGCCCAAGCGCCCCGTCCTGGCGCATGGCAAGGTCCGGCACGTGGGCGACGCCTATGCCGCCGTGATCGCCGAGACGCGCGAGCAGGCGATGGACGCCGTGGAGGCGCTGGAGGTCGAGATCGAGCCGTTGGACGCCGTGGTCGACATGGCCGCGGCCCTGGCCGACGGCGACAACCGCGTCCACGACGACCTTCCCGGCAACCAGTGCTTCGACTGGGGCTGGATCGAGGACAACCGCGAGGCGACGGCGGCGGCGATCGAGGCCGCGCCCCACGTCACCACGCTGGAGCTGGTCAACAACCGCCTGGTCCCCAACGCGATCGAGCCGCGCTGCTCCATCGGCGAGTACGATCCCGGCACCGGTGACTACAAGCTAACGACGACGTCGCAGAACCCGCACCTGACGCGGCTGCTGATCTCCGCGTTCGTGCTGGGCATCCCGGAGAACAAGCTGACCGTGATCGGCCCCGACGTGGGCGGCGGCTTCGGATCGAAGATCTACCATTACGGCGAGGAGGCGCTGGTCCTGTCCGCCGCCAAGCGCCTGGGCCGTCCGGTCAAGTGGACCGCCACCCGGTCGGAAGCGTTCCTGACGGACGCCCACGGCCGCGACCACGTCACCAGGATCGAGCTGGCCTGCGAGACGGACGGCACCTTCATCGCCTTCCGCACGGAAACGATGGCCAATGTCGGCGCCTACCTGTCGAACTTCTCCACCGCGACGCCCACCTTCCTGCACGGGACGCTGATGGCGGGGAACTACACCGTCCCCAACGTCTACGTGAACGTGAAGGCCGTGTTCACCAACACCGCGCCCGTGGACGCCTATCGTGGCGCGGGCCGGCCGGAGGCCACGTATTCCCTGGAACGCGTGATCGACAAATGCGCGCGAGAACTGGGGATCGACCCCATCGCGATCCGGCGCAAGAACTTCATCCAGCCCGACCAGTACCCCTATGCCTCCGCCGCGGGGCTGGAATACGATTCCGGCAACTACGACGCCCTGATGGACGTGCTGGAACGCCGCGCGGACCTCGCCGGGTTCGAGGGGCGGCGCGCGGAAAGCGAACGGCGCGGCAAGCTGCGCGGCCTGGGGATCAACAGCTACATCGAGGCCTGCGGCATCGCGCCGTCGAACCTGGTGGGCCAGCTGGGCAGCCGCGTGGGCCTCTACGACGCGGCCACCGTGCGGGTGAACGCGACGGGCAACATATCGGTCATGGTCGGCGCGCACAGCCACGGTCAGGGGCACGAGACCGCGTTTCCGCAGATCGTGGCCGACATGCTCGGCGTCGATCCGGCGACCATCGAGATCGTCCATGGCGACACGTCGAAGATCCCCTTCGGCATGGGCACCTACGGGTCGCGGTCGCTGGCGGTCTGCGGATCGGCCGTGCACCGCGCGACCGAGAAGGTGATCGTCAAGGCCAGGAAGATCGCCGCCCACATGATGTCGGTCTCCGCCGACGACGTGGACTTCGCGGACGGCCAGTTCAGCGTGCCCGGCACGAACAAGTTCGTGGCCTGGGGCGACGTGGCGCTGAAGGCCTACATCCCCCACGACTTCCCCTTGGAGGAGATCGAGCCGGGATTGGAGGAGACGGCGTTCTACGACCCCGCCAACTTCACCTATCCCTCGGGCGCCTATGCCTGCGAGGTGGAGGTCGACCCGGAGACGGGGGTCGTCGACGTCGTGTCCATGGTGGCCGCCGACGACTTCGGCAACGTCGTCAACCCCTTGATCGTCACGGGCCAGGTCCAGGGCGGGCTGGCGCAGGGCATCGGCCAGGCCCTGCTGGAGCAGACGACCTACGATGCGGACGGCCAGCTCCTGTCGGCCAGCTACATGGACTACGCCATGCCGCGCGCCGACGACCTGCCGACCCTGGTGGTGGACCATTCCTCCGTCACGGAATGCACCCACAACCCCCTGGGGGTGAAGGGTTGCGGCGAGGCGGGGGCCATCGGCTCGCCACCCACGGTGGTCAACGCGGTGATCGACGCGCTGGCCCGCGGCGGCCACGACGTCGCCCATATCGACATGCCCCTGACGCCCGTGCGCGTCTGGACGGCGCTGCAGCAGGCCTGAGGGGGGGACGGGACATGTACGACTTCGACTTCGCCAACCCCGCCACCCTGGACGAGGCCGTGGCCGCGCTGGGGCGCGGCGACGCGCAGGCCCTGGCCGGCGGGCAAACCTATCTGCCCGCGCTGCGGCAGCGCCTGGCCGCGCCGGACACCATCGTCAGCCTGAAGCGCGTCGAGGGCCTGTCCGACATCGAGGCCACGGTCGACACCCTGCGCATCGGGGCCATGGCCACCCACGCCCGGATCGCGCGGGAAACGGCGGACCGGTTCCCCGCCCTGTCCCGCCTGGCGGGCAACATCGGGGACATGGCCGTGCGGTCGCGCGGCACGCTGGGGGGCAGCCTGGCGAACAACGACCCCTCCGCCTGCTATCCGGCGATGGCGCTGGCCACGGGCGCCACGATCCACACCAACGCCCGCGACATCGCGGCGGAGGACTTCTTCCGCGGCATGTTCGAGACGGCGCTCGACGACGGCGAGATCATCACCGCCGTCACCGTGCCCGTCGCGCAGGCCGCGCATTACGAGAAGTTCGTCCAGCGCGCGTCGCGCTTCGCCCTCGTGGGCGTGTTCGCCGCCCGCTACCCGGACGGGGCGCGCGTCGCCGTCACCGGCGCGTCGAGCGGGGGCGTGTTCCGCTGGACCGAGGCGGAGGAACGGCTGTCCGACAGGTTCGAGGCATCCGCGCTGGATGGCCTGACGATCGCGCCGGACGACATGATCGAGGATCTGCACGCGACGAAGCCGTACCGCGCGCATCTGGTCTCCGTGATGACGCGCCGGGCCGTCGAGCACGCCTGACGCACGCCCCGACCCGGCCGTCCGGGTCGGACGCCGATCCCGCCGGACCGGGAAGACCCCCGCCCGACTGCGTCCGACGCGTGGCCTATCCGCGTTCGACGGGCTCCACCGGGCCGCCCCGCTCGGCCCAGGTGCCGAACCCTTCGCGCAGGTGCGACGCGGCGAAGCCCATGTCCTGCAGGGTGGCGACCGTCAGGGCCGACCGCCAGCCCGACGCGCAGTGGAACACGTACCGCTTGCCCGGCTGCGCGAAGACGTCCTTGTGGTACGGGCTGTCGGGATCGACCCAGAACTCGATCATGCCGCGCGGCGCATGGACCGAACCCGGGATGGCGCCCGTGCGCTGGCGTTCGCGGACGTCCCGGATGTCGACGACCACGACGTCGGGATCGTCCAGCATCGCGATCAGGTCCGCCGTCTCCACCTCGTCGATGCGGGCGCGGGCCTCGTCCACCATCTGCGCCGCGGTTCGCTTCAAGGCCATGCGTCCCACCCTTCCGTCCATCCGGTCCGCCCGACGTTGACACCGCCCGGCGCCGCGATGCAACGGTGCCCCGTCCGACGATCCGAGGGGTTGCGATGCGCCCGACCGAGCCGACCCATACCGACATCCGCATCCGCGCGGGCGTGGACATCGGGGGCACCTTCACCGACGTGGCGCTGGCGGGGCCGCACGGCCTGACGACCTGCAAGGTCCTGACCGACTATGCCGGGCCGGAACGCGCGATCCTCGACGGCCTTCGCCAGGCGGCGGACCAGGCGGGGGTGGCGCTGTCGGACGTGGCCCAGGTCATCCACGGCACGACCCTGGTCACGAACGCCCTGATCCAGCGCCGCGGGGCCCGGGTGGCGTTCGTCACGACGCAGGGCTTCCGCGACGTGATCGAGATGCGGTCCGAGAACCGGTTCGAGCAGTACGACCTGAACCTGGTCCTGCCCGAACCCCTCGTCCCGCGCGAGGATCGGCTGACCGTGCCCGAACGCGTCGGCCCGGGGGGCGAGGTCCTCCTGCCCCTGGACGAGGACGCGCTGGGGGACGTAGTGGCCCGCATCGCCGCGGGCGGGTACGACGCGGTGGCCGTGGGCCTGATGCACGCCTATGCGAACGACGCGCACGAACGCCGCGTCGCGGCCGCCCTGCGGACCGCCCTGCCCCGGGTGCCGCTGTCCCTGTCCTCCGTCGTCTCGCCCCAGATGCGCGAGCTGCCGCGCTTCAACACGACGGTGGCCAACGCCTACGTGCAACCGATGGTGGCCGCCTATCTGGGGCGTCTGGTGGACGACCTGCGGGGCGCGGGCATGGCCGGTCCGGTCTTCATGCTCCATTCGGGCGGCGGCCTGATGTCGGTGGAGGACGCGGCGGCCCAGCCCGTGCGGCTGCTGGAATCGGGGCCCGCGGGCGGGGCGATCTTCGCGGCCCGCTACGCCCGCGCGCACGGCATCGACCGGGCGCTATCGTTCGACATGGGCGGCACCACGGCCAAGATCTGCCTGGTGGAGGACGGCGCGCCCAAGACCGCGTCG
The DNA here is from genome assembly GCF_030973515.1 of Jannaschia maritima. Classification (GTDB taxonomy): domain Bacteria; phylum Pseudomonadota; class Alphaproteobacteria; order Rhodobacterales; family Rhodobacteraceae; genus Jannaschia; species Jannaschia maritima. The sequence continues at coordinate 29,069 of NZ_JARGZA010000008.1, forward strand.
ACGTTCGAGGTCGCGCGCACCTATCGGTTCAAGAAGGGCTCGGGGATGACCGTCTCCACCCCCGTGGTCGAGATGGTCGAGATCGGGGCCGGTGGCGGGTCGATCGCGTCCATCGACGCGATGGGCCGCATCCAGGTCGGCCCCCGCTCCGCCGGGTCGGAACCGGGGCCCGCCTGCTATGGACGCGGCGGGACAGACCCGACCGTCACCGACGCCAACCTCCTGCTGGGGCGCCTCGACGCGGACGGGTTCGCGGGCGGCACCATGCCGCTCGATCAGGGCGCCGCCGCCCGCGCGGTCGACGCGCACTTGACCCGGACCGGCCTGGACCCCCGGGACGCGGCCTTCGGCGTGACCGAGATGGTGGACGAGAACATGGCCAACGCCGCCCGCGTCCACGCGGTCGAGAACGGGCGCGACGTGGAACGCTTCACGATGGTGGCGTTCGGCGGGGGCGCGCCGCTGCACAGCTGCCGCCTGGCCGAGAAGCTGGGCCTCGACGCCGTCCTCGTGCCCCCCGGCGCGGGCGTGGGATCGGCCATCGGCTTCCTGACCGCGCCCTTCAGCTTCGACGCGACCCGCGGCCTGTTCCAGCGGATGGACGCCTTCGACGCGGACGCCGTGAACGACGCCCTGGCCGACATGGAGGCGGAGGCGAGCGGCTTCGTCGCCGCCGGCGCGGACGGGGCGTCCACGACGACCGCCCTGACCGCGCACATGCGCTATGCCGGCCAGGGGTGGGAGATCCCCGTTTCCCTGCCCCACCGCCGCCTGACGCCGGACGACGCCGCCCGGATCGAGGCGGCCTTCGCCGACGCCTATCGCGCGCTGTTCGGCCGGACCATCGACGGCCTGGCCTGCGAGGTCACGAACTGGTCGCTCCTGGTATCCACCCCCCTGCCCGAGATCGTCCCGGCCGACCGCTTCGCCACCGGCGACCCGGTCGCGGCGGGCGCCCGCCGCCCCTTCTACGACGCGGCCCTGCGGCGCATGGTGGACGCGGCGGCGGTCCCGCGCAGCGCCCTGACGCCCGGCACCGCGCTCGACGGACCCGCCGTGGTGGTCGAGGACGAGACGACCACGATCGTCACCTCCGCCTTCCGGGTTGTCGGACAGGGGGACGGCTGCCTGCTGCTCCTGCGCAAGGAAGACGCGCCATGACCGGAACGATCGACCTCCAGATCATGTGGAACCGCCTGATCGCCGTGGTGGAGGAACAGGCCACCACCCTGATCCGCACCGCGTTCAGCACCTCCGTGCGCGAAGCGGGCGACCTGTCGGCGGGCCTGTTCGACGCCCGCGCCCGCATGATCGCGCAGGCCGTCACCGGGACGCCCGGCCACGTCAACGCGATGGCCGAGAGCGTGGGACACTTCGCCCGCGCCATCCCGCCCGCCGAAACGTATCCCGGCGACGTCTTCCTGACGAACGACCCCTGGCTGGGCACGGGCCACCTCCACGACATCACCGTCGTCACCCCCGTCTTCCGCCGCGACAGGCTGATCGGCTACTTCGCCTGCACCGCGCATGTGGTGGACGTGGGCGGACGCGGCTTCGGCCCCGACGCCTCGGAGGTGTACGAGGAGGGGCTGCTGATCCCCATCACCAAATTCGCCGAACGCGGACGGGTGTCGCGCGACCTCGTGCGCCTGATCCGCGCCAACGTCCGCACCCCGGACCAGACGGTGGGCGACATCCATTCGCTCGCCGCCTGCAACGAGGCGGGGGACCGCAGGCTCCAGGCTATGCTGGACGAGTTCGGCTTGGACGATCTGCAAGCCCTGTCGGACCACATCGTCGAAGCCAGCCGGAACGCGACGCGCGCGGCCATCGCGGCGGTGCCGGACGGAACCTATCGCAACCACATGCGCGTCGACGGATTCGAGGCGCCGGTGGACATGCATGTCCGCCTGGACGTGACGGGCGACCGGCTGGATTGCGACTTCGCGGGCACGTCCGGGCCCAGCCGGTTCGGCGTCAACTGCCCGGAGGTCTATACCCGCGCCTATGCGTGCTACGGCCTGAAGGTCGCCATCGCACCCGACGTGCCGAACAACGCGGGCTCGCTGGAACCCTTCGCCATAACCGCCCCCGAAGGCTGCATCCTGGCCGCCCGCCGCCCCGCGCCCGTGTCGGTGCGGCACGTGATGGGCCATCTGGTGCCCGACGTCGTCCTGGGCGCGCTGCACGGCGCCCTACCCGGCACCGTGCCGGCCGAAGGCGCAGCCGCCCTGTGGAACATCCAGATCTCCGCCCGCGCCGCGGACCCGGACGCGGACCTGCCCTCGGCGGAGGTGCTGATGTTCAACTCCGGCGGCACGGGCGCGCGGCCGGGGCTGGACGGGCTGTCGGCCACCGCCTTCCCGTCCGGCGTCTCGACCATGAGCGTGGAGGCGACGGAGCATACGGGTCCGATCGTCGTTTGGCGCAAGGACCTGCGCGAAGGATCGGGCGGGCGGGGCCGCCAGCGCGGGGGCCTGGGCCAGGTGATCGAGATCGAGCCGCGGGCGGGCTACGAGATGTGGTTCAACGCGATGTTCGACCGCGTCGCCCACCCCGCCCGCGGGCGGGACGGCGGGGAACCGGGGGCCGGGGGCCGGGTCGAGCTGGCCGACGGCACCCCCCTGCACCCGAAGGGCCGCCAGAAGGTCCCCGAAGGCGCCCGCCTGCGCCTGTCCCTGCCCGGCGGCGGCGGCCTGGGCGACCCCGCCGAACGCGATCCGGAAGTCGCGGCCCGCGACGTCGCCGCAGGCTACGTCCGGGGATCGGACCGGGACGGAACCGGGCGATAGGCCGCCACCGGACCGGGGCGGGCAGCCCGAATCGCCGCAGCCGTCGGACGGAACGCAGACGCGGCGCAGACGCGCGGCAGACACGCGCCGTCCCCGACCCCGCGCCGCGTCGTCGCCGCGCCCCGGCGGCTCCGGCGCCCCGCGAAGCCCAGGCATCGTTGCAAATCCCGCGCCCTTGCGCCCGGCACGTGCTCCGGTCCAATCTGATCCCGCCGGCACCCCCGTCGCGCCCCAGGCCCGAGAACAATTTCGCCGCAGCGCAGCGAAACCCGTCTCACCGCGCCGCGCCTGCGTGGACGACGGCCCCGCCCCTGCCCGACCGCAACCGATGGCGCAGGGCCGCCCCCATCGCGTCCACCGCGGTCACCGCGCCCAGCACGACCAACAGCAGCGCGGACACCTGACCGTAATCCAGGATGCGCAGCGACCCGATCAGCTCCGTGCCGATCCCGCCCGCGCCGACCATGCCCATCACGGTGGAGGCGCGGAAGTTGTACTCCCACCGGTACATCGCGATGTCGGCGAATTGCGGCCACACCTGCGGCAGGATGGCGTGGCCAACGACCTGCAGGCGCGACGCGCCCGTCGCCTCCACCGCCTCGATCGGCGCGGGATGCGCGTGCTCGATCCCTTCGGCGAAGAACTTGCCCACCATGCCGACCGAATGCAGCCCCAACGCAAGCACGCCCGGCAGCATCCCGAACCCCACCGCGGCCACGAAGACGATGCCCAGGATCAGCTCCGGTATGGCGCGCAGGACGTTCAGGACCCCCCGCGCCGCGGCGTGCAGCCACCGGTTCGGCGTCGTGTTCCGCGCCGCCAGCAGCGCCAGCGGCAGCGACGCCGCCAGCGCCAGGGCCGTGCCCGCGACCGACATCGCCAGCGTTTCGGCCATGGGAACGACCCAGTCCCGCCAGCGTCCGAAGTCGGGGGGCAGCATCTCGGCCAGCAGCGTGCCGATGGCGGGCAAACCGTCCGCCAACCGGGCCCCGTCCAGCATCCCCGTCGTCCAGAAGCAGGCCGCCACCACGGCCAGGACCAGCCCCCCCCGCCACCGGGCCCGTCTGCGGCGCGCGCGGTCCGCGGCCAGGATGGACCGGATCAGGGTGTCCCGGCCCGGCGGCGTCATTCGTCCTGCACGGTCCGCCGGATGTCGCGGATCACGTCGAAGGCCGCATCGTCGATGGGCGCGAAGCCTTCCGCCTTGAACGGCGCCAGCACGGCGTCGCCCATCGCGGTCCCGGCTTCCAGGTCCAGGAACGCCGCGCGGATGCGGTCCTGCAACGCGGCCGTCAGGTCGGTGCGCAGGACCCAGGGGTATTGCGGCAGCGCGGCGGTGTGGCCCAGCACGACGACGCGGTCCGCGTCGATGGTGCCCCGTTCGACCAGCCGCTCGAAGATGGGCTCGCTCAGGCCGCCGATCGGGGCGTTGCCCAGCTCGACGTTGCGGGCCACCGCGTCGTGCGCCCCCGTGAACCGCGGGGTGTAATCCTCGCCCGCGACCGCGCCCTCCCCCAGCAGCGCATACCGCGGCGCGTAGTGGCTGGAGGTGGAGGCCGGATCCCCGAACGCCACGTCGATCCCCGACCCCGCCACGTCGGCCAGCGCGGCGATCCCCGCATCCGCGTTCGCGATCAGCACGGAGCGATAGGTCGTGGCCCCGTCCGTCACCCGCGCCGCGAACGGCTCGATGTCGATCGCCCCGCCCGCCACGCGGTCCTTCGCGATCGTATAGGACACGGGGCCGAAATACGCGACGTCGATGCGCCCGAAGCGCATCGCCTCGATCATCGACGAGTAATCCGTCGTCACCACCATCTCGACCCCGCGGCCCAACGCCTCCTCCAAATGCGCGGCCAGCGGCGCGTTGTCCTGGATCACGGTCGCCGCGTCCTCGTCGGGCAGCAGGGCCACGCGCAGGGTGTCCGGGTCGTGGGTCCCCTGCGCCGCGGCCCCCGCCGCCAGGGCCGTCAGGGCGGTCAGCGCGGCGGAGACCATCCGGGTCGCGGATCGGATCGGCATGGGCGTGGGACCTTTTGGGCTCGGGTCGCGGGCGGCGTCGGGGGCCGTGCGTCGTGCATATCGGATGGCCCGTCAAGGCGCGTCGCGGCCGCCCCGTTCCGTCAAAGCGACCCCGCCAGGCGGTCGGCCTCCCCCGGATGCATGGCCACGCTCTGGGCCGCGGCGGGAAAGGTCCCCGCTTCCACGTCGGCGGTCCAGGCGCCCAGGGCGCGGACGCGTTCCTCGTGGACGCGGGCCTGCAGCGCCGCGACGTCGCCATAGGCGCGGGCGTGGCGCGGCAGGCGTCCGGGACCGCCGCACACGTCGTCCTGGAACAGGAACGCCACCTCCCCCGCCGGACCGGAACCCAGCGACACGACGACGAGGCCGGTGCGCGGCGCGATCGCGGCCAACGCGTCCTGCGCCACCAGCTCCGCCTCCACGGCGAAGGCGCCCGCATCCTCCAGGCGGCGGAAGGCCTCCGCCAGGGCCTTCGCCTCCGCGGCGTCGCGGCCCACGGCGCGGACCCGCCCCCGCCAGGTCGACTTGCGCGGCACGAAGCCCAGATGCCCCATCACGGGGATCTCCTCGCGCGCAAGCACCTCGACCATGGCGGGGCTGCGACCCGTGATGACCGCATCCGCCCCCGCGGCGACCGCTCCGAAGGCCGCGCGCAGCATCTCGTCGGCGGTGATCGCGGCGTCGAAGCCCAGGGCGGCGGTCAGGAAGGCGTGCGGCGCATGGCTGCGGACCTGCGGCACGCTCGCGGCCCGGCAGACCAGCATCCCGATGCCCGCCGCATGGGCCGCCGCCGCCTCCTCGCGCGTTTCGGCCGTGGTCTGCACGGCGCGGCGGCCGGTGCCCTTCAGCGTGCGCAGGCTGGCCACCGTCCAGTGGCGTTCCACCGGGCGGCCGCCGAAATCGAACAGGCGCGCCGTCACGTCAGCTTGTCGGCATAGTAGTCCGGCGCCACCGTTCCGGGCTTCGAGAACCAGTCCCGCACCTCCACCCCGGAATAGAGCAGGATGTTCCCCCACGGGTCGAACGCGCCCGTCCGGACGATGCACTTCGCCCGCGCGGCCAGTCCGCCCAGGATGTCCTCGTGCGTCTCGAACCCATGCTCGGCGTCGGGGAACAGGCCGCGCACGGTTTCCAGAAGCGGCGCGTTGTGCTCGGGCAGCGTGTCGGCATAGGCGACCTTCTCGGCGATGAATGCGTCCGCGACGGCGCCCAGAACGGTCTTCAGGTCGGGCACGTCGGGCACCAGCGCCAGGTCGATGCGCCAGGCATCTCGCGGGATGGGGAACCCCGCGTCGCAGACGATCATCAGGTCGCCGTGGCCCATGCTGGCGATCGCATGGGACAACTCGGCGTTCAGCAGGCGGGACCGCTTCATCGGGACCTCCGGGGTTGGGGAACGTTGGACAGAAAGGCGTCGGCCTGCGCCCGGTCGGGCAGCGCGGGGATGACCCCGAGCGCGGTGCAGGCATGGCCGCCGCAGGCCACCCCCATGCGCACCGCGTCCATCAGCGGCCGGCCCTCGGCCAGGGCGGTGGCGAAGCCCGCGTTGAACGCGTCGCCCGCCCCGGTCGTGTCGACGGGGGACAGGGGCAGCGCCTCGACGGTGGTCTCGCCCTCCTCCGTCAGCACGAGCGCGCCGCGCCCGCCCAACGTGACCACGACGTTCGACACGCCCCGCGCCCGCAACTCGCGGGCCAGCTCGCGGGACGAGCGCGGATCGTCGGGGCGCAGCCCGAGCAGGATCCGAAGCTCCGATTCGTTGGGCGTCATGTAGTCGACATTCGGAAGGACGTCCGCCGGGACGGGCGCGGCGGGGGCCGGGTTCAGGATGGTGCGCGCGCCGTGCCGCCGCCCCAACGCCATGGCGCGCGCCGCGGCGGCCATCGGGATCTCCAGCACGGTGGCGACGACGTCGCTCCGCGCGATCCGGTCCTCGGCGGCGTCCACGCGGGCGGCGTCCATCGCCTCGTTCGCGCCCATGTCGAGCAGGATGAAGTTGTCCCCCGCCTCGTTCAGGATGATGAACCCCGCCCCCGTGGCCCGGGCGTCGTCCACCCGGACATGCGTCGCGTCGACCCCGTCCGCCCGCCACAGGGCATGACCGACCTCGGCCAGCTGATCGCGCCCGACGACCGCGACCAGGGCCGCGTCCGCGCCCAGGCGCGCGGCGGCGACCGCCTGGTTCGACCCCTTGCCGCCCGGACCCATGTCGAACTCGCGCCCGAACATGGTTTCGCCGAAGACGGGCAGCTTGGGCGCCCGCATCGTCAGCCCGACGGCGAAGCTGCCGACCACGGTGATGACCGGTCCGCCCGTCATGGCACGGCCCTCTGCATGATCGCCTCCTCGGTGATGGCGGCGCCCGTCAGCTCGTCGGACAGCCGCCCGGCGCGCACGACCACGACCCGCGACGCCTGCAGCACCAGCTCCGTCATCTCCGACGTGATCATCACGATGCCCACGCCCTCGGCGGCCACGTCCCGCAGGATGGCATAGATCTCCGCCTTCGCGCCCACGTCCACGCCGCGCGTCGGCTCGTGCAGGATCAGGACGCGGGGGTCGCTGACCAGCCCGCGGCTCAGGATGATCTTCTGCTGGTTGCCCCCCGACAGCGTGGCGATGCGCTGGCCCAGGCTGCTGATGCGCGCGTCCAGCCGCGCCACCTGCGCGCGTGCCGTGCGCTCCACCGCGCGGCGGCGCAGGATGCCCGCCCAGGACACCGCCCCGAGGGTGGAGGCGACGACGTTGTGGGCCACCGACATGGTCGACAGCATGCCCCCGTTGCGCCGGTCCGCGGGGATGTACGCCAGCCCCGCGCGCAGGGCGGCCCCCGACGACGCGCCGACCTCGCGCCCGTCCACGCGGACGGATCCGCTGCGCGGTCGCAGTCCGAACAGGGCATCGCCCAGGCTGTCCTTGCCCGAATCCGGCAGCCCGCCCACCCCCAGGATCTCGCCCGCCCGCAGCGTGAAGGACACGTCCGCGACGTCGGGCGCGCAGGCCAGACCCGCGACCTCCAGCACCGCGGGGGCGTCGGCGCTGGCCTCCGCGGCGGGGCTCAGGGCGAAGGGCGTCGCGCCCACCAGGTCGCGACCCACCATCGCGCGGATCAACCGGTCCTCGTCGGCGTCGGCGGCATTCATCGTCTCGACGTGGCGGCCGTCGCGCAGGACGCTGATCCGGTCGGCCAGACCCAGGACCTCGTCCAGGTAATGCGACACGTAGAGGACGCAGACCCCCTCGCCGCGCAGCTGGCGCACGACGCGGAACAGCTCCTCCGACTCGCGGGGGGACAGGGCGCTGTTGGGCTCGTCCAGCACCAGCACGCGGACGTCGCGCCCGATGGCGCGCGCGATCTCGACCATCTGCATCTCGGCCACCGACAGGCGGGACACGGGCGTGTCGGGGTCGACATGACCCATGCCCAGCCGCGCCAGCGCGCGCCGCGTCATGTCGCGCATCGCGGCGCGTGGCATGGGCCGCACCGCGCCGCGCGCCGCGACGGTGGGCATGGTGACGTTCTCGGCCACCGTCAGGTTCCGGCACAGCGCCAGCTCCTGGTACACGACGCCGATGCCGCGGGACTGCGCGTCCAGCGGACCGGCCAGACGCACCGGCGCGCCGCCCAGGTAAACCGCGCCCGCATCGGGCGACAGGTCGCCGCCCAGCACGTGCATCAGCGTGGACTTGCCCGCGCCGTTCTCGCCGATCACGGCGTGGACCTCGCCCGGCCGGAAGGCCAAGCTGACGTCGTCCAGTGCCAGGACGCCCGGGAACCGCTTGGTCAGCCCCCGGACCTCCAGGATGGCATCGCCGTCCGTCACTGGACTTCGGCGATGTTGTCCTGCGTATAGATGCCGACGCCCGTATCGACGTCCTCGATCGTTTCGCCGGCCAGGAACCGCCGGATCAGGTCCACCGCCTCGTAGCCCTGACGCTCCGGCGCCTGGTCGATCGTCGCGTCGATCACGCCGTCGGCCACCAGCGCCACGGTCCCGTCCAGCAGGTCGAAGCCCACGACGTCGATGCGGTCCACCGCGCCGTTGCGCTCGACCCATTCGCCCGCCGCGGGGGTGGAGCAGCATTCGAGCGACAGGATCCCGTCCACGTTCGGGTTGGCCAGCATCGCGTTCTCGATGGAGGCATAGATCTCCTGCGGATCGGTGCCGGTGTTGATCGTGGCGATGACCTCGACCCCGGCCTCCTCCAGTGCCTCTCGCGCGCCCGTCTCGCGGTCGATCGACCACTGCGCGGCGGCGTCCAGCGTGGTGATGACCACCCGCCCCTCGCCGCCCAGCACGTCTGCCATCAGCTTGCCTGCCTCGCGGCCCGACTGAACCAAGTCCTGTCCCGCGAAGGCCAGCCGCCCCGAATCCGGGTTGTCGGTGTTGTAGGTCACGACGGGGATGCCGGCCTCCATCAGACGGTCGATCAGGGGCGCCACGGCGTCCGTCGACACCGACGAGATCGCGAGCCCGTCGATCTGGTCCATCAGGGTCTCGATCTCCGAGATCTGGCCGTCGGCGTCGGCGCCCACGGGGCCGATGAAGCGGGCGGTGACGCCGTCCTCCGCATCGGCGCGCTCGACGCCCGCGCGCACTGACGGCGCGAACTCGTTGCTGACGTCATGATAGCTGACGAAGACGTTCAGCTCCTCGCCCGCCTCGACCTTCTGGGCGATCCGGTCGGACAGGGCGAAGTCGGACACGTTGGCCTGGGCCAGGGCGGCCGCGGGCGCGCAGGCGATCAGGCCGATCGCGAACAGGGTTCTCATGGTCTTTCCTCCCTTTGGTGGGGCCACCATTCGACGGCGGGCCCCTTCGTTCAACCGCCTCGGCGACGGCTCCACTTGTCGATGGCCACGGCCACGATGATCACCAACCCGATCATCAATTCCTGGACGAAAGGCGACACGCCCATCAGGACCAGTCCGTTGCGCATCACGCCGATGATCAGCACGCCCAGGATCGTGCCCAGGATCGTGCCCTCCCCACCGGCCAGCGACGCGCCGCCGATGATCGTCGCGGCGATCACGTCCAGCTCCAGCCCCAGGCCGGTGCGGCCCGCCTGACCGGAAGGCAGGAACGCCATCGCCAGAATGCCCGCCAGGGCGGCCAACGTCCCCATGACGGTGAACGCCCAGATCTTCACGGCTTCGATGCGGATCCCGCTGATGCGCGCGGCCTTCGCGCTGCCGCCCACGGCGAACACGCGGAACCCGAAGGTCGTGCCCGCCAGCACCGCCCAGGCCACGGCGGCCACGGCGGCGAAGAACACCAGCTGCATGGGGATCACGTCGAACAGGCGCCCCTGCCCCATGAACTCGAACGCCGCCAGCGTGTCGGGGTCTGCGCCGAGGCGCTCGTTCACCGTGACGGGACGGCCGTCGGTCAGGATCAGCGCGGCGCCGCGCACGATCGACAGCATGCCAAGCGTCGCGATCAGGCTGGGCAGGCGGCCATAGGTCGACAGCAGCCCGTTGATCGCCCCGATCACCGCACCGCACAGCAGCCCCGCCGCCAGCGCGGGCAGCAGGGCCCAGCCGCCCACGATCAGCATGCCGGTGGCCAGCCCCGCGAACGCATAGATCGAGCCGATGGACAGATCGACCTCGCCCGAGATCAGAACGAAGGTCATGCCGACCGCCATGATGCCCAGAAGCGACACCTGGCGCCCGACGTTCAGCAGGTTCGTCTGCGTGAGGAAGCTTTCGGTCGCCAGCGACAGCACCACGCAGAGCGCGATGAGCGCCAGGGCGACCCCCGTCTCGCGCAGGCCGAACAGGCGGGACAGGGCGCCGCGCCGGGTCCGGCCCGGCGCGGACTGGACGTCCGCTGCGCTCATGCGGCGTCCTTGAAGCTGCCGGCGGCCACCGTCTTCAGTTCCTCGTAGTTGCCATAGTCGCGCACCCGCTTGAAGGGCGCGTTCTCGACCGCGTTGTACGAGCAGATGTAGCCCCAGCGATGCTGATCGGACCGGTTCGCGTCCGACCGGTGCAGCAGGTTGCCGTGGAAGACCAGCGCGTCGCCGGGCTCCATCTCGACATAGACGTGCTCGAACCGTTCCAGCGCGGCGTCCAGATGCTCCTGGCTCACGTTGGTCTGCCCGTCCTCGCGGATGTGGTCCAGGCGGCCCAGGGCGTGCGTGCCCTTCAGGACCTGCAGGCAGCCGTTCTCCCGCGTGGCGCGGTCGAGGCTGACGTAGATGCTGTTCATCTGCGGCGCCAGGCAGCCATAGTTGTACCAGTACCCGAAGTCCTGGTGCCATTCCCAGGCCCCGCCCTCGCGCGGCTGCTTCATGGTCATCTTGTGGCTGTACAGGTAGATCGGCGCGCCGATCGTCGACTCCGCCAGGCCCACCATGCGCTCGTCGCGCGCCAGCAGGCCGTACTTGTCGTCGCCCGCGGTGGTCCACATCTTCAGGAGCGTCGCATTGCCCTGCTTGTCGCCCTTGGACATGATCCCGCCCGCCGCGGCCTCCGCTTCCAGCTGGGCCCGGGCGTGGCCGCGGAAGTCCTCCACCTCGTCGGGGGACAGCAGGCCCTTGCGGATGAAGTAGCCGTCCCGGGCATAGGCCGCCGCTTCGTCGGCGGTCGGTCGGATGTCGGTGTCGTTCGCCATGCTCTCGTCTCCCCTGAGGCGGCCCCGGCCCCGTGGCCCGGCGGCGTTGCGTTCGGTGCAATCTGGCCTCCGGGCGCCCATCCGTCGATTGACGTTCCAGCCGTCCGTTTTGTACGCAACGCGCATGGCCGACCCCGTCCATCGCATCGACCTGACCCACATCCCGGCCGCGGGGTGGACCCGAACGGGCATGACCGTCACGCGGGCCGGACGGTTGACGGCGGGGCCGGGCGATGCGGTCCGGCGGCCGGCGTATCCCGGCCAGGACCTCCTGCTATGCCTGTCGGGACGCGGCACGATCGACAGCGGCGGGCGGGCGCAGCGGGTGGCCCAGGGCGATCTGGCCTGGATCGCCAACGACGGGCCCCACGGTCACAGGGCCGACGAGGCCGATCCCTGGACGCTGGCTTGGTGCCGGATCGACGGGCCGGAACTGGGTGCGATGCGGTCCGCGCTCCACCCCGGGGCGCAGACGGTGACGCGCCTGGCCCGGCCCGCGGGCGCGCTGGCCTGGTTCGAACGCCTGTTCGCCCTGCTGCGCGCCCCCTCCCCCGGCGTGGGGACGGATCTGCGGCTGAACCGGATGGTGGCCGAACTGCTGGACCACCTGCCGCAGGGCTGGGGGGACGATTGCGGGCGCGGGATGCCGAAGGTGCTGGACCCCCTGCTGCGGGCGATGCGCGCCCGTCCCGAACTGGCGTGGTCCGCCGGGGAGATGACCGCCGTCACCGGCCTGTCCGAAGCACAGTTGCGCCGCCTGTTCGCACGTCACCTGTCCCTGGCCCCGCGGGCCTGGCTGCGGCGCGAGCGGATCACCCTCGCGCAGCGGCTGATCGCTGAAGGGAACACGCCCCTGAAGACCGTGGCGCTGCGCTGCGGGTTCTGCGACGTCTATCACTTCTCGCGCGCCTTCCGGCAGGAAACGGGCCTCGCCCCGGGGGCATGGCGCGCGGGACGGGTCTGACGGCGATCCGCCCGCGAACGACCCTGCGTCACTCCGCCATCGAGCGTTCCACCACGTCGGCGGGATAGCGCAGCGGATCGGGCGTGGCCGATGCCAGCCGCAGATAGCCCAGCACCCGCCCGTCACGCTTGGGATCGACCATCAGCATCTCGCCTTCGTAGATGCGGAAGTTCGTCATCGCCTCCACGTTGTCGAAATGAGTGATAACCAGCAGGGGTCCCTCCCCCTCGCCCCCGTCCCAGTCCATCACGACCTCGCGCAGCGATGCGCCGTCGCCCCCGTTCCGCGTTCCCAGCCGCGTCAGGCGCGGATCCAGGTCCGCGGTCATGCCGTCGAGCGCGTTCATGTCGAGGTTCAGCATCCCGCGCTCCAGCGCGGCATATGTCTGTTGCGCCGCGCAGCGTTCGGACACGAGGATCCGGCCGGGGCGCAACTCGTTGACGACGAGCAACGTGCCCAGCTGCCGCATCGCATCGTCGCCGCGGTTGGACAGCGGCCGTTGTCCCGTGCAGTCCATCGGTCCGGCCTCCGGGTCGTCGGGGGCGTCCCAGTCGGACGGACCGGCGCGCATCACGAAGACGATGTCGTTGCGGAAGAGCTCATCCAGCATCTGCCACGGCTCGAAGCGGATCGCTTCCGTGACGGCCATGTCCTGGGGCGTCTCGCTCTCCATGGTCATGGTCATCTCGCCGGTGAAGCCCGACACGGGCGCGATGGCGGCGGACCAGCCGTCGCCCTTCATCTCGCGCGCCTCCTGCGCGGCCGCGACCGATGCCAGGACGCTCAGCGCGACGGCGGCGGCGGCGGCGGCGATGCGACGGGGGCTCATTCGAAATGCCCCACGTCGGGCGTGGCGGATGCCAAGCGCAACATGCCCAGCACCCGACTCCCCTCGCGCGGGTCGAGCAGCAGCATCTGACCTTCGAACACCGAAACGTCCGTAAGCTCCTGAATGTTCGTGAAGTGCGAGATCACCAGCAGCGGCCCCTGTCCGTTTCCGCCGTCCCAGTCCTCGATGAAGTCGCGCATCGCCGCCACGTCGGGGGCGCCCTGCAGCGCCAACAACAGGTTCAGGTCGCTCATGGTCTCGACGGCGATCCCGTCCAGCGCGGCGGGGTCGGCGTCCAGCATGCCCCGACGCATCGCGTCCAGCGTTTCCTGGTTGCGGCACCAGTCGCTGACGACGATCCGTCCAGGCCGCAGGTCGTGGGCCACCATCAAGGCTCCCAGCTCGTACATCTGCCGCTTGCCCGGTTCGGTCATCACGCGCTGGTTCTCGCAATCGTCCGGCGCCACGTCGGTCGCGTCGCGCATGGACCAGTCCGTCGGGCCGTGTCGCATCAAGAGGACGACGTCGTCGCGCAACAACGCATCGAGCGTTTCCCACGGGGCGAACGTCAGTTCCTCCGCCACGACCCGGTCGGGGTCGCTCGCCGACCCAGGCATCACCATGCTCAACCGACCGCCATCGCCGTCGCGCGCGACGGCGCCCGACATGGTCTGCGCGGCTGGGGGCAGCGCCGTCGCCAGCATGGCCGCCAGCGCGAGGGCGAGGGGTCGGTACGGTCTCATGATGTGGCATCTCCCGGTTCGGTGGCAGGGGCGGGGCGGGGCCCGCATCCGGTATATGACATGTCATGGCGGGATCCCCACCCCCATCGACGCACGGACGTCGTGCGGAGTTGACAGCTGTCAACTCGAACGACGTGCCGTCCATCTGCTCGGTCCGGCCTGCCGCCGAGTTGACAGCTGTCAACTCGAGCGGGCCGATGGCCAGTTGCGGGTCCGCAACGGGGTCGGGCCGCACACGGACGATACTTGCGCGATGCATCCCGCCGCGGTCAGATACGCCAACGAGCAGTCAGAACGCCGCGCGCCGTAACAAGCGCCCAGACGGCGCAGCACCGGAGGCCAGGACATGGACGGCACACCCCCGAACGAAGGGGCCAGCTTGGGCCGGCCCGATCCCGCGCGGAAACCCCGGATCGACGAGTTGGTGGGTCGGCACGCCCATCTGTTGTCGCAACGCCTGCAGGCCCACCGCGCGCAACTGTTCCCGCCCGATGCGCGCCGGGTCATGCGCTCCTTCACGTCGGGGGAGGCGGCCAAACTGCTGGGCGTCAAGGACGCCTATCTGCGGCGGCTGCATCTGGACGGTCGAGGCCCCGAACCCGCCACGAAGGCCGGCCGGCGGCACTACACCACGCGGGACCTGTCGGACCTGCGCGACCTCTTGGAGGCGGGCGCCAAGCAGCCGGGCACCTATCGTCCCGGTCGCCGTTCGGGCGATCACTGCCAGGTCGTGACGGTCATCAACTTCAAGGGCGGCTCCGGCAAGACGACCACCGCGGCGCATCTGGCGCAGAAGCTGGCGCTCGACGGGTATCGCGTCCTGGCGATCGACCTGGATCCCCAGGCCAGCCTGTCGGCGCTGCACGGCTATCAACCGGAGATGGACCTGCCGGATGGCGGGACGATCTACGACGCGATCCGCTACGACGACCCGGTGCCGCTGCGCGACGTGATCCGCCCGAGCTACATCGCCGGGCTCGACATCGTGCCGGGCAACCTGGAGCTGATGGAGTTCGAGCACGACACCCCCCGTGCGCTGGCGGGCGGGGCAGGGGAGGCCGGGTTCTTCTTCACCCGGATCGGCCATGCCCTTTCGGACGTATCGGATGACTACGACGTCGTGGTCGTCGATTGTCCGCCGCAATTGGGGTTCCTGACCATGTCGGCCCTTTCGGCCGCCACCGCCGTTCTGGTCACCGTGCATCCGCAGATGCTGGACGTGATGTCGATGTGCCAGTTCCTCCTGATGGTGTCGAACCTGCTTGGCGTGGTCGCGGATGCGGGGGGCGACATGTCGTACGACTGGATGCGCTATCTGGTGACGCGGTACGAGCCGGGGGACGGGCCCCAGAACCAGATGGTGGGCTTCATGCGGGCGATGTTCGGCGATCACGTCCTGAACCATCCGGTCCTGAAATCCACGGCCATCTCGGATGCGGGCTTGACCAAGCAGACGCTCTACGAAGTGGATCGCACGCAATTCACCCGCGCCACGTACGAACGGGCGCGCGACAGTCTGGACGCGGCCAACGCGGAGATCGCTGGCTTGATCCAAGGGGCATGGGGACGCTGACATGGCACGCAAGGATCTGTTGAAGGGGTTGATGGACGCGCCCGCACCACAGGCGGGGACGCGTGAGGCAGCGTCCGGCAGGCGGGACCCGGCCCCCCGCGCCGCGGGAGGCGCCATCGGGGCGGTCAGTCGATCGGTCGCCGACCTCAAGTCGCGCGCCGTGATCGAGGTCGATGCCCGCATGATCGACGGTGCGGGCATCGCCGATCGCATGGACGAGGATGCCGACCTCGACCGACTGGCCGAGTCGATCCGGGAATACGGCCAGCAGGTTCCCGTCCTGTTGAGGGTCAATCCGAACGATCCCGAACGGTGGGAGGTCGTGTACGGCCGCCGCCGGGTCGCGGCGCTGAAGCGTCTGGGCCAACCCGTCCGCGCGCTGGTGCGCGACCTGAACGACCGTGCGCTGGTGATCGCGCAGGGTCAGGAGAACGCGCATCGCAAGGACCTGACCTTCATTGAGCGCGCGAACTTCGCGCGTCAGATGGTCGATGCGGGATACGACCGCACGACCATCGGGGCCGCGCTGGCTGTGGACAAGACCGTCATCAGCCGGATGCTGAACGTGATGGATCGCGTCCCGTTGCAGGTCGTGCACGCGATCGGCGCGGCCCCGTCCTTCGGTCGCGACCGTTGGATCCGGCTCGCCGATGCGATCGGGGATCGCGGCGCGGACGCGGTCGCGGCGCTGGCCGAAGGCGACACGTCGGACGATCGCTTCTCGGCCGTGATGGCGGGCCTCGCCAGACCGAGGCGGCAGGCGGATCCCAGAAGGGTGGTGTCCGGGCCTGGGGGGCGCATCGCGACCGTCCAGGTCGAGGGAGGTCGCGCCAGGTTGACGGTCGAGGATGCGCGGTTCGGTGATTGGTTGGCCGGGCGGTTGGAGCGGCTTCATGACGAATGGGTGGCCGCGCGGGAATGATCGGCGGGGGGTCTGGGGACGCGGTTCTCCGCCCGATCCTCGCCTGTGTTATATCGTGTTAAGGAGTCGTGTTACGCGTGAGCTTGTTTAGCCCAAGCGTCTGACTTCGTTCGACTTATCACGGCTCTGCGGCATCGCCAGTCACCGATCCCCCGAACGATCGTCACGGATCCCCCGGTTCAGGGTCATCGTTCCCCCGAACGCTGGCATCAGGGCGGTTCGAGCGGCGCGATCGTCACCGATACCCCGAATTTCGCATGCTACAGATGCTTGTGGTCATCGAAACCCCGAATCCCTTGACATGGTCACCGTTCCCCCGAATATCGGCCTATGGTCACCGATTCCCCGAATGATGCATCCGGCGACGTCCTGATCGTCACGGATCCCCCGAATGTGGACGATCACCTCCTGC
Source organism: Jannaschia maritima (assembly GCF_030973515.1). GTDB lineage: Bacteria > Pseudomonadota > Alphaproteobacteria > Rhodobacterales > Rhodobacteraceae > Jannaschia > Jannaschia maritima. Next base: position 45,946 of record NZ_JARGZA010000008.1, read on the forward strand.
CCGATCGTCATCCCCAAACGGAACTGTTCGTGTGCGACGTGGGCGACGCCGTCCTGAAGGACATCGTCCAGGAGATGGAGCATCCGTTCTATTCGCTGTCGAAGAAGCCTGAGACGACGGTCCGTCGCTACGAGCACAACGGCCATTGGCTGGAGGTGACGCCGAGCGTGAAGGGCTTGGCGACCATTTACGACAAGGACATCCTGATCTACGCGATCAGCCAGATCATGGGCGCCCTGAAGCGGGGGCAGAAGGTCGCCAAGCGGGTCCGTATCAACAGCCACGAGTTCCTGGCCTTCTCGAACCGCGGCACGGGGGGCAAGGACTACAAGGCTCTGGTGGAATCGCTCGAACGGCTGCGCGGCACGACGATCAGCACCAACATCCGGTCCGGCGACGAGGAGCAGATCGACACGTTCGGCCTGATCGAATCGTCGTCCGTGCGGCGCAAGTTCGGCTTGGACGGGCGTCTGCAATGGGTCGAGGTGACGTTGTCGGACTGGGTGTTCAACGCCATCCGCAACCAGGAGGTGCTGACGCTCCATCCATCCTACTTCCGGCTGCGCAAGCCCATGGAGCGGCGCATCTACGAACTGGCGCGCAAGCATTGCGGGCAGCAGCGGCAATGGCGGTGCGGGATCGGGATCCTGCACAAGAAGTCGGGCTCCAAGTCGCCGGTGAAGCATTTCCGCTATCTGCTGAAGGACATCGCGGAAACGAACCATCTGCCGGACTATACCATCGAACTGGAGGAGGGGGGCGAGATCGTCCGCTTCACCAACCGCGGCACGATGCACGAAGCCGCGGAGGCGAAGGCGCTGGAATCGACGGGGGCGGTCCGGTTGTCGGACGCGGGAATGCAGGCCGGGCGGGAGGCCGCGCCGGGCTGGGACATCTACGTCTTGGAACAGGAATGGCGGTGCTGGATGGCCGATGGCGGCCTGGATGCGCCGCGGGATGCGGACAAGGCCTTCGCCGGCTTCTGCCGCAAATGGTACGAGCGGCGTGGCGCGCCGTGACGCGGTGCATTCTGGGGCCGGCGGGGGCGGTCCGCCGCGTTGCAACGCCGCCCCGTTTCCCCTAGCTGGTCAGCGAACTGGTCAGGAGGGTTCGGCATGTGGAGCTTGCAGGATGCCAAGGCCCGCTTCTCGGCCGTGGTGGACGCCGCCATGGCGGGCGAGCCGCAGGAGGTGACGCGCCGGGGCAAGCCCGCGGTCGTCGTCGTGTCCGTGGAGGAATGGCGGCGCTTGAGCGAGGCGAGCCAGACGCGCACGGAGGCGGAGGCCTTCAAGGAGCACCTGCTTTCGATCCCATGGCGCGAGGATGTGCCGGATCCATTTCCACGCATCGACGCTCAGGCGCGACCCGTCGAGTTTTGAGCTTCCGTCTCGACACGGACGTCCTGTCGCTATCGCGGCGGCTGGATCGGGCGCCTGCGATCTAGGGCTGGATCGACGCGCAGGACGCAGGGGCTCTCTATATCAGTACCGTCACCATCGGTGAGATCGCGCGTGGCATCGCGCTGCAGCGTCCTCGCGATCCGGGATTCGCTGAGGATCTGCAACGGTGGTACGACGGCGTCGTGAGGCAGTCGGCCTCCCGGATCCTGCCGTTCGGAATTTCCGATGCAGAAGTCTGGGGGAACTTTTGTGCTAGGGTCGGGCATGTCTCGTACGACCTGATGATCGCGGCGACCGCGCATGTCGTCGGCGCGACCGTCGTAACCTGCAACGGGCGGCATTACGACCGCACCGGGGTGGCACTGGTGGAACTGCCCGTCACGTAGCATGGGCGGATATGCAATGCTGCGCCCGCCTCCGACGATCGCGATCCGCCGATCCACGCTCTAGGCCGGCGTCGCGGGCGCGCGCCGCCGGGGCAGCCAGCGCTTCTCGCCCAGCATCAGCATGGCGGGGGTGACGATCAGGGTCAGGATCGTGGCGACGACCAGGCCGCCCGCGATGGCCGAGGACAGTTCGGTCCACCACTGCGTGGACGGGGCGCCGTAGATCACCTCGCGGGTGAAGAAGTTCAGATTCACGCCGATCACCATGGGCATCAGCCCCAACGCGGTCGTGATGGACGTCAGCAGCACGGGACGCAGGCGTTGCGCGCCCGTGCGCAGCGCCGCCGTGCGGGGGTCGAGGCCCGTTCGCCGCAGATCATTGTAGGTGTCGATCAGCACGATGTTGTTGTTCACCACGATCCCCGCCAGCGCGATGACGCCGATGCCGCCCATCACCACGCCGAAGGGTCGCCCCGTCACGAGAAGGCCGAGCAGCACGCCCGCGACCGAGAAGACGATGGCCGACATCACGACGAAGGCCTGGAGGAAGCTGTTGAACTGGATCACCAGGATCACCAGCATCAAGCCGATCGCGGCCGCGAACGCGCCCACGAGGAACGTCATCGCCTCGGCCTGATCCTCCGCCTCGCCGCCGAAGGACCAGGTGGCGCCGGGCGGCAGGTCGGCCCCCTCCAGGGCGCCGGACAGGGCCGCGACCTGCTGGTCGACCAGCAGGCCGGGCGCGACGTTCGCCTCGATCGTGACGACGCGGCGCTCGTCCTCGCGGCGGATCACGCCGACGCGCTCCGAAGGCAGGAAGGTCACGAAGTTCTGGATCGGCACCAGCCCCGCGGCGGTGGGCACGCGAAGGGCGCCCAGCTCCGCCAGGCTGCGGTCGTCGCGCGGGAAGCGCACGCGGATGTCAAGCGCACCATCCGCGTCGTCGGGGCGGTAGTCGGCGACCGTGATCCCCTGGGTCAGCAATTGCACCGCCTGGCCCAGCAGGCTGACATCGGCGCCGAAGCGCGCGGCCTCCTCCCGGTCCACGAGGATCGACACCTCGACGCCGGGCAGGGGGCGCGTGTCGGTGACGTCGGTGAACCCGCCGATCCGCTCCATCTGCGCCAGCACGACCTCGACCGCTCGCGCCTGCGCGTCCGGGCTGCGGGCCTGGACCTGCAACTGCACCGGCTTGCCCGCGGTGGGGCCGCCCTGCTCGGTCTGGACCTGCACGTCGATGCCCGCGATGTCGGCGACGGCGTCGCGGATGTCCCCGCCGATCACGTCCGCCGTGCGCCGGCGGTCCCAGTCGATCAGGTCCAGTTGGATCGTGCCGATCGTCTCCTCGTCGCCTTGCCCCGCGCTCATGGTCGAGCGGGCATAGACGGACGCGACCTCCGGCATGTCCAGCAGGCGGGCCTCGACGGCGCGGACCAGGGCGTCGCGCTCCCAGATCGAGAAGTTGTCGCGCGCACGGATCTGGACCTGCATCGCTTCCGGCTCGACGGATGGGAAGAAGGTCAGGCCGCGGCCGAACTGCCCATAGGTCGCGAACGCCCCCAGCAGCAGGGCCACCGCCAGCATGAGCGTGGCGCCGGGGCGCAGGATGGCCCATTGCAGAACGCGAACGTAGGCGCCCGTCAGGCCGCCCACCTCGCGCGGGTCGCCCCCTTCCGCGGCCTGCAACGCGCGGCGCGAAGCGGCGGTCTGCGGCTGCCGGCGGCCGATCACGCCGCCCACGACGGGGATGAAGATCAGCGCCATGAAGAGCGAGGCGAACAGCGTCACGATCACCGTGATGGGCAGGAACTTCATGAACTCGCCCACCATGCCCGTCCAGAACAGCAGCGGGAAGAACACGGACAGCGTGGTCGCAGTGGACGCGATCACGGGCCAGGCCATGCGCTTGGCGGCCTGGGCATAGGCCTCGCGCGGGGTGGCCCCGTCCTGCAGGCGGCGGTCGGCCAGCTCGGTCGTGACGATCGCGCCGTCCACGAGCATGCCGACGACCAGGATCAGGCTAAACAGGACGACGATGTTCATGGTCGCCCCCATCGCCCACAGCGCCACGACCCCCGCCAGGAACGCCCCCGGGATCGCCAAGCCAACCAGGATGGCCGACCGCAGCCCCAGGGCGAAGACGATCACGATCATCATCAGGATCACGGCGGCGATGACGTTGGCCTCCAAATCGGACAGGAGGTCCTGCACCTCCTCCGACTGGTCCTGCAGGAACGTTACCTGCACGCTTTCGGGCCAATCGACGCGCAGGTCGGCCACCGTGGCGCGCACGGCGGCCACGGTCTCGATGATGTTGGCGCCGGACCGCTTCTTGACCTCCAGCGACAGGGCGGGCTGGCCGTCGATGCGCGCGAAGCCGTCGGGATCCTCGAAGGCGCGGCGCACGGTGGCGACGTCGCCGAAGGTGACGACGGCATCGCCACGGACCTTGATGGGCAGGTCCATCACGTCCTCCACCCCCTCGATGAGCCCGGGAACCTTCAGGACGATGCGTCCGCCGCCCGTCTCGATGGCGCCGGCGGCGATTAGGCGGTTGTTGCGCTGGACCTGGGCCACGACCTCGTCGAAGGACAGGCCGTAGGTCTGGAACACGGTGGGGTCGATCAGGACCTCCAGGAACTCGTCGCGCTCGCCGCCGATATCGACCTCCAGGACGCCGGGCAGGCCTTCCAGCGCCTCCTGCGCGTCGTTTGCCAAGCGGTTGAGGGTGCGTTCGGGGACCGGGCCGGACAGGACCGCCGTGACGATCGGGAACAGGGCGGTGTTAATCTCGGTCACGTTCAGGTCGGTCGCGTCCGCCGGCAGCTCCGACTCGACGCGGTCCACGGCGTCGCGCACGCGGTCCAGCGCCTCGTCGATGTCGCCGCCCGCCGTGAACTCCAACTGCACGGAGGCGAAGCCCTCCGCGGCCTCCGAGGACATGGTGTCCAGATCCTCGATGCCCCCGAACTCCGCCTCCATGGGCTCCAGCAGCAGGCGTTCCGCGTCCGCGGGGCTGATGCCGTCGAGCGTCGTGCTGACATAGACCAGGGGGAGGGGGATCTCCGGGTTGGCCTCCTTCGGAATGGACGCATAGGACAGCGCGCCCACGGCCAGGATGACCGCCAGGGCCAGGATCACCACTCGCGTGCGCGAGAAGGCGGCGTCGATCAGGGCGTTCATTCCACCACCTCCGCGGGTTCGGCCAGATCCGTTTCCGGCTGGGGGGTCACGGCCTCGCCGTCGCGCACGAAGCCCTGGCCCACCGTGATCAGGTCCACGGCGTCGGGCAGGCCCGTGACGAAGATCCCTTCGATCTCGGCGCGCACGACCTCCACCGGATAGAAGGCGACGCGCCCGTCCTCCACGGCCTTGACGCCGATGCGCCCTTCGGGGCCCAGCGACACGATGGAGGGCGAGATGAAATGCGCCCGCGCCCGGCCGGTGGGGATCGTCACCTCGGCCGAGATGCCGGCGCGGATGGCGCCGTCGCGGTTCGGGACTTCGATCTCGACGAGGAAGGTGCGCGTTTCGGACGCCGCGGCCGTGCCGACGAAGGCGACCTCGCCCTCCGCGGTTTCGCCCGTGATGAAGGACACGGCGGCGGGCTGTCCGCTCTCGATGCGCTGCAGGGCCTGCTGGGGGACCTGGATGGCGACCGTCAGGGGGCTGTTGTCCACGATCCGCCCGACCTGGGTGCCGGCCTGCACGAACTCGCCCGCGTCCAGGCTGAGCGTTTCCACGCGGCCGGCGAAGGGGGCGGTGATCCGCGCGGCGTCCAGCGCCTCGCGCGCGGCGGCCACCTGGGCCTCGGCGGCGGTCAGGGCGGTGCGGGCGTCGGTCACGCGATCGACGGTCGCGACCCCGCGGTCCAGAAGCTGGGACGCGTTGTCGAACTCCCGCTGGGCGCGCTCGGCCTCGCCCTCGGCGCGGCGGAGGTCGGCCTCCAGCCGGGTGGTGGACAGGCGGGCGATCACCTGGTCGCGCTCGACGTCCCGGCCCTTGTCGACCAGCACCTCCGCCACGTCGCCGGACGCTTCGGCCAGAAGCGCGGTGTCCCGATCGGGCTGGGCCTGCCCTTCGGCGCGGAAGGTCAGCGTGACGTCGTCGGCCACCGAGGGGCGGACCGCGACGGCCGTGGGGGCGGGGGCGTCGGCGCGCGCGACGACGGGGTCCGGGTCGTTTCCGGGCAGGACGAGGCCGGACCCCATCCAAGCGACGACCGCCACGAGGATCAGGCCCGCGATCCAGGTGGATCGGCGCGCGCCCGGGTCGTCGCGGAAGCGCAAGGCGTCCGGCCGGGAGGTGTCGTCGGAGGTATCGGTCATCGGTGCGCCCTGTTCGGCCGTCCCGCCATGCCGGGGCAGGTCGTGACCTAACGATGCGGGCGCCGCTGTCAATTTGCCCGGGCGGACGGGCGGCGGGTCAGGCCGGGACGGGACCCGGCAGGGGCATGCCGCCCGCGCGCGTCACCGCCCGCGCGCCGCAGGCGATGCCGGCCTCCAGGCAGGCGGCGTCGGTGCCCCCCGCGAGCCAGCGATCGAGGAAGCCCGCGTCGAAGGCGTCGCCCGCGCCGGTCGCGTCGACCGCGTGCAGGGCGGGAGCGGGGCGGGCGAGGATCGTCCCGCCGCGGCGCAGCTCGGCCCCGTCCGCGCCGCGCTTGACCGCCGTGACGGCGGGCCAGCGGTCCAGGCCCCGCGCGGCCAGGTGCGCGACCTCCGCCGCATTGGGGAAGAACAGGTCCAGCCGGGGCACGAGGTCGGCGAAGCCGGGATCGGGCGCGTCGTCCCAGGCGCAATCGGCGGACAGGCTGGCGCCGAGGTCGCGGGCCAGGTCGAGCAGGGCGGGGTGGTCGGTCAGGGTCCGCAGCTCGCCCACGTGGAGGTGACGGACGCCCGCGCGGCGCAGGGCGTCCGCATCCAGGGGCGGGATGGCGGGGCCGGGGGCGCGGGTCACGAAGGCGCGGTCGCCATCCAGGGGCAGGGCCACCGTGACCTGAGGCTCGGACCCCGTCGCGGGGCGGCAGGGGGACAGGTCGACGCCCGCGGCGATCAGGTCGCGGGTCACGGCGGCGTCGAAGGGCGCCGCGGGAAGGTGCGCGGCCAGCAGCGTCCGCCGCCCCAGCGCGGCCAGCCATGCGGCGGTGATCGCCGCGCCCCCGCCGGCCGCGACGGTCAGCCCGTCCGCGAACACCTCGCGCCCCGCTTCCGGCGGACGGGGCAGGCCGGTGAAGATCAGGTCGGCATAGACCCGCCCGACGCACAAGACGGCGCCGTCCCCGTCGCGGCCGTCCATGTCAGGCCACGCGCAGGGCCGCGCCGGAGGCGGCGTCGAACACGTGCAGGTCCTGTGCGGCGGCACCCAGCCGGACGGTGGCGCCAACGGCGGGCGGTGTGCGGGCATCGGCCTTCGCCACAACCTCGCCCGACGGCGTGTCGACGTAGATCAGCGTGTCGGGGCCCAGCGGCTCGCGCACGGTGACGCGCCCCTCGACCAGGGGGGCGTCGGTCACGGGGTGCAGGTCGTCGGGGCGGATGCCGACGAGCACCGCGCCGTCCGACGCCCGCGGCACGGTGCCCGGCGGCAGCGACGCGCCATCGAGCAGGTTCATGCTGGGCGCGCCGATGAAGCGGGCGACGAAGGTGTTGGCGGGACTGCGATAGACCTCGTCCGGGGTGCCGACCTGCTGGATGTGGCCGTCCTTCATGATGACGATGCGGTCGGCCAGGGTCATCGCTTCCACCTGGTCGTGCGTGACGAAGACGATGGTGGATCCGACCCGCTGGTGCAGCTTCTTGATCTCCAGCCGCATCTGGGTGCGCAGCTGCGCGTCGAGGTTGGACAGGGGTTCGTCGAACAGGAACACGGCCGGGTCGCGCACCATGGCCCGCCCGATGGCGACGCGCTGGCGCTGCCCGCCCGACAGCTGCGACGGCTTGCGGTCCAGCAGCGCGGTCATGTCCAGAAGGGCCGCCACCTCGTCGATGCGGCGCTCCTTGTCGGCGCGGGGCATCCGGGCGGCGCGCAGGCCGAAGCCGATGTTCTTGCGGACCGTCATGTGGGGATAGATCGCGTAGTTCTGGAACACCATCGCGATGTCGCGGTCCTTGGGCTCCAGGTCGTTCACCACCCGGCCCCCGATGGACACGGTGCCGCCGCTGATCTCCTCCAGGCCCGCGATCATGCGCAGCGTGGTGGACTTGCCGCAGCCCGACGGGCCGACCAGCACCACGAACTCGCCGTCGCGGATGTCCAGGTCGATGCCGTGCAGGACCTGCGTCTCGCCGTAGCGCTTGATCAGGTCGGCGATGGCGATGTCGGCCATGGCGGTCAGTCCTCCAATGCGGCGAAGGCCGCGGCCCGGGCGGCGGCGGCCTCCGCGTGGCGGTCGGTGCGCGCGCGCGCGTTGGCGCGCAGCACGTCCAGGTCCTCGCGGTAGCGGATCAGCGCCTCCGCCAGGGCGGCGGGGGCGGGGCCGCCCAGCCGGTCCCGGCGGGCGACGAACGCGTCCGGCGAGACGGCCTCCGCGAAGGCGTCGCGGTCCAGGGCGGCGTCGCGTCCCGCCGTCGCGCGGAAGGCGTCGGCGAAGGCGTCGAACCCCTGTCCCAGGGGCACGCCGCGGGCGATCGCGGCGCGCGCCGTCTGGGCCGCGACGTGATGGGCCTGTCGGAAGGTCAGCCCTTCGGCGCGCACGAGCGTGTCGGCCAGCTCGGTGACGGTGACGCAGGCCGCGTCGGCGTTGCGCCGCACGCGCGCGCCGTCGATCCGCGCGCCCCGCAACACGGCCTCCATCAGCGCCAGCATCCGGTCGCCGCCCGCGAAGGCGGCATAGCCGGCCTGCTGCACCTCGCCCTCGCTGTCGTTCATGTCGGTGAAGGGCGTGTTGCGCATCGTGTCCACGACCGCGTCGCAGCGTCCGGCGGTCATCGCGGCCAGATGGCGCATGTGCTCGATCGGGACGGGGTTGCGCTTCTGCGGCATGATCGAGCTGACCTGCACCAGCGCGTCCGACAGCCGGAGTTGCCCGACCTCGAACGCGGACCAGAACGCCATGTCCTGCACCACCCGCCCCAGATGGACGAAGATCAGCTTCAGAGCGGAATAGAGCCCCGTAACGTAATCGACGGAGGCGATGCAGTTGTAGGAGTTGGTCATGGGCCGCGTGAAGCCCAGAAGGGTCGCGACCTGCGCGCGGTCCACGGGGAAGCCCGACGTGGTGATCGCGGCCGCGCCCATGGGGCACAGTTCCAGGGCGTCGCACGCCTCGCACAGGCGGTGGGCGTCGCGCAAGAGGACCTCGGCCACGGCGCAGAGATAGTGGCCCCAGGTCGTCGGCTGCGCGGGCTGGCCATGGGTGTAGGCCACGATCAGGGTGGACCGTTCGCGGTCGGCGATGCGCAGCAGCCGGTCCGCCAGGGCGTGGATCAGCGCCAGCGTCCGCGCGGTCCGGTCGCGCAGGGCCATCTTGAACACCGTGTGGTCGATGTCGTTGCGCGACCGCGCCGTGTGAAGCGCGCCGCCCAGGTCCCCCAGGCGCGCGCGCAGCTCGTGCTCGACGAGGAAGAACCAGTCCTCGTGCGCACCGGTATAGGTCTGCGCGTCGCGGTCCAGGTCGGCCGCGATGCCGCGCAGGGCGGCGGCGATGCGGGCGCCGTCGGCGCGCGACAGGATGCCGGTATCGACCAGCATCACCAGATGCGCGCGGTCGATGGCATCCATGTGGTCGGCGAAATGGATCTTCACCCCCTCGAACAGGGGGGCCAGCACCGTGTCCCGATAGGTCGGGTCGGGGAAGGTGGGGGCGTCGGTCATGGGGAAAGCCACTCGGACTTGCTGTTGTGTCCGGCCGCGCTTGCGCGCAACCGTTCGTCGCTTCGGACATGCCCCCGGCATGTCCGATCCGGCGATGCCGGACCGCCCCTCATCCCTTCAGCCCCGCCATCACGACGCCGCGGATGATGAACCGTTGGAATATCAGGAACACGACGAGGGTGGGGATGGTCGAGATGGCCGCGCCGGTCATGATCAGCTCCCACGCGACGTCGACCTCGTCCCCGAAGCCGGACAGGCCCACGGGCAGGGTGTAGAGCTCGACGGAGTTGGTCACGATCAGTGGCCACAGGAAGGCCGTCCAGTTGCCCAGGAACACGAAGATCGCCAGGGCCGCCAGCGCGGGCTTCACCAAGGGCATCGCGACGGTCCACCAGATCTGCAGCTCGTTCAGGCCGTCGATGCGGGCGGCTTCGAGGAAGTCGTCCGGCACGGACTCGAAGAACTGCTTCATCAGGAACGTCCCGAAGGCCGTCATGAGGCCGGGGAACATGATGCCCCAGTAGCTGTCGAGCCATCCGAACTGCTGGGACATCAAGTACCAGGGGATCACCAGCATCTCGGTCGGGATCATCAGCGTGGACAGGATCGCGATGAAGACCAGCTGACGACCGGGGAAGCGGAACTTGCACAGCGTGTAGCCGACCAGGCTGTCGAACAGGACGTTCGAGATCGTGGTGATGGTGGCGATGACGAGCGAGTTGACGAACCAGTCGTAGAAGCGCCCGTCCTCCAGCACGTAGGTGTAGTTCTCGATCGTCGGCTCTTCGGGGATCAGGTTGACGTCATAGACCTCGTGCGGCCATTTCAGCGACGTGCTGACCATGTAGACCAGCGGCATCACCATCAGCACGCCGCCCAGGAACAGCAGGATCCAGCGCACCGCCTGACCGTGTCCGCGCGGCCCGCGCCCGGTGGGGTTCCGCAGCAGCCCTTCGGTGGTGGGCTTGGCGGGGGCGGGAACGTCGGTCAGGCTGGCCATGTCAGTCGCTCCGCAGGATCCAAAGCTGCGCCAGGCTGACGATCAGCAGGATCAGGAACAGCACCACCGTCTGCGCCGCGGCGTATCCCATGTCGAACGACGTGAACGCCGTCTGATAGATCATCAGCACCAACGGCTTGGTGCTGTCGAGCGGACCGCCCGGGTTGTTCGTCGTCATGTTGAAGACGTGGTCGAAGATCCGCAGGAACCCGATGGACGAGAAGACGACGATGAACACGATCGTGGGACGCAGGAGCGGGATGGTGATCTGGGTCAGCTGCGTCCACCAGCCGACGCCGTCCACGCGCGCGGCCTCGTAGTACGTCGTGGGGATCGCGCGCAGGCCGGCCATGAAGATGATGATCTGGAAGCCCAGGCCCGCCCAGATCGCGGGCGCCAGCACGGCGGGCAGGGCGTTGGTGGTCGAGTTCAGGAACTCGATCTGCGGGATGCCTACCGAAGCGAGCAGTTTGTTGAACAGCCCCGACGGCACCGGCTGATAGAACCAGCGCCACACCCAGGCCATCGCGACGGCCGACGTCATGAACGGCAGGAAGTAGAGCATCCGCAGGAAGCCGTGCATGAACCGCACCTTGTCCAGGTGGTACGCGATCACGAACGAGATCAGCAGAGACAGCGGCGTTCCGATCAGCAGGTACTCGAACGTATTGACGAACACCTTCCAGAAGACCGGATCGTTCCACAGCTTGGCGTAGTTCTCCCACCCCGCCCAGGTGCGGCTGCCCAGGAGGTTCCAGTCCTGGAACGAGATCAGGATCGCGTTCCCCGTCGGATAGAACCGGATGACGCCGTAGAACAGCACCGGCAGGGCCAGGAAGGCCCAGGCCCAGGCGATCTGCTTCTGCCGGATGGTCAGGTTGGCGAACATGGGCGGCCCAGCCTTCTTGCGGCGTCCATCCCCGGGCTCGACCCGGGGATCTCTCGCGGCGGGAGGCCCCCGGTCGAGCCGGGGGTCGACGGTACGCGGGCCGGAACCCCCGCATCGTCAGTTGGTCGCGTTGGCCTCGTCCAGGATGGCCTGCTCGCCTTGGGCCGCCTGCGTGAGGCTGTCCGCGACGGACTGCCCTTCCAGGGTGATGCGCTCGACCATCTGAACCATCTGCTCGCGCTGCGCGCTCTCGTTCACGAACTGCGTCGTGTTCGCGTATTCCAGCCCGCGGATGAACGGCCCATAGACCGGATCGTTGGCGTTCTCGTCCGTCATGCCGACCGACGGCTTGGCGGGCAGCTCACCCACGACGTCGAGCCAGACCTGCATCGCCTCGTCGGAGGTGACGTATTCCATGAACTTGACGGCGGCGTCGTACCGTTCGCCCTCCGCCTTCGTGGTGATCGCGTTCACCCAATAGCTGCTGTAGTTCGACCGCGTGCCGTCCGGTCCCGCGGGCAGCTCGGCCACGCCCCAGTTCAGGCCGCGCGTGTCGGCCAGCGACCCGATGCGGAAGCTGCCGTCGATGTGCATGCCCGCCCGCCCGGCTTTGAACGCGGCCTGCGGCTCGTCCATGAAGCCGATAGACGACACCGCGTCCTCGCCCTCCGTCAGACCCACGTAGAACTCCAACGCCTGACGCCCGGCATCGGAGTCGTAGGCGACCTCGCGCGCCGTCTCGTCGGCATAGGGTTGGCCGCCGAACTGCCGGACCAGGACCTCCCTGAACCAATGGTGGTCCTGCGCCGTCATGCCCGCGGTCAGGCCGACCTGGGTGATGTTGCCCGCGCCGTCCCGCTCGGTCAGCTGGGCGGCGACCTCGACCAGCTCGTCCAGGGTTTCCGGCGGGCCGTCGATGCCCGCGGCTTCGAACAGGCGCTCGTTGTAGAACAGCGCCAGCGAGCGCACGGCGGTGGGCAGGGCCCAGTACTCGCCGTCGACCTTCATGGCCTGGACCATGGGGAAGAAGTCCGCGTCGATCCGGTCGGCGGGGAACGCATCGGCGGGCAGGGGCTGGATCAGCCCTGCCTCGATGTAGTCGTTCAGCCAGCCATAGAACAGCTGCACCACGTCCGGTCCCTCGCCCGCGGGGATCGCGGCGGCGACCTTCGTGCGGTAGTCGGCATAGGGAAAGGTGGTCATCGTGACGGTGATGTCGGGGTTCGCCTCCTCGAAGGACGCGATCAGCTGCTCCATCGCATCGACCCGGGCGTCGAAGAAGTACTGCCAGTACTCGATCTCGACCTGCTGCGCGGACGCGCCCGCGGCCCAGATCGCCGTGCCTGCCGCCAGAGCGGCCATGCGTGCCTTCGTGGTCATGTCGTTCTCCCCATCTGCGGCCCGCGGGGCGGGCGTCGAACCCATGCAAAGCTCAAACCGCTTGAGCGGTCAAGCGGCTTGCCCTATCGCTTCCGCATGACCACCGCTCCCGACCATCCGCGCCGCGGCGCGAACGCCGCCCGGTCGCGGGACCACAACCGGCAACTGGTGCTGGGCCAACTGCACGCGGGCGGCGCCCTGGGACGGGCTGAGATCGCGCGCCGGTCGGGCCTGACGACGCAGGCGGTCAGCAACATCATCGCGGACCTGGAGGCGGAAGGGCTGCTGCGTCCCGCGGGCGCCGCGCGGGGCCGTCGGGGCCTTCCCGCGATCCAGTACGCGGTGAACCCCGCGGGTGCCTATGCCCTGGGCGTGGAGATCCGGCCCGCCGCGCTTCTGGCCACGCTGCTGGACCTGGGGGGCGGCCCCGTCTGGCAGGGCCGCGTGGCCGTGGAGGCCGCCGACCCGGACGCGGTGGCGGCCCCCCTGCGTGCGCTGCGCGACGCGGCTCTGAGCGCGGTGCCGCCGGGAGGGGGCCGGGTCCTGGGCGCGGGCGTGGCCATGCCCGGTCCGTTCGGTCGCACGGCGTTGTCGGGACAGGCGACGGACCTACCGGGCTGGCAGGACGCCGACCCGGCCGCACGCCTGGCCGACATGCTGGATCTGGACGTGGTGGTCGAGAACGACGCCAACGCCGCGGCCATGGCCGAGCGCATCGCCCTGGCGCCCGAGGGGATCGACACGTTCGCGTGCCTGTACTTCGGCACGGGGCTGGGCCTGGGCATCGTGCAGGACGGGCGCCTGGTCCTGGGCGCGCACGGCAACGCGGGCGAGGTGGGGCAGATCCCCATACCCGGCGCGGCAGGCGGCGCGGTGCCGTTGGAGCACGCCCTGTCGCGCGCATCGGTCGAACGCCACCTGCGCCTATCGGGACGCGACGCGCGCGAGATGGACGCGGTGGCGGCCCTTCACGCGCGCGGCGACGGGGCGATGCGCGAATGGATCGCGACCGCGGCGGCTGCGCTGTCCCACGTCCTGACGCTGATCGAGAACATGCTCGACCCCCGGACCGTGGTGCTGTGCGGCGCGATGCCCGCCCCCGTGCTGCGCGACGTGATCGCCGCCACCGCCTTGTCGCCCACCGTGTCGCGCCGCCCCGACGCCACGGCGCCCTTGCGGGTCGGGACTTGCTCGCGCATGGCGGCGGCGCGGGGCGGGGCCGCGTTGATGCTGTCGCGCGCCTTCACTCCGGCCCTGGCCGCGTGACGGTGGACGATCGATGACGCCCGATCAGGCCCGGCTGGAGGACGACCGCGCGGCGCCCCGCCTCGTGACGCTGTGGCATGTCCTGACCGCCCTGCGCAGCCCCGTGCGGTTCCTGCAATCGGGCGCGCATCCCGACGACGAGACCTCGGCCATGCTGGCCGCCCTGCGGTTCCGCGACGGGATCGACCTAGCCTATGTCTGCTCGACCCGCGGCGAGGGGGGGCAGAACGACATCGGATGGGAATCGGGCGCGGCCCTGGGCGTCCTGCGGACGGCGGAGATGGAGCGCGCGGCCGACCGCCTGGACATGGCGCTGTGGTGGATGGGGGAGGGGCCGGACGACCCGATGCGGGACTTCGGCTTCTCGAAGTCGGGCGAGGAGACGCTGGAGCGTTGGGGTCGCGACCACACGCTGCGGCGGTTCGTCCGCGCGGTCCGCGAGGCCAGGCCCGACATCCTGTGCCCGACCTTCCTGGACGTGCCGGGCCAGCATGGACACCACCGCGCGATGACCTGGGCCGCGGGCGAGGTGATGGGCCTTGCCGCGGATCCGGCCTTCGCGGTCGACGGGACCGACCCCTGGACGGTGGCCAAGCTGTACCTGCCCGCATGGTCCGGGGCGGGCACGGCCTATGACGACGATCTTCCGCCGCCGCCCGCCACCGTGGCGGTCGATGGCGGCGGCCGATGCCCCGTCACCGGCTGGCCCTGGGCGCGGATGGGACAGCACAGCCGCGCCATGCACCGGACGCAGGGCATGGGCCGGTGGACCGGGAACGAGGGCGGCGCCTTTCCGCTGCACCGGGTCGGCGGGGGACGGGAGGGGGCGATCACGGACGGCCTGCCCGCCGACCTGTCCGACATCGGCGCGGGGGCTGCGATGGCGGCGTTCGAGGAAGCGCGCATGGCGTTCCCGGACGGCGGGGCGGTCGCCGCGGCGCTGGCCCGCGGCCTGGCCGCCCTGCCGGAGGGCGGGCCCCACGCCCACCGGTTGGACCGCAAGCGCGCGCAGGCGATGCGGGCGCTGTGGCTGGCCTCCGGCGCGGAGGTGCGGGGCGCGGCCGACCGGTCCTTCGCGGCGCCGGGCGAGCGGGTCGCCGTCGCGGTGGACCGGCACGACGGGATCGCGACGGACGTGACGGTCTCGGTAGCGTGGCCCGACGGATGGGCGGATGGCGCGCCCGTGGCGGGCCACCGTCCGGCGGCCTATGCCATGCGCTACGACCCCCTGGACCCGCCGAGCCCGGCACTGGCGGTCACCGCCCGCGTGGCGGGACAGGCGGTCGCCGTGGCCCTGCCGCTGGACCGGACCGTCGCGGCCCGGCCGGACGGGGTGGCGCTGGATCCGCCCGCGCAGATCCTGAACCGCGCTGCTGGGTCGGATGCGGCCACGCCCGTGGTCCTTTCGCCTGCGGGCGCCGCGCTGGATCTGCCCCCGGGATGGCGTCACGCGGCGGGCGCGCTCCATCCTCCGTCGGACGCGGCGGGCGCCGTCGGGATACCGGTCCTTCGGGACGGCGCGCCCGCCGCCGTGGTGACGCCGGTGCAGGCGCCGCACGTGCCGCCGCGCGTGCTGGCCATGCCCGCGATCCTGCGCATCGCCGTGCTGGACGTCCTTCTTCCGGACGCGCGGATCGCCGTCGCCTCCGCCGGGCGGGACAGGGTGGCGCATTGGCTGGGCCGCCTGGGGGCCGACGTGGTGGAGGCCGACGACGCGCTGCTGGATGCGGGCCTGCCGGGGGTGGACACGCTGGTCCTGGGGATCTTCGCCCTGCGCTTCCGCCCGGGCCTGTCGGCGCGGATGCGGGCCATATCCGACTGGGTCCGGGCGGGTGGCACCCTGGTCACGCTGTACCACCGGCCCTGGGACGATTGGGACCCGACCGCCATGCCCGCACGGCTGGAGATCGGGCAGCCGTCCCTTCGCTGGCGGGTGACGGACCCGGAGGCGGCGGTCACGCATCTGGCTCCGGACCACCCCGTCCTGACGGGGCCGAACCCGATCGGGCCGGACGACTGGGCCGGGTGGGACAAGGAGCGCGGCCTCTATTTCGCGTCGTCCTGGGACGGGGCGTACCGGCCGCTGCTGTCGATGTCCGATCCGGGCGAGGCGCCGCTGGAGGGCGCGCTCGTGTCCGGCGACGTGGGCCGGGGGCGGCACGCGCATTGCGCGCTGATCCTGCACCATCAGATGGAGCGGCTGGTCCCCGGGGCGTTCCGGTTGATGGCGAACCTGTGCGCGCCCCGGCGCTGAGGCGGTGAGCGGGCGGTCCCCGCCGGGCGAATGGCGGGGCGTCGCATGGCTGCTGGCGGATATAGGGCTGAACGTCTGGGCGCTGACCATCGTCAAGGCGACGGGGGCGGAGCTGTCGGCGTGGCAGCTGGTCTTCCTTCGCGCCGCCGTGGGGCTGGCGCTGATGGTGCCATGGATCGCGTGGTCGCGGGCCGAGTTCCGCCGCGCCCGCCGTCCGGGCCTGCATCTGCTGCGGATCGCCCTGTCCGCCGTGACGCTGACCGCCAGCTTCCATGCGGTCGCGCGCCTGCCCTTCGCCCTGTTCACCGCGATGAACTTCACCCGACCCCTGGTGATGATCGCCATGGCCGCCCTGTTCCTGGCGGAGCCCGCGACCCCGCGACGGTGGGCCGCAGCCCTTCTGGGCCTAGCGGGTGTGGTCGTGGCGGTGGGGCCCACGGCGACCCCCGATCCGGCGCTTCTGGCCATGGCGGTGACGGTGCTGTGCGGGACGGGTGCGATCGTGGTGACGCGCAAGCTGAACGACCAGCCGCCCGTGGTCCTGATGACGGCCTACACCGCGGGGCTGGCCCTGGCGACGGCCGGACCGGCCCTGGCGGCGTGGCGGCCGGTGAGTGCGGATCTGTGGCCCGTCCTGCTGGCGGTGGGGCTGTTCGCGCAGGGCGCGCAGTTCTGCTTCCTGCGCGCGCACCGATTCGCGACGGCGGGGCGGCTGGCCATCGCGGGCTATGCCGGGTTCGTGCTGACGACCGCGATCGGGTGGGCCGTGTTCGGCGAATGGCCCGCGCCGGCGTTCTGGCCCGGCGCCGCGGCGATCCTGTTCGCGGGTTGGCTCGCGCGGCCCGTGCGGGGGCGGGGGGCGGATCGATGACGTGGGCGGATCGGTGACGTGGGCGGATCGAGCCGCATGCGTGGCGCGCGGACCGGACGAATCGACCTCCGGCCGGCTGATCGGACTTGGCAGGACCGGCAGATGTTGTAACCATCCGGTTACAACAAACGGGAGGACGACATGATCCGGATTCTTACGACGACGGTGGCGCTGACCGCGGCCCCCTTCGCGGCCTTCGCGGACGGCCATTCGGGCGACGTGGAAGTGCTGCACTGGTGGACGTCCGGCGGCGAGGCCGCGGCGTTGAACGTCCTGAAGGAAGATCTGGAAGGGCAGGGCATCGGTTGGACCGACATGCCCGTCGCGGGCGGCGGCGGCGAGCAGGCGATGACTGTGCTGCGCGCGCGCGTGACCGCCGGCAACGCGCCGACCGCGGTGCAGGCCCTGGGCTTCGACATCCTCGACTGGGCCGACCAGGGCGCGCTGGCCGACCTGAACGCGGTCGCCGCGGAACAGGGCTGGGACGACGTGGTGCCCGAGGCGCTGAAGGCGTTCGCCAAGTCGGACGGCCAATGGGTGTCCGCGCCGGTCAACGTCCATTCGACCAATTGGGTCTGGGCCAACACCGCGGTGCTGGAGGAGAACGGCATCGAGATCCCCACGACCTGGGAGGAGTTCACCGCCGCCGTCGAGACCTTGAAGGCCGCCGGCATCACCCCCATCGCCCATGGCGGGCAGGCGTGGCAGGACGCGACCGTGTTCGACGCGGTCGCCATGTCGACCGGCGGGCCGGAGTTCTACGAGGCCGCGTTCATCGACCTCGATCCCGAGGTCCTGGGCTCGGACACGATGCGCGAGGCGTTCGACCGGATGGCGTTCATCCGAGAGAACGTGGACGACAACTTCTCCGGCCGGGACTGGAACCTGGCGACGGCCATGGTCATCAACGGCGAGGCCGGGTTCCAGATGATGGGCGACTGGGCCAAGGGCGAGTTCGTGAACGCGGGCCTGACCGCGGGCGAGGACTTCGCCTGCTTCCGGTTCCCGGGCACGCAGGATCAGGTCACGTTCAACGCCGACCAGTTCATGATGTTCGACCAGGACGGCGAGGTGTCCCCGGAGCAGGCGGCCCTGGCGATGGCGATCCTGTCTCCGGAGTTCCAGTCGGCCTTCAACGTCGTGAAGGGGTCCGCGCCGGCGCGCACGGACGTGTCCGACGAGGCGTTCGACGCCTGCGGCAAGAAGGCGATGGCCGATCTGGCTGCGGCCAACGAGTCGGGCAACCTGTTCGGCTCGATGGCGCACGGCCATGCGGCGCCCGCCGCGGTGAAGAACGCCATGTTCGACGTCATCACGGCCCACTTCAACGGCGAGTTCGATAGCGAGACCGCCGTCGAGGAGATGGTGACCGCCGTCGAGATCGCCCAGTGATCCACGTCGGGGCGTCCTTCGGGGCGCCCCGCCTTCCGGGGGGAACGCCATGAGCCTGGCCAACGCGGAGGTGCGTCCGGTCGTGACGCCCAAGCGCGCCGCCGACATGCGCACGCGCCTGCAAGGCTGGATTCCCAAGCTGGTGCTAAGCCCGTCGGTCGCGCTGATCTTCGTGTTCGTCTATGGGTTCATCGCCTTCACCTTGTACCTGTCGTTCACCGACAGCCGGATCCTGCCCTCCTACGACTGGGTGGGGCTGGAGAACTATTCAAAGCTGTTCCGCCTGTCGCACTGGACCATCGCGGTCACGAACCTGGCCGTGTTCGCGGGCCTCTACATCGCGATCTGCACGGCCATCGGCCTGGCGCTGGCCATCTTCCTGGACCAGAAGATCCGCGGCGAAGGGCTGTTGCGCCCGATCTATCTGTATCCCATGGCCCTGTCCTTCATCGTGACGGGCACCGCGTGGAAGTGGATCCTGGATCCCGGAATCGGGATCGAGAACACGATGCAGCTGTGGGGCTGGGAAAGCTTCGCCTTCGACTGGATCAAGAACCGGGACTTCGCGATCTACACGGTCGTGCTGGCCGCCGTCTGGCAGTCGTCCGGCTTCACCATGGCGATGTTCCTGGCGGGCCTGCGGGGCATCGACAACGAGATCCTGAAGGCCGCGCAGATGGACGGCGCGTCCAACTGGCAGCTGTACCGGCGCATCATCATCCCGCAGCTGCGCCCCGCCTTCCTGTCGGCCTTCGTCATCCTCAGCCACCTGGCGATCAAGTCCTACGACCTGGTCGTCGCGTTGACGGGCGGGGGGCCGGGCCGGGCGACCGAGCTGCCCGCGACGTTCATGTACTCCTACACGTTCAGCCGGAACCAGATGGGCATCGGCGCCGCCTCCGCCGTCATTATGCTGCTGACCATCGCGGCGATCATGGTCCCCTATCTCTATGCCGAACTGCGGGAGCGTCGCTGATGGCCGCGGCGTCCTCCGACACCGCCATCCGCACGGGTCGCGTGGCGCGCGCGGGGATCTACCTGTTCCTGCTGCTGTTCGCGCTGTTCTATCTGCTGCCGCTGTTCGTGATGGGGGCGAACTCGCTGAAGCCCCTGGGCGAGATCACGGGCGGGAACATGATGGCGCTGCCGTCGGACTGGACCATCGCGCCCTGGCTGTCCGCCTGGTCCACCGCCCAGATCGGGGTGGAGCCGACAGGGCTGCGGCCGTACTTCTGGAACTCGATCAAGATGGTCGTCCCCGCGGTCGCGATCGCGACCGTGCTGGGGGCGCTGAACGGGTACGTCCTGACCAAGTGGTCGTTCCGGGGCGACAAGGTCTTCTACGGGTTGATGCTGTTCTCGTGCTTCATCCCGTTCCAGATGGTGCTGATCCCCATGGCCCGGGTCCTGGGGCTGGCGGGCATCGCGGGCACCACATCGGGGCTGGTGCTGGTTCACGTCGTGTACGGGATCGGCTTCGCCACCCTCTATTTCCGCAACTACTATGCCGCGTTCCCGACCGAACTGGTGCGCGCGGCGCAGATCGACGGGGCGGGATTCTTCCAGATCTTCTGGCGCATCATGTTGCCGTCTTCGGGGCCGATCGTCGTGGTGTGCGTGATCTGGCTGTTCACGAACATCTGGAACGATTTCCTGTTCGGGGCGTCCTTCGCGGATGCCGACAGCCAGCCGATGACTGTGGCGTTGAACAACCTGGTGCAGTCGTCGACGGGCGTGAAGGAGTACAACGTCCACTTCGCGGGCGCGATCCTGGCGGCGCTTCCCACCCTGCTCGTCTATGTCGTGGCGGGCCGATACTTCGTGCGCGGCCTGATGGCCGGCAGCGTCAAGGGCTGACCCATGGGCTTTCTCGACATCGACAACGCGACCAAGAGCTATGGCGCCGTGGAGGTGCTGCACAACGTCGACATCTCCGTCCAGGAGGGGGAGTTCCTGGTCCTGGTCGGACCGTCGGGCTGCGGGAAGTCCACGCTGCTGAACATGATCGCGGGGCTGGAGGACATCACCTCGGGCGAGATCTCGATCAAGGGGCGCACCATGAACGGGGTGCACCCGTCCAAACGCAACATCGCAATGGTGTTCCAGTCCTACGCCCTCTACCCGAACATGTCGGTGGCGCAGAACATCACCTTCGGGTTGGAGATGCACGGCACCCCCAAGGCGGAGCGGCAGGCCGCGCTGGGGAAGGTGGCCAAGCTCCTGCAGATCGAGCCCCTGCTGGACCGCAAGCCCGGCGCGCTGTCGGGCGGGCAGCGGCAGCGGGTCGCGATGGGCCGGGCCCTGGTGCGCGACCCGGACGTGTTTCTGTTCGACGAACCGTTGTCCAACCTGGACGCCAAGCTGCGCGTCGACATGCGCACCGAGATCAAAAAGCTGCATCAGACGCTGGGCACGACCATCGTGTACGTCACCCACGACCAGATCGAGGCGATGACCCTGTCCACGCGGATCGCAGTGATGAACGGAGGCTACGTGCAACAGCTGGGCACGCCAAAGGAGATCTACGACGACCCGGCGAACCTGTTCGTGGCGGCCTTCATGGGGTCGCCATCGATGAACCTGCTGCCCGCGACCGTGCGGGTGGCGGACGGGCGCGTCGCGGCCGAGGTCGACGCGCCCGGCGGGCCCGTGTCGCTGGCCCTGACGCGGGGGGCGGACGCCCTGCGGGCGCGGGACGGGCGGCGGATCGTGCTGGGCATCCGACCGGAGGCGATCACCGATCCCGACGGGGCCGACCGCGGGTCGAACGCCCTGGAACGGATCGAGGCACGCATCGACGTGGTGGAGCCGTCGGGCGCGGACACCTTCGTCACGCTGGCGCTGGGGGGGCGGGACTGCATCGCCCGTCTGCGCGCGGATGCCGACGTGCGCGCGGGCGAGACGGTGCCCCTGACGGTGAACATGGAGAAGGCGACGGCCTTCGACCCGGACACGGAGATGCGGATCGGCTGACGCGGGCGGCCGGGCGGGCAGGGGGGCCACGACGTGACCGAATACGACCACATCGTCGTGGGCGGCGGATCGGCGGGCTGCGTCCTGGCCGCGCGCCTGTCGGAGGAGCCCGACGTCAGCGTGCTGTTGCTGGAGGCCGGCCCGAGGGACCGCAACCCCCTGTATCACATGCCCGCGGGCTTCGCGAAGATGACGAAGGGGCTGGGGTCGTGGGGCTGGCAGACGGTGCCGCAGCGCCACCTGGGCGGGCGGCGGCTGAACTATACGCAGGCGAAGGTAATCGGCGGCGGGTCGTCGATCAACGCGCAGATCTACACCCGGGGGCATGCGGGGGACTACGACGCCTGGGCCGCGGCGGGATGCGAGGGCTGGAGCTACCGGGAGGTGCTGCCCTATTTCCGGCGGTCGGAAGGGAACGAACGGTTCTCGAACGCCTATCATTCGGGGACGGGGCCGCTGGGGGTTTCGATGCCCCGCGGGGCCCTGCCCATTTGCGATGCGTTCCTGCGGGCCGCCCAGGACTGGGGGATGCCCTACAACCCCGACTTCAACGGGGTGCGGCAGGCGGGGTGCGGGTTCTATCAGCTGACGCAGCGCGACGCGCGACGCAGCTCCGCGGCGCGGGCCTTCCTTGTCCCCGCGGAGGGCCGGGCGAACCTGACCGTGCGCACGGGCGTCGCCGTCCGCCGCGTGATGGTGGAGGGGCGCCGCGCGGTGGGGGTCGAGACGGCGGACGGCCCCGTTCGCGCCGGGCGCGGGGTGGTCCTGGCGGCGGGGGCCATCGGCTCGCCCTGGCTGCTGATGCGGTCGGGCATCGGTCCCGCGGACCATCTGCGGCAAAGGGGCGTGGCCGTCGTCCACGACCTGCCGGGCGTGGGCGAGAACCTGCAGGACCACCTGGACCTGTGCACCATCGCGGAATGCACGGGGGCGCACACCTATGACGGGATGGATCGCTGGGACCGGGCCGCGCGGGCTGGGCTGCAATACCTGTTGACCCGGACCGGCCCCGTGACCGCGTCGCTGTTCGAGACGGGGGGGTTCTGGTACGCGGAGGACGGCGCCCCGTCGCCCGACATCCAGTTCCACCTGGGCCAGGGGTCGGGGATCGAGAAGGGGATCGAGGCACTGTCGGGGCACGGGGTCACGCTGAACTCCGCCTATCTGCGGCCACGGTCGCGGGGGACGGTCCGGTTGGATGCGGACCCCGACGCCCCGCCCCTGATCGACCCGAACTATTGGGCGGATCCGCACGACCGCGCCATGTCCCTGCGCGGGCTGGAGATGGCGCGCGAGATCATGGCCCAGCCCGCCCTGGCCCCCTTCGTGCGGCGCGAGGTCCTGCCCGGCGCCGGGGCGTCGGAACGGGAGGTGATGGAGTATGCCGTTTGCGCCGCCAAGACCGACCACCACCCTGCGGGGACATGCCGGATGGGGGTGGACGACGCGGCGGTCGTGGACCCCGCGCTGCGGGTGCGGGGGATCGAGGGGCTTCGGGTCTGCGACGCCAGCGTGATGCCCCGGGTGCCGTCGTCCAACACCAACGCGCCCACCCTGGCCGTGGGCGAGAAGGGGGCCGACCTGATCCGGGGGCTGGAGCCGCTGCCCGCCGCGGTGGTCCCGCCCAACTGACCCGATTCGCCAGGCACGGAGCGGGCGGAACGTCTTCCCGTTTTCGGCACCACGCAGGGTGTGCACCCCCCGTACACCCCCTGTACACCCCCCGTACATACGCGAGGCACCGTCCGGGGTCGGCGTTGGGGTATGCAGAACCGTTCCGACACAGGGGGCGGTGTCCGGCGGTCCACTATGGTGGACCGCGCTGCGGACCTCAGCTATCCCCCGGATCGACCCGTCCCTGCGGGACCGGTCCTTCGCCCCCCGCACACCCCCGGTACATAGGCGAAGGCACCGTCTCGAGGCGGCGTTGTGGGTGCCGCGCCGTTCCGAGCGGGCGGCGGCGTCCAGCGGTCCGCGCGGGCGGGCGGCGTTCGGGCGGGGGCATCGGCGGGGGCGGGCGTCGGCCGCGTCAGGCCGGGTCGAAGCCCAACTCGGCCAGCGCGGTGGCGACGCATTCGGCGTCCTGGTGGCCCGATGCGCCGGACGCGCCCATGCCGCCAACCAGCGTGCCGTCGAGGCGGATGGGCTGCCCGCCCTCCCAGGCCAGGAGGTCGGTGCGGCTGGACAGGCCGCCCGCCAGGGCGGGGTCGCGCATCCGTTCCATGAAGGCCAGGGTCGTCTTGCCCAGCGTGGTCGTCACGGCCTTGTCGGTGGCCATGCGCAGCGTCGTGGGGCGCACGCCGTCGGGCCGGGCCGCGGCGATCACGTCGCCGTTCGGGTCCACCACGGCGACGGCCACGGACCAGCCCCGCGCGCGGGCGTGACGCAGGGCGGCGGCGACGAGCGCCGCGGCGGCGTCGTAGGTGACGGTCGGGGGGGCGTGGGTCAGGTCCATGTCAGCACCCTGGCAGGCGTTCGACGATCGTGTCGAGCACATGGCCGGGATCCGCGGCCCACCAGCGACGCGAGAACACCTCCACCTCCACCGGGCCGGTGTAGCCCGCGCCTTCGGTGGCGGCGCGGATGGCGGGGATGTCGGCGACGCCGTCGCCCATCATGCCCCGGTCGAGCAGCATGTCCGACGTGTCGCGCATCCAGTCGCACAGGTGCAGACCCGCGATGCGCCCGCCCGCGGCGGCGCAGGACGCGGCGAGGGTTCCGTCCCACCAGACGTGATAGACGTCCACCGCGATCCCCAGGTCCGGCACGCCCGATGCCTCGCACACCGACAGGGCGTCGGCGATCGTGAAGATCACCGTGCGGTTCCCCCCGAACATCGGGTTCAGCGGCTCCAGCACCAGGCGCACGCCCGCGCCGCCCGCGTGCTCCGCCAGGCCGGCCAGGCGGTCCGCCAGGCGCGCGCGGCTGGCCTGCAGGCCGACGGTGCCCGTCTCCGTCCCGCCGGTGACGACGGTCAGCACGGGCGCCCCCAGGGCGGCCGCGTCGTCGACGGCGGCCCGCAGGTCGTCGTCGGACGCGGCGTCCGGGCCGGTGAGATAGGGGGTGCGGCACAGCCCGTCGACGCGCAGGCCCGCGGCGCGCGCGCGCTCGCCCACGGCCCGCGCGCGGCCCGCCAGTTCGCCCCGCCAGAAGACGATGCCGCCGAAGCCGCGTCCGGCGCAGGCGTCGATCACGCGCTCGACCGGCCAGCCCGCGCCGTGGCCGGGCAGGTTGTGCCCCAGCGTCGCGGTGTTCAGCGCCAGCCGGGTGCGGGCGATCACAGCCCGTGCATCCGCAGGAGGCGGTTCATCCGGTCCACCGCGAGGTCGGGATCGGCCAGGAGCCCGCAGGCATCGGCCATGCGGAACGCGTCGGCGAAGTAGGGCAGGGGCCGCTTGCCCTGCGCGCCGTCGATCATGACGAAATGGTCCTGGTGTCCGTTCAGCCAGGCCAGGAACACGACGCCCGTCTTGTAGAACCGCGTGGGCGCGCGGAACACGTGCCGGGCCAGGGGCACGGTGGGGTCCAGCGTCGCGCGGAAGCCCGCCACGTCGCCCCGGCCCAGTTGATCCACGGCCCGTCCGACCGCGACGGCCAGCGGATCGAAGATCCCCAGGAGCGCGTGGCTGTGGCCTTCGCCGTCGCCCTGCATCAGCTCGGGGTAGTTGAAGTCGTCGCCTGTATACATCCTGACGCCCGCGGGCAGGCGGCGGCGCAGCGCGACTTCCTTGTCCGCGTCTAGGAGGCTGATCTTGATGCCGTCGACCTTGGCCCTGTTCGCCTCGATGATGCCGACCACGGTGTCGAGCGCGGTTCCGAAATCGTCCGTGCCCCAATAGCCCGCCAGCGCGGGATCGAACATCGCGCCCAGCCAGTGCAGGATGACGGGACGGTCGCATCCGGCCAGGACGTCGCCGTAGAGCGCGGCGTAGTCGTCGGGGGACGTGGCGACGCGGGCCAGGGCGCGCGACGCCATCAGGACGATGCGGCCGTCCGCCGCCTGGATCGCCTCCACCTGTTCGGCATATGCGCGGCGCACGTCGTCGGTGGTCCGCGCCTCGGCGGGGTCCAGGTGGTCCGTGCCGCAGCCGTTGAACACCAGCGCGTCGGGCAGTTCCGCCCGGGTGCGGCGGATCAGCTCCAGCGCCTGCGGCCAGCCGAGCCCCATGCCGCGCTGCGCGGTGTCCATCGCCTCCGCGATGCCCAGGCCCAGGCCGTGCAGGTGGCGGCGGAAGGCCATCGTCGCGTCCCAGTCGATCGCGCGGATGTCGTCGGCGAACGGGTCGGCGACCACGTGCGCGGCGGAAAAGCAGGTCCGCGCGGGGTCGGGGCCCAGCGGGGTGGGCGGGATCGGCGTGCCCGTCAGCGCATGGGGGGACAGGGTGCCGGTGGCGTCGGGAAGGGCGATTTGCATGGGGTCCTGCCGTGGTTCGCGGAATGGGGGTGGGATCGGGGGTCGCGGGTTCAGAAGCGCGGCACGAGCATACCGCCGTCGGCATGGATCACCTGGCCCGTCGTGTAGGGCAGGCCGCCGGTGGCCAGGGTGGCGACGATCGCGCCGACCTCCCCCGGTCGGCCCACGCGGGGGATCAGCGTCAGGCCGTCGCGGGCGCGATCCTCGTAATCCGCGATGACGGGGGCGGTCATGTCGGTGGCGATCAGGCCGGGGCGGACGTCGTAGACGGGGATCCCTTCGGGTCCCAGCCGCGCGGCCCAGGCCTGCGTCGCCATCGCGGCGGCGGCCTTCGACGCGCAGTATTCGGACCGGGGCACCGCCACGGCGGTGGCGTTGGCGGAGGTGACGGTGACGATGCAGCGCGGGCCCGTGCGCCCGATCATGCGCCGGGCGGCCGCCTGCGTCAGGAAGAACACCGCCTTGGCGTTGACCGTCAGGCACCGGTCCCAGGATGCCTCCCCCACGTCGAGGGGGTCGCCCCGGGACGCCACGCCCACGCCCGCGTTGTTGACCAGGACGGTCAAGGGGCCGAGCGTCGCTTCGAGGTCGTCCAGCGCGGGGTCGTGGGCGGACAGGTCGGCCACGTCGAAGGGTAGGGGCATCGCGCGGGCCCCCAGGGCGGCCACGGCCGTGCAGGCCTCCGCGACGTCGGCGAGGGTCAGGCCGTTGAGCGCGACGGCGAACCCCTTCGCGGCCAGGGCCTCGGCGCAGGCGCGCCCGATGCCGCGGCCCGCGCCCGTGACCAGGGCCACGCCCGTCACGCGGCGGCCCCGTTCTTCAGGAGGTCGCGGGCGATGATCACCCGCTGGATCTGGTTCGTGCCCTCGTAGATCTGGGTGACCTTCGCGTCGCGGTACAGGCGCTCGACCTCGAACCCCCGGATGCAGCCGGACCCGCCGAACACCTGCACCGCGTCGGCCGACCGCGCGACGGCCATGTCGCTGGCGAAGCGCTTGGCCATCGAGCAGGCGCGGGTCGCGTCCTCGCCCCGGTCGATCCGGGCGGCGGCGGCGTGGGTCAGGAGGCGGGCCGCCTCCACGTCGACGGCCATGTCGGCCAGCATCCATTGCACGCCCTGGAACTCGCCGATGGTCCGGTCGAACTGCCTGCGCTGGCCGGCATGGTCGACCGCCGCTTCCAGCCCCGCCTGGCCGATGCCCACGGCGAGCGCGGCGATGCCCACGCGGCCCTTGTCGAGCACGCTCATCATCATGTGGAAGCCGCGGCCTTCCGGCCCCAGAAGCGCATCGGCGGGCAGGCGGACGCCGGTGAAGGCGAGCGCGCCGACGGGGCTGGCGCGCTGGCCCATCTTGCGTTCCTTCGGGCCGCGTTCGACGCCGGGAGCATGGAGGTCGACGGCGAAGATCGACATGCCGCGTCGGCCCGCCGCCCGGTCGGTCCGGGCCAGCACGAAGCCCAGATCGGCCACGGGGGCGTTGTGGATCCAGATCTTGCTGCCGTCGAGGACCCAGCCGTCGCCATCGCGGACCGCTTCGGTGCGGATCGCGGACACGTCGGTCCCCGCTTCGGCTTCCGTGATGCAATAGGCGACGCGGATCCGGCCCGCCATCACGCCGGGCAGCCACCGGTCCCGCTGGGCGTCCGTGCCGTGCCGCACGAGCAGCGTTGCGATCAGCTCGACCAGGCCGCACTGGTCCGCGACGGAGGCGGAGCCGCGCGACAGTTCCTCCATCACCAGGGCATAGGCGAGGGTGTCCAGGCCGGGGCCGCCCATCCGTTCCGGGACGGCGATGCCGAACAGGCCCAACTCGCCCATCCGGGCGTAAAGGTCGGCGGGGAAGCGTTCCTCCGCGTCCAGGGCTTCGGCGATCGGGCGGATCGCGTCGTTCGCGAAGCCGCGCGCCATGTCGCGGACCTGGAGGTGCGTGTCGTCCAGCTGCATTCCCGTTCCCGACGTAACCATTCGGTTACTTACCGATCCCGGCGGCGGGTCGTCAACCGCGATCGTTCTGGACAGCCGTTCGTGCGGGCCGGTAAGTAACCAGGCAGATACTTGTGGGGAGAGGAACGATGACGCCATCCACGAAGGTCCCGTTCGGCCGCACCGACCTGGAGGTCACGGCCTTTGGGTTCGGGACCGCGCCCCTGGGCAACATCTTCCGCGAGATCGACGAGGCGACGTCGGAGGCGATGTTCGACACCGCGTGGGAGGCGGGCGTCCGATACTACGACACGGCGCCGATGTACGGGCACGGGCTGGCCGAGCTGCGCACGGGCCATGCCCTGCGCTGGAAGGACCGGGATTCCCTGGTGCTGTCGTCCAAGGTGGGCCGCCGCCTGGTGCCGACCAGGCGGGCGGAGATCGAGTTCGCGCCCTGGACCAACGCGGCCCCCTTCGCCCTGGAGTTCGACTACTCCTACGACGGGACGATGCGGGCGTTCGAGGACAGCCTGCAACGGCTCGCGCTGGAGCGGATGGACATCTGCTTCATCCACGACATCGACGTCTTCACCCGGGGCGACGATCAGTCGGCGGTGTTCGCGCAGGCGATGGACGGCGCGTGGCGGGCGCTGTCGCGCCTGCGCGACGAAGGCGTGGTCAGGGCCATCGGCGTGGGCGTCAACGAATGGGAGGTGTGCCATGCCGCCCTGGAAGCGCGCGACTTCGACTGCTTCCTGCTGGCGGGGCGCTACACGCTGCTGGAGCAGGACGCGCTGGATGCGTTCCTGCCCCTGTGCGAGGCGCGGGGCGCGGCGGTCGTGGTGGGGGGCGGCTTCAATTCCGGCATCCTGGCGACGGGCGCGCGAGACGGGGCGAAGTACAATTATGCGCCCGCGCCGCCCGCGATCCTGGACCGGGTGCGCGGGATCGAGGCGGTCTGCGCCGATCACGACGTGCCCCTGCCCGCGGCGGCGTTGCAGTTCGTGGTGGCGCATCCCGCGATCCCGTCCTTCATCGCGGGCACGCGCACCGTCGAGCAGCTGCAACAGAACCTGGCCTGGTTCGAGCACCCGATCCCGGCTGCGTTCTGGTCGGACCTGAAGGCGAAGGGCCTGCTGCGCGAGGACGCGCCGACGCCGTGACGGGATCGGCCGGGGCGGATCAGTCGGTCCCCTTCCGGAAGTCGGGGGCGCGCTTGGCGCGGAAGGCGGACAAGCCCTCGGCCAGGTCGTCTGAGCGGGCGGCGAGGCTGCCGGCGAGGCTTTCGACGACGCGGCCGACCTCCTCGCCCTCCGCGGCGGCGATCATCATCTTGGCCAGCTCGGTCGCGCGGGGGCCACGGCACAGGACGCGGGCGGCGGCGTCTTCCGCGGCCCGCATGGCCCCGCCGGTGTCGACCACCGCGTCCACCAGCCCCAGGGCCAGGGCGTCCGTGGCCGTGAACACCTCGCCGAACAGGGCCATCCGGCGGACCACCTGGGGGCCGAAGCGGCGGACCGCGCGCTGCGTGCCGGACCAGCCCGGTATGATGCCCAGGCCCGTTTCGGGCTGCCCGACCTTCACGTGGGCCTCCGCGATGCGCAGGTCGGCGCAGGCGGCCAGCTCCAGCCCGCCGCCGAGCGCGTGGCCGTCCAAGACCGCGATCACCGGCTGCCGGAGGCGGGCCAGGGCGTCGAAGGCCGCGTGACCGTCGCGGACCCAGTGCCGCCCGAAGGCGTCGGCCCCTTCGCCGGACCACGCCTCGATGTCGCCGCCCGCGCAGAAGGCGCGGCCCTCGCCCGACAGGATCACGACGGCCGCGCCGGACCGCTCGATCTCGCGGGAGCGGAGCGCCAGTTCGTCCACCATCGCGACGTCGAGCGCGT
Source organism: Jannaschia maritima (assembly GCF_030973515.1). GTDB lineage: Bacteria > Pseudomonadota > Alphaproteobacteria > Rhodobacterales > Rhodobacteraceae > Jannaschia > Jannaschia maritima. Next base: position 75,793 of record NZ_JARGZA010000008.1, read on the forward strand.
TGAGCTTCTCGGGCCGGTCCAGGACCAGCCGCGCGACGCCCCCCTCGACCGACAGGCGGATCCGGCTCATGGGGCCAGGCCGATCGGTTCGGGGCGGAACAGGGCGGCGTCCATCTCCCGCAGGTCGTGGGCGACGTGCAGGGGCGTGGCGGCCTGGTCCAGGACGTCGCCCTGCAGGTCGATGCCGGGCGCCACCTCCACCACCGTTAGGCCGTCGGGGCGCAACTCCATCACGCAGCGTTCGGTGACATAGGTGACCCGCTGGCCCTGGGCCACGGCGCGCGGGCCGCTGAAGGACACGTGGTCCACCCGGGGGACGACCTTGGCGATCCGGCCCGGCGCGTCCAGCCTCAGGCGACCGTCCGCGACGTCCATCCTGGCCCCCGCCCCGAAGGTGCCCGAGAAGACGATCCGCTTGGCGCGCGCGGTGATGTCCACGAACCCGCCCGCGCCCGCCGTGCGGTGGGGGGTGGCCTTCAAGCGGGACACGTTGACCGACCCGTCGGCCCCGATCTCGAGGAAGGACAGGAGCGAGCAGTCGAAGCCCCCGGCCTGGAAGTAGGCGAACTGGTGGGGCGAGGCGACGAAGGCCTCCGCGTTGGCGGAGCACCCGAACTTGAAGTCCAGGAGCGGGATGCCCCCCACGGCGCCCTGCTCGATCACCCAGGTGACGTCGCCGTGGCGCCCTTCCTCCAGGAGGATGCGGGGGACGTTGGCGGACACGCCGAAGCCCACGTTGACGGCCCAGCCCTTGCGCATCTCGCGCGCGACGCGGCGCGCGATGACCTTCGAGACGCCGAACTCCATCCGCGCGAAGCCGTCGAGCGGGCGGATCAGCTCGCCCGATATGGCGGGGTCGTAGGGGGTGGCGGTGGTCTGAAGCTGGTCCGGTGCCTCGACCACGCAGTCGACCAGGATGCCGGGCACATGCACGTCCTTGGGGCGGATCGACCCGTCGGCCGCGACGCGGCGGACCTGCGCGATGACCAGCCCGCCCCGGTTGCGGGCGGCCAGCGCCATCTCCATCGCGCCCAGATACGCCCCCTCGTCCTCGAAGGACAGGTTGCCGCGCGTGTCGGACGTGGTGGCCCGGACGATGGCCACGTCGGGCGCGATCGCGGGGAAGTAGAGCCACGTCTCGCCGTCGAAGTCCTGCCGGCGCACGATGGGCGCGGCGCGCGCGGCGTCGTTCATGGCGCAGCCGTGGCCGCCCGGGCCTTCGGGATCGACGAAGGTGTCGAGGCCGACCTTGGTCAACACGCCGGGCCTGTGGGCCCCCGCTTCGCGTAACATGTCGAAGACGACGCCGGACGGGACGTTGTAGGCGGGGATCGCGTTCCCGGTGATCATTTGCCAGATCGCGGGCGGCTCGGCCTTCGTGGGGCCCGATGGATAGGACCCGCCGATGATACGCGCCAGGCAGCCCGGCTTGGCGATGTGGTTGACCCCTTCGATGCCGAAGAAGTCGCCCGCAGCGATGGGATGGATGGTGGTCAGGTCGCGGGGATGGGCTTCGGCGTCGAACCGCGCGCCGATCGCCGCCAGCACCGCGTCGGGGCAGCAAAGGCCCGAGGACGAGTTCACCGCCACCACCGCGCCGTCGGGGATGCGGGCCACCGCGTCGGCCGCGCTCGTCTGCTTGGACACGCCGAGCCCTCCTTCCAAGTAACCAATCGGTTATCTGGTCTATGCCGTGGGCGAGGGGCGCGATCAACCCGGGTCGCGGAGGACGCTGGGCATGAAGTAACCGGGCGGTTACGATGGGCGGATGAGCATCTACTACACCAAGTCGTTCCAGCGGGCCTTCGGCACGTTCCCCCTGACCGGCGACACGGCGCGCCGGGCGATCGAGACGGCGGCGGAGGTCGGGTACCGCGCCTTCGACACCGCGCAGATGTACGGCAACGAGGCCGAGACGGGCGACGCCCTGCGCGCGACCGGCCTGGCGCGGGGGGACCTGTGCGTCACGACGAAGGTGCATCCGGACAACTTCGCCGCGGACCGGTTCGTGCCATCCGTGGAACGCAGCCTGACGGCGCTGAAGCTGGACCGCGTGGACGTCCTGCTGTTGCACTGGCCGCCCGCGGACGGGGTCGTGGCACCATCGCTGGAGCTGTTGCAGGGGGCCAGGGACGCGGGTCTGGCCGACCACGTCGGCGTGTCGAACTATACCGTCGCGATGATGCGGGAGGCGGCGGCCGCGATCGACGCGCCCCTGGTGACGAACCAGGTGGAGTTCCATCCGCTGCTGAACCAGGACGTCCTTCTGGCCGGGTCGGCGGAGGTGGGAATCCCCCTGTCGTCCTATTCCTCCGTCGCGCGGGGCGCGGTGTTCGAGCATGCCGACTTCGCCGCCATCGGCGCGGCCTACGACAAGTCGGCGGGGCAGGTGGTGCTGCGCTGGATCCTGCAGAAGGGCGTGTCTGTCAACACGATGTCCACGAACCCCGACAACATCCGCGCCAACTTCGACGTCATGAATTTCACACTGTCCAACGTGGACATGGCCCGGATCGAGCGGTTGACCCGGACCGGGCACCGTGTCGTGGGGTCGGGCCAGGTGCCCTGGGCGCCGGACTGGGACTGACCGGGGGCGGTCGCCGGGCGACGGTATCGTGGAGGACGCCAGAACGCTCGCACCCTGCGCGACTGCCTCGCCGAACACATACGGCGCAGTGGCCCCGACCGCGCGCCGTTCAGATGCTGACGTATCCCCCGAAGTGCCATGCGACGATCCACGCCCCTGCGGCGAGCCCGATCAGGGGCGTGACGAGCCAGACGGATGCCCGGCGGTACAGGGCTGCGACCGAGGTGGCCGACAGGATCGATGCGAGAACGAAGTCCAGGAACGGGACGACGCCGACCATCGGCCAGAATGTGTGCAGGGCGACGACGCCGCCGAAGAACCCTGCGAGCCCTCCCGCGACCATCGAGAGGACGAGCAGGGCGATGCGTGGAGCTGCTTTCATGGAACGGGCATGGGCATTCGATCTATCCACCCCTTGATCCTCCCCGATCCTGCCGTCCAGGCTTCGACCGTCGGCGACGCCCCGGGCGACCCTCTCCCGGGACGTCACGGGCGAGAGGTCCGGCCGACGTTCCTGTGATCGCGTTCACATCGCTCCGTCCGATGATCTGCCACGACCGTCCCATCGTCACCAGGAAGGGATAGAACGATGGCAACCTCGAACTTCATAACCGTCCGCAACGAACGCGAGATCGACATCTGGGTCGCGGTCTCGAGCGATCGCATCCAGGTCAAGCGGCAGAGCCGCGCGAACAGTTCGTCCGACAGCGAAAGCTCGTCCTGGAACAGCGAGATCGGAGTGAACGGTGAAACCACCACGACGGTCGGCGGAAACGTCACCGCCGGAAAGAAGGGCGGCATCACGGTCAAGGGGGGCGGATCGTCGGAAACGGCATCGCAGCGATCCGCGTCCTCCGACCAGGAGTTCGCGGTCCAGACCGGTCCGGAGGTGAGCGGCTTCCGTTTGCCACCCGGCACGCAATACGACCTGGCGATCCAGGCGTCGGCGAAGCAGTACTTCCTGCTGATCAAGGAGGGGGACACGATCTATTCGGAGAACCAATCCTTCGACGTGGCGACGCAGAACTTCGTCGTGGTGAACGGCAAGGGCGTGGTGGAGTTCGAGAACCCGGACAAGACCCTGTTGATGGCGATGTCCACCGTCAGCATCCTGTTCGGGTCCCGCTGGCTCGCCACGCCGGTCTCGGCGAAGAACTGGCCCGCCGCCAACTTGGGCGCGAGCGCGCAGAAGCATATCGTCGTCCGCGTCGAAGCGGACGGGCAGCCGGAAACGCCCTTCAAGCCGAAGCGCGCGCTCCGATCCGGCGACTATGTCCGGATCATCACCCTCGACACGACCGACGAGGGGTACAACCAGCTCTACTCGTCGAAGAAGGGGTGGGCGTACTACGACAAGGCGCGCAAGGGGCACGACAAGCAGATCTGGCGCATCCACGTACCCGGCGCGGCCGACAAGCCGGTCGCATCGACCGACGACGTGTTCTTCACGAACAAGAACTGGCCCGACGCCCGTCTTCGCGCCTACGACGACGAGTGGATGAGCGTGGAGGACGACCCGGCGGGGAGCATCGCGCGATTGACGGTGCATCAGACGGGGTTCAGCTGAAGCGATGCCCCCGACGCACGCGGTGGGTCGGGGGCTAGGCTCGGGGCCGGTCGGAGGGGCCGGGCCCGCGACGCCCGTACCGGGATGCCCCTCGCCGTATCGCCTTCCCGCCGGATCGAGAGCTCGGGGCGGCCTCCTCGGACCCGACCCTTCAGCGGTTGCCGCGGATCAGGTCGGCGGCCTTCTCGGCGATCATGATGGTGGGGGCGTTGGTGTTCGAGCCGACGAGGCTGGGCATCACGGAGCTGTCGCAGATGCGCAGGCCATCGATGCCGATGACGCGGAGCTGGGGGTCCACCACGGCCATGTCGTCGGTGCCCATCTTGCAGGTGCCGGTCGGGTGGTAGGACGTGCGCCCGTACCGGCGGGCATAGGCGGCGTAGTCGCCCGCCTCGCGGATCGCCCCGTCGGGGTGGCGGATGGCGCGGACGTGCCGGGCCATCGCGGGCTGCGAGAAGATCTCGACGCTTCGGCGCACGCCTTCGGCGGAGATCGCCAGGTCGTCGGGGTGGCCCAGGAAGTCGGGATCGACCACCACGGGGGCGGCCGGGTCGTCCGAGCGCAGCCGCACCGTGCCGCGGGCCTTGGGGCGGGCGTTGTAGCTGTTGAGCGTGACGCCCGAGCTGCCCGGCCGGACGGAGGGGACCCCGGCCTCCGCCCCCGCGCCGGCGAGGAAGTGGAACTGAAGGTCCGGCACGGCGTCCGGGTCGTCCGCGCCCCCCGAATACCAGAACGCGCCCCCTTCCACGACGTTCGAGGTCACGGGCCCCGATCCGAACGCGTAGTATTGGATGCCCGCCAGGGCCGCGTTCCACCACGACCTGTAGCGGTCGAGCGACTGGTGGCCGGTCAGCTCGGCCACGATGTCGATGCCGAAATGGTCCTGAAGGTTCCGGCCCACGCCGGGCAGGTCGGCCCGCACCGCGATGCCGTGCCCCGCCAGGTGGGCGGCGGGGCCCAGGCCGGACAGCATCATGAGCTTCGGCGATCCCAGGGCGCCGGCGGTCAGGATCACCTCCGACGACGCGGCGAGGCTGCGGCGGGTGCGGCCGTCGAAGACCTCGACCCCCGTGGCGCGGCCGTTCGCGATCGCGACGCGCTCGATCAGGACGTCCGTCCGGACGGTCAGGTTGGCGCGCTCGCGGATGGGCTTGAGGTACGCGGTGGCCGCCGAGCAGCGCCGTCCGTCGCGCGTGGTGGTCTGGTACACGCCGCATCCCGCCTGCCGCGGCCCGTTGAAGTCGGGGTTGTACGGGATGCCCGCCTGCTGGCACGCCTGCACGTAGGCGCGCGTCATCGGCTGGGGCGAGTGGAGGTTCGACACCCCCAGCGGCCCCTCGGTGCCGTGCCAGTCGCCCGCGAGGAACGTGTTGCCCTCGGACCGCAGGAAGTAGTCGCGGACCTGGTCCCACCCCCATCCGGCGGCGCCTTCGTCCCGAGCCCATCGGTCGTAGTCGGACGGGTGGCCGCGGGTGTAGACCTGCGCGTTCACCGAGGACGACCCACCCAGGACGCGGCCCTGCGCATACGGGATCTCGCGGTCGTCCGCGTGCTTCTGGGGGACGGTCCGGAAGCCCCAGGTGAGCGGGCCGTCGGTCATCTTGGCGAAGCCCACCGGCATGTGGATCAGCGGATGGCCGTCGCGCGGCCCGGCCTCCAGCAGCAGGACGCGGCGGTCGGCGTCCTCCGTCAGGCGGTTGGCCAGCACGCAGCCGGCGGACCCTGCGCCGACGACGATGGTGTCGTAGCCTTCGGCCACCTCAGTCGATCCAGTGCTGCCGGGGGCCGAACGCGATGTGGACGGACTTGACCTGGGTGTATTCCTCTACGCCCATCATGCCCGCCTCGCGGCCCCAGCCGGACGCCTTGAAGCCGCCGATCGGAAGCTCCGGCCCGCCGGCCAGGGTCGTGTTGACCCAGAACCGTCCCGCCCGCACGCGGCGCGACACGGCCATCGCGGTGTCGATGTCCTTGGACCAGACGGAGGCGGCCAGGCCGTATTCGGTGTCGTTCGCCATCTCGACCGCCTCGTCCAGGGTGTCGAAGGGCAGGATCGTCAGGACGGGGCCGAAGATCTCGTCCCGCGCGATGGTCATGTCGGGGGTGACGTCCGTGAAGACCGTGGGCGCGATGAAGCGGCCCCGGCCCAGATCCATCGCCGTGCCGCCCATTGCGAGGGTGGCCCCCTCGGCCTTGCCCTTCTCGATGTAGTCCAGGATGGCGCGGTTCTGCGCTTCGGTGGTGATGGCGCCCGCCTGCGTCGCCTCGTCGAGGGGGTCGCCGGTGCGGATGCGGGCCAGCTTGTCGGCGACCTTCCGGGCGAACGCGTCGGCGACGGCGCGTTCCACGATCAGGCGCGATCCCGACACGCAGCACTGGCCGGAGTTGAACGCGATGCCGAACGCGACCCCGTCCGCGGCGTCGTCGAGATCCGCGTCGGCGAAGACGATCTGCGGGTTCTTGCCCCCCAGCTCCAGCCCCAGCTTCTTGAAGTTCGACCGAGCCGACGCCTCCACCACGGCGCGGCCCGTGCGGGTGGAGCCGGTGAAGGACACCATGTCGACGTCCCGATGCTCCAGCATCGCCTGGCCCACGGTCGGTCCGGTGCCCGTGACCACGTTGAAAACGCCCGCGGGCAGCCCGGCCGCCCGGAGGATGTCGGCCAGGATCAGCGTGGTGGCGGAGGTGAACTCGGACGGCTTGGCGACGACGGCGTTGCCGGAGGCGAGGATGTAGGGGACCCGCTCGCACAGGATCAGGAACGGGAAGTTCCAGGGCGTGACGACGCCTACGACGCCGACGGGCTCGCGCATGACGAGGGACAGGGCGTCGTCGCCGACATTGTTGAACGTGTCGCCGTGCAGCGTGCGCGCGAGGCCCGCGGCCAGCTCGAACATGCCGACGCAGCCCGACACCTCGCCCCGCGCCTGTGCGATGGGCTTGCCGTTCTCCAGCGTTTCCCAATACGCGATCTCGTCCACGCGCTCGCGCAGCAGGGCGGCCGCGCGCAGGAGCACGGCGGCGCGGTCCGCCCCGCCCAGGCCCGCCCAGCGGCGGTCGTCGAAGGCCGCGCGCGCCGCCGCCACGGCGTCGTCCACGTCGGCGGGCGTGCAGGCGACCGTCCGCGTCACGGGGACGTCGTGGGCGGGGGAATGGCGGACGAACACCTCCCGCTCGCCCGCCGGCACGTCGCGGCCATCCACGTGGAAGCCAAAGGTCCGCGGCTCGGACGGGAGGGATAGGCGGGTTGTCTGCTGGTCCATGGAAGGCTCCCGGGCGTCGATGTCGGTATGGGAAGGCGGGTCAGGCGCGCCGCGGGACCGTCCGCCGTTCCACGAGCGTCTCGGTGAACGGCATGACACCCCTTCCGCCGCGCACGGGGGGACGGCTCCGCCATAACGCACTGGGTGGTTACTTGCTGTTTTCCGCAGGTGTCAAGTCTGCTATGCGTCGGGACGCGACCCCGCCGGTCGGGAGGGCAGGACAGCCATGGACGGATCGCCGCAACCACGCGCGCGCGACGCGGACGCCACGCGCCGCCGCATCCTGAACGCCGCGAAGGAGGAGTTCGCCCGGGTGGGTCTCGGCGGGGCGCGGGTCGATCTGATCGCCGAGCGCGCCGAAGCCAACAAGCGCATGATCTATCACTATTTCGGGTCGAAGGAGGCGCTGTTCCGCGCCGTCCTGGAGGAGGCGTATCTCGCGATCCGTTCGGCCGAGCGCGCGCTGGACCTGGAGCATCTGCCCCCGCTGGCGGCGATGGAGCAGCTCGTCCGGTTCACGTGGCGGTACTATCTGGAGAACCCGGAGTTCATCCGGCTGGTGAACAGCGAGAACCTGCACGGCGCGCGGCACATCGAGGGATCCGTGCCCCTGCACGACGCGTCGCGCGGGCTGACGGAACTGACGGGCGCGATCCTGCGGCGGGGCGTCGCCGAGGGGTCCATGCGGCCGGGTATCGATCCGGTTCAGTTGAACATCACGATCGCGGCGATCGGCTACTACTATCTGACGAACCGCCACACGGGCGAGTACCTGTTCGAACGCCCGTTCATGACGCAGGCGGCCCTGGACGAGCGCATCGCCTTCAACGTGGAGACGATCCTGCGCCTGGTTCGGGCGGACGCGGCCGGTCAGCCCCGCGGGACCGGCGACGCGGCCACGACGGACGCGTAGAGCGCCTCGTAGCGGGCCGCCATGGTGGCGGCCGAGAACCGTTCGCGCGCGCGGGCCGCGCAGCGGCGGCGGTCGATCCGCACCGCCCGCGCGATCGCGGCGGGCGCTTCGTCCGGATGGTCGACGAGGACGCCGGTGACGCCGTCCTCCACGATCTCGGGCATGGAGCCGCGCCGCGTCGCCACCACGGGGGTGCCGCACATCATCGCCTCCGCGACCGAGAGTCCGAACGGCTCGTCGAAGGCGATGAGGTGCAGGAGCGCCGACGCACCCCCGAGGAACCGCGCGCGCGCCGCCCCCGCGAGGGGCCCGAGCCACTGCACCCGATCGCCGTCGATCCAGGGTTCCACCGCCGCCCGGTGGTGGTCCGGGTCCGCGACGATGCCCGCCATCCGAAGGGGCCGTCCCGCCGCGCGTGCCGCCGCGATGGCCGCGCCGGGACCCTTTTCCGGATGGGACCGCGCGAAGAACGCCAGCGGGGCATCGGGCCCGGGGTCGGCCGGGGGCCATCGCGACGGGTCGATCCCGTGGTGGATCGTCGCCGCGTATCGCAGGGACGGATCCCGGTCCGCGTCCGATATGGCGACGTAGTGGGCCGCGTCCGCATAGGCCCGCCAGATCGGCAGCGTGGCCTCGCGCACCTCGGGCGGGCCCAGGCCGTGCAGCGTGACCACCATCGGCACAGGCAAGATCGGGGCGAAGGGCAGGGCGGGGAAGTCGCATTGCGCGTGGACCACGTCGAACACGCCCTCGGCCGCCAGCCGCGCGGCGGCGCCGAGATGCATCGCCTCCCACACCTTCACGTCGAGCGGCGCCTCCTCGTAAGGGTGGGGGGCCGTCACGTGGAGGCGGCCCGCCGTCCGGGACCCGCTGGCGGCGAACAGCGTCACGTCGTGCCCGCGCGTCACGAGCGCCTCCGTTAGGGTGCTGGTGGCGGACTCCCACGGACCATAGGCTGCGGGCGGGCAGCGCCACGCGATCGGGGCGATCATCCCGATCCGCACCGAACCCTACTCCGCCGCGTGGAGGTCCGGCACCGCGTCCCGCCGCGCCACCCGCCGCAAGGTGCGTTCGAGCGCGCGGGCGTGCCGGGGCCAGGTCGCGCCGCGATGGGCGTGCCACAACCGTTCGGACAGGGCCTGGCGCCGCCGGTCGTCCCCGAGGAGCGATGCGGCCGCATTCGCCAGCACGTCCGGCGCGCCGAAGGGGACGAGGCATTCGGGGGCGAGCACCTCGCGGGCATGCCAATAGGGCGTGGACAGGGTGGGCACGCCGCAGGCCAGCGCGTAGGCCAGGGTCCCCGACGTGATCTGCGCGGGGTTGGCATAGGGCGTCACGTAGAGGTCGGCCGCCTGCAGGAGGTCGCAGAGCTCGTCGTCGGCGACGTAGCGGTCCACCATCTCCAGCGCGTCCTGCACGCCGCCCGCCCGCGCGCGGGCCCGGAGCGCGTCGCGGTATCGCTCGCCTTCCGTCGCCACGAGGGCGGGATGCGTGGCACCGACCAGGACGTACCGGACCGCCGGGACCCGGTCGCGGATGGCGGGAAGGGCGTCGATCACCATCTCGATCCCCTTGCCCGGCGACAGGAGGCCGAAGGTCATGATGGTCGGTCTTTCCAGCCAACCCAGGCGCGCGCGCATGTCACGGGCCGGGACGAGCGGCCGGTCCGGCACCCCATGGGGCACGACGTGGACCTCCGGTCCGTCGGGGCGGGCGTTGCAGAGGATGTCCCGCCCGTGTCGGGCCATCACCACGAACGCCCCCGCCCGCGCGGCCAGGCCCGTCATCACCCGGGCCTGCGCCGGGTCGGGGGCGTCGAGCACGGTGTGGAGGCGGACCACCGCGGGCGTGCGCGCCGCGTCGAGCAGGTCGAGGAGCCAGGCCCCGGCGGGGCCGCCGTAGATGCCGAACTCGTGCTCCACCAGGACGACGTCCGGCCCCCATGCGGCCATGGCTGCGCCGGCCCCCGCATGCGACGCCCGGTCCCCCTGATCGACCGTCCGGTCGACCGCGCCACCGAAGCGGTGGGTTGCCCCAGGTTCCACCATCGCGGTGACGTGGACCCGATGGCCGGCGCCGCGCAGCGCCGCGGCGACGTCGCGGGTGAAGGTCGCGATCCCGCAGCGTCGCGGGGGGTGGTTGCCGACCAAGGCGATGCGCAGGCCGCCCCGGCGAACGGAAGCGGCGTCGGGTCGAGAATCGTTCTGCATGTATGCTCCGTACCGGCGGCCGATCCGGGGTCCCATGGACGGCCATGCCTCTGAGCGTGTTGAACAAGTTCCGGTTTGGGATTGTTCCCCGCCACGCTAACTCGTTGGCATGGTTCCGCTCGAACACCTGGTCCGCCTAACCGATGGCTGCGGCATCTGGCAGCACGCCCGCCACGCCGTGCCGGACCGCCGCCATGGATATTGCCTGGACGACGTGGCACGCGCGCTGTGGTTCTGCGCCCGGCGCGCCCGCCTAGATCCCGTAGATCCGGTCCCTGGACGCCTGGCCACGGTCTATGCCGGCTTTACGGACCATGCGTGGGACGGGGAGGCGGGGGCGTTCCGCAACTTCATGACCGCCGATCGACGCTGGATCGGGGACGAGGACGAGGACGCGTCGGCCCGCACGCTCCTGGCCCTCGCCGAAACGGCGACGTCGTCGCTGGGGGAGGGGATCTCGGGCTGGGCCGCCGATCTGTTGCGCGAAGCGCTGCCGATCGCGGGACGCCTGCAATCCCCGCGCGGCTGGGCCTGGGCGCTGGGAGCGTTGCGGCGGGCGGAGCGGCTGGATCACCACACGGACGGGCTGGCGTCTCCGCTGGCGCGGCGGCTGCAGGATTGCTGGGCGGCGGCGGCTTCGCCTGCCCATCCGTTCTTCGAGCCGTATCTGGCCTACGACAGTCCCAGGCTCGCGCAGGGCGCGCTCGACGGGTCGCGCTGGGTGCCCGCCCTGGGCGATGCCGGCCTGGCGGCGATGCGTTGGCTGTCCGACATCCAGAGGGGTCCGGATGGCCGGTTCCGGCCACCGGGCTCGTGGGGGTACGGACGGGAAGGCGCGCCGGCGCTCCATGCGCAGCAGCCGCTCGACGCATGGGCCCATGTGGAGGCATCGCTCGCCGCGGCCCGTGTGACGGGCGATCCCCGGTGGCGGGAGGAGGCCCGCCGGGCGCATGCCTGGTTCCTGGGCGAGAACGACGCCGGCCAACCATTGGCGACGCCCGGGGGCGGCTGCCGCGACGGGATCGACCCGCAGGGTATCAGCGTGAACCAGGGGGCCGAATCGACACTCGCATGGCTTCACGCGGATGCCGCGATGGCGCTGGCGGCGGCCGAGGCGGAGGGGGAGTGACGGGGTGACGGTGCCGCTCCGCCCACGGGGCGTGCCGGCCTCCGTCGCCGACCTCGCGTTCCCGGTCGCGGCACGCCGCCATCCCGCGATCGGCGTCCGTTCGGGCAGGGTGCCGCATCCGCGGGCCCCTGCATCCCCGCGGAGCCGGATCCTCCATGCCGCCCGTCGGAGGGAAAACAGTCAGCGTTGACCGTTTCGCCGTCCGGACCTAGCGTCATCGCAAGGACATCACGATGGGGAGAAGACCATGCGACCGACCGCGATCGTTGCCGCCGCCCTGTTTGCCGCCACCGGCGCGCAGGCTCAGGTGGAGTTCATCGCCAACTCCTTCTATTCCGCCCAGGCCCCCTTCTCGAAGTACGGCTATACCGAATGGGCCGAGCGGGTCCGGGACCTTTCGAACGGGGAGTTGGCGCCGGAGGTCTATACCGGGACGGTCCTCCTGGCGCCGCGCGCGTCGATGCAGGGCGTGCGCGACAACATCGTCCAGGTGGCCCATCACGCCGCCGTCTATACCCCGTCGGAGCTGCCCGTCGCCAACGCGGTGCAGGAGCTGGGCTTCAACTACGACGACCCGCTCGCCGCGATCCTGGCCGTCACCGAGTTCTCGATGACGAACGAGGACCAGCTGCAGGAATGGCGCGACAAGGGGATGGTCTATCTGGGGGGCTATGCCACGCCGCCCTACATCCTGTTCTGCCGCGAGCCGATCCGCACCCTGGACGAGTTCCAGGGCAAGCGCATCCGCACGGCCGGATCGACGGTGTCGCTGTGGGTCGAGGCGGCCGGCGGCGTGCCGGTCAACGTGCCGTCGTCCGAGATGTACACCGGCCTGGAGCGGGGGACGCTGGACTGCGCGTCGAACGCGGCCAGCGACCTGATCGACCGGTCCCTGTGGGAGGTGGCCGAGCATACGACCGTGCTGCCGACGGGGATGTACTATTCGGGGCCGCAATGGGGCTTCAACCCCGGGTTCTGGGCATCCCTGTCGCCCGAGCACCGTTCCGTCCTGATGGAGGCGACGGCGCAGACGATCGGGTCGATGATGGTCAACTACATCGCCAACGCCGAGGCCGCGCTGGTCACGGCCGCGGAGCGGGGCAACACCATCCACGAACCGGCGGAGGATCTGGCGCAGTCGGCCGACGACTTCCGCGCCCAGGCCATCGACATGGCCTACGAGATGGCCGCCGACCGCTACGGGCTGTCGAACGGCCGCGAGCTGATCGACGAGTTCCGCGCGACCTACGATCGGTGGCAGGGGTTGCTGGACGAGATCGACCGGACCGACCCGGAGGCCATCGCTGAGCTGGCGATGACGGAAATCTACGACAAGATCGACCCCGAAACCTACGGCGTGGAATAGAGCGGGACCCGCCGTGCTGGCGGACGCCCCCGGTCCGGGTGCGGCACGGTCGCGCCGCACCCGCGCCCGCATCCTGGACGCCACGCGGGCCTGCATCCTGGAGCGTGGCCTGCGCGACACGACGACCGTCCTCGTGACCGAACGGGCCGGGGTGTCGCGCGGCGCGTTGCTGCACCATTTCCCCGCGAAGGAGGATCTGCTGCGCGAAGCCCTGCGCGACCTGCTGGTGCGCGAGGTCGCGCACATGCGCGGCCTGGCCGGGGACGTGACCGCGGGGCGGCTGGACTTCGACGGGCTGATCGACCGGCTGTGGGGCCGCTTCTCCGGTCCGCTCTACATGATCTCGCTGGAGTTCGTGAACGCTGCGCGGACGGATGCGGCGATCCTGGACGTGCTGCGCGCCGTGGCGCCCGACTTCAACGAGGCCAGCCGCGCGATCTGGGACGAGCTGGTCCGCGTCCGGCTGGGCCGGACGTCGCCGCGCCACGGGGCCGCGTTCACCGCGACGCTGTGCCTGCTGCGGGGGATGGCGACGCAAACCATCTGGCGCGACGATCCGGAGATCCTCGACGAGGCGCTTGCCTTCTGGAAGGACGCGATGCGGGATCTGGGCATCACCGCCGACCGCGTGGATGCCGTCTATGGATGATGTCGCGGAACCGTCCCACGGGCCGCTGGCCTGGGTCGCGGTCTGGACGAACCGCGCCTTCGTGGTCGTGGCCGCCGTCGCTGTGGTGGCGATGATGGCGCACGTCACGATCGACGTGGCCTGGCGGGCGCTGGCCAACGGCGCGCTGATCGGGACCGTCGAGATCGTGTCGTACTACTACATGGTGGTCCTGGTCATGCTGGCCTTCGGCTATGTCGAGCTGCGGCGTGAGCATATCCGCGTGGACCTGTTCGTGCAGCGCATGCCCGCCGGCGTGCAGCTGGCGTTCTATCTGGCGGCCTGCGCGATGGCGGCGGCGTATTTCGGGGTCCTGCTGTACCAGTCCGTTCAGGACGCATGGCGCGCCACGGCGCAGGCGGAAACGGTGATGGCGAACTTCGTGTTCTTCATCTGGCCCGCGCGGTGGGCGCTGCCGCTGGGTTGGCTGGGGATCCTGCTGGCGGTGATCGCCAACGCGGCCCGGGCCGTCCAGACGCGAAGGGCGCTGTAGGCTCATGGACAACCTGACCATCGGGCTGATCTGCACGGGCGTCACCCTGGTCCTGATCGCGCTGCGTTTCCCGATCGGGGTGGTGCTGGGCGCGGTGGCGCTGGTGGGCATCTCCTGGATGACGTCGCCGCGCGTCGCCTGGGGCATGATCTCGGCCACGCCGTTCGACTTCATCGGCCAATGGGAGCTGTCGGCCGCGCCCATGTTCCTGCTGATGGGCTACATCGCGACCTCGGCCGAGCTGACGCGCGGCATGTTCGACGCGCTGCGGCTGTTCCTGGCACGCCTGCCGGGCGGCCTGGCGATATCGAGCGTGGGGGCCTGCGCGTTCTTCGCCGCCGCCTCCGGGTCCAGCGTGGCGACGGCGGCGGCGATGTCGCGGATCGCCGTGCCCGAGATGCTGAAGTACCGCTACGACAAGGGGCTGGCGACGGGCACCATCGCGGCGTCGGGCACGCTGGGATCGCTGATCCCGCCGTCGGTCCTGCTGATCCTGTACGGGGTGAACGCGGAGGTGTCGGTGGGCCAGTTATTCATGGCGGGGTTCATCCCGGGCCTGGTGTCGGCGCTGCTGTACGGGGTGATGATCGTGATCCGGGTCAAGGTCAGCCCCGCGCTCGCCGGTCCCGTGCAGGAGCGCGCGACGCGGGCCGAGAAGGTCGCCGCGCTGCGCGAGGTCTGGCCGCTGCCGACCCTGATCCTGCTGGTGCTGGGGGGCATCTTCACCGGCGTCTTCTCGCCCACGGAGGCGGGCGCGCTGGGGGCGGCCTTCGCCACGGCCATCGCCCTGTGGCGGCGCAGCCTGACGCGGGCCCGCTTCCGGGAGGCGGTCGTCAAGACGCTGGAAGGGACGGCGTCCATCTTCCTGATCCTGATCGGATCGGTCTTCTTCACCCGGTTCCTGGCGCTCAGCGGCCTGCCGACCGCGTTCTCGGACGCGGTGCTGTCGGTCAGCGCGGAGCCCTGGTGGATCCTGTTCGCGGTGGCGGTGATCTACATCCTGCTGGGCATGCTGATCGATTCAATCGGTCTGCTCCTGCTGACGCTGCCGCTGGTCCTGCCGTTGGCGCAGGGGGCGGGGATGGACCTGATCTGGTTCGGGATCATCGTCATCAAGCTGCTGGAGATCGGGCTGGTGACGCCGCCCATTGGGCTGAACGTCTACGTCATCAAGGGTGCGCTGGGGAACATCGTCACGCTGCCGCAGGTGTTCCGCGGCGTGGCGTGGTTCATCGTGATGGACTTCGCGGCCCTGTTCCTGATCATCGCGGTGCCTGCCCTGTCGCTTTGGCTGCCATCGCTCGCCTATCGTTGAGACTTGCCGGGAGGATGGCATGACGAGCACCTTGATACAGAACGCGCGGATCGTGGACGGGTCCGCCGACAGGGCCGCGGACCCGCAGGACATCGCCATCGAGGACGGAACGTTCCGCGCGGTCGGCGGGGACGCGGCCTTCGACGCGGAGCACGTGATTGACGTGGACGGCGCGGTGGTGCTGCCGGGGCTGATCGACTGCCATGTCCACGTCACGGCGGTGGACGCGAACCTGCCCGCGAACGTGGATCTGCCCAACTCGCTGGCCGCCTATCGCGCGATGCCGATCATGCGCGGCATGATTGAGCGGGGCTTCACCACCGTGCGCGACCTGGGCGGCGCCGACATCGGCATCGTCCGCGCCATCGAGGAAGGGCTGATCGCGGGGCCGCGCCTGGTCATATGCGGCCAGGCCCTGAGCCAGACGGGCGGGCATTGCGACCAGCGCGGCCGATACGTCACGCAGGCGCCCGACCACTATGTCGGGAAGTTCGGCGCGATGGGGCGGATCGTCGACGGGGTGGCGGAGGTCCGCAAGGCGTGCCGGGAGGAGATCAAGGCGGGCGCGACCTTCATAAAGGTGATGGCGAACGGCGGGGTGTCGTCGCCCACCGACCCGATCCACTTCCTGGGCTTCGCGGTCGAGGAGCTGCGGGCCGCCGTCGAGGAGGCGGCCAATGCCGGGACCTACGTCGCCGGGCACCTCTATACCGACGAGGCGATCGTCAGGGCGCTCGATTGCGGCGTCCGTTCGATTGAGCACGCGAACCTGATCCGGCGCGACACGGCGGAGCGCGTCGCCCGCGAAGGGGCGGTCGTGGTGCCGACCAATGTGACGTACGACCTGCTGGCGCGGGAAGGGGCGCGGTTCGGCCTGCCGCCCGCATCGGTCGCCAAGATCGCCGACGTGCTGGACGCGGGGCTGGAGGCGCTGACGGTGCTGCACGAATCGGGCGTGCTGATGGGGTACGGCTCGGATCTGCTGGGGGGGATGCATCCCTGGCAATCGGACGAGTTCACGATCCGGGGCCGCTACATGCCCGCCCACGACGTGATCCGATCGGCCACGCTGGACGCGGCCAGGCTGATGCGGATGGAGGGACGGATCGGGACCATCGCGCCCGACGCCAATGCCGACCTGATCGTGATGGACGGCGATCCGTTGGACGATCTATCGCTCCTGAAGGGGCAGGGGGCGCACATGCGGGCCATCATGAAGGACGGGGCGTTCGTGAAGTCGGAACTGGGCTGAGCATGCTCGTCGCCACGGGCATCGCGCGCGGCTTCTATGGCGTGCAGGCGCTGACGGCCGCGGACCTGACGGTCGAGCGGGGGACCGTCACGGGCCTGATCGGGCCGAACGGGGCGGGCAAGACCACGATGTTCAACTGCCTCAGCGGCGTCGTGCCGCCCGAAGGCGGCACGGTCACGTTCGAGGGGGTGGACGTCACCGGCTGGCGGCCCGAGGCGATCGCGCAGGCGGGACTGGTGCGGACGTTCCAGATCGCGCGCGGGTTCCCGTCACTGACGGTGCTGGAATCGCTGCTGCTGCATGGCGACAGGCAACCCGGCGAGGGTCTGGGGGCCGCGCTGCTCGGTCGTGGCCGCGCCCGCGAGCGCGCGTTGGTGGCACGGGCCGAAGGCGTGGCGGAACGGTTGAACCTGACCCCCGTGCTGCACGCGATGTCCACCGAACTGTCGGGCGGGCAGAAGAAGCTCCTGGAGATCGGGCGCGCCTTGATGGGCCGCCCCCGCCTGGTCCTGCTGGACGAGCCTGTGGCGGGGGTGAACCCCACCCTCGCGATCGAGATCGCGGACCGGATCGCGGCCCTGCGCGCCGACGGGCTGACCTTCCTGGTGGTGGAGCACGACATGGAGATCGTGAAGCGCCTGTGCGACCCGGTGGTGGTCATGGCGGGCGGCGCGACCTTGATGCAGGGGTCGTTCGCCGACGTGGTGTCGGATCCTCGGGTACAGGCCGCGTATCTTGGGACCCGGGTCGCGTGACGGTCCTGGCCGCCACCGACGTGTCCGGCGGGTACGCCCGGACGGACGCGATCCTGAAGGGGATCGCCATCGAGGCCGCGGCGGGCGAGATCGTGGCGATCCTGGGACCCAACGGCGCCGGCAAGTCCACCTTCCTGCGCGCCGTCACGGGCCAGCTGCCGCACGTCGCGGGGCGGATCGCGCTCGACGGGACCGACATCGCGGGTTTGCGGCCCCGGCGCGTCGCGCGGGCGGGCGTGGGCTATGTCCCGCAGGAGGCCAACGTCTTCGCCACCCTGACCGTGCGCGAGAACCTGGAGATGGGGGCCTGGTTGGCCCGGGACCCCGGGTCCCGCATCGTGGACATGCTGGATCGTTTTCCCGTCTTGGCCGAGAAGCGGCGCGACGCGGCACGGACCCTGTCCGGCGGGCAGCGGCAGATCCTGGCCATGGCCATCGCCCTGATGGTCGAGCCGAAGCTCCTGCTGCTGGACGAGCCGTCGGCCGGCTTGTCGCCGTTGGCCGCGGGCGCGCTGTTCGACACGATCCGGCAGGTGGCGGCGCAGGGCGTCGCCGTCGTGCTGGTCGAGCAGAACGCGATGGACGCGCTTTCCATATGCGACCGGGCCTATATCCTGGCCGCGGGACGCAACCATACGACCGGAACCGGCGCGGCCCTGGCGGCCGACCCGGACATACGCCGCACCTTCCTGGGCGGCTGACAGCAAGGGGGACGAACACGATGACCTACTACATGAACCGCCGCCTGTTCCTGGGAACGTCCGCGGCCGCATTGGCTGCGCCCGCGATCCTGCGCGCGCAATCGGGACCGATCGTGCTGGGCACGCTGACACCCTTGACGGGCGTGGGCGGCACCTATGGCCCGGCGATGCGCGACGCGATGCTGGGCGTGGTGTCGGACGTGAACGCGGCCGGCGGCGTCCTGGGCCGCGAGGTCCGCGTCGTGTCGGAGGACACCCAGACCTCGCCCGAGGCGGCGGTGCGCGCGGCGCGCAAGCTGATCGACGTGGACGGCGTGGCGGCGATCATGGGGACCTGGGCCTCGTCCGTCACGACCGCCGTCGCGCCCCTGTGCTGGGAATCGCAGACGATGCTGATGTGCGTGTCGGGCGCCGACAGCATCACCGAGTTGCCGCATGGCGGCTACATCGCGCGGACGCAGCCGAACTCGAAGCTGCAGATCCGCGTGGCGGGCGAGTTCATGGTCGAGGAAAGCGCCACGTCGATGGCCTGGATCGGGCCGCAGACCCCCTTCGCCGCGTCCAGCATCGAGATCCTGGAGGAGATCGCAGCCGGGGCGGGCGGCGGCATGGAGAGCCTGATCTACGAGGCGGACAAGAGCACGTACCGCTCGGAGGTGGACCAGATCCTGCGCGGCAACCCGGATTTCGTCATGCTGGGCGGTTATGCGGCGGATTCCACCGTCCTGCTGCGCGACATCTGGCAGGCGGGCTACGAGGGGCGGATCATCGGGCCGGCTTATGCGGTCAACGCCTCGGTGGTCGAAACGCTGCCGGTCGAGGTGCTGGAGGGCGTGTTCACCTGGGAGGGCGCCCCCGCCGTCGAGAGCGCGGCCTATGCCGACGTGCAGCGCATCCTCGGGGTGGAGGACGTCGACCCTTATTCCGCGCAGACCTACGACCACATGAGCCTGGCGATCCTGGCCATGGCGGCGGCGGGCGAGGCCACGGGCGCGGCCATCCGCGACACCCTGCGCACCGTGTCGCAGGGCCAGGGCGAGGTGGTCGAGAGCGCGGTGGCGGGCTTGGCCGCCCTGGGCGAGGCCGTGGACTATCAGGGCGCGTCGGGTCCATGCGACTTCGACGAGATCGGCGACATCACGGGCACGCAGTTCGTGTTCAAGCGGATCGAGGGCGGCGCGCCATCGGTCTACAAGCGGGTCTGACGGGCGTTGGACCTGCTGCCGCAACTGCTGGTGAACGGGATCGTCCAGGGCACCCTGCTGGCGATCCCGGCCATCGGCTTCACCGCGATCTTCGCGGTGCTGCGCTTCCCGAACTTCGCGGTGGCCAGCCACGCGACGATCGGGGCCTTCGCGGGCTATGCGGCCAACGTCTGGCTGGGCCTGCCGGCGGCGCCGGCGCTGGTTGCGGCGTTCCTTGTCGCGGGCCTGATCGGCGTCCTGTCCGACGAGGTCGCGCTGCGCCCCCTGCGACCGCACGGGGCGCTGACCACCGCCATCGCCAGCATCGCGCTGACCATCGTGCTGGAGAACGTCGTCCGCCTGATCTTCGGCAACGACCTGCGGGGCTACGACCTTCCGATCGTGCGCGACTGGCGCTGGCTCGGCGTGCGGATCGGGCCGCAGCAGGTGCAGAACCTCGCGATGGCGCTGGCGATCATGGCGGCGGTCTTCGCGACCCTGCGCTATACCCGGATCGGCAAGGCGATGCGGGCGGTGGCGGACAATCCCGCCCTGGCCGAGCTGAAGGGAATCGACCCCGTCACCATCGGGCGGATCACCGTGTTCGCGGGGATGGGCCTGGTCGGCGCGGGCGGGATGCTGCTGGGCCTGGGCACGTCGATCGACCCGCTGACGGGGTTCCGGTTCATCCTGCCCATCTTCGCCGCCGCGGTCGTGGGCGGCCTCGGATCCATCCCCGGCGCCGCTCTGGGCGCGATGGTCGTGGGCATCGGCGAAGAGCTGTCGCTCCTGGTCCTGTCGCCGGCCTACAAGTCTGCGGTGGGCTTCGTTGCGATCGTGCTGGTGCTGGCGTTCCGTCCGCGGGGCATCCTGGGCGAACGGGCGTATTGATGGAGAGCTACCTCCTGGCCACACTGACCTTCGCGGGCATCTATGCGCTGCTGGCGCTGGGACTGAACGTGATCTGGGGCATGGCGGGGATGATCAACCTGGGCATGGCCGGGTTCTTCGCGCTGGGAGCCTACGCGTCGGCGCTGACCACCACCGCGCTGGGGCTGCCCATCGCGGCGGGGGTCGCTGCGGCGATGGCGCTCGCGGCCCTGTGCGGGGGGGCTCTGTCGCGGCTGACGCTGAACCTGCGCGGCGATTACCTGGCCATCGTCACGCTGGGCTTCGGCGAATTGATCCGCCTGATCGCGGCCAACGAGATCTGGTTGACGAACGGGTCGGACGGGATCCCCGGCATTCCGGGGCCCATGCGGGCGGATCTGACGCCGCTGCAGTTCAACGCCCTGTCCTGCGCGCTGGTGCTGACCGCGGTGGCCGTGGTGTGGGTGGTGGCCGAACGGCTGCGGCGGTCGCCCTATGGCCGGGTGCTGCGCGCGCTTCGGGACGACGACGTGGCCGCTGCGGTCGCGGGCAAGTCGGTCCGGCGCTTCAAGGTGCAGGCCTTCGCGCTGGGGGCCGGCGTCCTCGGGCTCGCCGGCGCGGCCTATGCGCATTTCACGTCGTACATCGCGCCAGACATCTTCCGCCCGCTCCTGACGATCTACATCTTCCTGGCGCTGACGGCGGGGGGCACGGGCAACAACGCGGGCGCGGTGCTCGGCGCGGCGCTGGTGATCGCGATCCTGGAAGGGTCGCGCTTCGTCGAGCCTATGATCCCCCACCTGAACGGCGCGCAGGGCGCCGCCCTGCGCGAGATCCTGATCGGCGGCACGCTGATCCTGGTGATGCGGCTGCGCCCGCAGGGGATCCTGGCGGAACGACCGCCCGAACCGGAAAGGGCGGCCCAACCATGAGCGACACCGATCTGATCGACGACTTAAGGCGGGCCCCCGACCTGTATCCCGCGCTGGAGGCCGCGATGGCGCGCACGATCGGGCACAGGCTGTTCACGCTGATGGTGATCGACCCCGCCGCGGCGGAAGCGGCGCGGGTCCATTCCTCCGACCCCGCGGCCTATCCCGTGGCGGGCCGAAAGCCCTTAGGCGATCTGACGGAATGGGGCGACGTCGTGCTGCGCCGGGGGGAGCCGTTCATCGGATACGATGCCGGGGACATCGCGCGGGTCTTTCCCGACCACGAGACGATCGCGCGGCTGGGCTGCGCATCGGTCCTGAACGTGCCGGTCGTCGACGCTGGAACGGTGATCGGCACGATGAACTTGCTGCACGAAGCCGGGCATTTCGATGAAGCCGATGCCATCCGCGCCGCGCCCTTCGCCGCCCTTCTGGTCGGGCCCTATCGGGAATGGGCGCGGGGGTGACGGCCCGGATCGCATCGACGTCCCGCCGCGTCGCATCGATCCCCGGTCGCACGGCCCCGGCGCCCCGGTGGCGCGCTTCCGCGGGCGGCTGGGTGGGGTCCTCGTCGCGCGGGGACGCGGGTCGCCCATCGCAGGCCGGCCCTTAACGTTCCGTTCACTGCTCCCGCGAAGAACGCGATCCCTGCAACCTATACAGCCATGGGGTCCCGCGATGGATTGGGAACGTTCTCCGACACTCGGCCTGCCGTACATCCAGGAAGGCCAAGCCCAGGCCCACGTGACGCATAACGAGGCCATCCGCACGCTCGACCTCCTGGTGCAGGCCACGGTGGCCGCCCCGCCGCGCGACGAGCCCCCGGCGCTGGCGGACCTGCCCCACGGCGCGTGCTATCCCGTGGGTGATTCCCCCTCGGGCGATTGGACCGACCGGGCCGGGGCGCTGGCCGTCCACGAAGGCGGCGCCTGGACCTTTCTGCAGCCGCGGGCCGGCTGGCGCGTCGCGGTGGCGACCGACGGACGGGTCCTGCAGCACGACGGGGCGCGTTGGTCCGCCACCGTCACCCTTGGCGTGAACGCCGAGCCCGACCCCGTCCACCGCCTGAGCGTGGCGGCCGACGCGACGCTCCTGGGCCACGATCCCGACGGGTCCGGCGACCACCGCGTCGTCGTGGACAAGGCCAGTGGTGGCGACACGGCCAGCGTCGTGTTCCAGACGGCACGGTCCGGTCGGGCCGAGATCGGAACGACGGGGAACGACGGCCTGGCCCTGCGGGTCAGCGCCGATGGGGAGGCCTGGACGGACGCGCTGCGGTTCGACGCGACCGGGCGCGCGGTTTCGGGCGAGGCCGTCCAGGCGGACGCGTCCGACGCCACGCCGGATCGGCTGCTCCGCGTCGGCGCCTTCGGTCTGGGGTCCACCGGGACCGCGGCCTACACGGACGACCTGAATGGGCCGCTGGTCACCGGCTGGTACTATACGAACGGCAACACGGCCGCCCGCCCGACGGGCAACAGCTTCTGGCTCGTGCGCATGGAGCAGGGCGGCGGCATCGGCACGCAGACGGCCTATCTCCACAAGACCGGCGCGACCTACCGACGCCAAGCGGCCGGGAACGTCTGGAACCCCTGGCGGCAGCTCTACGACCAGGCCTCCGTCGTCGGCAACGTCGGCCAATCGGGCGGCGTCCCCACCGGCGCGGTGATCGAACGCGGATCCAACGCCGGCGGCGAGTACGTCCGTTGGGCGGACGGCACGCAGATCTGCACGCACAGGCTGACGGTCACCGTCACGACCGAGCAGTCGGGCCCGTTCCATCGGTCCAACGCCCCGCACGTCTGGACCTACCCCGCCGCATTCACGGGGGCCGTCACGGCCTCCGTGACGCCGGACGACACGACCCGATGGGCCTGCGTCTCCCCCGGGACGGCGAACGCGCAGTTCCGGATCGTTTCCCCGGGGGGGCTGTCCGGCCTGGACCGCACCTTCCAATGCTCCGCCATCGGGCGCTGGTTCTAAACGCGACGGGCGGACGGGCCGGTCCATCGCCCGTCCGCCCCGCGAGGTCATGGGACGCGACCGAGGCGACCCGTCCCGGCAGACGGCGTCGCCGCAGGTCGGTCCCTCGGCCGGACCCGGACGGGATGCATGGCCGTCACATCCCTGACCTGATACCCGGCGCCGTCCGCGGACAGGGCCGAACGCAATCGACTTCGCGGGACGGTCGGGGTAGCCGCGGGGCCATCCGCACCCGCCGCAATCCTCCCTCCCGGAAAGACCGTCGCAGATGAGATCCGATATGTCCGATCCGGAGGAGCCATCCGAGGCGATGGGTGGCCACAGGTTGCTATACGTGGTGAACGACGCGCCGTTCTTCCTGTCCCACCGGCTGGCATTGGCGGTGCGGGCGCGGCGGGCGGGCTACGACGTCACGGTCGCGTCGCCCGAGGACGCGGCCGCGTTCGACCTGCTCCGATCCGAGGGGCTGACGGCCGTGGCGATCCCCTTGGACAGGGGTGGAATGAACCCCTTGAAGGACGCGCGCGTCCTGCGTCACCTATGGCGCCTGATGGCCCGGATCCGACCCGACGTGGTTCATCTGGTCACGTCCAAGGCGATCATCTACGGCGGCATCGCCGCGCGGCTCCAGGGGATCCCCGCGCTCGGCGCGTTCTCCGGCATGGGCTACGTGTTCTCGAACAGGTCGGCGAAGACCCGGGCGTTGAAGGCGTTGACGATGACGCTGTACCGCCTCGCCTGCCGCCATCCCCGGTTCCTCGGCCTCTTCCAGAACGAGGACGACCGCCGCGCGGCCGTCGATGCGGGGGTCATGCGAATGGAACGGACCCGCATCGCCCCCGGCAGCGGAACGGATCTGAAGGTCATCCGCGCGACGCCGCTGCCGCGAGGACGCCCCGTCGTCCTCCTGCCGGCGCGCATGCTGCGCCAGAAAGGTGTCGCCGAGTTCGCGGCCGCCGCGGAAATCCTCCGATCAAGGGGCGTCGACGCGCTGTTCCGCCTGCAGGGGGATCCCGACCCCAGGAACCCGTCTTCGTTCACGGAGGAGGAGCTGATCGCCCTCGCGAGGGCGCCGAACGTGGAATGGAACCCCCATACCAGCGACATCGCCGCCGCCCTGTCGCGCGCGCATGTCGTGGCGCTGCCTTCGCATGGCGGGGAGGGCCTTCCCAAGACGCTGATCGACGCCGCCGCGGCGGGCCGTCCGGCTGTGGCCACCGACGTTCCGGGGTGCCGCGACGCGATCGTGCCGGGCAAGACCGGAGTGCTGTGCCGTCCGCGCGACGCGGCGGATCTGGCCGACAGGATCGCCGCGTTGCTTGCGGACGGCCCGCGCCTGGACGCGATGGCGCGGGCGGCGCGGCAGCATGCCGAAGCGCATTTCGACGTCGGACGCATCGCCGACATGCACATGGACCTGTACGGGGAACTCGCGGTCGCGGCCCCGCGGAGGGGTCGGGCGGGTCCGTGACGAACCCGATACGTCGGCGGCGCGTGCGTCCGCATCCGAGGACCGTCCGGCCGTGACGCGACCCGCCGCGACGGGTGGGTCCGGAGAAGCGCGGGGATGGGACGGGCAGTGCGACGCGCCTGCCATGAAAGACGCGCGCGGAGGGCCCCGAGGCACGGCATCGTCGGCTATGCCTCACCGTCGATCCTGGCCGCCCGGGGCTTCGGTTGATCTCCCGCGCACGCTTCGACAGAAGCCCCGCATCCCATGCCGCGAGGATCCCGGACGATGTCATCCACGTTTCCCCCAGACGCGACCGTCGCGGTCGTGGGCCTCGGCTATGTGGGGCTGCCGCTGGCGGTCGAGTTCGGCCGCGTGCGCCCGACGGTCGGCTTCGACATCGACGCGTGCCGGATCGCGGCGTTGCGCGACGGCCGGGACGCGACGCTCGAAGTGTCGGAGGACGAACTCGCGACCGCGCGCCACCTGACGTTGGCGGACGACGTCGACGCCCTGCGCCCTGCCACGGTCTTCGTCGTCACGGTCCCCACGCCCATCGACCGGTACAAGCGGCCGGATCTCGGTCCCCTGCTCGCGGCGTCACGGACCGTGGGCGCGGTCCTGAAGCGCGGCGACACGGTCATCTACGAGAGCACGGTCTATCCGGGCGCCACCGAGGAGGATTGCGTCCCCGTGCTGGAACACGCCTCCGGCCTCCGCTTCAACACGGATTTCACGGTCGGCTACAGCCCCGAGCGCATCAATCCCGGCGACAAGCAGCACCGTCTGCCCGACATCCTGAAGGTCACGTCCGGCTCGACGCCCGAGGCGGCGGCGCGCATCGACGCGCTCTACCGCGAGGTGGTCGTCGCGGGCACGCACAGGGCGCCTTCGATCCGCGTGGCGGAAGCCGCGAAGGTGATCGAGAACACGCAGCGCGACCTCAACATCGCGCTGGCCAACGAGCTCGCCGTGATCTTCGAACGCCTGGGCATCGACACGGAGGCCGTCCTGGCGGCGGCTGGCACGAAATGGAACTTCCTGCCCTTCCGGCCCGGCCTGGTGGGCGGGCACTGCATCGGGGTCGATCCCTATTACCTGACCCACCGGGCGCAGGCGGCGGGCCACCACCCGGAGATCATCCTGGCCGGGCGACGGCTGAACGACGGGATGGGCGAATGGGTGGCCTCGCGGCTGGTGAAGGCGATGCTCGGGCGGGGCATCGCCGTGAAGGGCGCGCGAGTCCTGATGCTGGGGCTGACCTTCAAGGAGGACTGCCCCGACATCCGCAACACCCGCGTCATCGACGTGGTCGAAGCGCTGGAAACGTATGGGTGCGCGGTCGACATCCACGATCCCTGGGCCGATCCCGCGCAGGTGGAGGCGGTTCTGGAACGGGGCCTGCGTTCGGAGCCCGAACAGGGCCGCTACGACGCGATCGTGATCGCGGTGGCGCATCGGCAGTTCCGCGACGCCGGCGCCCCGGCGCTGCGCGCGTTCGGCCGTCCGGACCACGTCCTGTTCGATCTGAAGTACGTCCTGCCGAGCGTGGAAAGCGACCTGCGCATGTGACACGGACAGGTCCCGCCGTGGACGTCCCGGCCGGTTCAGTCGGGCGCCCGCGGTCCCATCCGCCGGATGGCCGCCAGAAGCCGCTCGGTGGCGCGCAGCGCGCCGCCGGTCGTGCGCACCAGCGGCGGCAGGGCCAGCCATTCCAGCGTCCACGCCGGTCCCGACCGCTCGGATCCGTGCAGGGCCGCGGCACCCAGCACCCCGTTCTGCGCCGCGGCGTGCAGGGCCAGCGCGATCAGCAACTCGGCGTCCACCGGGTTGACCTTGTGCGCCATCGACGACGACGCGCCGCCATCCAGCTGGACCGCGTCCGTTCCGTCCTGCGCCATCGATCCGATATCCGCGCCAATCTTCCCCAGCGCCGCGCAGCAGACCGACAGTGCGCTTCCGACGCGGCAAAGGCGGCCCCGCTCCGTGTGCCATGCGCCGCCCGGATCGCGCAGATCCAGGCGTGCGGCCAGGGCCGCGCGCAGGGGCGGCCCATCATCCCCGAACCTTCCCAACGTTCCGACGGGACCGGCGAGCTGCACGGCCATGTCCTCCGCGCGGACGCGCGACACCTGCTCCCGCGCGACACGCACGCCGGAGGACCAGGCGGCGATGCGGTCGGCCACCGTGATGGGCAGGGCGTCGCGCATGCGGGTGACGGCCATCAGCGGCCGGTCGCCCCATCGGTCCGACAGCGCGGCAAGGCGGTCCTCCAGGTCGCCGAGGCGTTCGGCGAAGCGCGGCAGGAGGTCGGCCAGACAGAGCATCAGCGCGGTATCGATCACGTCCTGGCTGGTCGCGCCGTGATGCAGGTGACGGCCCGCGGCGCCGGTCGCCTCGCGCATCTGCGCGATCAGCGCCGGCACGACCACGCCGTCCCGTGCCGTGCCCCGACGCAGCCCGTCCATGTCGGGCCGGAACCCGTCCAGGTCGCGGCGCAACGCATCGGCCGCGTCGGCCGGGATCAGCCCCATCTCCGATTGCGTCGCGGCCAGCGCGATCTCGAACCGCAGCATCGCGGCGAGTTCGGCGTCCCACCCCATGCGCATTCCGGTTTCGGCGTCGTCGACCCACGCGGACAGGACGGGATGGTCGAAGGCGGTCACGCCCGCCCCGCCCCGGCGAGGAAGCGGGATATCTCCCCCGCCATCCGCTCGGGCGCCTCCAGGCAGGGGAGGTGACCGGCCCCGGGGATCTCGGCATGGGCCGCGCCGGGGATCGCCGTGGTCAAGGCCCGCACGGCCGCGGGCGGGGTGGAGGCGTCCTCGGCCCCCACCAGGCATAGCGTGGGCACCGCGATCGATCCCACCTCGCCCTCCAGGTCCGTGTCGCGCAGGGCGGCGACGCTGCCGAGATAGCCGTCCACCGGCTGGCGCAGCAGCATCAGGCGCATCAGGCGAACGACCTCGGGCCGGGCCGCGCGGAAGCGGGGCGTGAACCAGCGTTCCATCTGTTCGTCGGCGATCGCGGCCATGCCACCCGCGCGGATCGCGTCCGCGCGCGCGGCATAGCGTGCGGCGCTGCCGATCCGTGCGGCGGTGTCGCACAGGATCAGTCCGGCGATCCGGTCCGGCTGGTCCAATGCGGCACGCATCGCGACCATTCCCCCGATCGACAGCCCGCAGACATGGGCGGGCCGTTCCTCCGCCTCGATCAGCGAAAGAAGGTCGGCGGCGTGATCGGCCATCGCATAGGGCGGGGTCCCCGATTCGGACAGGCCATGTCCGCGAAGGTCGTAGAGGATCAGATCGGCCTGGCCCCGCAACCGGGCCGCCACGTCGTCCCAGATCCGCGCATCGCAGCCCAGCGAATGGACGAGGATCAGCAGCGGCGCGCCCGGTCGCCCGGCGGCCATGTGGCGGACATGCAGCACGGCGCCGCGAACCTCGCGCGCACCCAGGGGGTCCCCGGCATCCGTCATCCGTCGGACCCCCGGCTGGGACGGCCCAGCACCGCGGCATCGTCCGCGCCAAGGGCGCGCGGCGGGCCGGCGGGGCGATGCGCGTGTCCGCCTATGCGGAAGGGCAGGCCCGGGGCCCGTCCGCCACCCGGCAGGGGGTGCAGCACGCCGCGGCCCGCGACCTGCGGCATGGCCAGCGCCTCGGGAAGCGTGCGGACCACGGATACGGCCACGCCTTCGGCGCGGAGCCGGACCTCCCAGGCGGGCGCGTCGTCCGCCGCCAGCGCCGCGGTCAGGGCATCGGCGAGCGCGGGGGCGTTCGCGGCCCGCGCCCCCGGCCTGGCGAAGCGCGGATCGTCCAGCCAATCGGACCGGCCCACGCCGCGGGCGAGACCCGCGAAGTGCCGCTCCTCGTTGACGCCGAGTGCGATCAGCCCGGTTCGGCACCGGAAGGTCCCGGCGGTCGGGCTGCGGGAATTGGCGGCGTTGCCCCGGGGCTTCGGTTCGGTGCCCGTGGCGGTCATGTCGGTGATCGTGGAGGCCATCAGCGTCATCGCGGTGTCGAACATGGACACGTCGACGAAGGCGCCCGCCCCGGTGCGGTCGCGCTCGACCAGGGCCGCGCAGATCGCGAACCCCGCCGCCAGCGCGGTGCCGTAATCCATGATCGGCGCGCCGGTCCGAAGCGGGCCGGTCTCCGTCGTTCCGGTCAGCGTCATCAGCCCGGACGCCGCCTGGATGTTGACGTCGTAGGCCGGCGCATCGCCCATCGCACCGCGTCCGTACCCGGTCATCGCGCAATGGATCAGGCGCGGGAAGCGCGAGCCCAGATCGGCGAGGCCGAGCGTCCCAAGCGTTCGCGGAAGGTGGTTCTCGACCAGCACGTCCGCCGCGCCGAGCAGGCCGTCCATCGCCTGTCGGTCGTCGCGGGTCGAAAGGTCCAGCACGACCGATGCCTTGCCCGCCGCCTGCGTGGCCCAGGCGGTCGAGCGACCCTCGGCGGCCGCGGCCCCGTCGGTCCCGCCGCGCCAGCGCATCGCGTCGCCGCGCGGGCTCTCGACCTTGACGACCTCCGCGCCGAGCAGGCCCAGCATGTAGCCCGTCGCGGGCCCCGCCAGGACATGGGTGAAGTCAACCACCCGTATGCCCGCCAGGGGCCCCGGAGCGGACGCACCCGTCACGACGCGGCCACCCGCCGCGCCTGGCGACGCTGCCCGATCAGGCGCACCGCGACCACCAGGACCGCGACGACCAGGAACCCGCCCGCCACGGGTTCGCGCAGGAAGATCAGCGCGCCATCGTCGCTGAGCAGGAGTGCCTGGCGAAAGGATTCCTCCATCCGGCCCGCCAGGACGAAGGCGATCACGAAGGCCGCCGCGGAGAAGTCCGTGCGCCGCATGGCATAGCCGATCACCCCGAACAGCAAGGCGATGCCCACGTCCATGATCTGCGCGCGCGCGGAATAGCTGGCGGTCACGGCGGTCAGGAAGATGAACGGATACAGGAACCGGGGCGGCACGCGGGCGATGGTCTTGCCGATCAGGGGGCCGCCCCAGAAGCCCATCGCGCCGTACGCCGCGATGCCCACCAGCCCGGCGGCGAAGAGCGCGAAGATCAGCTCGCGCGACGAGAAGAAGTCGCCCGTGTCGGTGATGATCATGTTCGTGTCCGAGAAGAGCAGCGGTCCGATCTGTATCCCGTGGATCAGGAAGACGCCGATCAGGACGGCCGCCACGGTCGAGCCCGGCACCCCCAGCGTGAGCAGCGGGATCATCGACGGACCCGATACGGCGTTGTTGGCCGATTCCGGGGCCGCGATCCCCTCGATCGTGCCCGTGCCCCACTCCGCGCCGTTGGGGGCGCGGCGCTTCTCCTCGCCATAGGCGACGAAGCAGGCCACCGACGATCCCAGGCCGGGCATCATTCCGATGAACGAACCCATCAGGGACGAGCGCGCCATCAGCGGGACCAAGCGGCGGACCTCCGCGAAGGTCAGCCGGTCGTCGCGATGCGTGTCGGCCAAGCCCGCGTCGACCAGCTCTCCCTTCGCCATGCGTTCGGCCTGGACCACGATCTCGGAGATGACGAACACCCCGATCAGCAGCGGCACCAGGGACATGCCGTCGCGCAGCTCCGGCGCGCCGAAGGTCAGGCGCGGCGTGTTGGTGATGATGTCCGTCCCGATCAACGCGACCAACGCGCCGAACACCACCGACAGGATGCCGCGCAGCACCGACTTGCCGACGACGGACCCGATCACGACGAAGGCCATGGCGTAGATGGCGAAGTACTCGGTCGGCCCGAAGGTGCGCGTGTACTGCGCGATCCAGACGGCGCCGAAGATCAGGATGACCTCGCCCACGTAGTCGCCGAACACGCTGGCCACCGTCGCCGTGCGCAGCGCCCGGTTGGGCTGGCCGCGCTTGGCCATCGGATGCCCGTCGAGCATCGTCGCCGCCGAGGCCGCCGTGCCGGGTGTGTTGAACAGGATCGCGGCGATCGACCCGCCGTAGCGGCCCGACTTGCCGATCACGTACAGGAACGCCAGCGCGGGCAGGGGCCCGAGATAGAAGCTGAGCGGCAGCAGCATTGCGATGGCCGCCGAGGCCGTCAGCCCGGGCAGCGCGCCGAACACGATGCCGACGAACGCCGCGAGGATCGTGAAGAACAGCGCCTCGGGGTCGCCGAACAGCATCCCGAAGCCGCCGATGAGGTCTCCGATCGCCTCCACGCCGTCAGTCCGGCGTCACGAGGCGGGAGAGCGGGCGCAGATCCAGGAGCGCCCCGCGCGGATCCAGAAGGCCCATCATCCCCATGAAGGTGAACTGATAGACGATCGCCGCGACGAGCGGCACGGCGATCAGCGCCGCGGGGCTCCGGACACCGAACACCCACATCGTCAGCAGCATGCCCGTCGCCGCGGCCCCCATGAAGCCCACGGCCCAGAAGGCGAGCGTGAAGACCGCGCCCGCCGCGATGACCGCGGCCACGCGTCCGAGGTCGCCGTCCCCGAACCCATAGTCCGGATCGGCCGGCAGGCTCGGCCGCATCAACGCCCCGGCGCCGATCGCCGCGCCCAGCACGATCATGGCGGACGACAGGAAGACCGGCACGAACCGCGGGCCGACCGTGCCATAGGACCGGGGATCGATGCGCCACGCCTCCCACAGCAAGACGGCGCCCACCGCGATCACGGTCGCGGCGACGCCCAGATCGATGCGGGCGCGATAGGACGGCGTCATGGCGGCGCTCCTGACGGGTGGGACGGATGGGGACATGGCGCCCGTGCCAGCGCCATGTCCGGGCGCCTCAGTCCTGGGCGTCCTTGATGCCTTGGACCACCGGGCCGAACGTGTCGTAGAGCCGGGCGAGGTTCTCGCCGCCGCCCGCCCCGTCGAGATACAGCGCGCCCATGCCCGCACGGCCGAGGAAGCGGTCGAACGCCTCCATGCCCGCCACCTCCTCGACGGCGGCGGACACGTCCGTCACCACCTCCTCCGGCAGGCCCGGCGGGCCATAGACGCACATCGGCCCGGTCACGCCGAGCGCGTCCAGACCCTGTTCGCCGAAGGTCGGGACGTCCGGATTGGCCGGATCGCGCTCGCTGGCCGGAATGCCCAGCATCTTGATGTCCTCCTCGAACCCGGCGGCCTGCTGGGTCCCGTTGAAGGAGGCGTCGACGTCCCCGGCCACCAGGGCGTTGCGCGTCTCGCCGCCGCCCCGGAACGGCACCACCTGGTGGTCGATCCCGTTGGTGTTCAGGAACAGATGGCCGACGATGGCGTGCATGGTCGCGGCGCCCGAGGTCGACCAGCGCACCGTTTCGCCGGACTCCTTCACCATGTCGACCCATTCCGCCGCAGTGGTGGCGGGATGGTCGACGGGGACCTGGAGGCTCGTCACCAACTGGCTGACGCAGCCGAGGTTGACCAGCGCCTCGCGCGGGTCGAACTCCGCCTCCGGCGTGTCGAGCGAGGTCGCCGCGAGCGTTCCGTTGTTGATGATGTAGAGCGTGTATCCGTCGGCATCCGCCTCCGCCACGGCCTGCGCCGCCTGAAGCCCCGAGCCGCCGGGCTGGTTCACGATCACCATCGGCATGCCGTTCATGGACGACGCTTCCGACGCGAACGAACCGAAGCTGCGGGCCGACGTGTCGGTCCCGCCACCGGCGGAGAAGCCGACGACCAGGCGGATCGGCCGCTCCGGATAGTCGGCGAACGCGGCCGTCGCGGTCAGAATGGCGGCCCCCGAAAGCAATAGGGTTCTCATGGCTGTCCTCCCGAATAGTCCCTCGCCTGCGCGGCGCGGGTTTTTCCGGACATCAGCGTGGCACAGTCGGCGATCCCGCACTATTGCTAAGGATCGATGTTTCCCTGCGGATTTCGGAAGGGTGGTGAGATCGTGAAGCTGGACTCCCTCCGGGCCTTCGAAGCGGTCGTCGAACTCGGCTCGCTCAGCGCGGCGGCGCGCGCGCTGCACGTATCCGAACCGGCCCTCAGCCGGAAGATCGCCGGGTTGGAGGCGGAACTCGACTTGGTCCTGTTCGACCGCGCCCGACGCCAGCTCCGACCGACGGAGACCGGCCGCGCGCTTCTGCAGGAGGTGCAGCCGATCCTGTCCGGCCTGCGGCGGATCGGCGACTTCGCGGACGAGGTCCGGGCCGGCGGCGGGCGGCGGTTGCGCATCGTCTCGATGCCGCGCCTGTGCACCGCGATCACCGGCCCCGTGATCGCCGCCTTCAAGGCCGCGCATCCCGACGTGCGCCTGTCGGCCGACATCCAACCGCGCCGCCTGCTCGAGACGTGGATCACGGGGCAGCGCTTCGACATCGGCCTGTCGACGCTGCCCGCGCATCATCGCGACATCGAAACGAAGCTGCTGTTCGAACTGCCGGCGGTCGCGGTCGTGCCCAAGGCGCACAGGCTGGCCCGCGCGGACCGTGTGACCGTCGCGGACCTGATCCGCGATCCGTTCGTCGCCCCGACCGTCGGGACCGCCCTGCGCGCGCAGACGGAAGCGATCTTCGACCGGGCCAACGCGGTCCTCAGCCCCGCGGTCGAGGTCAGCCAGACGCATCTGGCCTGCCAGCTCGTGGCCCTGGGCGCGGGCGTTATGATCTGCGATCCGATGGTGCCGACCGGGTTCCGCGACAGCCTGACCACGATCCGGATCGAACCCGCCTTCACGATGGCCTTCGGCCTGCACTTCCTGCGCGGTCAGGCCCTGTCGCCCGAAGCGCAGGCGTTCGAGGCGATGGTCCGCGCCCAGGCGGAACGCTTCCAACGGGGGAACGACCTCAGCCCGACAGCGCGATCCGAAGGAGGTTGAGGCCACCGAAGATCGTCAACGCGTCGACGGCCAGGGCATGGCGGCCCTCACCCATCCCGCGCAGCACCTTCTGTCCGACCCAGTTGCCCGGCAGGGTCGCTAGCCCGCAAAGGATGCCCAGCTCCAGCCAGCCGTCGCCGAGCAGGTCGGTGCCGCCATAGACGGCCATCCGCGTCACGTTCATCGTCAGGGCGATCGCCGCCAGCGTCCCCACGAACTGCCGGCGGGTCAGTCCGTAACCGGTCAGGAACGGGATCAGCAGCATGCCCGCCCCGAGCGATGCGCCCGAGATCACCCCATAGACGCTGCCCGCCCCTGCCAGGGCACGGGGACCCGCCTGGATCGAACGCCGTGCGGCCCAGTGGCGCAGCGGAACGAATGCCAGGATCGTCAGGCTCAGGACGAAGGCCACCGCGGTCGCGTCGAGCCACGCATAGACGAAGGCGCCGAAGACCACGCAGGGCGCGGCCGACACCATCACGTAGCCATAGGCGGACCAGTCGAGCGCGTCGCGGTTGAGGAACACCCGCGCGACCCCGCTGATGGTCAGCGCGACCGCCATGACGGGCACGACCGGCTTCACGCCGATCAGGGGCACGAGCACGATGGCCATGAGGAAGCCGCCGCCGATCCCCGTGCCGCCATGGACGACGGAGGTGACGAAGGCGGCCACCAGCACCGCCGCGAGGATCGCGGGGTCGAGCGCGAATATGGCCGACAGGTCCATGACGGCGGTCTAGGACGATCCGGCAGGAACCGCGATGCGCCCACCCGCCATGCGGTCGCCGCGACCGGCATGGCCGCCCGGTTCCTGCATGACACGACGCCGTTCCATCGGCATTCCCCCTCGGCGAATGGCGCCGTCCGCGTCTTGCGCGCGAGGGGACGTCCTTGTCCAGAGCGACCGCCGGACCGGTTCCCCTCGCACGCCTGGAACGGTCCATCCCGCGATCGCGGCGGCGGGTCCACCGTGCGGACAGGACACGCCGTCGCGCCTTCGCCGACCCGAAGGCGTCGATGCGGCGGGAGACGTGCGAACATCCCGGCTGGCGAACTCTGGGTTATCGGCGTATCCCGGCCCGCCGGGCGCGGGTGCCGTGGGACCTCCGCCCCCGATGCGGTCCGTTCGATTGTCAGCTGGCAATCCCGCCGTCCGCGGGAAGCGTCTCCTCATCTCGGGATGGACATGAGGGCCGGGTGATGCCCTAGCATGCATCCATGCGTGCCGTGTTCCCCGTCGACGTCCGATCCATCCGTTCCAGTTCCGACCGAAACCCGCAGACGGGCAGGCAGGGAACGCGACCGGCCATGACGGTTTCGAAGCCCGGCATCGCTCGGGACCGGGCAGCGTCCTGACGGCGGCCCGGATGCTTTCCCGAAGGCCACGCGCGAAGTACGTCACCGGCGGTCGGATGGAGATAGGCCTGCTGCGTCCACAACAGCAGGACGCCTGGATCGTCCTGGGCGACGTCGGCCTTTGGGCCGTGGCGGACGGGATGGGCGGATGGGATGTCGGCGCGCAGGCCAGCGCGGCGATCGCCGACGCGCTGGCCACCGTTCCGGCCGCCGCCGACATCGTGGCGCTGACCGAGGCGGTGGAGGACCGGCTGGGTCAGGCCAACGCCGCGATCTGGGACCGGACGGTGCGTGGCGCGAGGGCGGGGGCGACGGTGGCGGTGCTGCTGGCGCGTGGCGACGGGGCGCGGGTGATCTGGTCTGGGGATTCGCGGGTCTATCGCCTGCGGGGCGGCGTCCTGTCGCGCATGACCCGCGACCATTCGGAGGTGAACGACCTGCTGGACCGCGGCACCATCACGCGGGCGGAAGCCGAGCGCTATCCCGAGGATCGCGTGCTGACCCGTGCCATCGGCACGGCCCCCCGCGCGGAGTTGGAGGTGCGGGGCGTGGACATC
Organism: Jannaschia maritima; assembly: GCF_030973515.1. Classification (GTDB taxonomy): domain Bacteria; phylum Pseudomonadota; class Alphaproteobacteria; order Rhodobacterales; family Rhodobacteraceae; genus Jannaschia; species Jannaschia maritima. The sequence goes on from NZ_JARGZA010000008.1 coordinate 111,131, forward strand.
GCCGCGGGCGACGTTTGGCTGGTCTGCACGGACGGGCTGACCACGCACCTGACGGATCGCGACATCGAAGCGATCCTGGCGGAGGCGCGCGCGCCGCAGGCAGCCTGCGACGCGCTGGTCGATCTGGCCCTGGCGCGGGGCGGCCGCGACAACGTCACCGCGATCGCGGTCGAGGCGCAGGACGCGGCGCCTCTGTCGTTCGCGCGTTCGATCGCGGAGCGGCTGCGCCAGGGCTGACGCGGCGATGGGGCGGGGCCGTGCCCCTGCGTCCCGATCCTCGGGGATCGGTCCGACGGTCGCGTTGACCCCCGGGCCCGCGGATGCCACGCTGCGGCGATCTGGGAGGATACCACCATGAGAACGCAGACCCTTTCCGTCCTGCTCGGCGCGGCGCTGGCCCTGCCCGCCGCGGCGCAGGACTTCCCCGAACGCCCGATCAACCTGGTCGCCCCCTTCAACGCCGGCGGCGGCACGGACCTGCTGCTGCGCGGCCTGGCCCCCCACTTCGCGGAGGCCATCGGCGGCGACGTGTTCGTGTCGAACATGGCGGGCGGGTCCGGCACGGTCGCGGCCAGCGCGCTGCAGGGGCAGCGGCCGGACGGGTACCAGTTGGGATACTTCTCCGTCACGGTCAGCACGATCCAGCCCCAGATCAAGAACGTCCCCTACGGCGTGGATAGCTGGACGCCGATCTGCTCGGTCGCCGCGAGCCCGTCGATGCTGTTCGTGAACGCGGACAGTCCGTTCCAAACGATGGACGACGTGGTGGAGGCGGTGAACGCGGCTCCGGGCGAGTACGTCTATGGATCCTCCGGCCCGGGGGCGATGACGCACCTGACCACGGTGGCGGCCTTCGCGGGCCTGGGCATCCTGGACAAGATGAAGCACCTGCCGTTCCAAGGCTCCGGCCCCGCGATCAAGGAGCTGACGGCGGGCAACATCCAGTTCTTCGGCGACACGGAGGTCCTGATGCAGCGCGGCGACTTTCGCCCCCTGGTCGTGTTCAACAGCGAACGGCTGGAGAACTATCCCGACGTGCCCACCGCCACGGAGGTCGGCATCGAGGCGCCCTTGAACGAGCTGTACCTATGGGGCGGCCTGTTCGCGCCCGCGGGCCTGGACGAGGATCTGGCCGACATCCTGGAGGAAGCCTGCGAGGTGGCGGTGAACAGCGAAGGCTTCGCCGAGTTCGCCGAAAGCTCGGGCACCGTCATCCGGTATCGCGGCCGCGAGGAGTTCGACGCCTTCTTCCGCGACCAGTACGAGGCGAACCAGGTCCTGATCGACGCGGCCGGCCTGTGACGGCACCCGCGTGAGGGCCGCGGCCTCCGAACGGGTGCTGGTGCTGCTGGCGCTTCTGATCGTGGCGGTGGCCCTGTTCGCGTCGACGTTCGGCCAAACGTTCAGCGGGGGCGGGGACGTGGCGCAGCAGCCGATGTTCTTCCCCCGCATCGTCCTGGGGCTGTGGGCCGCGCTTGCGCTGGCCGCGCTGGTCCAAGCGGTCCTGGCGGGGGAGGGGGTGGCCCCGATCGCCAGCTGGACCCGCATCGGCGTCGTGCTGCTGGCGATCGTCGTCTATGCCAACGCCATCGCGTGGGAAGGGTTCTTCGTCCCCTCCGTCGTCTTCGCGCTGGTCTGCCTGCCCGCCTTCGGGATCCGCAACCCCCTGGTCGTCGCGGCCTTCGCGGTGGCGGTGCCGGGCGCGCTGGTGGCCTTGTTCAACCACGGGCTGGGCATGCCGCTGCCGACGTCCCGGTTCACGTACCTGTTCTAGGCGATGATCGAATCCCTTCCCGCCGCCCTGGCGATCCTGTTCGGCCTGGAAGGGATCCTGGTCTTGGTTCTGGGCACCGTGCTGGGGATCGTCCTGGGGGCGATGCCGGGGATCGGGTCCACGGTCGCGGTGGCCATCGTCCTGCCGTTCACGCTGACGATGGGGCAGGCACCGGCGATCCTGCTGCTGCTCGCCGTCTATGCGGGCTCCGTCTATGGCGGGTCGATCGCGGCCATCCTGATCAACACGCCCGGAACCCCGCAATCGGCCGCGACCTGCCTGGACGGCTACCCCATGGCGCAGCGGGGCGAGGCGGGGCTGGCGCTGGGATGGGCCACGGTGGCGTCCGTCGCGGGCGGCCTGGTGTCGGCGGTGGTGCTGATCTTCCTGGCCCCGCAACTGGCCGCCTTCGCGCTGGAGTTCGGGCCGATCGAGACCTTCGCCCTGATCCTCCTGGGCATGACCTGCATCGTGTCGGTATCCACGGGGTCGGTGGTGAAGGGGCTGCTGGCGGGGACGATCGGCATCTTCCTGTCCACGGTGGGCGGCGATCCGATCCTGGGCGAGATGCGGTTCACCTTCGGGCAGTGGCAGCTGTTCGCGGGCTTCAACCTGCTCGCCGTCGTGATCGGCGTCTTCGCCCTGTCGGAGGTGCTGATCCGCGCCGCGGGTCCCATCACCCGCGTGTCGGAGCTGATCGACTTCCGCGGCGTGCGCCTGCCCACCCGGGCGATGTGGCGCGGGCGGCTGGGGAACCTGGGCAAGTCGGTCGCCATCGGCAACGTGATCGGCGTCCTGCCGGGCACGGGGGCGGCGACGGCGGCGTTCATCAGCTATGCCGAAGGGCGGCGGTCCTCGCCCAACCGCGACGCCTTCGGCACCGGCGAGCCCGACGGCATCGTGTCGTCGGAGGCGGCGAACAACGCCGTCACCGGGGGGGCGCTGGTGCCCACGATGGCGCTGGGGATCCCGGGCGACGCCATCACCGCGGTGATGCTGGCCACCCTGACGCTGCACGGCATCACGCCGGGGCCCCGGCTGGTGGAGGACGACCCCGTGCTGATCGCGGCGATCTTCGCGGGCTTCTTCGTCATCAACCTGCTGCTGCTGCCGCTGGGGATGCTGCTGTCGCGCGTGGCCGCCCCCATCCTGCGCGTGCGCGAGGCGTTCATGATGACCGCGATCGTGCTGCTATGCGCGGTGGGGATCTACTTCGTGCGGGGCAATACGTTCGACCTGCTGGTGATGGGGGCGGCCGGGGTGTTCGGCTTCGTCCTGCGGCGGCAGGGCTTTCCGATGGCGCCGCTGGTGATCGGCATGGTCCTGGGCCCCACGCTGGAACTGACGCTGCGGCAGGGGCTGATTCTAACGGATGGCAGCTTCCCGGCGTTCTTTACGGGCCATCCGATCGCGCTGGTGCTGGGGATCGTGGCCGTCGTGGCGCTGGCGGTCCCGATGGTCCGGGCGGGGCTGGCGCGCAGGAGGGGGACGGCATGACGGCGATCCTGGGTTGCATCGCGGACGACTTCACGGGGGCCACTGACCTGGCGGGCCTGCTGGCACGGTCGGGGGCGAAGGTGTCGCTGCGGATCGGCGTGCCGGACGGGCCGTCCGCCGATCCGGCCCCGTTCGAGGTGATCGCCCTCAAGATCCGCACGGCGCCCGCCCCCGACGCGGTAGCACAGGCGCGCGCCGCGCTGGCCTGGTTGCGGCGCGCCGGGGCGGAGCGGTTCTTCTGGAAGTATTGCAGCACGTTCGACAGCACGGCCCACGGCAACATCGGCCCGGTGGCGGAGGCGCTGTTGGACGATCTGGGTGCGGCCCAGACGATATACGCCCCCGCCTTTCCGGAGAACGGGCGCCGGGTCTTCATGGGCACCCTGTTCGTGGGGCGGCAGCCCTTGGCGGAAAGCCCGATGCGGGACCACCCGCTGACGCCCATGCGCGACAGCGACCTGACGCGCCTGCTGACCCCGCAGGTGACGCAAGGGGTGGGGCTGGTGGACCGGCCGACCGTCGCGCGGGGCCCCGACGCCGTCGCGGGGGCGCTGGCGGACCTGGCGGGGCAGGGGGCGGCCCACGTCGTGATGGACGCCGTCACGGACGAGGACCTGCGCGCGATCGCCACCGCCTGCCGGGACATGGCGCTGCTGACGGGGGGGTCGGCGCTGGCGATGCCCTTGCCCGACCTCTACCGCGCGGACGGTCTGCTGGACCGCGACCGCGCGCCCGCGCCCGGGGCGGGGGTCGGCGGCGGAACGGTCGTGCTGTCGGGAAGCTGCTCGGCCATGACGAACGCGCAGGTGGCCGCCCATCGCGACGGCGGCGCGCCGTCCTATCGGCTGGATCCCCTGGCGCTGGCGGGGGACGGGGCCGGCCCTGCGCTGGACTGGCTGGCGGCGCAGGATCTGACGCGTGCGCCGCTGATCTACGCCACCGCCCCGCCCGACGCGGTGCGCGCGGCGCAGGACCGTTTGGGCGCCGCGGAGGCGGGCGCCCTGGTCGAGGCCGCGCTGGCCGCCTGCGCGGTCGCGGCCCGCGACGCGGGCGCGGGCCGGTTCGTGGTCGCGGGCGGCGAAACGTCGGGCGCGGTCACGCAGGCCCTGGGGGTCACGCGCCTGGACATCGGCCCGGAGATCGCCCCCGGCGTGCCCTGGACCTTCTGCGACAGCGGGGGCCGGCGGATCGCGCTCGCGCTCAAGTCCGGCAACTTCGGGGCGGAAACGTTCTTCGCCGACGCGCAGGCGACCTCGTGACCGCCGAGGCCCGGTTGCGCGAATCGATCTGCCTGCTGGCGAAGTCGATGTTCGACCGCGGCCTGACGGGCGGCAGCACGGGCAACCTGAGCGCCCGCACAGAGGACGGCGGCCTGCTGGTCAGCCCGACGGGCACCAGCTTCGGGCGGCTGGATCCGGGGCGGCTGTCGCGCTTCGACGCGGGCGGGACCCACGTCGCGGGCGACCCCCCGACCAAGGAGATGCCGCTGCACGCCGCGTTCTACGACACCCGCGCGTCGGCGGGCGCGGTGGTGCATCTGCATTCGTGCCACTCGGTCGCCTGGTCCATGATGCCGGACGCGGATGCCGACGACCTTCTGCCGCCGCTGACGCCCTACGGCATCATGAAGGTGGGGCGCGTGAAGCTCCTTCCGTTCTTCCTTCCGGGCGATCCTGAGATGGGCGAGGCCGTGCGCGGCCTGGCTGGTCGGCGGTCCGCGGTGATGCTGGCCAACCACGGCCCCGTGGTCGCCGGCGCCGACGTGGAGGCCGCCTGCAACGCCGTGGAGGAGTTGGAGGACACCGCGCGCCTGGCCCTGCTGACGCGCGGCCTGTCGCCCCGGATGCTGGATGCCGCGCAGGTCCGCGCGGTGGTGGACCGCTTCGACGTCGAATGGGACGGCTGACCGCCGCGTCGGGCGCGCGCCGGTAACCTCCTGTTGGGATCTCGCCGCTAGGTCGGGCGACGCGGCGATGCGCGCTGACCGGTTGGCATGACACGCCGCCCGCCCTGCGGGAGAGGCCGATGAAGACGTTGAACATGGTCCGCGGCAGCATCGCGGTGAAGCTTGCGCTGTCCGTCCTGGGCATGGCGGCGATGACGGCCGCGGCGATCGCCGTGTCGTTCGCGACCGTCCGCGACCTCACCGGCGCGCTGGAACGGTTCCAGGCCACCGACCTGCCCGAGCTGCACGCCGGCACGGCGGTGTCCCACCACGCGGGCCTGCTGACGCAACGGCTGAACTACATCATCCTGGCCTCGACGGTCGAAACGCTGGACGCGGCGGTGGAGGAGGCGCTCGCGGTGTCCGAAGGCTTGGCGGACCGCATCGCCCGTCTGCCCCGGCCCGCGCCCGACCTCCTGGAGATGCACGCCCGCGCGGAAGCGTCCCTGCTGGAGATGCGCGACGTCCGCGCCGAGATGTTCCTCGCCCGCGATCAGCGCGACGACAGCCTGCGACGGTTCGGCCTGCACGTCGCCGAGGCGCAAAGGCAGATCGAGGTCCTGGTCGACGACACGGACGTCCTGCAGACGTCGCAGGGCCGCCGCGACGCGCGGCAGATCCGATCGACCTTCGAGGAGGTCGTGGTCGACGAGTTCGAGATGATGGAGGCGATCCAGTCCGCTCGGGGGCGGGCCGCCGCGCTGGTGGCGTATGTCACCGCCCGGATGAGCGTCCAGGAACCGGACCTGCGGGCGGAGGCGGACGCGGCGATCGAACGCACGATCGCGGAGTTGGAGACGTCGATCGCGGCGCTCGAGGCACAGCCGGGCCTGGTCGTATTTGCGCCGCCGTTGCGCGACCTGATCGACCATGCCGCCGCCGAGCGGATGTCGGGCTACCGCGGGGGCGATGCGTTCCGCGCCGACATCCTGTCGATCCTGGCGGGAGCGGAGGTCAGGCTTGGGGATGCGGTCCGCGGGGTCGCCGGGCTGATGAACGGCCGGATCGGTCGGACGTCGGACAAGAACGAGGCGCGCATCCGCGAGCTGGTGAACAGCGGCGTCGTGGCGATGCACGACGTGACGATGCTGGAACGGCGGCTCCAGAGCACGTTCGCACTGGCGCTTCGCGCGGGTCAGGCCGGCGACGCCGTGGCGCTGCGCGATCTGCGCGGCGCGATGACCGCCGAACTGAAGGCGCTGAACGACCATATCGTCGAAATGGGCGAGACGCCGGTCCTCGGCGGAACGGCCCGCATGCTGCGGTCGCTGGCGATCGGCCCGCAGGGCGTGATCCCGTCGCGCGCGACCGAACTGCTCAGCGATGCCCGCGCGGCGCAGGTCTCGGCGGAGGCCACGACCGTCCTGACGGAGATGGGCGCGGTCGCGGACGCGATCGGCAGGGGCGCCACCGACCGGATCGTCACGCAAAGCGACGCCCTGGTGTCGCAGGCGAACGCGATGGCCCCGAAGATGCGTGCGATCGTGCTGGCCAGCGTGGCGATCATGGCCATGGCCGCGGTCATCGGATGGTTCTGGATCGTGAAGCCCCTCCTGCGTCTGTCGCGGGTGACCGAGCGCATGGCCGACGGCGACCTTGCGGAAGTGCGCGGCTTCGGCACCACGGGCGAGATCGGGCGCATCGCCACCGCGCTCGACGTGTTCCGCGACGGTCTGATCGAACGCGCTCGGATGCAAAGGGAGGAGCGCGAGCGCGAGGCCGCGGAGCGCGAAGCGGAGCGCCAGGCCGAGCAGGACGCGCAGGCTCGGGAGGAGGCGGCCCGCGCCGCCGCGCTGGAGCGCGAGCAGGCCGAGCAGGCGCGCGAGGCCGCCGAGATCGCGGAGCGCGAACGCCTGCGCGACGAGGCGGAGGCCACGCGCGCCGCGCACGCCGCGGAGCAGGATCGGATCGTCGGCACCTTGGCCCGATCGCTGGGACGGCTGGCGCAGGGCGACATGGGCGTCGCGATCGCGGATCCGTTCCCCGAGGCCTACGAGCCGCTGCGCCACGACTTCAACAGCGCTGTCCGCGCGCTGTCCGACCTGATCGCGGCGCTGACCGCCAGCGCCAACGCCGTGGACCACACGTCCGGCGAGGTGGCGGCCTCGGCGTCCGAGATCTCGCGCCGGACGGAGCTGGGCGCATCCACCCTGGAGGAGACGGCCCGTTCCATCGGGGTGCTGGCGGAATCGGCGCGCGGATCCGCGACGCGGGCGGAGGAGGCCGACCGGATCGTGCGCCTGGCCCGGGACCACGCGGAGCGCAGCCGCCGCGTCGTGCTGGATGCGGTGACGTCGATGACCGACATCGAGGCGTCGTCGCGATCCATCAGCCGGATCGTGGATCTGATCGAGGACATCGCGTTCCAAACGAACCTGCTCGCGCTGAACGCGGGCGTGGAGGCGGCCCGCGCGGGCGAGCAGGGGCGTGGCTTCGCCGTGGTGGCGACCGAGGTCCGGTCGCTCGCGGGGCGGTCGTCCGACGCCGCGCGCGAGATCGCGGAACTGATCGGAACGACGAACGGCCAGATCACCACCGGCGTCACCCAGGTATCGGAGGCGGGCGACGCCCTGTCGGGAATCATCGATTCCGTCACCTCCATCAGCACGGAGGTGGAGGCCATCGCGGCGGCGTCCCAGGCGCAGTCGAAGAACATCGGCGAGATCAGCCGCGCCATCGACGAGCTGGACCAGGCGACGCAGCACAACGCCGCCGTCAGCGAGGAGACCGCCGCCGCGGGCATCGCTCTGACGAAGGAATCGCGCCGCCTGGCGGAGATCGCGGGCCGGTTTCACGTGAGCGGCTTGGAGCCGGGGACCGAGGCGCGCGCGGCCTGACGGGCGCCCGGGTTGCCATCGCCCGCGCCCTGTCGTCCTGTGGGGGGGACCCCCGCCATCATGGATACGGGACCCCATGGCCGAGCCCACGCAGATGCACCGCGAGGTGCGCGAGATCCCCGATGCCGTCGACCGCCTCCTGAGCCGGGGCGCGCCCGCGATCGCCGCCGCCGCCGCCGCCATCCGCGACCTCGACCCGCCCTTCCTGTTGTCGGTCGCTCGGGGGTCTTCGGACCACGCCTGCACGTTCCTGAAATATGCGTCCGAGCTGATCCTGCGACGGCCGGTGGCCTCGGTCGGACCGTCCGTGACCTCCGTCTATGGCGTCGATCTGCGATGCCGGGGGGCGGTGGCGCTGGCGGTATCGCAATCGGGGGCCAGCCCCGACATCGTGCGGATGACCGCGTCGCTGGAACGGGGCGGGGCGCACACGGTCGCGTTGACGAACGACCCCGGCTCCGACCTCGCCGCCGCGGCCCGGACGGTCCTGCCGATCCATGCCGGCCCGGAAACGAGCGTCGCGGCCACGAAGACCTTCGTCACCTCCGCGGTGGCGGGCCTTTGGCTGGTGGCGGAGGTGGCGGGGGACGCGGGCCTGCTGGACGCGATCGCGGCGCTGCCCCGTCGCCTGGAGGACGCGACGCGGTGCGACTGGGGCGAGGCGGCGGCGGCGGTTGACGGGCGGTCGCTGTTCACCATCGGACGCGGACCGTCCTGGGCCATCGCCAACGAGGCCGCCCTGAAGTTCAAGGAGACCTGCCGGATCCATGCCGAGAGCTATTCCTCGGCGGAGGTCCTGCACGGCCCCGTCTCGATCGTGGGCGACGGCTTTCCCGTGATCGCCTTCGCGGCCGCGGACGCCGCCGAGGCGGACGTGGCGCGCGTAGCGGACGGGCTGGTCGACAAGGGTGCGCGCGCGTTCGCGACGACGGCCCGCGCGACCCGCGCGACGGTGCTGCCGCATGTCCGCACGGGGCACGGCCTAACCGATCCGATCGCGGCCGTGGTGTCGTTCTACGCCATGGTGGAAACGGTGGCCCGCGCGCGCGGCATCGATCCGGACCGCCCCCGTTACCTGCGCAAGGTGACGGCGACCGTATGACCGCGCCGCTGGCCTTCGCGGGCGGGCGCGTCTTCGACGGAGCGGCGCTGCACGACGGCCCCTGCGCCCGGTTCGAGGGCGGCACGTTCCACGGTTTGGCCGATGCCCCGCGCACGGGGGACCGGGTGGTCGATCTGGGGGGCGACGTGCTGTCGCCCGGCTATGTCGACCTGCAGGTCAACGGCGGCGGCGGCGTCATGCTGAACGCGGACCCGTCCGCCGCGGCGCTGGCCCGCATCGCGCGGGCCCACCGGACGATGGGAACGGTCCGCATCCTGCCCACGCTGATTACCGACACCCCGGCGGCGACGGCGGCGGCCATCGATGCGACCCGGGCCGCGATGGCCGAGGGCGTCTCGGGCATCGCCGGGCTGCACCTGGAAGGCCCCCATCTGTCGATCGCGCGGAAGGGGGCGCACGACGAGGGCCTTATCCGTCCGATGACCGACGCCGATCTGGCCGTCCTGCTGCGAGCCAAGCGGGACCTGCCCGTCCTGAAGGTCACGGTCGCGCCGGAGGGCGTGACGCCCGACCAGACCCGCGCCATGGCCCACGCGGGCATCCTGGTGTCCCTGGGGCACACGGACGCGCCGTTCGAGGATTGCATCGCCCACGTGGCCGCGGGCGCCCGCTGCGCCACCCATCTGTTCAACGCCATGAGCCAGCTCGGAAGCCGTCGGCCCGGTCTGGTCGGGGCCGCCCTTACGGACGGGCGGCTGTCCGCGGGGTTGATCGCCGATGGGCTCCACGTCCACCCCGCCACGATGCGCGCGGCCTGGGCCGCGAAGGCCGGACCGGGCACGCTGTTCCTGGTCAGCGACGCGATGGCGGTCGCGGGAACCGAGCGGACCGGGTTCGACCTGGGCGGCCGTCCGGTCGAACGGCGGAACGGTGGCCTGCGGCTGGCAGACGGGACGCTGGCCGGCGCGGACCTGGACCTGACCCGTGCCGTGCGCATCCTGGTGGAGCGGGCGGGGGTGCCCTTGGCCGACGCCCTTGCCGCCGCGACGCGCGGTCCCGCCGCCCTCGCCGGGATGGCCGCGGGCCGCTTAGTCCCCGGGCACACCGCCCTGTGCGACGTGATCCGCATCCGGGGGGATCTGTCGGGCCCGGTCCCCGTCCCCTGATCCGCGTCGTCCGGCATGCGGCGTCGGCGTTAATCGCCCCTGTCGGATGGTTAACATTTTCAAAGATCGGGGAACATTGCCGGGCCGAACGGCGCTTCTAGGTGCCAAATGACGTTGATACACGTTGTGTGAACCCATGCTCGATACGTCGATCTGCCCCCCGGGCGCGGACCTCCTGGCCGCGCTCGCCGATGCCGCACGTCCGGAGGATACGGGCCGTCCCATCGACGGCTCCGTCACCCGTCTGCTGGCGTCGGGTGCGGGCGATCTGACCGGGCCCGACCTCGTGCGGGCCCTGATCGCGGTGGCGGAGGCGAACCTCCCGCTCGCCCGGCTGTACGAGGGGCACGTCAACGCGGTGCGCCTGATCCATCTGCTGGGCGGCGACCCGCCGGCGCCCGGCATCCTCCACGGGGTGTGGGGCGCGGACGGCACGGCGCCCGTCGCCGCGCGGGGCCGGCGGCTGTCCGGGGCCAAGCGGTACTGCAGCGGCCTGGGCTCCGTCGCACGCGCGGTCGTCACGGTCGGGCAGGGAGGGGAATGCCGCCTGGCGGTGGTGGACGTGTCGGATGCGGCGCGTCACCGGCCCGGCACCTGGGCCATGCAGGGGATGCGCGCCACCCTGTCGGGGGATTGCGACCTGACGGGGCTGCGGGCGGACTGGCTGGGCGGGCCCGGGGACTATTTCCGCGAGCCGTCGTTCCTGGGCGGCGTGTGGCGCATCGCGGCCTGCCAGGTGGGCGGCACGCTGGGTCTTCTGGGGGCGGCGCGCGACTGGCTGGCGACCCAGGGCCGCCTGGGCGCGGACGCGCAGGTCGCCCGGCTGTCGCCCCTGGTCGCGCGCGCCATGGCCGCCTGCGGGCTGGTCGAGCGCGCCGCCGCGGTGGCGGACGGACCGGCGGGAACGGCCGACCCCGATCGCGCCGTCGCCCTGTCGCTGCAGGCCCGCCTGCTGACGGAGGACCTGGCCCAGGACGCCGTCGCCGGGGTGGAGCGGTCCGTGGGGCTGGCGCATTTCGCCGAAGGCTCGCAGACGGGACGGATCGCGCGGGACCTGGCGACCTATTGCCGCCAGGCCGCGCGCGACGCGTTCGAGCAGCGTGCCGGGACCATCGCGTTGGGGTGGCACGGTCCGCTTTCGGGGCTGTGGCATGGATGACCTGACCTCCCCGCACGGGCCCGTCCTGGTCCTGGCCCCGCATGCGGACGACGAGTCGCTGGGCTGCGGGATGCTGCTGGCCGACCTGTGGTGCGGCGGCGGGCGGGCGCACGTGGCCTGCCTGACCGACGGGGCGGCGTCGCATCCCCGGTCGCGGACCCATCCGCCCGCGCGGCTGGCCGCCATCCGGCGGCACGAGATGCGCGCCGCAATCGCCCGTCTGGGCGGAACGGATCGCGACGTGACCTTCCTGGACCTGCCGGACGCGGGCGCGCACCGCGTCCACGGGCCGGGGCAGGATCCCGCGCGCACCCTGGCCGCGCTGGTCGACCGCCTCGGCGCGGCCGTGCTGGTCGCGCCCTCGCCGCTCGATCCGCATTGCGACCACGACGCGGGCGCGCGGGCGGCGCGGGCGGTGGCGGCGATGCGCCCCGGTCTGCGCCTGCTGCTGTACCCGATCTGGTCGCGCTGGATCGGCGGCGGCACGGCGCCCGTGCCCTGGAACGGGACGCCCCTGCGCTTCGACGCGCCCCGGCACCGCGCCCGCAAGGCGGCGGCCATCGCGGCGCATGCCAGCCAGCGGGGCCGCGTCGTGCGCGACGACCCCGACGGGTTCGCGATGCCGCCCGGCTTCGCGGACCACTTCGTCGCCGGACCGGAACCCTTCTTCGCGGTGGCGTCGTGACGCCCCCCGCCGTCACCGCCGTGCCGCGCGCGCGGCTGGACGACCTCTATGCGCGGACGGACGATCCCTGGGACTTCCGGACGTCGCCCTACGAGATCGGGCGGATGGGGGCCGTCGGCATGGCGCTGCCGCGGGCGCGCTACGTTTCCGCGCTCGAGCTGGGCTGCGGCAACGGCGAGCTGGCCCGCCGCCTGGTGCGGCGCTGCGACGCCTATGTGGGCCTCGACGCCGCGGGGGCCGCGCTCGCGGCGGCGCGGACGGTCCTGCCGGAGGTGCGCTTCGTCCACGCCTTCCTGCCCTGCCCGCTGCCCGCCGGGGACCACGACCTGATCGTCGTGAGCGAGGTGCTCTATTTCCTGGACGAGAAGGGCATCGCCGACCTCGCGCGGCGCGTGCGGGCCCACCGCCGCGCGGACGTGGTCTGTGTCACCTGGCTGGGCGACACGGGCGCGGGGCAGATGCGGGGCCGCGACGCGCTGGCCCTGTTCCTGCGGGGGCTGGGGCGCGACGACGTCGTGACCTACGACCACGGGGCGTTCCGGATCGACGTGGCGGTGCCCCGGTGATCGGCGCGGACCGGCTGGCCGGATCGGACGCCGTGGCCGTGATCCCCGCCCGGGACGAGGCCGCGCGCCTGCCCCGCGCGGTCGCGTCGCTGCGCCGTGCGGGCGTGGCGGTGCTGGTGGTCGCGAACGGCTGCCTGGACGCGACCGCCGCGGTGGCCCGCGACGCGGGCGCGGCGGTGATCGAGCGGCCCGCGCTGCAGGGCGGCGTGGGCGAAGCGCGGCGCATCGGCATGGCCGCCATCCTGGACCGGGCCCCGCGCGCGCGGATCGTCATGACCACCGACGCCGATTGCACGCTGGGCGCGGGCACGATGACGGCCCTGCGGCGCGCGCTGATCCAGGCCGACGCGGTCTTCGGGCGGGTCGAGCCGGACCCGGACGAGTTCGCGGCCCTGCCGCTCCACGTCCGCCGCCACGGCATCCTGGAGGATCGCCACGACGCCCTACTGGCCGAGATCGAGGGCATCGGCGCGGCCCTGGCGTGGGACCCCCCGCGGCGGCACAACCAATCCCCCGGCGCGCTGATCGCGTTCCGGCCCGGGGCCTATGCCGCGACGGGCGGCTTCGTGCCCCTGCGCTGCCACGAGGACCGCACCATGGCCGAGACCCTGGTGGCCCGGGGCCTGCGGGTCGCGCGGCCCTGGGACGCCGCCGTGATCGCGTCCTGTCGCACCACGGGACGCGCGGCGGGCGGCATGGCCGACACCATCGCCCGGCGTGCCGTGTCCGACCTGGACCCCGAGACGACGCGCCTGCGCGACGCCTGCGCCGCGCTCGAAGGGCGCCGCGACGCCCTGCGCGCCGCCGCGACCTGACCTTCCCGACCCCAACACGACAGGAGAAAGACCATGTTCCATCATTCCGCCAAGCTGCAATACGAGGTTCGCGTCGACACGCCGGATCCGGTCTTCGCCAAGTGGCTGCAGCAGGCCATCGGCGGCGTCGAGGGCGAGATCCGCGTCGCCATGCAGTACATGTTCCAGGCCATGGGCGCGCGCGGCGACGCGAAGTATCGCGACATGCTGATGATGACCGCCACGGAGGAGCTGTCCCATATCGAGTTCCTGGGCCACGCCGTCGCCCTGAACCTGGAAGGCGCCCCCCTGGAGGCGCAGGAGGCCGCGTCCCAGGACATGGTCGTGGGCGCCATCATGGGGGGCATGAACCCGCGGCACCTCCTGTCGTCGGGGCTGTCCGCGATGCCGGTCAACTCCAACGGCGTCCCCTTCGACATGTCCCACGTCTATGCATCGGGCAACATCACCGCCGACATGTTCGCCAACGCCATGGCCGAGATGACGGGCCGCACGCTGGCCGGCCGCCTGTACAACATGACGAACGACGCCGGCATGAAGGACATGCTGTCCTTCCTGATCGCGCGGGACACGATGCACCAGCAGCAATGGCTGGCGGTGATCGAGGATCTGGGCGGCATCGAGAAGTGCCTGCCGATCCCCAACTCGATCCCGGAGGACCACGAGAACCTGGAGCATTCGTACTACTTCCTGAACACGTCGATCGACGAGCCGACGCCGCAGGGCGTGTGGACGAACGGTGGTCGGGCGATGGACGGGCGCGGGACCTATACCGCGAAGGATTCCGCGGCGCCGATGGGCCAGAAGCCCGATCTGGGCAAGGCCCGGCCGAACTCCGCCGCCCAGAAGGAGCAGATGTAGCCCGCATCGCCCCCGCGGTCCGGCCCGCCGTTCCGTGTCATGCTCCCCCCGGGGCGGCGGACGTGGCCGAACCGTTGCAAAGGCGTCGGGCGCGCCATGCGCCGCCCGGATGCGTCCGGATCGGACCGTCGCCTTCGGGGGCGGCGGTCAGTCCAGCCGGAAGCCGATGGACCGGACGTAGCGGCCGAACCCGTCCCGTTCCGGCAGGGCGTATTGCCTGACCTTGTCGTCGGACCAGCCGTAATCGGGCGTCGCGCCGTGCCGCGCCACGTCGCGCTGCACGGCATAGGGTTGGACCGCGCGCCGCGCGGCATCGTACCCGGCGATCGCCTCGCGCAGGCCATCCTCGCGGTAGCGGTCGGCATGGACCGTCGCTGACAAGGGCAGGCGCATCGAGATCGGGGACGCCGCGGCGGGGAAGCCGATCGCCAGCCCCGCGAACGGGAACACGTGGTCCGGCAGGTCCAGCAGGTCCGACACCGCCGCGGCCTCGTTGCGCACGGCGCTGATGGGGCAGCAGCCCAGCCCCATCGCCCGCGCCGCGGCCACGAAGGCGCCGAGCGCGATCGCCGCGTCGCAGGCCGCGTTGAAGAACGCGTCCAGATGGTCGTTGGCGAACGGGACCCCCTGCCATTCGTGCAGCAGGCGCTGCCGACGGTTGTTGCCGCAGAACACGGCCAGCATCGGCGCGTCCGCGACCCAGGCCTGGCCTGATACCAGGGCGGCCAGACGCGCCCGCCGTCCCGGGTCGCGCAGGACCACGATGTCGCGCCCCTGCAGGTCGCTCTTGGACGGGGCCGACAGGGCCGTGGCGCACAGGACGTCCAGCCACGCGTCCGGAACCGGATCGGGGCGGAACGCGCGGCAGGAGGCATGCCCGGCCAGCCGGGCCAGGATGTCCGCGCCGGGCAGGTCGTCCGGGACGTCCGGGGGATCCGCGAAGCGTGCCGCCAGGGAATCCCGCAGATCCGATCCATCCATTCCATGGCCTCCGATACCGTAGCTTACGATCCGTGAAAGGAACCATCGCTTCCCTTAAGCGACCCTTTCAGGCATAGGGTGCCATGGTTTCCCTACCGACGGAAAGAGAGCGCAGGCGATGGCGGTGGATACGCTGAAGGTCACGATCGACAGGGGTGCGGATGCGGGCGCCCGGTCGACGTTCGACGTGCCCGCGTACGGCAACCAGACCGTGCTCGACGTCGTGTCCTGGGTGCAGCAGAACGCGGATCCCACCCTGTCCTACCGCTTCGCCTGCCGGGTGGGGATGTGCGGCTCCTGCGCGATGATGGTCAACGGCGTGCCCCGCTGGACCTGCCGGACCCACATCTCGAAGGTGGTCGAAGACGGCGCCGTCGCCATCGGTCCCCTGCGGAACCTGCCGGTCATAAAGGACCTGGCGGTCGACATGGACCCGTTCTTCGACAAATGGGTCGCCGCCGAAGGCGTCCATCACGGCACCGCCACCCGCGACGACCCCATCGCCCCCGTGGACGAAGGCTCCGCCGCGCGGGTGGAGGCGAACGCGGGCATCGAGTGCATCAACTGCTCCGTCTGCTATGCCGCCTGCGACACGGTTGCCGGCAACCCCGATTACCTTGGTCCCGCGCCGCTCCTGCGCGCCTGGACGCTGTTGAACGACGCGAAGGACGAGGGGCGCCGCGCCATCCTGGAGGCCGTGTCCGGCAAGGGCGGCTGCCACAACTGCCATTCGATGGGATCCTGCACAGCTTACTGCCCCAACGAGCTGGACCCGATGTCCGCCATCGCCGGCCTGAAGCGCGAAACCGCGCGCGCCGCCCTGCCCTGGGGGCGGCGATGATCGGCCTGCGCCTGTACATGGCGCAGCGGATCACCGCGCTGCTGATGGCGCCCTTCGTGCTCGTGCATCTGGGCGTGATGATCTACGCGATCCAGGGCGGGTTGAGCGCGGCGGAGATCCTGGGCCGGACGCAGGGCTCGGTCGTGTGGTTCCTGTTCTACGGGTCGTTCACGCTGGCCGTGGCGATCCATGCGGCCATCGGCCTGCGGGCCATCGCCTACGAATGGGGCGGCCTGAAGGGACCCGCGTTGGAGGTCGGCATGTGGGCCGTGGGTGTGGGGCTGCTGTGTCTGGGGTGGTATTCGGTCTGGGCCGTGACCTACGGGGTCGCCGCATGAGCGTGGCGGCCTACAGGAACCGGGCGCATCCGCTGTGGATCGCCTATCTCGTCCACCGGCTGTCGGGTCTGTTCCTGGCGCTGTTCCTGCCGTTCCACTTCTGGGTCCTGGCGCTGGCGGCCAGCGATCCGGGACGGTTGGACGGGTTCCTGGCCTTCACCGAATACGGGATCGTCAAGGTCGCGGAGTTCGGCCTGGTCTTCGGCCTGGCGGTCCACATGTTCGGCGGCCTGCGCCTCCTGGCGCTGGAATGGCTGCCCTGGTCCGCGCCCCAGAAGACCCTGGCGGCGGGCGCCGCGGCCCTGTCCTTCGGCATCGCCGGGACGTTCCTGATACAGGCGGTATGACCATGCGCGCGCACGACATCGAACGCCACGACACCGACATCCTGATCCTGGGCACCGGCGGCGCGGGCCTGTTCGCAGCCCTCCACGCGCAGCAGACGGCGCCGGTGGGCACGAAGATCACCGTCGCGGTGAAGGGGCTGATCGGCAAGTGCGGCTGCACCCGCATGGTGCAGGGCGGGTACAACGTCGCCCTGGGCGGCGGCGACACGGTGGAACGCCACTTCATGGACACGATCAACGGCGGCAAGTGGCTGCCCGACCAGGACATGGCGTGGCGCCTGTGCGAGCAGGCCGTGGTGCGCATCCGCGAGTTGGAGAACGAGGTTGGCTGCTTCTTCGACCGCAACCCCGACGGCACGCTCCACCAGAAGGCGTTCGCCGGGCAGACCGCCGACCGCACCGTCCACAAGGGCGACCTGACCGGCATCGAGATCATCAACCGCCTGATGGAGAAGGTGCTGGCCTCCGGCGTGGAGCGGATGCAGGAGCACCGCGCCGTGGGCCTGATCCCCACGACGGACGGCAGCGCCCTGGCGGGCGTCCTGATGATCGACATGCGCACGGGGCGTTTCCGCCTGGTGCGCGCGAAGTGCGTGCTGATGGCGACGGGCGGCGGCCCGACCATGTACAAGTACCACACGCCGTCGGGTGACAAGACGATGGACGGCCTGGCCATGGCCCTGCGCGCGGGCCTGTCCTTGCGTGACATGGAAATGGTGCAGTTCCACCCCACGGGCCTGCTGGCCGGCGACCACACCCGCATGACCGGCACGGTGCTGGAGGAGGGACTGCGCGGCGCGGGCGGGCAGCTGATCAACCACGCGGGCAACCGCTTCATGTTCGACTACGACGGCAAGGGCGAGCGTGCGACCCGCGACGTCGTCAGCCGCGGCATCTATGCCGAGATGCGCAAGAACAACCATCCCGATCAGGAAGGCGTGTTCATCTCGATGTCCCATCTGGGGCCGGAGAACGTGCGCCGGAAGTTCAAGGGCATGGTCAAGCGCTGCGCCGACAGCGGGTTCGACCTGGCGGCGGGCAAGGTGGAGGTCGTGCCGACGGCGCATTACTTCATGGGCGGCGTGGTGGTCGACGTCGACACGCGGACGGCGATGGAGGGCCTCTACGTCGCGGGCGAGGATGCGGGCGGCGCGCATGGGTCCAACCGCCTGGGCGGCAACGGGGTCGCCAACTCCACCGTCTATGGCGGGGTGGCGGGCGACACGATGGGCGGCGACGTCCGGTCCATGACCCTGCGCGACCCCGACGAGGGCGCGCTGGACGCCGAACTCGCCCGCGCGATCCACCCCCTGCGCCGCGCCCCCGGCCTGGTCCTGCCCCTCCGCAAGCAACTGCAGGAGGTCATGTGGGAGGAGGTCGGCGTCATGCGGACCGCATCAGGCATGCGGCGCGGCCTGACGGGCATCGCCGCCGTGTCGGACGCGCTGATGGACACGGGCGTGGACGGATCGAACCTGGCCTTCAACCTGACCTGGCACGACTGGCTGAACCTGCGCAGTCTGTGCGACGTGTCGGAGGTGATCGCGAAGGCGGGCCTGGCGCGCGAGAATTCGCGCGGGGCCCATTTCCGGGAGGACTTCCCGGACGACGGCGGGTTGGAGAACAGCGACTTCACCGTCGCCAGCATGGACGGCGACGCGGTGCGGGTGACGCGGCAGCCCGTGCGGTTTACGATCGTCCGGCCGGGCGAGACCATCCTGCCGGAAACCGAGCCCGAAACGCTGGTGGCCGCCGAATAGGGGAGGCAGGCATGAAGGACGTCGAGACGGACCGGATGCCCGACGTGGAACTCGATTGGAGCGTCGTGCGCCCGGCGAAGATGAACGCCGAGATGATGCGCGCGCTCTTGGACGCGGGGCTGTTGGAAGGGCGGAAGGTCGAACTTCGTCACGGCGAGCTGGTCGAGGCCGAGCCGTCCAAGATCCTGCGAGACGTTCGGATCGATCCCGAACTGCGTCGGCACGGCCTTCATCCCGCTCCGGTGGACGCTGCGATGATGGACGCGTTGATCGATGCGGGCACGCTGAGGGACAGAAGGTACGAATTGATCCAAGGAAGATTCATCGAGATGTCGCCGGGGAAGAATCTTCATGGAACGATCCTCGGCGAAGCGTTCGTCCAGCTCTACAACGGTGCGAAGAACGGCCTTTCCTTAGCGATCGACGTCGCAGTCCGCCTGGATGCCGATACGATTGTCGGTCCAGACATCATCGTCCTTCCGAAGGGCTTATCGAGTGACGACGCTGGAGGGTCCGATGCGTTGCTCATCGTCGAGATCTCGAACTCGACCCTCTCACAGGATATGAAGGCCAAGGCTCGCCTCTACGCCATGCACGGCGTCATCGATTATTGGGTCGTGGACATCCCGAACCGCCTGATCCACGTCCACCGCGACCCCTCCCCCAATGGCTACAACTCCGTCGTCGCGCGACCCTGGACCGAACCCGTCACCGCCCTGAACGCCCCCGACCTGACCCTGTCCCTGCCGGAAGGATTCGGACGATGATCCCCATCTCCCTGATCCAGTCCACCGCCGAGACGTTGATGGACAAGGCCGCCATCGAGATCCCCGCCGACTATCTCGACGGGCTGAAGAAGGCCGCCGCCACCGAGGACGGGGACCTGTCGTCCTTCGTCCTCAAGGCGATGCTCGACAACTACGAGGCCGCGAAGGAGGATCGCCGCGCGATGTGCGGGGACACGGGCGTGCCGCGCTGGTTCGTGAAGCTGGGCAACGAGGCGCAGGTCGAAGGCGGCATGGTCGCCCTGGAGGCCGCGCTCCGCCGTGCGACGGCCAACGCCACCAACGGCGTGCCCCTGCGCCCCAACCGCGTCCACCCCCTGTGGCGGACCGACCACGACAACAACGTGGGCATCGGCGCGCCGGAGATCGAGTATGGGTTCGAACCGGACGGCGCTTGGATCGACCTGATCACGGTCCACAAGGGCGGGCTGTTCGGCACCGACTATCGCATGCTGTTCCCGTCGGACGGGATCGGGGGAATCAAGCGCTTCTACCTCGATTCACTCATGGCGTTCGGCAAGCGCGGCCTGTCCTGCCAGCCCGCCATCATCGGCATCGGCCTGGGCGGCTCGAAGGACATCTCCATGGTGCTGGGCAAGCGGGCATCGGTCCTGCGGGTCGTGGGGTCGCGCAACTCCGACCCCCGGATCGCCGCGATGGAGGACGAGTTCAAGGAACTCGGCAACTCCATCGGCATGGGGGCGATGGGGTTCGTGGGCAAGAACATGGTCATCGATTGCAACATCGAGGTCGGCTATTGCCACACCGGGGGCATGCCGATGTCGGTCCACGCCTTCTGCCTGTCGTCGCGCCGCGCCGTCGCGCGCATCCACGCGGATGGCCGGGTGGAGCACCGCACGGACCCCGACTGGTTCACCGACTATCAGCGTCGCGACACCGTGGAGTGGGAGCCCGCCCGGGTCGCCGCCGAATGAGCGTCCGGGAGATCCGCCTTTCGACCACGCCGTCGGACGAGGACATCGCCAAGCTGCGCCTGGGCGACGTCGTGTACCTGGACGGCTTGATGTACACCGCGCGCGAAGGCGTCTACATGCGCGCCCTGGAGGACAAGGCCAACATCCCGATGGAGCTTCCGTCGCAATCGGCCGCGAACTTCCACTGCTCGCCCGCCGCGCGGATCAACGCGGACGGGTCGTTCGAGATGGGCGCCGTCACCGCCACAGCATCGTTCCGCTTCCGCAAATGGCTGCCCGAATGGATGGAGAAGTCGGGCGCCAAGCTGATCGTCGGCAAGGGCGGCATGTCGTCGGAGGACTACAGGTCCTACTTCGTGCCTAACGGCGCCGTCTATCTGTCCACCGTCGGCTACGGCACCGGCGCGCTGCTGGGGCGTGGGGTCGAGACGGTGGAGGCCGTCCACTGGAACGAGGAACTGGGCCTGGCCCAGGCGATGTGGGTCATCCGCTGCAACAGGATGGGCCCCTTCATCGTGGCCTCCGACCTGAACGGCGACTGCCTGTTCGAGCGCGAGAACGCGAAGATCGCGGAATCGGGGCTGATGCAGGCGGCCTATGCCGACACGAAGCCCGCCGTCCTCAAGCGCTACGGCGAATCCGACGATCGCACGGACGAGGTAATCTAGGCTCCGTTTCCCAGGGCGCGAAGGAACGTGGCGCGCAGGCTGTCGAAGGCGTCCGCGCGCGTCACCAGCACCAGGTCGCGCGACATGTCCACCAGGCCCGGCACGATCAGGTCCGCCGCGCGGTAGCGTTCGATGTCCGGCCCCGGCAGGATCGACCAGCCGAGGCCCTGGCGCACGCATTCCACCGCCGCCTCCACGTTCTCCAGCACCACCGTGCGCGCGGGACGCAGGCCGCGCTCCGCCAGGATCCCCGCGATGACGCGCCCGATCCCGGATTCGGGCTTGAAGTGGAAGAACGGGCGCCCCGGCGAAGCGTTCGCCATCGTGCCCCCCGGGGTGATGACGCGCATCGCCTCGCGCGCCACGACGTCCTCGACCAGACCGGGGTTCGCCGCGTCCGTGCCGGTGACGACCGCCGCGTCCAGCACGCCCGATGCGACCTGCGCGACCAGCCGTTCCGACAGGTCGGACCGCAAGACCACCTCGACCCCCGGCGCGTCCGCCTCCATCCGGGTCAGGAAGCCGGGCAGCATCCGGACGCTGGCCGACGAGATGAACCCGACCGCGAACCGTCCCGCCAAGGGCGCGTCGGGGTCGCAGAGCGCGCGCAGCCGTGCCTCGTCCCGCAGGATCGCACCGCCCATGTCGGCCACCCTCCGCCCGAGCGGCGTCAGGGCGGGCGGACGGACGGAACGGTCGAACAGCGCCGCGCCCAGGTCGCGTTCCAGGTTCGACATCTGCGCCGACAGGGCGGACAGCGTCATGTTCTCCGCCGCGGCGGCCTGGGTGAAGGATCCGATTTCGGCGATGCGACGCAGGGTGCGAAGGGACCGGGTCCGCATATCTCCACCATCCTCGAAGTTGATCTATGAAGGAATACGTTAGGAACGAACTAGGACGCTAGGGTAGTTTGCGTGACATGAACATGATGACGCGCCTCCGCCCCGACCCCGCCCAGCGTTCCGCCGCCGACTGGTCCGCCGTCGGACGCGACCTCGCCGCTCGCTTCGCGCCGCGCGCCGCGCATTGGGACAGGGACCGCGAATACCCTTGGGACAACGTGGCCGACATGGTGGATGCGGGCGTGATGGGCATGACCCTGTCGGCCCGGTGGGGTGGGGCTGGCGCGTCCTTTCACGATGCCTGCCTGGTGGTGGAGGAGGTGGCGAAGGCCTGCACCCTGTCCGCGCGCATCGTGGTCGAGGCGAACATGGGCGCCGTCAGCGCGATCATGGCCTACGGGACCGACGCGCAGTGGGCGTTGGCCGCCCGTCACGTCCTGCGGGGCGACAAGCCCGCGATCTGCATCACCGAACCCGGTGCGGGCAGCGCGGCCACGGCGATGGAGACGACCGCGCGCCGCGACGGCGACGGCTACGTCATCGACGGCTGCAAGCATTGGATCACGGGCGGCGGCGTGTCGAAGCTGCACCTGATCTTCGCCCGCGTCCTGGACGCGGACGGCACCGACGAAGGCATCGGCGGCTTCCTGGTCCTGCGCGACCCGGGCGCGGGCATCGATCCGGACGGGTTCGCGATCGTCGGTCGCGAACGCACCATGGGCCTGTGCGGCATGCCGGAGGCGGAGCTTCGCTTCGACGGCCTGCGCGTCGCGGCGAACATGGTCGTCTGCCCGCCGGGCGGATTCCGGCGCGGCTTCGCGGCGCTGATGGAGGCGTATAACAGCCAGCGCGTCGGCGCGGGCACCGTGGCGATGGGGGTCGCGGCGGGCGCGCTGGAACGGGCGCGGGACTACCTTCTGGAACGCGAGCAGTTCGGCCGCCCCATCGCGGAGTTCCAGGGCCTGCAATGGATGCTCGCCGAAGCCGATGCCAAGGTCCACGCATCGCGCCTGATGCTGCGGGAAGCCGCGTGCTCGCGCGGCGCCGACGGCTCGCCCTTCCCCGACATGACGATGGCCGCCCGGGCCAAGTTCTTCGCCACCGAGCGCGCGATCGAGGTCGTGTCGGACGCGTTGCAGATGTTCGGCGCCCGCGGCTTCGGCGACGGGGAGCCGTTGGAGCGGATGTACCGCGACGTCCGCATGTTCACCATCGGCGGCGGCACCGCGCAGATCCTCAAGACCCAGGTCGCGGGCTCGCTCCTGGGGATCAAGACTCCGCAGACACGGGGCTAGCGGGGGCCTTTCCCGCAGGCCGGGCGATGGGCGCGAATCATCGATCCGTCCGACGCGGGGCAGACATGTGGCAGACGCGGGGCAGACACCCGCCACACCGGCCCGGCCGGGGCGTTCCGACCGGCGACGGGCGACGCGCTTCCCGATCGGACCCCTTGTTCCACGGGATATCGTCCGGGTTGCCCCACCCCGCGCTCGGACGCAGACTGATCGCACCGGAACGACCCTGTGGGCACCCCAGGCCGGAGAATTCATCGCCGCAGTGCAGCATCGGCCGTGGTGGTTCGGCCGGCGTCAGAACGCCTCGGACGCCATGATCCCCAAGCCCATCAGCAGCGTCAGCACGATCAGCAGGCGGCGGAAGCCGGTGTCGGACAGCCGCTTGAACACCACGATCCCGACCTGCGCCGCGATCAGGCCGCAGGGCACCGTGACCGCCAGCGCCGTCAGGGCGGTGGCGTCATAGGCCCCCCGCAACAGCAGCAGCATGACCGTCGTGCCCAGGATCGCCACGTTGTAGGGCTGCAGGACGGCGCGGACCTCCGACTTGGGCCAGGGCCGCAGCGACAGCCACATCGCGGGCAGCGCCCCCGAAACGGACGCCGCGCCCCCGAGCACGCCGCCGACGAACGCGATCGCGACATCGGCCACGGGCGCCCGGCGCGTGAAGGCGGGCAGGGCGGCGCGGAACCCGAAATAGCCGCCATAGACGATCAGAAGCGTGGCGATCCCGATCCGCAGCGTGCCCGCGTCGATCACGTCCAGGAGCGTGATGCCGATGGGCACGCCCGCCAGGCCGGGGATCAGGAAGCGGGCCAGGCGCTTCGGCCGGGCCCCGATCTCGGACCGCACCAGCCACAAGCCCTGCAGCCCGGCCAGAACCGACATGAAGGCGACGACGGCGACGGCGCGGACGGGGTCCAGCACCACCAGATAGAACCCCAGCGCGAACAGGGCGGTCCCCGTGCCGGACAATCCGTTTATGAAGCCCCCGGCGGCGGCGCCCAGGATCAGATAGGTAACGAACTCGACCGTCACGGTTCCGCCAGGGCACGGTCGGGCGAATCCGCGGCGACGATGGCGGCCAGGGCGGAGTGGACCTCGTCGATGGCACGCGTGCTGGTGCGGTGGTCCGCGTGCAGGAGGCCGATGATCCGCTCCGGTGCGTCCGGCCCCAGGGGCAGCGCCTTGACCGGCACCGCGTCCTGCGGCTTCACCGCCAGGTCCGGGACGATCGAGACGCCCAGATCCGCGTGGACCATGCTGGCGATGGCCTCCAGGCTGTCCAGCTCCATCGTTTCGGCGACCTGGATGTCCCGGGACAGAATCCAGTTGTCGATCAGGGTGCCGACCACGGCGCTGCGGTCGAAGCGGATGAAGGGCCGCGACCGCAGGAGGGCGATGGGGTCGCGGCCGACCTCGCGGGTGGCGGCGATCAGCTGCATCGGCTCGCGCGCCAGGGGGCGGAACACCGTGTTCCGCGGCATCAGGTGCGGCTTCGTCACCACGGCGGCGTCCAGGGTCCCGCGCTCGACCTCCGCGGCCAGGGGTCCCGTCAGGCCGGGACGGATGGTCAGGCCGATCTGCGGGAACTTGGCCTTCAGCGCGGCCATCGCCCGGGGCGCCAGACCGGTCAGCGTGGTGCGCAGCACGCCCAGGGTGACGGCCCCCCCCAGACCGTCGTCGCCCAGCACCGAGGGCACGAGGTCGTCGTAGTCGGCGATCAGCACGCGCGCCTTGGCCACGATCCGCCGCGCGACGGGGGTCAGCTCCGGGGTGCGGCGGGACCGGTCGAACAGGGCGACCCCGAGCGACCCTTCCAGCGTCTGCATCTGCTGGCTGACGGCGGCATGGGTCACGTGGACCACGCCCGCCGCGGCGCTGAACGTCTTGTGGTCCGCCACCGCGACCAGCGTGCGCAACAATCGGATGGTCACGCCATAGCCCCCCGGCGTTAAGCGTCGCTTTCGTTACCGATAAAGAAAATTGACTATTTCAAACCTTTCCTTGACGCTAACCTTTGGAAAAGCCGCGGGCAAGAACGACCGCGCGGGTTCTGGGAGGAACACGATGAAGACCACGACACTGACCGCGACGCTCGCCATCGGGACCGCGTTGACTGCCGGGGCGGCCCTGGCTGACTATCCGGAGCGGGCGATCAACATGATCATCCCCTACGGCGCGGGGGGTGCCACCGACATCAGCGCGCGCACCATCGCCGAACCCCTGGGCGAGGCGGTGGGCCAGCCCCTGGTCATGGCGAACATCACCGGCGCGGGCGGCGCCACGGGGTCGGTCGCGGTGCAGAACGCGAACCCCGACGGGTACACGATGCTGTTCGCGCGGGTGGGATCCCATTCGGTGAACCCCGCGATGAAGGCGACGCTGCCCTACACGCTGGACGACTTCCGCTTCGTCACCGTGTACGAGATCAACCCCTTCGCCTGCGTCGTGAACGCCAACAGCGACATCCAGTCGATGGACGACCTGATGGCGAAGGCCGAGGGCGAGGGGATCAGCTTCTCGTCCTCCGGCGTGGGCTCCGGCCCGCATCTGGGCGCGACCTTCGTTCTCGACGCCTTCGGGCTGGAGAACGCGGCCTCGGCGGCCACGCACATCCCCCAGCAGGGCGGCGGTGCCGCGGCGACCGCGGTGCTGAACAACACGGCCGAGTTCCTGTGCACCAACTCCTCCGCGCTGGCGGGCTTCGTGGCCAACGGGCAGATGCGCGCGCTGCTGGTGACGACGCCCGACCCGGTGGAAGGGTTCGACGCGCCCACGGCGACGTCGCTGGGCCACCCGGAGCTGGAGCAGCTGGTCGGCTGGACGGGCATCGCGGGCCCCGCCGGCCTGCCGGACGACGTCGCCGCCAAGTGGGGCGAATGGATGGAGCAGGCGGCGGGCGACGCGGACTTCGTGAAGCAGATGGAATCTCGCGGGTCGATCATCGACGTGATGTCCCCCGAGGACGCGAACGAGTTCATTCAAGGGCAGTACGACACGTTCCGCGCCCTGGTGGACGATCTGGGCATGCGGATCGAAGGCTGACGCGCGCGCCGTGCGGTCCCGCGTCGCGGTCCGGCCATGCCGGACCGTTCCGCCGCCCCGGGGGGGCGATCCGATGCTTGACCGAATCCCGCCCACCGTGCCGTCATCGGCCCGGGGAACGGGAAGGGGACGTTCATGACGTTGCGCGCCTTGCAAATCAGGCTGGGCTTCGCGGCCCTCGTCATCGCCGCGGCGATGGCTTTGGTCGCGATACCGAACTTCGTGTCGTCGCCGTCGAACGTCCGGAACATCGTCCTGGCGCCGACCTTCTGGCCCTATACGCTGACGGGCCTGACCGCGTTGACGGGCGCGCTGCTCCTGTTCACCGGCTGGCGCGTCGACCCCGCCATCCTGCTCGACGAGGAGGACGCCGCCAAGCCCGGCGCCTGGCTGCGGCTGATCGCGCTGGCGGCGATCATGGTCGCCACGATGCAGGCGATGCCGATCCTGGGCATGCCGCTGACCTGCATGGCTGCCTTCGCCGCGACCGCGTTCCTGTTCCGCACCCGCCATCCGATCGTGGCGCTGATCTGCACGGTCGCGGTGCCCCTGGTGCTGTACGCGTTCTTCGCCCATGTCGCCGGTGTCGCCGTGCCGCAGGGCGACTTGATCCGCCTGCCGTGAGGGGCCGCGCGTGAGCCTTCTGGACAGCCTGGCGGCGGGCCTGAACACCGTCGCGTCGGTCGAGGCGTTCCTCGCGCTCTTCGTGGGGATCTGCATCGGCGTGATCGGCGGCGCGATCCCGGGCCTTTCGGCGACCATGGCCGTGGCCCTGACCCTGCCCTTCACGTTCAGCATGGCGCCGATCACCGGCATCCTGCTGCTGCTGGGCGTGTACAAAGGGGGAATCTTCGGCGGATCGATCCCCGCGATCCTCATCAAGACGCCCGGCACGCCGGCATCGTCCGCCACGATCCTCGACGGCCACCCCCTGGCCGAACGCGGCGAGGCGGGGCGCGCGCTCGGCATGGCGCTGTGGGCGTCCTGCACGGCGGACCTGATCTCGAACCTGGCGTTGATCCTGTTCGCGGGGTGGCTGGCCTCCTTCGCGCTGTCCTTCGGCCCGCCCGAATTCTTCGCCCTGATCCTGTTCAGCCTGACGATCATCGCGGGCGTGTCGGGCGACAGCCTGCTGCGCGGCGCGCTGTCCGCGCTTCTGGGCCTGCTGCTGGCGACGGTGGGGCTGGACCTCGTCTACGGCACGAATCGGTTCACCCTGGGCAACCCGAACCTGATGGGCGGCCTGAACTTCATCGCCGTGCTGATCGGCCTGTTCGCCATCCCGGAGATCATCGCCATGGCGCGCAACCCGACCGCGCATCTGGGCCGCGCCCGTTCGCTGGGCGGCACGCGGGTCAGCTTCGCGGATTATCGCAAGAGCTTCCGCTCGATCGTGCGGGGCAGCTTCATCGGGGTGTTCCTGGGCTCGATCCCGGGCATCGGGGCCGCGCCGTCGGCGTTTCTGTCCTATTCGGAAGCCCGCCGCCGGTCGCCCGACCGCGAGAACTTCGGCAAGGGCGAGATCGAGGGCGTCGCCGCGTCGGAGGCCGGCAACAACGGCGTGGCGGGCGCGACCCTGATCCCGCTCCTGGCCCTGGGCGTGCCGGGCGATGTCATCACCGCCATCATCATCGGGGCGTTCATGGTCCACGGCCTGCAGCCCGGTCCGATGATGTTCGTCCTGAACGTCGACATCATATACGGCCTGTTCATCGGGCTGATCGTCAGCAGCGTGTTCCTGTTCGTCGTCGGCAGCGTCGCGATCCGCGGCTTCCGCTTCATCGCCGAGGTGCCCAAGCGGATCCTGATGCCGACCGTTCTGGTGCTGTGCGTGTATGGCGTGTTCGCCGTGAACAACAACGTGTTCGACGTCGGCGTGATGTTTGCGATGGGATGGGTGGGTTACCTGATGATGCGCGCGCGCATCCCCGTCGCGCCCTTCCTGATCGCCTTCATCCTGGGCCCGCTGCTGGAGGACAACTTCCGGCAATCCATGCTGATGTCGGGCAGCGATCCGGCCATTCTGCTGCGCGGACCGATCACGTGGTTCTTCTGGGCTCTGACGATCCTGACGATCATCGGAATCGCCCGGTCCGTGGGACGGAAGCTGGCGGTCTGACGGGCGGGTGCATTGCCCGCCCACCCGGGGTGCGTTACATCCCGGGCATGAGCGACTGCACGAGGATCGCGCCATGCATCACCTGACCCTGCGGAACGTGGACCCGGCCATCGACGCGGCCCTGCGCGAAGCCGCCGCACGCGACGGCCTGTCGAAGTCCGAGGTCGCCCGCCGCGCGCTGGCGAAGGGCCTGGGCGTGACGATCAAGCGGCGGGACATCTCGGGGTTGGGGGATAGACTGATGGATCGCCGGTCGCGAGAGATCCTCGCCGCACAAGACTGGATCACCCCCGATCTGAGCGATGCCGACTACGACGAGATGGAGGCGGAGGCAGAGAAGCGGGGCGGCTGAGCCATGCTTCTCGACACGATGGCGCTCGTCTGATTGATGATGGAACGCCTGAACCCGAGCTCCGTATCGGCCATCGAAGCCGCATCGAACGTCGTCGTGTCCGCCTGCTCCCTGTACGAGATCAATCAGAAGGTCCGTATCCGTCGTCTCGACGTGCAGGAGATCGACATCGCCTTCATCAGGGAGCTGGAGGATAGCGGCATCGCCGTCATTCCCGTCTTGGCGACGGTCATGGCCGGATCCGCCTCGATGGAATGGCGCGTCCATGGACGGGAACATCGCGATCCGTTCGATCGAATGATTGCGTGGACTGCGTTGGAACTGGCCCTTCCCGTGATGACATCCGACCACGCGTTCGATCACCTGAAAGATCTGGGCCTTCGTACCGTCCCAGTGTGACCGCGGCGGCCCCGGGGGACCGCCGCGACCGGATCAGCTGTTGGTGTAGGGCGGACCGGCCTGGTTGATGACGTCGTTGTATTCTCGGAAGATCCCGACGATCCGCGATTGCAGTTCGCCCTCCTGCGCGACCTCGTCCCAGAACTCCTTGGCGGCGTTCTCGACCTCGGCCCATTCGTCGGCAGGGACGGTGCGCAGTTCCAGCTTGTCGCCTTGTGCGCGCAGCCGTGCCTCGCCGCCCCAGTACCACTGGTTGCGATAGGTATGGCCCGCCTCGATGGCGGCCATGACCAGTTGCTGCAGGTGTTCGGGCAACTCGTTCCACCGGCCCTGGTTGACGAAGAACGATCCGATCCATGCGCCCGAGATGTTGTTCGTCAGGAAGTAGTCGGTCACGTCCGCCCAGCCGACGGTGTAGTCCTCGGTGATGCCGGACCAGGCCATGCCGTCCAACTCGCCCGTCTGGACCGCGACCTCGGCATCCTCGTAGGGGATGTTGACGGGCACGACGCCGAATCGCGACAGGAACCGCCCCGCCGTCGGGAAGGTATAGAGCCGCAGGCCGTCGAGGTCGGACACCGACGTGATCTCGCGCGTGGTGTTGAAGTTGCAGGGATCCTGGCCCGCGGCCGAAAGCCACTGGACGCCGACCTTGGCGTATTCGTCCCGCCAGATGTCGGCCAGGCCGTACTGGTTGAACAGGACGGGCACGTCGAGGATGTGCTTGGTGGCGAAGGGGAAGTAGCCGCCGAACTGGCGCAGCGGCGTGGGCGAGGCCATGGAATCGTCGTCCGAATGGACGCCGTCGATGGTCCCGCGCTGAAGCGCCTGGAACAGCTCGCCCGTCGGCACGATCTGGTCGGCGTAGAACAGCTCGATCTGCAGCTCGCCGTTCGAGGCGGCGTTGATGTAGTCGATGATGGGCTTGGTCACCTGCTCGCCCAGGGCGGCGCCGGCATAGGTTTGGAAGCGCCAGCGGATCGGCTCCTGCGCGCGGGCGACGCCGGGCGCGGCCAGGGCCGCCGCCCCGCCGAGCGCGCCGGTGGTCAGGATCTTGCGTCTGGTGGTGGTCATGGTTCGGTCCCCCGGTTGGTGATGGTCTCAGGCGTTCAGCGGTGCGAGCACGGCGTCGAGGTCGAGCGTGATGCCTGGCGGGTCGAGGCACAGGGGACCGCCCGGCAGGATCGCGGCGACGAACCCATCCGGCGTCCGGCGGTGTGCCACGACGATCTTCCGGCTGGGATCGACGGTCAGGTAATGCGCCAGGCTCTCGATCTGCGTGTACTCGGCGAACTTGGCGTTCGTATCGAGGGAAGAGGTCGATAGCGACAGCACTTCGACCAGTACGATGGGATCGGTGTAGAACATGGCATCGGGCGGAAGCGGATCGCCGCATTGGAGGGCGGCGTCGGGTTCGCGCTGGGTCCTGTCGCCGATCTCGACCGCCATGCCGTCCACGAATACTTCGCAGGACAGACCGGACGCTGCCGTCTGCAGCGCGGAGAAGGCTTCCGCCTTCAGGCGCGCATGGATCGCGCGTTCGGACGCCAACGCCACGATCTCGCCATCCGAAAGCTCGAACCGCCTGTCGCCTGCATGCGCGTCCAGCCAGCGCCTGAACTTGGCCACATTCATCCGTTCGGGCAGGACGGGTTGTTCCATGCCGTACACCCTAGCCCCCCATCCCAATCCTGTCACCGGCCATAGACCAGCCCCGGCAGCCACAGCGCCAGGTCCGGAAACGCCATCACCAGCCCCAGCGCGCCGACCATCACGGCCACGAACGGCACGATGGAACGGTAGATGTCGGTGATCCCGATCTCGGGCGGGGCCATGGCGCGCATCAGGAACAGATTGTAGCCGAAGGGCGGCGTCATGTACGCGATCTGGCAGGTGATCGTATAGAGGATACCGTACCAGATCAGATCGAAGCCCAGCTCCCCCACCAGGGGCACGTAGAGGGGGGCGACGATGACCAGCATCGCGGTGTCGTCCAGGAACGTGCCCATCACGATGAACGACAGTTGCATCAGGATCAGGATGATCCAGGGATTCAATCCCAGCCGTTCCGTGAACAGGTCGTCGATGGCCTTGACCGCGCCCAGGCCGTCGAACACCGCACCGAAGGCCAGGGCGGCCAGGATGATCCACATGAACATGCAGGTGATGCCCAACGTGTTGCGGACCGTGTTCTCGAACGCGGCCCGCGTCATGCGGCGCTTCAGGATCGCGGCGGCGAAGGCGGCCAGCGCGCCGATGGCGCTGCTTTCGACCAGCGACGTCCAGCCGTTGACGAACGGCACCATCATCACCGCGAAGATGCCGATCGGCAGGAGCCCCGCGCGCAGCAGCGCCAGTTTCTGCGCCATGGGCATCGCGCGTTCGGCGGCCGGCAGGGCGGGCCCCAGGGCCGGGTTCATGCGGCAGCGGATCGCGATGTAGGCCACGAACAGGACCGCCATCATCAGCCCCGGCACCACGCCCGCCAGCCAAAGCTGCCCCACGGGCTGGCGCGCGATCATCGCGTACAGCACGAGCACAACGGACGGCGGCACAAGGATCCCGAGGGACGCACCGGCCTGCACCACGCCCGTGACCATCCGCTTGTCGTAGCCGCGCTTCAGAAGCTCGGGCAGGGCAATGGTGGCCCCGATGGCCATGCCCGCGACCGACAGGCCGTTCATCGCCGAAATCAGGACCATCAGCCCGATCGTCCCGATCGCAAGGCCCCCGCGCAGGCCGCCGAACCAAACGTGGAACATCGCGTACAGGTCGTCCGCGATGCCCGATTCCGACAGGACGTAGCCCATGAACACGAACATCGGCAGCGTCAGCAGCGGATACCAGTTCATCACCTTGATGGCCGCGCTGAACCCGATGTCGAACCCGCCCCGGTCGCCCCACAGCCACAGGGCGGCCACGACTGCGACGAAGCCGATGGCGCCGAACACCCGCTGTCCGGTCAGCAGCATCAGCATCATGGAGGAGAACATGAGCGTTGCGATCAGCTCGTAGGACATCAGGCGAGCCGGTCCTCCACGGGTACGTCGGCCAGCAGGAGGACGTCGCGAAAGAACTCCGCCACGCATTGCAGCAGCATGCAGGCCATGCCGAAGCACATCACCGATTTGATCGGCCACATGTAGGGCCGCCAGGGCGAGGAGGATCGTTCCAGGAACGCCGTCTCGGACGTGCCCGCGACCAAGCCAGCGAGGAAGCCCACGGGTTCGGTTCCGAAATATCCGACCGAATAGGCCAGCGAGGCCAGCCCGCCGTAGAGCAGCACGCCCAGATAGAAGGTCAGGAGCCCCACCGTGACGGCGTCGAACCAGGCCTTACGCCGGGGCGACCAGTCGCCGTAGAGAAGGTCCATGCGGACATGGCTGCCCATCTGGATTGCATAGGGCCCGCCGAGGATGAAGTAGGCGACCATCAGGAACTGCGCCATCTCCAGCGTCCAGAGGCTCGGGACGAGGAAGGTCTTCGACAGGCTGGACCACAGCAGGACGCCCATCAGCGCGAAGATGCCGTACATGACCACGCGCCCGATCCGCCGGTTCACGGCGTCGATCCCGCGGACATAGGCGCGCATCAGCGCCAGCACGGGGCGCCATCCATCGATCGATCGGTCCCTGCGGTCATGCGCCCCCCGTTCGCCGGAAGCCTGCGACGCGGCGTGCGGAAGTGTCAACGCGATGCGCGCGGCGGCGACACCGGGTCCCGTCGGTGCCCGTATCGCCCGGCCCGATCCGATCCACCGCTTCGTGACATAAGGCCGATTGCGGGCAGGGCGCGGGAGCGATGCACACTTCACTGCGGCCTTCGGGGGGCTAAGGTGTCCCGAACGGGACCGCGGACCCCCGCGCGCCACGCATAAGGGAGGAAACGAAATGAAGACCTGGATCGGAGCGGCGCTGGCCGCCACCATCGCCGCGACGGGCGCGGCCAACGCGCAGGACACGCGCATCGCGTTGGGAGCGACCAACGCGCAATCCTCGCATTACGCGTACTTCGCGGCCCTCGCGAACCTGATCAATGAGAAGACGGACGGCATCCAGGCCTCCGTGGTCGAGACGGGCGCCACCGTCGACAACCTGAAGCGCATGGAACGCGGTCAGCTCGACGCCGGCCTCGTCACGACGACCACGCTCTACCATGCCAACGAGGGGCAGTACGGCTTCGAGGGCGAGCCGATCGATTCCAAGCTCCTGTTCGCCTACAGTTTGGCGCCGCAACTGGTGATCGTGCGTCGTGACAGCGGCATCGAGTCGCTCGCCGACCTCGACGGGATCGAGTTCGGACCGGGCCAGCGTGGGTCGTCGACGGAGGCCACGTCCGAGATCGTGCTGGGCGCCCTTGGGATCGAGCCGGACTTCGTGCGCGGCTCCAACTCCGAGTTGGCGAACCAGATCAAGGACGATCGCATCCCCGGCTTCATCAAGTCCGCCGTGGGCACCAAGTTCGATCCGCTGACGACGGACATCGCCACGCTCAGCCCCCTTCGCGTCCTGCCGATACCGGAGGACCGGCTGGCGACGATCCAGGAGCAGGTGCCGGAGCTGTCCATCGTGGACATGCCGGCCGACGAGCAGCAGGACCGGGCGGAGCCCTACAAGACCTGGGCCTTCATGATCGCCGTGTCCGCGGCACCCGAATTGGACGAGGAGACGGCCTATCGGATCGTCAAGGCGGTGATCGAGGACGACGGCGCCGACGGGACGGGCATACAGGCGGCCGCGTTCAGGCCCCTCGAAGGCGTCGACATCGCGCAGCTGACCTTGGACAACGCATCGACCGCGCTGCATCCCGGCGCCGTCCGCGCGTTCCAGGAAGCGGGCTACACCGTGCCCGACCGCCTGATGCCCCAGGACGGCTGAGGCGCCGTTCGTGACGGCCGAGGGGGGGAGCGCGCTCGACGAAGCGACGATGGAGACGGAGCCGCGCGCGCCCCGGTCGACGCGCGAATGGCTCGCCCTCGGGCTGGCCGTCGCGATCGGGCTGTTCACCTTCTACACGGTCGCCACGGGCGCCTTCGAATCCCTGATCCAGCGCGGCATCTTCGTCGCGCTGGTCTCTGCCCTGGCGGTCTGCCTGTATCCCTTGGGGTCCGGCACCCGTTGGCGGCCCCTCGGGCTGGCCGTGGACCTCGCCGTCGTGGCCGCGGTCTGGGGCGCGGCGGGCTATGCGATCTGGCACTTCGAACGCATCATGGTCGAACGCCCCTTCGCCGAACCCCACGACGTCTGGCTGGCCGCCCTGGCGACCGTGGCGCTGCTGGAACTCGCACGCCGTGCGGTCAGCATCATCTTCCCGATCCTCGTGGGGCTGATGTTCCTTTACGCCTTCCTGGGCGACCGCATCCCTGGCGCGTTCGGACACCGTGGCTTCGATCAGTACTTCATCGCGGAAACGGTGTTCCTGTCCGATCTGGGCCTATGGGGGATGCTGGTGGGCATCGCGGCCACCACGCTCGCCGCCTTCATCCTGTTCGGCGCGTTCCTCCTGCACACGGGCGCGGGCACGACCTTCTTCAAGCTGTCCGCGCGGGCGGCGGGATCCTCGGTGGGCGGGGCGGGCAAGATCGCCACCGTGGCATCCGGGTTCTTCGGCATGATCTCCGGCTCCACGGTCGCCAACGTCGCCACCACGGGCAACTTCACGATCCCCTTGATGAAGCGCCTGCGCTACCCCGCCCCCTTCGCGGGAGGGGTGGAGGCCATCGCCTCCACCGGTGGACAACTGGCACCCCCCATCATGGGCACGGCCGCCTTCGTCATGGCCGAACTGGTGGGCGAAAGCTATTGGCGCATCGCCGCCGCCGCGATCCTACCGGCCATTTGCTTCTATGTCGGGGTGTTCGTCACCATCGACGCCGTGGCCCGGCGCAGGGGCCTCTACGGGATGGAGGGGGACGAGGTCCCTTCCTGGTCGGAAGCCCTGGATTGGCGCGCCCTGACCCCCATCGTCGCGTCCCTGGGCGGCATCCTGTTCGGCGTTGTTAACGGCAACTCCATCGGCACCACCGCCTTCTACGGCATCGTCGCGATGATCCTGGCCTTCGTCGCCGCGCGCCTGACGGCTGGCGAGGGGCTGAAATCCGCCGTCCTGCGTCTGGCCCCCGCGTTGGAGACGGGGGGCCGCGGCGTCGTCATCGTGGGCATCATGCTAACCGTGGCGCAGGTCTTCGTTTCGCTTCTGAACCTGACCGGGGTGGGCGTGACCCTGACCGGCATCATCCTGGGAAGCGCCGGCGGGCAGATCTGGGCCATCGCGATCGTCATGGCGATCGTCTGCCTGATCGCGGGCATGGGGCTGCCGACCTCGGCGGCCTATGTGCTGGTGGCCGCGGTGTTCGCGCCCGCGCTGATCCAACTGGGGATCGATGCGCTAAAGGTGCACTTCTTCGTCCTCTACTACGCGACGCTGTCGGTCGTGACGCCACCCGTCTGCGTGGGCGTCTTCGTCGCCGCGCAGATCGCGGGGACACCGTGGTTCAGGGTCGCCGTCGAGGCCGTCCGTCTAGGCGCCGTCGCCTACGTCCTTCCGATGCTGTTCCTGGCCCATGACGGGTTCCTGGGCGGCGGCGGTCCGGCGGCGATCGCCGAAGCCGCGGTCGCGGGGATCGTGTTCACGCTGTCCCTGGCCTTCCTGCTCGGCGGCCGCCCCGCGATCGGGACGTCCGGCGTCAGTAGGCTGGCCTGGGCCGTACCGTTGGCCTTGGCCGCGCTGCCGGGCCCGGTGCCGACATCGGCCGCCGGACTGACCTTCCTCGGACTGTGGTGGATGGGCAAGGCCGCGGGACCTGGGATGCGGCAAGCAGTCTGACCCCCGCCCCCACCCTGCCGCAGCATGCGACACTATTCATCACCTGGATCACGGTGGTGATCCTGGATTTCAGAAATTTCTGAAACTAGGTGCCAATCACCGACAACGGACCGGTGACGCGACCATGAACCTTTCGCCGCTTCAGCAGGAATTCGTGCTTCACTTCGGCGAGATGGGGTCCCGCTGGGGCATCAATCGTACCGTCGGCCAGATCTACGCGGTGCTGTTCTTGTCGTCCGCGCCCCTGAACGCCGAAGCGATCCAGACGGCCCTCGGGGTATCGCGATCGAACGTGTCGATGGGCCTGAAGGAACTGCAAGCCTGGAACCTGGTGCGCCTGCGTCACCTGCCCGACGACCGCCGCGACTACTTCACGACCCCCGACGATCTGTGGGAGATCGTGCGCACTCTGGTGGCCGAACGCAAGAAGCGGGAGATCGACCCCACCCTGACCAAGCTGCGCGAGTTGCAGATGCAGCGCCCCGCCACGGCGGAAGACCGCCACGCCCATGCCCGCATGACGGAACTGCGCGAGCTGATCGAGCTGATGACCGGCTGGTACGACGACGTCGAACGCCTGGAAACGGAACGGCTGATCCAATTGCTCACGCTCGGCTCCAAGGTCCGTGGCATGCTCGACCGCATGCCCGCCATCCCCGGCCTGTCGCGGCGCGAAACGAAGGAGGACGAGGGCGGCGTCTAGCCCCGCGCGCCCCGGATCTGTCCCGGGGCGCGCACGGTTCCCCCACCCCTCCCCCGACACCTTCCGGAAGGTCCGCCCCCGCCATGGACACCCTGATCCTGTCGCGCATCCAGTTCGGCGCGAACATCTCGTTCCATATCCTGTTCCCGACCATCACCATCGCGCTGGGGTGGCTCCTGGTGTTCTTCCGCCTGCGCTACACCTGGACGAAGGACGAGGCGTGGATGGACGCCTATCGCTTCTGGGTAAAGGTCTTCGCGCTCAGCTTCGCGCTCGGCGTCGTGTCGGGCATCACCATGTCCTTCCAGTTCGGCACCAACTGGCCCGGCTTCATGGAGACCGTGGGTAACATCGCGGGCCCGCTCCTGGCCTATGAGGTGATGACCGCCTTCTTCCTGGAAGCCGTGTTCTTGGGCATCATGCTGTTCGGCTTCCGCCGCGTGCCCGCCTGGGCGCATATCGGCGCGACCGTCCTCGTGGCGTTCGGCACGACCATGTCGGCCTTCATGATCCTGGTCCTGAACTCGTGGATGCACACCCCCGCCGGCTTCGAGATGATCGACGGCGTGGCGCATCCGACCGACTGGATGGCCATCATCTTCAACCCGTCCATGCCCTATCGCTTCGTCCACATGCTGCTGGCATCGGGCCTGACCGTGGCCTTCCTGGTCGCTGGCCTGTCCGCCCTGCGGATGCTGATGGGGGACAAGGGGGCGGAGGTCCGCGCGACCCTGCGCGCGGGCGTCGTCCTGGGCGCGGCGCTTATTCCGGTCCAGATCCTGGCCGGCGATCTCCACGGCCTCAACACCCTGGAGCATCAGCCCGCGAAGGTCGCCGCGATGGAGGGCAACTGGTCCGATACCGACGGCCACACGCCTCTGATCCTGTTCGGCATCCCCGACGAGGAGGCGCGGACCAACCATTTCGAGATCGCGATCCCGTCCATGGCGTCCGTCATCCTCAAGCACGACCCCGCGGGCGCCATTCCGGCGTTGGACGAGTTCGTCGCCGAGGACGGCACCGCCCTGCATCCGCCGGTAAGCAAGGTGTTCTGGTCCTTCCGCGTCATGGTCGGAACCGGCATGGCAATGCTGGCCCTGTCCTGGGGTGCCGCCTTCCTGCTCTGGCGCCGCCGAGGCACCGACGTGCCCCTGCCCAAGCCGGTCCTGCTGACCTTCGGCGCGATGACCTTCAGCGGCTGGATCGCCACGCTCGCGGGCTGGTACACGACCGAGATCGGGCGCCAGCCCTGGCTCGTCCACGGCGTCATGACCACCGAGCAGGCCGTGGCCGACGTGCCCGCCCCGATGGTGCTGACCACGCTGGTCGCCTACCTCGCGATCTACGCCTTCCTGATCGCGGCCTATATCGGCGTGCTGACCTATCTGTCGCGTAAGGCGGCGAAGGGCGAAGCCGTCCGTCCGCTGACCCCGGGTGCCGGCGCCGCCGAGGCGGAGATCCTGACGGAGAATG
The DNA here is from genome assembly GCF_030973515.1 of Jannaschia maritima. Classification (GTDB taxonomy): domain Bacteria; phylum Pseudomonadota; class Alphaproteobacteria; order Rhodobacterales; family Rhodobacteraceae; genus Jannaschia; species Jannaschia maritima. The sequence continues at coordinate 149,210 of NZ_JARGZA010000008.1, forward strand.
CGCCGAAGAAGGGCAGCGACTTCGGCCGGGGAGCGATGGCCTGACAGCTGCTACCCCCCCGCCCCAACCCTCCCCCGGTGGGGGAGGGTTTCCCCGCGTGATTTGTGACGTAACGCCCGCCATCTTGCACGACGTGCCCCCTCCCCCGGCCGGGGGACGGTCGGGGTGGGGGCCTTAGCGAAAGGCCATATCCATGATGCATACCTTCGGGGACCCCGCCATCTGGCTGCCGATGGCCTTCGCCGTGCTGCTGGGCCTGTCCATCCTGATCTACGTCGTCCTGGACGGCTTCGACCTGGGCGTGGGCCTGCTGACGCCGTTCGAGGACGGCGACCGCCGCGATCGGATGGTCGCCTCCATCGGCCCGTTCTGGGACGCCAACGAGACCTGGCTGGTCCTGGCCGTTGGCATCCTGCTGGTCGCCTTCCCCGTGGCTCACGGGGCCATACTGACCGCGCTCTACCTGCCCGTGGCGGTCATGCTGATCGGCCTGATCCTGCGCGGCGTCGCGTTCGAGTTCCGCGCCAAGGCCCCCGGTCACCAGAAGGCCCGCTGGGATCGCGCGTTCTTCTACGGTTCGCTCATGACCGCGCTCAGCCAGGGCTTCATGCTCGGCCTCTACATCATGGGCCTGCGCACCGACGGCGCCGCTGTCGCCTTCGCCGCCCTGTCCGCCCTGGGCGTGACCGCGGGCTATGCGTTCATCGGCGCCGTCTGGCTGGTCGCCAAGACGGAGGACGGGCTGCAGGAACGGGCTATCCGCTGGGCAAAGGCGACGCTGTGGTTCGTGGCCGTGGCGCTGATCGGCGTGTCCGTCGCCTCGCCGCTGGCCAGCGAACGCGTGGCCGAACGCTGGTTCGCTTTCCCCGAGATCGTGGCCCTGGCCCCCCTGCCGCTGATGGCCGCCCTGCTGATCGCGGGCCTGCACTACGGCCTGCGCCACATCCCGTTCGGCTGTACCCGCGCCGACTGGATCCCCTTCGGCCTGGGATCGGCGCTCTTCGCGGTGACCTTCGCGGGACTGGCCTACAGCTTCTACCCCTATGTCGTGCCCGACCAGCTGACGATCTACGACGCGGCCAGCGCGCCCGGATCGCTCTGGATCATCTTCGTGGGTACCTGCGTCGTGCTGCCCATCATCGGCGGCTATACCGTGCTGGCCTACGTCATTTTCCGCGGCAAGGCGCAGGACCTGCGGTACGACTGAGGCACCACGCCGTGGGGCGCCCCTGGGCGGGGGGCGTCCGTCATGCCATCCGACCATCCCCCGCCTCCTCGCCGGGATCCTTCACCGTCTCCATCGCGACGTAGGTCGACGTGGACGCCACGTGCGGGAGCGCCGATATCCGTTCGCCCAGTACCACCCGGTACGCAGCGACGTCCCGGGTCCGGACCTTCAACAGATAGTCGAACGGCCCCGCGATCATATGGCAGGCCTCCACCGCCGGAAGGGCGCGTACGGCGGCGTTGAAGGCGCGCAGGGCGGGCTCGCGCGTGTCCGACAGCTTCACCTCGACGAAAGCCACGTGCGCCCGCCCCAGGACATCGGGATCCACGAGGGCGGCATAGCCACGGATCGTCCCCGCCGCCTCCAACCGCCGCAGGCGGGCCAGGGTCGGCGTCTTGCTCAACCCGATGCGGTCGGCCAGCGCGGTGACGGCGATGCGGCCGTCCACGCGCAGCACGTCCAGGATCGCGCGGTCGAAACGGTCCATGCCACCCCCCGTCTTTAGCCCGATCCCCTAGCAGGATCGAGAACACGGTCCAATCGTCCGCGCTGATCTGGTTATCCTGGTCCCGGTAGGATGGGAACGCGACCATGAAGGACCATACGGCAGCCGACCCCCGCGACCGCATGGCCCACCTGCACCGCGCATTCGAAGCGCCGCTGGTCGACCGCTTGGCAGCGGCCACCGGCTTGGGCGAGGCCGAACGCGCCGCCATCGTGGCGACCGCCGCCGACTGGGTCGATACGATCCGCGCGGGGGGCGAACTGGGTCTGATGGAAAGCGTGCTGGTCGAATACGGCCTGTCCACGGACGAGGGCGTCGCCTTGATGACGCTTGCGGAAGCGATGCTGCGCGTCCCCGACGCGCCCACCGCCGACGCGCTGGTGGCCGACAAGATCGGGTCGGGCGATTGGGCGCTGCATATGGGGCATTCGGCGTCCACGCTGGTGAACGGATCGACCCTCGGGCTGGCATTGACCGGGCAGGTCCTGCGCCGCGACCGGGCCGAAGGGCTGATGCGCCGCGCCACTTCCCGGCTGGGCGCCCCGGTCATCCGCACCGCCACCCGCGCCGCGATGCGCCAGATGGGCCGTCAATTCGTGCTGGGCCAGACCATCGAGGACGCGCTCGACCGGGCGGCGGCGTCGGAGGCGAAGGGCTTCGCGCACAGCTACGACATGCTGGGCGAGGCCGCGATAACGGACGCGGATGCAGACGGCTTCCGCCGGGCCTATGCCACCGCCATCGATGCCATCGCGGGCCATGCGAAGGGCCGCGCCATACGCGACGCGCCCGGTATCTCCATCAAGCTGTCCGCCCTGCATCCCCGGTACGAATGGGCGCAGCGGGACGCCGTGATGCGCGAACTGGTGCCCCACGTCACCGCCCTGGCGCGGCAGGCGGCCGCCGCGGGCCTGGGCCTGAACGTCGACGCGGAGGAGCAGGATCGCCTGGTCCTGTCGCTCGACGTAATCGAGGCCGTGCTGGCCGATCCGGGGCTGGCGGGGTGGGACGGGTTCGGGATCGTCGTCCAAGCCTATGGCAAGCGGGCGCTCGCCACCATCGACTGGATCCACGACCTCGCGGCCGATCTGGATCGCCGGGTGATGGTCCGTTTGGTCAAGGGCGCCTATTGGGACGCGGAAGTGAAGCACGCCCAGGTCGAAGGGCTGGACGGCTTCCCCGTCTTCACCGCCAAGGCGGCCAGCGACGTCAGCTATCTCGCCTGCGCGCGCCGCCTGCTGGATCGGACCGACCGCCTCTATCCTCAGTTCGCCACCCATAACGCCCATACGATCGCGGCCGTGCTGCGCATGGTGGGGAACGCGCCGAAGGACGCCTTCGAGCTCCAGCGCCTCCATGGTATGGGCGAGGCGGTCCACGACCATGTCGCGGCCACACGGGGCACGCGGACGCGCATCTACGCGCCCGTGGGGCGTCACCGCGAGTTGCTCGCCTATCTCGTCCGGCGCTTGCTGGAGAACGGGGCCAACACCTCGTTCGTGAACCGCCTGGCGGATGGCGCGGTGCCTGCAGCCGAGGTCGTGGCCGACCCCTTCCCACGCCGCCACGACCGCACCGACGTCGCCCACCCGTCCGACCTGTTCGCGCCACGCGACAACGCCGCCGGGTGGGACCTGAACGACGGCGGCGCCCTTGATGCGCTCGACGACGCGCGGGCACCCCACCGCACGGCCACCTGGGTTGCGGCCCCCGTCCTAGCCGGCAACGGCACGGCGGGCTCGGCCGTCCCCCTGCCCTCCCCCGCCGATCCAGCCGACGTCGTGGGCCACGTCCGGGACGGCGACGCCGCGACCGCCGCCGCCGCCCTGGACCACGCGCGGCCCTGGGACGCGCCGCCGAAGGCCCGGGCCAAGGTCCTGCGCGAAGCCGCCGATGCCTACGAGGACGCAGCCCCCGAACTCTTCGCGATGCTCGCGCGGGAAGCGGGCAAGACCCTGCCCGATGCGGTGGCCGAGCTTCGCGAGGCGGTGGATTTCCTCCGCTACTACGCCGACGAGATTGTGCGCATCGATCCAAAGGGGACCCGCGCGCCCCGCGGGACGGTGGTCGCGATCTCGCCCTGGAACTTCCCCCTGGCGATCTTCACTGGGCAGATCGCCGCCGCCCTGGCCGCGGGCAATGCGATCATCGCCAAGCCCGCGGAGGCGACGCCCCTGATCGCCGCCCGCGCCACGCAGCTGCTGCACGGCGCGGGCGTGCCGCGCACGGCGCTGCAGCTGGTCCCCGGTCCCGGTGCGAGCGTGGGCGCGACCCTGTCCTCGGACCCCCGCGTGGCAGGCGTGGTCTTCACCGGCTCCACCGCGACGGCGCAGACGATCCACCGGACGATGGCCAACCATCTGGACCCCCAGGCGATGCTGATCGCCGAGACCGGCGGCCTGAACGCGATGGTGGTGGACAGCACCGCCCTGCCCGAACAGGTGGTGCGCGACTTGCTGGCTTCCGCATTCCAGTCGGCGGGGCAGCGATGCAGCGCGTGCCGCATCCTCTATGTCCAGGCCGACGTGGCGGAGGGCGTCCTGACGATGCTGCGGGGCGCGATGGACCGGCTGGTCCACGGCGACCCGTGGGACAGGTCGACCGATATCGGCCCGCTGATCGACGCCCGCGCGAGGGACGCCTTCACGGCCTATGTCGGCGCCGCGCGAACGGAGGGGCGGGTGATCCACGAACGCCGCTTCGACGGTCCCGGCCACGCCTTCGGTCCCGTGCTGATCCGCGTCCCCGGCATCGAGGCGATGGAGCGAGAGGTGTTCGGTCCCGTGCTGCACGTCGCCACCTTCCCCGCTGGCGGCATCGACGGGGTGATCGACGCCGTGAACGCCCGTGGCTATGGCCTGACGCTGGGGGTCCACACGCGCATCGGGGACGCCGCCGGACGTGCCGTGGCGCGCGCCCACGTCGGCAACGTGTACGTCAACCGCAATCAGATCGGCGCGATCGTCGGCAGCCAGCCCTTCGGGGGCGAGGGGCTGTCGGGCACCGGCCCCAAGGCGGGTGGCCCGGCCTATGTGGAACGGTTCCTCCGACCCGTGGCAGCGGACCCCACCGCCCCCGCGGACGCGATCTTGGCCGGTCCCACGGGCGAGCGGAACGTCCTGCGCCACCACCCCCGCGCGCCCATCCTGTGCCTGGGTCCCGACGCCGCTGCGCAGGCGGCGGCCGTCCGGGCGGTGGGCGGGTCGGCCACGATCCCCGATGGCCCGGTGGACCTGACGACCATCGAGGATATCGGCGGGGCGATGTACGACGGCAACGACGGGCGCGCCCACCGCCGGGCCCTGGCGGCGCGCGACGGCCCCATCCTGCCGCTTCTGCGGCGGGGGGAGGCCGCGATGGCGGTGGTCGAACGCCACGAATGCACCGACACCACGGCCGCGGGCGGCAACGCGACCCTCCTGGCGGGGGACTGAACGACGCCGCCCGGGACGGGCGCCGTCAGGCCGGTTTCGCGCTTCCCCCCATCGCGCGGGCCAGGAAGAACAGCGCCAGCGCCCCGCCGACGCCGATCAGGTCCGAAAGAAGGCCCCCCTCGATCATGAGCAACGCTACCACGACGAGGCCCGCCCGCACGACCCAGTTCGCTCGCGCGCCGACCCACCAGCCCTGGACGCCCGACGACAGAAGGAACACGCCGGCCACCGCGGTCAGCACGGCGCGGATCACCTCGAACCACGTGCCGTCACCCAGGAGCGCCCCGTTGTAGAAGAACATGAACGGCACGATGAAGGCCGATATGCCGATCTTGAACGACGCCACCGACGTCGCCATCGGGTTCGCGCCCGAGATCCCCGCCGCCGCATAGGACGCCAGCGCCACGGGCGGCGTGATCGCCGACAGCACCGCGAAGTAGAACACGAAGAAGTGCGCCGTGAGCTGCGGAATGCCCAGCTGGATCAGGCCAGGCGCCACGACGCTGGCCGCGACCGCATAGGCCGCGGTCGTCGGCATCCCCATCCCGAGCAGGATGGCGATGCACATGGCGAAGAACAGCGCCAGCAACTGCGACGTGTCCGCGATGCCCAGCAGCAGCGACGAGAACCGCGCCCCCACGCCGGTCAGGCTGATGACGCCCACGATGATGCCCGCGCAGGCACAGACCGCGATGATCTGAATGGACATCGCGCCCGCCAGCTCGAAGGCGTGCGCAACGGATCGCAGGCCCATCCGATAGGGGGTCAACCACGACACGACGGCCGCCGCGACGGTGGCCAGCGTGCCCGCGCGGATCACCGAATACCCCATGAACAGGGCCACGATCAGGATGATGATCGGCGCGAACAGATAGACCTGGCGGACCAGGCGGTTGAACTTCGGAAGCTCGTCCTCGCGCATGCCGCGCATGCCCAGCTTCGCCGCCTCGAAGTCGACCATGAAATAGACCGACACGAAGTAGAGGATCGCGGGGATGATCGCGGCCAGCGCGATCTCCGTATAGGGCAGGCCCGTGATCTCGGCCATGATGAACGCGCCCGCGCCCATGATCGGCGGCATGATCTGCCCGCCGGTGCTGGCCGCAGCCTCCACCGCGCCCGACGTGGTGGGCTTGTATCCCACCTTCTTCATCAGGGGGATCGTCAGCGAACCGGTCGCCACCACGTTGCCCGCGCTGGTCCCATTGATCATGCCCATCAGGCCGGACGCGAAGATCGCGACCTTGGCGGGGCCGCCCCGCGCGCGGCCCGCGCAGGCGAAGGCGAAGTTGACGAAGTAATCGCCGACCTTCGATGCCTGCAGGAAGGCCGCGAAGATAATGAACAGGATGATGTAGGTCGACGACACCGCGGTCGTCGGCCCCAGGATCCCCGCATCGGTGTAAAGGAAGCCGAAGAATCGGTGCCACGTGAACGGCGACTGCACCGCCAGGATCCCCGGCAGCACGTGCGCCGTGAAGACATAGACGAGGAACACGCTCGAGATGATAACCAGCGCCAGTCCCGCGACGCGGCGCGTCAACTCCAGGATCAGCGCGGTGCTGGCGGTCGCGGCGAAGGCGACGCCGATGGGCACGAAGGGCGTGCCGACCGAGTTGCGCGCCGCCGTCCCGTAGATCGCGATCAGATAGGTCGCCGCCACCAGCCCGCACAGGGTCAGCAGGATGTCGGTCCAAGCGAAGCGCCCCCGCTCGCGCCGCTCCAGCCAGCCCAGCACGATGCCGCCCAGGGTCGCGACCAGCAGCGGCAGGCCGAACCAGTACACTTCGGCGGCATAGAGCTCCGTTCCGGGAAAGGCCGCCCAGGTGGTCAGGCCCCCCATCTGCGGCAGCTCGCCCGAACCGATCTGCGCGATGAAGCCGCTCGCGGTCCAAAGGGCGACCAGCGCCGGCGCGAACAGCAGCGCCGCCCCCCAGGAGGCTAGGCCCGGCCCCTCCGCCAGTCGGTCGTCGGCCCGGAAGGCGTGCGGGGCGAACAGCAGGAAGCCGAGCCCCAAGGCGCCGGCGACGTGCGCGATGCGGAAGTTCCAGGTCTCCAGGGGAAAGCGCGGCAGGAAGCCGATCTCGACCCCGGTCATCCCCTCGATCGACAGGCCGTTCAGCGCGGCCATGTGGAACGCCGCGTACAGGCCCGCCATCCAGGCCATCGCCCAGGCCCGCCATCCGAGGAAGATGCGGCGGTTCCCCTCCACCGGCTCCTCGTCGACGCCTTCGGCCAGCACGGGGCCGGTCAGGTCCGGGCCTTCGGCCAAGCCCTTCGATCCGGCCGCGGCGCGCACCTCGGGCGATGCCGCCGCGATGGCCTCCAACCGCGGATCGATGCGGGACGGCACCTTGTCCTCGTCGTCGTTCGTGCTCATGGACCGTTCCCCCCGACCGCGTCCGCGGTGCCGTCCCGCCCCGGCGCGGCGGCCGGGACGGAACGTCGTCGTCGCGGCGTCAGTTGCCGTGGATCATGTCCGCCGGGATGTCGGCGTCCGCGTTCTCCTGGAACCACTGGGCGGCGCCGGGATGCCACATCAGAACGTTGTTCTTGTCCCAGTTCTCCGGCAGCGTCGCGCGGGCGGCGGCGTTGATGTTCATCATCCGCTCGTTGTCGGACATCACCACGTCGACCACCGCGTTCACGAAGGAATCCGGCAGATCGCAGTTGGCGATGGCGAAGTTCCACATCGACACCGACTGGCCCGGTCCGTCCAGCGACTGATAGGTGCCTTCGCGGATCTCGAACGGCGCGACGGGGAATCCTTCGACGATCTGCGACTGCTCCTCGTCGGAGAAGACCATGATCGTGACGTCGGTCTGCACCTCCAACTCGCTGACGAACGGCGCGGGCGAACCGGCGGCGAAGGCCAGGACGTCGATCAGGCCGTCCTGGAGCTGACCGGCCAAGTCGCCATAGCCGCCGTTGCGACGCTCGAACTCCACGCCCAGCGATTCCAGCATGCGCGGCATGTAGGTATCGCCCGTACCACCCGCCGGGCCGAAGCCCACGCGCGATCCCGCAGGGATGCCCGACAGCGAGTCGATTCCCGACGACGACAGCGCGATGGCCCCGAACGGCGTCTCGTACATGGGGAACATCGCGCAGGCGTTGGTCATCTGCAGGCCAGGCGCGATCGGGTTCGTGCCTTCCAGCGACTCCGCCGCCGGTCCCAGCGTGGTCATGCCGAACTGCGCGTCGCCCGTGTGGACCAGCGCCATGTTCTGCATCGGGCCGCCCGTGATCTCGGCGCCGCCGGTGATGCCCAATTCCTCCGCCACCAGGTTCGCCCAGCCGGAGCCATAGGCGAAGTAGGTCCCGCCCTGGCTCGCGGTGCCCAGCGTGAAGCTGGAAGGCCAGTCGCTACGATCCTGGTGCGCGTCCGCGAACGCGGCCCCCGCGGCGAGCGTCGCGCCGAGCGCCAGTGTTACGGTTGTCTTCATGGTTCTCTCCCCAAACAGTCACCGCCCGACGGCAACCGCCGGCCCGTGCTGACCCCCGTCAATATATCATCCGGGGCCCTGCGCAAATGGCATTTCTTGCGCGGGACGGGCGTCCAGCATCACGATCCGTCCATGCCGCCGGCCTTCTGGCCCGACAGGATCTCCGTCGCGCCGCCGTTGCGTCCGGACCAGGCCAGCGGCTCGGCCAGGAACGCCTCCACCTCCGCCAAGGTACCCGCATCGAAGCTCTCGCGCCGCCGGGCCGCGGCCAGGACGTCGCGCCAGGTCGCCAGCGCGTGCAGCGTCAGCCCGTGGGACGCCATCGCGTCGCGCGTGCCGGGGAAGATGTCGTAGAAGAAGACCACGACGGTATGGTCGCAAACGGCCCCGGCCTCTCGGATGGCCTCGGCGAAGCGGACCTTCGAGCCTCCGTCCGTGGTCAGGTCCTCCACCAGCAGAACGCGCTGATCGTCGTGGAGCCGCCCCTCGATCCGCGCGTCGCGGCCGAACCCCTTGGGCTTCTTGCGCACGTACTGCATCGGCAGGCCCATCTTCTGCGCGATCCAGGCCGCGAAGGGGATGCCGGCCGTCTCGCCCCCCGCGACGGCGTCAAAGGCCTGGAACCCCACGTCGCGCAAGAGCGTGGCGACGGCGAAGTCCATCAGCGTGTCGCGCACCTGCGGGTACGAGATCAGCGCACGGCAGTCGATATAGACCGGCGAGGCCAGGCCCGACGTCAGCGTATAGGGGTCGGCGGGCCGGAAGTTCACCGCCCGCACCTCCAGCAGCATGTCCGCGGTCATCGCGGCCATCGCGTCGCGGTCGGGGAAGCTGTTCGAGAACATGGGCGCACCACTGGTTGGACGGGTGCGGCGTGCCAGCCGGGGGGGAAGCGGTCAAGCCGGTCCGCGGGGCCATCCGGCCCGCCCCTACAGCGGCAGTTCCAATTGGACGGCCTGCGGGTGCAACGCCTTCGGCAGGCGGATCCGGTCCTCCGCGGCCAGCACGACCTGCGCGCAGGCCCGCGCGTCCTCGCCCGCGTCGTGGTGGTGGAACCGCAAACCGAGCGCGCGCTTCAGGCTGGCCAGCCCGTGCCCCGTCCCCCCGTTGCGGCGCCGCAGGTCCGGCCAAGCCTTCCGCGCGATCTGCACGCTGTCCAGCCACGTCGCGTCCAGGCTGCGCACTCGCGCCAGGCGGCAGGCGCCGTTGAACGCGCGTTCGTCGATGCGGCTATGCTGCACCAGCGGATGCGCTTCCATGACGGGGCGCAGGTCCTCGATCACGTCGGCAAAGGTCGGCGCCCCCAGGCAGTCCCGCTCCGACAGGCCGTGGACCCGGACGTTGCCGGGGGCGAAATACGTTTCCGGATCGATCAGCGCGGAATAGGTCGCCACCCGCCCGTCGTGGCCGACGAAGGCCAGACCGATCTGACAGATGCTGCTGTTGCTCCGGTTCGCCGTCTCGACGTCCACGCCGATGAACCGGAACCGGCCCCGCGGCAGGTGCCGCAGGTGGTCCATGCTCGCGCGCTGCGCGATCGTGGGGGCGATCCGTGTCACCGGTCCGGCATACAGGGTGACCGGAAGGGGACCAAGGGCCCCGGGGTCACACCGCCGCGGTGCCGTCCAGGTGATAGGTCGCCACCGCCTTGTCCGCCACGAACGCCGCGATGGCCGCGTCGAACGCCGCGAAGTGATCGGTCGCCAGATGCACGTCGAACGATGCGCGGTCGGTATAGATCTCGTACAGGAACACGCGCCCCGCGCCTTCGTCCACGCAGACGTCGAACCGGCGGCAGTCCGGTTCCCGGTCGAGCGACGCGGCCGCCTGCTTGCGGAACAGCGGCATCGCGTCGTCCAGGGTGCCCTCCCGCAAGTCGAACGTGACGCAAACGACGAACATCAGCGGCCCCCCCCGATGCGGGCCACCACCGCCGCGGTCACGGCCTCCGTGCCCATGTCGCCCCCAAACTCCATCGGGCGCAACGCGTTCGCGGAGAAGCCCTCCTCGATCGCCCGGTCCAGGCGGGCGGCCGCGTCCGTGAAGACGGGGGCGGAGCGCTTGGCCGCCAGATAGTCCAGCATCAGCCCCGCCGACAGGATCGCGGCCAGCGGGTTCGCGCGATCCTGCCCCATGATGTCGGGCGCCGATCCGTGGGCGGGCTGGAACAGGCCCGTCGCATCGCCGATCTCGGCGCAGGCGGCCATGCCCATGCCGCCCACCAGCCCGCCGGCCAGGTCGGACAGGATGTCGCCGAACATGTTCTCCATCACCAGGACGTCGAAGTCCCAGGGCCGCCGCACCAAGTCCAGCGCCTGCGCGTCGACGTAGTTGTATCCCGCTTCCACGTCCGCGTTCTTCGCCGCCACCTCGTCGAAGATGCGCCGGAAGAACGCCATCGACGCGAAGACGTTGGCCTTGTCCACGCAGGTCACGCGTCCCCCCCTGCCCCGGGCGGCGCGCTTGCGGGCCAGGTCGAAGGCGAAGGCGTGCAGCTTCTCGGTCGTCGCCCGCGTGATCCGCAGGGTATCGCGCACCTCCTCGTCGCCGCGCACGTCGCTGCGTCCGTGGACGGCCGCCGACCAGAACAGCCCTTCCGTGCTTTCGCGCAGGATCACCAGGTCGATCCCCGCCGCGCGCGGATCCGCCAGGCGTTGCGGCACGTTCGGATAGGCCCGCACGGGGCGCACGCCCGCATACAGGCCGTACCGATCGCGCAGGCGCAGGTGGGGCGAGATCTCGGTCCCGTCGGGCGCCCGCACGGAAGGCAGGCCGATCGCGCCCAGGAAGATGGCGTCCGCCTCGCCGGCGCGTTCCTCGCCCCCAGGTTCGATGTCCTGCCCCGTCCGCTGGAAGCAGCCCGCCCCGGCCTCGATGCGCGTGACGTCCAGCGCGGGCGCCCCCGCCGCGGCCAGGGCGGCGTCCGCGGCGCGCATCGCGGCGCGCGCGACGTCCACGCCGATCCCGTCCCCTTCGATCAGCGCGACGGTGGCGGGTCGGGTCATGGCGGCGGGCTCCCTCGTGGCGTTCTTCAAATCGGGTACCGGACCGCGGGCAGGGTCGCGACCGCCGGGCATCCGGTCACTTCAGCAGCGCCAGCGCCTGGCGGATCACCGCGGGCCCGGGCGTGGGCTTCGGGACCACCGGCGCGCCCAGGCCGGCGACCAGTTCCCCCTGCCGGTGCAGATCGCCGGTGTGCAGAAGGAAGGGCACGCCCAGATCGTGCAGGCGTTCGGCCACCGGCGCACAGGTCGCGCCCCGGCCCAGGTTGACGTCCAGCACGGCCACGTCCGGCGCATTCCCGTCGATGGCCGCCAACGCCCCTGGGACGTCCCGCGCCTCCACCGGTTCGGCGTCCAGATCCTCCGCCGCGAAGCGCAGGTCCATCAGGATCATCGGCTCGTCATCCAGGATCAGGACCCGCCGGGGGGCATCGGTCAACGGGCATCCCCGGGCAGTTCGATCGTCGCGGTCAGCCCATCGGCCGACCAGTCCCGCGTCAGCGAGCCGCCGGCCGCGCGCAGCAGCGTGTCGATGATGCCCATTCCCGTTCCGTGCGTCCCGTCGGGAGGCGTCACCGAGGGGCCGCCCCGCTCGCGCCACCGCAGCCGCAGGGACGGTGCTCCGCTCGCGTCCCCGTCGTTCCCGGTCTCGGCGGTCACGACCACCGTGCCCACGTCGTGCGACAGGCTGCCATGCTTGACCGCGTTGGTCGCCAATTCGTGCAGGGTCAACCCCAGCGACGACACCGTGTTGGGCGCGGAACGGATGCCGTCCACCTCCACCCAGATGCGCGTCCCATCGGGGTCATAGGGGCGCAGGACCGAGCGCACCGCCTCGCCCACGTCGATGGAACCGCGCTGCGCGTCGTCCAGCGTCGTCTCGTACGCTCGGCCGAGGGCCTGGATTCGCTCGTTGATCTCGTGCGCAAGGGGCACCGCCCCACGGCTGCGACCGGTGAAGGTGACGATGCCCCCGATCACCGCGAACATGTTCTTCATGCGATGCGACAGCTCGCGCGACATCAGCTTGGCGTGCTTCTCGTCGGCGCGGGCCGCGTGGACGTCCGTGACGTCCCATTGCGACCCGAAGAAATAGATCAGGTTCCCGTCCGGGTCGTAGATCGGGCCCAGGTGCAGGGCGTTCCAGAACGGCGTGCCGTCCTTGCGATAGTTCAGCAACTCCACCACGATCACCTCCTCCGCGTCCAGGGCCTCGCTGATCCGGCGGATGGTGCCCGCATCGGAATCGGGACCTTGGAGGAATCGGCAGTTCCGGCCGACGATCTCGTCCTCGTCGTATCCGGTCAGGTCGCGAAAGGCGCGGTTCGCGAACACGATGGGGTGGTCGTCCTTGCGCGGGTCGGACAGGCAAATCGCCATGCGGGTCTGCGCCATCGCCTGCTCGAACAGAACGCCGGAGGCGCCGTCGAACGCATCGCTCGAATGGACCGCGCGGAAACGGTCGCCGCTCTCGTCGCGGGACCGTCCGAACGCGCGATAGGCTTGATCGGACTGGCGTGGCGCTTCGTCGTCCTGCATGTCCTCGGACCCGTCCGCGCCATCCCTATCATCGCTCATATGCATCCTCCGGGTGGGGCGCGATGGAACGCCCATCCGGCAGCATTGTCGGATGTTAGCTGCCTAGTCCGGCGGTGACATGGGCGCAATCGGAAGGAATGCAAGGGCCCCAATGCATTAGAGGTGTCTTTTGTCGTATACGCATACGTATGTCAGGCTTGGCTTACAGGCATCGGCGTCCCATGGGGACGGCCCACGGGACGCTTGGGCCGTCACTCCCAGTCGACGTCGGCGAAGATCCGGTTGGCGGCGGCGACGTTCTTGGCCACCGCGGACAGGTCCACGGGATCCGCCTCGAACTCACCCAACTGCTGCACGCTCTCGGACAGCGGCACGCCCTCCACGGCAGGGTACTCGTCGTTGCCGTTTGCAAAGTAGGATTGCGCGCTGTCGGAGGCCAGGTATTCCAGGAACGCCACCGCGTTGTCGCGGTTGGGCGCGTTCGCTGCCACGCCGCCGCCCGACAGGTTCACATGCGCCCCCGCCGTCTCGGTCATCCGCGGGAACACGTATCCGATGCCGGCCAGCTCGTCCTGCCCCAACCCATCCACGTCCGTGCGCAACGCGCGCGCGAAGTAGTAGGTGTTCGATACGCTGATGTCGCACTCCCCCGATACCAGCCCGCGCAGCTGGTCCGTGTCGCCACCCTGCGGCGCGCGGGCGAAGTTGTTCACGACGCCCTGTGCCCAATCGCGCGCGGCCTCCTCGCCGTGATGCTCGATCACCGCGGACAGCAGCGTCTGCGAATAGACGTTGGTGCTGGACCGGTGGCAGACCATCCCCTCGTATTGGGGATCGGCGAGGTCCAGATAGGTCTGCGGCGGGTCCGTGACGTCAGCCTCGTCGTAGAAGACGATCCGCGCCCGTTGGCTGAACCCGAACCACTCGTTGTCGGCATCCTGCAAGTTGCCGGGAATGCGCGATTCCAGGACATCGCTGTCGACCGCTTGCAACAGGCCCGCGTCCTTCGCCCGCTCCAACCGCGTGGTGTCGACGGTCAGCAGCACGTCGGCGGGCGAGTTGCGCCCCTCCGCCTCCATGCGGGCGATCAGCTCGTCGGCGTTGCCTTCGATCCGGTTGATCGTGATCCCGGTCTGCTCGGTGAAGTCGGAGTACAGCCGTTCGTCCGTGTCGTAATGGCGGGAGGAGTAGAGGTTCAACTCGCCCTCGGCGAAGGCCCCCGTCACCGGAAGCGCGATGGCCGCGGCGGACGTCAGGAGGAGGATGCGTGTCACGATGGTTTCCTTTCAGATGCGATACCTGAGCTATTCACTCTGATATCCCCAGACCGTCGTCAACGCTTATTTCCGACGATCGCGGTCGGATATTAACCCGCCCTATCGGGCAAGCGGCCCGTCGCCTAGTCTGAGCACCATGCCTGGACCCGAGACATGGACGACCACGCGCCCCGCCTTGCGCGCGGGCGACGGAATGGTGGCGGCCCAGCACGTCGACGCCGCACGGGCAGGTGCCGCGATCCTCCATGCGGGCGGGAACGCGGTGGACGCGGCCGTGGCCGCTGCACTCTCGCTCGGCGTGGTGGAGCCCTGGATGTGCGGCCTGGGCGGCAGCGGTCTGATGGTCGCCTGGCTGGCGGGCGAAGGCCGGGCGGTCGGTCTCGACTTCCAGGGCGTCCTTGCGGGGAACGCCTCGACCGACGCCTATCCCGTCGATCCCGACCTGCCCCGGACGCTGATGGGCTTTCCCGCCGTGCGGGGGCAGGCGAACGTGATCGGGCCCGGCTCGATCACCGTCCCCGGCGCCCCCCGGGGCCTGCAGCATGCGTTGGACCGATGGGGGTCGCGCGACCGCGGGACGGTCGCCGCCCCCGCGGTTGCGCTGGCCGACCGGGGCCATGCGGCCAACTGGTTCACCACGTTGCAGGTCGCGCTGGCGATGGACGGCCTCGCGCGCGACGCGACCTCGGCCGCCCTGTGGCTGCCGGGCGGGAACCCGGTGCAGCCCGGCACCGTGGTGGCCAACCCCGCCCTGGCCTCGACCCTCCGGCTGTGGGCCGAGGGTGGGGCCGACGCGTTGGCCGGGCCGATAGCGGGGGACCTCGCCGCGATCGGGTCGGACATCGTGCGCTCCGACCTCGACGCCTACCGGGCGGTCGAACGGACAGTGGACGCCGTCCCCCACCGCGATGCCGTCGTCCACGCGCCGGGACCCGAAAGCGGCGGCGCCCGCCTTCGCCGGTTCCTGCGCGACGCCGCGACCGTGAGGCCGGGCGACCTGGGGCCCGGAACCTGGGCGGCCTATGCCCGCGGCCTGACCACCGCCTGGGCGGAGCACGACGTCCGCATGGGCCGCGACGTCGGCGCGGGCACTTGCACCTCGCATCTGTCGGTGGTGGACCGGTGGGGCAACATGGCCACCCTGACCCACACGCTCCTGAACCGCTTCGGGTCCGGCGTGACGTTGCCGGGCACCGGGCTGCTGACCAACGACGCGGTCGGATACTTCGATCCGCGTCCGGGGCGTCCGACCTCCGTCGCCGGGGGCAAGCGGATCGACGCGTCGAACATGTGTCCCACGATCGTCACCCGGAACGGCGCGGCGGTTCTGGCCGTCGGCGCCTCGGGCGGAAACCACATCGTGCCCGCCGTGGCGCAGGTCGTGGCCCTGACGCTGGATCACGGACTGCCGCTCGACGCCGCCCTCGACCATCCGCGCCTCGACCTGTCCGGCGGCCCCGCCCTGCGCATGGATCCCCGCCTGGGGCCGGACGTGGCCGCGCGCCTGGCCCGGGACGGCGCGGTGGTGGCGGACCAGCGTACGGTGTTCCCCAAACTCTACGCCTGCCCCACCGCCGTCGCGGTCGAGGACGGCGCCTGCGTCGGGGCCTGCGACCCCTCCCTCCCCGTCGCGGGCGCCGCGGCACCGGGCCCCTTCGTGGTGGAGGCGGTGACGCAACGGGCGGGCGTGCAGGCCTAGCCGGCCCCGCCGGGCACCCGCGTCCGCGCGCCGGGCACGGGCCGCCGCGCCACCTGCAGGCACAGCAGCAGGACCGGCACCAGGCCGATCAGCGCGATGGTCAGGCTGGGCACCGCGGCGCCCCCCAGCCGTTCGTCCGATGCCAAACGGTATGCCTGGACGGCGAGCGTGTCGAAGTCGAAGGGCCGCATGATCAGCGTCGCGGGCAACTCCTTAGCGACGTCCACGAACACGATCAGCGCCGCCGTCACCAACGCGGGCCGCAGCACGGGCAGGTGGACGCGTCCGACCACCCCCCAGCCCGACCGCCCCAGGACGCGGGCGGCGGCGTCCACGTTGGGCGTCACCGAGGCCAGCCCCCCTTCGTACGCGCCGATCGCCGCGGCCAGGAACCGGATCACGTAGGCGAGGACCAGCACCCAGATCGACCCCGTCAGCAGCAGGCCCGTGCGGATCCCGAACGACCGCTCCGCCCAAAGGTCCAGGGCGTTGTCGAAGGCTGCGAAGGGCACCAGCAGGCCGACCGCGATCACGCCGCCCGGTACCGCGTAGCCCAGCCGCCCCAGATACAGCGCCCACCGCGCGGGGCGCCCGCCCCGGACCCGGTGCAGCGATCCCAGCAGGACCGCCGCCCCGACCGTCACCGCCGCGGCGACGAGGCCCAGGACGACCGTGTTGCCCGCGAAGCGAAGGTAGCGGGGATCCGTCCAGGACTGCTCCGACCCGGCGGCCATGGCGGCCAGCGTCCCCACCGGCACGACCAGCCCCAACGCCACCGGCAGGGCGCAGGCCAGGATCGCAAGGACGGCCCCCCTGCCCCGCAGCGCGATCCGCGGTGCCGGAACGACGCCCCGCGTGGCATAGCGCGCGCCCCCCCGGCTACGCCGTTCCAGCACGGCGAGGGTCAGCGCGAAGGCCAGAAGCCCCAGGGCCAGCTGCGCCGCCGCGGCCCTGTCCGCCAGGGTGAACCACGAGGTATAGATGCCCGTGGCGAAGGTGCGGACCCCGAAATGCGCGACCGTACCGAAATCGGCCAGCGTCTCCATCATCGCGAGCAGGACGCCCGCCGCGATGGCCGGGCGCGCCATGGGCAGCGTCACGGTCAAAAAGACCCCCAAGGGCCCCCGCCCGAGCGACCGCGCGACCTGCGCGGGTCCCGCCCCTTCCATCAGGAAGGCCGAGCGGGCCAGCAGGTAGACGTAAGGGTACAGGACCAACGTCAGCATCGCCGCCGCACCGCCCAGCGACCGGATTTCCGGGAACCAGTAGTCGCGCGGCCCCCATCCTATCGCGTCCCGCAAGGCCGTTTGCACCGGACCCGGATGATCCAGAAGGAACGTATAGGCATAGGCCGCGACGTAGCCCGGCAGGGCCAGGGGCAGGATCAGAGCGCCCTCCAGGAGGCGGCGTCCGGGGAATGCGAAGGCGGTGACGATCCAGGCCGTGGCCGCGCCGAGGACGAAGGTCCCCGCACCCACGAGCGCCACGAGGGCCAGCGTCGTCAGGACATAGCGCGGCAGAACCGTGGCGGCCAACTGCGAGACCGTGTCCACCGAACCTGCCATCGCCGCGACCAGCACGCCGGCATGAGGTAGCGCGCACAGCACCGCGACGACGATCGCGGCGGCCGTTCCGATCGGAATGCGGGTTGCGCGCCGGATGCCCATGCGGGCGGCCTTACCGCGCGATGCCGCGACGCGCCAGATATCCGAGCGATCCGGTCGGGCTTGCTCGGACGATCCCGTTCCCCGCGCGAACGGTCCACGATCCGCTCCGGAACGGGTAGCGATATCTGCCTTCCCAGCGACCTGTCGTGCGGACGGGTCCGGCCCTCTTCACGCCCCCCCCCGTCACCGCGGGCGCGGCACCCGCGAAGGCGTTGCGAAACGGGTCCGGGGGTGCCTATAGGAACGCGAAGGACGACGCAGGCGGAACGAAGCGTTGCGAGCATCGAGCGGACCGATGGGCGGTACGGCACTTATCGATCAACGCTTCCGGGCGAACGCGGCCGACCTGCTCGCCGGGGCCTCTGATGCGGGGGCGGAGCCGAGGCTCGACTGCCTTCGCGACCTGTCCGCGCAGGAGGTCACGGTCGACCCGGTGGTGAAGTCCACCGCCATCTCGGAGGCGGGATCGATGCATCGGACCGTGCACGAGGTGGAGCGCGCGCCGTTCCCTCGCGGCACCTGCGACCGGGCGGTGGACGGCCTGAGCCGGGTCGACGACGAGATCGAGGGTCCGACCGAACGGGCATGGGGTCGCTGATGACACGAAAGAACCCCCTCCGGCGCCGCGGGACACCCGGCCCCCTCGGGCGGACGCCGAACTGGCGGGACGGCCCGGCGGCCCGGTCGGCACAGCGCGATCGTCCCTCGCGCGCCCGCAGGAGGACGCGGTTCGGGACATCGACCCGTCCCTAATCGACGATGCCGGGTTCGAGGACCGATTGTCCGTGGATGCCAGGGCACAGGCGCGCCTGACCGAGTCGCTGCGCGCCCACGGGCAGCAGGTCCCCGTCCTCCTCCGCCCCCATCCGTCGACGCCGGGGCGATTCGAGATCGTGTACGGCCGCCGTCGCCTGGCGGCCCTGCGCGACCTCGGGCGACCCGTCCGCGCGATGGTGCGGCAGTTGGACGACCACGCGCTGACGATGGCGCAGGGACAGGAGAACACGTCCCGTCAGGATCTGTCGTTCATCGAGAAGGCATCCTTCGCGGCACAGTTGGACTTGGCGGGGTACGACCGGGATGCCGTCGCGGCGGCCCTGTCCACGGACCTGCCGATGGTCAGCCGCATGCTGAATATCGGCCACGCCTTTCCCCTGCCCCTGCTACGTGCGATTGGCTCCGCCCCCGCGGTGGGTCGCGACCGTTGGGCCGAGTTGGCCAAGCTCTATGCGCGACGCGGCGTAGCGGGACGGATCAAGGCGTCGATCGACGGGCCGGACTTTCGCGGCGACAGCAACGCGAGGTTCGAGGCCGTGCTGGCCCGGGCCGAGGGAAGACGCGCCATCCCCGCGGCCGCACCGCCCGCGCGCGACGTGACCGCGGACGACGGGACCGTCGTCGTCGACGGAACGGTGGCTAAGGCGACGGGCACCGACGCCCGTAGCATGGCCCCGTGATCGAGACAGGGGGGTCGGCTCGACGGCGGCTAGAACCGCAGCTCGAAGACCTGTCCGATCGTCGGCACACCGCCTTCATCCGCGTGCAGCCGCGTCCGCGAGACGCCCGCCCCACCGAAGATCGGGCTTTCGCGCGACATCGCGACGCTCGATCGGCGGATGCCGTCGGCGACCTCAACCTCCAGCGAAGCCGAAAGCGTGGCGCCCGATGGGGCCAGCGTTTCCAGCCCGATCCGTCCGCCCACGCCGCAACCCGCGTCCTCGCCACCCATGCCGCGCTCGCAGAACAGGCGCGGCGCGACCTCCAGGACGCGGCGGTCCGACAGGACGTCGGCACCGCCGTCCCTTCCCCTGCCGAAGACGAAGGTCGGTTCGAGATAGCCGCGTATGCCCCGCACCGGATCGAGGTCCAGCGAGCCGAAGTCGAGTTCGCCCCCCCCTACGCGCGGTCACGTCCGCCGTCGTGGCCTCGGCGATGCCCAGGTCGACCCCCACCCGGGGTCGGAGCGTGAAGCGGGCGCGCACGACCTCGCCCGACAGCGCCACGCCGGCATAGACTGCGCCATAGCTGTAAAAGCCGGCGGCGCCGATGGGTCCCGCTCCATCGGCGAAGGCGAGGTCATAGCGGTGATGGCCGAGGCCGCCCGCCAGATAGTGGTCGACGAACAGGCCACCCTCCAGCGCCCGCGCGCCATAGATGCCGAGGGCGAAACCGAGGCCGTCGATATGTCCATCCATCAGTCCGCCCACGCGCGTCCGCGACGCGTAGCCGCTCAGGAACCAACCGCGCAGCGCGTGGTCGCCGATCCGACGTTCGCGCTGCCGGACGACGTTGAACGTCGCCTGCGTGCCGAGGCCATCGGCGTGGTTCAGCGCGAAGTCCCCGCCGACGATCGTTCGCACGCCCGTCGCGCAATCGTATCGTGCCGTTCCGAACACGCCCGCCGTGTCGAGATGGGTCAAGCCCGCTTCGGCGGCACCGTCCACGTCGAACGCTTCCTGGGTCCCGCATCGCAGGTCGTCCGTGCCGTCCCGCAACCGGTCCAGCGCATCGCCCGACAGGGACGCGAAGCGGCGCGACTGGGTGCCGATGGTACCCTCGAGGTCGCGCTGGAGCACGAAGCTCAGGGCATCGCGCACCTGATCCACCAGGTCGTCCACCACCGTGACCGCCGCGAGACCCAGCGTCAGCGCATCGAACCGCGCATCGCTCGACCGGACCGTCACCGTCGGCCGGCAGACATGCCGCCCCTCCACGGCCGTGTCGTCGATCGCCGCGATGGTCAATCGTTGCGGCGTTGCATAATCCGATGCCGTGAAGGTCATGGTCCTCGGGGCGACGTCGCATTGGGCGTCGCCCGAGAAGGCGAGCGTGACGTCCGCGATGGGCAGCCCGCCCAACGAGAAGGTCATCGCCGCATCGTCGTCGCGCCCTTCGGTGGCCGTCAGATCCAGATCGACGATCACGACCGCGACCTGGTCATCGTCCGAGATCGTGGCCTCCGCCGCGAAGCGTTCCACGTCCAGAACCGTGGCCGCGTCGCCCCCGGTCACGGCGTCCAGGACGAGTTCGATCGTTTCCACGCCTTCGACGGCACCGTCCTCCAGCACGTCCACGGTGATGGTGGTCGCCGTGTCCCCCGCCGGGATCGTCACCGTTCCCGAAGGCGCGGCGAAGTCGGTGCCGGGCAAGGCCGTGCCGCCAACGGAATAGGCGAGCACGGTATCGACCGTCGAGACGCGGCCCTGCGTTATGACGAAGTCCGCCGCCGTCGGCGCGCCGCGGTTGGCTTCCGCGCCGTTCCGCGTCGCCTCGATCCGGACGGCGTTCACCGCGCATTGCGCGACGGGAACGTTGTTTCCGATCACGTTGGGGTCGCCCGCCTCGATCTGAAAGGTGGTGTGGAAGGTCGAGTTGGCTCCCGCGGACGCGTCCGCCAGCCGGCCGGTGGCGCCGAACTCGCTCGATCCGAGGGAGGCTGGATCGTCGGGCAGCAGCGACGTCACGTCGAGCGGACCGCCCCCAGTGCGCGTAGGACTCGGCACGCCGACGTCGGGCGGATAGCGCAGCGCCATCGTATAGGTGCCGGGCCGCTGGGCGAACCATTGGTATTCGCCCGACGATCCATCGCGCACGATGCGGATGTCGTTGCGCGTGCCCACCGTATCGTTGGACCCGTTCGGACCCGTTACCACGATGCCGCCGCCCGGCAGGATGCGACCGTCGTCCTCGCAATAGAAGTAGCCCTGCGGGTCGTAGTCCGCCCGGTCCATGATGCCGTCGCCGTCCCGATCGGCGGTGGCGGATTCGCTGTCGTCGTCCAGGCCGTCCCCGTCGCTGTCGACCATCGAGGGTCCGGGAACGGGGGTCCCGGTGCGGTCGGCGCGGACGGTAAAGGGGGTGCTGGCGGTGTTCGGGTTTCCCGTTCCGTCGACCGCGCGCCCCGCCGCGACAGCGACGGAAACGGGACCGTCGTGAATGGGCGCGACGGTGGCGGTATAGACGACCGGACCACCGGCCAGGCCGGACGCGGTTCCGTTCGTGACCGACAGGTCGTCGAGCGCGACGCCCGCGACGGCCTCCGAGAACGTCACCGTCACCGTGAACGGGTCGCTCTGCGCGGCGGTCGGCCCCGTCAGCGCCACCATGGGCAGGCCCGTGTCCTTCGCGGCCGTATCGGTCGCCGGCGCGCCGGCATTGCCCAACGAGTCCGTCAGAGCCAAGGACACCGTCAGCGTGCCGTCCCCGACCCCCGTGACGTCGATCCCGGCGATGGTCATCGCGGCGGCGGAGACCGCGCCCGCGCCCGACACCGTCCCGCCCCCGTCCGAGGTGATCGCATAGGCGAAGGACGCCCCGTTCTCCGCGCCGGACAGGTCGAACGAGACCGATCCCGCATCGGCCGCGCCGATCCTGTCGCGGACGAACGCGACGGCGTATCCCGAGGGCGGCACCGCGTCGACGACCGCGTCCGTGCCGTCGGTCAGGGTCGTCTGCAGGCCGGCGGCGTTCGTGACGGTGATCGCGACGTTGCGGTCGTCGCCCGCCGCCGTGCCGGCGGTGATCGTGTAGCGCACCGTCCAGATGCCGGACGCTTCCGACAACGGTATCGCAGTTCCCCCTCCGAACGCCGACAGATCGGCCGTCACGCCGGTCACGTTCGCGGCGGCATCGCCGGAAGCGGAGTTGTCCCACCGCACGGTCACGACGTCGCCCACGATGAAGGCGCCCCCGGTTCCGGAGCCGCCGGAGATGGACAGGTGTCCGTCCGAGACCACGGGACGCGGATCGCCCGTCATGCGGGCGCTGTCGGCCGGCGCGAGGCCGCCCGACGTCGCGCGGAGAACGAACCCCTCGGCGGTGGGGCCTATGGTCGTGTATGTCAGATCGAGGCCCGGAAAGGTGGCCGCGCCCCGGAAGGGGACGAGCGTCACGGTGGTGCCGTCGGCATCGATGTCGCCGGTCCCCACCAGCGCGGCGCTGCCCGCGCCTGAGGCCACGGCGAGGCGGATCGCCGTCGCATGGCCCGTATCCACCAGGCCCATCGCGTCGACGGCCCGCACGACCGGCGCCGTCGACATGCGCGCCGGGACGCCGCCCTGCACCGACAGGGGCGCGGGCTGCGTGGCGAATGTCAACCGCGTCGCGACGACGTCGGCTGCAAAGGCGCTCGATGCGACCGCCGCGAGGTCGTCGCCGGTGGCGGCGTCGTCGTCCGCCGTCAGGGTGACGACCTCGCCGTCCGCGGTCGCGGCATAGGTCACCTGCGGGAAGGTCGCGGTGCCCGACACGGCCGTCGCGGTCCCGCCGGTGAGCGTGCCGGGGGCGCCCGTCCCGAGGGTGAGCATGTCCGCGAAGTCGGTGTCGAGGTTGCCCGAGGCGTCACGCGCGGATACGACGGGCGGCTGGGCCAGGGTCATGCCACTGACGCTGCCGGCGGGTTGGGTGTCGAACGTCAGACGGGTCGCCACCACCTCGACCACCGTGCCGGCACCGTTCGTGACCGCATTCGTGGCTCCCATCTGCGTGCCCCCCGGCACCACGGCGAGGTCGGTGTCGCCATCCAGCGCGAGCGTGATCGTGGCCCCGTCCGCAAGCCCCGTGCCGACGCCGAAATGGGCCCGGATCGCATAGGTCCGGGCGCTCCCGTCGGGGACGGCGATCGACAGGCCCGCGAAGCGCAGCCGGCCCGTGCCCGCATCGTAGCTGCCCGCCACGTCCGTCGCATCCGGTCCATCCAGGCGCCAAACCATCCCACCCAACACCGCGTCCGTGACCGTGCCGCCGACCGTCAGGTCGATTGCGGTGACGCCGAGCGACTGCCCGTCCCCCGTGCCGCCGTCGGAGATGGTGAAGTCCATCAGCGTCACCGCGTCGTCCGATGCCGCGGCCGTGGAGGGAAGGTCCACCGGTTCCGCGACGCCGCCGGCGGCCCCCACCCCGCCGTCCAGGTCGTTCAGATCCTCGACCGTCACGGTCAGCGTCTGCGTGGCGGCGTTGCCCTCGCCGTCGGCGGCGGTGATCCCCACGACATAGGCGTTGTCGCCCGCCGTCCCGCCGCTGTCCGTCGGCGCCTCGTGGTCCGGGGGCGTCCGGAAACTGATCGCGCCCGCCGGCGTGATGGAGAAGGCGGACGCGTCGGGTCCACCGAGCGACCAAGTCACGGCCTCGTCCGCCGACACCGTCGTCACCGCCGTTTCACGCTCCGCGACGGAGACCGCCGCGGTGGCGCCCGTCGTCGTCCCGCCCGATCCGTCCGGCCCGGTGATGACCGGGGGCGTCGCGTCGGTGAACGTGATGGTCGCGTCGTCGGCGATGGCGTGGCCGTTCAGCGTACCCGTGACGGTGCCCGTGCCGTGGTCCCGCGGCGCCGTCAGCGTCGCGGTGTAGGTGCCGTCGCCGCGGTTCGCGACCGGGCCGACGCCGCCAAGGGTGGCGGCGAGCGCGACGGTGCCGCCGCTCGTGCCCAGGTTCCCCCCGTCGTGCCGCTTCAGCGTCACGGTCACGGTGGACGTCGCGCTGCCGTCGCCCCGGACCGTGTCGGGCGCGGCGTCGATGGTGGCCGTGGGCGCGGTGGTCGTCAGCGTATCCGAGAAGGCCGTGGCCCCCGACGGCGTGTATTCCACGAAGTAGCCCTTCGGCTGGTAGGACCCGCTCGACGTGTTGTCGAGGTCGTTGTAGCAGCCGCCAGCCAGGTGGGCGATCTGAAGGTAGGGCTCGCCCGGGTTGCCGCTGTTCGGCTCGCCCGTGCAGAAGGGGACGTAGAAGCCGTTCCGGGCGGAGCCATCGCCCAACCCCGACCAGAAGGTCTGGCCCGAGTTCGGCGAGGACGGCTCGTTCGTGAACACCCAGGTCGCGCCCGACCCCGGATCGCTGTCGTACCCACCCAGCCAGCCCGGCGTGTTGAGGCCCGACGCTTCCAGAAGGAACGCGTGCTCCTCCTGCGTGGTCACGTGGGCCAGATAGCCCGTCAGGCCGTTCAACCTGCGCGCCCGCGCCGCATTCCGGGCATCCGTCCAGGACAGGATGCCGGATACGAACTCGTAGTAGCTTCCCGACGATTCGAGGTAGAACGAGCCCGCCGGCGCGATGGTCGCCGTGACCGTGCTGACGCCCTTGCTGCCGCCGTCCGTCCGGAGCTGCAGGGACGCGAGCGCGGCGTTCAGGGATCCGATGCTGCCTTCGAACGCGATCGCCGCCGCGCCGCCGGAGTTCGGCAGGGAGGATGGCGCCGCATACCCGGTCACGGGTGACAGGCCGGATGTCGATTGGATCCGCAGGCGACCCGAACCGGCGCTCAGGGTGACGC
This sequence comes from Jannaschia maritima, assembly GCF_030973515.1. Taxonomy (GTDB): domain Bacteria; phylum Pseudomonadota; class Alphaproteobacteria; order Rhodobacterales; family Rhodobacteraceae; genus Jannaschia; species Jannaschia maritima. Next base: position 174,274 of record NZ_JARGZA010000008.1, read on the forward strand.
GGTGATTACCCGTCCCCGTGACCGCGGTGGGGGCGCCGACCCAGGATTGCTGCGCCCCGGTCAGGGCATTGGGCAGGTCGATGGTCTGTGCCGCGGCATCCATCCCGGTCAGCAAGGTCAGACCGAGGGCGAGCGCCGCCCCGAGACGGCCGGTGGTGCCGCAGCGGCTGGGGCGGCCGGATGTCCGGATGGGTCGAGCCGAACGCGTCGACGATGGCGCGGCGATGCCGCCGAACTGTTCGGATGCGCCGATCTCGATCATCGCTGAACCCTCCGCGTAGCGGCCCAACGCCGCCGACGCCCCAGGGCTAGGGACGATGTCTCTCCGTAGCGTTAACGATGACCACGATTCGGCGACGGATCAGGCGCTTCCCGGCGATCCGTCAGATGAGTTCGAGGAACGCGATCAGGTCGGCGATGTCGCCTTCGGACAGGTCCAGGGGGACCAGCTCGGACGCGGTCCGCAGGCCCACCATCCGGCCATGCGGACCCAACGGGGCGGCGACGTAGTGATCCACGACCGCACGCAGCGTGTCGAACCGGCCGGCATGTCCGAACGACGACCGCGCGGCCACCCCCCGCAGCGACGGGGTCCGGAACGCGCCGAGGCCGCGCTCCATCGACAGGTTCGCGAAGCGCAGCGCAGCGCATTCGTCGGTCGCGGCGTCCGAGAACGCGCCCAAGCAGTTGAACGGATCGGACAGGAGGCGAATCGACCCCGCCTGCCGTCCGAGGTCCGGCAGCGCGTCCGGAGCGTCCGGCATCGCGACGTTGTGGAAGTCGCCGTCGCTGAAGAGCGGGCCGAAGTGGCAGGTCGCGCAGCGCCCCGGCCCGGTGAACACGTCGAACCCCCGCCGGACGGCCGCCGGAACGGCGTCCGGACCGGCCGGCGTCCGGGCGGCGCGTCGGAGCATGCCGTCCCAGCGGGACGCGGGTACGGGGATCGTGGCGACGTAGGATGCGATCGCCTTGCCCACGTCCGCGAACATCGCGTTCGTGCGGTGGCGCGCGGCGGGATCGAGCGTGGTCCAGGCCGTCCGAGCCTCGACATCGCCCGATGGCGATGCGGCGATCTTCGGGACGGCGAACGCATCCCAGTCGAAGAGATCGGCGACCACGTCGGAATGGCGTGCCGCGACATAGGCCACCACCTCCGTCCGGGTGAGGTCGTGCTCGGATGCGTGCTCCAGGGGGCGGAGGGCCTGCGCCCACAGGCTGTCGACGGACCCGTCCCGCATGAGCAGGTCCTGATGCGCGGCGCCCGCGATCGGGGAAACGGGGCGGAAGGCGCGGTCCCGGCCGGCGGGGCGGCGCTCGTTGGGTATCATCCGACCGTCGGTCGCGTGGCAGGACGCGCAGGCGACGTCGCCCGAACGGCTCAGCCCCGTGTCGTGGAAGAGTGCACGGCCCAGCTCGATCGCGGCGGCGCGCCCGGACAGGCGGTTCGACCGGTCGGGGGCGGGTGCGCCGAGCGCGTCGATCGAGAAGGGCCGCGCCCGGTCAAGGAAATCCGCCTCCGCCGCGGCGGGGAGCGCCCCGCCGCATGCGAGCAAAGCCGCGGCGAGGACGGGCCCCTTCACAGGACGAATTCGATCTCGGCCCGGTCCATGCCCTCCTCCGTCCGGACGGTCAGGACGATGTGCCACGCACCCGGCATGGAGAAGCGCAGGCCCACGATGCGATACCGCCCGTCGCCCAGGGCTTCCACCTGGGGGGTCGTCGGCAAGCCGTGGCCGTGATGCCGCATGCCGCCGTCGATGGTGACGACGGCGCCGTCGACCCGCACGCCACGCGCATCCGTCAGGGCGAAGTCGTATTCCAGGAAGGGGCCGATCGGGGCATCCGCCAGGTCCCCGGACAGGACGACGCGGTAGCGTCCGTCAACCGACGTCGCGCCGAGGGGTTCGGCTCCCACGAGGGGGCCCGACGCGGCCAGGAGCACGAAGATGGCCGTGGCAATGGGTTTGAGCATGGTTCACCTGAAGTTGTGGGACGCGGTCCCGAGGAGCCGATGGGTGTGGGGGGTCGCGTGGTTCTCGTCGAACCAACGTCGCGCGGCCTCGCGCATCCGCGCGGCCTCGTCCGCACCGATGGCCATGTGCGTCAGGCCGCGCATGTGGTGCGCCTCGACCACGCCGGCGCTCGCGGCCAGGTCGAACCAGAAATGGGCCTGCGCGGGATCGCGCGGGACCGCACGGCCAGCGAGGTACATGTGCCCCAGCAGGAGCTGGGCGCGTTCCTCCCATACGAGGGCCGCGGCGTGCGCATAGCGGAAGGCCGCGGACAGACGGTCGGCGTCCGAACCGGGGTCGCGATAGAACATGTAGGCCAGCGAGAGCATGGCCGACTTCACCCCGCCGGATGCCGCGCGGGCGTAATGGTCGACGGCCGCCTCCAGGTCGGGGGCGCCCAGTTCGCCGAAGGCGTGGATGTCGCCCAGCGTGTCCGACGCCTCGGGGGCTCCGGCCGCGGCCGCGAGCTCGTAGAACGACACCGCCTTCGGGAGGTCCCGGGCCGTGTACGTGCCGCCGCGCAACAGGTCGCCGATCATCATCAGGGCCTGGGGATGATGCGCGTCGCCCGCCTCGTTCAGAAGGGCCAACGCGTCCTGCACCTCGTCGGGGGTCGTCGGGCGTCCTAGGATGGTCCGCCCCAGCATGACCTTGGCATCCACGAGGCCGAGATCCGCCGCGCGCCGGAACCACGTCTCGGCCTCCAGCGTGTCGACGCCGTCGCCCAACGCCATGTGGCCGAGGCCGAGCATCGCGGGGGCATCGCCGCGGGCGGCCGCCTCCCGGAACAGCGCCTTCGCCGCAACGAGGTCGGCCTGTCCCAGGACGCCCGCGACGTGGAGGCCCGCGAGGTTCCGCAGCGAAGGACCGTCGCCCACCTCCTCCCAGATCGCGCGGGCTTCGTCGAACCGCCCCTGCGTCGCCAGCGCAACGCCGTCGCCGGCATCCAGCGCCGCGGCGGCCAACGGTGCCGCGCATGCCAGCCCCGCGATCGCGATTCCACGCCTCCAGCTATCGACCATGGCCGTCACCCACCCTGTTTCGGTTGGGGCGACGTTAGCGGTCGAATGGTTGACGCATTGTTAACCACGGCCGCCACGGGCGCGCCCGACCCCATTAGCGGTTCGTTAGAACTATGGGCCTAGCGATCGGGACACCCATCGAACCGGCCTCCCGACGGGCCGCGCCGAACGCCGTCCCATCCACGAGGAACCGATGACACGATCGAAAGTGATCCGCGCCGCCTGCATCGCAGCGCTCGGCGCCATGCTCGCCCCGGCGGCCGATGCCGGCCATCTCTTCACGCAGGCCACGTCCAACACCCCGACCTGGATCCAGGCCGGACAGGGCATCGCCATCGAGCAGTACGGGACCGAACCCTCCTATGGTTCGCCGGACGGAAGAGTCACGATAGATTTCGAGGCACCGGGAGGTTCACGCCCGGCCGAGGCCACGCAGACGGCCAACCCGAACGATTGGTTCCAATGGTCGAGCGGCGACGTCCTGTCGATCAATCTGCCGCTCGCCGACGCGACCTATAGCTATACGATCGCATACGACGGCCCCACGGGCGGCACCTGCCAGTACACGTATTGCGGGATCCAAGGATACAGCTATCCCACGGGAGGCTCCATCGCCGTAGATACTGCGGGGACGAACCTGGATCTGTCCGGTTCCAACACCGCGCTCCAACTCCCGAACCACAGCGGTGAGCGCCCCAGCTACGACGCCAACGACGTCTTCTTCGGTTGGTCCATCACCTCGATCGCCGGCGAGTTCTCGCTGGGCGGCTACCGGCTCTATACCGCGGACGGGACGATCGACGGCACCGGCGCCGGCCCCCTCGACCAGAGCAGCGTCGTTTCGGCCGAGGAGGCGACGAGCGGCGGTGGCGGCAGCGACGGCGGCGGGGGTCCCCGCCCCATCAACGGCGCCACGGACACGATCGGGGGCCTGGGAACCACGACGACGTACCAGTTCGACGGAGGCACGCTCGTCGCCGATGCCGACGTCGGTTCCGACTTCACCGTGACGGCCAACGGCGGCGCTGTGGAGGTGGCGGCCGGGGGCAGCACGACCATGTCCGGCGCCATCTCCGACGACGGCGGCGCATCCGGCGCGTTCGCCAAGACCGGCGACGGAACCCTCGTCCTGAGCGGAACGAACACCTATTCCGGCGGCACGACCGTCACGGGCGGCACGCTGCGGATCGACAGCGACGGCAATCTGGGCGCCGCTGCGGGTGGCATTGGCCTCGACGGCGGCCGCCTGGAAACCTCCCGAACCATCGCGACCGCGCGCGGCCTTTCGGTCGGCGCCGGCGGGGGCGAGATCGCGGCGGGCGCGGGCACCACGCTGGCGCTGACCGGGACCATCTCGGGAACCGGGCCCGTCACGTTCGCGGGGGCGGGAACGACCGTCCTGTCCGGCAGCAACGCGATCTCCGGAACCGCCGCCGTCGCACAGGGCCGCCTGACGGTAAACGGGACGCTCGCGGCGCCCACGACCCGCATCGCATCGGGCGCGACCCTGGGCGGACGCGGTCGCATCGTCGGGGCCCTGGAGAACGCCGGCCGCCTCGACCCCGGCAACTCCCCCGGCACGATGACGGTCGCGGGCGACGTCACCCAGACCTCCACCTCCGAGTTCCGGGCAGAGATCGACGGCCGCGACTACGATGCGGCCGGCGGTGCGGGCACCTATGACCGCCTGGTCGTCACGGGCGCCGATTCGACCTTCACGGCCGATGGCACCCTCAATCCGGTCCTACGCGGCATCAGCAGTCCCGCGAACAACGACTTCACGCCCCGGCTGGGGGACCGGTTCCGGATCGTCACGACCGAGAACGCGGACGGGATCGCGGGGGCGTTCGCGGCCGTGACGACCCCGGTGTCCGGCTTGCCGCCGCGGTCGCGCTTCGACGTCTTCTACAACGCCGACAGCATCGACCTCGCCCTGACGCCGAGCAGCTTCGCCGCGTTCGCCGGTGTGGCCGAAACGGCGAACGCCCGCGCCGCCGCCAGTGCCCTGGACGCGATCCGGCCCGCCGCGGGCACGGACGCGACGGGCGACGTGGGCGCGCTGTTCGACGGCCTGTACGGCCTGGACGGGCCGGGCCTGAGCATCGCCCTGCGGCAGTTGTCGGGTGAGATCCACGCCTTCGCCTTGTCGGACTATCGCGACACGGCCCGCCATGCGGCGCAGACCGCGCTGTTACAGGCCCGCGGCCATGCGGGGCGCATCGGACGCAACGCGTGGATCGACGCGTCCGGCTACAGCATCGACAGCGATGCGGACGGGCGGGCGAGCGAAAGCTCCGGTGATGCGCGCTCGCTCTGGTTGGGAAGCGACGTGTTCGTGGCACCAGGCATGACGTTCGGTCTGGGCATCGGTCGGACCGACGGCTCGACCGACGGCGGCGCGTCGGGCGAGGCCGACAACGACATGACCGCGGTGGTCGCCTATGCCTATGGCGGCACCGGTCGGATCGCCTACGAGAGCGTCCTTCTCGTGGGTGCCGGCGACATCTCCGGCAGCCGGACCACGACCCTCGCCACGGGCGACGTCGCCAACACGTTCGACACGTCCGCCCGTGCGGCCAGCCTGGCGGCCCGGCTCGGCTATACGTTCACGCTGAGCCCTTCGGTCGACATGACGACGTGGCTGAACGGCGAGGTGAGCCACGTTTCGACGGACGCGTACACAGAGGACGGACCCAGCGTGACGGCGCTGAGCGTCGGCGACCGGAGCTATCGCACCGGCCGGGTCGGCGTCGGGGTCGAGTTCGACGGCACCCTGTCGGACGCGACGTCCTGGACCGTCGGCCTCGGGGTGGCGCGACGGAGCGGGTCCGACGACGCGAACGTCCCCCGCGCGATGTCGCTGCAAGGCAGCGGCTTCACGGCGACGGCGCAGGATCGCGGCCTGACGGACGGGCACGTGGCGATCGGCCTCGCGTCGCGATTGTCGGACCGGGTCGGATTGCAGGGCCGGGTCGGGCTGGGCCATTCGGGCGGGACGACCACGCGGAACGCGTCGCTGCGGCTGAACGTGCGCTTCTGACCCGGGCGCGACGCCGATCGAACGATGCGGCCGCCGGGTGTCCCCGGCGGCCGTTTACGTCCCATTAACCTCGTTCGGACCACATTGCGCCGGGATCGCGAGCGGGAGGGGCGGCACAGATGATACCGGGAATGGGACGTTCGCCGATCCTGCCCGCGGCCGTGACGATGCCGCCGCTCAACCGGCGCGCGATGCTCGCCCTGGTGGCGGCGGTGCCGATCTTCGGCGCGGTCGCAGGCGACGGGGCCGCGGCGACGATGGACCAGTCGATCCTCCGCGCGGTGGTCGACACGATGCTGCCGGGGGACGGGGATGCGCCGTCCGGATCGAACCTCGGGGTCGATGCGCAGCTGAGGCACCTCGCGGACGGCATACCCAACTACGCGACGCTGCTGGCGCTGGGATCCGGATGGCTCGACGCGCAAGCGCACCGGCAGGCCGGACGGTCCTTCACGGCCCTGTCGTCCGCGGGGCGGGACGGGCTCCTGCGGGCCGCGTTGGCGGAACCCGACCAGACGATGCCGCGCGTCTACGTCACCAGGCTCAGGTCGGACGCGATGACGCTCTACTATGCGCATCCGGCGGCGTGGCGCGGCCTCGCGCTCGACGCACCCATCCAGCCCGCGGGCTATCCGGACCACCACCGCGCCCCGCCCCGCCATGGCTGACGGCGATCCGGACGTCCTGATCGTCGGATCGGGGGCCGGGGGCGGCGCGGCGGCCTGGCGATTGGCGACGCGGGGCATCCGCGTCCGCGTGCTGGACGCGGGTCCCCAGTTCGATCCCGCCCGCGACTTCCGTCAGGACCGTCCGGACTGGGAGACGGCGTTCCCCACGAAGGACGGCAGCGCCGGACCCTACGCCGTGGCACCGCTCCAACCGTTGACCCCCGCGATGCGCGACGTCCGATCGTGGTCGAAGGCCGGGGGGCCCTATGTGACGGGCGACCGGCGGGCCGCATTCGGTTACCACCACGTCCGGGGCGTCGGCGGAAGCTCGCTGCACTTCACCGGCGAGGCGCATCGTCTGAATCCGCGATCGATGCGGATGCGGACGGATCACGGCATGGCCGCCGATTGGCCCGTCTCCTATGCCGAACTCGAACCCTATTGGACGCTGGCCGAGACCGTGGTCGGCGTCGCGGGTCCGGCCCTGGACCGTCGATGCCCGCGCGGCGCCCCCTATCCCCAACCCGCGCACCGCCGCAGCTTCGCCAGCGCCGCCCTCGCCCGCGGGGCGGTCGCGGCGGGGCTGACGCCGGTGGACAACAGCTTGGCGGTGCTGTCGCGGCCACGCGACGGCCGGCCGGACTGCAACGGCTGCGGCGGATGCCTGCGCGGCTGCCAACGTGGGGACAAGGGCAGCGTCGACGTCACGTATCTGCGCGAGGCGCAGGCCACGGGGAACTGCGAGGTCGTCCCCATGGCCGAGGTGCTTCAGCTCACGAACGACGGGCGACGGGTGACGGGCGCGGTCGTCGCGGGGGCGGACGGCCTTTCGGTGATGCGCGCACCGGTCGTGATCGTCGCGGCGGGCGCGATCCAGACACCCCGGCTGCTGCTGAACTCGCGGGGGCGGCATGCGCCCGACGGCCTCGCGAACGAGAGCGGGATGGTCGGACGGAACTTCATGGAGACGCTGTTGACGACGACCTCCGCGCTCCATCCGGACCCGCTGGGCAGCCATCGCGGCCTGCCCGTGGACTGGGTCGCGTGGGACCACAACGCGCCCGACGCGATTCCGGGGGTGATCGGCGGGTGCCGCTTCGGACCGGCCATGGCGGAATCGGATCTGGTCGGGCCGATCGGCTACGCGTCGCGGATCGTGCCCGGCTGGGGGGACGATCACCGTCTGGCGATGCGCAAGACGTTCGGTCGCGTCCTGTCCGTCGCGGCCCTGGGCGAATCCCTGCCGCACCCGGGCAGCTACGTGGACCTCGACGCAGGCTTGGACCGGCACGGCATGCCGGTCGCGCGGATCCATTCGCATCTCGACGACATGGCGCTGGACCGCATCCGCTTCATGATGCGCACCTGTCGGGACGTCGTCGCGGCGGCAGGGTGCACGGAGACCGTGGAGGAGTTCGGCTCGGCGGACGCGTTCTCGTCCACCCACGTCTTCGGGACCTGTCGGATGGGCACGGATCCCGAGGCATCCGTCGTCGATGCCGCGGGACGCAGTCACAGGTGGCCCAACCTGTTCGTCTGCGATGCAAGCGTGTTCCCGTCTTCCGGCGGAGGGGAGGCGCCCGGGCTGACCATCCAGGCCCTCGCCCTGAGAACGGCCGACGGCATCGCCGCCGCGCGGCGCGGATCGCCCTAGGCGGACCGGGCGGGCCCGTCCCGCGTTCGCAGACCCACCGCGCGCAACGAGGGGTCCGGCGCCCGTCCCGCCGACCTTCCACTTCCCGACACGCCGCGCTAGGCCTCGGCGCCAAGCCCCCGACCCCCGACCCCCGAAGAGGTCCCATGCGCACCGCTCTCGTCACCGGCACGGCCGGGTTCATCGGCTTCCACCTGGCCCGGCTGCTGCTGTCGCGGGGATGGCGGGTGCATGGGTTCGACGGGATGACCGACTACTACGACGTCGCGTTGAAGCGGCGCCGCAACGCGATGCTGATGCAAAGCGAGGGGTTCTCCGCCACGGAAGCCATGCTGGAGGCGGACGGGG
>NZ_JARGZA010000009.1 GCF_030973515.1 Jannaschia maritima
GTCACCTCCGTGATCCATGTCGACTTCGGCGCGGCGGATCGACCCAAATACGTCGTGCTGGAGGGCGCCGTCCGGCAGGCGGTCGTGGACGGGACCCTTCCCGTCGGCACGAAGCTGCCGCCCGTGCGCGAACTGGCCTGGACGGTCGGCGTCACCCCGGGCACCGTGGCCCGCGTTTACCGCGCCCTGACCGATGCGGGCCTTCTGGAAGCGTCCGTGGGTCGGGGCACCTTCGTGGCGGATCGCGCGCCCCCGCCCCCCATCTACGAGGAATTCCAGCCCCTCGCGGTCGACTCGACGCCCCACCGGACCGGGGGCGACGTCGATCGCGTGGACATGCTGTCCCCCCATCTGCCCGCCGTCGGGCAGACCGGCCTGATCCGTAGCCTGCTGGCCGAGATCGCGGCGGACCCCCCGTCCGGGCTGATGCACTACCCGGTCTTCGCAGCGGAGCGTCCGACCCGAGAGGCGGCGGCGGCCTTCCTGCGCAACGACGCGCTGGGACCGTTGGAGCCCGACGACATCACCCTGACGCATGGCGGGCAGCACGGCATCGCGCTGGTCCTCCAGACCGTGCTGCGCACCAACCGCCCGACCGTCCTGGTGGAGGAGCTGTCCTATCCCGGGTTCCGACGCCTGGCGGAACTGCTGCGCGCCTCCGTCGGGACCGTGCCGGCGGACGAGCACGGCATCCTGCCCGACGCTTTGGACGACGTGGCGACGCGGACCGGTGCCCGCGTCCTGTGCACGTCGCCCGACCTGCAGAATCCCACCCTGGCCGTGATGCCCCTGGAGCGGCGGCGCCGGATCGTGGAGGTCGCGCGCCGTCACGACCTGCAGATCCTGGAGGACGACTGCTATCTCATGACGCCCTCGGGCATCGACTCCTTCCGCAAGCTGGCGCCCGAACGGACCTGGCACGTGTCGTCGGTGGCCAAGACGATCAGCCCCGCCCTGCGCTTGGGCTTCGCCATGGCGCCGCCCTCGGCGCAGATGGCGTTGCGCCGGTCCGCCGAGTACAACGCCTTCGGGTTGGCGACGCCGATGTCGGACCTGGCGGCGAAGCTGCTTGTCCACCCGGACCTCCGCGCGATCATGGACGCCGTGCGCGACGAGGTCGGACGCTACGTGGCCATCGCCCGCGACGGCCTGCGGGGGCACGACCTGCGGTGCCGCGACGACGCGTCGTTCCTGTGGCTGACGCTGCCCCCGGGCTGGCGGGCCTCGGCCTTCTGCCGGGCGGCCGAAGGGGCGGGCGTCAAGCTGCGCGCGGCGGAGGAATACGCCGCCCGCGACGCCAACGCGCCCCATGCCGTGCGCTTCGCCGTGAACGGCGGCGTCACGCATGCCAGCTATGCCCGCGCGATCGCCCGGCTGCGCGCGCTCCTGGATGACCCGATGGAGGGGCCTGACGTCTGATCTCGTGGGGTAATTTGATACCTTTCTCGTAAGGCATTGTTTATGTGCATCTTTGCCGGGATCGCCCGGCTTGACACCCCCCGCCGCATGCTTAGAACCCGCCCATCCGCAGCCGGGGCGCGCCCGGCCTCTCGCAACAGGGACGGGCTCTTATGAAGACCTTCACCATGACCCCCGACGCGATCGACAAGAAGTGGATCCTGATCGACGCCGAAGGCGTGGTCCTGGGTCGGCTCGCGTCCATCGTGGCCACGCGCCTGCGCGGCAAGCACAAGGCGACGTTCACGCCGCACATGGACATGGGCGACAACGTCATCGTCATCAACGCCGACAAGGTGCAGCTGACCGGCAAGCACCGCGACCGCCCGGTCCATTGGCACACCCGCTATCCCGGCGGGATCAAGTCGCGCACCGTGGGGCAGATCCTGGAGGGCAAGCACCCCGAACGCGTGGTCATGCAGGCCGTCAAGCGGATGCTGCCCGGCAACAAGCTGGCGCGTCAACAGATGACCAACCTGCGCGTCTATGCCGGCACCGAACATCCCCACGACGCCCAGGCCCCCGAGGTGCTGGACGTGGCCTCCATGAACCCGAAGAACACGCGGAGCTGACACGATGGCCGATCAGATCAATTCCCTGGAAGAACTCCGCGGCGCCGTCGACACCGCGGATGCGGGCGTCGACACCACCGCCCTCGAGAACCAGATCGAGCGGGAGCCGGTGCGCGACGAGCACGGCCGCGCCTATGCCACGGGCAAGCGCAAGGACGCGGTCGCCCGCGTCTGGATCAAGCCCGGCTCCGGCAAGGTTACGGTGAACGGCAAGGACATCGACGCCTACTTCGCGCGACCCGTGCTGCAGATGATCCTGCGCCAGCCGTTCCAGATCACGGACCGCGAGGGTCAGTTCGACGTCACCGCGACCGTCAAGGGCGGCGGCCTGTCCGGCCAGGCGGGCGCCGTGAAGCATGGCGTGTCGAAGGCCCTGCAACTCTACGAACCCGCCCTGCGCCCGGCCCTGAAAGCCGCGGGCTTCCTCACCCGCGACAGCCGCGTGGTGGAGCGCAAGAAGTACGGCCGCGCGAAGGCCCGCAAGAGCTTCCAGTTCTCGAAGCGCTGATCGCGTCGCGCCAATCATCGTAAGGCCCGCCCCCCGGCGGGCCTTTTGGGTTCCGGGATGCCGGTTCGCCGCCCACCAACGGGTGGGGCGGCATGGGGGACCGGACGACGACCGGCCGAACGGATTTCGGTCATCGAAACTTTATCCCCGATCTCGAAACTATCGCCCGATCTCCGACGTGACTGTTTCCTCGGGGTCGCGGTGGCATTCCGTCATTCGGTCGGTCCCGATGAGGGAGAACGAGATGACCATCCACATGAAACTTCTCGCGGGCGCGATGCTCGTTGGCATCACCGCCATGCCGCTTTCGGCGGCGTCCTTTCGATACGACGCCGTGCTGAACGGCGCCCAGGCGGTGCCCTCCAGCCCAAGCAAGGCGACCGGCAACGCGACGCTCGTTGTGGACGATGCGGACGAGACGCTGGACTTCACCCTGGCCGTCGACGGGATCTCGATCCCCGATTTCGCGCCCAGCTTCGATGAAGGGCCGCTCGGTCCGCTGCACATCCACTTCGGCGGGGTGGGCCAGACCGGACCGGTCGTCATCCCGTTCCCGCGGCCTTCGACCCTCGCCGGCGCCGGCTATGTCGCGACCGCGACGGGCTTCACGTTGGAGGCGCTCGACTACGCCTATTCCGATGCGGTCGCGCTATCCGAATCGACGCAGGCCAACTTCACGGCCGCCAGCTTCGACGACTTCCTCGCCGCCCTAGATGCCAGCGACTACTACGTCAACATCCACACGACGACCGTCGTGTCAGGCGAGATCCGCGGCCAGGTGTCCCCCGTTCCGCTGCCGGCGGGCGCGTTCCTGCTGCTGGCCGGCCTGGGTGGCCTCGCGGCCCTGCGCCGCCGCGGCTAGCCCGCGCTTGCGCCTCCGGCCCGTTCGCCGCAAAGCTGGCGCACCGGGCCGGAGGATGCAGTGAATCAGGAAACGACCCGCGGTCTGACCCTGATCGCACCCCCGTTCGGATACGCCTTCGCGCTGCTGGCGCTTCCGCTGGTGGCCGTCCTCGTCCTCAGCTTCTGGTCGCAGGACTACCTGACGATCGACCGCGGCTTCACGGTCGCCAACTACGTCGAGGCGGTGAGCGACCCGATCTATCGCACGCTGATGGGCCGCAGCCTCCTGATCGCGGGGGCCGTCACGCTGGTTACGGTGGTCCTGGCCTTCCCCGTCGCCTATTATGTCAGCTTCCGGGTCGCGCCCCGGCACAAGTCGCTGTGGCTGTTCCTGATCACCATTCCGTTCTGGACCAGCTATCTGCTGCGAATCTTCCTGTGGAAGGTGATGCTGGGCTTCAACGGCGTCATCAATTCGGCCCTGACGGGCATCGGCCTGATCGACGAGCCGCTGACCTTCATCCTTTACAACGCGAACGCGGTGGTCATCACGCTCAGCCACGCCTTCGCGCCTTTCGCCATCCTGCCCATCTTCGTGGCGCTCGAGAAGATCGACCGCTCGCTGCTCGAAGCCTCGCGCGACCTGGGCGAGACGGCGTTCACGACCTTCTTCCGCGTGACCCTGCCGCTCGCCGCGCCGGGCGTGGTGGCGGCGCTGCTGATCGTGTTCATCCCGACCGTGGGCGATTACGTCACGCCGGCGCAGGTGGGCGGCCCCGGGGGCCTGATGATCGCCAACATGATCCAGACGCAGTTCCTGGCCCTGAACAACGCCCCCATGGGCGCGACGCTGGCGATCCTGGCGATGCTGTGCGTGACGGTGGTTGCCCTGGCGGTGGTCTGGCTGTCGCGGCGCCTGGCGGGCGGGGGCGCGCGCTGATGCTGCGGGCCTATGTCTGGCTGTTCCTGGCCTTCCTTTATGCGCCGATCCTGCTGCTGCCTGTCTTCGCGTTCAACGACGGCACCGTGATCGCCTTCCCCCTCGACGGGTTCACGACCCGCTGGTTCGGACGCCTCACCACGAACACCGAGCTGCACGCGGCCCTGGGCAACAGCGTGGTCGTCGCCGCGTCGTCGGCGGTGCTGGCCGTGCTCCTGGGCCTCGCCGCCGCGCGGGCGCAGGTCCGCTATCGCTGGCCGGGCAAGGCGGGGATGATGGGCCTCATCATGCTGCCCCTCGTCCTGCCGGAGATCATCGTCGCCGTGTCCCTGCTGGTCGTGGCCGTCCAGGTCTTCGGCCTGCGCCTGTCGTTGCTCACGCTCGTGGCGGCGCACACGCTGATCTGCGTGCCCTTCGCCGTGGCCATCCTGAACGCCAGCTTCGCCGCCCTCGACCCGTCGCTGGAGGAGGCCGCCATCGACCTGGGCGAGACGCGCGCCAGCACGTTCCGACTGGTCACCCTGCCCCTGGTCATGCCGGGCATCGTGGCGGCCCTGCTGATCTCCTTCACCATCAGCCTGGACGAGTTCATCATCGCCTTCTTCCTGACGGGATCGGACGTGACCCTGCCCGTCTACATCTGGTCGCTCCTGCGGTTCCCGCGCGAGCTGCCGGTCATCATGGCGCTAGGGACGATCCTGGTGATCCTGTCCATCGGCATCCTGACCCTGGCCGAATGGAACCGCCGCCGCGGGCTGAAGCGCGCCGGCATGGACGACAAGGGGGGGTTCCTGTGACCGACCCGCTGATCCGCCTTCGGGGCGTGAACAAGTACTACGGCGACTACCACGCGCTGCGCGACGTCGATTTGGACATCGCGGCGGGCGAGTTCTTCAGCCTGCTCGGCCCGTCGGGCTGCGGCAAGACCACGCTGCTGCGCACCATCGCGGGGTTCGAGGGCGTCAGCGGGGGCAGCGTCGCGATCGGGGGCCGGGACATGACGCGCGTGCCGCCGAACAAGCGACCCACCAACATGGTGTTCCAGTCCTACGCGATCTTCCCGCATCTGTCCGTGGCGCAGAACGTGGGGTTCGGTTTGCGCAAGCGGTCGGATCTGAACGACGACGCCCGCCGCGCGATGGTGGCGGACGCCTTGGACATGGTCGGTCTGGAAGGCTACGGCGGCCGCGCCGCCACCGCCCTGTCGGGGGGGCAGCGCCAGCGGGTCGCGCTGGCCCGCGCGCTCGTGTTGCAGCCGAAGGTCCTGCTGCTGGACGAGCCCCTGTCCGCGCTCGACCGCAAGATGCGCGAGCAGATGCAGGAGGAGCTGATCCGCCTGCAGCGCCACATCGGCATCACCTTCATCCTCGTCACCCACGACCAGGAGGAGGCCCTGGTCATGTCCGACCGCATCGCGGTCATGTTCGACGGCGCCATCGCGCAGCTGGCGGAGGCGGAGGACCTGTACCGCCGTCCCGTGGACCAGCGGGTCGCGCAGTTCATCGGGGTCATGAACTTCCTGCCCGCCGCCGTGGCCGCGGACTCCGTCGACGCGCCGGGCCTCGGCCGCATCCCGCTGGACGCGGTGGGGGTCCGGGCACGCGCCAACGACGCCCCGACGATCGGCTTCCGGCCGGAAGCGGTCACGCTGCTGTTCCCCGGCCAGGACGCCCCCGACCGCGTCACCGACGCCACCGTCGCTGAGGTCGTGTATTACGGCGACATGACCTATTACGACGTCTGCCTGGACGGCACGGACGCCAAGCTGCGCGTGTCCATGCGCAACGTCTATGGCCGCGAGGTGATGGAGATCGGACAGCGCACCCGCCTGGCCTGGTCGCCCGGCGCGATGGTCCTGTTCACCTGACGGACGCGCCGCGCGGCGGTGGTTCGGGCCTACTCCACCTCCGCCCGGCGAAGCGCATCGGCCCGCCGCCGCAGCGCGGCGCCGCGGGCGTCCAGGTCGGCATCCCCCGGCACGCCGATCCGCGCCCCCCGCAGGACGTCGCCCTGGCGGTCCAGCGACGCGCCCGCCGCCTGTGCCCGCACGGGAGCGTCCAGCGCGCCCAGGAGGGGGTCGAGCGGCGCCAAGCGCGGCGGCGGCGCGTCCAGCGCCGCCCGGGACACGGATCCCTCCGCAGGCGGCAGATCGGCCGCGCAGGCCGCCAGGCCGATCGCCAGCAAGGGAACCGCCCCCCGCCTCACAGGTCGGGATAGACCGGGAACCGGGCGGTCAGCCCGGCGACCTTTGCGCGCACCGCGTCCTCCACCGCGCCGTTGCCGTCCGCCCCGTTCGCCGCCAAACCGTCCACGACCTCCACGATCAGGTCGCCGACCTCCCGGAACTCCGGCTCGCCGAAGCCACGGGTGGTGCCCGCCGGCGTGCCCAGCCGGATGCCCGACGTGACGGTCGGCTTCTCGTCGTCGAAGGGGATGCCGTTCTTGTTGCAGGTGATGTGTGCCCGGCCCAGCGCGGCCTCCGTGTCGTTGCCCTTCACGCCCTTGGGGCGCAGGTCGACCAGCATCAGGTGCGTGTCCGTGCCGCCGGTGACGATGTCCAGCCCGCCCCGCTGCAACTGGTCCGCCAGGGCCCGCGCGTTGGCGATCACCTGCGCCTGGTAGTCCTTGAACGACGGATCCAGCGCCTCGCCGAACGCCACGGCCTTCGCGGCGATGACGTGCATCAGCGGCCCGCCTTGGATGCCCGGGAAGATGGCGGAGTTCACCTTCTTCGCGATGTCGGGGTCGTCCGTCAGGATTATCCCGCCGCGCGGGCCGCGCAGGGTCTTGTGCGTCGTGCTGGTCGCGACGTGGGCATGCGGGAACGGGCTTGGATAATGGCCCGACGCCACCAGCCCCGCGAAATGCGCCATGTCCACCAGCAGGTACGCACCCACCGAATCCGCGATCTCGCGCATCCGGGCGAAGTCGATGACCCGCGGGATGGCCGAGCCGCCCGCGATCAGCAGCTTGGGCCGATGCTCCTCTGCCAGCGCCTGCACCGCGTCGTAGTCCAGCAGCATGTCCTGCCGCCGCACGCCGTACTGCACCGCGTCGAACCACTTGCCCGACTGGTTCGGCCTGGCCCCGTGCGTCAGGTGCCCGCCCGCGTCCAGCGACATGCCCAGGATCGTGTCGCCGGGCGTCAGCAGCGCGGTGAACACGCCCTGGTTGGCCTGGCTGCCCGAATTGGGCTGCACGTTGGCATAACCGCAACCGAACAGCTGCTTCGCCCGGTCGCGGGCCAGATCCTCGGCGATGTCGACGTACTGGCAGCCGCCATAGTACCGGCGCCCCGGATACCCTTCGGCGTACTTGTTCGTCATCACGCCGCCCTGCGCCTCCATCACGGCGCGGGACACGATGTTCTCGGACGCGATCAGCTCGATCTCGTCGCGCTGGCGGCCCAGCTCCTGGCGGGTGGCGTGGGCGATGGCGGGATCGACCTCCGCCAGGGTGCGGGTGAAGAAGCCGTCGGCCAGGCCGTCGCGGTGGGGTGCGTTCATGTCGTCCTCTCCCGTGGGTCGCAAGGCGGTTCCGCCCCCCATACGCCGCCCCGGGCCCGTGGGGAAGCCGGGTGCGACCACGCCGCGCTCGGCGGCGACGCACTGGACAACCCCGTCCCGCCCCGCCAACCCTGCCGCCCACGCCACCACCGGACCGCCCATGCCGAAGCCCGCCATCGCCTTCACCGCCGCCCCCACCCCGGAGGCGCAGGCCGCGCTGACCCGGCTGACGGGCGCCTACGGCCAGGCCGCGGCCCGGGACGCCGACATCGTCGTGGCGTTGGGCGGCGACGGCTTCATGCTCCAGACCCTCCACGACACGCGCGGGCTGGACGTTCCGACCTATGGGATGAACCGCGGCACGGTGGGCTTCCTGATGAACGACTACGACGAGGACGGCCTCGTCGCGCGCCTCCAGGCGGCGGAGGAGGCCGTCATAAACCCCCTGCGCATGACCGCCACCGACACCGACGGCACCGTGGTCGAGGCCCTGGCCATCAACGAGGTGTCGCTCCTGCGCGCGGGACCGCAGGCCGCGCGCCTGCGCATCCTGATCGACGGGCGCGAGCGGATGGACGAGCTTGTCGCCGACGGCGCGCTGGTCGCCACGCCCGCGGGCAGCACCGCCTACAACTATTCCGCCCACGGCCCCATCCTTCCCATCGGGGCGGGCGTCCTGGCCCTGACCGCCGTGGCCGCGTTCCGCCCCCGCCGCTGGCGCGGCGCGCTGCTGCCGCAGGCCGCCCGGGTCCGGTTCGAGGTCGTGAACCCTCAGAAGCGCCCGATGATGGCCGAAGCCGACGGCACGTCCGTCCGCGACGTCACCTGCGTCGAGATCGCGTCCGCCGGCGATATCCGTCACCGCCTCCTGTTCGACCCCGGCCACGGGCTGGAGGAACGCCTGCTGCGCGAGCAGTTCACCTGACCGCCGCCTTAGCCTGCGGTTAACGTCCGACCCCTAGGCAGGCGGGCGTGGACGATACGAAGATCACCGCCCTGATGCGCCTGGCCGACGCGCTGTCCCCCGAAAGCGGGCGGGCGGAAGCGTTGCGCGCGGTCGCGACCGTCCCCGAAGCGACCCGCGCGCAAGGGGCCCGGGCCTGCATGTGGATCGGGGCGATCCTTCTGGCCGACTCGCCGGCGGACATGGCGCGCGCCGGGGACGGATTGCGCCGTGCCGTCGATGGGTTGGCGACCCTGCGCGGGATGCTGGACGCGCACGCCGAAGGCCGGCACGACGTCGTCCGAAGCGTGGTGGCCCGGGTCGTGGCCGCGGAACCGGACCTCCTCCCTTGCCTGGATCGGTTCAACGAACGATGCGTCCCCCCCGCGGACACGGCGGATCGATCCGCGTTCAATCGCCTGATGGATTACTCGTTCGAAACCTACCTGCCGGCGATCGATCGTCTGCGCGCCGCGATGGACGGGGCGGTGGAAGCGGAGCGCGTGATGCAGGCGGAGCGGGCCGAGGCGGCGCACGTGGAGGCGCAGGCCGCCCGGACCCGTATCGCCCGGCTGACGCGCATCGTGCGGATGATCTCGGTCAATGCCCGGATCGAAGCCGCCCGCGCGGGCGAGGCGGGCATGGCGTTCAAGGTCATCGCGGACGAGGTCACGGATCTCGCGGGCCAGGTGGAGGTCGCGAATACCGACGTCCAGACCGGCATCGACGGGATCCTGCGAAGCTATCGCGAGGTCTGAGGCAGGCGCCACTTCCCCCCCGCCATCCCAACCGCTATCCCCGCCGGGTCACCACCGACAGGCCCGCGCCCATGCCCCGCACGCTCATCACCTCCGCGATCCCCTACATCAACGGGATCAAGCATCTGGGGAACCTGATCGGCAGCCAGCTTCCCGCCGACCTCTACGCCCGCTACCGCCGCGCGCGGGGGGACGAGGTGCTGTTCCTGTGCGCGACCGACGAACACGGCACCCCAGCCGAGCTGGCCGCCGCCAAGGCGGGCGAGCCGGTGGCCGACTATTGCGCGCGCATGTGGGCCGTCCAGAAGGACCTCGTGGACGGCTCACGCGCGTCCTTCGATCATTTCGGGCGCTCCTCCAGCCCGGGGGCAGCGACCCCGGACAAAGCGTGCCCCGCGCGACGGACCCTAGTTCGGACGGCCGAAGGCCTTTGGCCATTCCAGGTCCAGAACCTGCGCGATCAGCAGCTCCCGATCCTCCGGCTCTAGGTCCTCGTCGGGATCGTTGAGCAGGCGGGATATCCGCACGACCTGCAACCGGTGGAGGGAGCCGTCCAGGAGCGATGCGATCAGGCGATCGATCACCGCCTCGTCGTGAATTCCCCGGTCGTTCAGCCGCTCCACGAGCATTCCGACCGAATGGCGGCCGGAGCCGAGGTTCAGGAAGTCCGCCTCCGGATGGTCGGCGAACCGTTCGGTCAACTGCCGCCGCGCCTCCGCCTCCCGCCGCGCGGCGCCACGTTCCATCTGAGCAAGGGTCAGCTTCATGCCTCCGGCTCCCGGAAGGTGTTCGACCACAGTCGGTCGTATCGGAACGCCGCACGGTCCGCGACGTAGCCGGTCAGCCATTCCGAAGTGACCCGAGCATCGGCATAGCGCATGACTGTGTCCTCGAGGATCGCGACGTCGCCCCCCTCGGCGATGAACCGCTCCGTTTCCTGGCGCAGAATATGGACCCGGCGCATCCAGTTGAGCCCGATAAGGTGTTGGGAGACGATGGCCCCTGGGATGACGTTGATGTGGAACTTCGTTTTCTGAAACGTATCGAAGAAGCTGTCCGGACCTTCGGCGAAGGCCTCCTTGGCGGCGCTGTAGCTAGAATCTTTTAGGCGAGCTTCGACTGACTCGGCAAAGGCTCGAACAATGGGAAATGTGGAAGCGTCGAGGCTTTCGACGGCGCTGTGATCGTGCAGGACCCAAGCGATCGACTTGTGCCAAAGATTTCGATGAGGGAAGGAATGCATGGTGGCGACGGTTCCGTTCTCAAGCCAGAACAGAAAGCGTCGTCGGTCAGCGGGAAGCAGAGCCTCCATATCGGTTCGCAACAGAAGTCCCGCAATTTCATGATAGCGCCGGTACCATCCGATTGAATCTTCATCCCAGACGGCTTCATCGACGGCGAATGTCAACTCAGCACAAAAGGACTGCAACGTATCGAACCGATCCAGCGTAAGTTCGGCATACTGCAATAGCGGAATGTAGCCGTCCAGAGACATCATGATCACCATCTCGCCGAGTGCGGTCCGCGAGTACTGCTTGATAAGGGGCGTCATCAGAATGGGATCAAATTGCGGGGCGGATAAACCCGGGCAAGTTGCCAAAGCAGGTATGCGGCCCCTGCGATCGTGATGCCGGCTGCCGCTTCATCGGCGTAATCTGCCGCGTCGAAATTGCTTCCGTTCCCCGGCTGATAGTCGCCCTCCGGCTGGGGGCGGCCATGCTCCGTTTCCCAATCTTCGACGGTCGGTATCGGCCGGACCATGTTCCTCAATGCCCGTTCCGGGATCAGCGCATGCTCCGGGGCATTCGGACCGCGGCAGTGATCATCATAGACCTCCATCGCCTCTTCCATAGCTTGTTGGCGCCCTTCAATCTGCTCTATATGCGTCGGGCGACCCGATTGCACCGCGTCCGGTCCCATCATCCGGTCGAACCTCGCATCCAGCCCGCTGCCACCCCCATCCTGTGCCTGCATGAACGTCGACAGGCACTCACAGATGTTCTGGCGGCAATGGCGCAACGAACGGGCCAGAGCGCTGCTGCGCACTGCGTCCGGCGTTCGCCGCGTCTGCCTGATGTAGTCGATTCCGCGCAATGCCGCCGCCCCCGCAAGTCGCGCCCGAAGGTAGGGCCAGGCTGCCCTCCTCATCAAGGCACGATGCGCCGCGCCCGACACCCGGGCCGGAACGCGCCGTCGGACCTTCCCCCGCACCGCCGCACTCGCTATCCCCCCAGGGCCACCACCGACAGGCCCGCGCCCATGCCCCGCACGCTCATCACCTCCGCGATCCCCTACATCAACGGGATCAAGCATCTGGGGAACCTGATCGGCAGCCAGCTTCCCGCGGACCTCTACGCCCGCTACCGCCGCGCGCAGGGGGACGAGGTGCTGTTCCTGTGCGCGACCGACGAGCACGGCACCCCCGCCGAGCTGGCCGCCGCCAAGGCGGGGGAGCCGGTGGCCGACTATTGCGCGCGCATGTGGGCCGTCCAGAAGGACCTGGCCGACGGCTTCCGCCTGTCCTTCGACCATTTCGGGCGGTCCTCCTCGCCTCAGAACCACGCCCTGACGCAGCACTTCGCCGGCCGCCTGGACGCCAACGGCTACATCGAGGAACGCACGGAGCGTCAGGTCTATTCCCGTGCCGACGGCCGCTTCCTGCCCGACCGCTACGTCGAAGGGACCTGCCCCAATTGCGGGTACGACCGCGCCCGCGGCGACCAGTGCGAGAACTGCACCAAGCAGCTGGACCCCACGGACCTGATCGACCCCCGCTCCGCCATCTCGGGCAGCACGGACCTCCAGGTGCGCGACACCAAGCACCTCCACCTGCTCCAGTCGAAGCTGCGCGGCGAGCTGGGCGACTGGATCGACGCGCAGGATCAATGGCCCGTGCTGACCACGTCGATCGCGAAGAAGTGGCTTCACGACGGCGACGGGTTGCAGGACCGGGGCATCACCCGCGACCTCGATTGGGGCATCCCCGTGCGTCGCGGCCCCGACCCTTGGCCGGGGATGGAGGGCAAGGTCTTCTACGTCTGGTTCGACGCGCCGATCGAGTACATCGCCTGCGCCGGCGAATGGGCGGAGGCCAACGGCTTGGGCGAGGCCAACTGGCGCCGCTGGTGGCGCACGGACGAGGGCGCGGACGACGTCCGCTACGTGCAGTTCATGGGCAAGGACAACGTGCCGTTCCACACGCTGTCGTTTCCGGCCACCTTGATCGGGTCGGGCGAGCCGTGGAAGCGCGTCGACTACCTCAAGTCGTTCAACTACCTCAACTACGACGGGGGCCAGTTCTCGACGTCGCAGGGCCGCGGCGTCTTCATGGACCAGGCCCTGTCGATCCTGCCCGCCGATTATTGGCGCTGGTGGCTGCTGTCGCACTGCCCCGAATCCGGCGATGCGGAGTTCACGTGGGACGGGTTCCAGGCCGGCGTGAACAAGGACCTGGCCGACGTGCTGGGCAACTTCGTGTCGCGCGTCACGAAGTTCTGCCGCGCCAAGTTCGGCGAGTCCGTGCCGGAGGGCGGCGAATGGGGCGATGCCGAACGCGCCCTGGTCGATCGCCTGCAGGGGGCCACCGCGGCTTACGTCCGCCACATGGACGCGATCGAGATCCGCAAGGCGGCGGCCGAGCTTCGCGCCATCTGGGTCGCGGGCAACGAGTACCTGCAGGCCGCCGCCCCCTGGACGACGTTCAAGACCGACCCGCAGGCGGCGGCCATGCAGATCCGCCTGGCCCTGAACCTCGTGCCCTTCTACGCGGCGCTGTCCGCGCCGTTCGTCCCCGACGCGGCGCGCGCCATGGCGGGCGCGATGCGCCTGGACGCGACCCCCTGGCCCGACGACGTGGCGGGCGCGTTGACCGCCCTGCCCCCCGGCCACGCCTTCGACGTCCCCGACGTGCTGTTCGCCAAGATCACGGATGACCAGCGCGCCGAATGGCAGGACCGGTTTGCCGGCACTCGCAGCTGACACCATCCGGACCGGGCCCGGCGACGTCCATCGTCGCAGGGCCCGGCCACAGGCCCTGCCCGCCTCCGACCCGACCCACCGCATCGCGCGTCCCCGTCACAACGGCCCAGGCAGCCGCCGTTCCGACAGCATGACGTTCGCCTCCACCTCGCCCATGCCGGGCAGGGCGAGGATCCGGCGTCGGAACACCCGCTCGAAATCCGCGATGTCGCGCGCCACCACCCGCAGGCGATAGTCATAGCGCCCTAGCACGTGATCCACGCGCCGCACCTCCGGGATGGCGGAAACCGCACGCTCGAAGTCCTCCAGGCTGACCCGCGCCTTCGCGGCCAGCTTCACGCCCAGGAAGACCGTGACACCGAAGCCCAGCGCTTCCAGGTCCAACGCAAGCTCCCGCCCCGCGAGGATGCCGGCCTTGCGCAGCCGGTCCAGCCGCCGCCACGTCGCGGCCTGGCTCAACCCCACGGCCCGGCCCACCGCCGCCGTCGACAGCGCCGCGTTCGCCCGCACCACCCGCAGGATCGCCAGGTCCGTGTCGTCGGGATCAGGCACGCGGCAGCGCCTCTGGCCCAAGGGCCGCGGCCCCGTGCGACGTCGACGGGGCGGCGGTCGAGGCCGAACGTGAGACACGGCCGCGCCCGCGCGTGCGGCTGGCGCGGGGAATGGGAAATGCAGGGGGGGTCCCGCATGGATCGGCCGATCCGGGGGACCGATCCGAAGCCCGGAGCGACCGCGCATCGCGCGCCTCCGACGCCGGGGGGCGGTTCCGCGTATGCACGGGGGGTGTACGGGGGGTGTACGGGGGGTGCATCCCCCCCCCTATGCGCGTCTCAAACCGGCAGAACGGCATCTGTCTTCACCCGCGCGACCTGCATCAGCGCCTCGATGTCCGCGATGTGCGGCAGCGTCAGGATGCGATCGCGATAGAGGGTCTGCCAATGTCCCAGATCACGAGCGACCACCGCCAGGCGCACGTCGACCCGCCCCAGGAAGGTCTGCATCTCAACGACTTCCGGGATGCCCTCCGCCGCCGCGAGGAACCGGTCCAGGGCGCGGGGGGAGGACTTCTCCAACGTGAACCGAAGGGACACCTCCACCGCGTAGCCCAGCGCCTTCCAGTCGATCACCCCGTGAACCCCGCGCAGGACGCCCGCTTCGCGCAGCCGGTCGATCCGCCGCGTGGCGACCGACTGGTGGATGCCGATTTCCGCAGCCAGTTCCGTCACATGCAGGTCCGGGTCCGCCTGCCACCGCCGCAGCAATCGCCTGTCCAGATCGTCGAGCATGATTCATACGCGTTCCAATGGTTTCACGAATTGCTACTTCGGATCGCCTGAGGATGGAACACCCCACGCCCCTGCACGCGGACCGTCCCGTCCGCTACCGTGCCCAAGGCACAACCGGAGGGACCATCATGCGAGTGTACTACGACCGCGACTGCGACGTGAACCTGATCAAGGACACGAAGGTCGCCATCCTGGGCTATGGATCCCAGGGCCATGCCCACGCCCTGAACCTGCGCGATTCAGGGGCGAAGAACGTCGTCGTCGCCCTGCGCGACGGCAGCCCGTCGCGCGCCAAGGCCGAAGCCGAAGGCCTGCAGGTCATGGGGATCGAGGAGGCCGCCGCCTGGTGCGACCTCATCATGTTCACGATGCCCGACGAGTTGCAGGCGAAGACGTATCGCGACCACGTCCACGATCACCTGCGCGACGGCGCCGCCATCGCCTTCGCCCACGGCCTGAACGTCCATTTCGGTCTGATC
This sequence comes from Jannaschia maritima, assembly GCF_030973515.1. GTDB lineage: Bacteria > Pseudomonadota > Alphaproteobacteria > Rhodobacterales > Rhodobacteraceae > Jannaschia > Jannaschia maritima. Next base: position 15,272 of record NZ_JARGZA010000009.1, read on the forward strand.
GAGCCCAAAGGGGGCGTGGACGTCATCATGATGGCGCCCAAGGGTCCCGGCCATACCGTGCGCGGCGAATACCAGAAGGGCGGCGGCGTGCCGTGCCTCGTCGCCGTCCACCAGGACGCCTCCGGCCGCGCGCTGGAACTGGGCCTGTCCTATTGCTCCGCCATCGGCGGCGGGCGATCGGGCATCATCGAGACCAACTTCCGCGAGGAGTGCGAGACCGACCTCTTCGGCGAGCAGGCCGTGCTGTGCGGTGGTCTGGTCGAGTTGATCCGCATGGGGTTCGAGACGTTGGTGGAAGCCGGCTATGCCCCCGAGATGGCGTATTTCGAGTGCCTGCACGAGGTGAAGCTGATCGTGGACCTGATCTACGAGGGCGGCATCGCTAACATGAACTACTCGATCTCGAACACGGCCGAATACGGCGAATACGTCTCCGGCCCCCGCGTCCTACCCTACGACGAGACGAAGGCGCGGATGAAGGCGATCCTCACCGACATCCAGACCGGCAAGTTCGTGCGCGACTTCATGACCGAGAACGCCGTTGGCCAGCCCTTCTTCAAGGGCACCCGCCGCATGAACGATGCGCACGAGATCGAAGAGACCGGCGAAAAGCTCCGCGCCATGATGCCCTGGATCTCCGAAGGAAAGATGGTCGATCGGGCGAAGAACTGATTAAAGGTCGATACTTATTCTATCGGCTGCCGAAGGGCCGTCCCAGCAACGTGCCGGGACAGCCCTTCCGTTCGGTAACGGTCAGCTCGTGGCGGATTCCGTGGAACGGTTCTCCGTCTGGTTGAAGCGGGCACCGCTGGCGCGATGGCGCTTCTCCTGCTTGAACAGGCCGAAGACGACGATGGCCAGGAGCAGGCCCAGCGCTATGACGGCGAGGATGATATCCATGGTGCAACCCTTTGGCTTTGCGTGACCTAGCCGAACCGCCTAACCGGCCGGCGGTTCCGATCCCCCTTCCCCGGCGAATGTCGGCACGACGGAACACGGGTCCGTGACCGCCACCACCGACGCCCCCGTCGCCGCCCCCACGTCGCGCAACTATGCCAGCATCGCGGCCCTCGGACTGATCTGGGGTGGGACGTTCATGGTCGTGTCCATCGCCTTGCAGGGGTACGGGCCCGTCACGGTCGCCGCAGCGCGCACGGCGCTTGGCGCGCTTGCCCTGCTTACGCTGGCGGCCGCGCTGGGTCGGCCCCGCCCCGCCTGGTCGGGATCGCTGGCCATGTTCGTGGTCGCCATAGGTCTGACCACCGCCGCCGCGCCCTTCTTCCTCTTGTCCTGGGGGCAGCAGCACGTGCCGTCTGCCTTCGCCGGACTGACGATGGCGGTCCTGCCCCTGTTCGTCCTGCCGCTGTCGCATTGGCTGGTGCCGGGTGATCGGTTGTCCTGGCGCAAGGGCGGCGGCTTCGCATTGGGCCTGCTGGGGGCGGTCGTGCTGTTGGGTCCCGGAACGCTCGCCGCCGCCGGTGGCGACCTGGAGGCGCTGGGCCGCTTGTCCTGCATCGCGGCGACGCTCTGCTATGCGACCGGTTCGATCCTGACGCGGCGATGTCCACCCGTCGACGGCACTTGGCTGTCGGCCGGAAGCCTCGTGGTCGGTGCGATCGTGCTGGTGCCCGCGATGCTGGCGACCGAAGGCCTGCCCATCAAGGCACCTGCAGGCCCCATGGCCGCGATCGTGTTCCTGGGCCTCGTCCCCACCGCCTTCGCCGCCCTCCTGCGCGTGCAGGTCATCCGCACGGCGGGGCCGAGCTTCATGACGTTGGTGAACTATCAGGTGCCCGTCTGGGCCATGACGTTCGGTTGGCTGGTCCTTGGAGAGGCTCTGCCCGGGCGTTTCTTCTTCGCGCTCGGATTGATCCTGACGGGTCTTCTCGTGAGCCAATGGACGACGCTGAAAACCCTGTTTACCGTTCGTCGTTAGCTCGATTGAGAGCCGGATCGAATACGCGGCGGCATCGCATGGATCATGCTCCGCCTCGCCCGGCACGTCGATCGCGCCCGCGGACCTCCACGAGACGTCAACCCGCCGCACCCCGCACCGCGTCCGCGACCCCGTCCACGACCTCGTTCAGAAGCACCGGATCCTCCGCCTCCGCCATGACGCGGATCAGGGGTTCCGTCCCGGAGGCCCGGATCAGCAACCGCCCCTGCCCGCCCAGCCGGGCCGCCGCATCGGCCATCGCGGCCTTCACCTGCGCGTCGTCGAGGGGCGCGCTGCCGGCGGCGAAGCGCACGTTCTCCAACCGCTGGGGCACGGGCTCGAAGCGGCGCATCAGATCCGCGGCGGGGCGCCCGGTCCGCACCATCTCGGCGGCGAACTGCAACCCCGCGATCAGCCCGTCGCCCGTGGTGGCGTAATCGGTCATCACGATATGACCCGACTGCTCGCCGCCCAGGTTGAACCCGCCGCCGCGCATCGCCTCGACCACGTGGCGGTCGCCGACCTTGGTGCGGTGCAGGACGATGCCATGACCCTGCAGGAACCGCTCCAGCCCCAGGTTGGACATGACGGTCGCGACCAGGGTACCACCCGACAGCCGCCCTTCGGCGGCCCAGCGGGCGGCAAACAGCGCCATGATCTGATCGCCGTCCGCGACCTGGCCATCGGCATCGAGCAGCATGACCCGGTCCGCGTCCCCGTCGAGCGAGATGCCCAGATCCGCGCCATGCGCGACCACCGCCGCCGCCGCCGCAGCGGTGTCCGTGGACCCGCAGCGATCGTTGATGTTGCGCCCGTTGGGCGTGACGCCGATCGGGATGACCGTGGCCCCGAGCTCCGACAGAACGTCGGGCGCCGCGCGATAGGCCGCGCCGTTGGCGCAATCCACCACCACGCGCAGCCCTTCCAGCGACATGCCCGACGGGATCGTCGTCTTGACGTACTCGACGTACCGCCCGCGCCCATCGTCCACCCGGGCAGCCTGTCCGATCTCGGTGGCGTCGACCGGTTCCGCGCCGTCCCGGACCAATGCCTCGATCGCGTCCTCCGCCGCGTCGGACAGCTTGAAGCCGTCCGGGCCGAAGAACTTGATCCCGTTGTCGTCCGCCGGGTTGTGACTGGCCGAGATCATGACCCCCAGATCGGCGCGCATCGACCGCGCGAGGAGGCCGACCGCAGGGGTCGGCACGGGCCCCAGAAGCAGCACGTTCATGCCGGTCGAGGTCAAGCCGGCCGTCAGGGCCGTTTCCAGCATATAGCCCGACTGCCGCGTATCCTTGCCGATCACCACGCGATGCGCGGCGCTGTCGCCCACCCGCCGGAAGTAGCGGCCCGCCGCGGCCCCCAGCCGCAGCGCCATGGCGGCGGTCATGTTGCCCGCGTTGGCACGACCCCGCACCCCGTCGGTCCCGAACAGCTTCATCCCTCTGCCTCCGTCTGCCCATGCACCGCGCGCCACAGGTCCAAGCCCTGCGCGATCTGCGTCACGTCGTGGACGCGGTGCCATTGCACGCCTCCTGCCACGGCAGCCAGGGTCAAGGCCAGCGTCCCGGGCATCCGGTCGCCGGCGAGGGGCGCGCCGCCCAGCGTCCCGATCATGCCCTTGCGCGACACGCCCAGCATCAGCGGCACGCCCAGCGCGTGGAACAGGGGCAACGCCCGAAGGAGGGCGAGGTTGTGTTCCAGCGTCTTGCCGAAGCCGATGCCCGGGTCGGCCACGATGCGGTCGCGCGGAATGCCGCCCTCCTGCGCCGCGGCAATCCGGTGGGCGAGGAAGTCGAACACGTCCGGCACCACGTCATCGTAGCGGGGCGCATCCTGCATCGTCGCGGGATCGAACGGTCCGTGCATCACGAAGACCGGTGCGCCCGCATCGGCGACGACGTCGATCATGGCGGGATCGAAGGTCAGACCGCTGACGTCGTTCACGGCACCGGCCCCTGCCCGCAGTGCGGCCCGCGCGACATCGGCCTTGCGCGTGTCCACGCTGATGCGCCGCCCCGCGGCGGCGTGGATGGCGGGGAGGATGCGGGCGACCTCCTCCCCCGGTTCGACAGGGGTCGCACCGGGGCGGGTGCTTTCGCCGCCAATGTCGACGATGTCCGCACGACCCATCATGTCCAACCCACTCCGCATCGCCCGGTCTTCCGCGAACTGCCCCCCGTCGGAGAAGCTGTCGGGCGTCACGTTGAGGATGCCCATCAGCCGGGGCCGGTCATGGGACAGGCCGAGGATCGGTCCACGCGGTCGGGTCAGTCGGTCCAGCACCTCCCCCGGAAGAATGTCGGCGGCGACGACCTCGTCCCGTCCATCCCGGTCGCGGAGCCGAACGTCTCGGAACCGCGCCCAGCCCCCGGCCAAGGGCAGGCCGTCGGCGGCGGAAATGGGCTGTGGATAGATCACGACGCGCCGAGCCGGTCGGACAGCCATGCGGCGAGGGATCGCGGGTCGACCGCGGCCGGCGGATCGACCGCATCCAGGACCAGCCGCGACGGGGCCCAGACGGCCAATCCCGCGCCACGCAGCAGATGGACCAGTTCCGTCCGGGTGTCGGCGACGATGCACCGCGGATCCTGCGCGGCCAGGCGCCAAGCCGCGATCTCGGTCGCCAGAAGGTCGATGCGGCGCTGAGCCTGCGCAATGCCGGTGCGGGGCCGGGCATCCCCGGGCGCGGCCAGGATGACCGTGGGCCCATGCGTCGTCGCATCGTCGAGCCAGGCGGACAGGTCCGCCACGGCGTCGTCGTGCACCACCACCCGCAGGCCGTCGATCCGTTCGCCGTCGTCTGGCCCCGCCGTGCCGGACCGGCGCACGATCTCGACCCCCAATGCGTGGGGGCCGCGATCCAACTTCTCGATGCGCACGAAGACCAAGGCGGCCCGGCCGTGTCGCAGGATGCGGGCGGCGATGCGTTCGGCCAGAGCTTCGAGCAGGTTCAAGCGGCCGGCCGCAAGCTCGGCGTCGATGGCATCGACCAGCGCGTCGTAGGACAGGATCCCGTCCACGTCGTCCGAGGCGGCCGCGCCGGGATCGGGCGTCACCTCCGCTGCGATGTCGAAGCGCAGGCGCTGCCGTCGGCCGCGTTCCTCCTGGAAAGCGCCGATCTCGACCTCGCGCACGTGGTCCCGCAGGGTGATGCGGTCCCGCGGCATCGCGGAGGCGCGCGCGTCACCGAAGGGCGCGCCGCGGAAGCTGTCGTCGCGGTCCATGGCGTCCCTTCACCACGGGCGGGGGCGAAACGCAAAGGGTCGGGCGTGCAGGATCATGCATCCGGCGTGCGGCGATAGAAGACGTGACGGCCCACCTGCGCCGTGCGGGGATAGACCTGCGCCCAGTACGGATCGACGTATGTCGCGTGATAATGCGTGGCGTCACCCGTCAAGCGGCGGGGCGCGCCGCCCAGCATGTGGGCCGCGATCCCTTCGGCGTCGCGCCAAGCGGCGGGGTCGTCCACCTCCTCCGGGATGCCGTCGCAGGTATAGCTGAACTGGCAGGCGTCGATGCGGCCGGTGCCCTCGTTCACGACGGCGCATACGGTATCAGGATACCGCGCATCGTCGACCCGGTTCAGCACGACCTCGGCCACGGCCACCTGCCCGGAGATCGGCTCACCCCGCGCTTCGAAGTAGATCGCCTCCGCAAGGCATCCCTTCGCGTCCGCGGCATGGCGAACGGGGCCGCGGGCGGACGTATCCGGGCGGCGCGGGACGTCCGCGATATCCGGCGCAGGCTCGTCCAGGGGGCGGACGCGGATTGCCAACGGCCGGGCCCCGTTCCGGATCGGCGCGGCCCGTCCCCAGGCGGAGGGTGCGGCCGCGACGGGATCCGAACGGAACAGGGACTGCGCGGAGGCCTGGACGGTGGTCAGAAGCAGGATCAGCAGGACGCGCATGGCGTCGTCCTAAACGGGGGACGGTTACCGCCGCGTTAGCGACGACCCGGTGCCGCGAGGGCTGGGTGCCCCCGTCAGGTCCGCGGTCCCGCGTGCCCCGCATCGCGGGCCATCAGGGTCGCCTGGGCGGCAGACAGCTTGGCCACCGGCACCCGGAACGGCGAGCAGGACACGTAGTCGAACCCGGCCAACCGGCAGAACGCCACGGATTCCGGGTTGCCCCCATGCTCGCCGCACAGGGCCAGGGTCACGTCCGGCCGCGCCTCGCGCCCCCGCCTGGCGCCCATCAGAAGCAGCTCGCCCACCCCTTCGATGTCGAGCTGCTGGAAGGGGTCCTCCGGATAGACGCCCTCGTTGACGTAGGCCGACATGAACCGTCCCGCGTCGTCCCGCGACAGGCCATAGGTCATCTGGGTCAGGTCATTCGTGCCGAAGGACAGGAAGGCCGCGTTCTCGGCGATCTCGCCCGCGCGCAGGGCCGCGCGCGGCGTCTCGACCATCACGCCCAGGCGATAGTCGAAGGACGCTCCCTGCTCGGCCCGCACGGCGGCGGCCACCGCGTCGATGCGGCGGCCCACCAGCTCGACCTCCCGCGAGGCCGTGACAAGGGGGATCATGATCTCGGGGCGGACGACGGTGCCTTGCGCCGAGGCGTCCACCGTGGCCTCGAAGATCGCGCGGGCCTGCATGTCGTAGAGTTCCGGCATCGTCACGCCGAGGCGGACGCCGCGCATGCCGAGCATGGGGTTGTATTCCTGCATGGCTTCGATCTGGGCGCGGACCTCCGACTGGGGGCGGTCCAGGGCTTCGGCCAGGTCGCGCACGCCCTCCCCGCCCGAAGGCAGGAACTCGTGCAGGGGCGGGTCGAGCAGGCGGATGCAGACCGGCAGGCCGTCCATCAGGTGGAACAGGTCGGTGAAATCGGCCCGCTGCATCGGCAGGAGGCGTTCCACCGCGGCGGCACGGTCGCGGGGGGTGGCCGCGAAGATGGTCTCGCGCATCACGGTCAGGCGGGCGGGGTCGAAGAACATGTGCTCGGTCCGGCACAGGCCGATGCCGTCGACCCCGAAGTTGCGCGCCAGTGTCGCGTCGGCGACCGTGTCGGCGTTGGCCCGCACGCCGATGTCGCGGATCTGGTCGGACCACGCCATCAGGTCGCCGAACGCCCCGTCGAGCTGAGGCTCCAGCAGCGGAACGGCGCCGTCCAGGACCTCGCCCGATCCGCCGTCGATCGTGATCTCGTCGCCTTCGCCCAGCGTGCGCCCGCCGGGCAGGACGACCACGCGGCGCTTGCCGTCGATGCGCAGCCCCGTGGCGCCGGCGACACAGGGCACGCCCAGACCGCGCGCGATGACCGCGGCGTGGCTGGTAGTGCCACCGCGTTCGGTCAGCACTCCGTCGGCGGCGTGCATGCCCCGGACGTCGTCGGGCGCGGTTTCCCGACGGACCAGGATGCATGGCTCGTCGCGGGATAGGGACGCTTGAGCGGCCGCGGAGTCAAACACGATTCGACCGGACGCCGCGCCGGGGGACGCCGCGATGCCCGTCGCCAACACTTTGCGGGCAGCGCGGTGGTCGATCTGGCAATGCAGGAGGCGGGCCAGGGTGGCGGGGGTGACGCGGCCGATCGCGTCCTCGCGCCGGATGATCCCGTCGCGGGCCAGGGCGGCGGCGATGGCGACGGTGGCGCGCGCGTCGCGGGGGCAGCGGACCGCGTCCAGCACGAACAGGCGGCCCTGATCGACGGTGAACTCGATCTGCATCTCCTCGCGCAGGCGGGTGCGGCACAGGGCGCCGGCGGCCAGCAGCTCGTCGAACAACTCGGGCAGGCGTTCCTGCAGGGACGGGCCGCGGGGGTCGCGGGTCAGGTAGAGGGATCCGGCGCGGCGGGACAGGGCGTCGCGGCCCATGGCCTGCCCGGCATAACGGCCGGTGACCTGCGGCTCCCCCGTTTCGGGGGACACGAACTGGACCACGCCCGAGCCGGATTCGCCCGGTCCCATGCCCTGCGCCATGCGCTGCACGACGAGGCCCAAACCGGCATCCGCCGGGGCGCCCTGGGCCTGCCGCAGAAGGCGCGCGGAGGTGCCTTCCCAGGCACGTGCCATGGACCGCAGGACGGCGCCCAACTGGGCTGCGATCGCCTGGGGGAACGCTTCGTCGGCCTCCGCCTCGAAGATGTCGCGGGCCGCGGCCGGAGTGGCGGCATCGAGGAACGGGGCCTCGTCCAGGCGCATCACCTCGATCGCGTAGGAGCGGATGAAGCGGAGGTAGAGGGCGTCGGCGACGTCGTGGCCCAGGGTGTTGGACAGCAGGGCGTGGGCGGCGTCGTTCATGCCGATGTTCAGGACCGCGCCGGGGCCGCCCCAATCGGGCATCTCGGAGGACGAGCGGACCGACAGCAGCAGGGGCGCGGGACCCAGGAGGGACAGCATCGTTGGCAGGTCGGGCAAGCGTCCGTCGGCGATGCCGCGCACGGCGGTGAAGGGGATCGCGACCGTGGGCGGGACGGGCAGGTCCAGGCGCACGAGGCGTTGCAGGCACTTGGCGCGACGGCCGTGGCGGTCGGCCGCGATGTCCGCGGTCGGCGTGATCTCGGCGAAGCCTGGCGTGTCGAGCATGTCGAACCTTTCGCACGTGCAGCGCAGTACCTATGCCGCACTGCGGCATACTCAATGTCAACCACAACCGACATGACGCGACGTGGTTTCCGAATCGTTCGCGCCACCCGGCGATATCGCCGAAAATACCCGTACACCCCCCGTACACCCCCCGTGCACCCCCCGTGCATACGGATCCGTGCATCGCGCCCCCACGGCCGGAGCGGCGGGCGGCGCAAGCGCGAATGGCGCAGGCGTCGGTTTGCGGCCGTGGGGGTGGCGCGGCGGGGGCGGTCGGGTGTGGGAGGAGGACGGCCGGGGTTCGGTGCGGGTGGCGGCGGACCCCGGGGTCGGGGCCTGGGGATGCGGGACCCTAGCCTTCCACCCGCGACAGGTCGGCGATGCGTTCGGCGGTACGCACGATCTGGGACAGGAGGTTGAGGCGGTTGCGCCGGATGCTGGGGGAGTTGGCGTTGACCTGCACGGCTTCGAAGAACGCGTCGATGGGGCCGCGCAGGGGGGCCAGGGCGGCCATGGCAGCGGCGTAGTCTTCCGCCCCCAGAGCGGCGTCGATGGCGGGGCTTGCGGCGTCCAGGGCGTCGAACAGGGCGCGTTCCTCAGCCGTCTCGGCCAGGGCGCGTTCGGCGCCGTAGGAGTATTCGACGCCGTCGCGATCCTCGGCCTGCGTCAGGATGTTCCTGGCGCGGCGGTAGAGTTGGATCAGCGTCTCGCCGTCGGGGGTGGCGAGGAAGGCGTTCAAGGCGCGGGCGCGGGACACCAGGTCGGCCAGATCGTCCGTGCGGTCGCCGGTCAGGCAGGCGTCGATGACGTCGTGGCGGATGCCTTCGTCGCGGAGGTACACCTTGAGGCGGTCGTGGAGGAAGGCCTCCAAGTTCGCCGGCTCAGCCATTCCTGAAAAGTCTTCCGGATCGTTCGGGTCCGGCTGCGCTAGTCCGTATGCACTGAACCCAGAACGCATAGGCCCCCAAAGAGGTAGTATGATGCGGTTATCGAGCACCAAACGGATGACGCCCAACGCCGCTCGTCTTAGCGCATAGGGATCTTTCGATCCGGTCGGCCTCTCGTCGATGGCCCAGAATCCGGTGAGGGTGTCGATCTTGTCGGCGAGGGCGACGGCGACCGTCACCGGGTCTGTCGGGACGGTGTCGGAGGGACCGAGGGGGGCGTAGTGGTCGCGGGCGGCGTCGGCCACCGCCTCGGGTTCGCCGGCTTCGAGGGCGTAGTAGCGGCCCATGACGCCCTGTAGCTCGGGGAATTCATAGACCATCTCGGAGGCCAGGTCGGCCTTCGCCAGACGGGCGGCCCGTTCGGCCTGGTCGGGGTCGGCGCCGACGCCCGGGGCGATCTCGCGCGCAAGCGCCGCGATGCGCTCGATCCGATCGGCCTGGCTGCCCAGCTTGGCGTGGAAGGTGACGTTCGCCAGCTTCGCCAGCCATTCGTCCATGCCGGCCTTCGCGACGCGCAGGTCGTTCTCCCAGAAGAAGGCGGCGTCGGCCAGGCGGGCGGACAGGACGCGGCCGTTGCCCGCCAGGATCGTGGCCCCGTCGTCCGCCGTGTCGCGGTTGGCGACCGTGACGAAGTGGGTGATACGGCCCGTGCGGTCGGCGGCGGAGAAGAACTTCTGATGCTCGCGCATCGAGGTCTGAAGCACCTCCGGCGGCAGGGACAGGAAGCGATCCTCGATCCGGCCCATCAGGGGGACGGGCCATTCGACCAGTCCCGCAACTTCGGCCAGCAACCCCTTGTCTTCCTTCACTTCGACGCCTGAGGCGAAGGCCAGGTTGGTCGCGCCCTGCCAGATCGCGTCGGCGCGTTCGTCGGCCGACAGGACGACATGGGCGCGCTTCAGCTTCCGTTCGTAATCGCCGAAGCCTGTGACGCGGAAGGGGCCCGGCGCCATGAAGCGGTGGCCTTCGGTGACGTCGGCCGCGGCGATGCCGTCCACGTCCAGGAGCACCACCTCCACCCCGTCCTCGCGCGTCAGAATGCACAGGATGCGGCGCAGGGGGCGGACCCAGCGCAGCGGGCCGTCGCCCCAGCGCATCGACTTGGGCCAGGGGAAGTTGCGGATCGTACGTTCGAGCACCTCCGCCACGATGTCGGCCGCCGGACGGCCCGGATGGGTGACCGTGGCGAACAGCACCCGGCCCTTCTTGTCGTCGCGTTCTTCCAGCTCGTCGCGGGACAGGCCGGTGGAACGCAGGAACCCGTCGATCGCCTTCTCTGGCGCGTCGGCCTTGGGGCCGCGGCGTTCTTCGGTCCGGGTGGGGCTTTCGTCGGTCAGGCCGTCCACGCGAAGGGCCAGGCGGCGGGGCGTGGCGAAAGCCGCTGCCCCGTCATAGGTCAATCCGGCCTCAACCAGGCCGTCGGTCATCAGGCGCCGCAGGTCGGCGGCGGCGCGGGCCTGCATGCGGGCCGGGATCTCCTCGGAGAAGAGTTCGATCAGGAGGTCGGGCATGGGGTCAGTCCTGTCCCTCGGCCAGTGGCGTGAAGGTGTCGCGATCGGGGCAGGCCTCGCCCACGACGCTGCCGTCGAAGGACTTGCGCCCGCAATCGTTCAATTCGTGCCACGCCCATCCGCGTCCGTCGTCCGCCAGGGCCACGATGCGGTCCACGCCGTAGGCCGCGTTCTTCACCGCGACGTGCGCCGTCGCCTGGCCGGATGCCAGCAGGTCCGCCACCGCTTCGGCATCGAAGCAGTCGAACCAGCCGGGGGCGACGGTGGGGGCCGGGTTCGCCACCGGCGCGGCATCGATCGGCGTGCCGTCGTGGCGGAAGCAGGCGCGGAAGCCCAACGGCGAGGAGGCGGAGGCGATGGCGGCGACGTCGGTGGCGTCCACCGGCAGGGTCACGGGGCCGTCCAGTTCGTCCCAATAGGCGTGGACCTGCGTGTACCACAGGCCCGCGCCGCCCAGGGCGCAGATGACGGCGATGCTCAGGATGACGGCCTTGCCGAGCGTTTGGCGGCGGGCGGGGGTCATCGTGGAAGAACCAATGGCGCGACGCCCGCAGCTTGCACCAATGGCCCGGTGCGCGGGGTCGCAGACCCCGTCGCGCCGGAGGCGTGCATCCGCACGACGCCAGCGGCGGACCGTCCCGCAATCTGCCGCTTCGATGACGTCGCGCACCCGCCGATGGGTTCGGATGCCGGCGGCACCATAAACGAACAGGCCACGACCGTCGGAGCGTCACCCCCCGGTCCGCCGCTGGCCCTGCTCGACCCTCCGGTCGGACCATTCCTCATGCCGCTTCCCACCCGCCCGCGGGCGTTTTCAGGAACGCATCCGCGCATGCCTTCGTCAGCGCGCGGACCCGGCCGATATAGGCCTGGCGTTCGGTCACGGAGATCACGCCGCGCGCGTCGAGCAGGTTGAACAGGTGGCTGGCCTTGATCGCCTGGTCGTATGCCGGCTGCGCCATGACGATGCGGCGACCGGTGCGGGGATCGTCCGCGGGCTGGTCCAGGATGCGGCGGCATTCGGCTTCGGCGTCCCGGAAGTGCCCTTCCAACATCGCGGTGTCGGCGGTGTCGAAGTTCCATCGGGCGTACTGCGCCTCCGCCTCGCGGAACACGTCGCCATAGGTCAGGGGGATGGGGGCATCGGGGGCGTTGAACGGCATGGCGTTGCCGTCGTCCCGGCCCAGCACGTACATCGCCAGGCGTTCCAGGCCATAGGTCAGCTCGCCCGACACGGGGCGGCAATCGTGGCCGCCGACCTGCTGGAAGTAGGTGAACTGCGACACCTCCATCCCGTCGCACCACACCTCCCACCCCAGGCCCCAGGCGCCGAGCGTGGGGGATTCCCAGTCGTCCTCCACGAAGCGGATGTCGTGGAGCGCCATGTCGATGCCGATGGCTTGGAGGCTGCCGAGGTAGAGCTCCTGCAGGTCGGGCGGGCTGGGCTTTATGATGACCTGGTACTGGTAGTAGTGCTGCCAGCGGTTCGGGCTGTCGCCGTAGCGGCCGTCGGTGGGGCGGCGCGAGGGCTGCACGTAGGCCGCGGTCCACGGCACCGGGCCCAGCGCGCGCAGGGTCGTGGCCGGGTGGAAGGTGCCGGCGCCCACCTCCATGTCGTAGGGTTGCAGGATCGCGCAGCCCCGTTCCGCCCAGTACGCCTGCAGGCGCAGGATGATGTCCTGGAACGAACGGGGCGCGTCTGGGGCGTCGGGCATGGCACTCGGGGGGTGGGGCTGGCGGGTCCGGGCGCGTCTATGCGGCAACAGGCAAGGCGTCAACGCGGGCGGGCGGGTTTCGCGCGGGCAAGCGTTGCGCCACGGTACCGCGGTTCCGAGCGGAGGGGTGTTGGGCGATGCGCGTGGTGGTGATCTGTTTGGCGGTCCTGTGGGGCGGCGTGGCCTGGGCGCAGGACGCCTTCGTCCAGATCGAAGCGCATCCCAGCCGCGCGGAGGCGGTGGACCGGGCCCAGGCCTATGCGAACCTGTTCGACGACGTGGCGGCGTTCCGCCAGGGATCGCGCTGGCACGTGGTGGCGCTGGGCCCCTATCCCGACCCGCCGCTGGCGCGGGCCCGCCTGCGCGCCCTGCGGGGCCAGGGGCTGATCCCGCGGGATTCCTTCGTCAGCGACGTCTCGGATTACGGCGAGCGGGTCTGGCCCGAGGGCGGGGGCCCCTTGTTCGCGCCCGCCCCGTCCCCCGGCCCGGAGGTCGCGTCGGCCCCCGCCCCCGAGGTCGCCGCCCCGGAGGAGACCTTGCGCCAGGCCCAGCGGTCGGAGCGCGCGCTGAGCCGCCCGGAGAAGCAGGATCTGCAGCGCGCACTGCGCTGGTTCGGGCATTACGCGGCGGCCATCGACGGCAGCTTCGGGCGCGGGACGCGGGGGGCCATGATCGGCTGGCAGGCGTCGCAGGGCCTGCCGCAGACGGGCGTGCTGACCACGCGGCAGCGCGCGGCGCTGCTGGGGGCGTGGCGCGCCGAGCGGGCCGCCCTGGGGCTGGCGCCCGTCACGGTGGCGGAGGCCGGGCTGACCCTGACGCTGCCCGAGGGGCTGGTCGCGTTCGACCGGATCGCGGCCCCGTTCGTCCATTACGGGGAACGCGACGGGTCGGGGGTGACGCTGTCGTTGATCTCGCAGGCCGGGGGGCGGGACGCCCTGGCGGGGCTGTACCAGATCATCCAGACGCTCGACGCGATGCCGCCCGCCGGGCCGCGCGACCGGTCGCCCGCCGAGTTCCGCATCCGCGGCGAGGGCGCGCGCACGGCGCACGCCTTCGCGCGGGCGGACGGGGACCACGTGGTCGGGTTCCTGTTGTCCTGGGGCCCGGACGCGGCCCGCGCGGCGGAACGGGCGGTCGCGGCGATGGAGGAGACGATCGCCTCCACCGGTGCGCCCCTGCCGTCGGATGCGGGGTTCGACGCGGACGCGCAGGCCATCGACCGGGTGTCGGGGCTGGAGGTGCGCCAGCCCCTGCGCAGCGGAACGGGGTTCTGGATCACGGCGGACGGGCGGATCCTGACGTCGTCCGCCCTGGCGGGGTTCTGCACGCGCCTGACGATCGGCGACGGCATCGAGGCGCGGTCGATCATGGAGGGCGACGGCATCGCCGTGCTGGAGCCCCGGGCGATCATAGCACCCCGCGCGGTCGCGGCGATCGGCGACCGGCCCCCGCGGCTGGGCGACCGGCTGGCGGTGGCGGGCTTTCCCTTCGACGGGCTCCTGGGGCAGGCCACGCTGACCTTCGGCACCCTGGAGGACATCCGCGCGCTGGACGGCACCGACGGCACGCTGCGCCTGTCGCTGGAGGCGCGGGACGGCGACCGGGGCGGTCCCGTCCTCGACCGGGCGGGCCGGGTGGTGGGCATGCTGGCCCCCGACACGGGCGACCGGGGCCAGGTGCTGCCGTTCGACGCCGCCTTCGCCATCGATGGCCGCCGCCTTCTGCGCGCGGTCGAGACGTTCGGCCGCGACGCCGTCCCCGCGGACCGGGACCTGGCCCCCCTGCCCCCCGAGCGCCTGGTCGACCGCGCCGCCGACCTGGCCGTTCTGGTGCAGTGCTGGGAGGAGTGAGGGGCGGCCCCATCAGGCCAGCCAGAACCGGCGGGTGAACAGCACAAACACGGCCATCAGCTCCAACCGCCCGATCAGCATGGCGGCGATCAGCAGCCACTTGGCCGCGTCGTTCAGGGGGGCGAAGTTGCCCGCGGGCCCGATGATGGGCCCCAGGCCGGGGCCGACGTTCGCCAGGGCGGTGGCCGCGCCCGACACGGCGGTCACGAAGTCGAGGCCGGTCATCGCCAGCGCCACGGCGAACACGCCCAGCGACACCGCGAACATCGTGAAGAACGCCATCACGGAGTTCAGGACGTCGGCGCCCACGGGGCGGTGGCCGTAGCGCGGCTCGAACACGCCGTGGGGGGAATGGATCGCGCGCACCTGCGCCTTCACCGCGGCGAAGAGGATCTGATAGCGGAACACCTTGACCGAGCACGAGGTCGAGCCCGCGCAGCCGCCGATCAGGCCGATGAAGAAGAACAGCGCGACGAGGAAGCCGCCCCACCCCATGTAGTCCACGCTGGCATAGCCCGTGCCGGTGATGATGCTGGCCACGTTGAACAGCGCCTCGCGCAGGGCCGTCTCCACCCCGTATTGGTGGCGGGCCAGCAGCATCGACACGACCATCGCCACGAGGACGCCGTAGGTCGCAAGGAAGGCCCGCACCTGGGGGTCGCGCCAGAGCGGCCATGCCTTGCCGTTCACGGCCTGGACGAACAGGACGTAGGGCAGCGCGGAGGCCAGCATGAACAGCGTGGCGATGTATTCGTGCGCGCCCTTGAACGCGCCGAAGCTGCTGTCCGTGTTGGCGAACCCGCCCGTGGAGACGGTGGTCATCGCGTGGACCACGGCGTCGAACGCCTGCATCCCGGCGGCGCCGTAGGCCACCGCGCAGGCCATCGTGATGCCCAGGTAGATGGTGCTGATCTGGCTGGAGATCTGGGCCGCCCGCGGCAGGACCTTGCCCATCGTGTCGAACGCCTCCGACCGGAAGATCTGCATGCCGCCCACGCGCAGTTCCGGCAGGAAGACCATCGCCATGACGATGACCCCAATGCCGCCGAACCATTGCAGCAGCCCCCGCCACAACAACAGGCCCGCGGGCAGGTCCTCCAGCCCCGTCAGGACGGTGGAGCCCGTGGTGGTCAGTCCCGACATGGCCTCGAACATCGCGTCGGTCGGGTCGGCGGCGGTCGCGCCCAGGACGAAGGGGATGGCCGCGAAGACCGGCAGCGCGACCCAGACGGCCACGGTCAGGAGGAACGTCTGCTGCAACGACAGGCGGTCGCGCACCGCGTTCGCGCAGGCCAGCGCCGTCGCCAACCCCACGAGGCCGGTCAGGATCGCGCCCTCGAAGAAGGCGGGCCAATGGTCGTTGCCGTCGGCGATGTCGGCGGCCATCGGGATCAGCATGGACACCGCGAGGACCAGCAGGAGCAGGCCGATCACGTATCCGACGGGACGGACGTCGATCATGGGGGAGGGTTGGGGGAGAGCGCGCGGGGGGTCAAGGCGTGGGGGTTTTGGGGTAAGTCCAGCGTACGGACAGGGTGCGCTTTCGCTGCACACGTGCCAATGTTCTGCTCAAGCAGGTTATAGACGTAAACTGCGGACATCGATGGTTGACTGCGAGGGTTCGTAAAGGTGCGCTTCAACCCACCGATGCGAGGCGAATGGTGGATAGGAGCTACGCTTTCCGAGGCACACGGGATACCCGCGTCTTGATGCGATGATGCCGGAACAGTAAGGTTGCGGCATGCTCAGATACTTCCTCTCCGGCCCGGTCATTTGTCTTGCCGGGTGCGTCTCGCCGATGGACGCACTTGACCCGAGCCTTCGTCTTTCGAACCCCGGCTTAACCGGTACAATCGATGGGGGCGTCGCATGCCCGGCAACGCGCCGCGCGGCAAAGCAGACCGGCGAATCCCTAAGCCGCTTCGACTATCGCGCTTCGGTGGTCCCTGCGGAACTTGGCACCGCGTTCGGTGTGCGGATCGACCACACCGTCGGCTCCGTCTCGTCCCGGCGTACCGTTAATGTGAGCATCGACGGACCCTCGGGGCGCGAGGTCCTGAGCACGAGCATCGGGGCTTCGGCCGGTGCAGGAAGTTCGAACACGCTGATTACGCAAACGCTGGGAACAGATAATCGGCCCCATCGCGGTCGGTGGACCCTGACCGTGCAGGACGGCGAGGAAGTCCTGCTATCGGCCAGCTTCGACGTCGTAGCACCGGACGTCGCCGCGCGGGCAGGTATCGACTGCGCCGACCGCCTCTAGGCACGTGGTCCTGCGAGGCGGCCGAGCATGACCGCGCTCTCACCACGGTGGGATGTAGGGCCGTTCCCGGAGCGGTAAGGTGGCATCCAATCACGCTTGCCGCAGTCGTCGAACCGGCTCGGCGTAGGGTTGGTTTCCAACCCACCACGCCGACATTATGGTTCGCGCACAAGTCTCAGCTCCCATTCTGCCGCGTATCGCAGGGCCGGGGATCGACGACCCGACGTTCGCGCCTGCCCCTTTATGCTAGCCAAGTCCGTCGAACGTCAGGACCGGAGGTGCCTGCCCTAGCCAAATCGCCGAGCCGCGTGACGGCCCGGCGATGCGCGGCGACCGGCGTCGTCGGACGCTATTAACGCGCGGGGCGGTTCCTAACGATGTTGGACCAGTCCTCTCGCTAGCTTTCGCTTTGCGGTGAACGAAGCGCCCTCACCCGCCCCACGAAATCCTCCCCCCGCCGCTCGAAGCTGTCGTACTGATCGAAGCTTGCCGCCGCGGGGGCCAGCAGGACCGTGTCGCCCGGCTCCGCCTCCGCCGCCGCCTGCGCGACGGCCGTCGCCATGTCGCCGCAGACGACCGCGTCCACGCCCGGTCCCAGGACCACGGCGAAGGCCGCCGCCTCCCGTCCGATGACGTAGGCGCGGGCGACGTTGGCATAGTGAGGGCGCAGGGCGTCGAGCCCGCCCTCCTTCATCAGGCCGCCCACGATCCAGCGGATGCGCGGGAAGGCCTGCAACGCCTGGGCGGCGGCATCGACGTTGGTGGCCTTGCTGTCGTTCACGAAAGCGACGCCGCCCACCTCCGCCACGCGCTGCGACCGGTGCGGCAGGCCGGGGAAGTCGTGCAAGCCCGGTTCCAGCTCCCGCGGCCCCAGGCCCAGCGCGCGGGCAGCGGCCCAGGCACAGGCGGCGTTCAGGTGATTGTGCCGCCCGGGCAGGCCGGGAACGCCGCGCAGATCCACGGAGGCGACCTGCCGTCCCTTGCGGTGTTCGGTCAGCCAGCCCTTGCGGGCGGACAGGGTCCAGCCGGGTCCGGTGGGCTTGGCCCCCGTCACGCGCAGGATGCGGTCGTCGCCGGGCGCCTGCGCCATCTGGTTGGCCAGGAACGCGCCCACGTCCTCGTCCACGCCGATCACGGCGCGGTCGGGGCCCCCTTCGGCGAACAGGCGCCGCTTGGCCGCGGCATAGCCGCCGAACCCCCCGTGCCGGTCCAGGTGGTCGGGCGACAGGTTGGTCCACACGGCCACGTCGGGCGTCAGGCTGCGCGCGAGCTCGGTCTGGTAGGACGACAGTTCCAGCACCACGACGTCGTCCGCCCCGGGGGGGTCCAGGTCCAGGACGCCGCGCCCGATGTTGCCCGCCAGGTGCGCGGTCCGCCCCGCGCGGGTCAACAGGTGGTGCAGCAGGGCGGCGGTGGTGGACTTGCCGTTCGACCCGGTGACGGCGACGACGCGGGGGGGTTCGTCCGTCCAGCCCAGGGAGCGGAAGAACAAGCCGATGTCGTTGTCCACCGCCACGCCCGCCGCCCAGGCGGCGCGGATGGCGGGGTGCGGGGCCGGGAACAGGTGCGGGATGCCCGGCGACGTGACCAGGATCGACACGCCATCCAGCGCGCCGGGCCGGGTGGGATCTGCGACGTCGAACCCTTCGGCGGCGGCGGCGTCGCGACCCCCGGGGCCGTCGTCCCAGGCCAGCACGTGCGCGCCGCCCGCCCGAAGGGCGCGGGCGGCGGACAGGCCGGTCCGGCCCAGCCCCAGGACCGCGACCATCGCGCCGTCGTATCCGGGGACCGGGATCATCGGCCCACGGCCATCATCGCACCTAAACGACGCAGGGCTTCGACGCCCTCGGCCCCGTCCCAGGTCACGGTGAACGGTTCGCCCGCCGCCTTCGCGCGGGCCTGTCCGTCCCGAGCGTCGCGCCAGCCTTCCGCCACGGGGAAGGCCGCGATGACGATCCCGGCGAGGCACGCGACCGCGCCCCAGCGCGCGGCGCGAAGGCCCAGCGCGACAGGCGGGCGGGCCTTGCGCAGCCGCCATTCCAAATAGCGACCGATCAAGGCGTCCCCCCGCCTCCGGCCGCCGCCCGCGCGTGCAGGACGGCCAGGGCGCGGTCGGCGTCGCGGGACGGGACGAAGGCGTGGTCGTGGTGATGGCCCGCGACCATGTTGCAGGCGATGCCGGCGTCCGTCAGCGCGGTGGCGACGGCGGCGGTCAGGCCCACGCCTTCCAGGTCGCTGGCGACGCGCAGGGTGATGCGGCGCATCGGCACGCCCGAACCGGCGAAGGGGACAATGGCGGACAGGCCCTCGTCCTCCCGGATCGTGGCGATGGCGGCGTCAAGATCGGGCGGGTCGGTCGTGAATACGTATTCGCGCAGGTCGAGGACGGGGTCCATGCCCGCGATCATGGCCCCCGTGTCCCGCACCGTCGCCATCAGCGAACCTTCAATGTCGCTAGCCCGATCAGGGCCAGGATCAGGGCGATGATCCAGAAGCGGATGACGACCTGCGGTTCGGCCCAGCCCTTCTTCTCGAAATGGTGGTGGATGGGGGCCATCAGGAAGACGCGGCGCCCGGTCGTCTTGAAGTAGGCGACCTGAACGATGACGCTGAGCGCTTCCACCACGAACAGGCCGCCGATCACGGCCCAGACCAGTTCGTGCTTCGTGACCACCGCGATGGCGCCCAGGGCGCCGCCCAGGGCCAGCGAGCCGGTGTCGCCCATGAAGACGGCCGCGGGCGGCGCGTTGTACCACAGGAAGCCCAGGCCCCCGCCGATCAGGCCCGCGCAGAAGATCAGCAACTCGCCCGTGCCGGGGACGTAGTGGACGTCGAGATAGTCGGTGAAGTCCACGCGGCCGACCGCATAGGCGATGACGCCGAGGGTGAAGGCCGCGATCATCACGGGCATGATCGCCAGGCCGTCCAGCCCGTCGGTCAGGTTCACCGCGTTGGCCGATCCCACCACCACTAGCATCACGAAGGGGACGTAGATCCACGCCATGTCCAGCAGCACGTCCTTGAAGACGGGGAAGGCCAGTTGCGCGGACAGTTCCGCCGGGTGCGCCCACAGCGCGACCATGGCCGCCACGGCCGCGATCAGGAAGCCCAGCGCGAGGCGGACGCGGCCGGGCACGCCCTTGGTGTCGCCCGCGCTGACCTTCGCGAAGTCGTCCACGAAGCCGATGGCCCCGAAGCTGATGGTCACGCCCAGGACCAGCCAGACATAGGGGTTGTCGAGGCGCGCGAAGAGGAGCGTCGCCACCGTGACCGCGCCCAGGATCAGGACGCCGCCCATCGTGGGGGTCCCCGCCTTCGCGCGGTGGCTTTCGGGGCCGTCGCTGCGGATCGGCTGGCCCCGCCCCTGCCGCTTGCGCAGGAGGTCGATCAGAGGGCGCCCGAACAGAAAGCCGAAGACGAGCGCGGTGAAGAAGGCCAGTCCTGCCCGCACGGTGATGTACCGCAGCAGGTTGAAGGGGCCGCCCCCGTCCGAAAGCTCTGCCAGCCAAAACAGCATGCGTCGTCTATCCCCGTTCCAGGCCGCGGATGGTCCCGACCAGCGCCTGCATTCCCATCGACAGCGACCCCTTCACCAGCACCGCGTCGCCCGGGCGCAGCATGTCGCGCATCTGGCGTCCCAGCGCTTCGGCCCGGGCGCAGACGTGCCCCCTCTGCCCCGGGGGGAGGGCGTCGTACAGGGACCGCATCAGCGGCCCCACGCAATGGACCACGTCGATCGACGCCATGGCGTCGTGATCGGCCAGCGCCGCGTGCAGGGCCGGCCCCGTCGGCCCGAGCTCCTTCATGTCGCCCAGGATGGCGATGCGCCGGCCCCGCCGCGCCACGGGCGTCGCGGCCAGCAGGTCGAGCGCCGCGCCCACGGAGGCCGGGTTCGCGTTGTACGCGTCGTCGATCAGGTCCACCGGCGGGGTGTCGGGCGACAGCCGCACGGCATGGCGCTGCCCCCGTCCCGCGGGCGGGGCCCAACCGGACAGCGCCAGGGCCGCGATCGCGACGTCGCCGCCCAGCGCGTGCACGACCGCGAGGGCGCCCAGCGCGTTTAGCGCGAAATGCGCGCCCGGCGCCCCGATGCGGAACGCGACCTCGCCCACGGGCGTGTCCGCCGCGCAGGTCACGGAATCGGCGCCGGCCGCGACCTCGCGCAGGCGCCAGTCCGCCCGGGATGTCCCGAAGCCGACGGTGCCGCCCGCGTCGCGCAGGATGGGCGACACGTCGAGGTCGGCGTTCCAGACCGCCGCGCCGCCCGGGACGAGGCCCCCGAATATCGACGCCTTCTCGCGCGCGATGCCCTCGATCCCGTCGGCGAAGGCTTCCAAGTGGACGGGGGCCACGTTCGTGACGAGGGCGGCGTGGGGGGCAGCGAGGCGGGCCAGGGGCGCGATCTCGCCCGGGTGGTTCATGCCGATCTCGACCACGGCGAAGTCGGCGTCGGGCGGGATCGCCGACAGGGTCAGCGGGACGCCCCAATGGTTGTTGAAGGACCGGGCGGCGGCATGGGTCCGGCCCTGCCCCGTCAGCATGTGGGCGAGCATGTCCTTCGTGGACGTCTTGCCGACGCTGCCCGTGACGGCGGCCACCTTCGCCCGCGTGCGCGCGCGGCCCGCGCAGCCCATCGCCTCCAACGCGGACTGGACGTCGGGAACGACCAGGAGGCGCCGGGGGTCGATGCCGTCGGGCACGCGCGACACCATCGCGGCGGGCGCCCCCGCATCGAGGGCGGCGCCGACGAAGTCGTGCCCGTCGCGCGCGTCGGTCAGGGCCACGAACAGCTCGCCCGGCCCGATCGTCCGGCTGTCGATCGACAGGCCCGTCGCGGTCCACTCGCCCGCCGCCCGGCCGCCCGTCGCGGCCGCCGCATCTTGGGCGGTCCACAGCGTCATGCGACCCGTCCGTCCAAGGCGGCCACGGCGATCGACGCCTGCTCGACGTCGTCGAAGGGCAGGACCATGTCGCCGACGATCTGCCCGCTCTCGTGGCCCTTGCCCATCACCAGCAGGGCATCGCCCGGCTCCAACAGGCCCGCGCCGCGCAGGATGGCCTCCGCCCGGTCGCCGCATTCGACGGCCCCGGGGGCGCCCCCCCGCACGGCGGCGCGGATGGCGGCTGGGTCCTCGGACCGGGGGTTGTCGTCCGTGACGATCACGACGTCGGCGTGTTCGGCGGCGGCTGCGCCCATCAGGGGGCGCTTGCCCGTGTCGCGGTCGCCGCCCGCCCCCACCACGGCGACGATCCGGCCCATGACGTGGGGCCGCAGCGCCCGCAGCGCGGTGGCGACGGCGTCGGGCGTGTGGGCGTAGTCGACGAACACCGTGGCCCCGTTGCCGCGCGTGGCGGCAAGCTGCATCCGGCCCCGCACGCCCGTCAGCTTCGGCAGGACGGCGAAGACCTGGACCGGATCCTCGCCCGCGGCGATGGCCAGGCCCGCGGCGCACAGGACGTTGGTGGCCTGGAACCCGCCGATCAGGTCGAGGCGGGCGGCGTGCGCCCGGCCCTGCCACCGGAACACGACGTCCTGGCCGGTCGCGTCGAACCGCTGTCCGGTCAATTGGAGGCGGGATTCAGGCGCGCGCCCGTAGCCGATCACCTCCTGCCCGCGGGCGTTGCAACCGGTTGCAAGCGCCGGCCCGGCGGGGTCGTCCAGATCGATCACCGCGACCGCGTCGGCGGGCAGGATCCGCTCGAACAGGCCAGCCTTCGCCGCCAGATAGGCGTCCATGTCGCCGTGGTAGTCGAGGTGGTCCTGCGTCAGGTTGGTGAAGGCCGCGGCGGCCAGGCGGACCGCTTCCAGGCGGCGCTGGTCGAGGCCGTGGCTCGACGCCTCCATCGCGGCATGGGTGACGCCGGCGCGGGCCATGTCGGCCAGCAGGCGGTGCAGGGTGATGGGTTCGGGCGTCGTGTGGACGCTCGGCGCGTGGTAGCCCCCCTCGACCCCCGTGGTGCCCAGGTTCACGGCGCGGTGGCCCAGGGCTTCCCAAATCTGGCGGGTGAAGGCCGCGACGCTCGTCTTGCCGTTGGTGCCCGTGACCGCGACCATCGTGTCGGGCTGGTCGCCCGCCATCAGGGCGGCGGCGAAGGCCAGGGCAGCGCGCGGATCCTCCACCGCGATCACGGGGACGTCCACGGCCGCGATGTCGGTGCCGGCGGGGTCGGTTAGCACCGCGACGGCGCCGTTCGCCACAGCCGCACCGGCGAAGCGGGCGCCATGGGCGTTCGTGCCCGGCAGGGCCGCGAACAGGTGGCCCGGGCGCGCGTCGCGGTCCGAGACCGATAGCCCGGTCACGGTCACGTCCGGCCCCGTCAGCCCAAGCTCGCCTAGCGTCCACCCCATGCGCGGCTGCCTATCCCAGCGGTCCGGCGGCGTCCATGCGCCACCCCCTCAGCGAGCCGCCACGTCCCGTTCGGGACGCAGGCCCATCAGGGGCGCGACGCGGCGCACGATCTCGGCGGCCACGGGCACGGCGGTCCAGCCTGCCGTGCGGCGGCGCTCGCCCGCGGCGTCGATCTCGGGCTCGTCCAGGGTAACGACGATCACGTATTCCGGCTCCTCCGCGGGGAAGGCGCCGGCGAAGGTCGCGATGACGCGGTCGTCCCAATAGCCCCCCGTGTGCTTGGGCTTGTCCGCCGTGCCGGTCTTGCCGCCGAGCGCATAGCCGTCGATCTGCGCCAGCGAGGCCGTGCCCCGCGTCACGACCTGCCGCAGCATGTCGCGCGCCGCCCGGGAGGCGCGTTCGGACAGCACCCGCTCGCCCGGGCCGCCCCCGTCCGCCACCAGCGTCGGCGCGACCCGCAGCCCGCCGTTCAGGATGCTGGCGTACCCGGCGGCCAGGTGCAGCGGCGACGCCGACAGGCCGTGCCCGTAGCTGACCGTCATCGTCGTGATGTCGGGCCAGCGGGAAGGGACGAGCGGCTTGGCGCGCCGCGCCTCCAGCAGCTCGACGGGAAGGGGGTCGAAGAAGCCCAGACCGCGCAGGAAGTCCTGCTGCCGCGACGCCCCGATGTCGAGCGCCATGCGCGCGGTGCCGACGTTGGACGACTTGACGATCACGTCCGTCACCGACAGGCGCGGGCCGTAGTTGCGGAAGTCGCGGATCGTGTGCCGCCCCTGCCGCATCGGGCCCTTCGTGTCGATCATCGTGGACGGGTTCGTCAGACCCAGATCGACGCTCTGCGCGGCGGTGAAGATCTTGAAGGTGGACCCCAGCTCGTAGAGGCCCTGCACCGCGCGATTGAACAGCGGCGAATCCGCCGGGTCCCCTTCCGTCGCGGGGGCGGGTCGCGCGTTGGGGTCGAAGTCCGGCAGGCTGGCGAGGGACACGATCTCGCCGGTATCGACGTCCATCAGGATGGCAGTCGCACCCTTCGCCCCCATCAGGTCCATGCCGGAGGCGAGGACGCGTTCGACCGCGGCCTGCACCCCCAGATCGAGCGACAGGCGAAGCGGCGCCGCCCCCGGCCCCGTGGCGGCCAGGGTGGAGTCGAACGCGCCTTCCACGCCGGCGATGCCCACGATCTCGGCCGCACGGACGTCCTGCTCGCCGTAGCGGGCACCGCCCAGCACGTGCGCGGCCAGCGCGCCGCCCGGATAGACGCGCATCTGACGGCGCGCGAACAGCAGACCGGGTTCGCCCAGGTCGTGGACGGCCTGCCGCTGCTCCGGCGAGATGGTGGGCTTGATCCAGAGGAAGCGCCGCCCGTCCGTGAAGCGGCGTTCCCACGTCGCCGCGTCCAGGTCGGGGAAGATCCGCGCCAGTCCCAGTGCCGCGGCGGCCGGATCGACCATGTCGTCCACCTGGGCATAGAGGGCGGTGGCATGCACGTTCGTCGCGAGCACCCGCCCGGCCCGATCGGTGATGTCGGCCCGATATCCGGCGATGCCCGGCCCCGTGCCGAAGGCGCCGCCCTCGTCCGGCCCGACCGCGGCGATGGAGGCCATCTTCAGACCGATCGTCAGGAAGCCCACCAGGAAGCAGCCTGCGGTGACGCGGAGACGACGTTCCGCCCGCACCCGGACCGCATCGGCGTCGAGCCGAGCGGATCGGCGGGGCGCCGCATCGACCGAAGGTCGACGGTCGCGGGCCGGCACGGGCGCGAACGGATCGGTCGGAAGATAGGCATGCCTCCGGCGACGGAAGATCATGGCAACTGCTCCCCGTCGCCGGCCAGGGGCGGCAG
The DNA here is from genome assembly GCF_030973515.1 of Jannaschia maritima. Taxonomy (GTDB): domain Bacteria; phylum Pseudomonadota; class Alphaproteobacteria; order Rhodobacterales; family Rhodobacteraceae; genus Jannaschia; species Jannaschia maritima. Next base: position 40,218 of record NZ_JARGZA010000009.1, read on the forward strand.
GGGGGCTGGGCCATGGGACAAGGTCGCGACGTCGCCCAGCGCGGCGTCCAGATCGGTGGCCCAGGCCGTGCCGTCCGATGCGGCCTGCGGTTCGGGCGGATAGGCGACCTGGTCGATCATCGCGTAATGCGTGGCCGCCAGGGGCATCAGGCCCAACCGCTCGAAGTTCATCTCCGCCAGGATGCGGAGTCGCTCCGGGCGGTTCAGATAGGCCCATTCGGCGTTGAGCATCGCCAACTCCGCCTCCGCCTGCGCGATCTGACGGTGAAGGTCGCGGACCTGCCGTTCGGTAGCCCGCGTCGCATAGCCTTCGCGGTACGCCCAGAAGGCCAGGAGGACCACGGACAGGATCGAGACGGTGTAAAGGAGGACGCGCATGAACTAGCCCTGTCCGATGGCGACGGGATCGGGAAGGCCCATCGCGGCGCGCGTGGTGCGACCGGCCGGCGCCTGAGTCCGCCGCGCCACACGCAGGCGCGCCGATCGGGCGCGGGGGTTGGCCGCGACCTCCGCCTCCGCCGCGGCGATCGGCTTGGCGACGTCCGCGAAGGCGGGATCGCGGACCGCGCGTGCCGGGGCATGACGCGACCCGCCGCCGCCCGGGTCGGACCGGTCCGCCAGGAACCGCTTCACGGCGCGATCCTCGATCGAATGGAAGGTCACGACGGCCAGCCAGCCGCCCGGGGACAAAGCGCGTTCCGCGGCTTCCAGCCCCTGCGCCAATTGACCCAACTCGTCGTTCACGGCGATGCGGAGGGCCTGGAAGCTGCGGGTGGCCGGATGGCTCTGACCCGGCTTGGCGCGAGGCAGGCATCCGGCCACAATGTCGGCGAGGTCGAGCGTCGTGGCGATGGGGGCGGCCGTGCGGCGGCGCACGATCGCGCGGGCGATGCGGCGCGCCATGCGTTCCTCGCCGTAGCGGTGCAGGATGTCGGCCAGCCGGGCTTCGGGCAGGTCGTTGACGAGGTCGGCGGCGGTCGGCCCCGTGGCGCCCATGCGCATGTCCAGCGGGCCGTCGCGCAGGAAGCTGAAACCACGTTCCGCACGGTCGAGCTGGATCGACGACACGCCCAGGTCCAGCGTCACGCCGTCGACGTCCATGGCGGCTTCGTCCAGTTCCGCGAAGGTGCCCTGCCACGAGGTCACGCGATCGTCCTTCCACGCCTCCGCCATGGCGATGGCCGTCGGGTCGCGGTCGATGCCCACGATGCGGTCGGCCCCCGCCTGCAGGAGCGCGCGGGCATAGCCCCCCGCCCCAAGCGTGCCGTCGATCCAGGTGCCGCGGATGGGCGCGCAGGCCGCCAGGATGGCGTCGATCAGGACCGGGACGTGCGGCGCGGCCGCGCCGTCGGTCACGCGCCGTCCGCCTTCTTCTGGGACAGGAGCGCGGTGATCGGAACGTCGTCGGGCATCTGCGCCAGTCGTGCGCGCAACCGCTCGGCCGCCGCGTCGGAGGCGTCGGGCGCCATAATGCGGAACGTCTTGCCGCGTGCCTGGAACACGGCCTCGTCGGCGATGCCGATGCGGTCGCGCAGGGCCTTCGACAGGATCAGGCGGCCGGAATCGTCGATCTTCAACGTCACCGCGGTGGAATAGAAGTACGATAGCAACTCGTACCGGTCGGGGTCGCTGTCCTCCAGGTCGTCTAGCTTGGCGTCCATCTCCTCCATGGAAGAGACGGAATAGCATTCGTACCAGGGGTGGCGGTCGTCGCCGTGCAGCAGGATGACCGTCGGGTTCGTGCCGGGGTCGCGGTCGGGGTCCTGCACGTCCAGCACGCGGCGGAAGTCTGCGGGGATGGAGACGCGCCCCTTCCCGTCGACCTTGTGCCTGCTGGTGCCGCGGAACCGCTGTGCCACCGTGCCCTCCGCCCCGTCTGCGCGGGGGTGTGATCGTTGGACCCTCGAACGGAAGGCGGCGGCCGGGTTTCTGCCAAAACCCGTCCGCCGCTCCACCCGTGAGGGCGTGTCCGTCGCGCGCAGTCACCATGGGGATTACTGCTCGAATGCGCGCTCCGGCTCGTCGTCATCGGAGACGTCGTGGGGGGTGCCTGTTTTACCCTGCCTCTCGTGCTTTGGGGATGCGATCTTTGCCGCGTTCCGCCCCGTTTCTCCGTGCACCTTTAGTGACATGCGGGCGGCGGGTTGGAAAGCCTTTTTATGCCCCTTCATGCCACCGAGCGGATTCACAACATGTGGATGGGCTGGGGATAGAACGCGGCTAGCCACGATATATTGTGTTATCCAACGGTTATCCTCTCCCGATCTGGTGCGTGGCCATTGTGCACTGTTCGGGCGGATTTTTCGCCGACACGGGCGGCCAACGGGTGGCGATCACCGGTCCCACACGCATGTCTCCGAACCCTGCTTCCTTGTTATCAAGGGTTTAGTCGAGCGCCTTCCCGATTCGCGATATCGGGTGGGACGAACGATTCCCGTCGGGGGCGTCCGAGGGCATCGGGTGGCGTGCGAATCCGTGCGGTCCCGGCAGTGGATCCGGTTGGACCCGTGACGAAGACGGGGCGGTGCGCCCGCGGTGTCGGACGGCACCCGGCTGGCTTAGACGATGCCGCCCTCGACGAGGCGCATCGCCAGCCCGGCGAACACGTCCGCCACGGGCCCCTCCCCCGCGGCGACCGGCATGCCCGCGTCGCCCCCCTCGCGGGTCGCGAGGTCGATGGGCAAGGCGCCCAGGAACGGCAGGCCCAGCTTCGACGCTTCCGCGGCGACCCCGCCGTGACCGAAGACGTGGCTTTCGTGCCCGCAATTGGGGCAGTGGAACAGCGACATGTTCTCGATCAGGCCGAGCACGGGCGTCTTGAGGGTGGCGAACATGTCGAGCGCGCGGCGGGCGTCGATCAGTGCCACGTCCTGGGGCGTGCAGACGACGATGGCGCCTGCGACGACGGCCTTGGTGCACAGGGTCAACTGCACGTCGCCCGTGCCCGGCGGCAGGTCGACGAGCAGGACGTCGAGCGGTCCGTCGTGCATGTCCCACGCCACCTGCCCCATCATCTGCTGCAGCGCGCCCATCAGCATGGGGCCCCGCCAAACGACGGCCTTGTCCTCCGCCAGCATCAGGCCGATTGACATCATCGTGACGCCATGCGCCCTGAGTGGGTGGATGATCTTGCCGTCCGGACTTTGGGGGCGTTCGGAAACGCCCATCATCCGCGGCTGCGACGGGCCGTATATGTCGGCATCCAGCAATCCGACCTTCTTGCCCCGCCGGGCCAGGGCGACGGCCAGGTTCGCGGCCACGGTGGACTTGCCCACGCCCCCCTTGCCCGAGGCGATGGCGATGACCCGCGCCACGCCGGGCACGGCCTTCGGGCCGTCCTGGGGTTTGGGATGCCCGCCCACCTTCAAGCTGGGCGGGGCCTTCTGCTGGGTGGGCGCGGTGAGCACCGCGTTGACCTGCGCGACCCCGGGCAGGCGCGCGACGGCGTCCTGAGCCGCGTCGCGGATCGGCGCCCATCGCGCGGCGACGTCAGGGTCGGGCGCCTCGATCACGAAGGAGGCCCGGCCGTCCGTCAGGTCGAGCGCGCGCACGACGTCGCGCGAGATCAGGTCCCCACCGCCGGGAAGGGCTATGCGCGACAGCGCCGCGCGGATGTCGTCGATGCTGGCCATGGCGGTCCCCCGTTCGCTGCCGCGCACAGGTGGGGCGGCGGCCCGGGGAAGGCAAGCGGACGGACCGACGCGCCGGGGAAACGGGGCATAATCCCGTGACCACGGGGAGGGTTCCGACTGACCCAGCGCGACCCATGCGCATGCCGCATAGCGGCATTGAAGTCTTGGAGATTGTGCGGGTGCAGCATTCGACCCATCTTCCAGTCAACGAAACGCGGCACCGACAATCCGGTCGGACGCAGAGCGGGGCGGAACGGGCCCCCAACACGGAAGGGTCAACCATGGCTTACACCACCTACGGCAATCCGGTCGTCCGCAAGAACGGCCTCGCCCGCTACGTCGATGGCATCAAGACGTCCTATGCGCAGTGGCGCGTGTATCGCAAGACGCGGGACGAGTTGTCCGCGCTGAGCGAACGGGACCTGGCGGATCTGGGGGTCGCCCCCGGCGACGTCGAGGCGATCGCCCGTCAAGCCGCCTACGGGCACTGACACGGAACACGCGGGACCGCCCCCTTCCTCTCTCAGGGCGCGCGGGCCCGCGACCGCGGTACGGTTCCATCCTCCCGGGACCGTGCCGTACCGATACCGGCTCCATTCCTCCCTCGGGGCCGGGAAACCGGACCTGCGACCCCGTCGCGTCCTCCCTGCGGCGTGCGTCGAGGGTCCGGACCAAACGAAGGCGGGCCCCGCCCGCCGGACCGAACGGGTCCCGCCCCGATCCTCCCTCGGGGCGGGACCCTGACGTCGCCACCGCTTCCTCCCAAGCGGTGACGCGACCCGAAGCGGCGGTGCCCTCCTCCCGGGTGCCGCCGTTTTCCGTTCGGTATCAGCGGAATGCAAGGCCCGGGTCGTCGACGCGATCGTGGCCGCAAGACGATCCGTGCTGATCCGGAGTCGAGATGCCGGGCCTAGAACGGGGCGTCGCCCGCCATATCGGCCGCGATCAGGAATCGCCCAACCAGCTTCTTCGCGCCGGCCTTGTCGAACTCCACCTCGACCTTGTCGCCTTCGATGGCCATCACCTCGCCGTAGCCGAACTTGGCGTGGAACACGCGGTCGCCGATCGTGAAGGCCGACACGGCGGTGGCGTCGATGACCATGTTCTTGGCCTCCGCCGGCTGGCGGACGGGGCGGCGGCCCGCATTGTCCTGCAGCCGCCGCCATCCGGGCGAGTTGTAGACGTCGGCCTTCGCCGCCTTGTCCTGCAGATCGCTGGCCACGCCCCCCGACATCGCGTCGCGCTGCGCGCCGGCCATGCCGACCGCGCCGAAGCCGCCGCCGTACAGACCGGGCGGGGTCAGGATCTCCACGTGCTCCTCGGGCAGCTCGTCGATGAAGCGCGACGGCAGGGCCGATTGCCACTGTCCATAGACCCGGCGGTTCGCCGCGAACGATATCGTGCAGACCTCCTCCGCCCGGGTGATGCCGACATAGGCGAGACGGCGCTCCTCCTCCAATCCCTTGACGCCGGACTCGTCCATGGACCGCTGGGACGGGAACAGACCGTCCTCCCACCCCGGCAGGAAGACGGCCGGAAACTCCAGCCCCTTCGCGGCGTGCAGGGTCATCAGAGTGATCTTGGGTTCCTGCTCGCCGCCCTGCTCGTTGTCCATGATGAGGGAGACGTGCTCGAGGAACCCCTGCAGGTTCTCGAACTGCTCCAACGCCTTGACCAATTCCTTCAGGTTCTCCAGCCGTCCGGGGGCCTCGGGCGACTTCTCGTTCTGCCAGAAACCGGTGTAGCCCGATTCGTCCAGGACCTCCTCGGCCAGGCGGATGTGGTCGCGGCCATCCAGCATCTCGGCCCGCCAGCGCGCCAAACCGTCGACCAGCTCGCCCAGCGCCTTGCCGCCCTTGCCGCCGATCGTCTGGGTGCGGACGCACAGCCTCGCGCCTTCGACGAGGGACACGCCGTTGGACCGCGCCATGCGCTGGATCGTTTGCTGCGCCTTGTCGCCGAGGCCGCGCTTGGGGGTGTTGACGATACGTTCGAAGGCCAGGTCGTCGTCGGGGCTGACCACGAGGCGGAAGTAGGCCATGGCGTCCCGGATCTCCAACCGCTCGTAGAAGCGCGGGCCGCCGATGACGCGATACGGCAGGCCTATGGTCAGGAACCGATCCTCGAAGGCGCGCATCTGGTGGGCGGCCCGGACGAGGATGGCCATGTCGTCCAGACTGAAGGGGCGCATCCCGCGGGTACCACCCTGCATCGCCTCCGCCTCCTCGCCGATCCAGCGCGCCTCCTCCTCCCCGTCCCAATGGCCGATCAGGCGGACCTTCTCGCCGTCCGCGACCTCGGTCCACAAGGTCTTGCCCAGACGACTCTCGTTGCCAGCGATCACCCCGGAGGCCGCGGCCAGGATGTGGGGGGTAGAGCGGTAGTTCTGCTCCAGCCGGATGACGGTCGCGCCGTCGAAGTCCTTCTCGAACCGCAAGATGTTGCCGATTTCGGCGCCGCGCCAGCCATAGATCGACTGGTCATCGTCGCCCACGCAGCAGATGTTCCGATGCCCGCCCGCCAGAAGGCGCAGCCAAAGGTACTGCGCGACGTTCGTGTCCTGATACTCGTCCACCAGGATGTAGCGGAACCAGCGCCGGTACTGGGCTAGCACGTCGTCATGCGTCCGGAAGATGTGGATGACGTGCATCAGCAGGTCGCCGAAATCGACCGCGTTCAGGTCCAGCAACCGGTCCTGATAGGCGCGGTAGAGGTCGACACCCTTGCCGTCGAAGGCCTGCGCCTCGTGCGCGGGGACCTTGTCCGGGGTCCAGGCGCGGTTCTTCCAGCCGTCGATGATCCCCGACAGCATGCGAGCGGGCCAACGCTTCTCGTCGATGTCGGCGGCGACGATCAACTGCTTCAGCAGGCGTATCTGATCGTCGGTGTCCAGGATCGTGAAGTTCGACTTCAGGTGAACGTCGCGGGTGGCCCCCTCCAGCAGGGGGTCCACACGTTCGGTGCCGATCAGTTCGGCATGGCGGCGCAGGAGGCGGACGCAGATCGCGTGGAACGTGCCCAGCCAGGGCATGCCTTCGACCACCTCGCCCATCATGCGGCCCAGACGATCGCGCATCTCGCGGGCGGCCTTGTTGGTAAAGGTGACGGCCAGCACCTCGTTCGGGCGGGCCTTTCCCTGAGCCAGAAGGTGCGCGATGCGCGCCGTCAACGCCCGCGTCTTGCCCGTCCCCGCGCCCGCGAGCATCAGGACGGGACCGTCGAGCGTCCGCACCGCCTGCAACTGCACATCGTTCAGGCCATCCAGATAGGGCGCGGGCCGTGCCGCCGCGGCGCGCGCGGACAGGCCGACAGCTTCCACGATCTCGGTGTGTTCGGTCATGCCCCCTAGGGTAGGACGACCGCCCGGGGTTGGGAAGAGGTGTTCGCGCTGTGTTCCGCCCAGCGGAGCCGGGAACAGAATCGCCGCCGTTCCGGTTCGGTTTCTCGGGATTACAGCTGCAAGGCCAAGCATGCTTCGGGACGGGATACGCTGGACGGAGTCGTTCCTCGTCAATCGATTGCTCACGGGCATCTGGGTCCCGATGCTGGTCGCCGTGGTCCTGGCCACGCTCTTGTCGGTCGGGGCCGCGCTGCTGGATCGGTCGACCGCTGCGTGGATGGGGCGGCTGGGCTGGCCGCTCACCTTCGATGCCGAGGCGGCGGCGGGCACCCTGTCCACGATCCTGGCGGTGCAGGTGGCGGTCCTGACGCTCTACTTCTCGATCACGCTCCTGGTCCTGACGCTGGCCGCGCAATCGCTCGGCGCGCGTCTGATCGAGCGATGGATCGCCCGGATCGAGCTGCGCGCCTCGCTCGTGCAATGGGCCGCGCTCGTGTCGTTCACCCTGACCGCACATCTGTTCGCGGCGGACGTCACGCAGCCGGCGCCGCGCCTGACGGTTATCGTGGCACTCGTCTTCACGCTGCTGGCGCTGGGTTGGATGGGCTTCGGATACCACCGGCTGGCGCGGACGGCCCATGTCGACACCTCCATTGCCGATCTGGGCCACGACTTCGCCCGCCGCCGGCAGAGCTGGCCGATCGCGCCACCGCCGCCCCACACCCCGCCCGACCGGGTCATGCGTGCGCCGCGGTCGGGTTACCTCGGTGGATTCGATCGGGCCCACCTGATCGACGCCGCGCGGAAGGCCGGCGGCCGGGTCGCGTTCTGCCTGCCGGATGGCGGCTTCGTGGTGGAAGGCGACCCATTGGCGGCGCTATGGGGGCCGCCCGACCTGGAAGACGCGCTGCGTGAGACGTTCGACCTGGGGGATTACCGCAGCGACCGCCCGATGGGTCCGTTCGGCCTGGCCCTCCTGGTGGAGATCGCAACGAGGGCGCTGTCGCCCGGCATCAACGATCCTTACACCGCCGCGACCTGTGCGGACTGGATCGGCCATGGGTTGTGCCACCGCCTGGAACGCGGTCAGGGCGACGACGGCTGGTTCGCGGACGACGATGGCGTGCCCCGCCTGCTGGTCCCGGAGAGTGGCATCCTGGCCCAGGCCCGGCCGCATCTGACCGTCCTGCACCGCGCTGCTCGGTCCCAGCCCTTCGTTGCCGAACGGCTGGTGGCTGCCTATGCGGCCGCGCGGGCGCGCGTCACGGCGCCTGAGGACCATCGCACCCTGTCGGACCTGATCGCGGAAGTGATGGCCGCCCTGCCCCAAAATGCGACGCCCACGGAACGGATGCGGCTGCACCTGGCCGCCGGAACCGGAACCGCCGCGTTCCCGGACGCAGCGGAATAGCGACCCCCCGGATCCTGTTGCCGCAGCGCGGCGAGGTCGTTACGCAGGCGTCATCCAACGGGGAGACGATGCAGTGGCCGACTTCCAGAAGATCCTGATCGCGAACCGCGGCGAGATCGCGATCCGCGTCATGCGGGCGGCCAACGAGATGGGCAAGCGGACCGTCGCCGTCTTCGCGGAGGAGGACAAGCTCGGCCTGCACCGCTTCAAGGCCGACGAGGCGTATCAGATCGGGCGCGGGCTGGGACCGGTCCAGGCGTATCTGTCGATCGACGAGATCATCCGAGTCGCGAAGGAGAGCGGGGCCGACGCGATCCACCCGGGCTATGGTCTGCTGTCGGAGAACCCGGACTTCGTCGATTCCTGCGCGGCCAACGGGATCACCTTCATCGGTCCCAAGGCGGACACCATGCGGGCGCTCGGCGACAAGGCCAGCGCGCGGCGCGTCGCGATCGAGGCGGGCGTTCCGGTCGTGCCCGCGACGGAGGTGCTGGGCGAGGACATGGATGCGATCCGGGCCGTGGCGGAGGCCATCGGATACCCCCTGATGCTGAAGGCGTCCTGGGGCGGCGGCGGTCGCGGGATGCGACCCATCGCGGGGCCGGACGAGCTGGAGGAGAAGGTGCTGGAGGGGCGCCGTGAAGCGGAGGCCGCCTTCGGCAACGGCGAGGGCTACCTGGAAAGGATGATCACCCGGGCCCGCCACGTGGAGGTGCAGATCCTGGGCGACAGCCACGGCAACATCTATCACCTGTACGAGCGGGACTGCTCGGTCCAGCGGCGCAACCAGAAGGTCGTGGAACGCGCCCCCGCCCCGTACCTGTCCGAAACCCAGCGGGAGCGGATCTGCTCCCTGGGCAAGAAGATCTGCGAGCACGTGCATTACGAGTGCGCGGGCACCGTCGAGTTCCTGATGGATATGGATTCGGGCGAGTTCTACTTCATCGAGGTGAACCCGCGCGTGCAGGTCGAGCACACCGTGACCGAGGAGGTGACGGGCATCGACATCGTCCGCGCCCAGATCCTGATCGCCGAGGGCAAGTCCCTGACGGAGGCCACCGGCGTCGCCACGCAGTACGACGTCCAGTTGGACGGTCACGCGATGCAATGCCGGGTCACCACCGAGGATCCGCAGAACAACTTCATCCCCGATTATGGCCGCATCACGACCTATCGTTCAGCCACCGGCATGGGCATCCGCCTGGACGGGGGGACGGCCTATTCGGGCGCGGTCATCACGCGGTTCTACGACAGCCTGCTGACCAAGGTGACGGCCTGGGCCCGCACGCCGGAGGCCACGATCGCGCGCATGGACCGTGCGTTGCGGGAGTTCCGGATTCGAGGTGTGGCGACGAACATCGACTTCGTCATCAACCTGCTGAAGCATCCAACTTTCCTGTCGAACGAGTATTCGACGCAGTTCATCGACACGACGCCGGACCTGTTCGACTTCAAGGTCCGCCGCGACCGGGCCACGCGGCTGTTGACCTACGTGGCCGACGTCACTGTGAACGGCCATCCAGAAACCGAGGGACGCCCCCGCCCCGCCGCCGACGTGCGTGCGCCCCGCCCCCCCGAGCGGATCGGCGGGAGCGTATCAGACGGAACGCGTCAGATCCTGGACACGCACGGGCCGAAGCGCCTGGCCGAATGGATGCTGGCGCAGGACCGCCTGCTGCTGACCGACACGACGATGCGCGACGGGCATCAGTCGCTGCTCGCCACCCGGATGCGGACGATCGACATGGTCCGCGCGGCGCCTGCCTATGCGACGAACCTGTCCCAACTGTTCAGCGTCGAATGCTGGGGCGGCGCGACCTTCGACGTCGCCTATCGCTTCCTGCAGGAAGATCCATGGCATCGGTTGCGCGCCCTTCGCGCCGCGATGCCGAACCTTCTGACGCAGATGCTGCTCCGTGCGTCCAACGGGGTCGGCTATACGAACTATCCCGACAACGTCGTGGTCAGCTTCGTCCGGCAGGCCGCCGCGTCGGGCGTGGACGTGTTCCGCGTGTTCGACAGCTTGAACTGGGTCGAGAACATGCGCGTGGCGATGGACGCCGTAATCGAGAGCGGGAAGGTCTGCGAAGGGACGGTCTGCTATACCGGCGACCTGATGGACCCGGACCGCGCGAAGTACGACCTGAAGTACTATGTCGGGATGGCCAGGGACCTCGAAGCGGCCGGCGCGCACGTCCTGGGCCTGAAGGACATGGCGGGCCTGTTGAAGCCCGCAGGGGCGCGCGCGCTGATCGGCGCGCTGAAGTCCGAGGTCGGGTTGCCCATTCACTTCCACACCCACGACACCGCGGGCATCGCCTGTGCCACGATCCTGGCCGCCACGGAAGCCGGCGTGGATGCGGCCGACGTGGCCATGGACGCGCTGTCGGGGAACACGTCGCAGGCGACCTTCGGCACGATCCTCGAATCGCTGAAGGGCCAGCCCCGCGATCCGGGCCTGGACATCGGCGCAGTGCGGCGGATGTCCGATTACTGGGAGGCCGTGCGCGCGCAGTACCTGGCCTTCGAAAGCGGGATGCAGGCCCCGTCGTCCGAGGTGTACCTGCACGAGATGCCGGGCGGTCAGTTCACCAATCTGAAGGCCCAGGCCCGCTCGATGGGGTTGGAGGAGCGCTGGCACGAGGTCGCGCAGATGTATGCCGACGTGAACGCCATGTTCGGCGACATCGTGAAGGTCACGCCCTCGTCCAAGGTGGTGGGCGACATGGCCTTGATGATGGTCAGCCAAGGTTTGACGGTCGAGCAAGTGCTGGACCCCGCGACCGACGTGTCGTTCCCCGACAGCGTGGTGGGCATGATGCGGGGCGATCTGGGCCAGCCCCCTGGTGGATGGCCGAAGACGTTGCAGGCGAAGGTCCTGAAGGGCGAGACGCCTTCGACCGAACGGCCCGGCAAGCATCTGGCGCCCGTCGATCTGGACGCCGTCCGTGCGGAGGCCGCCGCGAAGGCCGGGCAGGACATCGACGACGAGGACCTGAACGGATATCTGATGTATCCGAAGGTCTTCCTCGACTATGCCGCACGGCACCAGACCTATGGTCCCGTACGGGCCCTGCCGACGCCGGTCTTCCTGTACGGCATGGATCCGGGAGACGAGATCGAGGCTGAGATCGAGAACGGAAAGACCCTGAACATCCGCTTGCAGGCCGTGGGCGAGACGCACGAGGACGGCGAGGTCCGGGTCTTCTTCGAGTTGAACGGCGCCCCCCGGGTGATCCGGGTGCCCGATCGCAAGGCCGGGGCGACGGCGACCGTCCGGCCCAAGGCGGAGGTCGGGAACACGGACCATGTCGGCGCACCGATGCCCGGCGTCGTCGCCGGGATCGCGGTGGAGGTCGGGCGCCCCGTCAAGCAGGGCGATCTACTGCTGACGATCGAGGCTATGAAGATGGAGACCGGTCTGCACGCGGAACGCGACGCGACGATCGCCGCGATCCACGTCACCACCGGCGCGCAGATCGACGCGAAGGACCTGTTAGTCGAACTGTCGTAATCCAATCGTCCGTGTCAGGTACGGACACGGACGCCCCCGATCGGCGTCATCGTCATCCAGACGGCTACGATGCCCCCCCGGGGTCACCGATAGACCCCGACCCTGCCCCATGCGCATGCGATCCCCAAGGGCGTCGGACCATCGGAAGGACCCCTCCCATGACCTGCCCGCGGCGCGCATTCAGCCGCTTCCTGCGCTGCGAACGCGGTGCCATCACGGTCGAATACGTCGTCCTGGCAGCTGGCGTCACGGCATTGGGATTGGCCGCGTTCGATTCGATCGGCGGCGGCCTGCGCGACTTCAGCAGTGGGGTGTCCACAGAGTTGACCGGCGTCGACGCGACCCGTGGGGCCGACCTGGACGCGCTGGCGGAGGATTTCAGCGACGGCGCCGTGGACTGGACCGGTGCGATCGTGACGGACGTGCCGGGGTTCGGTCGCGTGCTGGGTCCGATCACCGGCTCCGGCGGCGTGGCGTCCGTGGTGCGGCAGTTCACGATGCGGCCCGGTCAGAGGAGGGCCGTCCTCTCCTTCGATCTGATGTCGCTTGATTCGCTCGACGGGGAGGATGCGGTCTTCTACGTCAACGGACGCGAAGTCGGGCGCCTCACGGCCCGGGCCGGGACGGTGACCCTGTCGCCGGGAGCCGTGGCGGGCGTGACGATGTTCGGCGACGTGATCGCGCAGGAACAGCAGTTGGGGGGCTACATGACGGGCGACAAGGGGTGGGAGCGGGACGCCATCACCAGCATCACCCTGACCGTCGACGACCCGGGCGCGGTGATGAGCTTCGGCATCGGATCGACCGCGGACAGCGGCGCGTCGGACGAGAGCTTCGCGCTCGACAACGTCGTCGTGACCGGCGTGGCACGGCCTTGACGTCCGCCGGACGCGCGATTTCCGGCTTGCGCCCGCGCGGCCGCTATCCTATCTGCGCCTCACCGAACGGGGCGGGCGTAGCTCAGGGGTAGAGCATAACCTTGCCAAGGTTAGGGTCGGGCGTTCGAATCGCCTCGCCCGCTCCAATTCGGAAAACGGGCGGCCGCTGGGCCGCCCTTTTCGTTTGCGCCATCGCCGGAGGGTTCGCATGCGCCGCGCGCAGATCACCCGCACCACGAACGAGACCGCGATCACGGTCAATCTGGACCTCGACGGCACCGGCCGGCACGACAACCGGACCGGCATCGGCTTCTTCGATCACATGCTCGATCAGCTCGCGCGCCATGCCTTGCTGGATCTGATGGTGCGCTGCGACGGCGATACCCATATCGACGACCATCACAGCGTCGAGGACGTCGGCATCGCCATCGGTCAGGCGCTGTCCCATGCTGTGGACGACAAGCGGGGCATCCGGCGCTACGGCGAATGCCACCTGCCGATGGACGACGCCCTGGTCCGCGCGGCGCTGGACCTGTCCGGACGGCCCTGGCTGGCCTGGAACGTCGCGATGACGGCGCCCAAGATCGGCACCTTCGACACGGAGTTGGTGCGCGAGTTCTTCCAGGCCCTGTCGACGCATGGCGGCATCACGCTTCACGTCGACGCCCTGCGTGGCGTGAACAGCCACCACATCGCCGAGGCCGCGTTCAAGGCCGTCGCGCGTGCCCTGCGGGACGCGTTGGAGGTCGACCCCCGGCAAGCCGACGCCGTGCCGTCCACGAAGGGCAGCCTGTAGCCGCATGACCACCGTCCTGATCGACTACGAGAGCGGGAACCTCCACTCCGCGCGCAAGGCGTTCGAACGCATGGCGCGCGAGGTCGGCGCGGGCGACGTCGTCGTCACGTCCGACCCCGACGTCGTGCGCCGGGCCGACCGCATCGTCCTGCCCGGCGATGGCGCGTTCCCCGCGTGTCGTCGCGGGTTGGCCGCGTTCGACGGGTTGGAACAGGCGATGGTGGAGGCGGTGGAACGCGATGCGAAGCCGTTCCTGGGCATCTGCGTCGGCATGCAGATGCTGGCCACGCTGGGACGCGAGTACGAAGCCGTCCCCGGCTTTGACTGGGTTCCGGGAACTGTCGACCGCATCGCCCCGTCGGACCCTGCCTTGAAGATCCCGCATATGGGCTGGAACGACCTCGTCGTCGAACGGCCCCATCCGGTGCTGGACGGCGTAGCCACTGGGGATCACGCTTACTTCGTCCATTCCTATGCGATGACGGTCCTCGAACCGTCGCATCGCCTGGCACATGCCGACTATGGCGCCGACGTCACGGCCATCGTGGCGAAGGACACCGTCGTCGGGACGCAGTTCCATCCGGAAAAGAGCCAGCGCACCGGGCTGCGCGTGATCGCGAACTTCCTGCGCTGGCGTCCCTGACGGTCAGTTCAGGCGCGCCCAGGTCTGGCCTCGGCAGAAGACGGCGATGCAGCCTTCGACCTTCAGCATGTTCCCGTTCAGCGTCATCTTCGAATTGTACGTCTTGTCCTGGTCGGGCGCCCAGATTTTGCCATTCCGGTAACCGCCCTGCCCGTCCGGCTGCATGTCCCAGATGATCCGACGACCGACCACGGACGGGTCGCCTGCGCCGTTCAGCCGCGCGATGGTACCACACAGCTTCGATCCGCATTGCGCGATGCGGACGTCGATGGTCGATCCCGTCTCGCCCGGCTGGGACCGCCACATGCCTTCCACCGGATCGGCCGCGAAGGCGGCCCCCGCGGCCAGGCACAGAGCTGCAATGGTCGTGGTGAATGTCGTCTTCATGGTTCGGTTCTCCATCCCTTCGGGCAGGTAAGCGCGCCGCCCCGGGCGGAGGCAAGCGCGACGTCGCGGCGTGGGCTTCCACTTCACGCGCGGACCGTTAAGGGGGCGTTGCCGCCCAAGCCTCGGAGCCTGCCGATGATCCTCTATCCCGCGATCGACCTGAAGGACGGACAAGCCGTCCGCCTCCTCCGGGGCGAGATGGAGGCGGCCACCGTCTTCAACGACGACCCGGGCGCGCAGGCGGCCGCCTTCGCCGACGCGGGTGCCGAGTGGATCCATCTGGTCGATCTGAACGGGGCCTTCGCGGGGCGACCCGTGAACGCCGCCGCGGTGCGATCGATCCTGGCCGCCGTCGCCGTGCCGTTGCAACTGGGCGGCGGCATCCGGTCCATGGACACGGTGGACGCCTGGATCGACGCCGGCATCGCACGCGTCATCCTGGGCACCGCAGCGGTCGAGGATCCCGGTTTCGTCCGCGATGCGGCCCGCGCCCATCCCGGCCGCGTCGCGGTGGGCATCGACGCCCGCGGCGGCAAGGTCGCGACGAAGGGCTGGGCGGAAACGACGGACGTGGATGCGACGGACCTGGCCCGGCGGTTCGAGGATGCCGGCGTCGTGGCCATCGTGTACACCGACATCGACCGCGACGGCGCGATGGGCGGCGTGAATGTCGACGCCACCGCCGCCCTGGGCCGAGCCGTGTCGATCCCCGTGATCGCGTCCGGCGGGATCGCGTCGCTGGACGATCTGCGCGCGCTGAGGGCGACCGGGGCGGTGGCCGGCGCGATCAGCGGGCGCGCGCTCTATGACGGTGCGATCGACCTGGGGGAGGCCCTGACGACGTTGCGGGACTGATCCCGCGGGGCGCCCTAATCGGCCACAGCCGAGTTCGTCAGGTTGTCCAGCGCGCCGTCGATGCGCGCCGCCGCCTCGCCCGACGGGTCGACGTCCAATCCGGCGAACAGGTCGGATGCAGTCTGGTACGTGACGGCGGATGCCGAGCCGTCAGCCTCGTGCACCAGCACCCGCAGAGGAAGGACCAGACCCGCGCGCAGGTCTTCCTGCATGACGGGGGTCCCGACTTGGGGGTCGCCGAAGATCAGAAGCGTCGCACCTGGGATGACCATGCCCGCCCCCTCCGCTGCGGCGGCGTGATCGACGCGGGCGACCACGGTGGCGCCCGCGTCCCCGGCCGCCGCGGCCAAACGGTCCGCCGTAACGTCCACGGTATGCGGCGAGGGTTTGGTCACCACCTCGGCGGCGGCGGGTGTGGCGCCGAGCAGGGCGGCGGCGGCGATGAGCTTCAGCATGGGGTTCTCCGTCGATGATCCGGCAATGGTGCGGCTCCGGCCGGGCGTGTCATCACACGACGGCGTGACGACCGCGACTGGACGTGAAACCGCCGACGGGGCATAGGGCGGCCATGCTGAAGACCCGCATCATCCCCTGCCTCGACGTCGCAGACGGACGCGTCGTGAAGGGGGTCAACTTCGTCGACCTGGTGGATGCGGGCGACCCGGTCGAAAGCGCGCGCGCCTACGACGCGGCAGGCGCGGACGAGCTGTGCTTCCTGGACATCCACGCGACCCACGAGAATCGCGGCACGATGTACGACTTGGCCACCCGCACAGCTGAGGCCTGCTTCATGCCGCTGACCATCGGCGGCGGCGTGCGGTCCGTGGACGACGTGCGCAACCTGCTGCTGGCGGGGGCCGACAAGGTAAGCTTCAACTCCGCCGCCGTCGCGGACCCGGACGTCTTGGCCCGGGCCGCGGACCGGTTCGGCAGCCAGTGCATCGTCTGCGCCATCGACGCGAAGTCCGTGGGCAACGGCCGGTGGGAGGTCTTCACCCATGGTGGCCGCCGTTCGACCGGCATCGACGCGGTCACGTTCGCCCGCACGGTAGAGGCCAAGGGGGCGGGCGAGATCTTGCTGACGTCGATGGACCGTGATGGAACGAAGGCCGGGTTCAACATCCCCCTGACACGCGCCGTATCGGACGCGGTCGGCATCCCCGTGATCGCGTCGGGCGGCGTGGGCGACCTGGATCACCTGGTCGCGGGTGTCGTGGAAGGACGTGCCAGCGCGGTCCTGGCGGCCAGCATCTTCCATTTCGGCACCCACACGATCGGCGAGGCGAAGGCTCATATGCAGCGGGCTGGCGTTCCCATGAGGATGTCATGACACACCCGCTCGATCGGCTGTGGGCCGAAATCGAGAACAGGCGCGGCGCGTCCCCCGATGCCAGCTGGACCGCGCGGTTGCTGTCCCGCGGCCCGGAGAAATGCGCCGAGAAGTTCGGCGAGGAGGCCGTGGAAGCGGTGATCGAGGCGGTCCGGGGCGATCGCGACGCCCTGGTGCGGGAGGCTGCGGACGTCCTGTATCACCTGTGCGTCATGCTGGAATCACGGGGTGCGACGCTGGCCGACGTGGGTGCGGAACTGGATCGCCGCGCCGGCCTGTCGGGGTTGGAGGAAAAGGCAAGCCGCTGACCCGACCCTGCCGCCGTATCGTCCGCTCCCCCGGGGGGGCAAGACGGCGCCACGGACGCGGAACCTTGTCGCCGTCTTGCGTGTTCCCGCAGCGATCAACCTGCAAACCGATCACCCCAGGAACGAACCGGAGGCTACGATGAAGGCCGCAATCACGTCCAGCGTCATCCTACTGGGGAGCGTCGGTCTCGCATTCGCCGATGCCCGGACGCTACGCATCGTCGATGCGCAGGCCGACCCGCGGGTCGAGAACGTGGACGACGTGAACTACGAGGGCTCCGGGTTGACGACCGCCGATGCGGCGGGCGTCGAGGTGGCGGAGACGCCCACGTCCACCGCGGAACTGAGCGACGGCATGCCCGAAGGATCCCCGGTGGAGCAGGCGACGCTGGACGACGGCACGGTCGTGGACAACCGGAAGACCCCCGCCACGGCCCGGGTCGAGAACGGGCGTGTCGAGACGTCCGGTGGAGAAGTCGCCGGTGCGATCGTGGATGCCGAACCGGTACGCGCACCTATCGAGCGCGAAGGCTATGCCCGGTTGGCGGCGGACGACCCTGCCACGGTCGGCGATCTGGTCGGGCTCGACCTGTACGACGCGACCGACGAGCGCGTGGGCGAGGTCGAGGACGTGATGGATGGGGCGAACGGTCCGGTGGCGATCACCGATATCGGTGGTTTTCTCGGCCTGGGCGAGCGTCGGGTGGCCATCCTGGTTCGCGACCTGGACATCCTGCGTGGCGAGGATGAACTCCGCGTCTACGCCGACATGACGGAGGAAGAGTTGGAGGCGCTGCCCGAACTCTGATCCGACCGATACCGACGACGAAGCATGGGGCGGTCCAGTGGGCCGCCCTTTCTCGTTCGTCCTGCCCGGAGATATCGCTCGCAAGAAAAAGGCCCGCGGCAATCAAGACGCGGGCCAAGGTACGGAACGAGGGACAGTGACGAAGCGGAGGTTCCGAACTCGCGCCTCACAGACGTAAGATGAACTCTCCTTAACCGAGTTCGTTCCGTCCCGCCCGAATTTTTTTCGCAATTCCGGTTTCTTACGAACCACTCGCCCGATGCGTGTAGCGATCCGGGGGTGATCGTTAACCTCGACAATGGGTCGCGTACAACGCGACGGCTGCGGCGTTCGACACGTTCAGCGAACCGAACTCCCCGGACGCATCGATCCTCAATAGGTGGTCGCACAGCGATTTGGTTCGATCCCGCAAGCCCGGCCCCTCCGCGCCGAAGGCGAGTGCGAGGGGGACATCCTGCGGTAGATCGGCCAGGGTTGCGTCCGCGGTGCCGTCGAGGCCGACCGTCGCGTATCCCAAACCCCGCAACGCGGTCATCGTGTCGCCGAGATTGCCCACCCGCAGGTAGGGCTGCCGTTCCAGCGCGCCCGACGCGGCCTTCGCCAGGGCCCCCGTTTCGGGCGCGGAATGCCGCGAGGGCGCGATCACCGCGCGGGCTCCGAACACCTCCGCGCTGCGCAGGATGGCGCCGACGTTGTGCGGGTCCGTGACCCGGTCCAGGAGGACGATGCGGGGCGGCGGCCCCGACCCGATGCGGGCGACATCGGGCAGCTTGCCCCAGTCCAGGGGACGGACCTCCAACGCGGCGCCCTGATGGACCGATCCGGGGTCCAGCGGCACCGGGAACCGGCGTGGGTCGGCAACCTCCACCGGCAGCCCATCGGCGGGAACCGCGTCTCCCAACCGGTCCGCCGCGTTCCGCGTCACGACCAAGCGCAGCTTGTCACGCAGGGGGTTGGCCAGGGCATCGCGGACGGCGTGCAGGCCGAACAGCCACACCGTCGCATTCGCGGCCGCACGACGGTCCCGTTCCTTCGCCACGATCCATTTCGGTTTGGACGCCATGCGGGCTTATGGCGTGGGTGCGGCCACGCCACAACTCCGCTTGACCCGGCCCGGACGCCGTCCTAGGTCCGGCCCCGTCGGGCGACGTGCTGCAAGGTGCGGCAGCGGACTGTAACTCCGCCGACGAGAGTCATGCCTGGTTCGATTCCAGGGTCGCCCACCATCATCTCCGCTCAGCCGATCGCCATGCCTGCCAGTGCCGCGGCCACGCCTGCGCCGTGCATGTCGTTGTCGGCCAACGCCCCCTGCACGACGGGCCGGGGCAGGCTGATCTTCACGACGCGGAGGGACGGCAGATCGAAGCGCCGGATCGCCGCCTCGTCCATTCCCAACCTTCGGGCGAAGACCCCGGTGGGGATTGCCGCGACCGCGTCGAACGTGTCGGGTCGGCAGAACAGATCGACCGTCACCCAGAACGGACCCGCGTTCTTCGATCGCAGTCGGGCCAGGTCGGACAGATCAGACATCCGCCACCTCCAGCCGGAAGCCGTCCATGGGGTCGTCGAGGGGCAGGACGTGATGCATCACGAACTCGAAGGACGGGCCGGTCGCCATCTCCGGCGGCGACAGGGGGAACGAGAAGGTCGGCATCGGAACGGACGGATCGACCGAATGATGCAGCAGTAGGGGATTGACCGCGCGTGCGGCCTCGAGCGCGGCATCCTGAGTGCCCGCCCTGACCTTCAGCAGGATGCCGACTTCGTGCGGCGCCGTGGTCGAAGGCTCCGCCGCGCCGAGGACGGCGTCGTGCCCGATGCGGGCGATGGCCATGTCGACCCCCGGCCCCGTCCCCTCCCGGGCGGCGGCCAGCAACGTGTCGCACCATGCATCCAACTCGGCGATCGTGTCCGGGTCGCGGATCAGGACGAGGCTCGCGGCCCCCCACCCCATCGCCCGCGCCCCTTCCAGCTTGACCGCATAGGGTCCAGGCACCCATCGACCGCCGGTCACGCGGACCCGGCGGTCGTCCTGCGCGTCGTATCGTGCCCCCGTCACGTCCAGATGACCGCCCGGTTCGGACAGGACCCAGGGGTCCGCGTTCTCGTAAAGCATGTGGGCCGCGACGCTGTCGGGGGTGGCGCGGGCCTCGGGTAGGCATGGCGTTACGGTGAATGCGTCCGCTTCGAAGTCCAGCAGGATGGGACCGGCCCAGGGATGGGTGCAGCACAGGCTGCCGCATTCCCCGATCTTCGCGCCGTGCCATGCCACCCCGGGATCGGTGCCGCGCCGGATCGGCAGGGCCGCCAGGATGGCGGTGTCGGTGGTCCGCCCGCAGATCACGATGTCGGCCCCCGTTGCCAACGCGGCCTGGACCTGTTCGACCCCAGCCAAGGCGACGATGTTGCTGCAACAGGTTACATCGTCCAACGCCAAAGGCGGTGCGCCGGGCAGCGGCCGCAGATCGTCGAACCGCGCGGCGACCTCCTCTTGCAACCGGTTGCAATGGAGGCGTGTCACGCGCGCCGACAGTCCCGCCTCCGCCAGGATGTCCGCCGTCATGTCGGCCAAGTGGTCGACCATCGCATCGACGCCGCAGGTCCCCGCCGTCCCGATGATCAGCGGGCATCCCGCTTCCGCCCGCGCCCGGACCAGCTCACCCCAATCGGCGCGGATACGGGTATCCGAATATTTCGACACCCCGCGACCCAGATAGGACGGCCCCGAATCCGTCGATCCCCCATCGATCGCGATCAGGTCCGGCCCCGCCGCCACCCCGACGGCGAGCGCGCCGGCGTTCCAGCCCAGCCCCAACGCGCCCGCGGGGACCAGGATCCTAGTCGATTGGCTTGGCATGGTCGGGCACCGGGGGCTTGCGGATGAACCGCCGCAGGAACAGGGGCGCGACGAAGCCCAGGAACGCGGCCAACAGCAAGCCGACGGCGATGGGGGACGACACCAGATAGGTCCAGTCCCCGTCGGAGAGGACCATCGCGTCGCGCAACTGCTTCTCCATCTTGCCGCCCAGCAGGATGCCGAGGATCACGGGCACGGTCGGGACGTCCAGCTTGCGCAGGACGTAGCCCAGCACGCCGAACGCCACGACGAGCAGCAGGTCGAAGTAGCTGCCCGTGAGCGCATAGATCCCCACGAAGCTGACCATCGTGACGCCCGGCATCAGCACCGCGGGCGGGAGGCGGAGGATCCGCACGAAGACCTTCACCATCGGCACGTTCATCGCCAGCAACACGAAGTTCGCAATCAGCAGCGACGCGATCAGTCCCCACACCACGTCCGGACGCTCCGTGAACAGGGTCGGTCCCGGCGTGATGTTCAGGGTGACGAGCACGGCCAGCAGGACGGCCGTCGTCCCCGACCCCGGCACGCCCAGCGTAAGCATCGGAACGAGCGCGCCCCCCGCGGCGGCGTTGTTGCCCACCTCCGGCGCGGCGATGCCCTTCGCGACCCCCGTGCCGAAACCGCCCTTGTCGCCCGCGATGGACTTCTCGGTCATGTAGGTCAGGAACGATCCAAGCGATGCCCCCGCCCCCGGCAGGACGCCGGCGAGGAACCCCAGAACCGAAGACCGGGCCATGGTCCAGCGGGTCGACCAGATCTCGGCCCAGGGGATCGTGACACGCCCGACCACGATGTTCAGGGCGCCCTGCTTGCCGTGCTTCTCGATGAAGAAGAACACCTCCGACACCGCGAACAGGCCCACGATCGCCACGAGGAAGTCCACCCCGTCGTAGAGGTGCAGGTTGCCCCCCGTCAGACGGGCCATGCCGCTGTTGGGGTCCAGGCCCACCATCGCGATCATGATGCCCAGACAGGACGCGAGGGCCGCCTTGGCCTGGTTGTTCGACGCCATCCCGCCCAGGGTGCAGAACGCCAGCAGGTACAGCGCGAAGTATTCCGCCGGCCCGAACTGGTACGCCACGCGCGACAGCGCGGGTGCCAGGATCATCAGGCCGATCGTTGACAGCGTCGCGCCGACGAAGGACGCGACGCCGGATATGACCAGCGCGTCCCCGGGGCGTCCGTTGCGCGCCATCGGGTGTCCGTCCAGGCAGGTCATCATCGCGGGCTCGTCGCCCGGTATGTTCAGGAGGATCGAACTGATCCGCCCCCCGTACATCGCGCCGTAGTAGATCGCCGTCAGCAGGACGAGGGCCGCGACGGCATCCAAGCCCAGCGTGAAGGTGATCGGGATCATGATCGCCACGCCGTTCGACGGACCGAGCCCCGGAAGGGCACCGACGATGGTGCCGATGAAGCACCCGAGGATGGCCAGCATCAGCGTGTATGGCGACAGCGCGATGGAGAAGCCCAACCCCAGGTTGGCGACGATCTCGGCCATTCAGAACCACCCCCGCGGAAAGCCCAGCAGGCTCAGTCCCAGGACGTACCGGAACACGAGGAACAGGCCCGCGGAAAGTCCAACCCCCGTAAGGGCCGCGGCCTTCGGGTTCGGTGCGATCTGCCAGGACAGGACGCCGGCGACGATGGCCGTCGGGATCAGGAAGCCCAGCGGGCGCAGCGCATAGGCATAGCCCACCAGCAGGGCCGTGGCGAGGAGGAGCGCGCCGAACGCGCGACCCGGGGGCCAGTCGGGTTCGCCGTCGGGACGCAGGATCATCATGGCGCCGCAGATGGCCGCCACCGTGCCGACCAGCATCGGAAAGGCCCGCGATCCCATGGGATCGGAGAAGAAGGGCGCCGCGATCTGGGACGCCGCGGCCACGTAGCCCAGCGAACCGACGACCACGACCGCGCCGAAGATGCGGTCGCTCACACGCATGGAAACCTCCGATGCGGTCTGGGACGGGAAGTGCGACCGGGGCGCCACCGCATCACGGGGCGCCCCGGCCGGGCGCGCGCCCTACTGGATGACGCCGATCTCCTGCGACAGGGTGCGGACGTCCGCGATGTTCCCGTCGATGAACGACTGGAAGTCGTCGCCCGTCACCAGGAACGGGGCCAGGCCGTTGGCCTCCATCGCGGCCTTCCACTCGTCCGATTCACCGACGGCCCGCAGCTTGTCGGCCCATTCCTGGAACCGTTCGTCGCTGATGTCCTTGGGCACGTACAGCCCGCGCCAGTTCACGGCGACCACGTCGTACCCCTGCTCCCGCGCGGTGGGAATGTCCTCGAAGCCCGGGACCCGCTCCTCCGTCAGGACGGCGAGGACCCGAACGTCGCCGGATTCGATGAAGCCCACGACCTCGGACATGTCGCCGGTCATGCCTTGCGTGAACCCGCCCACCGTCTGGGTGATCGCGTCCGCCCCGCCATCGACGCCGATGTAGCGGATGGCGCGGATGTCCTCGACGCCCGCTTCCTGCGCGAGTTGAAGCACCTTGAGATGATCGAAGCCGCCCGCGGCCGATCCGCCGGCGAAGCTGACCGACCCGGGATCCGCGGCCATGGCGTCCAGCATCTCGTTCAGCGACTGGAACTCGGAATCGGCACCCACGACGATCACGCCCGGATCCGCGCCGATGGCACCCACGAAGCGCACCTGATCGGCCGTCGCACCGCCGAACGCATCCTGCGCCAGACGCGTCGCCGTGGCCTGGGACGCCGCGACGATCAGGTCGGCATCGTCCGTCCGCTCGTTCGCAACGGACTGATAGGCCAGGCCGCCGCCGCCGCCCGCCATGTTCGTGACCTGCACCGGTTGGTCGACCTGACCTATGTCGTACAGGATCTTGCCGATCTGCCGGCAGGTGAAGTCCCAGCCGCCCCCGGGGTTCGCCGGTGCGATGCATTCGGTCGCGGCGCTCGCCGTTCCAGCCGTGAAGATGACAGCCCCTGCGAACAGGGCCTTCAGTCGAAGCGTCATGATGTTCCTCCCTCCAGCCGGGCGATTCCTCCCGCCGACCGTGGGATGGACGATAGACGCGCGACCGGGCCGTATTCAAGCGTGGCGAAGTCCGCGTCGCTCAGGTCTCGGCGTCCGCGGGCTTGCTCGGGTTGAGCGGGGCCTCGGGCACGAACCCTTCCGCGTCGCCCAGGAACAACCCGACCTTGCGGAAGCGCGGGATGCCGTCGCAGATCACCTTCACGACGATCAGGACGGGCACCGCGACCACCATCCCCATGATCGACCAGATCCAGGCGAAGAACGCGACCGTCAGGAACACCATGGTAATGTTCAACCGCAGGCGCTGACCGACCAGGGTGG
Organism: Jannaschia maritima; assembly: GCF_030973515.1. Classification (GTDB taxonomy): domain Bacteria; phylum Pseudomonadota; class Alphaproteobacteria; order Rhodobacterales; family Rhodobacteraceae; genus Jannaschia; species Jannaschia maritima. The sequence continues at coordinate 64,308 of NZ_JARGZA010000009.1, forward strand.
GTGTGACGAACTGCCCTTCGAACGCCGTCAGCGCATAGTACGTGCCGGCTACCCCGAGGCCGATCCAGAAATCCGCGAACGTGACGAAGCCGGTGAACCCCGCCACCGCGGCCCCGACGACCGCGCCGACGAACGGCACGAAGTTGAGCAGCGTCGCCATGATGCCGTAGAGCCATGGCGACGGGATCCCCCACCACCACATCGCCAACCCGATCGCCACGCCCAAGCCGGCATTGATCAGCGTGATCGAGCCCAGGTAATTGCCGAGCCCCCGTTCGATGGTGCGGACAGCGCGGACCGTGGTGCGCTTGTCCTCGAACCGATCGGCGATCTGGACGGCCTTCTGGATGAACAGGTCCCCGCTGGCGACCAGGAAGAACAGCAGGCAGACGGCGAACACGATCTGCGAGACCAGACCCGGTGCGTTGGCGAAGATCGACGACGCGATCCCGCCCTGGCTGACCACCTCGACCTGCACGGGTTCCTCGGCCCCGGCGGCGACGACCGCCTCCTCCGTCGCCTCGGCGGCGCGCGAGAACGCCTCCAGCGGACCGCCGGGGCCGGTCAGCATCGCCATCGTGTCGTCCAGCAGGGACGGCAGGTCGGTGACGAACTCCGTGATCGGTTCCGCGAGGGCCATGCCCCCCAGCACGAGGACGGCTGCGATGGCGCCGGTGAACAGGGCGGCCGCGGCCGGGGCTGGCACTCCGATCTTCTCCAGCCCGCGACGCGGCGCGTTCAGGATGAAGTATCCCAGCACCGCCGCGGTGACGGGCAACAGGAACCCGGACGCGAAGATCAGGCTGTGGATCAGCAGGATGATGAAGATGCCGGTGACCGGCGTGGCGAGGGGGTGGCGTTCGCGTGCCGACGCCTCCCTCCGGAAGCGCGAGTCGAACTCCGCCCGCGCCTCCCCGGTAGCCGCCGGCCGCGCCGGTGCGGCGGGTGGCTCGGCCTCAGCGCGCTTCGCCAAGCGTATCGGCCTTGACCGCATTGCGGTGCCCCATCGGTTCACGATGCCCCACGGTCGTGTCGCGCGCCGTCTGCGCCTCGATCTCCGAGTTCATCTCGGCCCCCATCAGGATCACGTAGGCCGAAATCCACATCCACATCAGCATGACGACGACACCGCCCAGGGAGCCGAACGTCTCGTTGTAGGAGGCGAAGTTCGCGACGTAGAACGAGAACCCGACCGATGCGATCAGCCAAAGGACGGCCGCCGCCAGCGTTCCGGGCGCGAGCCATCGCCACCGCGCCGCGTCCCGGTCGGGTGCGAAGCGATAAAGGATCGCGATGCCGAACAGTATGAGCAGGGCAAGCGGTAAGTAGGCGAGCACCTGGATCAGCGTCTCCATCATCGGTGCGAACGCGAGGAACGACAAAGCGATGGGGAGCACGATGATCAGGCCGGCAGCCGCCACGACACCGACGATCATGCACAGCGTGAGCGCGAGGGTCGTCAGTTTGAGGCGCACGAAACCACGCGTCTCCTCCTCGTCGTAGGCGAGGTTGATGCCCTCGATCAAGCTGCCAACTCCTGCGGAAGCGGACCAGAGCGCGATGCCCACGCCGAGGATCAAGGCGAACGTCAGGCGTCCGTCCTGCGACCCCGCAACCGCCTCCGCCTGGCCAAGCAGGATCTCCGCCATCTGGGCCGGCACGACCGCGGCAGCACCGTCGAGGATCGCGACAAGTTCCTGCGGTTCGTAGAGCAATCCGGCGATGGACATCATCGCCGTGATCGCCGGGAAGATCGCGAGGAGGCCATAGAATGCGACCCCGGCAGCGACGAGGCTGACATGGTCCTTCGATATCTCGTCCTTCACGCGCAGAAGGATGTCCTTCCAACCGGTCGCGGGGATGTTCGTCGGCGACGTCGCCTCGCGTCCTCGCCCCGATTGCGCCCGCGTCGCGCGATGCCGCGGCGGGGTGTGACTGATATCGGTCATTGATGCGGCGCTCCGATTGCGGTGTGACGATGGAACGCACGACGGGGCCGCTCGTTCCGCGGCGGTACCGTCAGGCCGCCACGTCGTCCCGATCCGGCGGCGCGGGAGAACCGCCGAGGTGGTCTCGCAGCAGGGCTACGTTGCGCCGGTTCGCCTTCCATCCGACATCGAACAAGTCGCCGACGATGGGGATCGTGCCGACGATCCAGTCGATCCCAACATTGGCCGCCATCCTCGCCTTGACGTGGCTTGGTGCTCCGAGGCGATGGGCTTCAAGCAGGATGTAGCCGGACGGTCCGAGGGCCGCGACATCCCCGATCCCGGGAACGAGACCCAGCAGCGCGTCCCAGCCGAACCGGATGTTCGTCCCGGGCACGCGATAGCGACTGTCGAGGTTGTCGGCGAGACGATCCAGTCTCGCCAGGCGTGCTGCGACTTCGGCCGGGGGGTGTCGGTTCGCTTGCATCGTTGGCCTCCACGTTGGGGACGCTGAAGGAACGCCCGAGTACGGCTCCGCGGTTCCGCGTGTCCGCCGCCATCGCCCCATCGAGCCCGGGTGGGGGTTCGCGCAACCCCGCGGTTCGGTGATGTCCCACCCGCATTCGCACGAGCACGCATTTGCAGATCCGACCCGGAAATGACGAGGAACGCCAGATGCGTCGCAACAGCGCCACGATGTGCCGTCAATTCGCGCAGTTCTGTAAACGATGCAAATCTGCAACCACCCATGGATAGATCGCGTTCGGGCGCACGGATAGCCATTGGCCGGCACGACCGGCTGTCCGGTGTTCTTGTCGCGATTGCGGCGCCGGCGATGTGACGTGGACGTCATGAAACGGTGGAGCAGATAATCGCCTATTCATGGTCTGGTTACCCATCGCTGATTTGCATTCCGTATCCGCTCGGACCAAACGACGGGCAAAGTCCGGTTAACGGACCTCTAGGCAAGGGACAGCGATATGAGCGCAGCGAACGGCATTCGCGCCAACTGGGGCGGCGTGCGACAGGCGAACTCCGATACCATCTCCGGTCTCATCGAGTTGGATCCCCGCATCCTGACGGAGGCGTGGCTCGATCGGTTCGTGGACTCGCATGCCGGACACGATCACGGGCATGGACATGGGCACGGTGCCCCCCATCCCGAGGGATGCGGGTGCGGCGACTGTTGCAGTAAAGCGCAGGCCAAGAACGACAACGCGACCGCCGACGACTTCGACTTCCGCGGTGCGATCGACTCCTATGACACGTGGCAGGACCGCCCCGGCCTCGGCAGCGTGTCGGTGTCGGGCAACGGGTCGACCTTGACGATGTCGGGCAACGCCTGGAAGTCGATCGACTTGAAGGGCGGCGCGACCGTGATCGAGAAGGGCATGGTCCTGCGCGGGACGGTCGAGGTTCCCAAGGACGGCATCGCCGAGGTCGTGGGCATCGGCTTCGACATCGACGGCGATTTCGACAACGGAAACGACTTCTTCGTCCAGCTTGGTGGGCGCGAACATATCGATTTCTTCGAGCAATACGACGGGAAGGCCGTCAAGGCGGGCAAGACGGTCGACTTTGAGATCGACCTCGACGCCTATGCCGGCCAGACCGTGTCCCAACTGGTGATTGTGAACGACGACGACAGCCTGTTCGCCGCAGGCTATACTTCGATCTGGTCCGATCTGAGCCTGGATGGCACGGCGGTCGCGAATGGGTCGCCCTCGGGCTATGCCCCCCCCGCGGCCGGGACGCAGACCTTCGTCTTCGAGGACACCGGGACCTCCTATGGCGACGGACAGGACTTCGACGGGAACGCCAAGCGGATCGACTCGAACACGATGCGCCTACGGGACAACACATGGCGTGACTTCACGTTCGAGGACGGCCCCCTCGTGATTCAGGACGGCATGACCTTGCAGGCCACCGTAACCATCGCGAAGGGCGCGTTGGGCGAGATCCATGGGATCGGATTGGACAACGACCGCGACCACGACAACAAGGGCGGCATCGTCTGGCAGGTCGCGGGAACGCAGACGTCCTATGGCGATCAGAGCTATGCGCGCAGCCTGTCGGACGGCGACACGAAGGTCGTGACGATCGACCTGTCCGGCCTGGCGGGGCAGTCCTTCTCGCGACTGGTGCTGGTCAACGACGACGACACCGGCGGAACGATGGAAACGACGTGGTCCGATATCCGGATCGGGAACGGCACCCCCGCTCCCCAGCCTGTCACCAACGACCCTGCCCCCACACCTACGTCAAATTCCGCACCGGTGACGGCACCCGTCGATGGCGGTTCGGTGTCGGAGAAGGCGTCGAGCGCGTCCGTGAACCTCCTGAGCAAGGCGAAGGACGCGGACGGCGACGCCCTGTCGGTCGTGAACCTGTCGGTCGTCGATTCCTCCGGCGAGGACGTCGCGTTCACGCTGAAGAACGGCGTCGCGACGATCGACCCGGGCGATTTCGCCAACCTTCTCTTCGACGGCGATACCGAGACGCTGACCTTCGATTACGACGTCGTGGATGGCAAAGGGGGTTCGGTCGGCGGCTCCGCCACCCTCGACATCGAAGGCAAGGGGAATGCCTTCGTGGCGGGTGCTCCGAACGGCTACAATCTGGAGGTCGTGTTCAACGGTACGTGGGACTCCTCACTGCGCGACGCGTTCATCGACGCGGCGAACGCCGTGACGTCGTTGATCATCGGCGATCTGCCGGACGCCAAGGTGAACGGCAACACGATCGACGACATGCGCGTCGAGGCGACCTTGGAGGCGATCGACGGTCGGGGTGGCACGATCGGCAGCGCGGGTCCCCGTTACGTCCGGTCCGACGATTATCTCTCGGTCATGGGACAGATGAGGTTCGACACGGCCGACGCCCAGTCCATGTTGAGCCGCGGCATCTGGGAGGACGTGATCTTCCACGAGATGATGCACACCGTCGGCTTCGGGACCCTGTGGGAGCTGATGGGGCTGGTAAAAGACTTCGACGGCGACCTGCGGTTCACGGGCAAGGACGCGACGAAGGCGTACAAGGACGGCTTCCCGGACATCGCCAAGAACGACCCGCTGGCGAAGTACGGGGTTCCGGTCGAAACGGACGGTGGTAGCGGAACGGCGGGCGGACATTGGGACGACCGCACCTTCGGGAACGAGATCATGACCGGATACGTCAACGGTTCCAATACGCTGTCCGACATGACGATCGCGGCGTTGCAGGACATGGGCTACGATACGATTTACGGCTGACCCATCGGTTAATGGCTATTAACATGTTCGATCGAACGAGGGGGCTCCGCGATGCGGAGCCCCTTTTTTCGATCCGGAGAAAGTTAATTTCCCGGTCCGGCCGTTAACGTTTCAGGCGATATCCCGCCGGTGGTGTCACGCAATTACGTGACTTGCGCGGCATCATTTCGCGACCCTGCGCTCCACCGCGCAGCGGCGATCCCGGTCGGGATCGTTGCGCCGGTATCAATCGATTTCAGATTGGCGGTGCCCCCAGAGAGACTCGAACTCCCGACCCTCTGATTACAAATCAGATGCTCTACCAGCTGAGCTATAGGGGCGCCGCGACATTCATAGCCGTCCGCAGCCGCCCGGGCAACGGGTCAGCGCATGCCCAGCGCTTCGCGGTACAGGTCCATCACGGCTTCCTCCTCGGCGATGTCGTTCGGCTCCCGGCGGCGCAGGGCGACGACCTTGCGCATGACGCGGGTGTCGTAGCCTCGGCCCTTCGCCTCCGCGAACACCTCCTTAATCGCGTCGGCGATATCGCGCTTCTCCTCCTCCAGCCGTTCGATCCGCTCGACGAATTGCTTCAGCTCCTCCGCGGCCACGCCGCCTGCGCCACCCTCGATCACGTCGTCCATTCCCGTCCCCTTGCCTGCGGTTGCCCGGCGGGGTAGCGCCGCCGCCCAGGGGATGCAACGCAGCACGGGGACCCGCATGGTATGGTTGGTTTGGATCGGCGCCGCCTTCGCGCTGGCTGGTCTGTGCGGCCTGGGGTGGTGCATCACGGCGGCGGCGAAGGCACGCCGAACCGGACTGCAGGGGCAGGCGATGCAGGATCGATTGCGTCGGCTCGTGGTGGTCAACCTATCCGCGATGGGCCTGTCCGCCCTGGGTCTGATGATGGTGGTCGTCGGCGTGATGCTGACGTGATGTCGGTTCAGCGAGAAGGCGGTTCGGGCGGGCTCCGCGTGCCGTCGTCGTAGGCCTCCCACCCATGGCCGCCGAACACGTCGACGCCCAGTTGCGACATCACGTCGGCGAAGTCGACCATTACCCAATTGTCCTGGATTCGACCGTCGGCGACCTTCCATACGTCCATGTAGCGGATCGTCACGCGCTTGCCGGTCGGTTCCATCCCCATGAAGGTGCCGCGATGCGTGGCCTCCTGTCGCCCGAAGGCCGCCGCCCATTCCCCCATGTAGATCCGACCTTCGTCGATGCAGACCTTATCCCCGAACGCCGCCTGGAACGGGGCTTGCCAGTTCCGCTGAAATGCTTGCAGCCCATCCTTCGTCCCGCACCCGCGATTGCCCATCCATCGGAACGTTTCGGCGAAGAACGCCCCCATGTCCCCGATGCGGTGATCGTTCAATCCGTCGACCATGCCTTCGATGACCGCCCGCGTCTCCGCGGTCTTGGACAGGTCGGCATCCTTCGTCAGGACCGCCTGTTCCGGTCGGCTTCCCTTCATGTCATGCTCCTTCTTTCGTTGGATCGGCCACGCCTCTCGACTTAGGATGCGATCTATGACGGAAATCCGATCCCCCCACCCCGCCCGGTGCCATTGCGGCACCGTCCGCTTCGAGGTCGCCCTGACGGACGGCCTCGCCACCGCACGACGCTGCGATTGCTCGTTCTGCACGATGCGTGGCGCCGTGGCCGTCAGCGCCCCGAAGGATGGCATCACCATCCTGGAGGGGAAGGAGTCCTTGCGCCTCTATACCTTCAACACGGGGGTGGCGCGGCATTGGTTCTGCGGAACGTGCGGGATCTATACCCATCACCGCCGCCGGTCGAACCCGGACGAGTACGGCGTGAACGTCGCGTGCCTGGAGGGGATCTCACCCTTCGACCTGACGCAGGTCGATGTCATGGACGGGATCGACCATCCCAGCGACGGCGGCGGGGGGATCGCTGGACGGTTGCTCTACGAGCGATCCTCGAACGCGAAAGCATAGCCACCGATCACGTTATCGTCAGTTGACGGCGGAACACGGTCCGGCTTGGCGTCCGCGTCCCGCGCCTCAACGCGGCACCCTGTCCTATCGGCGGAATGCCCCCGCCTTGCGAGTCGCGGCACCCCTCCCAACCTCTCTCGTGTCGGCACCGATGCCGATCCGAAGACCCAATGGGAGACGACCATGATCCGCAGAACGTTCCTGGCCCTCAGCGCCACCGCCGCCTTCGCCGCCCCCGCCTTCGCGGACGGGCATTCCAACGACATCGTCGCCGTCGCCACCGAAGCCGGCTCCTTCACGACCCTGCTGGCCGCCGCAGAAGCCGCCGGCCTGGTCGAGACGCTGCAGGGCGAAGGTCCTCTGACCGTCTTCGCCCCCACGGACGACGCCTTCGCGGCCCTGCCGGAAGGCACCGTCGACGATCTGCTGCTGGAGGAGAACCGCGATCAGCTGGTCGACATCCTGACCTATCACGTGGTGTCCGGTCGTGTCATGTCGAGCGACCTGTCCGATGGTATGGAGGCCACGGCGGTGAACGAAGGCACCCTGACGATCGGCACGGAAGGTGGCGTCACCATCAATGGGGCGAACGTGGTCACGCCCGACATCGAGGCGTCGAACGGTGTCATCCACGTGATCGACGCGGTCCTCCTCCCGGAGTGATCGATCGATGACTCAGTTCCCCCCGTCGGGCGCTCCGACCGCCGCGGGGGGGACGACATCCGCGCCGGCCGGCGCATCGGCCTGACGGGCGGGCGTGACCGGGTGGCCGCCCCCGACCCGCTCCCCCGATTTCGCGTCGAAGAAATGGCAGATGCCGGCCGGCACGTTCGCCGCGAAGGGGGCACCGATCTCGGCCCTGAACTCCTTCGGCGCCTTCACCGCGACCAAGCTACCGCCCACGCGGACCGTGACCATCGTCGAGTCGCCCAGAAGCTCCATGGAATAGACCGGGGCCTGGACCTCGCCCGACCCGCCTTCGGCGACGGACGCGTCCTCCGCCCGGAAACCGCAGGTGACCGGACCGTCGGGCCCCGTCACGCCGGGGATCGTGACGCCCTTGCATGTGAATGTGCCGTTCCGGATCTCCCCTTCCATCAGGTTCATGGCCGGGCTTCCGATGAAGCTGGCGACGAAGGTGTTGGAGGGCATGTCGTAGATCTCGGTCGGCGTGCCGACCTGTTGCACGACGCCGGCCTTCATCACGACGACGCGATCGGCCAAGGTCATCGCCTCGATCTGATCGTGCGTGACGTAGATCGTGGTGACCTTCAGCTCGTGGGACAGGTTCTTGATCTGGGCACGCGTACTGACGCGCAGCTTGGCGTCCAGGTTCGACAGCGGCTCGTCCATCAGGAAGACCTTGGGCGTCCGGACGATGGCACGGGCCAGGGCCACCCTTTGCCGCTGACCGCCCGACAGGGCCGCCGGCTTGCGATGGAGGAAGTCGTCCAATTCGACCATCGCGGAGGCCCGCATCACCCGCTCGTCGTGTTCGGCCGCGGGAACCTTGCGGACCTTCAACGGGAAGCGGATGTTCTCGTAGACGGTGAGGTTCGGGTAGAGGCCGTAGGATTGGAACACCATCGCGATGTCGCGGTCCTTCGGGTCCTTGTCGTTCACCCGGTCCCCGCCGATCAGGATGTCGCCGGAGGTCGGCTCCTCCAGTCCCGCGATCATCCGCATCGTCGTCGTCTTGCCGCAGCCCGACGGGCCGAGCAGGACCAGGAACTCCCGATCGTGGATGTCCAGGTCGAACTCCTGCACCCCGACGAAGTCGCCCCAGCGCTTCGTGACTCGCTTCAGGTTGATCTCCGCCATCGCGTCCCCCGTGTCCTTTCCGATCAACTAGACATGCCCGCGCCATCGCCACAAGCGATTTGCAGGCTAGCTCGCCGTGTTCGGAACGGGGATCGACATGACGACGTACACGTGCGGCATCAACAGGCGGATCGCGGTGGCCGCGCTGCGGCGGCTGGCATCGGGTGATCTGGAAACGCTGGCCGACGACGCCCGCTGCGACGCGTCCCATCCGTTCGGCCGTCTGACGGGGGCGGCGGCGCGGGACCCGTGGAACGCGCTGCGCCGCGCCTTTCCCGACCTGGAACGGCGCGATGCCATCGTGCTCGCGGGGCGCAACCAGCCGGACGACCGGGTTGGCGCGCCCGTGGCGGACGAGATGGTGGCTTGCGTCGGATCCTATGTCGGCACGTTCCGGGAAGGGTTCTGCGGCATCGCCCCCACGCGGGGCGTGGCGCGCCTGGACTACGGCGAGGGGCATGCCTTCGATGCGCATGGTCGGATCGTCCGGTCCTGGCTGGTCTGGGACCTCGCCGGATTGATGATCGCGACGGGGCAATGGCCGATGGCCGCGCCGCTCGGCGCGCCCGGTCATTGGCCGGCGCCCGCCACGCAGGATGGCATGCGCTCGAACGCCGACGGGGCGGAGGACGGCGGGAGCCTGCGCCGCGTCCTGGCGATGCACGACGCCCTGCACGCCTATGACGGGGCGTCGATCGACAGCATGGACATGTCGGCCTGGGCGGACGGGTTCCTGTACTGGGCCGCGGGTGGCATCGGTGCGTGCAAGGGGCTGGACGGGTTCCGCGCCCACCATCAGCTCCCGTTCCTGCGCGCCTTCCCCACCCGCATCGGCGCGGGTCATTTCGTGCGCCTGTCGGACGGCCCCTATGCCGTCACGGGCGGCGACGTCCGGTTGGACCATTCGGGCGACGAATACATGGGCCTGGCCCCATCCGGGCGCCGGGTGATGTTCCGCGTGATGGACTTCTACCGCTTCGACGCCGAAGGGCGCATTGCGGAGAACTGGTTGCCGAACGACACGTTGGGCCTGATGCACGATCTCGGCGTCGACGTGCTGGCCCGCCTGCGTCACCGTCAGGGCGCGCCCCGTCGGGATGTGAAGGATGCGTGAAGGAAATCGTTACGATGCGAGCTGTTGACGGCTGTCAACGTCCGCCGAGCCCCCGCTAACCGTAGGTGGCCACCGGCGTTCCGGCCAGCGCCGCCATGTTCAGCAGGCCGCGCGTGGTGATCGAAGGCGTCACGATATGCGCCTTGTTGCCCATCCCCATCAGGATCGGGCCGACCTCCAACCCCCCGGCGCGGGCCTTCAGGACGTTGCGCGTCGCGCCCGCGGCGTCCGTTCCTGCGAAGACCACGACGTTGGCGGGCCCCTCGATGCGGCTGTGGTCCAGGAAGCGCGCCCGGAGGTCGGGGTCGAGCGCGGCGTCGAGGTTCATCTCCCCCTCGTACTCGAAGTCGTGCTCCTGCGCGTCGAGGATCCGCAGGGCCTCGCGCATCGTCCGCCCCGAAGGCGAGTCGAGATTGCCGAACTGGCTGCCCGAACACAAAGCCACCTTGGGCGCGATGCCGAACCGGCGAACGTGCCTCGTGCTGGCGCAGACCGTTTCCGCCACCTGTTCGGGGGTCGGCTGGGGATGGACATGCGTGTCGGCGATGAACAGCGGTCCCTGGTCCAGCAGCATCAGCGACATGGCGCCCACCGGGTGCAGGTGATCCCGGCCCAGCACGTCCGCGACGTAGCGCAGATGCCACAGGAACTGGCCGTAGGTGCCGCAGATCATGCTGTCGGCCTCCCCCCGCGCGACCATCACGGCGGCGATGGCCGTGCTGTTCGTGCGCATGATCGCCCGCGCCTCGTCCCGGGCCACGCCACGTCGCGCCATCAGCGCATGATACGTCTCGTAGTAGTCGCGATATCGGGGGTCGGATTCCGGATTCACTATCTCCACGTTCTCGCCGGGGCGCAGGGTCAATCCGTCACGCTCGATGCGGGCCGCGATTACCTCCGGGCGGCCGATCAGGATGGGGCTGTCGGTCATCTCCTCGGTCATGGCCTGGCTCGCGCGCAGCACGCGCTCGTCCTCGCCCTCGGCGAAGACGATGCGGCGCTCGGCCCCGGCGGCGGCTTCGAATACCGGACGCATCACGAAGGCCGACCGGAACACCGATTGATCCAGCGTCCGCTTGTAGGCGGCGATGTCGGGCACGGGCCGGGACGCCACGCCGGACTCGATGGCGGCCTTGGCGACGGCGCTGGCCACAACGCCCATCAAGCGCGGGTCGAACGGCTTCGGGATCAGATAGTCCGGTCCGAATGTCAGCTGTTCGCCGCGATAGGCGGCCGCCGCCTCCGCGCTGGTCGTCGCGCGAGCGAGCGCCGCGATCCCCTCGACGCACCCGACCTTCATCTGCTCGTTGATCTCGGTGGCACCGACGTCCAACGCGCCGCGGAAGATGAAGGGAAAGCAAAGCACGTTGTTGACTTGGTTGGGGTAGTCGGACCGCCCCGTGGCGATGATGGCGCGGGGCGCCACGGCCCGCGCGGCGTCGTACGCGATCTCCGGGTTGGGATTGGCCAGCGCGAAGATGATGGGACGGTCCGCCATGCGTTCCACCATCTCGGCGGTCAGGATGTTCGGTCCGGACAGGCCGAGGAACAGGTCCGCCCCGTCGATCACCTGGCCCAGGCCGCGCGGCCCGCCCGGCTGGGCGAAGGCCGCCTTCTGGGGGGTCATGTCCGCCTCCCGCCCCTGGTGGACCAGTCCGTGCAGGTCCAGCAGGGACACGTTCTCGCGTCGCACGCCCAACGTCAGCAGCATGTTCAGGCAGGCGATGCCCGCCGCGCCACCGCCGGTGGACACGACCTTCACGTCCTCCCACCGACGGTCCGTCAGGAGCAACGCGTTAAGGGCCGCAGCGCCGACCACGATGGCGGTGCCGTGTTGATCGTCGTGGAAGACGGGGATGTTCATCCGCTCCCGGCAGAGCTTCTCCACGACGAAGCAGTCGGGCGCCTTGATGTCCTCCAGGTTGATGGCGCCGAAGGTCGGCTCCAGGGCGCAGACGATATCGGCCAGCTTCTCCGGGTCGGTCTCGTTCAGCTCGATGTCGAAGCAATCGATGCCGGCGAACTTCTTGAAGAGGACGGCCTTGCCTTCCATGACCGGCTTCGACGCCAGCGCACCGATGTTTCCCAAGCCCAATACGGCCGTTCCGTTGGTGACGACCGCCACCAAGTTAGCCCGGGCGGTGTAGAGCGCCGCGGCGGCGGGGTCGTCGCGGATGGCCACGGATGCCTCGGCGACGCCGGGGGAATAGGCGCGGGCGAGGTCGCGGCCGTTCTCCAGGGGCTTGGTGGCGCGAATCTCCAGCTTTCCGGGGCGCGGCAGCAGGTGATAGTCCAGTGCCGCACTGCGGACCGTGTCGTCATCGCTCATCGTGTCACCGTCCCGGTCGTTGCCGGTCCGGTTTCGGCTTCCGGGGGCCGGGGGTCAACAGGGGCGCGTCACAACAGGCGGCGGGACCGGGCCACGCACAGCGCGATCTGTGCGTCCGTGTCGGATGCCGCATGCTGCAATCCGGCCCGCACCCGCCGCAGGATGGTCCTGTCGCTGGCGTCGAAGCTGACCGCGACGTAGCGGGCGGTCGTCTGGGCTTCCGACAGTCCGGCCCGCGCCGCATGCTCCGCGGCCCAACCCTCCGGACAGACCGCGTCGCCCAGGGCCGCGACGGCGGCGACGACATCGGAATCGTCCGTCGCGAACGGCTTGTGCGGCAGCATCGATATGGCCCCCAGCACCACCGCCATCCCCAAGGCGATCCAGATCGTGGCGCGCAGGTCGGCGTTGGATGGCCGCAGATCGGTCATGACGGGTCGGGGGAGCAGACGGAACGGAACGAGGGACATCGAAGAAACCGGACGAATGTGAAACACTACAATTTGCAGCAAACTGCCGATCCATGGGGGCGGAATTGTGGCGTTCGATCGGGCGGTACAACCCGATCGGGGCGACAATCGGGGCCGTTTGCAGGCAACGGTTTCCGATCGAGGGAGGGTGGCATGCCCCTGCATGCCGTGCGAGGCAGAGGGGGATGTCGCTTTGGGTCTTCGCAGCACTCGCCGCCTCCGCGCTGCAGGCCTTTCGGTTCTATCTGCAGAAGCGCCTGAGCGCCGGCGGCGCGGGACCGGTTGCCGCGACCTTCGCGCGTTTCGTGTATGCGCCCCTGTTCCTGGGTTCCGGACTTCTCGTGTGGTGGTCGATGGATACGACCACCGCGCTTCCCGCCCTGGACGCCACGTTCTGGCCATGGGCCATCGTCGGCGGCATCGCGCAGATCGCCGCGACGATCCTGGTCGTCGCGACCTTCTCGCGCCGGAACTTCGCGGTGGGGATCGCCCTGTCGAAGACCACCGTCCTCATGACGATCCTGACGGGGTTCGCCCTGTTGGGCGAGGTGCCGACCCTTCCCGTCATCGCCGCCATCTCCGTGGGCGTCGTCGGCGTACTAGCGATATCGATCCCCAAGGGGCAGTCGTTCCGGGCCGGCATGACGGACGTAGCGATCCTGTACGGCCTGGGATCGGGGGCGTTCTTCAGCGTCTCCGCCGTGGCCTACCGCGCCGGGTCGCTGGCGGTCGCGGCTGAGGAGCCGATCCTGCGGGCGTCCGTCACCCTGTTCTGGGTGACCCTTCTGCAGACAGCGCTGCTGGCCGCATGGTTGCTCCTGCGGGATCGGGGCGCGATGGTTGCGGTCTTCCGCCGCTGGCGGGTCACGCTGGCGATCGGGCTGACCTCGATGGGGGGCAGCCTCGGCTGGTTCACGGCCTATACGCTCGAGCAGGCAGCGCTGGTTAACGCAGTCGGCCAGGTCGAGTTGATCCTGTCGCTGGCCATCTCGTGGCTTCTGCTTTCCGAAAGGATCACCTGGCGCGAACTGGTCGGCACGGTCCTGATCGGCTTCAGCGTCGTGGTGGTCCTGCTGGCCTGACGGTCACAGGCGGACCACCCGGGTCGCCGGCCCCGAATTGTCGAGGAACGGAACACCGTCGGGCGCGGTAGCCCCATGAGCCGCGACCTCCGCCAGGACGAGGCGCGTCACGAACGGCATGTCGAGCCGCCCCGCCGCGTCGATGCGGAACCAAGCCAAGTCGGACAGTTCGCCGTCGCCACCCAGCGCGTCGGGATCGCATGCGAGGGCGTCCGCGGGCGCCGCGAAGAAGCGCGCATCGAAGCGGCGCGGTCGGCCCGGCGGGGTGATCGCGCGGAACACGAAGCGCAGGCGCTTGGTCGCCGCGATCGGGTTCCCGAAGGTCAGTCCCGTCTCTTCCAGCAGTTCCCGGATCGCGGCCGCCGCCAGCGTTTCGGCCGGCAAGGACGATTCACGTTCCAGCGCGGCACGGTCGGCCATGGGCAGGACCGAGGCGGGGATGCCACCGGCATCCGCAGGATCGACCCGCCCCCCGGGGAAGACGAACTTGGACGGCATGAACACGGCCCCCGCCCCGCGACGCCCCATCAGCACCCGTCGTCCGTCCGGTGCATCCCGCACCAGGATCAGGCCCGCCGCATCGCGGATGGCCGAATCAGATGCCGAAGCCATGCATCCGGTTGGCCCATTGGACGCCGACGATCAGCCCCTTTAGCCGGGGCAGCATCCAAAGGGACATGACCACGGACAAGGTGCCGAAGATCAGGATGAAGATCAGGGGGCTCGGCTCGTATTGCACATAGGCCCACAGCATCAGCGGACCCACCACGTGCCCCACGATCAGCAGCGTCAGGTAAGGGGGGCCGTCATCCGCGCGATGATGGTGCAGCGCCTCCCCGCATTGCGGACAGGCGTCGCGGACCTTGAGGTACCCCTGCATCATCGCCCCTTCGCCACAATTGGGGCACTTGCACCGCCAACCCCGCCACAGGGCGGACCGCATTGGGCGTTCGGGATCGACCGTATCTGTCATTCCCGTCACCTAGGGTGACGAAGGGGGCATGGCCAGCGTGGATGCGAGACGTCAGGCCGGCGGCGTAGCGTCGGCGGCCACGATGCGGTCGCGCCCCCCCGCCTTCGCCCGATAAAGAGCACGGTCGGCTCGGTCGACCGCAGCCAACGCACCGCCCGCCTCGACCTCGATCTTCGCGATGCCCATGGACAAGGTGACGCGGAGCGGCGATCCATCCGGAGCCACGAGCCGCAGGCGACCGATCACACCACGCAGTCGGACGGCGATACCGTGGATCTGTTCCAACGTCGCATCGGGCAGGACGGCCAGGAACTCCTCCCCGCCCATTCGGCAAACCAAGTCGCCGGATCGCAGATTGTCGCGTAGCGCTTGGGCCACGGCGACGAGGACGCGGTCGCCCGTGGCATGTCCGTGCGTGTCGTTGACCGACTTGAAATGGTCCAGATCCAGCACGATGACGCCGCAGGGCTTGTCCTGCTGCCGGCCGCGCGCGGCCACCCGTTCCAGGTGGTGGAGGCCGTATCGACGGTTGTAGAGACCCGTGAGCGGATCCGTCACCGCCATCCGCAATCCGTTCTGCAACGCGTCGCGCATGCGGTCTCTTTGCCGCTTGCGCTTCAGCTGCGTGCGCAGGCGCATCGTCAGCTCGCGCGGCAGGATCGGACGATAGGCGACGTCGGATGCGCCGAGATCGAGCGCCGTGGCGGCACGCTCGCTGTCGCCCGCGGGCAGCATCACGACGCAGGCGGCCCGTCGCGTCGCGCCCCGCGCGCGGAGATCCGACAACAGACGCAGGCCGCCACCGCGACCATCGAAGTCCGCGTCGATCAGGAACAGGTCCGGTGCCTCGTCGGGTTCCAACGACAAGGCGGCGTCGCCTTCCAACGTGGTCGGGGTTCGAGCGAAATCGGGCGCGAGCAGATCGGCCAGGGCGCGACCCATGGCTCGGTCCGACTCCAGAATGGCGATCCGTCCCTCCATCCGGTCGGTGGCGACCGAATCGCCAGCGGCCCCCATGTCGAGCGCGTCGGCCCATTCGCCGCCACCGCCCATCGCGCGGTCCTCCTCCCGGCTCCGCAACAGGGCACGGACCCGCGCCAGGAGTGCGACCTCGTCGATGGGCCGGGACAGGAAATCGTCGGCACCGGCCTCCAGCCCCGCGAGGCGGGCGTCGGGGTCGGCCGTCGCGGTGATGAGCACCACGGGAATGGACGCGGTCGCAGGGTCGGCGCGGAGCCGGGCACAGACCTGCGCCCCGGTCAGACCGGGCATCAGCATGTCCATGATCACCACGTCGATTCCGCCCGCCCGGGCGATGTCCAGCGCCTCCTCCCCGGACGATGCCAGGATCACGTCGTAGCGCGCGGCCGCCAGCTTCACCTTCATGAGAATGCGGTTCGTCGCGACATCGTCGACGATGAGGATCCTACCGGCCATGATCTTCCGACGCTCCTACTGGACGGTCAGCGGATGCCGCCATAGTGGTTAACGAAGTGTAACCACTGGATGGGAAAAGCGGGTTTGCACCAGGATCGAGCGGAGACGGTCGCTTTGAAGACGTTGGAATGGCTCGCCGCGGAGGAGCGCCTCGACGCCTTCTGTGCCGCCACCGGAATGGACCTGGACGGGCTGAGGTCACGGACCGCCCAACCCGCGACTCTCGGCGCCGTCTTGGACCATGTCCTTTCCGACGAGTCGCTCGCACGGCAGGCGACGCGGGACCTGGATCTGGCGGACGACGCCCTGCTCCGGGCTCGTGCCGCATTGCCCGGCGGAGACGCGCCGCACTGGACCTGATGCCCCATCCCGGTTCGGGCCCCTATTCCTCGAACCACCAGACGTCCGGCTGGAAGCCGATCCAGTCGCCATAGATCGGCAGCCGGTCGGCAGGATACCGCAACGATGCGTCGTGCGCCACGTAGCTGACCGGATTGTGCCAGATCGGCACGACATAGCGACCCGCCGTCAGCACACGGTCCAGGGCCCGAATCGCCGCGACGTAGTCGTCCTGCGTCGGCGCTGACAGCATGGCATCGATCATGGCGACGACGACCGGGTCATTGACCCCCATGAGGTTACGGGTACCGGCCTGTTCGACCCCCTCCGGGCCCCAATAGGTCAACTGCTCGTTGCCCGGCGACAGCGACAGACCCCATTGGTACCAGATCATGTCGTAGTCGTAGCCGTCCTGACGTTCCTTGAACTGCGCCGAATCGACGGAGGCCACCGACACGTCGATGCCGAGGCGGTCCAGCGCTTCCCGGTAGATGTCGACGATGCGGCCCACCTCCGTCGATCCCTGGGGGACGAGCATCTCGATCTCGACCGGCTGCCCGTCGGGCGAGACCAGGACGCCGTCCCGCACGGAAAAGCCCGCCTCCTCCAGCAAAGCAGTGGCGCGACGGATGCCGCGACGGTTGGCCGCCCGCCCGTCGGTGACCGGCAATTCGTATCCGTCCAACGTCCCGGGAAGGAGGTCGGCGGCGTGCGGTTCCAGCAGCGCCGCGACCCTGCCCTCCGCCGGGCCGGGACGCATCCCCAGCGGCGAGTTGGAGAAGTAGGACGTGATCCTCGGAAGCGCCCCTCCGTTGACGACGCCGTTGGCATACTCGAAGTTGAACGCCTCGATCATGGCCTGTCGCACCCGCCAGTCGTCGAACGGGGCCCGACGGGTGTTCATGACCAACCCCTGCATTCCGCTCGGGCGGCTGTGCGGTATCTCGGACAGGATCACGCGACCGTCCTGCACAGCCGGAAAGTCGTAGCGCGTGACCCACGCGCCGGCGTTCGTTTCCCGCATGGTGGACAGGGCGCCGGCCTTGAAGGCCTCGAAGTGGGCGGTGGCGTCGGCGAAGAATTCCATGCGGATGGTGTCGACGTTCGCGGTCCCGCGGCGGAACGGAAGGTCGGCCCCCCAATAGTCCGCGTCGCGGACCAGTTCAACGAACCGCCCCGGATCCACGTCGCCGACGACATAGGGCGCCGACGAGATCGGTGCCTCCAGCCCGGAGCGGAAGAACTCGTCCTCCCGGCCGGCCCATTGGGCCTTCTTCATGATCGGCCTGAGACCGGTGACCATGAGGAGTTCCCGGTCGGGTTCGGCGATGGTGAAGCGGATGCCACGGTCGCCGACGGGCGCCACGTTGGTTATCTTCTCGTACGCGGACCGGTAGCGCCCGTTCGCGCCGGTCCGGCCCAGGATCTCGAAGGACCAGATCACGTCCTCGATGGTGACGGGCGTTCCGTCCGAGAAGGTCGCGTCCGGATGCAGCGTATAGGTGATAGACCGTTCGTCCTCGGCGATGGCGACGCTGTCCGCGAGAAGGCCGTAGAGGGTGAACGGCTCGTCGTAGGCGCGGCCCAGCAGGCTTTCGTAGGCCAGGAACCGAAGCTGCCATGGAACGCGCCCCGCCTGGATGTGGGGATTCACGCTGTCGAAGC
Organism: Jannaschia maritima; assembly: GCF_030973515.1. Lineage (GTDB taxonomy): Bacteria > Pseudomonadota > Alphaproteobacteria > Rhodobacterales > Rhodobacteraceae > Jannaschia > Jannaschia maritima. Next base: position 82,660 of record NZ_JARGZA010000009.1, read on the forward strand.
TGCCGACCTGACCGTCGGAAAAATCGCCGCCCTTCGGCGCGTCGGGGTTCGCTTGGGGCAGATGATGGTAGTCGGGCGGCAGGGCCGGATCGCCATAGAGGGCGACCCCGTGACCGTCCGCCCACGTGGAAGAGGTTGAAATGCTTATAAAAGCGGCGATCGTGAGTATGTGACGGATCATCGTCCGGCGTCCCCCTGCTGCTCCCTCGGCTTTCGACGCGACCCTAGCGACCCCTGATTTGCCTTGCAAAACTTTATGCTTGGACTCTGTGACGTGAACGTCTATACGGGGACCACTGCTCGATAGGTTTCTTGCCTGTATGAAACCTGCCTCAACGACTTTGCGCCGGCCTCGTGCCGGCGTTTTTTTGTGCCGACGCCGAGCTTCGGGTGATCGATGGGGGTTCCTAGTATCTGGTTTCCGGAATGTGAATCCCCCATCGCGCCATTCCCGCGTGACGTCGCGGATCGGCGGTTCGTCGCGTGGAACGCATGACCCGTAGGCGACTTTCCTTCGGGTGCGTGGCGGCTATGCTGCGCCGCAACGACCCCGACCGGAAGGACACCGCATGCCCGATGCCACCCCCCTGCGCGGCAAGACCGCGATCGTCACCGGATCGAATTCGGGCATCGGATTGGGGATCGCCCGCAGCTTCGCACGGGCGGGGGCCTCGGTCGTGCTGAACAGCTATACGGACGACGAATCGGACCACGCGCTTGCCCGGGACATGGCCGACGAGACGGGATCGGACGTCCGGTACATCCAGGCCGACCTGTCCGACGGCGATCAGGCGCGTGCGCTGGTCGAGACGGCGGGCGTCTGCGACGTGCTGGTCAACAACGCGGGGATCCAGCACGTGGCGGGCATCGACGAGTTCCCGACCGCGAAGTGGGACGCCATCATCGCGATCAACCTGTCGTCCGCATTCCATACGACGGCCGCCGCGCTGCCGATGATGCGCAGAGCCGGATGGGGTCGCGTGATCAACATCGCGTCCGCCCATGGGCTGACGGCATCCCCCTACAAGTCGGCATACGTCGCCGCCAAGCACGGCGTCGTGGGCATGACGAAGGTGGTGGCGTTGGAAACGGCGGAGGAGCCCATCACCGCCAACGCCATCTGCCCCGGCTACGTGATGACCCCGCTCATCGAGAAGCAGATCCCGGAAACGATGGAGAAGTACGGCCTGGACCGGGAAACGGCCATCAAGGAGGTCCTGCTGGATCGACAGCCGTCCAAGGCGTTCGCCACGACGGATCAGTTAGGCGGCACGGCGATCTTCCTTTGCAGCGATCACGCCGCGCAGATCACGGGGACAACGATCAGCGTGGACGGCGGCTGGACCGCGCTGTGACCGGCCTTCGCGGACGCCTGCTCGACGTCCTGCTGGGTCCGGCCGAGCGCCGGTTAGGCGTCCGCCTCGACTATGCACGCGAGATCGGCGCGACCCGCCTCGGGCTGCTGCGGCGCTACGGACGGATATTCCCGTTCCTCGATCCGAACCGGCACGTCCCGGCGGACGCCTATGCGGCCGCACGGCTGAGGGCAGCGTTGGCGACCGATTGCGGCACCTGCGTGGCTGCCGAGATCGCCCTGGCCCGACGTGCCGGACTTTCCGGCACGACGATCGATGCGATCCTCACCGGCACGGGCCCGACGCCCGAATTGGATGCGGTGGTGCGTTTGACGGACGCGGTCGTCCTGCGTCGCGAGGATGATGCGGACGCGCGCGCCGACATCGTGGCCGCTTACGGAAAGGCGGGCCTGATCGAGCTATCCTTCGCAATGAACGGTGCCGCACTGTTGCCGGGCATCAAACGAGCCATGGGCTTCGCGACGGCATGCGATCTATCGACGATGCGGCGGCTGTCGGATGCGGGATCATGATGCGTCACGGGGGTCCGGGCCGCGAATGCCGGACCGAGCCGGCCGAACCGGATCGACCGAACGAAGGCGGCAGGACATGACCAAGCGTATCAACCTCGCGCTGCAAGGTGGCGGGGCGCACGGGGCGTTCACCTGGGGGGCGCTCGATCGGATCCTCGCGGACGACCGGATCGAGGTGGCGGCCATTTCGGGGACGTCCGCGGGCGCGCTGAACGGTGCCGCCGTGAAGGCCGGGCTGGCCCAGGGATCGCGCGACCTGGCGCGCGAGAACCTTGAATGGCTGTGGACCCAGGTGGGCGCGATCACGGAGCCGCATTGGGCATCCTGGTTGTCGTCCATCTCGCCCATGGCGGTCTCGATGGGGGTGGAGGCATCGTCGGGCTATCAATGGGTCGACTTGGTCAGTCGCGGCGTCAGCCCGTACCTGACGCCGGATTGGAACGACCGTGCCCTTCGGCGCATCGTGGACCGGTTCGCGTTCCGCCACGTACGCTCGCCGCAAGGGCCGCAGTTCCACATCTGCGCGACCAACGTGCGGACCGGCAAGATCCGCCTGTTCACCCGCAATCAGATCAGCACCGACGCGATCCTCGCATCCGCCTGCCTGCCCACTCTGTTCCCCGCGATCGAGATCGATGGCGAAGCGTATTGGGACGGCGGCTATACCGGCAACCCGGCGTTGTTTCCCCTGTTCGAGCCAGACCTGCCGCGCGACATCCTGATCGTGAACATCAATCCGCTCGAACGGCCGGAGGTTCCGGTCACCGCGCGCGACATCCAGAACCGCATCAACGAGATCAGCTTCAACACGTCGCTTCTGCGCGAGCTGCGGGCCATCGAGTTCGCCCAGCGTCTGGTGCGGGGGGGCAAGGTGGAACCGGGCGCGATGAAGGACGTGATCGTCCACATGATCGCCGACGACGCGTTGATGCGTCAGTTGTCCGTGGCTACGAAGCTGGTGCCGAACCCGGTCGTGATACATCAACTGCGGGACGCGGGGGCGAAGGCGGCGGGCGCCTTCCTGGACCGGGACTTCGATGCCATCGGCGAACGATCCACGGTGGACCTGATCGAGATGTTCGCCTGAAGCCCCTCGGGGAACCCCCCTCCCCCGCAGGCGTTTCGCACCGAAGGAGACCACCATCATGAGCCTGACCGATTTCCGCGCCGATTGGGTGCCCTACCGCGACGGGTTGATGACGCGCTATCCGGACCTGACGGATGGCGACCTTACGGATGCCGACGGGGACACGGCGGTGCTTGCCAAGCGGATCGCCGAGATCGAGGGCACCACCCCCGCCGACGCGCAGGAACGACTGCACGAGTTCCTGGAAGGTCCGATGCCGGCGGACGCCTTCGCCGATCCCACCAACGACAACGCCGCCGTGATGGAGTCCGAGGACTATATACCCGCAGGTGAGGACGCGCTCGCGGACGACCGCCGTTTCGGTGACGACCACACCGAGGAGAATCCCGTGGGGCGGGAGCATTGAGGGCAACGGTGCTCGCCGCCGCGGTCGCGGTCGCCGCCGTCCCCGGCCTCGCGCATGATCTGCCGCCCGTGGTCGTCCCGGACGGCCCCGTCACCGTGCTGCACAAGCTGTGGCCGGAACGGATCCGGGCGGGCGAGGGGCATGTCCGCCTCGCCCCCCATCCCGGCAACGGCACCGCGGTCCGGTTGGACGCGAACCAGACCTTCGCCTTGGAACGCGAATACGGCCGGCAGCTTGCCCATCTGATGATGCGGATGCCGCTTCATCGCGCGCGGCCCATCGCGTATCACCGCGCCCTGCACGCCATCGTCGGCGACATCGACCGAAACGACGCGGCGTATGCATTGCGGCCCGGTGGGTTTCCCCGCTGACCGACCCCGTGCGTGACGAGCGGGGCCTCCCGCGGCTCTTGGCGATCATGGAACGCCTGCGCGACCCCGAGGGCGGATGCCCTTGGGACGTCGAGCAGGAATTCGCATCGATCGCCCCCTATACGATCGAGGAGGCGTACGAGGTAGCGGACGCCATCGAACGCGAAGCATGGGGCGAACTGGAAGGCGAGCTGGGCGATTTGCTGCTTCAGGTGGTCTATCACGCGCAGATGGGCCGCGAGGCGGGACGGTTCGACTTCCAATCCATCGCGGACCGCGTGGCACGGAAGATGTGGGACCGGCACCCACATGTGTTCGGCACCGATGGCACCGCGAAATCCGCCGAACAGCAGGTCGAGGATTGGGAGGCGACCAAGGAGGTGGAGCGCGGCGGGCGGACCTTGGACGGCGTCGCGCTGGGCCAGCCCGCCCTGCTGCGTGCCGCCAAGCTGCAGAAGCGTCTGGCCCGCGTCGGCTTCGACTGGGCCGCGGTCGACGACGTCGTGGCGAAGGTGGCCGAGGAGGCGGGGGAACTGGTCGTCGCACGCGATGCGCGGGATGCGGATGCCGTCGAGGACGAGATGGGGGATCTGCTGTTCACGCTGGTCAACGTCGCCCGCCACCTCGGCGTGGACCCGGAGGCTGCGCTGCGCCGCACCAACGCGAAGGTCGAGCGTCGCTTCGCCGCCGTCGAGGATGCCCTCGCCGCGATGGGTCGCACGCCCCGCGACAGCGATTTGGCCGAGATGGACGCGCTCTGGAACGACGTCCGTGCGGCCGACAAGGTCGGAACGCTGGACAAGACCGGCGACGCCTAGCAGGACGGGTGCATGAAGATCATTATCGACACCGATCCCGGCCAGGACGACGCCGTCGCGATCCTGCTGGCGCTGGCCTCCCCCGAATTGAACGTCCTAGGCATCACCGCCGTCGCGGGCAACGTCCCCCTGGACCTGACGGCCAGGAACGCGCGCATCGTGTGCGAACTGGCTGGTCGCAAGGACGTTCCCGTATTCGCGGGATGCGAACGTCCGCTGACGCGGGACCTCGTGACCGCGGAGCACGTACACGGCAAGACTGGACTCGACGGGGTCGAACTTCGCGACCCCAAGATGCCGCTGGCGGACGGGCACGCGGTCGACTTCATCGTAGACACCCTTTGCCGGGAACCGCCCGGCTCGGTCACGCTGTGTCCCCTGGGCCCCCTGACCAACATCGCGACGGCCCTGCGACGCGCACCCGACATCACATCGCGTATCGCGCGCATCGTCCTGATGGGCGGCGCCTATTTCGAGGTGGGCAACATTACCCCCGCGGCCGAGTTCAACATCTATGTCGACCCGGAGGCAGCGAAGGCGGTTTTCGCTGCGGGCATTCCGTTGACGGTGGTGCCCCTCGATTGCACGCACAAGGCGCTGACCACCCGTGCCCGCAACGACGCCATCCGCGGACTGGGCAATCGCGTGGGCGACGTCGTGGCCGCGTGGACAGGTTTCTTCGAACGATTCGACAAGGAGAAGTACGGCTCCGAAGGCGCGCCGCTCCACGATCCACTGGTCATCGCGTGGCTGCTGCGTCCCGACTTGTTCACCGGACGGGAGATCAACGTGGAAATCGAAGCGGACAGCGATCTGACCCGCGGCATGACGGTCGCCGATTGGTGGGGCGTCACGGATCGTGAACCCAACGCCCTGTTCCTCGGCGACGTCGACGCGGACGGGTTCTTCGCCATGTTGACGGAACGCCTGGCCCGCCTGTGACCATCGGGTTCCAGTTCGACAACAACTATGCCCGGCTACCGGACCGGTTCCACACGAGGCTTATGCCGACGCCGGTCAGGGACCCAGCCTGGATCGCGCTGAACGAACGGCTCGCGCGCGATCTGGGGCTGGATCCGGATGCGATGCGGGCGTCGGCGGACGTCTTCGCGGGCAACGTCGTACCGGAAGGGGCCGAACCGCTCGCTCAGTTGTATGCGGGGCATCAGTTCGGCGGATGGTCCCCGCAGCTCGGCGACGGCCGTGCCATCCTGCTGGGCGAGCATATCCACGACGATCGCCGATGGGACGTGGTCCTGAAGGGGTCCGGACCCACCCCCTATTCCCGGATGGGGGACGGTCGCACCGCCATCGGTCCCGTCGTACGGGAATACCTGCTGTCGGAGGCGATGCATGCCCTGGGCGTTCCGACCACCCGGGCCCTTGCGGCGGTCACGACCGGCGAGCCGGTCCTGCGCGAAGCGGGCCCCCTGCCCGGTGCGGTCCTGACCCGGATCGCGTCGAGCCATGTCCGCGTGGGCACCTTCCAGGTCTTCGCGGCGCGGGGGGATGTGGCAGCCTTGCGGTTGTTGTTCGACCACGTCGTCGCCCGTCATGCACCCGACGCGCGAACGCCGCTCGACCTGCTCAGACACGTCATGAGCGTGCAGGCGGAACTCGTGTCCCGGTGGATGGCATTGGGCTTCGTCCACGGGGTGATGAACACCGACAACATGACGGTATCGGGCGAAACGATCGACTATGGCCCCTGCGCGTTCCTGGAAGATTATCACCCCGATACCGTCTTCAGCAGCATCGATCAGCTGGGACGATACGCCTGGAAGAACCAGCCCGATATCGCATTGTGGAACCTGGCGCAGTTCGCCACCGCGCTGTTGCCGTTGATGGGCGACAGGGACGTCGCGATCCGCGAGGCGACCGAAACGCTCGAAGGCTTCGCCGACCTCTATGCGCGGGAATGGCGTGCGCGCTTGAGTGCGAAGATCGGTCTCGACGACATGGACAAGGGTCACGAATTGCTCGCCATCATGGCGGAGGATCGACGCGATTTCACGAACACGTTCCGCATGCTTGCGACCGATCCCCATGCGCTCGGAGACACCGCGCGAATGGACGACTGGCTGGCGCGGTGGACGAAGCGGTGCCCCGACGTTGACGCCATGCGGAATGCCAATCCGGTGGTGATACCGCGGAACCACCGCGTGCAGCAGGCCATCGTTACCGCAGAAGGGGGCAATTATGCCGAGATGCACGCGCTTCATGCAGTCCTGTCCGATCCCTGGACCGAGACGGAGTACAATGCGTCTTACCGCGCGCCTGCCGCTCCCGGAGAGCGGGTGACGCGGACGTTCTGCGGCACCTGATCCTCGACCCGACGCGTGTGCGGGTGATGCGATACCGATCCCCCCTGGCCCTGCGGAACGTTTGCGGCTATCGAACCGTTCAACGTTGAACGACCCGGGGAGGATCGGACGAATGGCAGCCCGCAAGCCCGCCGCGAAGGCGGCAGCGATACCGAACGTCGCGAAGGACGATCTCCTGCAGTATTACCGCGACATGCTGCTGATCCGGCGGTTCGAGGAGAAGGCGGGCCAACTTTACGGCATGGGTCTCATCGGGGGATTCTGCCATCTCTATATCGGCCAGGAAGCGGTCGTCGTAGGATTGGAGGCCGCGGCCAGCAAGGGCGACAAGCGCGTCACCTCCTACCGCGATCACGGACATATGCTGGCATGCGGCATGGATCCGAAGGGCGTGATGGCCGAATTGACGGGTCGCGAGGGGGGCTATTCGAAGGGCAAGGGCGGCAGCATGCATATGTTCAGCCGCGAGAAGCACTTCTACGGCGGACATGGCATCGTCGCGGCACAGGTGCCCATCGGCGCAGGCCTTGCCTTCGCGGACAAGTACCTAGGCAACGACCGCGTGACCTTCACCTATTTCGGCGACGGCGCGGCGAACCAGGGCCAGGTCTACGAGACCTACAACATGGCCGAACTCTGGGACCTGCCCTGCGTCTTCGTGATCGAGAACAACCAGTACGCGATGGGCACCTCGACCAAGCGATCGACGAAGTCGCCGTCCTATTGGGAACGGGGCGCGGCCTATGGGATCGAGGGCGAGGAGGTCGACGGCATGGACGTCCTTGCCGTTAAGGATGCGGGTCAACGCGCCGTGGAGTACTGCCGGTCCGGAAAGGGCCCGTACATCCTGGAAGTGAAGACCTACCGCTACCGTGGCCATTCCATGTCCGACCCTGCCAAGTACCGGACCCGGGACGAGGTGCAGAAGATGCGGGAGGAACGCGACTGCATCGAGCATGTCCGCCAGTTGCTGTTGACGGGCGAGCACGCCTCCGAGGACGATCTGAAATCGATCGACAAGGAGATCAAGGAGATCGTCAACGAATCCGCCGAGTTCGCCAAGGAAAGCCCGGAACCCGACCTGTCCGAGCTGTGGACCGACATCTACGCCGATGAGCTGCCGCAGGGCGAGCCGGAGGAGGCGGCGTAATGGCGGATCTCACGATTTCGAAGCTCTATATGCTCATCAAGGAGCAGAAAGCTACAAACCCTCTGCTTCACAACCTTCAGCAACTCGCCTTTATGCAGCTTTCTGACGGCCAGAAGCGTGAGTTCGAGAAGCAACAGCTTGCGAACCTCCAATCCTCACGGGGAGTCCGCTGAGATGGCGACCGAAATCCTGATGCCCGCCCTATCCCCCACCATGGAGGAGGGCACGCTGGCCAAATGGCTGGTCAAGGAAGGCGACGAGGTCGCGAGCGGCGACATCCTGGCCGAGATCGAGACCGACAAGGCCACGATGGAGTTCGAGGCCGTGGATGAGGGAACGATCGGCAAGATCCTGGTCCCCGAGGGTTCCGAAGGGGTGAAGGTCAACACCGCCATCGCCGTCCTTCTGGACGAGGGCGAGAGCGTGGACGACGTGACCGATGCCGCCCCCGTCGACGATGCGAAGCCTGCCGCCGACGAGGCGCGCGGTGCCGCCCCCGAAAAGACCCCCGCCCGCGTCGCGGACGAGCATCCGACCCCGCAACCCGACTCCTCCCCCGACTGGCCGGAGGGCACCGAGATGGTGCAGCAGACGGTCCGCGAGGCCCTCCGCGATGCCATGGCGGAGGAGATGCGGCGCGACGACCACGTCTTCGTCATGGGCGAGGAGGTGGCGGAGTACAACGGCGCCTACAAGATCACGCAGGGCATGCTGGACGAGTTCGGGGACAAGCGGGTGATCGACACGCCGATCACGGAACACGGGTTCACCGGCATCGGCGTCGGTGCGGCCTTCGGCGGCCTGCGCCCCATCGTCGAGTTCATGACCTTCAACTTCGCGATGCAGGCGATCGATCAGATCATCAACTCGGCGGCCAAGACGCTCTACATGTCGGGCGGACAGATGGGCTGCCCGATCGTGTTCCGCGGGCCCAACGGCGCCGCCGCCCGCGTGGGCGCGCAGCACAGCCAGGACTACGCGGCGTGGTATGCGTCGGTGCCGGGATTGAAGGTGGTGCAGCCCTACTCGGCGTCTGACGCGAAGGGCCTGCTGAAGACTGCGATACGCGACCCCAACCCCGTGATCTTCCTCGAGAACGAGATCCTCTACGGGAAGACGTTCGACGTGCCCAAGCTGGACGACTTCACCGTTCCATTCGGCAAGGCCCGCATCTGGCGGGAAGGCGATGACGTCACAATCGTATCCTGGGGCATCGGGATGACCTATGCCATGGATGCCGCCGAGAAGTTGGCGGAGGAGGGCATATCCGCGGAGGTGATCGACCTGCGCACCCTGCGCCCCGTCGACTATGACGCCATCCTCGCCTCCGTCATGAAGACCAACCGGTGCGTCACCGTCGAGGAGGGGTTCCCCGTCGCGAGCTTCAGCGACCACCTCGCCAGCACGATCATGCAACGGGCCTTCGACTATCTAGATGCGCCTGTCGTCACCTGCACCGGCAAGGACGTGCCGATGCCTTATGCCGCGAACCTCGAGAAGCTGGCACTGACGTCTACGACCGAGGTGATCGAGGCCGTGAAGCAAGTGACCTATCGCTGAGGGGACGACGACATGGCGACGCAAATCCTGATGCCCGCGCTCTCCCCCACGATGGAGGAAGGGACGCTCGCGAAGTGGCTCGTGAAGGAGGGGGACACCGTGTCCTCCGGCGACCTGCTGGCCGAGATCGAGACCGACAAGGCGACGATGGAGTTCGAGGCGGTCGACGAAGGCACCGTCGGCAAGCTCCTTGTGGCGGAGGGTACCGAAGGGGTGAAGGTCAACTCTCCGATCGCGGTGCTGCTGGAGGAGGGTGAGGATGCCTCGGCGGCGGCCTCCACGTCCTCCGACGGGTCGTCCCACGCCGCCCCCGCCGAACCCACGCCCGGCACCGAGCCGCAAGGCGGCTACGGGCGGGAGCCGGGGGGCACGGATCATGCGCCGCGTGCCGAACTGCACTCGGAGCCGTCCGTCACCACATCGGGCGGCACGTCCGGCAGCACGTCAGGCGACGGCGACCGAATCTTCGCCACGCCGCTCGCCCGGCGCATCGCCAAGGATAAGGGAATCGACCTGGCGGAGATCAAGGGCACCGGCCCCCGTGGTCGCATCATCAAGGCCGACGTCGAAACGTTCCAACCTGATCAGGCAACGGCGACATGCACGCCCGATGACGGCAAGCCGGCCCCCGCTAGCGCCACCGAAGGACGCAAGCCCACCGCCCCAGCCGGCCTGTCCGCCGACGCCGTGTTGAAGATGTACGAAGGGCGGGAGTTCGAGGAGGTCAAGCTCGATGGAATGCGCAGGACCATCGCCGCGCGCCTGACGGAAGCAAAGCAGACGATCCCGCACTTCTATCTCCGCCGGGACATCCGTCTCGATGAGTTGTTGACGTTCCGCAGCGAGTTGAACGGCAAACTCGATGGTCGCGGCGTGAAGCTGTCGGTCAACGACTTCGTCATCAAGGCCGGTGCCCTGGCGCTTCAGGCGGTGCCCGACGCGAACGCCGTCTGGGCCGGCGACCGCATCCTGAAGCTAACGCCGTCCGACGTGGCCGTCGCGGTCGCGATCGAGGGCGGGCTGTTCACCCCCGTTCTGAAGGATGCGCACCTCAAGTCCTTGTCCGCCCTGTCGGCGGAAATGAAGGACTTGGCGGCCCGTGCCCGCGATCGCAAGCTCGCGCCGCACGAATATCAGGGCGGCAGCTTCGCGATCTCGAACCTGGGGATGTTCGGCATCGACAACTTCGATGCGGTCATCAATCCACCACACGGATCGATCCTCGCGGTCGGCGCCGGCGTCAGGAAGCCGATTGTAGACGCCGAAGGGCAGCTTGCGGCCGCGACCGTCATGTCCGTGACCCTTTCGGTCGATCACCGGGTCATCGACGGTGCGCTAGGTGCACAGTTCCTGCAAGCGTTCGCGGACAACTTGGAAAACCCGATCATGATGCTCGCGTGATGACCCGCATCCTCGTTCCGATCGTCCTGCTGACGCTAACGGCCTGCGATCCCGCAGAACCCCTTCCCGATGATCCGTCGGCCGCCATTCCGTCCGGTCCGCCGACCGGGGCCACCCGCTCCTACGAGTGCGACACCGGCGTGACCCTGACGGCCAGCCGTGACGCGGGCAGTGCCCAGTTGAGGTTGGAGACCGGCGAGGTGCTTCGCCTGCCCCGCATCCCGGAGGCCGCGCCGACCACCTATGCGAGCGATGGGTTCGTGTGGTTCGTTCAGGGCAACCGCGGCGTTCTGACCGATCGGGGCGGACAGAAGAACTGCCGTGTGCAGGCAGGTCCGTCCCCCGTCACCTTCGGAACCGACGACACGATCCCGCTGGGTCAGCCGATCGTCGTGTCCGGCGACCCCATCCCGATCAACTGATCCATCATGATCGACGGTTGCGCGCAACCGGCCTCGCCCACGACCCGTGCAGGCACGCCTGCGACCGTCTTCTTCGGCGCCACGTCCTGGAGCACGACCGAACCTGCCGCGATGCGCGAGCAATGACCGATATGGATGTTGCCAAGGACATGGGCACCAGCCCCGATCAGCACGCCGTTGCCGATCTTGGGATGCCGGTCGTCGTCCTCCTTGCCGGTCCCGCCCAACGTGACCGAATGCAGCATGGACACGTTGTCCCCCACGACAGCGGTCTCCCCGATGACGATGGAGTGGGCGTGATCGATCATGATACCACGTCCCATGCGCGCACCGGGGTGGACGTCGACGCCGAACGCCTCGGACACCCGCATCTGGACGTATCGGGCCAAGTCCTTGCGCCCGTCCCTCCATAACCAGTTGCCGATCCTGTATGCCTGGATGGCCTGGAACCCCTTGAAGTAGAGCAGGGGCTCCAGCAGCCGATGGCAGGCGGGATCACGCTCGAACACGGCGACCATATCGGCCCGGGCCGCCGCGCCCAGATCCGGTTCCAGAGCGTAGGCCGCATCCGCCAGTTCCCGGAGCGCCTGCTCGGACATACCGTCAGACGACAGCTTCGCCGCGAACCGGAAAGCCAACGCCTTCTCCAGCGTGTCATGGTGCAGGACGGCGGCGTGGATCAACCCGCCGAGCAGCGGCTCCACCCGCACCGCGTCCCGCGCCTCGTCACAGGTTCGTCCCCAGACGAAGTCGACGGGGTGAATGGTGGCGTCGGGTCGAGTCATCGCACGGGCTCCCAGACGGAGGGTCCGTCTGACCTAGGGCGTGGGACGGGCCCGCGCAACACGGTCCATGTTCCGTCACTTCACCGTGACCCAGCGCTCGGGCCCGTGCCGCCCATCCGCTCCGACCTGGGCGACCCCGAGCTGATAGGGTTCACCCAACCCCAGGGTCGCCCGCTCCCCCTGAGTCAGTTCGAACCGCGGAACCTGCGTACTCCCATCCAGCACGTCGATCCCTCCGGCTCGAACGGTAACGTGAAACGAACTCGGTCGCGGAGATATCGTGAACGGCCGCGCACCGATCGAACGCCCGAACCACTCGAACCGGTCGACCTGACCGACGCGCACATGGGACAGATGTGCGACCGTCATCTCCCGTCCTGCCACGTCGATGGGCCGCACGACATGATGGACGTCGCCTGCCGCTCCGGCGCCGCTCGGCCGGTATCGGATGAACCGATCCGTACCGATGTGTTCGGTTGGAACCGGTAACGGCACCACGCCGTCGTCTAGCATCACCACCATGCTGCCGACGGGATGTCCCCGCGCGATCTCGGCGCCGCCCGATCCCCGAGCACCCCGCAATCGTCCCGACAAGGCCCACCTTGCATCGCCGAGGGGCGTTGCGTCCGCGAACTGAACCACTTCCCATTCATCGGAGGTACCGGACCCAATGGCCAGGCGGTTGCGGCCATCCAACAAGGCGCGCCGTGTCACGGACTCCAACGTACCCGCCAGGTGCACGATCAAGGCCGCCCCCCTATCTAGAACGCCCGGCGCGGCTGCGACCAGCGGAGTTTCGGTCAGGCCGATCTGCGCCGGGCGGGTCAACCGCGATGCATTCCGATACCCGCCGTTCTCCGGCGAGGTCGCGACATCCACGACACCGGGCCATGGAGAGGCAACGGCGCCGACATGCAACTGCGCGATGCCGTCGCCACCGTCGGGCGATGGAAGGTCTAGGACGACGGCTTCCACCGGTCCTCGCGCCTGATGACCGCTCGAACGCTTTGCGGGGATGTTTGCATCCGACGCAGGGTGAACTGATTCCGCCAGTCGCCGCGCCACGACGTCGCGCGTCCCCGCCTCAATCGATCGCTCGACCTCCCACCTTCCAGATCGGCCATCGAGGCTCAGGACGGACCCGATGGTGATGTCCCGCCGCGACGGCGGCAGACTCAGTTCCAGTGTATCGCGCCCGGCCGACGCTACCCCGACCGCCCGCGTCGCGATGCGTGATGCCTGCCCCGGATATAGCATCAAGGGTAGGTCCATATCGCCTTCGAGGCCGTGTCCCCCTCCTCCCGACGCGACCGTGACCGCAAAGTCTCCGCCGGCTTCGACATGGTGCACCCGGACCCGGGCGAAACCGACGCCGAGTTCGTCACGCGACCGAACCAGTACCGGATCATCGCCGCGACGAGCGAGATCATCGATCTCGATCGGGGTGATCGATTCCGTGCCGCGTTCACTAAAGACCAGCACGCCGTCCCGCTCCGCTGCCACCACGTCGTACGCTGTAAGCAACGGCTGGAGGTCGGAGCGTGCCGATTGGACTTCGGAGACGGCATAGCCCGAGATCACGGTGTGCAGACCGGTCACGTCGAAATGCGTGATCCCGGCCTCTCGACAGAGCATCGCGACGAGGTCGGCAAGGGGGACATGCGTTGCACGCCCGTTCCACCAGTGGCCCGCGGCATATGCCCCCCCATCCGACCAGGCGTCCAGATCGCGCGGGAAGGCAGGCCAAGGTCGCGCGTCCCATGCCCACAGGCAGGATCGCCCGAGGTCGAGCATCGGGCCACCGTACAGGTCGGATATCGGGTTGACGGCATCCGTCGTCCAATGGCGCAGGAGGGCCCGAACATGTGCATGCTGCGCCGCATCGTCCCGTCGTCCATCCGAATGGTACGGAAGGCCCCCTTCGACCGAATGCGGGTCGGGGAACCGGTTCGGCTCATTCGATCCGAGGTGGACCGCACCGCATCCATATTCCGTGAAGCGGATCGGCTTCGACCGGGGCACCCACTCCGTCGGCTGGGACGACCTTCGACCTCCATGCCGTTCGTGATGTGGCAAGGACCACCACGACCGGATATCCTTATACCGGAACAGCCATGCTTCGTCGTGGATGCCGTCCGTGATCGGCGTTCGACGTCGGCCATCGCGGTCCTCCCGGGAAGCATAGTACCAGTCGAACCCTTCCCCGCCTTCGACATGGGACTCAAGGTCGCCGGCACCGTCGCCCGGGCGCCGGTCGGACAGGGGCATGTAGTTGTCGATCCCGACGAAATCGACGTTCGGATCCCCCCATAGCGGATCGAGATGGAACAGCACGTCTCCGGACCTGTCCTGTGGGTGATAACCGAAATACTCCGACCAATCCGCTGCATAGCCGATCGCCGCCTCCGGGAGCATGACCCGCACCTCTGCCGCCAGGGCGCGCAACGCGTCCACCGCGGGAAAGCCCCCGGCTTCGTCGCGCACCTGCGTAAGCCCCCGCATCTCGGAACCGATGCAGAACGAGTCGACCCCGCCCGCGACCATGCACAGGGCGGCCTGATGCAGGACGAAGCGGCGATAGCCCCAATCGCTTGGATCGCCGCGGAAAACGACGTTGTCTCCCTGCTGTACGAAATCGGCGGCGTCGGCGTGACCGAAGAATGTCGCCACCTCGGCGGCGGCTTGGGCGGTTCCGTCGACACCTCCACCCGTGCCGGGGCCCCGTGATGCGGTGATGCGCCCTCTCCATGGCAGGTCACCCTGCACACCGTTGCCCCAGGGATCAGGAAGTCCATCGACCATGAGTTGATCCATGAGGACGAAAGGATAGTACGTCACCCGTTGACCGCCCGCATGCACGGCACGGATCGCGTCCAGGACGGACCGGTCGCTCGGCGTCCCCCCGAACATGGGACGCCCGTCTCTCCGGCGCACGACACGGGCCGAAGCGCGATCCAGCCCGCCGGCGGACCAAGCGTACGGAACCGTCTCCACGCCGCGGTGCTCGACCTTTGGGCGGATCGTGCAGTCGGCGCATCGCAGATCGTCCCCGAACCAGCACACTGTCAGTGAAACCGTTTCCACCTTCGGAAGCTCGGTGCGCAACTGCGTCAGCGACGCGGCTAGATCGGGCACTTCCGCCGGACTGTGGACGTTTGCCGATCGGGTCATTCCAGGCCCGTCGCGATAATCGACACGATCGGTCGCCAACGCGAACTCTCCACTGCCGGGGATCAAGGCCACCCCCCGTACGAGGTCGGGAACGCCGGGCGCCCCGTCCGACGAGGGTGGGCGCCGCATCACCTCCACGCTGAACTGGGGGATCCGGTTCCCATAAGGCCCGAGGTCGAGGTCCTCGATGACGATATAGGCGAGCCCGCGGAACGCCGGCGCATTCGCCGGACCCAAGGCTGCCTCCAATGCGGAATCGGGCAGTTGCTCTTCGGAGCCCGTGTGCAACCTAAGATGCATCGCACCATCCGCCACCACGCGTCCATCCGCCCAGACACGCCCGATGCCAGTCACCTCGCCCTGGCATAGGCCCAATGCCAGGCTGATCGAATATGCGTGCGCCTCCACGGCGGCGCGTCCTTTCCCCCCACCGTGCCGCGTCGCGGTCTCGACGACGTTCGATGCCCACAGCACCTGCGCGGACACTCGCATCCGCCCCCAGACGCGCGGGATCGGCGCGCCTTCGTTGGCCCCGGTCAGGTAGATGCGCTCCAGCCGCCCCTGGGACACCGTTCGCGATCCACCGCCCAACACGGCTTGATCGACGGCACGTCCGACCGTAGCGCCCACGGCGCGCCCCAGGATCGCACCGCTCAGGCCCAACGCGGACCCTCCGATGGACCCCCCTATGGCGGCACCCATCGCGCCCAGAACCAAAGTCGCCATGCTATCGACCCTCCATGGGGAACAGGAATCTGGCGACGATGCGGCCGTGCCAGGGATCGGACAGGGTGGATTCGGTGACACCCCGTCCGGAATAGGAATGCAGGAAGGTCCAACCGTCACCCGACCGGCATAGAACCCCGAGGTGACCCCCGCCGGTGGCACCGCGGAGGTCGAAGACGAGGTTTTGCCCCTCGTGCAGGACGTGATCGGCGGGGACCATGCGCATGTGATCGCGAAGGCCGTGGATCAGGACATCCGTGGACACGGGTGCGTCGGTCGGTTGACGGGGATAGGACGGTTCGGGGCCGACCATGGTTCGCCAGACCCCGCGCACGAGGCCCAGGCAGTCGCATCCGCCTCCACGTCGCGACGCACCGGCAACGTACGGCGTCCCGATCCACGATCGTGCCTCGGCGACCACCGCATTCATCCTGCTGTAACCGGCAGTGCGGCGGTCAGCCAGTCGGCGCCCGGAATGTGCGGACATCCTCGAAAGTTCAATCGGTTGTCGAACTTGTCCCGACATGTCGTCAACGTCTTGTCACATCCCACTTCCAGCGTGAGCTTGTCCCCGATGCTTGGCGTCACTGCACCATTCCAGCGGATGCCCACGCGGCGGACTGATCCTTCGAGAAGATCTCCTTCGACCTGTCCCCGCAGGCCGGTCGCCGGCCCGTCGAGGCCGATCGCGACCCCGTGCCCGAACCAACCGGCGGGCTTTCTGAAGCTCGTATCGTCCAATTGGACGTCCACCGTTCCCACACCGATATCCAGGATCCGTCCGGTCGCCCGGCGTCCGGTCGCGGTCAGGTCTACCCGACACCGGGCATCCCCCAGGATCGCATCGCAGTCGGCCTGGTAGATGCGCCCGCGCATCGTGTTGAGCTTGGACGATTGACCCAGCAGCTCCGCTCGGAACGTGCCGTCCTCCTCTACGACCTCGCCCAGGGTGCCACGGAACGTCCGCTCGAACGCGCCGTCGGACCAATCGACGATGAACCCTTCGACCGACGCACCATCCCATCGCCCTGCGGACAGGTCCTCCTCGGACAGGGTGTCATCCCTCAATGCGCCCGTGATGGCGCCCGTATCGACCCCGAGGCCCGTTCCGGCTTCGAAAGCTCCCCCGGACGCCCCAGCCGTCGGACGGCACGCCACGCCGTTCACGATCAGTTCACCGTCGTGATCGGTCGACCCGAGGACGACGCCGTCCTCGCGTCGAAGTATCCAGGCCCGGCAGATCGTCGAGGCTGAAGCCGCCATCCGCGTGCCGAGGACGCTCATGCGCGAACCTCCAGCACCGGGATCTCCGGCAGGATGCCGGCGGCGAAGCCCGCTGCCGTCACCGGCAGCGCGTCGGTGTCGAACCGGACCGGAACGTCGAAGGCGAAGCCAGCACTGACGACCGTGCCGGACGGGGGTGGGGCGCCGAACGTTACCGTGCCGGAACCATGGTCGACCTCGAACCCGGCAGCTACGGGCTCCCCGTTCACGGCTACCACGACGCTTCCTACGACCGGCTTTCCGATAGGACGAACATACCCGTGGTCGCCTCCGCCATATGTCTTGCTCAGAAGGAACGCGGTCCGCGCTCCATCGCCGTGTCCCAGGACCTGGTCTGTCGCTGCGATGGTCCCCGACGGGGAGCAAGACTGGAAGTCGGACCAGTCCTTCCAACGGAATGCGCGCAGCCGACCTCTGCGTGCTTCGAAGAACGCCACGACTTCGGCGACGTCGTCCAGCGATCGAATGCCGGTGCCGGCATCGAAGCGCCGCCGGGAGTGCGCCCAGGGCGTGTTGCGTTCCTCGCGTCCGTTGGCAAGGGTCACGATCTCGGTCATCCGCTCGGGACCGCCCGTGGCGCCGAACGAAATCCGCGCCGGAAAGCGCACGTCATCGAATGCCATCGCATCCTCCCTCTCACTGATTGCGCTGACCACGGGCGATGGCCCGACCGAGGGCCCCGGCGATCTGCGTCCGGGTCCGCTGGAACCCCGCGACGTCCGGCGTGGCGACGTTCATGGTGACGTTGACGCCACCGCCGAAGGGCGAGGCCGCCGCCAGGGCGTCGCCGATTGGCGATATCGCTGCGTGGTGGGATCGCTGCGACACCGATCGCGCTGCTCCCCGGGCCGCGTCCCCGACCGCTGCACCGTCGAACAGCACAACGTCGAAGGCCCGCCGCAAGCTCGACTGCACGGACCGACCCAGTCGTTCCGACTGGCGCCCCGCCCGGGTCATTCCGGCCTCCAGGGAGGCCAGTTCGGCCGCGAACCGCGTCGCGACCGCACCGGAGCCGCCAAGCGCGTCCTCCAGTTCCAGCAACGCGTCGTCCAAGTCATCAGATCGCATGATCGTCCTCCGTTTCGTCGGGGAAGCGGGCCATCAGCTGCCGCAACCCTTCCGTGCGCATGGGCGCGCCCCCGGCACCGTCGCCCAGAAGGAACAGCAGTTCCGCCGGGGTCAGATCCCAGAACACCCGCGGTTCCAGCTTCAGGTCGCGCAGGCCTGCGCGCATCAGGTCCGGCCAAGGCAGGATCATCGTGCAGCCCCGTCAGGCAGCCGGAACCCCGTCTCCACCATACGGGCCACGGCCGCGATCAGGGCCGCGGGTCCACCCGCTATGTCCGCATCCAGCAGCATGCCTGCATCGACCGCCCACCCGCCGCCACGCAGGCCTGCTACGGCCAACGCGACCAGTTCGCGCGCCCCCAATCGATTGCCGTCGAGTATCGCCAGCAGGGCGTCGACGTCATCCACGTCGAGCGACCGTTCCAGTTCGGCGAGGGCCCGCAAGGTCAATCGCATCCGCCGTGCCTTCCCGTCGATTGTCAGCTCGACCTCGCCTTCCCATGGGTTCGCCATCAGAGCGCCGCGAAGTCCAACGCCCCGGCGGAAGCGAGTGCGAGTTCATAGGTCGCCTCTCCATCGTGATTGCCGGACAATTCGAGGGACGTGATCTGGAACGGGCCGGAGACGATCCCGAAATGCGGGATCACGACGCGGATCGTCGCTACGCGACCGTCCCAGAACAGTTGACGGGCACGGGCGTCCGAGGCCTCGTCGCGGAATATGCCCGACCCGCGGATCGCGGCGGACTTGGGCGCGGCGTTCGGCATCAGTTCGCGCCATCCGCCCGCGCTGTCCATGTGCGTGACGTCCACCGTGCCCGCGTCGAACGCGATCCGCGTGGCCCGCAAGCCTCCCAAGGTCTCGAATGTCCCGTCGCCGTCCAGGTCGATCTTCAGCAGAAGGTCCCTGCCCCGTTGCGCGCCCATGGCGTGCCTCCCGTACTATCTCAGAGTTCGATGCGCGCGCGGAACGTCATGTCCACGCGTCGTGTCCGTGCTGTTCGGTCGCGCGACGCCCGCGCGTCCAGGAAGTCGAGCGCGACCAGCCGCCCCGTCGCCAACGGCAGGGACGCATCGTGCAGGATGGCGCTGATCCGCGCAGCAGCCGCCTTGGCCGCACGGAAGCCGGCGCGTGTCGTCACGACTCCGATCGTCGCCCGATGCACGGCTCCGGCACCCGTCGCATCGGAGGCACCAGCGACCCGCTCCGGCCCCAGCACGACGTAGAGGTCCGCCGCCCCATCGGGATCGGCGTCGTGGATCGCCGTCCCGACCAGCTCGCGCAGTGCGCTGTCCACCGAGAGGGCATCGAACAGGGCCTTCTGCAGTGCAGCCCCCGCCTCATAGGACATCTCCGCCCTCCCGTTCGCTGACCTCGTGGGCGAAGCAACCCAGATACCGACCGCGATGGTCGATCGCGTGGACCGCCTCGACCTCGAACAGGCGTCCGCCGTCGCGCAGGCGGTCCCCCTGCCGGGGACGGCTGGGATGGTCGTCCGGAACGCCGTGGATCACGATGCGCACCTTCAACCGCGGGTCCGCACCCAGTTCCGTCACGCGCAGCGAACCCGATCGCGCCTGCACGTCGCCCCACAGGGCGCCGACCTCGACCCAGGTCCGGGACAGCCCGCCCGCACCGTCCCCGACGTGATCGGGCACCAGCCGCACCAGGCGTCGCGTCAGGGTACGCCTCATGCGAAGGCCCTTCCGCCCAGGCCGACCGGGCGCCACGGCCCCAACAGACGTGCGACGGTTCCGCTGCGAAGCGGATCCTCCCCTAACTCCAGCGCCTCCGCGACGGCGAGGACGGCCTCCCGCAGCAAGGCAGGCAGATCCGCCCATTCGCCGTATCCGGCTCGCACCGTCACGCTCAGGGCGGCGCCGTCGAAGGGGGCGGACGGCAGGCCCAGCGACCAACGGCCATCCGCGATGTGCACGGCCACGTCCTCCCCTGCGACGGGGATCCCGTCCACCGATACGGATTGCACAGCCTCGACCGGTCCCGCGGGCAGCGGCACGCCGGACCCGGTCCGGTGCGGACCCGCCATCTCGACCGTCCGCGCCAACAGCGCCAGACCGCAGCGCAGCTCCACGAAGGACAAGGCGGCCCGCAATCGTTCGGCCAGGCGCGTCGGGCGTCCCGTCTCCGCGTCCCACCCTTCGGGCAAGCGCATCGCACGGGCCAGATCGGCAACGGGCAGGCGCGCATCGGGCACCGTTTCGTCACGCAGGATCGTCAAGGACATGGCGTCCCCCTTCGTGGATGGATGTCGGATTGATGGGGCCGGACCGCCGCCCATGCGGATCGAGCTGGAAGCCGCCCGGCCCCTGACCCGCCCCCTCGTGGGGGCGGGATGGCGCGCGTGCCGGTCAGTCGACCGAGAAGCGCAGGACCTTGATCGCCGCGAAGTCGGTCACGTTCCCGCCCACGCGCTTGGTCGCATAGAACAGGACGTGCGGCTTCGCGCTGAACGGATCACGCAGGACCCGCAGGTCGGGACGCTCCGCGATGGTGTAGCCGGACGCGA
Source organism: Jannaschia maritima (assembly GCF_030973515.1). Taxonomy (GTDB): domain Bacteria; phylum Pseudomonadota; class Alphaproteobacteria; order Rhodobacterales; family Rhodobacteraceae; genus Jannaschia; species Jannaschia maritima. Next base: position 103,648 of record NZ_JARGZA010000009.1, read on the forward strand.
AGTCGCCGAACGCGATGGCGGACTCGCCCGAGCCGATGTCCGGCATGTCCTCGGACACCAGGACCGGATAGCCCATCAATTGCGCGGGCTGCGCCGATGCGAGGCTGTCCGACCAAAGGAACCGGCCGTCCGCATCCTTCATCTTGCGCACCGCACCCGCCGTCTTGGAGTTCATCACGAAGGTGGCGTTCGTCCGGTAGCGAGCCTCGAGCGCATAGACCAAGTCGACGATCGCGTCCGTGGCCGAGGACTGGGCGAAGTCCCCATCGGCGCCGGATGCGACGTATCCCAGGCTCCCCCAGCTCCACGTATCGTTCGGAACGGCCGCATAGGTCAGGAAGCCACGAGGCTTGTCCTGGCCGTCGCCGGACACGAAGGCGGTCGCCTCGGCGCGGGCGAACTTGTCCGCGATCCGCTTGGCCAGCCAACCCTCGACGTCGAACGCCGCGTCGTCCAGCAAGCGCTGGCTCGCCTTCGGCAGGGCGGACAACTCGTGCAGCGGGATGCTGATGCGATCCAGGACGGGCGTCCCGGTCTCGGTGCGGGCTGCCGTCTCGGCGGCCCAACCCGCGTCGAGATCGGCATGGTCGACCAGAACGTCGTAGGAGGTCGCCTCGACGGTCACGACCGACGCGACGGTCCGCAGGGATGCCGACGCCTTCAGGACGCTTGCGACCGTGGCCGCCGTCTCGGGATCGACGAGATAGCCGCCCTCACCCGCCACGGCGGTGTTCAGCGCCTTGCCCTCCAGGGGCAGCGCGCGCAGCGGCTCGTCGTCGCCCCGGCGCAGATAGGCGTCCAGCGCCTTGCCATGGGGGGCTTCCTGTGCCGCGACCTCCAGGGGGGGGCGGGCGTGCTTGAGGCCGTGGGTCATTCGCGTCTCCTGTCGTTCCATGCGTTCCTCGATGGTCCGGCGGAACCCGGCCATGTCACTGACGAGTCCCGTCAGCGCCTCGGCGACGTCGCCGGTGCGGTCTTCGCTCATGTCTGTCTCCTCGGGGTGGTGGCGGCGCTCAGCCATGCGCCAGGTCGCGGCGCGCGGCTTGCAGCAGACGCACCAAGGTTCGGTCGGATTGGGACTTCGCGCCGACCCGCGCGCTGGACAGCATGGGAAAGGTCACCAGCGACACCTCCCAAAGGTCCAACTCCTTCAGCACGCGATGCCCGGCCTCGTTCCGGACTGCGCGCTTGACCGTGTATCCGATGCTCAGGCCATCCAGCGCGCCGGCACGGACCAGTGCTGCGGCTTCCCGGCCCTGCGCCACGTCGGGCAGCAGGCGACCGCGGACGAACAGGCCCTTCGCATCTTCGCGCACCTCGTCCCAGACGCCGATGACGCAGGACGGGTCGTGCTGCCACAGCATCCGCACCCGGCCACCTTCGGTGGCGATGCGCGCGAGGCCGTCGCAATAGGCGCCGGGCGCGACGATGTCGCCGCCGCTGTCGACCACCCCGAAGAGGGACGCATAGCCGCTGACCAAGGCATCCCCCTCCAGCCGGAGCGGTACGTCGCATTCCGCCGCGAACTTCGTTTCCAGACCCATGGTGGGCCTCCTTTCAGGGTGTTGCGTCACAGGGACGTCAGGTACTTGACCCCTTGGGCCAGGACGGTGCCGACGACTCCCATCATCGCCAGCCACAGGCGCTTCTCCAGGCGCTCCAAGGCGACCTCGATGGCGTTCAGCCGGAATTCGAGACCTTCCCAACGCTCGGCGAGGACGCGCTCGTTGGCGTCGATCCGAGCATTGGCCGCGTCGAACGGGTCGTACAGGAACCGCGATCCACTGGCGGCATTGGCGCGGGACCCGCTCATGCGCTCGGCGCGGGCGGCAGACCCAGCAGGCTGCGCCGTTCCGCCTCCGTCAGGAAGGTGGCGTCGGACACGCGGCCCCATTCCGCGTCCCGCTCCGATTGCAGGGCCGGTACCCGGTCGCGGTCGACGTCCAGCCGGACCGTCTCGCCCCCCACCACCGAAAGCCATGCCGCCAGCCTTTCGCAGACCCGGCCCGCCATCGGGAGGACCGTCAGGCGATAGAACGCGCGGTTCGCCTCCGCGTAGTTCGCATAGGTCGCCTCCCCGGGGATCCCCAGCATCATCGGCGGGATCCCGAAGGCGGTCGCGATCTCGCGCGCGGCGGCCTCCTTGGTCGCGCGGAACTCCATGTCGGACGGGGACAGGCCCATCGGCTTCCATTCGAGCCCTCCATCCAGCAGCATCGGGCGGCCCGCATTCGCAGCACCCTGGTGTTCAGCGGCCAATGCCTCGCTCAGGCGGTCGAACTGCGCCGGCGTCAGCGGTTCGTTGGATTCGTTCACGATCGCGCCCGATGGCCGGGCGGCGTTGTCCAGAAGCGCCTTCGACCAACGGCTCGCGGCGTTGTGGACGTCGATGGCGGCCGCGGCCGCGGCGAGCGGGCTCAGACCGTAGTGATCGTCCAACGGATGGAAGCAGCGCAGGTGGCAGATGGGCGATACGGCCCCCACCTCGAACCGGTGCGTGCGGCCTCCGGCGGCATACTCGAACGCCACGGGCCAGCCATCGGTGCCCGGCACGACGCTCATGCGGTCGGACCGCAACACATGCAGTTCCGCAGGCCACCCCGCCTCCAGGCCGACCGCTTCCACGTAAGCGTTGCCTGACAGCAAAAGCTGCCCGTACAGCCCCTCGAACCAGTCCGCGCCGCCCTGCACGCAGTTCGGGTTCGACAGGCGCCGCAACACCGGATGATCGGCATAGCGGCCCTCCGCGCCGGATACCGTCAGCGGCAGGGCCGCCGCGGCTTCCGCGATCAGCTTCACGGCACGGAACCCGACGGGGTTGTTCAGGAACCCCATGCGCGTCAGCGTGCCCGCGTCACGAGCAGACCAGACGCTGCGCCCGGCCACGCCCCACGTGGTGACGCGTCCCGCTGCGCTGGCCTTCGTCGCGTCCGGCGCATCGGCCTTGCGGAGGAAATTGAACATCGTGCCGTCCTTCCTGTGTCGGAAAAGAAAAGGGGCCCCGCGGGACCCCTTTCTCACAATCGCCGGATGACCGGTTCGCCGCGCCGCCCCGGCTCCAGCAGGGCAGCCCAAAGGGCCCAGACCAACGCATCGCATCGATCGGGCGAGCCGGAACCGCCATAGCCGGACGATGCCATCGCGCACATCTGATCTTCCAAGGGCACCAGTCCCGCGACATGGCGGACCCGGCCCCGTTCGTACAACGCAGCCACCGGCTCGGCCCGCGCGGACTTGCCTCGCCGTGCCGTCACCTTGCGATAGCTCACGGAGGGCGCGGCCTGGCGCAGCACCGCCTCGATCATGTCGCCGCCCTGATTGCCCTCGGCTACGACGCGATCGGCGCCATGTCGATCGTAGGCATCCGCCACGGCGGCGGCCCATTGCGACGGGGTCGCGCCTGATACGCTCGCATCCTCCAGCACCCAGGCGGTCCAGTCGGACGGTGGTCCATCCTGCACCACGCCCACCACGACGATGCCGGTCTCGTCCGAACCACTCTGCGACGTCACGGCTGGATCCACGCCGACGACCACCCGGTCGAACCGTGCGGGCGGCGTGCCGCGCAGGGCGTCCAGACCTGCGGCTGTCCAGAACGCGCCCGGAACCTCGTCCACCAGAACGCCGTCCAACTCCTGCCGACCCAGTCGCGTCCCACCGAACCGGCGACGCACGGCGCTCAGGAAGCCGGGTGCCAGATTGGCGCGGTTGGCTTCCGTGGGGGCCTGCGTCGTCACGGTATCGTCCTGCGCCAGCAAGGTCCTCAGGACCTCGACGTTCCGTGGTGTCGTCGTCACCACCGCGCGGGGATCGTCCCCCAGGCGCAGGCAGAACTGCAGCATGTCCCAGGCGTCATGGGCCCGGCGCCACTTCGCGAGCTCGTCGACCCAGGCCGCGTCGAACTGCGGCCCGCGCATGGCCTCCGGATCGCTGGCGGAGCAGACCACCGCGACCGCACCGTTTGGCCACACCAGCTTGCGCTGCGTGCTGATCCAGTCGGGCCTGCGGTCCGGCGGGGTGCACGCCAGCAGCCCGCTGTCGCCCTCGATCATGACGTCGCGCACCTGGTCGTAGGTCTCGCCGACGAGCGCCACGCGGCGGGCACGGCCCGCGTCCAGCGGACGGGGACCTTCGACCTGCGCACGGACCCATTCGGCCCCGGCGCGGGTCTTGCCCGCGCCACGACCGCCCAGCACGACCCAGGTGCGCCAGTCTCCCGCTGGGGGCTGCTGATGCGGCAGCCCCCACACGTCGAACAGCCACGGCAGGGACGCCAGGGCGTTGTCGCTCAGCTCATCCAGCCATGCCGTCAGTCGATCCGGCGGCATGGATGCGAGCGAGGCGATCGGCGACCTCGCGCCGGGCGGCATCGAGATCGAGTCCGCCTCCACCATCGCGCTTGAGTCGTGCATCCTTGGCCTTCCCTTCCACATCGGTCACCACCCGGAGGGCGGCGCCCAGTTCGCGTTGCAGACGGGGGAGGTCTTCGTCCCCCCCGACGACGTGGCGTTCCGCCATCTGCCGTGTCGCGCGCTCGACGACTCGCCGAACCGAAGCCATGGCGGTCAACGCGGCGCGCGCTTGTCCCTCGATGTCCGCGAGCAGGTCGTCGCGGTCGTCCGAAAAGTCCTGATCCGTCATTCTAAAACTCCGTGCTACAAGCGTTGCACGGGCAGCCAACGGTCGAGCGGTCCCGGACCCTGCGGCCCCGTTCCGTCCTCCCATGTCTTCCAGCTTGGGTATGGTGTCCGTGGGAGCGTCCGCGCCGGTCAACGTCCTTTTCGGACGAGATCCGTAAAATGCCGTCGGGAATGTTTGGAAACGGTTAACCCCGCCGCGGCGAAGTCACCGCCTTCATCCGGTCCATCACCCGACGACCGCACGGGTGGCCCCCGGCCGGGGCCGTCAACCGTCGTCGGTCGCGCGCTCCGCCTCGATCGCGCGCCAGCGCGCGACGTTGGCGTTGTGCTCCGCGAGCGTTTCCGCGAAGGCATGTCCGCCCGTTCCATCCGCGACGAAGAAAACGAAGTCGCTGCTGTCCGGATCCACCGCCGCCGCCAGCGACTCCGCGCTGGGATTCGCGATGGGCGTCGGCGGCAATCCGTCGATCTGGTACGTGTTCCAGGGCGTTCGCGTGTCCAGCTCGCTGCGCCGCAGGCCACGGCCCAACGCCCCCCGGCCTTCGGTCACGCCATAGATCACCGTTGGGTCCGTTTGCAGACGCATGCCCGTGTTCAGACGATTCACGAACACGCTGGCGACCAGGCCCCGCTCCTCCGGAACGCTGGTCTCCTTCTCGATGATCGACGCCAGGATCAGCGCCTCCTCCGGCGTATCGATCGGCAGGCCGGGGGCGCGGTTCGCCCACGCATCCGCCAACCGCCGCTCCTGGATGGAGGTCATCCGCGCCAGCAACGCATCGCGGGCGGATCCTCGATCCACCTGATAGGTGTCGGGTGCCAGGGTCCCCTCCGCCGGAACCTCGACCTCGCCCGTCAGGAAGTCGGCACCCTTCAGACCCTCGACCACCTCCCACGACGTCAGCCCGGGGGCGATGGCCACGCGCCAGGTGATCGGGACGTCTCGGTCCAGCAGCGCCGTGAACGCCGCCGGCACGGGATCGCCCGGCGCATAGGTCGCGACCTCGACCGCCTGCGTCTCGCCCGGGCGCCGTTCGCGCACGCGGATCTCCGGCCCGATGCTGCGCACCAGATAGGTCACGGTGAACGGGACCACGCTGGGGCCACCCGACGTGATGATGTCCAGCACCTCGGGCATCGTGGCGCCCGCCGGGATCTCATAGGTCCCGAACTTCAGGTCGTCCGCCCGCTCCGTATACTGCGCGCCCAGACGGAAGACCGTCCCCGATGCGATGACGCCGGCCGCCTGCAAGGCCTCGCTGACGTCGTGCAGGGACGCACCCGGCGGCACCTCGAAGAACGCGGCCTCCGCCAGCGGCCCCGGTTCGTCCCAACGCGACTTGCCGATCTGCACGACGACGGCCACCGCCAGGACCGCGACCACGGCCAAGGTCAGGAAGTTCGCTGTGATATGCTTCCACATCGGACGGATACGCCTCGAAGTTAGACCACGTGCCGCAGCACCAGCGACGCATTCGTGCCACCGAAGCCGAACGAGTTCGACACCGCCACGTCGATTCGCCGCCGCTGCGCGGCGTTCGGCGCAAGGTGGATCGCGCTCGCCGCCGCCTCCGGCGCGGGATCGTGCAGATTCAGCGTCGGGGGGGCGACGCCGTCGCGCAGGGCGAGGATGCAGAAGATCGCCTCGACGGACCCGGCCGCCCCCAGCAGGTGGCCGATCGCGGACTTGGTGGACGACATGGTCACGTCCTTCCCATGGTCCCCGACGATCCGCTCGACGGCGCACAGTTCGATCGTGTCGGCCATCGTCGACGTTCCGTGCGCGTTGACATAGTCGATGTCGTCGCCCGACAGGCCCGCCCGCTTCAGCGCCGCACGCATCGCGCGTTCCGCGCCCTCGTGATCGGGCGGCGGCGCGGTGATGTGATGCGCATCGCCCGACAGCCCATAGCCCGCGACCTCCGCCAGCATCGTGGCACCCCGCGCCTTCGCATGCTCGTACGCCTCCAGCACGACCACGCCGGCCCCCTCGCCCATGACGAAGCCGTCCCGGTCCGCCGCCCAGGGCCGCGACGCGGCTGTCGGGTCGCCGGCATGCCGGGTGGACAGGGCCTTGCAGGCGTTGAACCCCGCGATGCCGATCTCGCTGATCGGGCTCTCGGCCCCGCCCGCGACCATGACGTCGGCATCGTCGAGCGCGATCAGCCGTGCCGCGTCCCCGATCGCATGCGCGCCCGTCGAACATGCCGTGACGACCGAATGGTTCGGCCCTTTGAAGCCGTATCGGATGCTGACCTGACCCGACGCAAGGTTGATCAGGGCGGACGGGATGAAGAACGGCGACACCCGCCGGGGGCCGCGTTCCTTCAGCAGGATCGCGGTGTCGGCGATGGACGACAGCCCCCCGATGCCCGATCCGATCATGACGCCCGTGCGCAGCTTGCCAGCCTCGTCGGGCTGCCAGCCCGAATCCGCGATCGCCTGATCGGCCGCGCACATCGCATAGAGAATGAAGTCGTCGACCTTGCGCGCTTCCTTGGGCTCCATCCAATCGTCGGGGTTGAACGTCCCGTCCGATCCATCGCCGCGCGGAATCTCGCAGGCATAGGTCGTGGCCAGGTGGGACGCGTCGAACCGCGTGATCGGACCGGCGCCGGATGCCCCCGCGATCAGGCGGTCCCACGTCGTCTGCACCCCGCAGCCCAACGGCGTGACCATTCCCAATCCCGTGACGACGACGCGGCGCATGATCGGCTATCCCCAGGCGGTTCCCTACGGCGCCGCTGATACGGGCCGCACGGCGGGGGGGCAAGCGGGCGCGCGGGGAACGGGGGGCGTCAACGCCCCTGGAACGTCGCGGCGCGCTTCTCCAGGAACGCGAGCACGCCTTCCTGGAAGTCCCGGGTGCGCCCCACCTCGCCTTGCAGCTTCGCCTCGAAGGTCAGCTGCTCGTCCAACGTATGGTCGAAGCTGCCTCGGATGGCGCGCTTCACGTTGCGGTATGCCGCCGTCGGTCCGTTGGCCAGATGCGCCGCACGCTCCGCCCAGTGGGCCGGGAAGTCGGCATCGGGCACGGCCTCCCAGATCATGCCCCAGTCGGCGGCCTGCCGGGCCGGGACCGGTTCCGCGAACAGGGCCGCCCCCATCGCGCGGGCCGCGCCCACCTGCCGGGGCAGCCAGTACGTCCCGCCCGCATCCGGGATCAGCCCGATCCGGGTGAAGGCCTGCAGGAAGACCGCGCTCTCCGCCGCGATCACCACATCCGCGGCCAGGGCCAGGTTCGCGCCCGCACCCGCGGCGGGACCGTTCACGGCGGCGATGGTGGGGATGGCGCTGTCGAAGATGGCGCGCAGCATCGGCTCGTATTCGTCGCGCAGCACGCGCTCCATGTTCATGGAGGCGAGGTTCGCGCGATCCCCGAGGTCCTGGCCGGAACAGAACGCGCGACCCTCGCCGGTCATCACCAGCACGCGGGCCCTGTCCTGGACGTCGCCCATGGCATGAAGGATCTCGGCCCGCATCTGGGTGTTCAGGGCGTTCATCAGGTCGGGACGGTTCAGCGTCAGGACGGCCACGCCGTCGCGGACGCCCAGGCGGATGGTCTCGTACTGCATGGCGGCCCCCGATGGTTCGGGGTGGACCCTATCAGCCGGGACGACGGGGGGAAGCGGGACGGTGCGTCACGGCCCGCGGTCCTCCGTCAGCTCTCGCAGGCGCGCCTCCTCGACGGCATCCAGGCCGGCATCGGGCACCGGGCGTTGACGCGTGATGTGGACACCCGCGACCCCCATCCCCAGCGCCAACAGCGCGAGGGGCGCGATCCACAGGATCAGGTTCGCCCCGTCGGTCGTCGGATTCAAAAGGACGTACTCGCCATAGCGGTCGACGACGAAGTCGATCACCTCGGCGTCGGTGTCGCCCGCCACCAGCCGTTCGCGCACCAGCAGCCGCAGATCCCGGGCGATGCCCGCGCTGGATTCGTCGATGCTCTCGTTGCGGCAGACCAGACAGCGCAGCCCCTTCGACAGGTCGCGGGCGCGCTCTTCGAGAACGGGATCGTCCAGGACCTCGTCGGGCTCGACCGCCGCCGCGGGCACGGCCGCCAGAAGCAGCGCCAGGACCAGCCCCCTCATTCGGCGGGAACCGGCGCGGGGCCTGCGGGCGCCTTGCGCGCACCGGCCGCGATGCGCCACCGGCGGTCGGTCAGGCTGACCAGCCCGCCCAGCGCCATCAGGATCGCGCCGCCCCAGATCCAGTTGGCGAAGGGCTTGATGTACACTCGGATGGCCCAGCCGCCACCCACCTGCGGATCGCCGATCACGGCATAGACGTCGCGCGTGATGCCGTTGTCGATCCCGGCCTCCGTCGTGGGCATCCGCGCCACGGGATAGATCCGCTTCTCCGGTCGCAGGACGCCGATGGGTTCGCCGTCCTCCCAGGTCGACAGCGTGGCGACGGTCGCGACGTAGTTCGGCCCCTCCACCCGGTCGACGGCGTCCAGGGTGACCGTCACGTTCCCGACCGTCAGGCTGTCCCCGATGTCGAGCGCCTCCAGGCGTTCCTGCTCCCAGGCCGTCAGGGCCGCGACGCCGAAGATGGTGACGCCCAAGCCCGCATGGGCGACCGCCTTGCCCCAATCCGCCCGCGGCAGGCGGGTCAGGCGCGACAGGCGGTTGGACCATGCCCCCCGGCCCGTCCGGGTCAGCAGGTCGACCGCCGCGCCGACGACCAGCCACACGCCCAGCGCGGCCCCCAGGGGGCCGCCCGCGGACCGTCCCGTCTGCATCGCCCAAACCAGCGCCAGCACGGCGAGCGACAGGATCAGAACGGGGATCACGGGCTTCAGAGCCTTCGCACGGCCGCGCTTCCAGGGCATCAGCGAGCCCATCGGGACGAGGATCGCGGTGGCGATCACGAAGGGGGTGAAGGCGGCGTCGAAGAAGGGCGGCCCAACCGAAAGCGTCCGATCGAACGCCATCTCCGCGACCAGGGGCCAGATCGTCCCGACGAACACGACGAAGCAGGACACGGCCAGCAGAAGGTTGTTCGCCACGAGCGCCGATTCCCGGCTGACTACGCCGAACACGCCCTTCGCCTGCATGACCGGGGCGCGCACGGCGTACAGAAGCAGCGCGCCGCCGGTGAACACGCCCAGGATCACCAGGATCCAGACGCCCCGCTCCGGGTCGTTGGCGAACGCGTGGACGGACGTGATGACCCCGGATCGCACGATGAACGTCCCCACCAGGCTGAATCCGAAGGCCAGGATCGCCAGAAGGATCGTCCAGGCCTTCAACGCCTCGCGCTTCTCGACCACGATGGCCGAATGCAGCAGCGCCGCGGCGATCAACCAGGGCATGAAGGACGCGTTCTCGACCGGGTCCCAGAACCAGAACCCGCCCCAGCCCAACTCGTAATACGCCCACCAGGATCCCAGCGCGATGCCGATGGTCAGGAACAGCCAGGCCGCCAGCGTCCAGGGCCGGACCCACCGGCCCCAGGCGGCGTCCACCCGGCCTTCGATCAGCGCGGCCACGGCGAACGAGAACGCCATGCTCAGGCCCACATAGCCGAGGTACAGGAACGGCGGATGGAACGCCAAGCCGGGATCCTGGAGCAGCGGGTTCAGATCCTCGCCGTTGAAGGGCGGGACCTCCAGGCGGATGAACGGGTTCGACGTGAACAGGATGAACGCATAGAACGCGACGCCCACCGCGGCCTGCACGCCCAGGACGCGGGCGCGCAGCGTGTCGCGCAGGTTGCCGCCCCACACGGCGGCGGCGGCCCCGAACACCGCGAGGATCAGCACCCACAGCAGCAGCGACCCCTCGTGGTTCCCCCACACGCCCGTCACCTTGTACAGCATGGGCTTGTCGGTGTGGCTGTTCAGCACGACGAGGCGCAGGCTAAAATCGCTCGTCACGAACGCATAGGTCAGCGCCGCGAAGCTGAACGCGACCAGCACCGCCTGCACGATGGCGGCGGGTTCGGCCACGGCCATCCAACCCGACCAGCGGTTGTGCGCCCCCACCATGGGCACGATGGTCTGCGCCACCGCCACCGCGAAGGCGAGGATCAGGGCGAAGTGGCCGAGCTCGACGATCATGGGAAGGGTATAGGGGGCCCGGGGGGGAACGCCAACGGGGCGCGGCCGGGGGCCGCATCACGTCTCCGGGTGCCGCGAAACGTTCGCCCCGGCGTGACGAGGCCCGAAGGCCTGGCCACCCGGTCGGTGCTCCTGACACGGACCGCCGGGCGGAACCCGGCGATCACGCGACGCGATCGAATGGCTCCGCGGATGTCAGTCCCCGGATCGGCCGCGCAGCCATTCCGCCAGGGCCGGGTTGTCGTCGGAGGCGGGGTCGGTGGTGCCGCCCTTGGTCTCGATCGTCAGCGCGGCGCCGGTGTCGATCCCGTACTCGTCGGACTCGCGATGCCAGGCCGACAGACGCGGTCGCGGGGTCGGAACGCCCGGGGTCCGGCGGTAATGAAGCTCCCGCGCGCCGAAATAGAAGCCGACGATGGCGCCCAGCAGCCACCACAGGGGCTCGGGCACCAACGCCAACCCTTCCATCCGGTGGCCGAAGCTGGCCGGGTCCACCATCGCGAACACGAACAGGCCCAGCGTCCCGAAGGCCAGCAAAGGCCGCGGCAGCCGGTTCAGCCCGTCGATGGTGGCGTCGAACCACGTTCGCGTCGGATGCGCGAACTCGTGGCCCAACTGATCGAGCGCCGCGCGCTGGGCGGCGAACTCCAGCGCCTGTCCCTCGGACGCGTCGGCGCGGAACACGCGGCTGACGCCGCGCACCGTGTCGCCGATGCGGGCCACGGCGGTCAGGGGCGCGGACAGGTCCATCACGCCCAACCCGCGACGCGGGCCCCATGCTGCGCGTCGGTCAGATGGAAGCGGGGCGAGATGAACTCCTCCGCACGGGTGATCCAGCCCCCCTTCCCGCCATCGCGGCGCCGCGCGAACTTGCGCGATCGCGGCCGGCGGTCCGCCAGATCGTAATAGTAGTTGCGTCGCGCGATCCCATAGGCATCCACGATATGGCCCGGCGCGGCGTCGTGGGCGGCGTGGACGCCACGGACCGTCAGGGGTCCGATCACCCCGTCGGCGGCCAACGGATGCCCCATCCGGGTCGCGAGCCGTTGGAGGATCTTCACCGCGTTCGCGCCCGCGTTGACGTACATGTCGAACACGCTGGGGTGCAGCGGATCGGGCAGCGCGTCGACGCGCACCCGGTGGAAATAGTGGTCGACGAAGATCTCCAGCGCCTTCGTCCGGTCCAGGCGGCGCACGTCCGCCGCGTCGACGTCCCCGTCGCCGTCCAGATCCAGGCCGAGGCCCCGCATGGTATGGATCGTCACGCCATGGTTCGTCGCCCCGCCGGGATCGTCCGGATCGTTCACGTATCCACCCTCGCGGGCGACGATGGCTTCCGCGATCTGTCGTACGGTCTGCATGGTCCTGCTCCGGGAATTACGAGTCCAGGGGCCGGACGGTCCGGCGGAGCGGTTAAGCCCCGATCACCGTACGATGGTCCTTGCGAACTGGTCCAAGTTGGACCACGTAGTATCCCGATCCGGCACGAAGGACGGTCCGATGCGGATGAAGATCGCCGAAGCGAAGGCCAAGCTGTCGCAACTCGTCGCCGCAGCCGAAGCGGGCGATGACGTGGTCATCATGCGGGGGAACAAGCCCGTCGCGCGGTTGACGGGTCTGTCTGTCGATGGCCGGGACACGGCCGTGGCGGATTCGGCCGTTCCCCCGGCAGCGGGCGAACGCCCCTGGATGCAGTTCGTCGGAAGCCTGGGTCACCTGCGACACGACATGCCGGATTTGACCGAACCGGGCGTGACGGATGCGGAGGTCCAAACGTGGCTGGACGACCCGAATGAATGACCTCGGGCGATCCGACGATCCCGCCCTGCTACTCGACACCCATGCCTTCGCCTGGCTGGCGGCGGCGCCGGACCTGCTCGGCGAACGCGCGCGCGACGCGATCGAACGGGCGGGTTCCATCGCCTACAGCACGGCGTCCCTCTACGAGATCGGCTTCAAGGTCCACCGGGGGCGTTGGGACTCGATGCGTCCGGTCCTCCCGACCCTGCCCGAGCGGGCGCGACGATCGGGGATCGGACAAGTCGAGGTTTCCGCGGAAATCCTGTCCGAGGCGGCAAGGCTGGATTGGGACCACGGCGATCCGTTCGACCGGATCCTGTCCGCGACGGCCACGCTTCGCGGTGAGATCCTGGTCACCCGGGATCGCTCCCTCCACGAAAGCCCGTTCGTCGCGACGATCTGGTAGGTCCCCTACCCCTCCGCGGGCTGATACACGCCCTGCTCCTTCAGGGCCTCGATCACCTCGACGGGCATGTAGGTCTCGTCGTGGCGGGCCAGGATCTCGTGGGCTACGAACGTGCCGTCCACGTAGCGGCCCGTCCCGACCATGCCCTCGCCCTCCCCGAACAGGTCTGGCAGCACGCCTTCGTAGGTGACCGGAATGGACGCGCCGCCATCGGTGACGTTGAACACGACCTGCGTGCCCCGCCCCCGCACTAGGGTCCCGTCCTCCACCAGACCGCCGATGCGGAACACCTCCGCCGCCGCGGGGGGCGCTTCGGCCACCTGGCTGGGCGAGCGGAAGAACGCGATCCCGTCGCGCATCGCATAGCCGACCAGCGCGCTCGACCCGGCCAGCAGCACGGCCGCGATGGCGACGATCTGGATGCGGCGGGTCTTGCGAAGGCTTCTCATGGCGCGGCCTCGAAGGTCAGGGGACGGCGCAGGAACTGCGTGGCGCGGGCCGACACGCGGTCCGGATCCCCGGTGGTCATCATCGCGGCCGTCCCGCCCAGGGCGAAATGCGGCCTGCGCGACAGATAATCGGCCAGGCTGTCCGCGACAATGTCCGCCTGGCTGAACACGGTCACGTCCCCGCCCAGCGCGCGGCGGAAGCTGTCGGCGACCAGCGGGTAATGCGTGCATCCCAGGATCGCGGCCTGGGGATGGGGCATCTTGCGCTTCAGCGCGTCGACGTGGCTGCGCACCAGCGCGTCGGCCAGGATCATGTCCCCGTCCTCGATGGCGTCCACCACGCCCGCGCAGGCCTGCGCCTCGACGTCCACGCCCACGGCGCGGAAGGCCAACTCCCGCTGGAAGGCACGGCTCGCGACCGTGGCGGGCGTGGCGAACAGGGCGACCTGATTGACCGCCACCTCGCGCGGGGGGGAGTTGTCGCCCCAGCCGCGTTCCGACAGGGCCTCGATCAGGGGCACGAACACGCCCAGGACGCGCTTGCCCTGCGGCACCCCGTCCTCCTGCATCCGGCGCAATGCCGCGGCCGACGCCGTGTTGCACGCCAACACGACCAGATCGACCCGGTCCCACATCGCATGGACGGCGCGGACGGTCAGGGCATGGATGTCGTCCATCGTGCGCACGCCGTACGGGGCGTGCGCGCTGTCGGCGTAATACAGGAGCGGCAGGTCCGGCAGGCGCCGCCGGACGGCATCCCATACGGTCAGGCCACCCAGGCCGCTGTCGAAGATGCCGACGCTCATCGTGATGGTCCCCGCTGCTGGCGTGGGGAATAGGGCGCCGGGCGGGGCCTTGTCCATCCGGGGCCCGTCCGGGCGATCGCTGCCAGGACATCGCACGGCACGATCCAGGCCACACCGCGACGGAACCCCACGAACGAAGAAGGCGCCCCGTGGGGCGCCCGCGTCGTCACCACCGATCCAAAGGGATCAGGTGTTCTCCTTGATGAACTTGACCGCGTCGCCGAAGGTCTGGATCGACTCCGCGGCGTCGTCGGGAATCTCGATCCCGAACTCTTCCTCGAAGGCCATCACGAGCTCCACGGTGTCCAGCGAGTCGGCGCCGAGATCGTCGATGAACGAGGCGTTCTCCTTCACCTTGTCCTCTTCCACGCCCAGATGCTCGACCACCTTCTTGCGGACGCGATCCTCGATGTCGCTCATGTCTGTACCTCGTATGGCGGCCCGAAGGCCCTGTATCGATCGACCGTTCCGGCCTGTGCGCGGCCTATATCATGGGGGTCCGCGATGGCAAATGCTATCGCGGGGTCCCCGATTCCGGCAGCGGAACCGCGGATCGGACGCCTCAGACCATCGCCAATCCGCCGTTCACGTGAAGGACCGTTCCCGTCACGTAGGCCGCCTCCGGGGACGCCAGGAACACGGCGGCGGCGGCGATCTCCTCGGGCGTGCCCATGCGACCCGCGGGCACCTGGGCGTCGATCTTGCCCCTCTGGTCGTCGGTCAGCTTGTCGGTCATCGCCGTCGCCACGAAGCCCGGCGCGATCGCGTTCACGGTGATCCCGCGCGACGCGACCTCGTGCGCCAGAGACTTGCCCATGCCCACCAGACCGGCCTTCGACGCGGCATAGTTCCCCTGCCCGGGATTGCCCGTGGCCCCCACGACGGACGACACGTTCACGATGCGGCCCCACCGCGCCTTCATCATGCCCCGCAGGACCCCCCTGGACAGCTTGAAGGCGGCGGTCAGGTTCACCGCGATCACGCCGTCCCATTCGTCGTCGGACATGCGCAGGAACAGGTTGTCGCGCGTCACGCCGGCATTGTTCACCAGGATGTCGACCGACCCCATCGCGGCCGCCGCGTCCTTCGGCAGGGCCGTGACCGCGCCCGCGTCCGACAGGTCGCAGGGCAGGACGTGGACCCGGTCGCCCAACTCCCCCGCAAGCGCCTTCAGCGGGTTCTCGCGCGTGCCGGACAGGCCCACCACGGCACCCCGGCCATGCAACGCGCGCGCGATCGCGGCCCCGATGCCGCCCGACGCGCCCGTGACCAGCGCGGCCTTTCCCGAAAGATCGAACATCAACCCTCTTTCCCCTCGTGCAAGGACTCCAGCGCAGCCGCGACGTCGTCCGGCGTGCCCACGCTGCGCGTGGCGATCGAGCGGTCGATGCGTCGCACCATGCCCGACAGGGCCTTGCCAGCCCCGATCTCCCACGTCTCGGTCACGGCGGCGGCGGCCATGGCAGCCACGCTCTCGCGCCATCGGACCGCACCGGTGACCTGCCGAACCAGCAGGTCGCGGATCGTGGCCGCGTCCGTCGCGGGCGCCGCGGTGACGTTCGCCACGACGGGCACGACGGGGTCCCGGATCTCGACCCGGTCCAGCGCGTCGGCCATGGCCTGCGCCGCCGGTGCCATCAGCGCGCAGTGGAAGGGGGCGGAGACGGGCAGCATCACGGCGCGCTTGGCGCCCGCCGCCTTGGCCAGCTCCACCGCACGTTCGACCGCCGCCGTGTCGCCGGAAACGACCACCTGCGCGGGATCGTTGTCGTTCGCGGCCTCGCAGACCCCGTCCCCCGAAGCCTCGGCCGCGATCCCGCGCACCGCGTCCGCGTCCAGGCCCAGAAGCGCCGCCATCGCGCCCCGCCCCGCCGGCACGGCATCCTGCATGGCCTCGCCCCTCAGGCGCAGCAACCGGACGGCATCCTCCAGCGACAGCGATCCAGCAGCGACTAGCGCCGAATACTCACCCAGCGAATGTCCGGCCACCATCGCGGCATGGGTCGCGACGGACAGGCCGCCCGCCTCCAGGGCCCGCAGGGCCGCGACCGACGTCGCCATCAATGCCGGCTGGGCGTTGCGCGTCAGCGTCAGCGTGTCCTGCGCACCGTTCCAGATCAGCCCCGATAGGTCCTCGCCCAAGGCGGCATCGACGGCGTCGAAGACGGCGCGGGCCTCCGGATGGGCGAAGGCCAGATCCCGTCCCATCCCGATGGTCTGCGCCCCCTGCCCCGGAAAGACGAGTGCACGTGTCATGGTTTCCTCCGCCGTCCGGGACCTCGCGCGGGCACCTAGCGCGCGGCGGACGGGGTCGCAATCGTCGCGGATCACGCACCGTGGTTGTGCGCAGGTCGCGGATGACCGACGACGCAGGACGTCCTAGGTTCGAGCACGTACCGCGTCACAGGGGTTCCGCCATGATCGCCGCCACCCGCCGGACCGAAGCCACCAACACCGTCCGGACCTATGGCTGGGTTGAACGCGCGTTCCATTGGACGATCGCCGCGCTGATGCTCACGGTGATCCCCCTGGGCGCGATCGCCTACCGGATGCCGGTGCAGACCGATGCGCAGATCGAACGGGTCGTGCTGCTCTTCAGCGCGCACAAGACCGTGGGCCTGGCAATCTTCTTCGTGGCCCTGGCGCGCATCCTGTGGGCCCTGTCGCAACCCCGGCCCCGCCCCCTGCACGGCGGGTGGGAAGGCAGGCTCGCCGCCGCGGTGCATTGGCTCCTCTACGGCAGCCTGGTGATCGTGCCGCTCCTGGGCTGGACGCATCACGCGGCGGCCACGGGCTTCGCGCCGATCTGGTGGCCCTTCGGCCAGACCCTGCCGTTCGTGCCCCGGGACCCGGACCTGTCCGCCACCTTGGGCACGCTGCACAAGACGTTCAACAAGGTGCTGGTCGCCGCGCTGATCCTGCACGTCGCGGGCGCGATCAAGCATGCCGCCGTCGACCGCGACGCGACGATGGCCCGGATGTGGCGCGGCACCGATCCGGGACCCCTGCCCGAACGGTCCCGCGGCCACGCCCTGCCCGCCGTCGTGGCGCTGGGCGTCTGGGCCGCGACCCTCGGCGTGGGCCTGGCCCTGGTGCCCCAGGGCGCGCAGGCGGTGGGCGGCGTGGCGCAGGTCGACGCGCCGGCGAACTGGACCGTGGAGGACGGCACCCTGTCCATCACCGTCACGCAACTGGGATCGGCCGTCACCGGCAGCTTCGCCGATTGGCAGGCGTCGATCGACTTCGACGACGCCACCGGCACGGGCGCGGTCGAGGTGTCGGTCGCCACCGGGTCCCTGACCCTGGGGTCGGTCAGCGGCCAGGCGACGGGGGACGAGTTCCTGGCCTCCGGCGCGTTCCCCACCGCGACCTTCGCCGCCGACATCGCGCCCGCCGAGGACGGAACCGGCCACGTGGCGGAGGGCACGCTGACGATCCGCGACGTCGTCGTCCCCGTCACGCTGCCCTTCGACCTGGACGTGGAGGGCGACACCGCCACGATGTCCGGCAGCACCGACGTGGACCGCCGCGACTTCGAGATGGGGCAGGCCTATCCCGACGAATCGAACGTCGGCTTCGGCGTCACGATATCCGTCGAGCTGACCGCCCAGCGGGGCGACGGCGCCGTCCCGGCCAGCTGACGGGCTTCGGGGAAGCGCCCACGTCGAGGCGATCGACGCCGCGCAGGCCATGCCCAAAGGAAAGGGCCGCCCGGCAGGGCGGCCCATCCGAAGCGGGTGCGAAGGTCGTCAGCGTCGCAGCAAGGTGGCCCCGCCCGCGACCAGCAGGGCGGCCAGCACGGCCTTGACCGCGTCGCCCAGAAGGAAGGGGTACATGAAGGCGCCCAGCATCGCGCCCGCGTCCATCGAAGCCCAGCCCGCCTCGATGCCCACCGCGCCCGCCACCGCGAAGGGCCAGGCCAGACCGAAGACATAAAGGACGGCGGAGGCCAGCAGCGCCGCCGCGATCATGGCGACCAGGCCGCGCCCCGCCGCCTGCCCCGCGATCCAGGCCATCGCGACGAAGCCCACCAGGAAGCCCGCCGTGGGTCCGGCGAAGGCCACGCCGTTCCGCATCCCCGTGAAGACCGGTAGACCCGCCAGCCCCTCGAGGAGGTAGAGGACCACCGTCGCCGCCGCCAGGGTCGGACCGAACGCCAGCCCGATTGCCAGCACGGCCAGCGTCTGCAGGGTCATCGGAACCGGGAAGAACGGGACCGAGATCTGCGCCGCCACCGCGATCAGCGCGCTGCCCGCGACGGCCGCGGCAATCTGCTTGGGCCAGGTCATCCGGCCCAGGGCCAGGGTCGTCAGGGTCATGTCCACCACTCCATGCGTTTGGGCGGCTTTTGCCGCCCCGTGGCGGGCGGTGTCAACTTGTGCCTGGACCCTTCGCATGCGACGCACGCGGCCATGACCCGACCCGACCTCGCACTCGTCACCGGCGCCTCCCGCGGATTGGGGGCCGCGGTCGCGGAACGCCTGGCGTCGCGCGGAACGCACGTCCTGGCCGTGGCCCGCACGCAGGGCGCGTTGGAGGAACTGGACGACCGCATCCAGGCCGCGGGCGGACAGGCGACGCTGGCGCCGATGGACGTGACGGATGCGGGCGCGATGCAGCACCTGTGCCGCTCGATCTACGACCGGTGGGGCAAGCTGCCGCTTTGGGTCCACACGGCCGTAGAGGTCCCGCCCCTGTCGCCCGCCGTCTCGATCCCGGAACGCGACATGGCCAGGGCGGTGGACTGCAACGTCACCGCGCTGTCCCGCCTGATCGCGTATGTCGCGCCGCTGCTGCGGGCCGCGGGCGGGGGGACGGCCGTGTTCTTCGACGACGACCGCCCGATCAAGTTCGCCGGCGGCTATCTGGCCACGAAGGCCGCGCAGCGGGCCATGGTCCAGGCCTGGCAGGCGGAGGCGACGACCGACGGCGCGACCGCCGTCCACCTGCTGACCCCGCGCCCCATGCCCACCGCCCTCCGCGCCCGCTTCCACCCCGGCGAGGACCGCGCGAAGCTGGCGACCTGCCCGGCGGAGGCGGCGCGGTTGATGGGTGACGTGGGACTGTAGCACCGTGTTACGCTCGAGGCGCGGAGCGTTCGATCCGTCAGGGCGAACGTTTAACAGTGCCGTTCGCCGGCGCAATCTTCTTCGGCTTAAGGGACATGGCAGCCGCCCGCTCAACGAACCGTCCATGTAGACCAGATCGGGGAACACTCTGTTCCCAGGCATTGCGAGTAAGTCCGGACTTATCGACCCGGTAGGTCCTCGCACCGCTTACCGATCTAATGTCGCTAACCGACGCATCCCACGATGCAAGCGGTTCTAGAACGATCTCCTCGGCAGAAGGATTGCCTTGGCGCGGATCGACGTCCGAAAGGCGAACCAACGTCCGCCCCTGCACCAGAAGCATGCGGATCATACTCTGCACCCCAGCGGCGAGCTGCTCTTCTTCCGATAGTGCGATGTATTCTTCGTATGTCATCGATCAGATCCCGAATGCACTTCGGAACGTAGCGAGGAAACCAAGACGTTTCAATTTCTCGTCCACCGGATCCGACGGATCGGGCGGACGGATACTGCCCACTGCGACCTCGAATGCGTTCCCAACCTTGGTGGTCAGAAACATGACCTCATACCCGTGGAGTTCCCTTATACGAATACCGGCCACTTCCCGATCGCGGGGCGAGAACGCCACCTCCTGCAGGTTCTTTCCAATCGCCTCCACAACCCGTTCGGACAGCCCGAACTGCGCGATGTCGAACTCCGCCTGCTCCGTCGTCACCACCCGCACGGGCAGTCCACGCTTCGCGAAATATGACGTCCGCGCGGCCACCCTACCGCTCCGGGATCAGCCCCCTCGGGCTGAACCGCAGCACCAGCAACAGGATGACCCCCATGGTCAGCAGGCGCATGTGGGCCGCGGCCTCCTGCAGATGGGCCTTCAGCCACGTGCCGTCGGCCATGCCGGCGGTGATCAGGTCCATCAGGCCCCCGCCCAGCGGTTCGACCTGGACCCACAGCCACCACACCAGGAAGCCGCCCAGCACCGCGCCGAAGTTGTTGCCCGACCCGCCCACGATCACCATGACCCAGATCAGGAACGTATAGCGCAGCGGTTGGTACGACGACGGCGTCAGCTGCCCGTCCAGCGTCGTCATCATCGCGCCCGCCAGACCGCAGACGGCCGATCCCAGCACGAAGACCTGCAGGTGCCGCGCGGTGACGTCCTTGCCCATCGCCTCCGCCGCGACCTCGTTGTCGCGAATGGCGCGCATCATGCGGCCCCAGGGCGAGGCCAGCGCCGCCTGCGCCAGCCACAGCAGGATCAGCAGAACCACCGTGAACAACCCGGCATAGGACAGCTTCACCGCCAGCGACGACGCCGTCACGACGTCCACGCCCAGGCCGGCGGCGCGCTCCTGGAAGTCGGCCGATTGCTGCAGGTCGATCTCGTACGGCACGGGTCGCGGCAGGCCGATCACGTTCTTCACGCCGCGCGACAGCCAGTCCTCGTTCTTCAGCACGGCGATCACGATCTCGGCGATGCCCAGCGTCGCGATGGCCAGGTAGTCCGACCGCAACCCCAGCGCCGTCTTGCCCACCAGCCAGGCGGCCCCCGCCGCCAGCAGCCCGCCCACGGGCCAGGCCAGCAGGATCGGCAGGCCCAGGCCACCCAGATACCCGCTGACGGCCGGGTCCACGGCTTCCACCCGCTCGACGCCTCCGTCATAGACGGCGCGGTACACGAAGAACCCCGCCAGCAGGATCGCGGCCACGGCCCAGCCGCGATAACGGCCCAACCGCGACCAGGCCAGGATCGCCGCCACGATGGTCGCGGCCCCCAGGACCAGCCCCGTCAGCACCCGCACGCCGCCCGCCGCCCAGGCCTCGCCCGTGGGGGGCATCGACACCAGCACCGCCCCCAGGCCGCCCAGGGCGACGAACCCCATGACGCCGACGTTGAACAGCCCGGCATAGCCCCACTGCATGTTCACGCCCAAGGCCATGATCGCCGACACCAGACCCATGTTCAGGATCGTCAGCGACACGTTCCACGACTGAACGAAGCCGGTCCCGACGAACAGGAGCGCCACGAGGCCGAACAGCAGGATGCCACGCGTCGTCATACCGATCTCCCCGCGAACAGACCCGTCGGACGGAACAGCAGCACGACCAGCAGGATCACGAAGCTGACCGCGAACTTGTAGTCGGTCGACAGCAGCTGCACCAACCCCTCCGGCTCCAACGCTTCCGGCAGGGCGTATTCCAGCACCTTCTTCAGCGGATAGGTGATCGTCACCTCGGTGAAGGCGATCAGGAAGCCGCCCGCGATCGCGCCCAGGGGGTTGCCCAGCCCACCCACGATGGCCGATGCGAAGATCGGCAGCAGCAGCTGGAAGTACGTGAACGGCTTGAACGACTTGTCCAGCCCGTACAGCGTGCCCGCCACCGTCGCCAGCGCGGCCACGATCAGCCAGGTGATGACCACGACCCGTTCGGGGTCGATGCCCGACAGCAGCGCCAGATCCTCGTTGTCCGAATAGGCCCGCATCGACTTGCCGGTCCGCGTCCGGTTCAGGAACCAGAACAGGGCCGCCACCACGATCACCGCCACCACGACCGTCAGCGCCTGGCTGGACCGGATGGCCAGGCCCTCGTCCAGCCCGGTCATGTCGCGGAAGTCGCGGGCCGAGATCAGGAACCGCGCCCCGTCCGCGAAGCGCTGGTCGTCCGGCCCGATCACGAAGCGCACCAGGCCGTTCGTGATGAACATGACCCCCAGCGACGCGATCACGAAGATCACCGGCACCGCCTTCTTCGCGCGATAGAACCGGTACACGACCCGGTCGGTCCCAAGCATCAGCAGCGCGGTCGCGGCGATCCCAAGGGGCAGCGCGATCAGCGCCGTGGGCAAGGGCCCAGCCGACACCCCGGCGGCCTGCAGGCCCCAGGTCCCCAGGATCACGACCATCGTGCCGAAGGCCATCGTGTCCCCATGCGCGAAGTTCGAGAACCGCAGGATCCCATAGATCAGCGTCACCCCCAGCGCCCCCAGCGCCAGCTGCGCGCCATAGGCCGTGGCCGGCACGATCACGAAGTTCGCCAGGGTGACGAAGGCGTTGAGAAGGTCCATCAGTTCCCCGCGTGATATGTACAGGACCCGGTCCATTGCGACAGAACAAATTGCCCGACAAACTGAGTATGGCGTGAATGGACCGCCGTGCCGTCGTTCAGAATTGAAGTCGCTTGCACGGTGCCTGCCGTAACCGGCTCGATGAACGACACGGCTGCTTCGCCTATGACCGGATATACGTTCACTAACCCTTGATTTCCTTGCATGTATGCGTTGCCACGCCCACTGTCCTCTACAAAGAATGTCAGGTTCATCCTGCCGGTATCGCACTTTCCCGCGTAGCACTCGCTCGTAAATTCGCATGCCCAAGACACCGGTGCCGCGGATACGAATTGCGGTAGCGAGGCAATCAGGATCCATGGCATATATTTACTCAAAGTGATGACTCGCATCGTCCGGGGAAGACGCCGCGCAGGTGGGCGCCCTCGAATTGCAACAGATCGGCCCCGCCATCGGGCGCGACCGACAGCACGATCGCCGTCGCCCCGACCCCGGTGCGCCATTGCGCGACCGAACCGCCTCCGTCGTCGCGGAACAGCGTCAGCGCCTCGCCGAACAAGTCCGCGCTCAGACGACCCGACGCCCCCGCCGCGGATACTGGCATGACGATCACCGGCGGGTCCACCGCGCGGCTGTCCGCCGGAACGGTGGCGAAGGTGCAGGTCGCACCGGCCAACAGCATCGCCGCGGCACTCACTCCGCAACCTCGCAGAGACCGGTATAGGTGATCGCCATGCCGGATCCTGGCAGATGGACGGTCGACCATGCGCCCGTAGCCGTCCAACTCAGACCATGGCTGTCCCTGCTATCGCCCGAGAAGGCGGTGACGTTCGCAGGCAACGCGCCCCGGACGTTCGAGTAGAGACCAGCGAACGTGCCGAAATCGGTCACCAGTTCCGCACGGCCCGCCGCCGGGTCCGTCTCGACACCGACGGCGAACGCCGTCTCAGCACAGGGCTCGCCGGGGATGCACTCCGACACGAAGGCGCATTCCATCGCCCCCGCCGTCGCCGGCACGATCAGCGCCGCAGCGCAGGCGATCCGTTCGATCCGTCCTAGCATGTCGTGACGATCTCACCGATGCCGTGGTCTATGGTGGGTCCCTGGCAGGGCCAGGCGTCCCGGTCCACCCGCGCCGCCTCGACGTTCACGCGCGCGGCCTGCACTGCATAGTCGACGACGCCGGGGCAGGACCCGACATAGGATGGCGGCTCGTTCCGGAGGAACGGGGTCGTCGTGACGCGCAGGGCGCCGTCCTCGTCGGTAGAAAACGACCCCATGGCGGCTGACCCCGCCGATCCGAACACGGCGAGCGTCGCCTCGAACGGATCCGGGTCGATCGCCGTCAGATGCCCGATCCGGCCCGACCCGATCGCCGCGGCCGGTCGGTTCTCCGCATAGCCGAACCGGACGGGCAGCGACCGCTCCGACGGGGAACGGCGCACCTCGCACGACAGCACCGTCGTGAAGGCGGCCTCCGGTATCGGGACCGCGCCGCAGGCCGATGCCACGGACACGGCGAATGGGAGCAGGGCGCGCACCACCCCCCTCACCCCCCCAGGAAGCTGCGCCGGACCTGCTCGTCCGCCAGCAGTTCCTTGCCCGTCCCAGTATGCGCGTTCGCCCCCTGCACCAGGACATAGCCCCGGTCCGCGATGGCCAGCGCCTGCCGGGCGTTCTGCTCGACCATCAGGATGGGGATGCCCGTGCGCGCGACCTCGATGATGCGGTCGAACAGCTCGTCCATGACGATGGGGCTGACCCCCGCCGTGGGTTCGTCCAGCATCAGGACCTTGGGCTTCGTCATCAGCGCACGGCCCACGGCGACCTGCTGGCGCTGCCCGCCCGACAACTCGCCCGCCGCCTGCCGCCGCTTGTCCGCCAGGATGGGGAACAGATCGTAGATCTGCGCCATGGTGCCCCGGATGTCGTCACGCCGGATGAAGGCGCCCATCTCCAGGTTCTCCTCCACCGTCAGGGTGGGGAAGATGTTGGACGTCTGCGGCACGAAGCCCATGCCCGCCTTCACGCGGTCCTGGGGCGTCAGCGCGGTGATGTCCTCGCCGTCCAGCCGCACGCTTCCCTTGCGCAGGTTCAGCATCCCGAACACCGCCTTCATCGCGGTGGACTTGCCCGCGCCGTTGGGGCCCACGATGACCGCGATCTGGCCCGGGTCCACGGCGATGGTGCAATCGTGCAGGATGTCCGCGCCGCTGCCGTAGCCGCCGGTCATGGCCTCGCCGATCAGGAAGGCATTGACGCCCGCGGGTCGGTCGGACGGTTCGGGCGCCGTGCCCGCGCCCATCGTGCCGCCCTGCCCCGGCTTCGTGATCGACCGGTCCTTGTTGCCCCGGTCGTCGGCGTAGGGATTCGCCCGACCGCTCACGCCACGCGATCCCGAGCATGCGCTCTGTCAAATCCCGAAACGCGCAACGCCATCCCGGCGAACGCCGTATGCACGGGGGGTGTACGGGGGGTGCACGGGGGGTGTACGCGCATTTTCCGCACCGGGGCGGAAATCCGCGACGATATGAAACACCTCACGCGACCTGATCCTTGTTCTTCAGGCCCGTGCCCAGATACGCCTCGATCACCTGCTCGTCGGCCTTGATCCGGTCCAGCGTCCCTTCGGCTAGGACCTTGCCTTCGGCCATGACGATGACGGGGTCGCAGATCTTGCCGATGAAATCCATGTCGTGCTCGATCACCACGAAGGTATAGTTCCGCTCCCGGTTCAGGCGCAGGATCGCATCGCCGATCGTGTTCAGGAGCGTGCGGTTCACGCCGGCCCCCACCTCGTCCAGGAACACGATCCGGGCGTCGACCATCATGGTGCGCCCCAGTTCCAGCAGCTTCTTCTGCCCGCCCGAAATGTCCGACGCCCGCTGGTCGGCCAAATGGGCGACGGTCAGAAAGTCCAGCACCTCGTCCGCCTTGGCGCGCAGCGCGCGCTCGGCGTCCGCGATCCGACGGCGCCCGAACCATGTGTTCCACAGCGACTCGCCCGCCTGCCCGCCGGGCACCATCATCAGGTTCTCGCGGCAGGTCATCGACCCGAACTCGTGCGCGATCTGGAACGTGCGCAGCAGGCCCTTGTGGAACAGCTCGTGCGGCGGCAGCCCGGTGATGTCCTCGCCCGCCATCGTCACCGTGCCGGAAGTCGGCTTCAGCACGCCCGCGATCACGTTGAACAGCGTCGTCTTGCCCGCCCCGTTGGGCCCGATCAGCCCCGTGATCGAACCGGGCGCGACCGTCAGCGTCGCCCCGTCCACGGCCCGGAAGCCGCCGAAGTGCCGGTGCAGGTCATGGACCTCGATCATGTCGTGCGGACCCCTTCCACGCGACGGCCCCGGGCGTCGAACCCGGGGCCGCGCGACGTCAAGCCAGAACGGCGATCAGCGGAAGCCGACCATCTGCTCGGCACCGCCCTCGAACGTCACCTCGCGGTAATTGCCCGCGGCCTCGCCCGGTCCGATCAGGTTCACGCCGGTCGCGCCGACATAGTCGATCTCGCCGCCATCGGCGAGGATCTGCAGGCCACGGGCCAGCTCGCCCGCCTGGATCTCCTCGCCCGGGCCGTTTGCCACGTTCAGGACCTCGTCCTTGTAGACCGACGGATCGGTGGACCCGGCCGCCTGCATCGCCAGCATCAGCAGCGCTGCGGCGTCGTAGGCCTCCGGCGCGAAGGCCCCGGTCGAATCGAACGCGTCCCCCGACAGCTCGCCGAAGCGGCTCGCCAGCTCTTCCGGCGGGGAAGGGTTGGCACCCATCGAGCCGTCGATCTCGTCGCCGAAGTTCTCGACCAGCTGGTTCCCGATCATCCCGTCCGGGAAATAGAACGTGTCGAACGCGCCCGTGTCCAGGGCGGAACGCACGATGCCAGAGCCGCCCGAATCGACATAGCCCGCGACCACCAGCAACTCGCCGCCCGCGGCACCCAGGGCGCCCACCTCCGCCGAATAGTCGGCACGGTCGTCCTCGTGCGCGGCGTTGATCGTCACGCTGCCGCCCCGCTCCTCGAACGCGGCCTGGAAGCTGTCGGCCAGACCCTTGCCGTAGTCGTTGTTCGTATAGGTGACGGCGACTTCCTCGATCCCCTTGTCCATCAGGGCTTCCGCCATCACGACGCCCTGGCGGGCATCCGACGGGGACGTGCGGAAGAACAGGCCGTTATCCTCGACCGTGGACAGGCCGGGCGACGTGGCGGAGGGCGAGATCATGACGATGCCGTTGGGCATCGCGACGTTCTGCAGCGTGGCCCCCGTCTCGCCGGAGCACATGCCGCCGACGATGCCCACCACGCCGTCCGACGTGATCAGGCGCTCGACCGCCGCAGTCGCCGCGGACGCATCGATGCAGGTCGAGTCGGCCCGCACCGTTTCCACCGTCACGCCGTCCAGCAGCGCGCCGCTCTCGTTGACTTCGGCGACCGCGAACTCGGCGGCGGCGCCCATGTCGACCGCCATCGATTCCAGCGGGCCGGTGAAGCCCAGGCTGATGCCGATCTTGACGGGGCTGTGGCCGTCCGCGAACGCGGCGGTGGCGGCGAGGGTCGCGGCCGTGGCCAGCAATACCTTCTTCATTCGTTCGACTCCCTGTTGGAACGTTGTCCGGCGCGCAGCCTAAGCGGCGGTCGCCTGATTGGAAAGCATCGAATCCGAGCAATCCCGCCCTTTCCCGCAAGCCCGCGGGCGCCCATATTGCCCCTGGTTGCACGAACGGAGGATCGGCATGCCGCTGGATCGACTCGTCCTTCTCCTGGTGACCGTGCTCTGCGCGGCGGGCGCGACCGTCTGGCTGGTCGCCTGGGCCACCGCGTCGGCGCACCTGCCCATCGGCTGGGCCCTGATCGTGCCGATCATGCTGGTGGGTTACGTCCTGTGGCGCGTGGTGGCGGACAGGTTGGCCGACCGGCGCGACGACCCCTACGACGGAATGGATCCGTGACGTCCCCCGCCATGCTGATCGTGACCGTCGACGCCCCCCCGGGCCGCGAGGTCGCGACCGTGCTGGGCTTGGCCAAGGGCTCCACCGTGCGGGCCAAGCATATCGGATCGGACATCGTGGCGAGCCTGCGCAACTTGGTGGGCGGCGAGGTCAAGGAATACGGCGCGCTGCTGACCGGTGCGCGCGAGCAGGCCATCGACCGAATGGTTGCCGACGCCCGCGCGATGGGGGCGGACGCCGTCGTGGGCATGCGCCTGGAAACGTCGCACATCGCGCAGGCCGCGTCCGAGGTCGTGGCCTACGGCACCGCCGTCACCCTGCGGTGAGGCGCGGACGCCGCCCCGGCGCGCCTCCGCCGCCGACCCGCCCCGCCACCCCGCCGCGCCCGCCCGCCGATGCCGCGGGCCGCGTCCTAGTCGTCGCCTGCGGCGCGCTGGCCCGCGAGATCGGGGCCGTGACGCGGGCGGGCGCATGGTCTCACCTCGACCTCCATTGCCTGCCCGCGATGCTCCACAACCATCCCGACCGCATCGCCCCCGCCCTGGCCGACGCGCTCGACGCCCGGATGGAGGCCTATGGCCGGACCTTCGTCGCCTATGCCGATTGCGGGACGGGGGGCGCGTTGCGGAAGGTCTGCGAGGCGCGTGGCGTGCCCATGATCGCCGGGCCGCATTGCTATGCCTTCTTCGAGGGGGAGGCCGAGTTCGCCGCCCATGGCGAGACGGACGCCTTCTACCTGACGGACTTCCTGGCCCGGCAGTTCGACGCCTTCGTGATCGAACCGCTGGGGCTGGACCGCCACCCGGAGCTTCGCGACGCCTATTTCGGCAACTACCGCGCGCTCGTCTACCTGGCCCAGACCGACGACGCCGCCCTGACCGCCCGCGCCCGGGCGGCGGCGGATCGCCTCGGACTGACGTTCGAGCGACGGTTCACCGGGTTGGAGTCGTTCGCCCACGCCCTGGGTCCCGTCGCCGCGCGCGCCTGAACGGTCACACGCCGCAGACGATCACCGACGCTCGCCACGGCGTCGCATCCCCCTCGTTGGCGAGCGTCTTGATGGTCAACTCCATGTGGCCCACGGCGCGGCGCAGCCTTTCTTCCTCCTCCGCCTCCGGGTGGTCCATGTCGAGCACCATCGTCACCCGCCCCTGCAAATCGGCGGGGGACAACTCGTCCGACAGCGTCCACTCCGCCAAGCGCACCTCTCCCACGCCTTCGCGGGTCAGATAGTCCATCGCCGTCCGCGCCGCGGGCAGATCCGCATCCGAACAGGTGAACACCGTCACGTCGATCTGACTGGCATCGCCCGCATCGCGCGCGCCCACCGCTGTTCCGGCGAACCGGCCGGGATCCCAGATCCGCGCCGCCGCGGCGTCCGGCGCCTCGCAGTCCAAGGGATCGTCGGGGGTGTGCGTGTCCAGCACGGAACAAGCCCAGTCGCGATAGGTCGTGCCCGTCGCGGCGACCGGCGATTCCAGGATGTCGAACGCGATCCGCATGACCTCCACGTCGACCTCTCGGTTGGCGACGTCGCGGTCCAGGATGCCCGACAGGAACGCGCCCGCCGTCGCCGCGATGCCTGCCGCGAACCCCAGCACCGGTCCCAGGATCCCGGACGTCTTCGCGTCGCGCTCCTCCTCCGCCATCCGTTCCCTCCGCCTCGATGGTGGTCCCAGGATGCACGCCCGCCCACCCCCGCGGTAGTGGGGTTATCCCCACCCCGCCGCGCGCCCTTCACCCCATCGGGTTCGTGCCCTAGACCGGCCCTGTCAGGACCGGAGAAACGAATGACCGACCCCGCGATCACGCCCGACCTGGTGGCGGCCCACGGACTGACGTCGGACGAGTACGACCGCATCCTGGACATCGTGGGACGCGAGCCGACCTTCACCGAACTCGGCATCTTCTCGGCGATGTGGAACGAGCACTGCTCCTACAAGTCGTCCAAGCGCTACCTCCGGACCCTGCCCACCACCGGGCCCCAGGTCATCTGCGGACCGGGCGAGAACGCGGGCGTCGTGGACATCGGGAACGGCCTGGCCTGCGTCTTCAAGATGGAGAGCCACAACCACCCCTCCTACATCGAACCCTACCAGGGCGCGGCGACCGGCGTGGGCGGCATCCTGCGCGACGTGTTCACCATGGGCGCGCGGCCCGTCGCGGCGATGAACGCGCTATCCTTCGGCAGCCCGGACCATCCCAGGACGCGCCGGCTCGTCCACGGGGTGGTCGAAGGGATCGGCGGGTACGGCAACTGCTTCGGCGTGCCCACGGTGGGCGGCGAGATACGCTTCCACCCCTCCTACGACGGCAACTGTTTGGTCAACGCCTTCGCCGCAGGCATCGCGCGAAGCGATGCGATCTTCTATTCCGCCGCCTCCGGCGTGGGCCGCCCGGTCGTCTATCTGGGCGCCAGGACCGGACGCGACGGCGTGGGCGGGGCCACGATGGCGAGCGCGGAGTTCGACGACACGATCGAGGAGAAGCGCCCCACCGTCCAGGTCGGCGACCCCTTTACCGAGAAGCGCCTGATGGAGGCCACGTTGGAGCTGATGGTCACCGGAGCCGTCGTGTCGATCCAGGACATGGGCGCCGCCGGCCTGACCTGTTCGGCGGTGGAGATGGGGGACAAGGGCGGCTTGGGCATCCGCCTGGACCTGGACCGCGTCCCCGTGCGCGAGGATGCGATGACGGCCTACGAGATGATGCTGTCCGAGTCCCAGGAACGCATGCTGATGGTCCTCGACCCCGAACGCGAAGCGCAGGCCCGTGCCGTGTTCGATAAGTGGGAACTCGACTTCGCCGTCGTGGGCGAGACCATCGCCGATGACCGCTTCGTGGTGGTCCACGGGGGCGAGACGATGGCCGACCTGCCCCTGTCCACCCTGGCGTCCAGCGCCCCCGAATACGACCGCCCGTGGGACCCCACGCCTCCCCCCGACCCCCTGGGGCATGTCGAACCCGTGGACCCGATCGACGCCTTGCGCGCCATCGTCGGCAGCGCGGACCATTGCGCGAAGGACTGGGTGATCCGTCAGTACGACACGCAGGTCATGGCAGACACGCTCGTCGTGCCGTCCCACGACGCTGGCGTTATCCGCGTCCACGGCACGGACACGGCGCTGGCCTTCACCGCCGACGTGACGCCACGCTACGTCGTGGCCGACCCGGTCGAAGGCGGGCGGCAGGCGGTGGCGGAAGCCTACCGCAACCTCGTCGCGCGCGGCGCCAGGCCCCTGGCCGCGACCGACAACCTCAACTTCGGCAACCCCGAGAAGCCGCGCATCATGGGTCAGCTCGTGGGTGCGATACAGGGCATCGGCGAGGCATGCGACGCGCTGGGCATGCCGATCGTGTCGGGCAACGTGAGCCTCTACAACGAAACGGACGGCCGCGGCATCCTGCCCACCCCCACCATCGGCGCGGTGGGCCTGATCGAGCCAGCTGGCAGCCGCATCGCGGGGCGCGCGCGGGCCGGGATGGTGGCCCTGCTGCTGGGCCATCCGGGCACCCATATGGGCCGATCGGCGTTCCTGTGGTGCGTGCAGGGCCGCGAGGACGGCGCCCCCCCGCCCGTCGACCTCCAGGCGGAGCGTGCGCATGGCGCGTTCCTTCTGGCCAATCGCGCCTACGTCACGGCCTGCACCGACCTGTCCGACGGCGGCCTGGCGCTTGCGGCGTTCACCTTGGCGGAGGCCGGCGGCACGGGCGTCGCGCTGGACGTGTCCGATCAGGCGGTCTTGTTCGGCGAGGACCAGGCCCGCTACCTCCTGGCCGTCACCTTCGACGCGGCGGAGGCCCTGATGGTCGCCGCCGGCAAGGCGGGCGTGCCCCTGTCCATGGTGGGCCAGTTCGGCGGCGACAGCGTGACGCTGGGCAACAGCAGCGCGGGGCTGGCGGACCTGTCCGCGGTGTTCCGCGAACGGTTCGAGCAGGTGTTCGGTTAAGGAAGCCGGAGCAAGCGGTCCGCAGGACAGCCCTGGCAGCGCATCTCGTGAACCAACCACGATCAGTTCGCGCGGCGCGCCTCGTACCGTTTCCAAACGTCCATGCGGCCTTTCTGCCGCGCATTGGCCAACCACATGCGTTTGCGGGCCCCGGAAACCTCGTACCGCAAATATCGACCACCGGAATGCTTTGGCCAGTCAATCGCGAGGCCCAGCTTGACCATTTCCGCGGACAGGTCGCGTCCGTCCTTCAATGTACATCGAGCCACCAGGCGGCCGTAGTGATCCGCTTCCATGAGTGTTGCGGTCACGTCCTGTCCCTTGCAAAGGCCGATCAACGCCCACTTCGCCTTGTTACCATACGGATGATCGATCTCGGGAGCGTCGATACCGAACAACCTGATCGAGGTCCGACCTATTATCAGAGTGTCGCCATCCACGATCCGGGCCCGGCCCTCTATGACGATCGGCTGCGAGACAATCCTGCCGGTTTGGTGGTCCGGCGCCGCGCCCGTAGGGGGTGCGGGAGGCGATTGATGTCTGTCCAAACGCTTCGGTTCGGACCAATAGGCCTGACTGGACCGCATCGCGTGGGCCACGAGCCGCCCGACGAGGATTACCGCGACGATCAATCCGACGCCGATCATCAGTGGATCCATGTCTCGACCTCCTACAGGCAACCGCGCTGCCGTAGGCCATGAAACATGCTGACCAGAAGCAGATCGGTTATGTTTCGCGCTGCATGGCGACGTTAACCAACGGCTTTCTGTTTCGATTTCTCAGTAATCCGGTCCAATCACGACATCACTCTATTAGGTGTCTGGTCCTACCAGGTGACCTGTTGCTTAAACCCCCTCCAATATCATGATCTGCGCCTCCC
Organism: Jannaschia maritima; assembly: GCF_030973515.1. Lineage (GTDB taxonomy): Bacteria > Pseudomonadota > Alphaproteobacteria > Rhodobacterales > Rhodobacteraceae > Jannaschia > Jannaschia maritima. Next base: position 135,729 of record NZ_JARGZA010000009.1, read on the forward strand.
CGGCCCCCTCCCGATGCGCCTTCGCGGACTGGTATTCGGCGGATCGATAGCACGCCAGCGCGGCGTCCATGCTGTCGAACTCGATCACGACGTTGCGAGGACGGCTCTCTCCTTCCAGCGCCTTCAGCCGGCCGCCACGGGCCAGCACGCGGGCGCCGTGCTTCGCGAAGGCCTCGGTCGCGCCCGCGGCGTACAGCGCATAGGGTTCGGGATCCGTGACCGTGACGTGGGCGATCCAATAGGCTTTGGGCATGGTGCGGCATCCTGCATGTCGATTTGCGGTTGAATAAGCCCCCGATACCGGCAGTCTGTCCACTTGGATCTCTCACGGGGAACGACGATGACCGAAGCGATGCGGCTGGACGGGATACGCGCGGGGCGGCTGGGGCCGGACGACCTGGCGCGCAACTTCGGCGACCTGCATCCCGGTCTGGATGCGCACGAAGCGACGGTGGCGGCCGATCGCTGCTACTTCTGCCACGACGCACCCTGCATCGCGGCCTGCCCGACCGACATCGACATTCCCCTGTTCATCCGCCAGATTCAGACCGGCCAGCCGGAAGCGGCGGCTAAGACCATCTTCGACCAGAACATCATGGGTGGCATGTGCGCCCGCGTCTGCCCGGTGGAAACGCTGTGCCAGGAAGCCTGCGTGCGCGAGGCCGCGGAAGGCAAGCCGGTCGAGATCGGGCGCCTGCAGCGCTATGCGACCGACGCGATGATGGCGGCGGGCGAGCATCCCTACGCCCGTGCGCCCGACACCGGCAGGCGCGTGGCCGTCGTCGGCGCGGGACCGGCGGGGCTGGCCTGCGCGCACAGGCTGGCGATGCATGGCCACGCCGTCACCGTGTACGACGCTCAGCCCAAGCCCGGCGGCCTGAACGAATACGGCATCGCCGCCTACAAGACCCCCGACGGCTTCGCCCAGGCGGAGGTCGACTGGCTCCTGAAGATCGGCGGCATCGCGATCGAGAACGACAAGGCCATCGGCAAGGGCCTGTCGCTGTCCGCGCTCCGCTCCGACTTCGACGCGGTGTTCCTCGCCGTGGGCCTGGGCGGCGTCGGCGCGCTGGGCCTGGACGGCGAGGACGCGGCGGGGGTCGAGAACGCGGTCGACTTCATCGCCGCCCTGCGCCAGCACGACGACCTGACCACCCTGCCCATCGGACGCCACGTCGTCGTGATCGGCGGCGGCATGACCGCGGTGGACGCCGCCGTGCAGGCCAAGCTGCTGGGCGCGGAGGTGGTGACCATCGCCTATCGCCGTACGCGCGACCGGATGCCTGCCTCCCGGTGGGAACAGGATCTCGCGGCCAGCCATGGCGTCCGCCTGGCCTTCGGCCTGGTGCCGCACGCGCTGCACGCCCGGGGTGGCAAGCTGCGCGAGGTCGAGCTGGCTTACGTGAACCCGGACATGACGCCCACGGGGGAAACCGTGCGGGTCCGCGCCGACCAGCTCTTCCGCGCCATCGGGCAGAAGCTGGAAGCGGTCGAAGGACTTGACCTGGCAGGCGGCAAGATCGCCGTCACCGGTGCGGGCCGCACGTCGCTGGATGACGTCTGGGCCGGCGGCGACTGCGCCGCGGGGGGCGAGGATCTGACCGTCACCGCGGTGGCCGAGGGACGGGACGCGGCGGAGGACATTCACGGAAGCCTGTCGTCATGAGGGCGCTCCTGCTCGCATCGATTGCGGTCGCGATCGCGTCCGGCGGAGTCCAGGTGGCCTCGGCCCAGACCGGGCCTGGCATGACGCCCCCGCAGGCGGAGATGCTGCGCGGCATCGTGCGGGGCTTCTCCGCGGCCTGCGAGGAGAATTGCGACGCGGCAGCGAAGGGGGCCGAATGCATCGCCGGCTGCTATTGCATCGTGGGCCAGCTATCGATGCGCATCGATCCGGCCACCCTGCCCGACCTGCCCGATCCCCCCGGACCGCCGACGCAGGACGTGATCGTCGCCTTCGTGACGGACAACCGCGACGCCTTCGCGTCGTCCTACGCCGAATGCGGCGTGCCGATCGAATGACCCGAGCCGGGAAGGGTTCCATGACAGATCCGACGACAACCCCCGCGGGGATCGAGTTCCGCCGGCCATCCCGGCCTACCGTGGCCGCGACCACGGACGGGGGCCGCAGCGTTCCATGCCCGTTCATCCCGGGCCGGGGCGCGGCTGCATGATGGACGGCTCGGCGGACAGGACGCGGCCGAGCTGCCTGATCGTCTATGGACCGCTGCGGGGCGGCACGACGCTGCTGCGTTTGATGATCGACGGGCATCCCCGCCTGTCATGCATCGACGAAACGGACTTCCTCGTCGATCACCTCCACCACGACGAGGACGGTTGGCGTTACGACCGGACGGAGCTCGAAGCGGACCGCATCTATCGTGGCAGCGGCGTGCGCATCCCCGAAGGGCTGGACGGGCGCGACGCCTTCCGCGACATGGTCCGTCAGATCGCCAGCGCATCGGACACGCTGCCCGTACTGATGCTGCATCGCCGGATCGAGGTCGCGTCGGCGATGGTGCCCGACGCCGCGATCCTGCGCTTCACCCGTGACCCGCGCGATTCCGCCCGGTCCGCCATCGGCATGGGCTGGGCGGGCGACGTCTGGCACGGCGTCGTCCCGTGGATCGAGACAGAGCGGGACTGGCAGGCCTTCGCCGCCACGGAGCCAGCCCATCCGATCCTGACCCTGCGGTTCGAGGACCTGGTCTCCGCGCCGGAGGAAGGCCTCCGCGCCCTATGCGCCTTCGTCGGCCTGCCCTACGATCCCGCGATGCTGTCCTATCCCGACCATACGACCTACGACGCGCCGGATGCCAAGCTCGCCGATCAGTGGAAGCGCAAGCTGACGCCCCAGCAGATCGCCTTGGTGGAACACCGGGTCGGCGACCTGCTGCCCGGCTCCGGCTATGCCCTGTCCGGGGCGCCGCCGCCCGCCCCGTCCGCGTGGATGCAGGCGCGCCTGCGGCTGTCGAACCGCACGTTCGTATGGAGGGATCTGATCCGCCGCTATGGCATCGCGGATCCCGTCCTGCGCGGCGTCGGCCGCCGTCTGAACATCCCCGCCCTGCGCCGCGGTCCCGAACGGCGCATGGACGAGAAGACCGTCAAGTACCTGAAGTGACCCGCCGCGCCCCGATCGGGGCCGGGACCCGAACCGAGAGGACGACCGAACCATGGCCGATCTGACCACCGACTTCATCGGCATCCGCAGCCCGAACCCCTTCTGGCTGGCCTCCGCCCCGCCGACGGACAAGGAATACAACGTCCGCCGCGCCTTCGACGCGGGATGGGGCGGCGTCGTGTGGAAGACCCTGGGCGCCGAAGGCCCGCCCGTCGTCAACGTGAACGGCCCCCGCTATGGCGTGATCCACGGCGCCGACCGCCGCGTGCTGGGCATCAACAACATCGAGCTGATCACCGATCGACCGCTCCAGACCAACCTGGACGAGATCGCGCGGGTCAAACGGGACTATCCCGATCGCGCGATGATCGCATCCATCATGGTGCCGTGCGAGGAAGAAGCCTGGAAGGCCATCCTGCCGCGGGTCGAGGATACGGGATCCGACGGGATCGAGCTGAACTTCGGCTGCCCGCACGGCATGTCGGAACGCGGCATGGGGTCGGCCGTGGGCCAGGTGCCCGAGTACATCCAGATGGTCGCCGAATGGTGCAAGCATTACACGCACCTCCCCGTCATCGTGAAGCTGACCCCCAACATCACCGACATCCGCAAGCCCGCCCGGGCGGCGAAGGCCGGGGGCGCGGACGCGGTGTCGCTGATCAACACGATCAACTCCATCACCGCCGTAGATTTGGACGATTTCGCGCCCGAACCCACCATCGATGGCAAGGGGTCGCATGGCGGCTATTGCGGCCCGGCGGTGAAGCCCATCGCCCTGTCCATGGTGTCCGAGATTGCCCGGGACCCCGAAACACGCGGCATGCCGATCAGCGGCATCGGCGGCGTGACGACTTGGCGCGACGCGGCGGAGTTCATCGCCTTGGGTTGCGGCAACGTACAGGTCTGCACCGCAGCCATGACCTACGGCTTCAAGGTCGTGCAAGAGATGACGGCCGGCCTGTCCCGCTACATGGACGAGAAGGGATACGCGTCGATCGAGGACTTCCGCGGCCGCGCCGTGCCCAACGTCACCGACTGGCAGCACCTGAATCTGAACTACGTCACCAAGGCTCGCATCGACCAAGACGCCTGCATCAAATGTGGCCGCTGCTATGCCGCCTGCGAGGACACGTCGCACCAGGCCGTCGCCATGTCCGCCGACCGGACATTCACCGTAGTCGATGAGGAATGCGTCGCCTGCAACTTGTGCGTCGACGTCTGCCCGGTCGAGGACTGCATCACCATGGAACGGCTGGAAGCCGGGACGACCGATCCCCGCACCGGCCGGATCGTGCAGGCCGAGCCCGCCGACTGGACCACCCACCCCAACAATCCCGGCTCCCCCAACTACGTCCCCGCCGGCCAGGACACGATGGTCAGCGAACCGGCCGAGTAGGCCGGCTTACGGACACACGCGCGGCACGAACGTTCACGGTCCGCCTGGACGGTCGGATGCGTGCCGCACGTCATCGGATCAGGGGCGACGGTCCTTGTGAACGGGGGGCGTACGGGGCGCGCCCACCGCGAACGGTGGCGAACCGGGGTTGACCGACGCGCCGCTCGACGATCCGGTTCAGTGACCCAGGATCTGGCTCAGGAACAGTTGAGTGCGCTCGTTCTGGGGGTTCTTGAAGAACGCTTCCGGCTCGTTCTGCTCGACGATCTGACCGGCATCCATGAAGATCACCCGATTCGCCACCTGACGCGCGAATCCCATCTCGTGGGTCACGCACAGCATGGTCATCCCCTCCTCCGCCAACTGGATCATCGTATCGAGCACCTCCTTGATCATCTCGGGATCGAGGGCCGACGTCGGCTCGTCGAACAGCATGATCTTGGGTCGCATGCAAAGGGACCGCGCGATGGCCACCCGCTGCTGCTGGCCTCCGGACAGCTGGCCCGGATACTTGTTGGCCTGATCGGGGATCTTGACCTTCTCAAGGAAGTACATGGCCGTTTCCTCGGCCTCGCGCTTGGGCGTCTTGCGTACCCAGATCGGGGCCAGGGTGCAGTTCTCCAGGATGGTCAGGTGCGGGAACAGGTTGAAGTGCTGGAAGCACATCCCGACCTCGGACCGAATCTTGTCGATGTTCTTCAGGTCCGACGACAATGGGATTCCGTCAACGACGATGCTGCCCTGCTGGTGTTCCTCCAGGGCGTTGATGCAGCGGATCAGCGTGGATTTGCCCGACCCGGACGGCCCGCAGATCACGATGCGTTCGCCCCGGAACACGGTCAGGTCGATGTCGCGCAGGACGTGGAACTGGCCGAACCACTTGTTCATGTCCGTGATCTTGATCGCGACCTCATCGCTGACCTTCATCGCGGCGGTACGGTCGCCGTCCGTGTTGGTGTCCAATGCAGCCATGGTCGCCCCCTAGCGATGGTCGGTCCGCAACTGGCGTTCCAGCCATTGCGAGTATTGCGAGATGCCGTAGCAGACGACGAAGAAGAGGATGCAGGCCGCCGCCCACAACTCCCAATAGACGCCGACCCAGTCGGTGCTGGACAGGATCGGCCCGCGGATCAGCCCCACCAGGTCGAACATCGAGATGACGCTGACCAACGTGGTATCCTTGAACAGACCCACCGCGACGTTGACGATACCGGGGATGGAGATCTTCAGCGCCTGGGGCAGGATGATCAGCCGCATAGCCTGCGGATAGTCCAGGCCCAGGCTGTCTGCCGCTTCGTACTGGCCCTTCGGCAGGGCGGCCAGGCCGCCGCGGATGACCTCCGCGATGTAGGCCGATGAGAAGGCCGTGATCATGATGATGACCCGCACGATCAAATCGAAGTTCGATTCCGGCGGAAGGAAGTAGGACAGCACCACGTTCGCCACGAACAGCAGGGTAATCAACGGCACGCCGCGGATGAACTCGATGAAGACGACGCAGAAACCCTTGACCACCGGCAAACGGGACTGGCGACCAAGTGCCAGTGCGATTCCGATCGGCAGCGACAGCGACACGCAGACGACGCCCAAGATCAGGTTCAGCATGAATCCACCCATGGCCCGGCTCTCCACCGGTTCCAGGGCCAGCACGCCCGATGCCGCCTCGACGACGAAGCCGCCGAGCCACCAGACCGCGACCGCGGTGGCGACCGCCGCCAACAGGCCCGGCACGAAGCCCCGCCGCTCGACCCGTGTGAACACCACGTAGCCCGCGGCGATTCCCATGGCCACGAAGACCGGCGAAAGGACGGAACCGCCCCAGATCAGCCAATAGGCCACGAACGGGTACAGCGCTGTCAGCGCGAGCGTCCAACGGGGAAGGAACATCGCGAACAGCGCAGGCGGCACGGCGACGAACAGCAGGAAGAACGCGACGGTGGGACGCCAGCGCAGCTCATCGGGGTACTGGAACCCGTACAGCAGCTGTGGCCAGCGTTCACGTATGACCGCGAAGCAGGCCCCGCCCGAATCGCCAAGGATTTCACGGCATTCGCGGATGTCGTCGCCTTGCCAAGTGCCATTGACGATCCACGGGATCAGTCCCGACAGCAGATACCATGCGATCAGCACGCCTATGATCGTCATGACCGTGTTGGCGACCGAGGAGAACAAGTTCTCCCGCATCCACTTCACGGCCCCCGTCTCACGCGTGGGGGGAGGGGCCGCTGGGATCTCCGTGTCCCGGACGAAGGCCACGGAATGGGCGTGCGCATCGCTCATCTCAGCGCTCCTTCAACCGGACGGCGTTGTTATAGACGTTCATCACCGCGCTGATCGCCAGGCTGAACGTCAGATAGAACAGCATCAGCAGCAGAATGCATTCCAGCGCCCGACCCGTCTGATTCAGAGTGATGCCACCCAACGTGCCGGTCAGATCCATGTAGCCGACCGCGATCGCGAGCGATGTGTTCTTCGTGATGTTCAGATACTGGCTGATCAGCGGCGGGATGATGACCCGCAGCGCCTGCGGCAGCACGACCAGCGACATGACCCGACGGGGCCGTAATCCCAGCGCGGCCGCGGCCTCCGTCTGGCCGCGGCTGACGGCCAGAATGCCGGCGCGAACGTTCTCGGCAATGAATGCGCCGGTATAGATCGACAGCGCGAACCACAGCGCGATGAGCGACGGACGCAGCGTGAACCCGCCTTCGAAGCGGAAGCGCCCCATCTCCGGGTTCTCCACCCCGATGGGGCGGCCCAGGGCGAAATATGCGATCACCGCCGGCAGGATCAGGATGGCCAGCGTCGGCAGGAGCGTCCCGACCTCGCGCCCATGGGCGTACAGTTGGTTCCGGGCCCAGGCGCGAAAGGCGAAGACCCCTGCAACGGATGCCAACAGGACGATCGCGACCAGCCAGCCCTGCTCGGCAAAGACCAGACGCGGCACGAAGACGCCCTGGTTGGTCGCGGCCATCATGCCAAACAGCAGGCCCCGATCGGGATCCGATCCGTCGCGTGGAATCCGGAACTCCGAGATTGGGGGGAATGTGTTCGCCGCGACGGTGAAGATGATAATGATCCAAATCAGCACCGGGATGTTGCGGAAGATCTCGACGTAGATCGACATCAGCTTGGACACGATCCAGTTGTTCGACAGGCGCAGCACGCCCGCGAACACCCCGAACACGGTCGCGGTGATGCAGGCGAGGAACGCGACGATCAGCGTGTTGATGGCCCCGATCACGGTCGCGCGCAGGTGAGTGTCCTGGCTGTCGTAGGGGATCGGCTGCTGGTTGATGTCGTAGCCGGCCGGCGTCTGGAGGAAGCCGAAGTCAATGCCGACCTGCGCCAGCACGGGATTGTTGATCGCGTTATTGATGAGCCAACCGAACCCGAGGAACAGCAGCACCAATGCGATGAACTGGAAGGTATAGCTGCGATAGCGGGTGTCGTTGATCAGCTGGCTGAGTTGGAATGCGCCGCCGCTGCCGGAACGCCGTCCCGGATCTTCTGTGATCGCCATCGGTTTCCCCCCGGCACTGTACCGGCCTGCCCTTGACGATGTCGCGGCCTTCGGACCGTCTGTCATCCATCGTCAGGCGTTTCGTCGCGCGGATGCGCGAAGGGGCGCGGAATTCCGCGCCCCATGCTTGATGTGCTTACCGGAAGGGCGGCGAGTAGATCAGGCCGCCATCGGTGTACTGGGCGTTCAGGCCGCGCGCCAGGCCGATGGCCGTGGACTCGCCGATGTTGGTGTCGAACACCTCGCCATAGTTGCCGACCGCGGCGATGGCGTTCTTCGCCCAATCGGCGTCGAGACCGATCATCGCGCCCAACTCACCCTCGGTGCCCAGCAGGCGGTTGATCTCTGGGTTGTCGCCGGGGGACGCCGCCATGTCCTCGACGTTGTCCTGGGTCACGCCCAGCTCTTCCGCCGTGATCATGGCATTCAGCGTCCAGCGGACGATATCGGCCCACTCGCTGTCACCGTGACGGACCAGGGGGCCCAGCGGCTCCTTCGAGACGACTTCGGGCAGAATCACGCTGTCGTCGGGATTCTCGAAACCCGCGCGCTGCGCAGCCAGAGCGGAACGGTCGGTGGTGTACACGTCGCAGGCACCGGCCAGGTACTGCTGCACCGCTTCCGCGCCCGTCTCGATCGGCACCGGCTCATAGGACATGCCGTTGACCCGGAAGAAGTCCGCGAGGTTCAGCTCGGTCGTGGTGCCGGTCTGGATGCAGACGGTCGCGCCGTCCAGTTCCGTCGCGGAGGACACGCCGAGGTCGGCGGGGACCATGAAGCCTTGACCATCGTAGTAGTTCACGCCGACGAAGTCGAACTTCAAGTCGGTATCGCGTGAGAACGTCCACGTGGTGTTCCGCGCGAGCATGTCGATTTCGCCCGACGCCAATGCGGTGAAGCGCGTCTTGCCCGTCGTCGGAACGAACTCGACCGCCTCGGGGTCGCCGAGGACGGCGGCGGCGACGGCGCGGCAGACGGCCACGTCGAAGCCCTGCCACACGCCGTTGGCATCGGGCTCGGCGAAGCCGGGAACGCCGGTGGTCACGCCGCAGTTCAGGGTACCACGCTCCTGCACCTGGTTCAGCGTCTGCGCCTGCGCGCCGATCGCGACCAGGCCGGCGGCGGCGGCGGTGGCGACGAAGATCGTCTTGTTCATAGTTACCTCTTCCTATTGGACCGTACGTTTCCGTCCGGCGCCGGGCCGCGTCATGCGCCACCCGGTCATTTGCATATGAGGGTGTTCATCCCCCTCACTGGCGGCGAACAAACGAAATGCGACCGGCAAGGTCAAGGTGTAGGGATACAATTCACTCCCCGGTCGCACCGACCCTTCCGGGCCACCCGCGCGAGCTGCGATCCGTTACCGGGCGTCAGGACGAGCCGTCTTCGATCAGGTGCAGGAACCGGTCCGCCTGGAGGAAGTCCGCACGCTTCACTGCGACGCGGGCCGCCTCCTCCTCGTCCTCGCCCCACTGAGCGATCTGCCATTCCTCGTCGATGCGCGACAGGTTCCACACCTCCGCCGCCGGACGATGGCGATGCAGGACGGACAGTCCCAGCACCAAGCTTCCGGTCAGCGTCACGAACTCCGACAGGGCCGTCAGATGCCAGTCCGACAGGGCTTTCACATGCTCGCGCAGGGTGGCCAGGGCATTCGCCGGCTGCTGGACGGGCATGACGCCCGACGTGACCGCCAGCCGGGCGCCGAGGTCGGCGGCCGCCCAGTCCAGCATCGGATCCCACGCTTCCGCCTGCTTCGCGACCAGACGTTCCGGGGCTGCCGCGCGATAGCACAGGAGGTCCGTCCCACCATAGCCCGCCAGTTCCGCTGCGACGGCGTCGTGTTGGGGCCGGACCTTGTCGACCGCGCTGTTGGCGGCCCGCGTCAAAGGCATTGACAGGGGGTCGATGACCTCGCCCTGCGCGCGCCATTCGGCCGCGATGCCCTCCGCCAACGCAAGCGTCGGGACCGCCAGGACTATCTTCGACGGGGTGTGCACGGGGCGGCCGTCCAGACGAACCGCGAACGCATCGTCCCGACCCTCGACGGTGGCTTCCGTCCAGAACCGGCGGGCCTTCCACTCGGTCATCCCGCATCCTCCGCGAAGGGGTCCACGGGAACGTCGGCGGCGTCCCATCCCAGCATGTCCCAGGTCCGCGCCATGTGGTCCGGCAGGGGCGCGGTCAGATGCAGGCGCGCGCCGGTCACGGGGTGATCCATCGTCAGGCTGCGCGCGTGCAGGTGCAGCTTGCGGCTGACGTCTCCCCCCAGCATCGCGCCCCAACCGTTGCCCAGGTTCTCCTGGCCAGACCCGCCATACTTGCCGTCGCCGATGACCGGGTGCCCTATCTCCGCCATATGGGCGCGCAGCTGATGGGTCCGACCCGTCACAGGCACCAGCGCGACCCAGGCCGCCCGCGTCGCCAGTGCTTGGAGAACGGCATAATCCGTCGTCGCGTTCTTCGCGCCGGGCGTCGTCCGCACCGCGTCGGGAGCGACGGCGTGCATCTTCTCGGCGGATCCGCCCGCCTTCACCAGGCCATACCGGATCGTGCCCATGCGGGGGCTGGGCTGGCCTGCGACCACGGCCCAGTAGATCTTGCGCGTCTCCCGCTCGCGGAAGGCGTCCGCGATGGCCGCCGCGGTCGTCCGGTCACGCGCCAGCAGCAGGATGCCGGACGTGTCCCGGTCGAGGCGATGGACCAGACGCGGCGGCTCCGGCTTGTCCCACTGCAATGCGGAGGACAGCCCGTCGAGATGCCGCGTCTGACCGGACCCGCCCTGCACGGCGATGCCGGGCGGCTTGTTCAGCGCGATGAGATGGTCGTCCCGGTATAGGACGATGGACCGCATCATCGCGACGTCGTCGTTCGACGCCTTCAGAAGCTTGGGTCGAGTCGGCGCCTGCCCGTCCGGCAGGGGCGGGACCCGGACGGATTGACCCGGCTGCACGCGCGTGTTCGCCCGGGCGCGCCCACCATCGACGCGGATCTCGCCCTTCCGGCACAACTTCTCGATCGTGCCTTGGTTGACGTGCGGAAACCGACGGCGCAGCCAGCGGTCCAGCCGTTGATCCCCGTCGTCGGCGCCGACGGTGAGCGTCTGCACCCCGCTCATGCCGCCACTGCGCGGGCCAGCCAGACGCCGAGGGCCAGGGCAGCCAACGACAACGTCACCGACGCCCCGACATAGGAGGCGGCCAGCCCGCCCTGCCCCCGCTCCCACAGTGTCCACGCTTCGAGCGAGAAGGCGGAGAACGTCGTGAACCCGCCAAGGAGGCCCGTCAGGACGAAGGGCTGCCAGGATGCACCGCCGCGGGAGGCGAACCATGTCGCAAACGACCCCATCAGCAACGATCCCAGCACGTTCACCGTCAGGACACCCACGGGAAACGCCTGTCCGGGCCGCGTCAACGTCGCCCCGATGCCGAACCGCAGGGCGGACCCGATGGCCCCGCCTAGGGCGACCTGCATCATCGAGACGATCATGGCCCGTCCTGTCTTCCCGTGCCGCGTCGCTGTCAACCGCGCCGCTTCTCACGCTGCTGGACGAACCAGTCCAACCGGCGGCCCAGTTCGCGTTCGTATCCCCGGTCCACGGGGACATAGAAGACGGGACGGCGCATTCCGTCGGGGAAGTAGTTCTGCCCCGAGAATCCATCCGCCGCGTCATGGTCATAGGCGTATCCGAACCCGTAGCCTTGGTCCTTCATCATCTTGGTAGGGGCGTTCAGGATGTGCTTGGGCGGCGGCTCAGACCCGTGTTCCGCCGCCGCCTTCATCGCGGCCTTGTAGGCCGCATAGCCCGCGTTCGACTTCGGCGCCAGCGCGAGATAGAGGACGGCGTTCGCCAATGCCTGCTCCCCTTCCGGGCTGCCCAGCCGTTCGTACGTCTCCCACGCCTGGAGGCAGACCCCCTGCGCCTGCGGCTCGGCCAAACCGATGTCCTCCACCGCCATGCGGGTGATGCGCCGGGCGAGATAGCGCGGATCCTCCCCCCCCTTCAGCATCCGCGCGAGCCAGTACAATGCGGCGTCCGGATCGGACCCCCGGACCGCCTTGTGCAACGCCGAGATCAGGTTGTAGTGCGCGTCACCCGCTTTGTCGTACTGCGTGGCCCGCCGCTGCAGCCGCTTCGACAGCCCCCGCCGGTCGATGGGGATCGCGGCGTCCCAGCCCGCCACCTGCTCGATCAGGTTCAGCAAGGCGCGGCCGTCGCCGTCTGCCATGTCCTGCAAGGCGTCGCGTGCAGGTCCGTCCAGCGGAAGCTTGCGACCCAGCATCCGTTCCGCCCGCTGCATCAGCAGTTCGGTGTCGCGCGGCTTCAACCGATCCAGCACCAGGACCTGTGCGCGCGACATCAGGGCGGCGTTCAGTTCGAATGATGGATTCTCGGTCGTGGCGCCGACCAAGGTGATCGTGCCGTCTTCCATGTGGGGCAGGAAACCGTCCTGCTGCGCCTTGTTGAAGCGATGGATCTCGTCGACGAACAGCAACGTGCCTTGCCCGTCCTGACGGCGCAGGCGCGCCGCGTCGAACACCTTCCGCAGATCGGCGACCCCCGTGAAGATCGCCGAGATCTGCACGAACCGCAGTCCCGTCCTGTCCGCGAGCAAGCGGGCGATCGTCGTCTTGCCGACGCCCGGCGGCCCCCACAGGATCAGGCTGGGCAGATGGCCGTCCAGCATCGCGGTGAGCGCGCCGTCAGGCCCCAGGAGATGCGTCTGGCCGATCACCTCCTCCAATGTGGCCGGACGAAGACGCTCCGCCAGGGGAGCCCCCGATGAAGCGGATGCATCTTCCGTCGTTCGCGTCGCGGGGGTCATGTCGAACAGGTCGGCCATGACCCCAAGTTAGGCAGGAAAACCCTTTCTGGGAAGGGGTCCGAGGGGCCGCGTCAATGCATCTTCGTCTGCATCGAGATCGTGACGGCCACGGAGTCGGATCCGCCGATATCGCGGACGGGGCCGGCGGGGCGACAGTCCAGTCCAACGCGCCGCGCGAGACGCGGCCCGCTGGCGGGAATCAATCCGATCAGGCTGGTCGCACCCAGTTCGCGGGCGGACTGAACCATGGAACCGATCAATTGCAACTGCACCCGCGTGCGGTCACAGGCCGGAACGTCGTCGCAAACGAAGACCCGGCTGCTTTCCCATATGTGGGGGGCAATGGGCGCATTGCCGAACAGGATGTCGCGCGGAATGGTGTCCAGAAGGCCCAGCTGCGCGTCGCGGATCATATAGCTGTAGATCCCGCATCGATGCGTCGTCGGCGTCAGTCGGACGCCCGCCTTGATGCCGCCCAGATCGTCGTGGACCGCGACCCAACGGCTTGCGGGGGTGTCGTACTGATCGAACTCCATGCCGTCGGCGGCCGGCAGATCCCAATGGGCCTGCTCGATGAAGGTTCGGTGGCGTGCACGCAGCAGGTTGGCGAAGAGCCGGCCATGCGAATGTATGTTGTCGAAGGAAAGTGTCGTCGTCTGCAAGGCAAGTCCCTCCTATGCCCCTGGTCCCGTCCCAATGGCCGCTGCGTTCTCCCGATGTCGTTGAACAGTCAGGTCGTCAGAACAACCTGTACTCCCTCGCCATTCTCAACGCTTCGTCCGTCGTTTCCACGCCCAGCGTTTGCCGGGCCGACGAGAGGCGCCGCGTTAGCGCACCCTCGGTAATTCCCAATGCGGCCGCGGCACCGGGCTGGCTGTCGCCCAACGCCACCGCGCGCAACGCATCGACCATGGGTGCGCTCAGGTCGTCGGGGGGCCGGGTCACTGCATGAAGGTCGGCAGCCACGGCCTGGATCTCCGCGATCTCCGCGTCGGAGAACTCGCGGTCCGTCCGGGCTGCGCCGACGACGCTGCGGGAGGTGATCTTTCCGCAGGACACCACGACACCATAGGTCAGGCCATGTTCCTGCGCCTGCCGGAGGATGCCGAACGGGTCGGGAAGGGTGATCGCGCTCCACCGGATGGCGCCAGTCTGGGATATGCCCCAGAAGACCAGGGGATCGCGCAGGCCGAAGTTGTTGCTGCTGTATCGATCTTGCCAAGCCCGCGGATAGGTCGACCGAAAGAAGAGCGGCGCCGCGAAGCGGATATGCAGCCCGGCACTGAACCCCGAGGGGGCAAGCTGTTCCAGGCTCTGCATGTGACGGTGCATCAGACTTCGGCTCTCGGACATGACGTTTGGGGACCCCGTATGCGACGACGTGGTCCGGCTGCCCATCCGTTACACGACGAAGGTGGTTAACGAATCATGAACGCGTCAGGCGACGTAGCGGCAGGCTGATCGGACTGCCTCTACGTCGGAATTGCCATCCCGAAAGTCCAGAGGCGGGAAGGTCGCGCCCATCTCTTCGAACCAGAACGACGAAGCCCCGGCCGCATTGGCCGGGGCTCCACGGGCAAGGTCCGACACCGGACGTCACCCGTCGACGGCATCCTCGGCTTCCACCCTGGCGCGATCCGCCGCGCCCTTCGCGTCCACGTCGCGATCGACGAACTCGATGATCGCCATGGGCGCCATATCGCCATAACGGAATCCGGCTTTCAGCACGCGGACATAGCCACCGTTCCGGTCCGCATAACGCGGTCCGATCACGTCCATCAGCTTGGCAACGGCCGCATCGTCGTGCAGGCGGGACGCCAGCAGGCGGCGGGCATGCAGGTCGCCCCGCTTGGCCAGGGTCACCATCTTCTCTACGATGGGGCGCAGTTCCTTCGCCTTCGGAAGGGTCGTCTTGATCTGCTCGTGCTCCACCAGGCTGGCGGACATGTTCTTGAACAGCGACTTGCGATGTTCGTGGGTGCGGTTCAGGCGGCGATAGCCGCGGGCATGACGCATGGGTTTTCTCCGTCAGATTATGCTTTGTCCGGCGATCCTGCGTTGGGATCGCCTCCTTGTTGGGGCACCACGCCCGGTCTGCTCGACGTAGCAGGTCCGACGTTGCGCCGGACCCGTCGGGCCCCGGGGGGAGACCCGGGGCTCGATCAAAGGACGTCTCAGAAGTTGTCTTCGAACTTCTTCGCCAGATCCTCGATGTTCTCGGGCGGCCAATCGACGATGTCCATGCCTAGATGCAGGCCCATTCCGGACAGCACCTCCTTGATCTCGTTCAAGGACTTCCGGCCGAAGTTCGGGGTGCGCAGCATCTCGGCCTCGGTCTTCTGGATCAGGTCGCCGATGTAGACGATGTTGTCGTTCTTAAGGCAGTTCGCGGACCGCACCGACAGTTCCAGCTCGTCCACCTTCTTCAGCAGTAGCGGATTGAACTCCAGGTCATCGGCATCGTCACCGGACCGCGCCGCCTCGGGCTCGTCGAAGTTGACGAAGACCTGCAACTGGTCCTGCAGGATGCGCGCGGCATAGGCGACCGCATCGTCCGGCGTGACCGAGCCGTCGGTCTCGATCTTCATCGTCAGCTTGTCGTAGTCGAGTACCTGACCTTCGCGCGTTGGCGTCACCTCGTAGGATACGCGGCGGACGGGCGAATAGATTGCGTCGATCGGCACCAAACCGATGGGCGCGTCTTCGGGCTTGTTACGGTCGGCGGACACGTAACCTTTACCAGTCTCAACCGTCAGTTCCATATAGAGGTCGGCGCCGTCATCCAGGTGACAGATGACGTGGTCGCGATTCAGCACCTCGATGCCCGCGCTCTCGCTGATGTCGCCCGCGGTGACGACCATCGGTCCCTTGGCCTGTACGGTGACGCGCTTTGGTCCCTCGACCTCCATCTTGAGGCTGACGCCCTTCAGGTTCAGCACGATGTCGGTCACGTCCTCGCGGACGCCCGATACGCTGCTGAACTCGTGCAGGACGTTGTCGATCTGCACGCTCGTGATCGCCGCGCCCTGCAACGACGACAGCAGCACGCGACGCAGCGCGTTGCCCAGCGTCAGACCGAAACCGCGCTCCAACGGTTCGGCCGTGACGGTGGCCTGACGGGCGGGATTGTTTCCCGGCTTAACGTCGAGTTGCGCGGGCTTAATAAGCTCTTGCCAGTTCTTGTGGATCATGCCCAATCCCTCCATTCCCATCCGGCGGGGGCGTCTGCCGGAATCCCGAGGTTGAAACGGCACGTCGGGACCGCGCGACGCGGCCCCGGCGAATGCGGTGCGGTTCGAATGGTCCGCGCTCAGACGCGGCGGCGCTTCGGCGGGCGGACCCCGTTATGTGAGATCGGCGTAACGTCACGGATCGCCGTGATCTGCAGGCCCAGCGCCGCCAGGGCGCGCAAGGCAGATTCGCGACCCGAGCCGGGACCCTGAACCTCGACCTCCAGAGACTTCATCCCGTGCTCCTGCGCCTTGCGGCCCGCGTCCTCCGCCGCCATCTGGGCGGCATAGGGCGTCGACTTGCGCGACCCTTTGAACCCCATCGTGCCAGCAGACGACCAAGAGATCGCATTGCCCTGCACGTCGGAGATCAGGATCTTCGTATTGTTGAACGACGAGTTCACATGCGCCACGCCGGTGGCGATGTTCTTGCGTTCCTTGCGGCGGGGGGCCGCACGGCGAGTATCACGTGCCATGTCCTATGCCCTCCCTTACTTCTTCTTGCCGGCAATGGCCTTCGCGGGGCCCTTGCGCGTGCGTGCATTGGTATGTGTGCGTTGGCCCCGGACCGGCAGGTTCCGGCGATGGCGCAGACCACGGTAGCACCCCAAATCCATCAAGCGCTTGACGTTCATCTGCGTTTCGCGGCGCAGGTCGCCCTCGACCGTCAGGTTCGCGTCGATATACTCGCGCAGTTGCAGGACTTCCTGGTCGGACAGTTCGTTCACACGACGGCTCGGGTCGATGCCCACCGCCTCGCAAACCTGCTTGGCCGCGCTTTGCCCGATTCCGGTGATGTATGTCAGGGCAATCGGAACCCGCTTGCCCGTGGGGATGTTAACGCCAGCGATACGTGCCAAGTCGCGTTTCCTTCGTTCGTTGCGGATCCGTCGTTCCAGACCCTTTTTTCACAACCGCGACCGACCGCGCCGCCATGGCGGCAATCCGAACATCGGTGCGTATGGATGAACCCGTCCCCGGGTCAGGGGTCGGCACGTACTAGCCGACCCCGTCGCCGTCAAGACCAGCGAAAGGCTGTCAAGAACTTTTTGACCGGCGCGTCCTAGCTCCGCGCGGCCAGTGCCTCCGCGATGGCCCCGGCGACGGTCTCGATCTCGCCCAGGCCATCGACGCTCACTAGGTCGCCCTTGGCATAGTAGTAGCCCAACAGTGGCGACGTCTTCTTGTAGTATTCCATCAACCGGGTCGTCAGCGCATCGGCATTATCGTCGGCGCGGCGATTGAACGTTGCGCCGCCGCAATTCGTGCACCGCCCGTCCGCGGGAATGGGCTTGGTCTGATCGTTGTAGACTTCGCCGCAGTCGCCGCAGGTGGACCGGGCGACGATCCGCGCCACGAGCGCAGCATCATCGACCTGCATCTCGATGACGGCGTCGAGCATGGCGCCATTGGCCGCCAGCAGGTCGCCCAACGCGTCGGCCTGACCCAACGTACGAGGAAACCCGTCGAAGATGAAGCCGCCGCCACGCGACGTCTGCAATTGTTCCTCGATCAGTCCGATCACGATCTCGTCCGTGACCAGTTCGCCCGCATCCATGATCGCGGCGACACGGCGCCCCATCTCGGTGCCGGACGACCGGGCAGCACGCAGCATGTCCCCGGTGGACAACTGAACCATACCCCGATCCTCGACCAGCCGACGGGCCTGCGTGCCCTTGCCGGCACCGGGCGGTCCCAACAGAATGATGTTCATGATGTCCTCCCCCCGGATGCGCCTGCCCTACCGGCGTGCGCTTCCGGCCTTTCCCCGGCCCCGCTGCCCACGGCGTTTGCCGCGCAACTGTGACTTCTCGATCAGCCCCTCGTACTGGTGGGCCAGCAGATGCGATTGGACCTGCTGGATCGTGTCCATCCCGACGGATACGATGATCAGGATCGACGTGCCCCCGAAATAGGCCGTGATCGCCAGTTCGTTCCGCACGACCTCCGGGATCAGGCAGACCAAGGCGAGATAGCCGGACCCAAGGACCAAGACCCGGTTCACCACGTATTCGAGGTACTCCTCCGTCCGCTTGCCGGGACGGATGCCGGGGATGAAACCGTTCTGGTTCTTCAGGTTGTCGGCCACGTCCTCCGCCTTGAAGGACACGTTGTGCGTGTAGAAGTACGCGAAAAAGATGATCATGCCCGCGAAGAAAAGCAGGTACAGCGGCTGCCCAGGCCCGAAATAGGCCAGTACGGTGGCCATTATCGGACCCGTCTCCGCGCCGGAGAACGTGCTGATCGTGGTCGGCAGCAACAGCAGGCTGGACGCGAAGATCGCAGGAATGACGCCCGCCGGGTTCACCTTTACCGGCAGATGGCTGGACCCCCCGTCATAGACCTTCATCCCGACCTGTCGGCGCGGGTACTGGATGTGGATCTTGCGCAGGGACCGTTCCATGAACACGACGAAGACCAGCGTTCCCAGCAACATCAGCGTCACGCCGATGATGACTGGCGTGGTCAGCGCGCCCGTGCGCCCCGACTCGAAGAACTGCGCCAGGGCGGCGGGCAGCTCGGCCACGATGCCCACAAAGATAATCAGGCTGATCCCGTTGCCGATGCCCCGCGCGGTGATCTGCTCGCCCAACCACATCAGGAACATCGTTCCGCCCACCAGCGTCACGACGCAGGACACCCGGAAGAACCAGCCGGGATCGGCGACCAGGCCACCCGATTCCAGACTGACCGCCAGGCCGTAGGCCTGAAGCGTCGCCAGGGCCACGGTGCCGTAGCGCGTGTACTGGTTCAGCTTCTTGCGTCCCGGCTCGCCCTCCTTCTTCAGGGCCTCGAGTTGCGGGACCATCGCGGCCATCAGCTGCACGATGATCGACGCGCTGATATACGGCATGATGCCCAGGGCGAAGACGCCCATCCGTCCAATCGCGCCGCCCGTGAACATGTTCAGCACGCCCCCCAGACCGGCGGCCGCCTGGTCCATGAAGTCGCGCAGCGCCGTCGTGTCGATGCCGGGGACCGGGATGTACGTCCCGAAGCGGTAGATGATCAGGAGGCCGATGGTGAACAGGATGCGCTGGCGCAGCTCCTTCGCCTTGCCGAACGCCCCCCAGCTCATGTTCGAGGCCATTTGTTCCGCAGCGGATGCCATCGCGGCCTCCCAATGGTGTCGTTCAGGCGATCGTGCCAGTCGATCCGGTCCCCCCCGGGACGCACGGCACGGTGCCCGGACCGATGTAGGCGGTGGCGGAACGGGTCACAACCCGTACCGCCGGGCGGTCACTCCGCCCCGGGGGCGATCGCGACGGTCAAGCTGCCGCCGGCCGCGGATGCCGCGTCGATCGCCGACTGGGACGCGCCCGTCACGGTGATCGTGGCAGCGCCGGTCAGGGCGCCCTTGCCGAGGACTCGGACGCCGTCGAGCTTGCGACGGACCAGACCCGCGGCGACCATCGCATCCTCGGTCACGTTCGAGGCATCCAGCTTGCCCGCATCGATGAACTGCTGGATCTTGCCCAGGTTCACAACGGCATATGCCTTGCGGTTCGGCTTGTTGAAGCCACGCTTGGGCAGGCGCTGGTACAGCGGCATCTGACCGCCTTCGTACCCGTTGATCGCCACGCCGGAACGCGACTTCTGACCCTTGATGCCGCGGCCACCGGTCTTGCCCAGGCCCGAACCCGGACCGCGACCGACGCGCTTGGGCTTGTGGGTGGCGCCGGGGTTGTCGCGCAGTTCGTTGAGTTTCATCTCGCTTCTCCTGTTCGCCGGACGCGGTCCCCGAAGCGAATGGACCGGACGCGGCATGTGTTCTCGCGTGAAACGCCCGCCCCGTGAGGGCGGGCGTCGAATTCAGGGTCGCGGGGTCAGCCCCGCTCCTCCACAATCTCGACCAAGTGCGGGATCTTGCGGATCATTCCGCGGACGGAGGGCGTATCCTCCAACTCGCGGGTCTTGTGCATCTTGTTCAGACCCAGGCCGATCAACGTGGCGCGCTGCTCGGCGGGGCGGCGGATGGGAGAGCCAACCTGCTTTACGACGATAGTTGCCATGGATCAGGCCTCCTCTGCGACGGGGGCTTGTTCGCCGTCGATCTTAGGCGCGTCGTCCTTGCGCAGGATGTCGGCGACCTTCTTGCCACGGCGCTGCGCTACGTTGCGCGGCGACTGCGAGGCACGCAGGCCGTCCAGCGTGGCGCGGATCATGTTGTAGGGGTTCTGCGATCCCAGCGACTTAGCGACGACGTCCTTGATGCCCAGCATCTCGAACACGGCCCGCATCGGACCACCGGCGATGATGCCGGTGCCCTCGGGAGCGGTTCGCATGGTCACGCGACCCGCACCCCAGCGCCCGTTGATGTCGTGGTGCAACGTGCGGCCATCGCGCAGCGGAACGCGCATCATCTGGCGCTTGGCCTGCTCGGTGGCCTTGCGGATGGCCTCGGGCACTTCCTTGGCCTTGCCCTTGCCGAAACCAACGCGGCCCTTCTGGTCGCCCACGACGACCAGGGCCGCGAAGCCGAAGCGCTTGCCGCCCTTGACGGTCTTCGACACGCGGTTGATCGCGACGAGGCGATCGGCGAATTCCGGCGTCTCATCCCGATCGCGCCCGCGTCCGCGGCGGTTGTTGTCACGTTCTGCCATCCGGCATCTCCTGCTGTTCCGGGCCTACTGCCCGCTTCACCGGCCGCGATGCGCAGAATGCGCCCGGACCATCGAGGGGGCCGGTGCAGCCCCCTGCATCAGTCTTCGTCGGGGTATTCTAACCGAACGATCCGGCGGTTCAGTTCATAAATCCGTTCGATTGCACGCCGTGCGCATCGATCGACTCCATCACTGTCATCCGAAGCGCCCGCTGGTCACGCGCCATGTGGTCCAGTTCAGTTTCGACCGCCTCATTTCAGGCAAACAATGCATCCATGCGGCAATCCGAACGGGAAAAACCCTCATCAACCCGCTTATCGAGCTGATCGAACCGCTCCAGCACGGCCGCCTTGAACGCGTCGTCGTCCATCAGAACCTCAGACCACCCTCCCGCGCGGCGTCGGCCAGGGCCTTCACCTTGCCGTGGAACAGGAAGCCGCCGCGATCGAAATACACGTCCTCGACCCCCGCCGCTTTCGCGCGTTCCGCGATGGCGGCCCCGATCTTGGCCGCGGCCTCGACGTTGTTCTTGCCGATCAGGCCTAGGTCCTTCTCCAGCGAGGACGCGGACGCTAAGGTCCGACCCTGCGCGTCGTCGATGACCTGCACGCTGATGTTCTTATTGGAGCGGTGGACCGACAGGCGCGGGCGCCCGGCGGCCAGTTTCCGCAGCTTGCTCCGGACGCGCATGCGGCGCTTCTGGAACAGCTCTCGCTTGGAAAGTGCCATGATGTCCGGTCCTTACTTCTTCTTGCCTTCCTTGCGGAAGATGTACTCGTCCTTGTAACGGATGCCC
The DNA here is from genome assembly GCF_030973515.1 of Jannaschia maritima. Classification (GTDB taxonomy): domain Bacteria; phylum Pseudomonadota; class Alphaproteobacteria; order Rhodobacterales; family Rhodobacteraceae; genus Jannaschia; species Jannaschia maritima. Next base: position 157,228 of record NZ_JARGZA010000009.1, read on the forward strand.
TTGCCCTTGTAGGGTTCGGGCGCGCGCCACGCGCGGATCTCGGCAGCGACCTGGCCGACCTGCTGCTGATCGATCCCCTCGACGGTGATTTCGGTCGGCTTGGCCGCCGTGATCGTGATGCCTTCGGGGATGTCGTACTCGACGTCGTGGCTGTACCCCAGAGCCAGCTTCAAGGTCTTGCCCTGAACCTGCGCCCGGTAGCCGACGCCCTGGATCTCGAGGTCCTTCTTGAAGCCGATGGTCACGCCCTGGACCAGGTTTGCGACCTGGGTGCGGGACATGCCCCATTGCTGGCGCGCCCTCTTGGACTTGCCGCGCGGATCAACGCTGACGGCGTTGTCCGCGACCGACAGGCTGATGTCGTCGGCCGCGGTGAAGCTGCGGGTGCCCTTGGGACCCTTCACCTGGATTGTCTGGCCGCTGACGCTGGCCTCTACGCCCGAAGGGAGGTCCACGGGCCGTTTTCCGATACGAGACATGGAACCCTCCTCAGAATACGGTGCAGAGCACTTCGCCGCCGACGTTCTGCGAACGGGCGGAGGCGTCGGACATGACGCCGCGCGACGTGGACACGATGGATACGCCCAGGCCCTGGCGGACCGAAGGCACGGATGCGGCGCCCAAGTACACGCGGCGGCCGGGCTTCGAGATCCGCTTGAGTTCACGGATGACGGGCGCGCCTTCGTAGTACTTCAGGCTAATCTCGATCTCGGGATGGCCTCGATCGGAAGTGACCTGCTCGTATCCACGGATATAGCCTTCGTCGGCCATGACGTCCAAGACGCGCGCGCGCAGCTTCGATGCGGGGGGCCGGACGGTCGACTTGCCGCGCAGGGACGCGTTGCGGATGCGGGTCAGCATGTCGGCGATGGGATCGTTCATTGCGTGATCCTCCTTACCAGCTCGACTTGACCATGCCGGGGATCTGACCCTTCGAGGCCAGTTCGCGCAGCATGATCCGGCTGAGCTTCAACTTGCGATAGTAACCGCGCGGGCGACCGGTCAGCTGGCAGCGGTTGTTCAGACGGGTGGGCGACGAGTTACGGGGCAATTCGGCCAGTTTCAGGCGTGCCTTGAACCGATCCTCCATCGGCTTGGATTCATCGTTCGCGATTTCCTTCAGCGCCGCACGCTTCTCCGCGTACTGCTTGACCAGCCGCTCGCGCTTCTTCTGACGCTGGATCATGGATTCTTTAGCCATCTCTCTGACCCCTTAGCTGGTGAACGGCAGGTTGAAGTGGCCCAAGAGGGACCGCGCCTCGGCATCGGTCTTCGCCGTCGTGACGATCGCGATGTCCAGGCCCCAGTTCTCGTCGACCTTGTCGAAGTTGATCTCCGGGAAGACGATATGCTCCTTCAGACCCATGTTGTAGTTCCCACGCCCGTCGAACCCCGACGCCCTCACGCCACGGAAATCGCGGACGCGCGGCAGGGCGATGGTGACCAGGCGGTCCAGGAAGTCGTACATGCGATCGCCGCGCAGCGTGACCTTGGCGCCCAGGGGCATGCCCTCGCGGACGCGGAAGCCCGCAATGGACTTTTTGGCCTTCGTGACGACGGCCTGCTGGCCCGTAATCGCGGTCAGGTCGTCCTGTGCGCTCTTGGCCTTCTTGCTGTCCCGGACGGATTCCGCGCCGGCGCCGATGTTCAGCACGATCTTCTCGAGCCGCGGGATCTGAAGGTCGTTCTTGTAGGCGAACTCTTCCTTCATGGCCGGCTTGATGCGGTCCTGGAAGTCCGCCTTCAGACGCGGGATGTAGTTGGCTTGGTCGAGCATCAGATCACGTCCCCCGTGGTCTTGGCGAAGCGAACCTTCTTGCCGTCTTCCGAGCGGAAGCCGACACGGGTCGCCTTGCCGTTTGCGTCCTGGATGGCCAGGTTCGACAGGTCGATCGGCATCGCCTTGGGGATCCGTCCGCCCTGGCTGGCCTGGGACTGACGGGTGTGACGGATAGCCATGTTCACGCCGCCGACGACGGCCTTTCCGGCCTTGGGATCCACGGATTCGATCTCGCCCGTCTTGCCCTTGTCCTTGCCCGCCAGCACGACGACCGTGTCGCCCTTGCGCAGTTTCGCAGCCATCACAGCACCTCCGGCGCGAGCGAGATGATCTTCATGAAGTTCTTCGCGCGCAGTTCACGGACCACCGGCCCGAAGATGCGGGTGCCGACGGGTTCGTTGTTGTTGTTGAGGATGACGGCGGCGTTGCCATCGAAGCGGATCGCGGTGCCGTCGTCGCGGCGCACTTCCTTGGCGGTGCGCACGACCACGGCCTTGCGGACGTCGCCCTTCTTCACGCGTCCCCGCGGAATCGCTTCCTTGACCGACACCACGATGATGTCGCCGACGGAGGCGTACTTCCGCTTGGACCCGCCCAGGACCTTGATGCACTGAACGCGGCGTGCACCGCTGTTGTCAGCGACATCAAGGTTGGTCTGCATCTGGATCATTGGTTTCTCCCGACCTTTGGGGGGGCGATGCGGCCCGTGTCCCCAGGGTTTCGATTACGGCAACGCCCTCAGTGGGCGGCAGCCTCGTGGGCTGCGTGACGCTCAGCGTCGTCGACCTGTTGTTGCTTCGCGTCTTCCTGGCGCGTGCGTTCGTAGGCTTCGACCATCTCGGCGGTCATCACCTCCCAGCGCTTCGTCTTCGACTTGGGCGCGCATTCCTGGATGCGGACCGTGTCGCCCACCTTGAACGCGTCCGTCTCGTCGTGGGCGCGGTACTTCTTGGACTTCCGCACCGTCTTCTGCAGCAGCGGGTGCTTGAAGCGGCGCTCGACCGACACGGTTACGGTCTGGGCGTTCTGATCGGACGTCACGACGCCCTGGAGAATACGCTTGGGCATGGTCTACGCCTCCGCTTCGGGCGCAGTGCGCGCCTTTTCGTTCAGAACAGTCATCACACGCGCCGTCTCGCGGCGGACCTGGCGCATGCGCGCCGTGTTCTCCAACTGATTGGTGGCCTGCTGGAAGCGGAGGTTGAACCCCTCCTTCTTCAGGGCCGTCAGCTGCGTGCGCAACTCGTCCGGGGTCTTGCCCCGCAGTTCCTTGGCATCCATCGCCATTCTCCTGTCAACATCACCGGCAGGCCCCGTGAGGGTGACCCGCGATCCCGGTGGAGAGGTTAGAGCGCGGCCATTAGACGAAGGCCCGGCGTGGCGCAATGGGCCGCGGGAACTTTTAGTGCCCTACCCCCACTGATAGTTGAAGCTGACGCTGATGCGGTCGTCGTCGGTCATGTTCGTCGGCGCTTCTCGCCGCAGCCAGGAATCCGTCAGGAAGACGTCGCCCGCGTGGGGGCGGACGAAGGTGGGTGCGGGCTCGCGAGCGTTTCGCGATCAAGCTGTCAGGTCGTGCGGCGTTCGTTTATCGAAGCTGGCACCAATAGATAAACGATGACCGCCGAGATCGCGATAATGATTGCGATCATCTCGCCCAATTCTTCGACGGTTGTGCGCAACATCCGAACCCAATTTGACGGGTCGATCATGTCAGGGTTCATCTGGGGATCGGGAATGAAGAATTTCGCCTCGATAGTTTCCATGCCGAGCGCAGCCAGGATGAACACGCACGCGGCGAGGATTAACCGGTTCCGAACCGCAGCCGGCAAGCGATACGCGAACGGCGCTAGCACTATCATGGATCCACAGACCGCAAGCACTCCGTAGACTTGCCAATGGAAAATCCCCAGCGGGGCGCCGCCGACAATACGGCTGCCGATAGCGCCGCCGAACGTCTCGTGCAACATAGCGGTTTCATCGACCGATATGTAAACTGCGATAAGTGCGACGATGACCCAACCCAGCCGTAGGTTCTTCATATCCTGCCGCCTAGCCGCAAAAAGCGAGAGGATCGCCATCAGCAGCCAGCAACTGGATGAAAACCAGGTGGGCAGGTTCGCTTCCCCGCCAAGGTCGAAAAGGACGAGGACGACACGACATGCTGCGGTCGTGCATTCGCTGAGCATCAACTGCGAGACAAAGAAGCAAGCCGTCAGGGAAAGCGCGAAGACGAAGAGCGCATTGGGAGGACGCTGCCAAATCGCTACCGACAACGAGAACGTACCGTGACCAATCATTACAACACACAACAAACTACTCAAAAAGTATCTATAGGACGGCGCAGAGTCAGGTATCAACGCAGACGAACCCGTTTGGTTAATCCCTATCCCCACCGATAGTTGAAGCTGACGCTGATACGGTCGTCGTCGGTCATGTTCATCGGCACTTCGTGGCGCAGCCAGCCTTCCCATAGCAGGACGTCGCCCACGGCGGGGCGGGCCGTATGGAACGTGCGGCGGTCGGCGGGCGCGTCGGGCGTCCGGCCGGGCGCGGCCATCATGAACGGCAGGCGCGGATCCTCGAACCGGATCGCCCCGGCGCCGTCGGGCAAGGCGACGTAGGTCGTTCCGCTGACGACGGCGTGGGGGTGCAGGTGGCCGGTGTGGATGCCGCCGGGGGGCAGGACGTTGATCCAGATGTCGTCCAGGGCGAGGTCGCGCCCGTCGAGGTCGAAGGCGGCGTCGGCGGCGAAGGCCGAGACGTGCCGGTCCAGGTTGCGGCGCAGCGCGTCGAAGATGGGGAAGCGCCACGGCAGGTCCGTGAGCGAGGCATAGGAGGTGTAGCCCGGAAAGTCGTTCCGGTCGCACCATTCCTGCCCGGCTTCGTCGTCTTCGGCGATCGAGATGCAGGATGCGCGAAGTTCGCCCGCATCGACCTTCGGATCGTGGTCGGACAGCAAGGCCCGGTAGAGACGCGTCACGAAGAGGGATGATAGATCGGCCATGCGCCCCCCTACCCCGGCTGCGGGCCGTACGTAAGCGCCGGCGGACGGAGCCACCGACCCGGCGATGCTATGCCCGGCGCTGCAGGCCCAGAAAGCCGGAACGCCCCCAGGAGCAGCAGACCGGCTGCCGGCAGCGGGACCACGGGCGGCAGGTCGTCCCCGTCGAAATAGGTCAGGCTGGCGGACAGGGCTATGTCGTAATCGCCTTCGGAATAACCGAAGTTCGGGCCCGATCCTGCGAAGCCTTGCGAACCGAGGGAGGCGACGTTCAACGCCTGCAGGCCGGGCAGCGAGAGGCCGGATGGCGCCACGAAGGTCAGGTCCAGCGATCCGGTCCAATCGTAGGGTTCCGCCAGACCTGGATCGAAGCCGGTGTCAGAACTGAGCGGCCCGAACCCCCGGAAGCCGCCGGAGACGGTCAGCGTCACCTCCAGGACTGCGCCGTTGGACAGGGCCGGATCGTCGGCATACGGGGCGAGGGCGGCGCCGATCTGCCCCGTGGCGAAGTAATCTGCGAAGAAGCTGTCGGAGGCCGTGTCGCCGCTTGTTACCTCGACGACGGCCGCCTGGGCGGGGGCGGTCAGCAGTAGGGTCGCGGCGGCTAGAATCACTGTTCGGGTCATTGGCTTTCTCCTGAGAAGGCATGCTGAATCAGGCGAACTTACGTGACGAGATTCTGTCTGTGGACCGATGCGCGTCCCGGTCCATCGGCGCATCGCCCTGCGGCGCCACGAAAAAGGGGCGCCCGAAGGCGCCCCTTTTTCGGTCGGATGCCGACGGATCAGGCCGTCGTATGCCAGTCCTCGCGCATGACGGTGCGGGTCTTCACCGGCAGCTTCATGGCGGCCAGGCGCAGGGCCTCGCGCGCGACAGGCTCCGGCACGCCGTCCAGCTCGAACATGACGCGGCCGGGCTTGACCTTGCAGGCCCAGAAGTCGACCGAACCCTTGCCCTTGCCCATGCGCACCTCGACGGGCTTCGACGTGACGGGCACGTCGGGGAAGATCCGGATCCAGACCCGGCCCTGACGCTTCATGTGGCGCGTCATGGCCCGGCGGGCGGCTTCGATCTGGCGGGCGGTCACGCGCTCCGGCTCGACGGCCTTCAGACCGAACGTGCCGAAGTTCAACGTGGCGCCGCCCTTGGCCTCGCCGCTGATGCGGCCCTTGTGTTGCTTGCGGAACTTGGTCCGTTTCGGTTGCAGCATATCCTACCCCTCCCGATCAGTTGCGGCGGTCGCGGCGTCCGCCGCCCGCGCCACGGGGTGCCGGCCCGTCCTGCAGCTCCTGGGCCTTGCGGTCCCGGGCCTGCGGATCGTGCTCCATGATCTCGCCCTTGAAGATCCAGACCTTGATCCCGATGATCCCATAGGGCGTTACGGCCTCGATCCCGGCATAGTCGATGTCGGCGCGCAGCGTGTGCAGCGGCACGCGACCCTCGCGGTACCATTCGGTGCGCGCGATCTCGGCCCCGCCCAGGCGACCCGCCAGGTTCACGCGGATGCCCAGGGCGCCCATGCGCATGGCGTTCTGGACCGACCGCTTCATCGCACGACGGAAGGACACACGGCGTTCCAGCTGCTGCGCGATGCTTTCGCCGACCAGCGCGGCATCGAGCTCGGGCTTGCGGACCTCGACGATGTTGAGGTGCAGCTCGCTGTCGGTCAACGCCGCCAGCTTCCTGCGCAGCGTCTCGATGTCGGCGCCCTTCTTGCCGATGATGACACCCGGCCGCGCCGTGTGGATCGTCACGCGGCACTTGCGGTGCGGACGTTCGATGATGATGCGGCTGATGCCGGCCTGCTTGCATTCCCGCTCGATGAACTCACGAATCTTCAGATCCTCCAGCAGGAGGTTCCCGTATTCCTTCGTATCGGCGTACCAGCGGCTGTCCCAGGTGCGGTTGACCTGCAGGCGCATCCCGATCGGATTGACCTTGTTGCCCATCAGGCTTGCTCCTCGACTTGGCGGACCTTGATCGTCAGCTCGGCGAACGGCTTGGTGATCCGACCGAAGCGACCGCGCGCCCGGGGGCGTCCACGCTTCATGGTCAGGTTCTTGCCGACCCAGGCTTCCGCGACGATCAGATCGTCGACGTCCAGGTTGTGGTTGTTCTCGGCGTTGGCGATGGCCGATTGGAGGCACTTGCGCACGTCCTCCGAGATCCGCTTCTTGGAGAAGGTCAGCTCGCTCAACGCGCGCTCGACCTTCTTTCCGCGGATCATGGCGGCGAGCAGGTTCAGCTTCTGCGGGCTGGTCTTCAGCATCCGCAGCTTGGCCATGGCCTCGTTGTCGGCCACGCGGCGGGGGTTCTTGTCCTTGCTCATTTGCGCTTCGCCTTCTTGTCGGCCGCATGCCCGTAATAGGTGCGGGTGGGCGAGTATTCCCCGAACTTCTGGCCGATCATGTCCTCGGTCACGTTGACGGGCACGTGCTTCTGCCCGTTGTACACGCCGAAGGTCAGGCCGACGAACTGCGGCAGGATGGTGGAGCGACGCGACCAGATCTTGATGACGTCGTTGCGGGTCGATTCCTGAGCCTTCTCCGCCTTCTTGAGGACGTAGGCGTCGACGAACGGACCCTTCCAGACTGAACGTGTCATGTATCAGCGCCCCTTGCGCTTGGCATGGCGCGTGCGAAGGATCAGCCTCGACGACGCCTTGTTCTTGTTGCGGGTCCGCTTGCCCTTCGTGGGGACGCCCCACGGGGTGACGGGGTTCCGGCCACCGGAGGTGCGGCCTTCGCCGCCGCCATGCGGGTGGTCGATCGGGTTCATCACGACGCCGCGAACGGATGGGCGCTTGCCCATGTGGCGCGAGCGGCCGGCCTTGCCGAGGTTCTGGTTCGAGTTGTCGGGGTTGCTGACCGCCCCCACCGTGGCCATGCATTCTTGGCGCACGAGGCGCAACTCGCCCGAGGACAGGCGCAGCTGGGCATAGCCGCCGTCGCGCCCGACGAATTGGGCATAGGTTCCGGCCGCGCGCGCGATCTGGCCGCCCTTGCCGGGCTTGAGCTCGACGTTGTGGACGATGGTGCCGATGGGCATGCCCTGGAACGGCATCGCGTTGCCCGGCTTGATGTCCGCGCGCTCGGACGCGACGACCTGGTCGCCGATGGCCAGGCGCTGCGGCGCAAGGATGTAGGACCGTTCGCCGTCCTCGTAGCGGACGAGGGCGATGAAAGCCGTGCGGTTGGGATCGTATTCGATCCGCTCGACGACGGCGGAGGAATCGCGGCGCGTGCGTTTGAAGTCCACGATCCGATAGAGCCGCTTGGCCCCACCCCCGCGACGACGCATCGTGATCCGTCCGGTGTTGTTGCGGCCCGCCTTCTTGGTCAACCCTTCCGTGAGGGTCTTGACCGGGCGGCCCTTGAACAGCTCCGAACGGTCGATCAGCACCAGCCCGCGCTGGCCCGGCGTCGTCGGCTTGTACGACTTGAGTGCCATGTTGACTGTCTTCCGTTGGCTATGTGGCGGAGGGCTGGCCCCCGCGAAGGTGAAGGGCCCCGTAGGTCCCCGGTTGGTGCCGCATTCGCCAGACGACGAAGCCCCGGACGGGGTCCGGGGCGCGCTGCGGATGGGGGCGTGTAGGGGGGTTGCGGGACGGGGTCAAGCGGGGTGGGGGTGGTGCGGCACCGGAGGGGCGGTCGTTCCCCGGGGCCCGCCCGACGCCGTCAGTTCCCCAGCCGCCCCCGCAGGACGCGCATGCGGGGGAGGAGGTCGGCGGCCACGGTGGCGGGGGCGCCGAGGAACGTGGTGCGGGCCACGGCGACGGCGGCGATCTCGGATCCGGTGTCGGTGATCCGCAGCACGGGCGAGCCGCTGTCGCCCGACACGACGGCGCAGGACAAGGTGGCGGCCCCTTCGGTTCGGCGCACGACGGGACAGGTCTGGCGGCGCGTCTCGCCCCGCCCGGGATGGGACAGCGTTTCGAGCACCAGAACCTCGCCGGCGCGAGGGGGCGGGCCGACGGTATGGCGGATCGGGCCCGCGCCCATGGGGCGGGCCAGGCGGCCGAGGGCCAGGTCGCGCCCGGCCTTGGCGTGGCGGTCGGACGTCTTGGCATAGTCGGGGTCGTGGACGATGCGCCGCAGCGGGATGGGGTCGAGGCCGCCGCCGGGGTGATAGAACGGACCGCCGCGGCCGTCGTGGACGCAATGCGCCGCCGTCACGATCAGGTCGGAGCCGATGGCGGTGGCCCCGCAGCCCTGGATGCCGTCCCGCGACCCCAGCCGCCCGGACTGCGCGTGCGCCTGGACCGCCAGCAGGATCGCGAGGCAGGTCGGGAGGATGGGCGGCGTCCGCATCGCGCGCCCCCCTAGCCCCGCCGCATCCGACGCAGCCATTGCGCGCCGTCGCGCAGGATTGGCGCCCGGTCGAACCAGCGCATCGCCTGGATGTCGGTCCGCGACGCCCGCTGCACCGCCAGGGGGTCGGGGGTTACCCGCGTGGTCAGGTCCGGATGGGCCGCGCGGAACCAGCTGAACGCGCCGTCCACGTGCATCGGCCCGCCGTCCGGATGGCCCGGCGTCCGCCCGCGCATCGCGTCGAGATAGGCGAAGGCCCGACCCGCGGCGACCGGTGTCCACCCCATCACGTGCGTGCCCCGGATCGGATCGTCGGGCGCCCACGTCGTCAGCGGTCCCGCCGCCCCCTGCCCCGCCCGACCCAGGCCGTCCGGACCCGGATGGCCATAGAAGACGTCCCACCCGCCGCGGGACAGACCGTCGACGATGCCGTCCAACCGCGCTTCGGCGTCGGGGGCGAAGTCGGCGTCGTCCTCCAGCACGAGGACGGGGCCGGATGCGGCGCGGGCCTGCGCCAGGATGCCCAGATGGCTGTGGAAGCAGCCCCGCGCGCCGATCGAGCCGAACCCCCCCGGCGCGTCGGGCCGGTTCGCGGCGACCAGCTCGACCGCGGGGTGGTCGAAGTCCAGGCCCACCCGGCGCAATTGGACCGCGACCTCGTGCCGGCGGTCGGTGCGCTCGGGCAGGTTGATGACGTGGACGCGACGGAACACGGACAGCAGACGGTCGCGCAGCGCCGCCCGGTCCGGGCGCGTCGGGTCGGGTCGCATCGGGGGTCACTCCACTCGGTCCGGCTGCGGGGGACAGAACCGCGTCGCGGGGGCCGGTGCAAGGGCCGCGGGGGCATCGCGGTGAACGCGGACGGCCGGCCCCGGGGGGCCGGCCGCGTCGTCGGGTCGGGACGGGCCTTACAGGCCGGTCGTCACGTCGATGGTGTTGCCTTCCTCCAGCGTGACGTAAGCCTTCTTGACGTCGCGCCGCTTGCCGGGACGGCCCCGGAACCGCTTGACCTTGCCCTTGGCGATGGCGGTGTTGACCGCCTTGACCTTCACGCCGAACAGTTCCTCGACCGCGGCCTTGATCTGCGGCTTGGCGGCGTCCATCGCCACCTCGAAGACGACGGCGTTGGCCTCCGAGGCCATGGTCGCCTTCTCGGTGATGATGGGCTTTCGGATCACGTCGTAGGTGTTCATGCCAGCCGTGCCTCCAGGGCTTCGACGCCGGCCTTGGTGATGACCAGGGTGTCGCGCTTCAGGATGTCGTAGACGTTGGCGCCCTGGCTGGGCAGCACGTCCACGTGGTCGAGGTTGCGGGCCGCCTGGGCGAACCCCTCGTTCACGTCCGCGCCGTCGATGACCAGCGTGCGCTTCCAACCCAGGTTCGCGACCTGCTTGGCCAGGGCGGCGGTCTTGCCGTCCACGGCGGCCGCGTCCAGGATCACCAAGTCGCCGTCGCGGGCCTTGGCGGACAGCGCCATCAGCAGGCCCAGGCGACGCACCTTCTTGGGCAGGTCGTGGGCGTGGCTGCGGGGCGTGGGGCCCTTGTAGACGCCGCCCTTGCGGAAGATCGGCGCCTTGCGGGAGCCGTGGCGCGCACCGCCGGAGCCCTTCTGCCGGACGATCTTCTTGGTCGAATAGCTGACCTCGGACCGGGTCTTGACCTTGTGGGTCCCCTGCTGGGCCCTGTTGCGCTGCCAGCGGACGACGCGATGCAGGATGTCGGCGCGCGGTTCGACGTCGAACAGGGCGTCCGACAGGTCGATGTCGCCGGCCGTCCCGCCGTCGAGCGTGATGACGTCGCGTTTCATGCGTCACCTTCCTTCTTCGGGGCGTCGGAGTTGTCGGTGTCGGACTTCTCCTCGGCGATTTCGGCTTCGGCCTCGGCCAACGCGGCCTCCTGGGCGGCGGCCTCCTCCGCGGCCTTGGCCTCGGCCTCGGCGGCGGCGGCGGCCTCCTCGGCCAGGCGCTGGGCCTCGCGCTTGGCGGATGCCAGCGCCGCGGGCAGGATCACGTTCTCGGGCGTGGGCTTCTTCACGGCGTCCTTGACCGTGACCCAGCCACCCTTCGATCCGGGCACGGCGCCCTTGACCATAATGAGGCCGCGGTCGGTGTCGGTCCGAACGACCTGCAGGTTCTGCGTGGTCACCCGGGCGGCGCCCATGTGGCCGGCCATCTTCTTGCCCTTGAACACCTTGCCGGGGTCCTGGCACTGGCCGGTCGAGCCGTGCGAGCGGTGGCTGATCGACACGCCGTGCGACGCGCGCAGGCCGCCGAAGTTGTGGCGCTTCATGGCGCCCGCGAAGCCCTTGCCGATCGACGTGCCGGACACGTCGACGAACTGGCCCTCGAAGTAGTGGTCGGCGATGATCTCCTCGCCGACCTCGATCATGTTGTCGGGATCGACGCGGAACTCGACGATCCGGCGCTTGGGCTCGACGCCCGCAGCCGAGAACACGCCGCGCATCGCCTTCGACGTGCGCTTGGCCTTGGCCGTTCCGGTGCCGAGCTGGACGGCGCTGTAGCCGTGCTTGTCTGCCGTGCGCTGGCCCACGACCTGCAGGCCGTCGAGTTGCAGCACGGTGACCGGAACCTGGCGCCCGTCCTCCTGGAACAGACGCGTCATGCCCACCTTGCGGGCGATCACTCCTGAACGAAGCATGTGACCCCCCTTAGACTTTAATCTCGACGTCCACGCCAGCGGCGAGGTCGAGCTTCATCAGCGCGTCCACGGTCTGCGGCGTGGGATCGACGATGTCGAGCAGACGCTTGTGGGTGCGGATCTCCCACTGGTCGCGGGACTTCTTGTCGATATGCGGACCGCGCAGCACGGTGAACCGTTCGATCTTGTTCGGCAGCGGGATGGGGCCGCGCACCTGCGCGCCCGTCCGCTTGGCTGTGGCGACGATTTCCTGCGTGCTGGAATCCAGGACGCGGTAATCGAACGCCTTCAGCCGGATGCGGATATTTTGGCTTTTCATCGGCACTTCGCTCGATTGCACGGGGGGCGGCCCATCCGGCCATCCGACCCGTCGTTCGGTTCGAGAGGAGGAGGGCGGCGCATCCGCACCCCTCGTCGGAACCTCCGGCATGGGCCGTGCGGCCACCCGGGATGCGCGCGCCTACACCCCATGGGCTCGTGCCGCAAGGCTATCGGGGCAGTTTTCCGACGCGCCCGGTCCATCACGGCCGACCGCGCAGACGTGAGATGACAACGTGTCGCCCGATTGGCCATAACGGCGGGGAACGGACACAGCCGCGAGGGGACGAGACCATGGACGAACGCAGGACCACCGCCGTGTCGCGGCGGCAGCTGATGGCCGGCAGCGCGGCGTTGGCGTTGGCACCCGCCGCGGCGGCAGCGCAGGAACGCGTCACGAGCGCGACCGGCAAGACGTTCGAGCAATACGTCCCGGCGACCTCCGACTTCCCGTTCGAGGTCACGATGTCGGAGGAGCAGTGGCGGGCGGATCTGGGCGACGACGCCTACAAGATCATGCGCGAAGCCGACACCGAGTGGCCGAAGACGACCGATCTGTGGCGCGAGGCGGTGGATGGGGAGTACCGCTGCCGCGGCTGCGACCTGCCGGTGTACGACGGCGCGTGGTTCGTTCCGCTGGACAAGGGGTGGGTCTTCTTCGAGCATTCGATCCCGAACGCGATCATGTTGGGAATCGACGGACCCGTCCGACAGTACGGACAGGTGCGGATGGCCGACGATCGACTGGCCCTGATCGAGATCCATTGCCGCCGCTGCGGATGTCATCTGGGGCATCACCTGGACGTGGACGGCCAGAACCTGCACTGCATCAACGGGACGGCGCTGGAGATCGGTCAACGGGGCTGATGCTGGTGTCACGTATCTTTGTGGAACGGTAACGCGCGCCGCAAGTTGGCTTTACACGGAGCAGCTTTCCGGGGTTAAGGTCAACACGGCTTCGGTCGAGCGAACGCAACCTCCGGTTGGCCGAACCTGACAACGTCTTAGGAGAGACATACGATGAACCGCACTATTGCCACCGCCATCACCGCCGCCTCGATCGCCTTCGGTGGTGCCGCCTTCGCCGACGCCCACCTGCAGGAAGGCTTCAGCATGCTGGAGGCCTCCATCATGAACGACATCGAGCGCATGGGCATCGACCCGATGGTCCTGAACGACCTGCGCCTGTCCGAGATCGCCGCGATCAAGTCGATCATCGACTCCGACGAGAACGACAGCACGAAGATGCAGCAAGTCGAAGCCATCATCGAGAACAGCGGCAGCTGATCCATCCGGATCGGACCGAGTTTCGGAAGGGTCGCCCCGCGGGGCGGCCCTTCTTCGTTCAAAGGCTTAGGCACGTCGCGCGGATGGCGGAGCGGATCGATCCTGGGTCGTCGGGGCGGTACTCCTGCCTAAGATGGCTCGAACTTGACGAAGGCCCCTCGCAGAAGTCCTCCTGTCCTGATCGGTCGTCGTACCAAGGCATGGCCACCTTGTCGTTCGGGTACGCTCGTGTGCCCCATTCGCGCATCACCGATGTCGCTGCCGCGAGGGGGCGCATATGCGGGTCGTTCAGGTGCGCGAGACGCGCGGCCGCGGCGGCGGGGTCGTTCAGGAGGGTGTCGGGCATGGCATCGCGGCGGGGTCGGCCGTTCTCCGGGCGTTTTCGCTGCGGTGCGGCGGAAAGGTCGGCGGCGTCGGTGGGACCGGGGGTGGCCAGGTGGTCAGTATGACCGCGAGCGGGGGTTCGGGGCAAGTCGGGCGTCGGGCTGCGAAGATAGGGGTTCGGGGGGTTCGGTTCGTGGTCCGGTGGCGTGGAGGGGATGCGCCGGACGCGGAGGGCGGGTGTCTGCCGCGCGTCTGCTCCGCGTCTGCGATGCGTCGGACAGGGTTGCGGGTCGTGGGGGATCACGGGGGTGGGCGATGCGCCGGGGCGGCCCGCGCGTGGGCCGGGGATGTGTGCCGTCGCGGCCCGCCTCCCCCGAACGTGCGAAGGCCCCCGTGCGGGGGGCCTTCGTTGCGATGTCGTGTGGGGCGCCTGGAATGGCTGCCGTGTGGTCCGGCCGCTCTCGCGGTCGTCGCCTTCGGCGAGACCGCTGCCGCGGCCGGGCCACCGGCATTCGTCGCCCCGCAGGGACGGACCGCCTCCCCCCTCTCGCGCATCCCTGCGGGATACGCTGCCGGGGTTCGCGCATCCGCCCCGGTGGGGCGGCTGCGCTTACTCAATGATCTTCGACACGACCCCGGCGCCGACGGTGCGGCCGCCTTCGCGGATGGCGAAGCGCAGGCCGTCCT